>JAUJMY010000022.1 GCA_030446625.1 Gaiellaceae bacterium
ACGGCGGCGTACTCGTCGTCGACGGCGAGCCGCTCACGTGCGAGCGGATCAAGCACGCCGTCGCGGCGGCGCTGACGGCGCACGACTGCACGGCCGACGAGATGATCGTCTCGCACGGCGCGCAGACCGCGATCGGCCACGAGATGGGTCACGGGCCGATCGCGCCGGACGAGCCGATCGTCTTCGACATCTTCCCGCGCGACCGGGCGACGGGTTGCTACGCGGACATGACGCGCACGTTCGTCGTGGGCACACCGTCGGAAGAGCTGCGGGAGTACCACCGGCTCTCGAAGGAGGCGCTCGCGCGCTCGTTCGAGGCCGTGCGCCCGGGCGTGACGGGGCACGAGCTGATGCAGCTCGTCTGCGAGCTGTTCCACGAGCACGGCTACAAGACGCAGCTGAACAAGCAGCCCGGCGAGGTGCTCGCGGACGGCTTCTTCCACAGCCTCGGTCACGGCGTCGGCCTCGAGGTGCACGAGGAGCCGAGCCTCGGCCGGAACGGCCAGGCTCTCGTCCCCGGCGACGTGATCACTCTCGAGCCCGGCCTCTACCGCTCCGGCTACGGCGGCGTCCGCCTCGAGGACATCGTCCTCGTGACCGAGGACGGCGCCGAGAACCTGACGCAGTTCCCGTACGACCTCGAACCGTGACGTGAGCGCGTCGCCGGCGATCGAGACGATCCTGCTCGAGGAGCGCCGGTACCCGCCGCACCCGGACTTCGCCGCGCAGGCGAACGCGCAGCCGGAGATCTACGAGCGCGAGTTCGAGGAATTCTGGGAGTCGGAGGGCCGCGAGCGCGTCACCTGGTTCGAGCCGTTCACGAAGCTCTACGAGTGGGAGCCGCCGTACGCGCGCTGGTACCTGGGGGGCAAGCTCAACGCGTGCTTCAACTGCGTCGACCGCCACGTCGAGGCCGGGCGCGGCGACAAGGTCGCCTACCACTGGGAGGGCGAGCCGGAGGGGGAGCGCCGCGACCTCACGTTCGCGGATCTCCAGCGCGAGGTCGTCCGCCTCGCGAACGCGCTCAAGCGGCTCGGCGTCCGCAAGGGCACGCCGGTCGGGATCTACATGGGCATGGTTCCGGAGGCGCCGATCGCGATGCTGGCCTGCGCCCGCCTCGGCGCGCCGCACACCGTCGTCTTCGGCGGCTTCTCCGCGGACTCGCTGTCCGGCCGGCTCCAGGACATGGAGTGCGAGGTGCTGATCACGCAGGACGAGGCGTGGCGGCGTGGCACGACCGTCCCGCTGAAGCGGACGGCGGACGAGGCGCTCGCCGATGCGCCGTCCGTCCGGAACGTCGTCGTCCTGCGGCGAACGGGAGGGGACGTTCCGATGACCGGCGGCCGCGACGTCTGGTGGCACGACGTCGCCACGGAGGACGCCGACTGCCCGTGCGAGCCGATGGACGCCGAGGACCTGCTCTACCTCCTCTACACGAGCGGTACGACCGCGAAGCCGAAGGGGATCGCGCACACGACGGCCGGCTACCTGGTCGGCGTCGCGACGACGCACCACTACATCTTCGACGTGAAGCCCGACTCCGTCTACTGGTGCGCCGCCGACGTCGGCTGGGTGACCGGGCACAGCTACATCGTCTACGGGCCGCTCTGCAACGGGACGACCGGCGTCCTCTACGAGGGAACGCCGGACTTCCCGGACAAGGACCGCTGGTGGTCGATCGTCGAGCGCTACGGGGTCGAGATCCTCTACACGGCGCCGACGGCCATCCGCAGCCACATGAAGTGGGGCCACGAGTACGCCGAGCGCCACGACCTCTCGTCGCTGCGGCTGCTCGGGTCGGTCGGCGAGCCGATCAACCCCGAGGCGTGGGTCTGGTACCACGAGCACGTGGGCGGCGGGCGCTGCCCAATCGTCGACACGTGGTGGCAGACGGAGACGGGGATGATCCTGATCACTCCCCTGCCCGGGATCACGACGACGAAGCCGGGGTCGGCGACGAAGCCGTTCCCGGGCGTCGACGCCGCCGTGTACGACGAGGACGGCAACGAGGTCGGGCCCGCGGGCGGCGGGTATCTGGTGCTCCGGCGCCCGTGGCCGGCGATGCTGCGCGGGCTCTACCGCGAGCACGATCGCTACGTCGAGACGTACTGGTCGCGCTACCCCGACACGTACTTCGCGGGCGACGGGGCGCGCATCGACGAGGACGACGACTTCTGGCTCCTCGGCCGCGTCGACGACGTGATGAACGTCTCCGGCCATCGGATCTCGACGATCGAGGTCGAGAGCGCGCTCGTCGACCACGGCGACGTGGCGGAGGCGGCGGTGGCCGCGCGCGCCGACGTGACGACGGGTCAGGCGATCGTCGCGTACGTGACGCTGAAGGGTGGGCGCGACGGCTCCGTCGAGATGCTCGAGGAGCTCCGGAACCACGTCGCGCGGAAGATCGGGCCGATCGCGAAGCCGGCGAACATCGTCTTCACGCCGGAGTTGCCGAAGACCCGCAGCGGCAAGATCATGCGGCGCCTCCTGCGCGACGTTGCCGAGAACCGCGCGCTCGGCGACACGACGACGCTCGCCGATCCGATGGTCGTCGAGGAGATCAAGACACGAGCGGCGACAGAGCGAACGGACGACTGAGGCTCCGCACCGAGCGGCTCTTGTTGCGTGCGTTCGAGCCGCGCGACGCAGATGTCGTGCAACGCGAGATCTCGCGGGTCGAGATTGCGAGAGTGTTGCGAGTTCCGCACCCGTATCCAGAGAACGGCGCAGCCGAGTGGATCGCCACGGCCGCCGAACCCGGGCGGGACTTCGCGATCGAGCTGCGTGAGACCCGCGAGCTTGTCGGCAGCATCGCGATCAACCCGCACGAGCAGCACCGACGCGCGGAGATCGGCTACTGGGTCGCCGTCGCTCATTGGGGTCGTGGCTACATGACGGAGGCGGTGCGGGCGATCATCGACTACGGCTTCCGCGAGCTCGGGCTGAACCGCGTCCACGCCGAGTGCCACGGCGACAACCCCGCTTCGGCGCGCGTGCTGGAGAAGGCCGGGATGACATACGAGGGCACGCTCCGGCAGCACTCGTTCCGCCTCGGCAGGTTCGCGGACAAGCTCCAGTTCGGCATCCTGCGCAGCGAGTGGCGCGAGGAGTAGCCCTCACCGTCAGCGAGCGTCGCGACCTCGTTTATTGGGAGCCGAACGCGCGGCTGGGACACGGGGTCGCCGCCTGAAAGCCGGTGCGGGGGCCGGGCAGGCAGTCCTCCTGCGCCGCACGACGCGTCGCGCCGCCTGTACCGGTCGGGACGACGCCAGTAGGGTCGTCGACGTGGGCCTTTCGATCTCGTGGCTCCCGGTCAAGGGAAAGGAGAGCGAGGTCGTCCTGCGCGAACTCGGCCTTGCCCTCATGGGCGAGCGCGACGAATTGCCCGCGGAATCGCCGGTCGCGGCGGCGTCGCTCCCCGGCGGCTGGTACGTCGTGATCTTCGACCGGTACGAGCACGAGTCCGTCCGTGAAGACGTCCTCGAGCGTGTCTCCACCGGCTGCGACGTGGTCGCCGCGGGAGCGGAGGAGCATCTGATGTCCAGCTTCGCCAGTGGCTGGCGCGACGGCCAGCGGCTCTGGTGGATCAGCCACGATGCCGACAAGGGTGTGTACGACCTCGAGGTGGAGGGGCGCGTGCCGAACGGCTTCGACAGGGTGCGCCGCGAGCGGCTCGACGAGCAGGGCGGCGCCGGCGGAAGCGAAGCGGACGTCGATTACGTCTTCGACCTGCCGCTGGAGGCGGCGAAGCTCGTGACGGGTTTCTCGCACGACGAGACCGAACCGGACGACGGTTTCGCCGTACTGACTCCGGCGGCAGGCGATCGAGCCCCGCGCGACGTCCCACCCGCACCCGCGGACGAAGCGCCAGCGCCGAAGCGTCGGTTGTCGCTCTTCCGGCGGAGCTAGGACGCTGCGCCGCGCTCGTCTCGATCGGTTAGGAGTGGCCGCGGCAGTGCTTGCGGCCGTGCTCGCTGCGACAGCGTCGGCCGCCGTCGATCCGGCCGTCGTGCAGGCGCGCTACGACGCGGCGCGCGACCGCGAGGAGGCGCTGCTGCGGGCGCCGCAGCGGGATCTCGCGACACTGCGACGGGTGCGCGCGGAGATCGCGTGGGCGGAGCGCTACGACTTCCGCCCCCGCTGGCGCGGCGCGCGCGAGGTTCCGCACACGCCGCTGCCGCCGAGCGCGCGGCGCGCGCGCGGACCGCGCGCGACGGACGCGGAGCTCGCGGCTCGGCTCGGCGCGCTGGGGCGAGGGTACGACGGCTGGGCCGCGTTCTGGGTCCACGACCTCTCGACCGGCGCGACGGCGGGCTGGAACGCCGATGCCCGCTTCCCCGCCGCCTCGACGGTGAAGCTCGGCGCCCTCGCGGCTGCGCTGCGCGCCTACGCGCCCCGGCCGGAGCGCTCGCCGCTCTGGTACGACCTCCGGCAGCTCGCCGGCTGGTCGTCCAACCTCGCGGCGAACCGGATCACCGCGAGGCTCGGGCTCGCGCGCGTCCATACGGCCCTGCGCGGGCTCGGGATGTCCGCGAGCACGTACCCCGGCCCCTACCGCGTCGGCACCTCGGTCGCGGACGCGCCGAAGCCGCCGCCAATCCGGACGTGGCGCGTGACGACAGCGCGGGACCTCGGGCTCGCGCTCTACGCGCTCCACGGAGCGGCAGCCGGCAACCGCTACCTCGCGCGGCGCACCGGGCTGACGCAGCGTCTCGCGCGGCTCGCGCTCGAGCTCCTGCTCGACGGCAGCGCCGCGGGCGACAACGCGGGGCTCATCCGCCCGTTCCTCGGGCGCGTCCCCCTCGCGCAGAAGAACGGCTGGACGTCGGAGCTGCGCGCGACCGCGGCCATCGTCTACGCCGACCGTGGCCCGAAGATCGTCGTCGCGCTCGTGTACCGGCCGCGCCTGCCGCGGAGCGAGGCGCTCGCACTCGGGCGGCGGTTCGCCGCACTCGTCCGACCGTAAGACACGACGCGTGCCGTCTACCGCGACGCCGTTCGGCGGTTCGCGAGCCGCTCGAACCACTCGACCGGCTCGCGCGACTTCGACCCAGTCGCGTTGTCCGCGCTGTAGAAGCGCGAGTACAGCGGCAGCGAGCGGCCGAGCCGTTCGATCAACCGCTCTGCCCGCTCCTCGGCTGCTGCCCAGTCTCCGGAGCGGCGGCCCTTGCCCCACGCGTTGTAGGCCTCGTCGTGCAACTCGACGATCTCGAGCAGTTCCGCGTCGTCGAGGTACCTCGCCGCGAAGCGGCGCGCGATCCGGCCGTGGTGGTTGTCGCCGGTGCGCGGTCGCCGCGGGTCGACGCGGTGCTTGAACGCGTCGTGGACGAGCGCGATCAGTCGAAGGCGCCGGCGGTCGTCGACGTCGAGCGCCGCGCGGTCGACGTTCGCGAGCACCTCCGCGACGTGAGCCGCGACCGCCCCTTCCGGATGACCACGGCGCGGCCGTCCCCACCGCGCTCCCTCCTGCCACTCGGGGTCGGACGCGATCGCACGCTCCAGATCGGTCTCGAGCGCGAACGGCAGGTAAATCCGAGGCGCGGCTACGTCAGCAGCTTCTCGAACCGCTCGGCGTCGTCGAACGGCCCGATCAGGGCCAGGTTCAGCCCGTTGCGGCCGATCACGTCCTGCGCCACGCGCTGCACGTCGTCGGCCGTGACCGCGTCGAGCCCCGCGAGCACCTCGTGGGGCTCGGTCGCGCGCCCCTCGAGCACCTCGCGGCGCAGGCCGAACATGATCGTCCCGTGCGGGCTCTCGAGCTGGAGCGCGAAGCGGCCCTTCGCCGAGCTGCGCGCCTTCTCGAGCTCGTCCGCCGGCACCGGCTCCTCCGCCATCTTCCGGAGCTCCGCGACGATCGTCGTCACGGCCTCGTCGATGCGCTCGATGTCGACGCCTGCCTGCGCGTACAGCGAGCCGGCGTCCGTGTAGCTGTTGTTCACGCCGAAGACGTAGTACGCGAGGCCGCGCCGCTCGCGCACCTCGGTGAAGAGGCGCGACGACATCCCGCCCCCGAGCACCGTCGTCAGCAGCTGGAGGACGTAGCGGTCGGGATGCTCGAGCGCGTAGCTGCGGACGCCCAGGCAGATGTGCGCCTGGTCGCTCGCCTTCGTGTGGAGCCTCACGCGTGCGCCGTCGTTCCCCTCGAGCTGCACGCCTGGGACCGTCCCCGTCGGCGCGGGCTGGAGGTCGCCGAGCAGCTCCTCGAGCCGGCCCGTCAGGTCGCCCTCGATCCGTCCGCCGACGCCGACGACCATCCGCTCCGGCTTGTCCCAGGCCTCGACGTAGTCGAGGAACGTCTGGCGCGTCGCCGCTCGCACCGTGTCCTTGCTGCCGATGATGTCCCAGCCGAGCGGCTGGTCGCCGTACAGGAGCTCGTCGTACACGCCGCCGATGAAGTCGCGCGGCGTGTCGAAGTACATGTTCATCTCCTCGACGATCACGCCCTTCTCGCGCTCGATCTCGTCCGGCTCGAACTTCGAGTTGCGGAGCATGTCGACCAGCACGTCGAGCGCGACGTCTCGCGACTCCGCGGCGCAGCGGACGTAGTACCCCGTGTACTCCTTGCCGGTGAAGGCGTTGAACTCGCCGCCGATCCCGTCGATCTCGCTCGTGATGTCGCGCGAGCGCGGGCGCCGCTCGGTGCCCTTGAAGAACATGTGCTCGGCGAAGTGCGCGATCCCGTTCGTCTCGGGCCGCTCGTAGCGCGACCCGGCCGCGAGCATCACGAAGCAGGATGTCGAGAGTGCGTGCGGCATCTCCGCCGTCAGCACGCGAATCCCGTTCGCGAGCGACGTCCGCTCGAAGGTCTGCGGCGCGCTCACCTCGCGACGGTCGCCTCGCGCTCGGCCGCCGGCGTCCACTGCTCGAGAGCCGTACGCCAGCGCTCCGGAAGCGGCATCGTCTCCCGCCGCGCGTAGTCGTACGCGACGAGCACCGTCGTGGCCTCGGCGGCCAGGCGGTCGCCCGCGTACAGCGCGTGATCCATGCCGAAGCTCTTCGTTCCGAGGCGCGGGATGCGCACGCCGACGTCGACCTCCTCGCCGAGCGCGATCGGCGAGCGGAAGTCCATCTCGACGCGCGCGACGATCATCCCCAGCTCGTCCAGCGAACGGACGAGCCCGAGGTGCCGCGCGAACGCGATGCGCGCGCTCTCGATGTACGTCAGGAAGACGGCGTTGTTGACGTGGCCCGCGCCGTCGACGTCGCGGAAGCGCACCTGCTCTCGGTGCACGAAGGGGAACCGGTCCACGCGGCCATCGTAACGGCGGTCTGTCGCCCGGCCGGACACCACGGAGGGTGCCGCGCACGTTTTGCGGCTCGTGACAGGGGTAGCTAGCGGCGGTCCTCATCAACGAAGAGGAGGCGTAATGAAGAAGCGCTTGGCTGTGTTCGGAAGTGCGGCGCTGCTCGCCCTCGGTGCCGCGTACCCGGCGGCTGCGGACAACGGCGGCTTCCGCGTCGCGCAGGACGAGACGGGCACGACCGAGGAAGACGACGACGGCGGCTTCGATCTCGGGTGGCTCGGGCTGCTCGGGCTCGCGGGCCTCGCGGGCCTGCGGCGCAAGGACGATCGCGACCGCGCGCGCGTGACCGTCGACGACCGCACGAACCGCTAGAGCGACACGAGACGAGCGGCGGGGAGCTCAGGCGGGCGCTCCTCGTCGCGCCTCTCGCCACGCCGCGAGCAGCTCTGCCTCGCGCGCGTGTGTGAGCCCGGCCCCTTCCAGCGGCACCGCGTCGGCGAGCGTCGCCCGCACCGTCTCCTCGAGCGAACGGCAGGTGAGCCCCGCGCCGACGGCGCGCGTCACGTCCGCGGCCATGATTCCGGCGGCGCCCCGGTCCGCGACCCACAGCGGCAGCTCCAGCCACGCGCCGACGGTCGACGTGCGCGACCTCGCGGAGTGGATCCTCCGGCTCGTCCGTGCTCGACCAGGAAGCCGTCGGCGACCCACTGGACGTGGCGCTCCGGGTCGCCGGGGGCCAGCACCTCGCCGCCGCGCGCGAAGCGGTGCGGCCAGTACGTGAAGCGGCCGGTCGGGTCGTGGGGGCCGACGATCAGGCCGGGGCGCACGACGAGCGCCCGCGCGCCGTACGCGTCGCGCACGACGCGCTCGCAGAGGGCCTTGAGCGCGCCGTAGTGCTGCGCCGCGTCCTCGCTGCCCTCGTCGTCGAGCGTGGCGACCGCGCCGTCTTCGCTCGGGCCGCTGCTCAGGTCGGCGTAGACGGAGATGCTGGAGACGAACGTGTAGTGGTCGACCGCGTCGCGCAGCAGCTCTGCCGAGGCGCGCACGACGCGCGGCACGTAGCCGCTCGTGTCGACGGCAGCGTCCCACGTGCGCCCCTGGAGCGCTCCGAGGTCACCGTCCCGGTCGCCGCGCAGCCGCTCCACGTTCTCGAACAGCGACGGGTTCGTGCGCCCGCGCGTGAAGAGCGAGACCTCGTCCCCGCGCTCGAGCGCCGCCTCCACGAGCGCGCGCCCGAGGAACGCCGTCCCGCCGAGGACGAGCAGCCTCAAAGCTCGGCGAGCGACGTGGCGTACGGCTTCCGCATGGTTACGCTCCGATGGCGTCTCGCAGGACCGCGATGTCGGCCGCATCCCACTCGCGAGGAGGCCGCCCCGTCCACTCCGGGAACCGCTCCTTGATCTCGAGCTGCGAGCGGGGGCTGATGATCCTGCACCGGACGTCGCCGATCGCACCGAGGTCGTCCGCGAGCATGCCTTCGGGCCACGGCGCGCCCTCGGCCGGCCCGCCCGCGACCACGACCTCACCGGATCGCTCGCGGCGGAGCAGCCCGACATGGATCTCCGTGCCGTCCTTGACGAAGTTCCGCTGCTGCGTGCGCGGCGGCCCCCCGACCTCGTAGTGGCCGTGCTCGCGGAGGAGGCCGGCGAACCGCTCCGCGTCCTCCGCCCACAGGAAGAGATCGATGTCGCCGTGCGGCCGCGTCACGCGCCCGACGAAGAGATCGAGCGCCCAGCCGCCGCGCACCCAGCAGTCGATGTCGGCGTCCGCGGCGACGCGTGCGATCTCGTCGAGCAGCGCGAGCTGGCGCGTCGTCCTCACGCGAGCTCGGCGAGCGCCTCGAGCAGCCGCTCGACCTCCGCGGCGGTGTTGTAGTGGACGATCCCGGCGCGGACGGCGCCATCGGCGAGGCCGAGCCGCTCCATGATCTCCACCGCGTAGTAGTTGCCGTGCCAGACGGCAAGCTCGCGCACGCCGAGGAACTCGGCGACCTCGCGCGGCGACCGTCCCTCGACGTTGAAGGCGAACGTCGGCACGCGCCCGGCCATCGTCGGCAGGCCGTACAGCCGGCACGACGGCGGCAGGCCGCCGAGGAAGCGCTCGCCCAGCTCGCGCTCGTGCGCGACGATCGCGTCGAAGCCGATCGAGCGGAGGTAGTCGGCCGCTGCGACGAAGCCCGCGAGGAGCTCGTGCGCGAGAGTGCCGGTCTCGTGGCGGTGGCCGAGCGGCGACTCGGAGGCGGGGCGGACCTTGTACGGGGGCCACCGCTCGAGCAGCTCCGCGCGGACGCACGCGATCCCGAGGTGCGGCCCGAAGAACTTGTACGGCGAGCAGATGAGGACGTCCGCATTGATCGCGCTGACGTCGATCCGCCCGTGCGGCGCGTAGTGGACGGCGTCGATCCACGCAAGTGCCCCCGCCGCGTGCGCGAGCTCGACGAGGCGCGCGACGTCCTGCACGGTTCCGACGGCGTTCGACGCCCACGGGAACGCGACGACGCGCGTCCGCTCCTCGAGCTGCCGCTCGAGGTCGCCGAGGTCGAGCGTGCAGTCGTCGTGGACGTCGACGACGCGGACGACGAGGCCGAGGTCGTGCGCGAGCTCGAGCCATGGCGAGACGTTCGCGTCGTGGTCGAGGCGGGTGACGAGGATCTCGTCGCCGGCGCGGAGCTCGCGCGCGGCGGCTCGCGTCAGCGCGAAGTTGAGCGTCGTCATGTTCGCGCCGAAGACGACCTCCTCCGCGCTGCAGCCGAGGAGCTCGGCGGCCGCGCGGCGCGCGCCCGCGACGAGCGCCTCGGTGCGGCGGCTCGTCGGGAACGGGCCTCCCACGTTCGCGTTCGAATCGCGCAGGTACGACGCGATCGCGTCGATCACCTCGTCCGGGACCTGCGTGCCGCCGGGGCCGTCGAAGAACGCGAGCCGTCGCCCGAGCGCGGAGAAGCGCGCGCGGACGGCGGCCACGTCGAGAGCCACGGCGCTCACGGAGCCGACGTTATCGTGACGTGATGGCGCCGGCGACGAAGACTCCGCCGCGCGAGCGGCTCCACCGCGGCTCCGGGAGCGGTCTCGGCGACGCATGGAAGGTGATCGTCCTGAACGACGACCACAACACCTTCGAGGGAGTCGCGTTCGCGCTCGCGAGCGTCATCCCGGGCACGAGCTACGACCGGGGCATGGAGCTCGCGAACAGGATCCACAACAGCGGCCAGGCCGTCGTCTGGTCCGGGTTGCAGGAGCCGGCCGAGCTCTACTGGGCGCAGCTCGACGCGCGCGGGCTGACGATGGCCCCCCTCGAGCGGTAGGACGGTTCGGCGAGACAGTCGCTGTGGGCCCGCCATGACGAGGACCCCTCCGGCCGAACCCCCTAGAGCTCGCGCCCGTTCACGCGCCAGGCGTAGCGCGGCTTCACCGTCAGCGACGCGCCGACGAAGCAGTCGCGCTCGGCTTTCGCGACCAGCGCGCGCAGATCGTCCGGCGCCGGCTCCGGCTCGAGCTCCACGTCGAGCGCGCATTCGATCTCGACGAACGCGAACCGCCCGTCCTCCTCGCGCTTCGTCACGACACCCGAAGCGTCCGCGCTCGCGACGACGTCGATGCCGGCTCGCGCCGCGTGGTAGCGGAGGCTCTCGATCGTGCAGCGCGCGAGCGCGGCGAGCAGGACGTGGTCGGGCGTCCACGCGTCGTCGAGCTGGAGCGGCGTCGCGCCTTCCGTCGCCAGGCGACCGGCGCGGTCGACCTCGACGGCGTACTCGAAGCGGCGGGCTGAAACGGGCACGGTCCGATTATCCTCGTTGGGATGCAGCCACTCGCCGTCCTCGGAGCGACGGGATACACGGGCGGACTCGTGCTCGAGGCCGCGCGGCAGGCGGGCCTCCCCGTCAGGCTCGTCGGGCGCCGGCGCGACGCGCTCGAGGCGGCGGCGCGGCACGGGGAGGAGGTGCGCGTCGCCGACGCGCGCGATCCAGTCGCGCTCGCGACCGCGTTCGAGGGCGCGTTCGCGGTCGCGTCGTGCGCAGGCCCGTTCCTGACCGTCGGCTTCGCGCCGGTCGCCGCGGCGATCCAGGCGGGCGCGCACTACCTCGACACGAGCGGCGAGCAGCCGTTCGCACGGCTCGTGTACGAACGCTTTGACGAGCCGGCGCGGGCGCGCGGAGTGACCGTCCTGACGTCGTTCGGGTTCGACTACGTCCCCGGCGACCTGGCGGCGCGGCTCGCTGCCGACGGGCTCGAGCCGCTGGACGAGGTCGTCGCCGCGTACTGCGTGGACGGGTTCGTCGCGTCCGCGGGCACGCGGCGGACTCTCGGCCACGTGATGACGCAGCCGCAGGTGGCGTTCGAGCACGGCCGCCTCGTCGAGTCGCGCTTCGGCGCCACGACGCGCCGCATCCGCTTCCCGGCGGGGGAGCACACCGTGGTCGAGTGGAGCGGCACCGAGCCGCTCACCGTGCCGCGGCACACCGACGTCCGCAACGTGCGCTCCTACGTGCGCGCGCCGAAGGCGGCGGCTTGGGGGGCGCGGGCCTCGCGCGTCGCCGCGCCCGTCGTGAAGCTCAGCGGCGCGTTCGGCGGGGGGCCGTCGCCCGAGCGTCGCGCGCGCGAGCGCTTCGCGGTGCTCGCCGAGGCGCGCGGCGGGCACGGCGGGCGCCGCGTCGTGCTCGCCGGACGCGACGTCTACGGCTTCACCGCGCTGCTCGTCGTCCGCGGCGCCGAGGCGCTGCGCGCCGGCGAGGCGAGGAGCGCCGGCGTCGCTGCGCCGGCCGAGGCGTTCGACGCGCGGGCCTTCGTCGCGCGGCTCGCGCCGCTCCCGGATCGAGCGCGAAGAGCCGCTCTGACGTCCGAGGACGCGCCTACGCTGCGGCCATGCGTCGGCTCCGGCCGCTCAGCGAGCACGAGTGCTATCTCCGCTGTTACGGGACGGGCGACGAGAGCGTCCGCGTGATCACGGTCGCGCGCCGCCAACCGCGAACCGAGGCGCGGCTCTCCGGCGAGCAGGTGCGACGGCTGTTCGAGGAACGGCTCGAGACGCGCGAGGAAGCTGCGTAGCGAAAGCGCGCTGCCCGACGTCCTCGCGCGTGGGCTCGAGGTCGTGTTCTGCGGCATCAACCCGGGACGCGTCTCGGCGGCTGCGGGAGCGCACTTCGCGAACCCGCGCAACGACTTCTGGCGCCTGCTCCACGAGGCGGGGTTCACCCCGCGCCTGCTCGATCCGCGCGAGCAGCACGAGCTGCTGAGACTCGGCTACGGCGTCACGAACGCGGCGCTGCGGACGACGCCTGGGTCCGGAGACCTGCGCCGCGGCGACTTCACGGACGCGCCGGCGCGCCTCGGCCGGATCGCGCGCGAGCTCGAGCCGCGCTGGATCGCGTTCGTCGGCAAGGAGGCGTACCGCGGCACGTTCGGCGAGCGCCGGAACTCGGTCTGCAGGAGCGCGTCCTTCTGGGCACGCGGCTCTTCGTCCTCCCGTCCACGTCACCCGCGAACGCGGCCGTCCCGTACGCGGAGCGGCTGCGCTGGTTCCGCGCGCTGCGCGAGCTCGTCGGCTAGCCGCGCCAGCGGTTCGTGATCGGCGTGCGGCGGTCGCGGCCGAACGCCTTCGGGTGGAGCTTCACGCCCGGCGGCGCCTGCCTGCGCTTGTACTCCGCCCGGTCGATGAGCGCGAGCGCGCGCTCGACGACGTCGCGGTCGAACCCGTCGCCGGTCAGCTCGTCGCGCGAGCGGTCCTCCTCCACGTACGCCTTCAGCACCCGGTCGAGCGCGGGATACGGCGGGAGCGAGTCCTCGTCGAGCTGCTCGTCGCGCAGCTCGGCGCTCGGCGCGCGCTCGATGATCGACTGCGGGATCAGCTCGCGCCCGGCCCGCTCGTTGACGTGCTTCGCGAGCCGGAAGACGTCGCTCTTGTACACGTCCTTGAGGAGCGCGAACCCGCCCGCCATGTCTCCGTAGAGGGTTGCGTAGCCGACGGAGAGCTCGGACTTGTTGCCGGTCGTGACCACGAGCCAGCCGAACTTGTTCGAGAGCGCCATCAGCAGGACGCCGCGGACGCGGGCCTGCAGGTTCTCCTCCGTGAGGTCGGGCGCGAGGCCCGCGAAGACCTCGCCGAGCGTCGCGTCGAAGCTCTCGCGTCTGGTCACGAGCGCCAGCTCCTGAACGGGGGCCCCGAGCCTCGCGCCGCGCGGACCGCCGTCGCCGCGCGCGCCTGCGCACGTGGGGCGCGACGCAAACTCCCCGCAGTGCCCGCGCCCGGCCCCCACCGCCCCCGCGGCGATTGCCGCGGTGAGCGCGGAGTCGATCCCGCCCGAGACGCCGACCACGACGTCGCGGAAGCCGTTCTTCTCGACGTAGTCGCGGAGGCCGAGCTCGAGCGCCCGCCGCATCTGCTCGAGCGCGCCGAGCGGCTCGGCGATCGCGGCTGCGGCGCGTCGCCCATTCGGCGGCCGCCGCGGCGAGCCGACGTGGACGGTCGTCACCTGCGGCGGCGCGCCCCGCTCGCGGGCGAGCGCGCGCCGGCGGACGTCCGAGAGCCGGCGACCGATCACCTCGCGCGGGTCGACGTCGACGACGAGCAGCGCCTCCTCGAAGCCGGGCGCCCGCGCGAGCACCCGTCCCTCGTCGTCGAGCACCACGGAGTGCCCGTCGAAGATCAGCTCGTCCTGCCCGCCGACCGCGTTGCAGAACGCGAGGTACGCGGCGTTGTCGCGCGCGCGTGTGACCAGCATCTCCTCGCGCTCGCGGTCCTTGCCGACGTGGAACGGCGACGCGGAGATGTTCGCGATCAGCTCGGCGCCGGCGAGCGCGAGGTCGGTCGCGGGCGGCCCCGGCTGCCAGATGTCCTCGCACACCGTCGGCGCGATCAGCGACTTTCCGTGCTCGAGCAGGATCAAGTCGGTGCCCGGCGCGAAGTAGCGGTCCTCGTCGAAGACCCCGTAGTTGGGCAGGAACCGCTTCCGGTAGACCGCACGCACCTCGCCGTCCGCGCAGACCGCGCACGCGTTGAAGAGGTCGCGGTTGAAGTGGGGCGCTCCGACGAGCGCGACCACGTCGCGGGTGGCCCGCGCCACCTCCTGGAGCGTCCGCTCCGCGGCGCGGATGAAGCCGGGGCGGAGGAGCAGGTCCTCCGGCGGGTAGCCCGTGACGGCGAGCTCCGGGAAGAGGACGACGTCGGCGCCCTGCGCCCGTGCCTCCTCGAGTCGCGAGACGATCCGGTCGCGGTTCCCGTCGAGGTCGCCGACGACGGAGTTCAGCTGCGCGAGCGCCAGGCGCACGCTCAGACCGCGAACAGGTTTACGACCATCAGGCGAAAACCAACGGTACCACAGCGGCTCCGTATGCTGACTGCATGCGGACGAGGCTCCTGCTGCCGCTCGCGCTCGTCGCTCTCGCGTCCGCGTTCGCCGTGGCCGCCCTCGCCGGGCGTTCGGTCGACGCGCGTTTCGAGTACGGCGGCGCGACGTACTTCGGCCCCTCGGAGCCGCTGACGCGGCAGGAGGCGACGCGACGCTTCGGCGCGCTCACCGCCACCCGGACGCGAATCGAGGGTCGCCGGGTGTGGCGGATGCGCGCGTCGCAGGGGAATCCGCAGCCGACGATCGTCCTGCTCGAGCGCGACGACCGCCGCCTCGAGTCGTTCTCGATCATGCCGGAGGACTGAGGGCTAGCGCCGAAGGCGGATCGCGTTCAGGTCTTGCTGGACGATCTCGTCCGCGCGCCGGACGAGCTCCTCGACGTCGTCGTGCTCGGCGTGGATGTAGCGCCCGCTGAGCGCGTCCGCGCGTCCGGACGCGAGCGCCCGGACGAGTCGCGGCGCGAGCTCGGGCGGCGTCCACGGTGCGTCGTCGGGAAAGTTCCCCTCCGTCATCTCCGTCCTGACGAGCCCTGGTGAGATCACGAACACCGGAATCCGGTCCTCGAGCTCGTTCGCGAGCGTCTCGCCGTAGCGCCAGACCGCGGCCTTGCTCGCCGGGTACGGCGTCGAGCGCGCGCCGGGGAGGTACGCCGAGCCGCTCCCCGTGATGACGATCCGGCCGCGTCCGCGCTCGAGCATGCCCGGGATGACCGCCCTGCAGCACAGGTGGACGCCGAGGACGTTCACTTCGAACGTCCGCCACCACGCGGCGACGTCGACGTCCCACGTCGCGCCGGGAGGGCCGCCAATCCCTGCGTTGGCGACGAGGAGGTCGACCGGCCCGAGGTCCCTCTCGACCTGCTCGACCATCGCCTCGACGTCCTCGAGCCGGCTCACGTCGGCCGTGATCGCCGCACCGCCCGTCTCGCGCGCCGTCTCGTCCACCTGCTCGCGCGTGCGCGCCGAGACGGCGACACGCGCGCCGGCGCCCGCGAGCTCCAGCGCGATCGAGCGCCCGATCCCGCGACCACCACCGGTGACGAGGGCGACGTTTCCGTCGAGCTCACGCTCCGCGGCCACGAGCCGACTCTAGACGTTCAGGCGGTACCGCTCGCCGGCGCGAATTACCGGCGACCGAGCAGGACGCGCAGCCGGTCCCACGCCCACGCCGGGATGATCCGCGGAGCGATCTTCGGGCGGCGCGCCCGATTCGCCGGCCCGTACCTCTTGAACTCGCCGCGGCCGAGGCGCCAGCGCGCCCACACCCAAAACCACCGCGGTAGCGGAACCGGCCAGGACACTTCCCGTTCCCTCCACGCCCCGCTCGCGATGTAGCGGCGGAGCTCGTCACCGGGGCACGCCGTCGAGCGAAACTGCGAGTGAGGAACGACGGCCGTCGCCCACGGATAGCGCCGCCCGTACTCGAGCAGGAGAGCGGCAAGGGCGTCACGGCCGGCGTCGGTGACGTCGTTGCGGCCTTGGTCGTCGTTTCCGAGGAAGCAGACGGCGTGGTACTCGCTGTTCGCGGCGTACGTGCCGTTCGCAGCCGAGCGGACGCCGAAGCCTCGTCCTTCGAAGGCGTAACCGTGGACGCAGAAGAGGTGGTTGTACGCGATGTCGTTCCACGGCTTGCTCGGGTCGGAGCGCGAAGGCGCCATGTGGAACGCCTGGATCGCGCGGACGCGACTCGCGCAGTTCGCGTGATTCGCCTGCTCGTCTCGGTTCGCGGCGCTGTAGTGGACGGCGACGCCACGAAGCGCCCTCGGAAGCACCGGGGTGACTGCGCGCGGGCGAGCGGCCTGCCAGCCGGCACGCGAGACGAGCCTCAACGGCTGTGCCATCGCTGCCGCCGAGTGTAGTCGCAGCTTCGATCGTGCGCAGAGGCGGTTCTCGGCGTCCGCGCAGGTGGGCCTGGGAACGACTCCGCAGCTTGCGCGCCGGCGGAGTGGCTAGAGCGCCCGCGCGATCTCGTCGAGCGCGTCCGGGTTCTCGAGCGACGACAGGTCGCCCGGGTCCGTGCCGAGCGCCTTCGCGCGCACCGCGCGCCGCACGATCTTCGCGCTGCGCGTCTTCGGAAGCGCGCCGACGAAGATCACGCGCTCGGGCGCGAACGCCCTTCCGAGCTCCGCGGCGACCGCGCCGCCGACCTCGCGCGCCAGGGCGTCGCCCGCCTCTGCGCCCGGCCGCGCGACGCAGAAGATCCAGGCGACCTCGCCCTTGACCTCGTGCGGGACGCCGATCGCGGCGGCCTCGGCGACGCCAGCGTGCGCGACCGCGGCCGACTCCAGCTCGGCAGGCCCGATCCGCTTGCCCGCGATGTTGAGCGTGTCGTCGGAGCGGCCGTGGAGATACCAGTAGCCGTCGCCGTCGATCGACGCCCAGTCGCCGTGCGTCCAGACGCCCGGGAAGCGGCGCCAGTACGTCTCGAGGTACCGCTCGCGGTCGCCCCAGATCCCGCGCGTCATCCCGGGCCACGGTCGCTTGCAGACGAGCTCGCCGACCTCGCCGCGGACCGGCCGCCCGTCGGGGCCGAAGACGTCGACGTCCTGCCCGAGCGCGGGGAAGCCCAGCGAGACCGGCTTGATCGGCTCGACGACGCTGACGGAGAGGAAGCACGCGCCGACCTCCGTCCCGCCGCTGAGGTTGACGATCGGCGTCTCGGAGCGCCCCACCTTCTCGTGCAGCCACGCGTACGGCGCGGCGTTCCAGGGCTCACCGGTCGTCGCGATCGCGCGCAGCGACGACGTGTCCGCGACGGGATCGCCCTTCGGGAGCAGCGCGCGGATCAGCGTCGGGGAGACCCCCAGCATCGTCACCCGCTCCGCCTCCACGGTTCGCCAGGGCCGGTCCTCCGGCCAGTCGGGCGCGCCTTCGGCGAAGACGATCGCCGCGCCAACGGCGCCGCCGCCGGTGACCGTCCACGGGCCCATGATCCAGCCCATGTCCGTCGCGAAGTGGATCCGCTCGCCGGCACGGACGTCCGTCTGGTACGCGACCTCGCGCGCGATCGAGACGAGGAAGCCGGCGGTGACGTGGAGCGCACCTTTCGGCCGCCCCGTCGTCCCGGAGGTGTAGGCGAGGAGGTACGGGTGCTCGCTCTCGACCTGGAGCGGCGCGAGCGTCCCCTGCTGCCGCGTCACGACGTCGGGCCAGGCGTGCGCCTCGCGGTCCCACTCGATCACCTCGGCGCCGTCGCCGGCGTCGGCGAGGATCGCGCGCATGCCCACCCGCTTGCCGCGCCGGAGCGACCAGCTCGCCGCGACGACGACCTTCGCCCCCGAGTCCTCCAGCCGCGCGCGGATCGCCGGCGCCGCGAAGCCGGAGAAGATCGGCACCTGCACGGCGCCGACGTGGGCGCACGCGTGCGCGGCGACCGCGACCTCGGGGCACATCGGCATGAAGATCGCGACGCGGTCGCCCGGCTCGACTCCGTACTCCACGAGCGCCTCCGCGAGTCGTGTGACGTCGCGCGAGAGCTCCCGCCAGGTGAGCGACGTCCGCTCGCCGTCCTCCCAGAGGCCCACGGCCGCCTCGTCGTCCGACACCCACTTGTGCACGCAGTTCCACGCCGCGCTGAGCTCGCCGCCGACGAACCAGCGCGCCCACTCGGGGCCGTCGGAGGTGTCGAGCACGCGCTCCCACGGACGCGCGAACTCGAGCTCGAGATCGCCGACCAGCTCGGGCCAGAACCGCTCCGGCTCGTCGACGGACACGGCGAGCAGCTCGCGGTAGCTCGCGCACCCGAGGCGCCGGATCAGCCGCGTGACGTTCGCGCTCTCGACGCGCTCCTCGCTCGGCCGCCACACGAACGGATCCATCGCGCGGCAAGCCTACGCGAGTGGGTGAAGCGCGCCGGCGTGGCGCCTAACGAGAGAGGGCCCGGCTGCGGCTCCGGGCCCTCTCTTGGTAGGCGGCTCGCCTGGGGCGATGATCCCGGCACCTGACTCTGCGGCCCAGCCAGGAGCCTTGCGGATCGTTACGCCCCGCGAAGGTGGCGCGCCCCCTGCACGTCTCGGCGTGCAAGGTGGACTGACTATAGGGGCGCCCTCCGGAACCGTCAAGTAACTCGGTCAAGTGATTTTTCACCCTCTGCTGTTGACTAAAAATCCGCGCAAACATGCCCCTTCTAGGGGATGGATCCGGAGCGGACCTTGAAGTTTGGTGAAGTGTGGAGTTGACTATCCACGCGATGAGCCGCCTGTCACGTACGAACACGCCGCGCGCGACCGACTCCTCCGGGCTCGGGCTGGGGGACCGGCTGCGCCAGCTGCGCGTCGCCGCGGGGATTACGCAGGGCGAGCTTGCCGGCGATCGTTTCTCGAAGGAGTACGTGAGCCAGATCGAGCGCGGCAAGACTCGCCCGACCGCCGAGACGGTCGAGTGGCTCGCGGCGCGCCTCGGCGCCCACCGCGACATCCTCGCGCGCGGAGTCTCGAGCGGCCAGGAGGCCCGCCTCGAGGCGCTGCTCGCTCGCGCGGAGGCGCTGAGCGAGGCGCACGAGCACGACGAGGCGATCGCGGCGTACGCCGATCTCCAGACCTGTGTCGCCGCCGTCTCCGCCCCTGAGTACGCGGTGCGCGCCCTCAAGGGCGAGGCGAGGACGCGCGCGAGGCGCGGCGACGTGCGCGAGGCGCTCGCGCTCGCGCAGCGGGCCCGGGAGCTCGTGGAAGCTCCCGCCTTCTGCGATCTCGAGCGGGCCGAGGTGCTGTTCCTCCTCGGCGTCTTCCGCTACATGCTCTCGAGCATCACGACCGCGCTCGGCCTCCTGAACGAGGCTCTTGCGCTCGCGCAGCGGTCGCCGCTTCCCTCCGACCACCTGCGTTCGGAGATCCTCCACTGGCGCTCGCGCTGCTACCGCCGCCACCGCGACTACGCGGCGGCCAAGGAGGACGTCGAGCTCGCACTCGAGCTCGCCGAGGCCGGCGACGACCGCCACACGGCCGCGCAGCTCTACTACCAGGCCTCGCTGCTCGCCGATCGCGAGGGGCACTGGGTGCTCGCACGTTCGTACGCCGAGCGCGCGAAGTCGATCTACGAGGAGATGAACGACCGCACGAACCTCGGTCGCCTCCAGAACAGCCTCGGCGCGCTCAGCTTCCTGCTCGGCGACCCCGCCGCCGCGGTGCAGCACTTGAAGGAGTCGTTTGCGACCGCGCTCGACGTCGGCAATCAGGCAGAGGCGGCTCAAGCCGTGTCCTCGCTCGCCCAGGTTCATCTCCGCACGGGCAACGTCGAGCTCGCGGAGGAGCAGGCGCGGCACGCGCTCCGGCTGCTCGGCGATCGCGAAGACTTCCTCGACGAGATCGGCGGCTCGCAGCTCGTGCTCGGCCGCGCGCTGCTCGAGCAGGGCCGCTTGGACGAGGCGGACGCCGCGTTCCTGGCGGCGGAGGGGAGCTTCGACCAGCTGTCCTCCGGGAGCCACCGCGCGTCGGCGTGGGTAGCGCGCGGAGACGTCGCCGCGCGTCGCGGTGACGATCGCGCCGCTGCGGCGCTGTACCGTCGTGCGGCGGAAGCTCTCCAGGACGTCCGGTTCTAGGAAAGGGGGGTAGATAGATGAAGGCTCGCGTCATCTTCATTGCTTCGATGCTCGCCATTCTCGCCGGGAAGATCCAGTCGCTCGGCATCGGCGACGGCGGCAGCATCTAGTACGACCAGCTCCAGGCAGTGCGGCGTCCGCGGCTTCGACGGCGCGGCGCTGCTTGCGCGCGTCCGCGGCCGCGCGACGCGCGCACGCCCTGCACGGCCGCTCCGGCGTGCGATGATCGCGCCTGATGGGCGCGCGATCACGCCGGTTCAAGCGCGCGCTCCACGTGACGCGCGTCGCCCGCGAGAGCGGGCTGCGCCGCGTCCTCGGTGAGATCGGCGTCGTCGGCGCGCAGCCGGCGACGGCCGAGGGGGCGCGCGAGTTCCGGCTCGGGCTCGAGCGTCTTGGGACGACGTACATCAAGCTCGGGCAGCTCCTCTCGTCGCGGCCGGACCTGCTGCCCGACGTCTACATCGAGGAGCTCGGGAAGCTCGTCGACGAAATCCCGCCGGAGCCGTTCGAGACGATCGAGCCGGTCGTGCGCGCCGATCTCGGGCCGGACGTCTTCGTCCAGATCGACCGCGACCCGCTCGCGACGGCGTCGATCGCGCAAATCCACTCCGCGATCCTCAAGGACGGGCGCGAGGTCGTCGTGAAGGTGCGGCGGCCCGGGATCGTCGACCAGGTGGCGCTCGACCTCGAGGTGCTGCGTTCGACCGCGGGCATGGCCGAGGGGCGCTCCGAGACCGCGCGGCTGCTCCAGGTGCAAGCGCTCGCCGACGACCTCGAGGCGCACCTGCGGGGCGAGCTCGACTTCGTCGAGGAGGCGAACAACGCACACGTGATCGGCGAGGTGATGTCTGCGTACGACGACCTCTACGTCCCGAGCGTCGTGCGTCCGTACGTGACCGAGCGCGTGCTCGTCCTGGAGCGCGTGCACGGCGAGAAGGTCGCGCCGGGCCACGGGCTCTCGCCGGAGCGCTCGAGCCAGCTCGCGCGCTCGTTCTTCCGCGCGTACGTCCACCAGGTGACGGTCGCCGGGATCTACCACGCCGACCCGCACCGCGGCAACGTCCTGCTCTCGCGCGACGGCCGGCTCGCGCTCCTCGACTTCGGGCTGCTCGGCCGGCTGGACGACGACACGCGCCGGCAGCTCGCCCTCCTGCTGATGGCCGTCGCCCAGAACCGCGCGGACGACGTCGCCGACCTGATTTTGAGCCTGTCGCTGACCACGGTCGACTCGGACGCGGCCGCCTTCGTGCACGAGCTCCGGCGCAAGCTCCCGCGCTACCACTGGCGCCCGCTCTCGGGGATTCGCGCGGGCGAGGCGCTCGCGGACCTCCAGCGCATCGCGGTGCGGCACGGGATCAGGCTCCCGACGAGCTTCGCGCTCGTCGGCAAGACGCTCTCGCAGGCGGACTCGATCGCGCGCACGCTCGACCCCGAGCTCGACCCGATCCAGCTGCTGGAGGAGGATGCCGTCGAGGTGATGCTCGCGGAGGCGGAGCGGCGCCTGGAGCCGAGCCAGCTCTTCAGCTACGCGTTCACGCAGCTCGAGCCGATGGCACGGATGCCGAGGAAGCTTGCGCAGCTCGTCGACCGGCTCGAGACCGGGACGCTGAAGATCGGCGTTGCTCCGACCGACCTGCACGGTCTGGAGGGCGTGATGCGGTCGGTGGCGAACCGGCTCGGCGCCGCGCTCATCGTCGTCGGACTGCTCATCTCGTCCGCATTGATGGCGCGCGTTCACGACCTTCGGTGGGTCGCGCTCGTCGGGTTCGTGCTCTCGGCGCTTCTCGGGCTCTACATGGTCTGGAAGATCATCCGGACCCCCGGGGAGCTCTAAGAAGCTCTAACGGAATGATGACGCGTCGACGACGGCGGCCCGTCCTTCGTTTCGTTAGAGCTTCTAAAGCCGCTCGAACTCGTCGCGAGTTCGAGCGGGGGAAGTGCACCCTCTTTGCGCGAGGTCGTCTTTGCTCCACGGCCGTCTTGGGCGCGAAGCGCCCACGCGGCCGCCACCTCTTCTCGGCGCTAACGCGACAAAATGAGTGCGAGGTGGTGGCTTTGCCGCCGCCGCGCGCTGTGGACCCTCGTCCCACCCGAAGCTGCGCAGCAGGTTCGCGTGAGGAGTAGCGTGTCGCACGTGCACGCTCCCGGTGCGGCCGGCTCCTCCCGCCGGTGACGGCGGTCCTCGACGAGTTCGCCGCGAGCGGGCTCGCGCTCGATCGGCTCCCCGGCAACACCGCGAAGCTCCGCCTCGCCCTCGACCTGGCGGCGTCGCTCGACCCGGCAACGCGGCTCCGCGTGCTGGACGTCGGCTGCGTCGGCGTGTCGCCGTTGAGCCTGTGGGAGACCTTCGTTCCGCTGGCCGACCGGTTCGAGCTGACGGGCGTGGACGTCGTCGCCGTCGACCGCGCGGCGGCTCGCGGGGCGGAGCTCGGGCTGCGCTTCACCGCCCGGCACGGAAGCGCGGTGGCGCTCGCCGAGATCTTCGGCGAGGGGGCGTTCGACGCCGTGGTGAGCACGCAGGTGTTGGAGCACGTTCGTGACTGGCGAGCCGCCGTGGCGCAGCTCGCGGCTGTCGTGCGTCCGGGTGGGCGCGTCTACGTCACCTGTGACTCCGGCGACCTGCGGCGGGCGCGGCTCGAACGCATCCGGCTCGCTGCGAAGCGCGGCTACGCGCTGGCGCTGGAGCGCTACCCGGAGCTCGACCGGATCGGCGCGCGGCTCGTCAGCGGCGAGTGGGAGCGGGGCCCGACGCGGACGGAGCTCGGCGACGCCGCCCGCGAAGCGGGGCTGGAGGTGGAGCGGATCGGCTCGTACGGGCTGCGGGACGTGAAGCGCGCGCAGAGGCCGGCCGGCAGCGAGACGCGAAGGCTGTGGCTCGCGCTCGAGGAGGCGCTCGCGGTCGAGGCCGGCAGCGCGCTCGACCCGTCGCCGTACACCCTCCTCTACCTCCGGGCCCGCCGCGTCTACGGAACGGTTCGCGGCGGGCAGCGCGAATGCGGGGAGGACTGTCAGAGCTCCTCCTCTCCCTGACAGCGACGGCGGCCCTCGGGCCGCCGTCGTCTTTTCGGCGACAATGGGCGCGTGCCCGACGCGGCGACCGAGCTGAGGCTGACCGAGCTCACGACGAGCGGCGGGTGCGCGGCGAAGTATCCGGCCGCTCGGCTCGAGCAGCTGCTGAAGGGATTCGTCCCGGCCGCCGCCGCGGACTTGCTCGTCGGCCTCGCGCCTGCCGACGACGCGGCGGTGTACCGGCTCGACGACGAGCGCGCGCTCGTCTTCACCGTCGACTTCTTCCCGCCGCTCGTCGACGATCCGGCCGACTTCGGCGCGATCGCGGCGACGAACGCGCTGAACGACGTCTTCGCGATGGGTGGGCGCCCGCTCCTCGCGCTATCGATCGCCGCGTTCCCGGAGGAGCTGCCGACGACTCTCGTGGCGGACGTGCTCGCAGCGGCGGACGAGCAGGTGCGCGCCGCGGGCGCGTTGCTCGCCGGCGGCCACACGATCCGCGACCGGGAGCCGAAGTATGGGCTCGCCGTCGTCGGCACCGCACACCCGCGCGCGGTCTGGGCGAAGAGCACCGCCCGTCCCGGCGACGCGCTCTTCCTGACGAAGCCGCTCGGGACCGGCCTCGTCCTGCATGGGCACGCGCGCGGCCTCGCCGGCGCGGAGGCGCGTGACGCGGCGGTCGCCTCGATGCGCCGGCTCAACGGCGGCGCGGCGGACGCGCTCCGGCCGTTCGAGCCGCACGCGGTCACCGACGTCACCGGCTTCGGCCTCTTCGGCCACGCGTGGGAGATGGCGGAGCGGAGCGGCGTCCGGCTGCGGATCGACGCTGCCGCCCTGCCCGCTTTCGAGGACGCGCTCGCCGTCGCCGCCGCCGGCGAACGCACGGGCGGCGACCTCCGGAACCGCGAGTTCGCCGCGTCTCACGTCGACGCCGCAGGAGTCCCGGACGACGTCGTCACGCTCGGGTTCGACCCGCAGACCTCCGGTGGGCTGCTCGCGGCCGTCGCCGCCGACCGCGCGCTCGCCCTCGAAGCCGCGTTCGCCGCCCGCAGCCTGTTCATTCGCCGGATCGGGACGGTCGAGCGCGGGGAGGGCGTGGGCGTCCAGTAGCCTCGGCGACGTGGACGTCGAGTCGGCTCCGTTCGTTCGGACGCGAGGCTTCGCGACGAGCGCCGACACGTTTCGGCGGCTGATGCTCGCGTCCACGTTGCTGCTCTTCGTGATCGTCGCGACGGGAGCGACGGTCCGGCTCACCGGGTCGGGCCTCGGGTGCGAGGGGTGGCCGGGGTGCGAGCCCGGGCGCTACTTCCCCGAGAAGGACTACCACGCGTTCATCGAGTTCGGGAACCGCGGCGTCGGCGGCGTGACGATCGCGCTCACGCTGCTCGCCTGGCTCGCGGCGTGGCGCGCGCCCGCGATTCCCTCGCCCGTGACGAGGACCGCGTTCGGCGTCTTCGCGGGAACGGCCGCGCAGGCGCCGCTCGGCGCGCTCGTCGTCGCGACGAACCTCCACCCGCTGCTCGTGATGCCGCACCTGTTGCTCTCGATCGCCGTGCTCGGCGCAGCCGTCGTCGCGTCGCTCTACGCGCTGGGGCTCCGGCGCGGCACCGGCGAGCCGTACCCGCGCGCGCTTCGCCGGCTCGGGCTCGCGCTCGTCGCGGGCTCGTTCGGCGTGATCGTGTCGGGCGCGTTCGTCACGGCGGCCGGACCGCACTCCGGCGGCGAGGCGATCGCGCGCTTCGGCTCGTTCGCGCCGGCGCTCTACGTGCACGGCGCGTCCGTCGCGGTCTTCGGCTGCGCGCTCATGTTCCTCCTCGGCTACCTCGCGGCGGCGCAGCAGCGGTCGCGGCCGCTGTTCCTCGCGACGGCGAGCCTCGCCGGGCTCGTCCTCCTCCAGATGGGAGTCGGCGAGATCCAGTACCAGACGGAGCTGCCGTGGTGGCTCGTGCTGGTGCACGTGACGCTCGCGGCGGGCGTCTGGGCCGCGACCGTCGCGCTCGTCACGCAGCTCTACCGGCCGCTCGGGCCGTTCGCGACGGGCCGCGCATAGACTGCGACGATGGCGGGCGAGTTGCGGATGAGCAGGCGGCCGGAGCTCGAGCGGCCGATCCTCGTCACGGCGTTTCGCGGCTGGAACGACGGAGGCCAGGGCGCCTCGCTCGCCGGCGGCTACCTCGCGAAGCTGTGGGGTGCGGCTCGGTTCGCCGACATCGACCCGGAGCAGTACTACGACTTCCAGGCGACACGCCCGCACGTCTCGCTCGTCGGCGGCACGACCCGCCAGATCGACTGGCCGGACAACGCGTTCTACAGCGCGCGGATCCCCGGGCTGCAGCGGGACGCCGTGCTCCTGCTCGGGGTCGAGCCGAGCCTGCGCTGGCGGACCTTCACGTCGATCGTCGTCGACCTCGCGCGCGACCTCGAGATCGAGCTCGTGGTCACCCTCGGGTCGCTGCTCGCGGACGTGCCGCACACGCGCCCGTCGCCGGTCACGGGCTCCGCGAGCGACCCCGCCCTCATCGAGCAGCTCGGCCTGCAGGCGTCGCGCTACGAGGGGCCGACGGGGATCGTCGGCGTCCTCCACGACGCGTGCAAGCGCGCCGGCCTCGCCTCGGCGAGCCTCTGGGCGGCGGTCCCGCACTACGTCTCGCTTGCTCCCAGCCCGCGCGCGGCGCTCGCGCTCTGCACGCGCCTCGCGGATCTGATCGGCGGCGAGATCGACACCGCGGAGCTCGACGAGGCGTCGGAGCGCTACTCCGAGCAGGTCAGCGAAGCGGTCTCGGCCGACGCCGACACGGCCGCGTACGTGGAGGAGCTCGAGGCGCGGACGGACGAGCTCGTGGACGAGTCGACGCTCCCGTCGGGCGACACGCTCGCGGCCGAGCTGACGCGCTTCCTGCGCGAGCGCGAGAACGGCGAGGGCGGCTCGGACGCCGCCCGCGAGCAGTAGCCGGCGCGGCTCGCTAGAGCTCGACGGCCGGAGCCGGCTCTTCGGCCGTTGCCGGCGCGGCCCCGTCCGCGGACGCCTTGGCGCGCCGCCGCCGCCGCCGTGGCTTCGTGCCCGCGTCCGCCGGCGCCCGGCCCGCGCCGTTGTCGTCGCCGGCGGGCTGCGCCACCGCCTCGAGCTGCTCGCCGCCGTGCTCCGGTCCGACGGCGCCCTTGCCGCGCTTGCGCCGCTTGCGGCGCCGTGACTTGCCCGGTGTCGCCTTCGGCGCGGGCAGGTTCTCCGCAAGCGCGAACGCGACGTCGGGGAGCGGAGCGATCTGCTCGCGCGCCGCTTCGATCAGCTGCGTCGCCCGCGGCGTGTATCCCTCAGCCGACGCGAGCAGCGCGACGCCCACCTCGAGCGCGAGCTCGAGCGCCGCGTTCACAAGCCGGGCCGCGTTCTCCTCGTGCCGGTGCCCGCGCGAGTTCGCGAGCGCGCCGAGCAGTCGCTTCGCCTCCGGGAAGTCCGCGCTCGCGCGCCGGTCCTGCGCCTTGCGCGAGGCGCGCGCGAGTCGCCACGTCCAGCGCGCGAGGATCTGCTCCGGCGCGTCGGCCTTGCCTTCGGCGAGCGCGCGGAGCAGGACGCGGATGCCCGGCAGGCGATCCTTCTCCCACGTCGGCGCCTGCGTCACGAGCGTCACCAGATCGTCGAAGTCGGCTCGCTCGACGACCATCGAGACGCGGTCGGCGAGCGCCGTCATGCGCAGGCGCCGGTTCGGGTTCTCCGCCGCGCACGTGGCGAGGAACTGCTCCATCGCGCCCTTGCTCGCGCCGCCGTCCATCAGCTTCTTCACGAACTCGACGCGCTCCTCGTAGCGGATCTGGCGCCCCGCGATCGTCGCCCAGTGCCGCTGCTCCTCCTCGTCGAGGTAGCGCGGGTCGACTCGCTGCCACTCGCGCGCGATCACGGCGAGCCTCCGCCGGACGTCGGGTGTCACGGGGACGAGCCACGGTGCCGGCGAGAGCTTCCGCCGCGCGCGCCGCTGCTGCCGCCGGCGCGGCGCCGGCGTGACTCGCGCGCCCTCGCGGTAGAAGTCGGCGTCGAGCAGCGAGTGCAGCGAGACGACGCGCTCGTTGTGCGTCGCGGGCTTCGGGACGAAGTCGACGACGATGCCGGCCTCCTTGCGCGCGTGCGTGCGCATGATCCGGCCGATCCGCTGCTGGTAGACGCGGCGGCTCGCCGTCGGCGCGAGGTGCATGCACACCGTCGCGCGGGGCGAGTTCCAGCCCTCGGCGAGCAGCATCGCGTTGATCAGGACGTTGATCTCGCCGCGCTCGTAGGCGGCGAGCGTCTCCGCGAGCTTGACCGGCGGCGTGCGACCGCTCACCGCCTCCGCCTTCAGCCCGGCCGCGCGGAACTCCTGCGCGAGGTTGTAGGCGTGCTCGACGCCGGCCGCGTAGACGATCCCCGGCGTCGAGTCGAACCGGTCGCGATACAGGCTCGCCGCGGCCTGGTTCAGCGCTTGGTGGTCGAGTGCCTGCGCGAGCGCGCGTTCCTCGAAGTCGCCGCCGACGATCGGCACCGAGTGGATCGCCGCCACGGGCGGCACGCGCAGGCAGCGCAGCGGCGCGATCAGCCCGCGCCGCGCCGCGTCCGCGAGCGGCAGGTCGTCGACCGACGCCGGGAACACGTCCGAGACCTGCTTCGCGATCAGCTGCTCCGTCGCCGTCATCCCGATGTAGAGGGGCTCGGGGAAGCTCCGGATCGCGGTCGACGTCTTCTCGCCGAGGGCGGTGTGCGCCTCGTCGCAGATCACGAGCTGGTACGCCTCGCGGCTCAGGCTCGAGTGGTGGCGCGCGAACCACGCGTAGGTCTGGATCGTCAGCGGGTTCCCGCGCAGCGGCTCATGGCCCTGCTCGACGGCATTCGTCAACCGCTCGCCGTAACCCTCGGCGGTGAGGTCGCGCGTGAACTGCGAGACGAGCAGGCGGCGGTGCGTCAGGATGAGCACGCCGAGCGAGCGCGCGGCCTCGACGAATCCGGCAGCCGCGATCGTCTTTCCGGACGCGGTCGGGTGGCGGAAGCGGAAGCGGCGGACGGCACCGGGGTCTTCGCCCTCGAACCCCTCGTCCTCGAGCGAGTCGTCCGCGCGCGTGAGGCCGAGCTCGTCGTCCGGCTCGTCCTCCTCGTGCTCGACGAGCTCGACGTGGCCGTTCCCGCTCGGATCGGGGGCGGTCTCCTCGTTCGCCGCGATCAGCTCGGTCAGCATCCCTGCGAGCGCGTCGACCTGGTGCCGCCGGAGCTCGGTCCCCGACGCGAGCCTCGGCGCCGTCTCGCTCAGCACGCGCTCGAGCCCGAGCATGAGGCCGAAGCGGACCTTCCACCGCGACGTCGGGGCTCGTCGCCCCGCTTGCATCTCGGCGAGCGCCTCGTCGAGGGCGCGGCGGCGGGACGTCCCCGGAGCGAGCGCGACGCCAGCCTCCTCGTCCGCCCGCAGGAACGGCTCGCCGGCCCAGGCCGCCGCCCGCAGTGCCGCCTCGGCTAGGCCGTCCGGCGCGTCGAGCGCGATGGTCGAGTGGTCGGTCGTCGTCTGCATCGGCGCAGCGCTGAAAAGCGCTGCAGCGTCTACGAAAGGTGGCGCGCTCGCACGAGTTCCAGGGCGAACGTCGCTGATCGAATACTAGCCGATCGATCGGCTGTGGCGGGAATTCCGCGTCTGCCGCGGGCGACGCGTCGCGCGCGTGAAGAAGAGGTGACGGCGACGCGCGATACTGCGTCCGTGTCCGACTGGGCGGCCTTGGCCGAGTGCGCGCAGGCGCGCTATCGCGACGGCGAGGGCCGCGTCCACGTGACCGACGATGCCGACGCGCGCCAGCGCCAGCTGACCCGAATGGGCAACGCCGCGGCCGCGGCCGGCCTGTCACTCCTGATGCAGGGGCGGCGCGACGACGCGGCCGAGTGGCTCGAGCGCGCCGCGACGCGCTATCGCGAGAGCGGCGCGGACGCGCCTCCGGGCAGCTGGGGGCGGCCGATCGGCGCCCTCAAGGCGCGCGTGCTCGCCGGCGATTGGCGCGGCGCAGCCGACGATGCGCACTGGGCGCTCGAGGTGGGCGCGGCGGACGCGGAGTCACCGATCGGCCGCTACGCGGCGGCCTTAGCGCAGCTCGTCCTCGAGGGCTACGACGAGGCACGCGTGCTCGCGGAGTCGCTGCGCACGCGCGAGGACTTCCCGGCCGCCGTCGGCGACGCCCTCGCCTACGTCGCGACCGAGGACCCGCTCGGATACGTCGACGCGATCGAAACCGTCCTCGAGTCGTTCGAGACGCGGGAGGAGTACCTCGAGGACGTTCCCGTCGCCGACACGGTGCTCGTGCTCCAGGCGCTCGCGGCGCGGCGCGGAATGGCCGCCGAGCTCAGGTCGCCGGTGCTTCCTCGGCCGGATGAGGGTGACCGATGAACGTGATCAGGAGCGGCTCCTTCGACGGGTCCTCGCGCTTCTCGGTCTCGGCCACGATCGTCGTGAAGACCTCGCGCAGCTGCTCGATGTCCATTCGCACCGTGATCTGAGCGCTGCGGAAGCGTCCGCTGCCCGCGTGCGCCGCCCACCCGCGCTGCACCTCGTCGAGCATCGCCGCGCGCGCGTCGTTCGCCGCTCCGGACGCGATCAGCTCTGGGGCGACGTGGACGTGCGTCGCGACCGCGCGGTACGGCTCCTCACGCCGCCGCCCACCGTCGGAACGCTCGATCAGCCCTGCCCCGAGGAGCATCCGCACGTGGAAGTGGAGGTGCCCCGGATCTACGCCCAGCCTCGCCGCGAGCTCCCGGTTCGTCAGCTCGCTCCCGCTCTCGCCGAGGACCTCGAGAACGCGCAGGCGGAGCGGGTGCCCGAGCGCCTTCAGTTGTTCCGGCTTCGAGATCGTGAAGACGTCCGCAGGCACGCCGCGGTCAATATATAGGCCGCGGGGGCGTCCCTGCGGGAGGCTCCGGGCGCGGCTGCCTCGTCTAGCACGACGACCGTTCGCCGACCCCGGATGAGGCTCGCGGGCGTCTCGGGACTCGGCTCGCCCCCGAACGCGCGTGCGACGGCCGCGGATTTCGTCTCTCCCGTCACGAGAAAGAGGGCGACGGCTGCGCCGCCGAGGACGGGCAGCGTCAGGGTCACGCGTGGCACGAGCGGCTCCATCCCGGCGTCGGTCGCGACGGCGCGCCGCTCCCGCTCCTCGAGCGCGGGCGCGTTCGGAAAGAGCGACGCCGTGTGCCCGTCGCGGCCGATGCCGAGAAACACGAAGTCGAGCGTGACGTCGGAAAGCGCCTCGTCGTACGCCGCGGCCGCTTCCTCGGGCGGCCGCTCGCACCGGACGCGTTGCACCTCCGCGGGGGAGTCGCGACGCCGTCGAGCAGCGACTCGCGTACGAGGCGGTAGTTGGACCGCGGATCGTCCACGGGCACGCACCGCTCGTCGGCCCACCAGAGCGTCACGCCGCCCCAGTTCGACGCGAGTCGCGCGACGCGCTCGTACGTCGGCCGCGTGGAGCCGCCGGAGAGCGCGACATGCCCGCCCGCGCGCACAGCGTCGGCGATCCGCGCCGCCGCCGCGCGCGACGCCGCCTCCTCGTCCGGCTCGACGATCAGCTCGGCGTCCAGCTACGGCTCTCCCGCCGCGAGCTCGCGCGAGCGGTCCATCGCCGCCTGGATCGCGTTCAGGAACGCTGCGCGCACGCCCGCGCGCTCGAGCTCGCGGATAGCGCTGATCGTCGTCCCGCCCGGCGAGGTGACCATCTCCCGCAGCTCGACCGGGTGCATCCGCTCGTCGCGCGCCTGCTTCGCGGTGCCGAGCATCGTCTGGACGACGAGCTGCGTCGAGATCTCGCGCGAGAGTCCGAGGAGGATCCCCGCCTCGATCATCGCCTCGGCGAGCAGCGCGAAGTACGCGGGCCCGGACCCGGACACCGCGGTGATCGCGTCCATTGCGGCCTCGGGCACGGGCACGACGGCGCCGACATGCGACAGGACCTCCTCTGCCGCGGCGAGGTCATCGTCGGTCGCGTGCGCGCCTGCGCAGAGGCCGGCGATCCCCTCGTGGACGGTCGACGGCGTGTTCGGCATCGCCCGGACGACGGGGACTCCGGGAGCGACGCGCGCCTCGATCGCGGCGGTCGGGATCGCGGCCGCGATCGACAGCACCGTCTGGCCCGGTGCGAGGACGGCGCCGATCTCGCCGAGCAGCGCGTCGATGTCCTGCGGCTTGACGGCGATCACGACGACGCCGGCGCCCGCGATCGCCTGCGTGTTCGACACCGTCGTCACGATGCCGTGCCGACCCTCCAGCTCCTGCGCGCGCTCGCTGCGCCGGCAGCTCGCGACGATCTCGCCGGGCTCGCGCCACCCCGAGCTGAGCAGGCCGGCGATCAGCGCCTCGCCGATCTTGCCTGCGCCGAGGATCGCGATCGTCCGCCGCTCGCCTGCCACGCGCTGATCCTACGGGCCGCGCTCGAGCACGACCTGCATCCGCGCGTCGTCCGGGCGCGCCGACCGCGTCTCGTCGAACCCGGAGCAGGCCGCGATGCACGCGAGGCCGTGACGCGCGCCCGCCTCGGCGAGCTCGGCCGGCGTGTACAACTGCCACTCGAAGACGTCACGTCCTCCGTCGGGATACTCGAGCTCCTCGTGCAGCCTCCCGTGCCGGACGACGCGTGAGTCGCGCACGCCCCGAAGGCCACGCTCGCCCTGGTGCGCTTCCAAGAACTCGCGGTGATAGACGTCGAGCACGAGGCGGCCGCCAAGGCGCAGGCGCTCGGCAAAGCCGCGGAGCACGTCCTCGTTCGTGCGCGCGTCGAAGTAGCCGAAGCTCGCCCACATGCAGATCACGCCGTCGAAGTTCGACGGAAGGTCGTCGAGCCGCCGCATGTCTCCCTCGCGCGCGTCTAGACCTGCCTCCTGCGCTTCGCGGACGACGACGCGGTCGTTTGTCGATGCCGACCGTGCGGTACCCGCGCTCGCGCAGCGCAGCCATGTGCCGCCCCGCGCCGCACGGCACGTCCAGCACGAACGCGTACTCCGGCAGCGGCAGCATTCGCTTGACGAACGCGACCTCCACAGCCGTCCGCGCCGGGTCGACGTCCCCGAACGTCGCCCGCCACTGAGGCGAGTACGTCGTCACGCCGGGGCGTGGCGGAACTTCGCGGGCGGCAGCCGGACGCGCGCCGCCGCGGGCAACGGGATCAGCCCGTGCTTGTAGCCCATCATCAGGTACACGCTCGCGAGCCCCGCCCACTCGCCGTACGGCTCGAGCAGCGCGGCGGTCTCCGCGGGCTCCACGCGCCGCCCGTGGAGCGCCGACATCAGCTTCACGAGCGTCAGGTCGCCGACGAGGCCGCGGTCGTGCCGGCCCAGTCCTTCGAGGCAGACGACCGCCGACGACCACGGGCCGAGTCCGCGCTCGCGCTCAATGCGCGCGGCCGCGACTGCGCTCGGAAGCGCGCGCAGCCGCTCGGGGTCGAACGAGCGGCAGATGCGGACGAGCGTGGCGGCTCGGCGCGCGTGCAGCCCGACCTCGCGCAGCCGCGCCGGGGCGAAACGCGCGAGGCACGCCGCGCTCGGCGGTGCGTGCAGGCCGGTCCCGCCGAGCGGCGGGGTCGTCGCGCGGACGATCGTGTACTCCAGCGCGCGGGCGCGGCGCGTGTCGATCAGCTGCCCGCACAGCGCGCGCAGGAGCGTCTGCGCGACGGTCGGCATCCGCAGCTGGCGCATGCCCTGGAGTCGCCGCGTCGTCACGCCGAGCAGCGGGTCGCGCGCGAACCGGCGCAAGAACTCGGAGTGGTCGTCGTCGAGCGCGAGCAGAAAGCGGAGTTGCTCGAGCGCGTCCTCGCTCTGCGCCTCGAGCTCGACGGCGCCGTCCGGCCGCTGCCACGCGCGCGCGAGCTCCACGCGCCCGTCGACGAGCAGCGCCTGTGCGAGGACACCGTCGCGCACCGAGCGCGTCGCGTCGCTCGCGTGCCGAGTGCACAGTGCGAGCGAGTACGGGCCGCGCGGCCTGGCCTGTGTGCGGAGCGTCAGGCCCCGGAGCGTACGCGAGCGCCCGGCGTCCGCGCGATCAGCTCCGCCGCGCGCTCGAGCACGTCGAGCGCCTCGCTCTCCCGACCCGCCTCGCGGAGCATGCGGCCCCAGCTCCGGTACGCCTCCGCGGCTTCCGTCGCGTCGCCCGCCTGCTCGAGCGCGGCCACCGCTCGCCCGAAAGCGTCCGCGGCGCCGGCCACGTCCCCCTCGAGCCGCAGAGCCTCCGCGAGCACGGTCAACGCGCTTCCTTGCTCCGCCGGGTCGTTGTCGCCGAGGATCTCGAGCGACTCTCGCGCCCGGCGTGCAGCTTCGCCGGTTTCGCGGAGCGCGAGCGCGCACTTGGCCTGCTCGGTGCGCAGGTAGGCGAGGTCGATCGCGTCGGGCGTCGTGCCGAGCAGGCGCTCGGCGAGGTCGAGGCTCGGTGCCGCCTGCTCCGGCTTCCCCTGCTTGATCAAGAGCCCGCCGCTGCGCAGGTGCGCGCGCGCGAGCTGGACCGGGTCCTCGGTGAGCTCGAGGAGCGCGACCGCCCGCCGCGCGTGCTCGAGCGCGCGCTTCAGGTTCCCGCCGAGACGCGAGAGGCGTGCGAGCGACCAGTAGAGACGGATCCGCGTGTACGCGTCGGCCGACGGGCCCGCGCGGTCGAGCGCGGCCCCGACGACCTCCTGGGCACGCTCGCGCTCGCCGAGGTCGACGAGCGCGTGGCTCAGGTGCGTCGCGTAGCGGACGTGCGTCGGGACGTCCTCCGGCTCCTCCGACAGCGCCCGCTCCAGGCACGCCTCCCAGAGCTCGGCGGCGCGGTCCGGGAGGCCGATCGCGGAGTAGGAGCGGCCGAGAGCGAGGTAGAGGTCGGGTTGCTCGGCCGGCGGCGGATCGGCATCCGCGACGACGGCTTCGAGGAGCGCGATCGCGTCGCGGAAGCGTCCGTTCGCTGCCGCGACCAGCCCGAGCCCGCGCGACGCGCGGATCGCGCAGCGGGTGTCTCCCGCCTGTTGGGCGTCGGCAAGCACGTCGCGCAGCTCGTCCTCCGCGGAATCGGCGCCCGGCTCGAGCCGCAGCGCCAGTTCGGCGTTTGCGACGCGCAGCTCGCGGCTCTCCGCGGGAGTCATGTCGGATCCGGTCTCGAGGTAGTCCGGCGAGACGCCCAGCTTCCGCGCGAGCTTGCGCAGCGCCTTGACCGACGGCTGCCGCGTCCCTGCCTCGATCCGGGAGATGTACGCGTACGACACGCCCGGCTCCGAGAGCTCGCGCTGCGAGAGGCGTCGTGCGGTGCGCAGACGGCGCAAGCGCTCACCGATGGCCTCGGTTGCAGGGGCTGTCGGATCGGTCTCCGCCACGGCGCGCATCATAAACAGCGGCGCCCGCTGTGAACATTTGTCAAACTACCGTGCGCACATCGCGGCATCCCGCTGCGGTGGCGACTCGGAAGGACGTGCGGTATGTCTCCCCGCGTCAAGCGGGCCCTGATCGCGCTGGCGCTCGTCGCCTTCGCGCTTTCGAACGCGGGCGAACCGTACGGCCCCGCGTAGCGAACGACCATGGGGGGCTCTGCGGCGCCCCCGCTCGCTCTCACGCGGGCTAGTCTGCGCTCCCGGTGGCCGCGCCGATCGCGCTCGCGCTCTACGCGCCGCTTCTCGCCGCGGCCGTCGTGCTCGTCTGGCGGCGCCCGGTACGGGCGCTCTACGCGTTCGTCGTCGGCCTGGCCCTCCACAACGCCGCGATGGCCGCGCTCTATGCCGCAGGCGTCGGCGGGGTGGCGCTGACCGCGATCCAGGCGTGGAAGGAAGTGCTGCTCGCGACGGCGGCGGCGAGCGTCGCCCGACGCGCAGTCGCCGAGCGCCGGCTGCCCTTCCGCCCGCAGCTCGTCGACGCGCTCGCGCTCGTGTTCGGGACCGTCGCGGTCGTGTACGCGCTCGTGCCGCAGAACCTCCTCGGCGGCGAGGCGGGCGCGGGCGCGATCCTCCTCGCGCTCCGGCACGCGCTCCTACCCGTCGGCGCCTACCTCGTCGGCCGCTCGGTCGAGCTCGGCGCGCGCGAGCTGCGGGCCGTCGCGTGGACGGTGCTCGCGACGGCGGCCGCGGTGGCGGTCGTGGGGCTCGTCGAGGAGTACACCGTGTCGGTCGAGCGCTGGCAGGCGTGGCAGGTGCCCGCGTACTTCCGCGAGGAGCTCGGCTTCGAGTACAAGGGGCCCGCTGAGATGCCGGAGAACTTCGCGTTCAACACCGACGAAGGGCTTTTCCGGCGGCTGATCTCGACCTTCCTCAGCCCGCTCGCGGCGTCGTTCCTGTTCGCGGTCGCGCTCCTCTTCGCCGCCGCGGGCGGGCCGCTGCGGCGCGGCGGCGCGCTCGTCCTCGCCGGAGTCGCCGCGGTCGGGCTCCTCTTCACGCTCACGCGCTCGACGCTGCTCGCGCTGACGGGCGGGCTCGTCGTCCTCGCGCTCGTGCAGCGGCGGTGGGTGCCGGCTGCGGCGGCAGCGGCGACGGTCGCCGCCGGGCTCGCGTTCCTGCTCACGTTCCCGTCGTTCGCGCCCGACACGCACTTCCTGCCGCACGAGCTCGCCGAGCAGGAGCGGATCGCGCGCGAGAAGGGCGGCCTGCCCGAGAGCGAGCTCTCGCTCCAGGAGCCGTCGATCGAGAGCCACCTGACGAGCCTGCGCGACGGGCTCGAGCGCGTCGCCGAGCATCCGCAGGGTTACGGGCTCGGGAACGCCGGCGCGGTCGCGCGGCGCGAGGACGTCGAGCTGAAGGCCGGCGAGTCGAACTACACCGAGTTCGGCGTCGAGATCGGGATCGTCGGGCTCGTCCTCTTCGTCGCGTGGAACCTCGCGCTGCTCGCGGCGCTCGTCCGATCGGCGCGCGCGACCCCGCAGCCCGTCGTGGCGTGGGGGGCCGCCGCAGTTGCGGCGTCGCTCGCGGCCGTGCTCGCGCTCGGGCTCCAGACCGACGCGTACGGCGTGCCGTGGCTCGCGTACTGCCTCTGGTGGCTCGCGGGGTCGCTCGCGCTCGCGCGCAGGAGTACGCTCAACGCGTGATCGACCCGCGCGTCGACATCGGCCACGTCCACCTGAAGGTCGCCGACATCGAGCGCGCGCTGGGCTTCTACTGCGGCGTGCTGGGCTTCGAGGTGATGCAGCGCTGGGGTGACGACGCCGCGTTCATCTCCGCCGGCGGCTACCACCACCACCTCGGCCTGAACACGTGGCAGTCGAAGGGCGGCGCCCCGCCGCCGCCCGGAACGACGGGGCTCTTCCACGTCGCGATCCGCTACCCGGACCGCGCGACGCTCGCCGACGCGCTGCGCCGCGTCGTCGAGGCCGGAATCCTCGTCGACGGCGCGAGCGACCACGGCGTCAGCGAGGCGATCTACCTCCGCGATCCGGACGAGTCCGAATGAAAGTCGAGTTCTAACTCCGAGGGCGGCGCCGCTGTCGTTGCGCACCGGTGTACCGAAGGGCGATCGTCCGCCGGTGCGCCTTGGGCGCAGTCGCGGGACGAGAGGTAGCCGCGAGAACTGAGCGCGCTGGACCTCGGTTGGCCGCTTATAGAGAAACACCGCCCGCTCGTTCGGCAAGCTCGCATCGACCTAGCCGCGCACCGTCGCCTGCGTCGTTTGGCCCCTGCGTGCTGTTGGCGAAGCGCGGCTGCCTCGGTACACGCGGTGGGGTCGCTGCGGGTCCCCGGAAGTCGCATGCGGAGCGCCCGTTGTGTGCGTGCCCAAACACGAGGAGTGGATCGCCGCGACGGGCTCGCGGAAGACAGACTGCGCATCAGCCGGATGGCGTTCTTCAAGCACAACGGGCTGACGCTCTACTACGAAGAAGCCGGAACGTCTCGTCCTGTGGTTCTCTTGCACGGGTTCACGAGCTCTCTCGTGGGCAACTGGCGGCGACGTGGCTGGATCGGCCTTCTCGCTAAGCGCGGGTTCCGCGTCGTCGCGTTCGACTTCCCAAGCCACGGGCGCAGTGAGCGCACGTACGACGAAGCTCGATGCAGCACCGAGAGCTTGGGCGCGGATGTTGTCGGGCTACTTGATCACCTCGGCGTCGCTGACGCAGCCCTGATCGGGTTCTCGATGGGGGGAGGCGTCGCCCTCCACGTCGCCATCAACCGTCCGGACCGTGTCGCGAAGGTGGTTGTAGGGGGCGTTGGCGATGCTGCGGTGAATGCGCTTCACGATCCACGCGACATCCAGGAACTCGTGAAAGCCTTCGAGGCGGACTCTGCCGACGACACGCACGTAGCCGCACGAATTCGCCGAAACGCGGAACGCGCAGGGAACGATCTTGCCGCGCTCTTGCCCTATCTTCGCCATGGCGGTTGGCCCGGAGGGCTGCCGGACACTGGTCCCGTCCGAGCGCCCGTGATGCTCATCCTCGCTGGGAATGACCAATACATGACCGGCGCCGAAGCCCTCCGCGCCTGGCTTCCACATGCGACTGTCTTCGACGCTGTCGGTCGAAACCATCATGATGTCTTTGACGATGCGGGAGTCAGGGACGCCGTCGTCGAGTTCCTCTCAGATGACTGACGATCCCGAAGGGCCGACATCGTTGGGTAAACGGCTGCTTGCGTGGGGTTAGCGGTCCTCGCCGCTAACGCTGGACCCCGCACCGTTAGCGGGCTCCAGCGTTTGGCCATCCCTCCTAGTCCGAGGCGTCGAGGTGCGCCCGCGTCCGGCGGGCTTAAGATCGGTTCCTGATGGACCTGGCGGAGCGGATCGTCGCCAGCGTCGCACCTCACCCGGCGGTTCACAGCATCCGGCTCGTCGGTTCGCGGGCGGAAGGACGTGCCCACGAACTCTCTGACTGGGACTTCCGCGTTGAGGCGCGTGACTTCGCAGCTCTTGCCGATGCGCTCCCGCACCTGCTCTCGCGGCTTGACCCGCTGGCGCAGCAATGGGATCGCCTCAGCCCGGAATACTGCTGGATGCTGATCGTTCGCGGCCCGGCGAAGGTGGATCTGATCTTCCCGGATGAACCCCATACGGAGGAGCCGCCTTGGGAGCCGAACCGCGAGAATCTCGATGCGATTGACGCCCACTTCTGGGACTGGACGCTCTGGCTCAGGGGCAAAGAGGCGGGCGGCAAGACAGAACTCGTCACGAGTGAACTCGACAAGCTCTTTGGCTACCTGCTCGCGCCCTTAGGGGTGGAACGCCCACCGTCGTCGATCAAGCACGCGATTTCGAGTTATCGGAAGGCCCGCGAGGGCGCGGAGAACAAATTCGGTGTGGCCGTTGGGCGGAACGTTGAGTCTGTCGTCGCGCCCGCCTTCCAGTCCTAGCGAACAGCCACTCGCGTTTCGCCAATCCCTCTAGGAGGGATTGGCGAAATGCTCGCGGGGCGGCGCTATCGTCTGGGACGTGTGCGCAATGAAAAACCGCACCGAGCCGAAACTGCGCGGGGCGACTGAGCACGAGGAGAACGCGGTTGGGATCGTGCGAAGCGTCTTGACGCCTGAACTACTCCCGCCCGAATGGCAGAACCATCCTCATCCGATGGGAGGCTACTGCTACGTGGCCTCTGAGGCGCTCTACTACCTGCTGGGCGGCAGCGAAGCAGGGCTTACGGTGAAGCGCGCGCCTTGTGTGGGCGGCGAGCATTGGTGGCTGGAGGGCCGGGGGGACAAACTGATCGACGCAACCGCCGACCAGTTCGAGGGGGATTTCGACTACAGCAAGGGAGCCGCGTCCAAGTTCCTCACGCCGGAGCCCTCGCCGCGTGCCGTGAAGATCATGTTGCGCGTCGGCGCAGCTGGACTGACGCTTTAAGACTCGAGCGGAACGGTGCGCGCACGTTGCAGCGCGAGGCCAAGCCGCGCGAGCATGCACAGGCCAGCGGTGAGCGCGACCTTTGAGAGTCCGCGCACCCGAACCACAAGGCCGTATTCGTGCTTCAAGCGCCCGAACTCGCGCTCGACTGAGGAGCGGCGGCGGTACAGGTCGCGCCACGTCTGCGTGTGCCGAGCGATGCGTCCGCCCGTTTCCTTGCGCCCCTTGCGGAGCGGGATGATCGGAGCGGCGCTTCCGCGCATCCTGGTGCGGCACAGCGGAGAACCGGGTGAACTCCCGGTGAGCCACGAGTCGTGTTCGACGTGACGCCTCGCGCAGCTCATGGCGCACGGCTGCGACTTACGACGCGCCGAGCGTCGCCGGTCTAACGGCGGCGTGAATAGCGCACCTCGACCACGCCCCGAGCGTCGCGTTGCTCGACGTCGTCCGGTGTCCATTCGTGGCGCTCGTAGAACGCACGCCCGATGACGTTCTCCTTGAGTACCCAAAGAACGCATGCCTCGGGGACGGCGTCGAGAAGGACGGTTCCGATGCCACGCCGCCACCACTCGGGACGGACGTAAAGCCCGGTTAGCGTCCCGTCGGGTGTCACGACTGCGAATCCCACGACGTCATCGCTCGTCTCTGCGACCACGGCGACGGCGGCCTCCGCCAGTCGCGACCGCCACATCTTCCGCGCGTCGTCGGCAGGAAACGGCGCGTCGCCGAAGATGTGTCGGTAGGCGGCACGCGCGGATTCGGCGTGTACGTTCGCGACGGCATCGGCGTCCCGGCGCGTCGCGGGCCGAATCCGCACCGCACGCGTTCCGCAAGAGGCGGCCGAACATGTGCTGCGCTCGATGGCGAATGACGCTACCGGATCACGTCGAAAAGCTGACGCGCTCTAGCAGCGAACACTTCGACTTCGTCCGGGGGCGCTTGCGCAGACCGAGGAGGGCTCGTCGGCGATCCTGGCCCCACTCTCACAACTGCCACTCGCCGCGTGGCTTTGGCCAGTTCCCGGCACGAGCTTCTGGGTCGGCGACGACGTGATCGGCGCAGGTGTGCCCTGACCCAGGTCTCGCGACGAAGGAGGTCCACGTCGGTGCACGGAACGCGGCGGCGGTCCGCTACCTCCGCGCAGCCCCGGATGAGACTTGGGACAGTCTTCGGCTCGACCCCGCCGACGCGACCGAGTAAGTAGACGCCCCACCCGCGAGCACGCACCGCTCCCCGGCCGCAGAAGGGCATCAGCGGTCAACATTCTCGGCACGGGGGCAGTTGGCGCGGCCGCGCCGTCTGTGTGCGCCAAGAGCGATAGCGACCGCGTCGACGCGCGGCGACGAAACGCGGCTATATGGGAGGCGCTCGCGACACCGCTCGCCGCACCGTCAATCGAGGAACGGCGGCGGTTCGTTGCTCAGATAGCGCGCGATCATCGCCCGCTGGGTCGGAACGAGATCTTCCATTGGCAGGTGCTCGCGCGCGAAGAACCGAAGCTCGAGCGACTCCTCGCTGATCCGGCAGAGGGAGACGTCCTCCGCCTCGACGCGGTAGGCCAAGGCGAGGATCTGGACGATCGTGCCGTCGGGGTAGTGAGCGATGCGCGACGGCTCCGAGAAGGTGCCGAAGAACTCGTACTGCCTGATCGCGAGCCCCGTCTCTTCGCGCACCTCGCGCCGGAGAGCGGCATCGAGCGTCTCGTCGTCGTTGACCCCGCCGGCAATCAGTCCCCAAACCGGCGCGTCGGCTCGGCGCTCGAACAGCAGTCGCCCGTCGTGCTCGATCAGCGCGACGACGCCGACGCGGCGCGGCCGGTTCGGCCTCGGTGCGTTCGCGTCGTCGTAGTAGAAGGACGAGATCAGCCGAGCGTAGCCGCGCAGACGCTGCTCCATCATTCGCGCCCCGGCGTTGGTGGCGCCAGCGCGCTACGTGCTCAGCTGATGCCCGTGCACGTCAGACTGCCCTGGCTGCGCCGCAGCAGCTCAGCCGCCACTGCGGCCCGCCTTTGAGGCTGGAGACGTGCTTAGGCGAGGCGGTCCCAGCTCGGCGAGCAGGTCTTGAACGTCGAGCGGTGCCGTGACCATCGCGACCCCGTCACCTCGAGCGGGCGGTGTCGGTACAGCTCAACGCCGTTCTGGTCGGGCCCCAGCGCCAAGAAGTTCCCGCACCTCGTCACGCATGGCGTCCCTCGTCTTGTGCCCGGCGCCGCCCGATCTCAGCCGCCAGGCCCGCGCTGGGGTAGCCGTGCGCGAGGATGCACAGGCCGGCCTGCTTAGACCGAGCGGTCTAGCTCCCCGAGCAGGTCTTCAACGTCGAGCGGTGCCGTGACCATCGCGACTCCGTCACCATCAGGCGGGCGCGGCCACTCCTCGAGCGGGCGGTCTCGGTACAGCTCAATGCCGTTCTGATCGGGATCTCTCAAGTAGAGGGCCTCGGAGACGCGGTGGTCCGAAGCTCCGTCTAGTGGCACACGCGCCTCCACCAGGCGCCGGAGCGCGTCCGCGAGCGTGCGCCGGTCCGGATAGCGGATCGCGACGTGGAAGAGCCCGGTCGTCCCCGCCGGCGGCGGGGAGCCGCCTTTCGACTGCCAGGTGTTGAGCCCGATGTGGTGGTGGTAGCCGCCGGCGGAGATGAAGGCTGCGTCGGTGCCCCAGCGCTGCATCACCTCGAACCCGAGCACGCCGCAGTAGAAGGCGAGCGAGCGTTCGATGTCCGCGACCTTCAGATGAACGTGGCCGATGTCGACGCGGCCGTCGATCGGCTTTCGGGGCTCGTCCATGGTCTCAGCCCGTGACACGGAGGTCGATCTCGACGGTGCTCGGACGACAGCCGCCGCCCCGAGCACGCCCGCAGCCATACGGCGCGACGGTTCCGGGTTCAGGCTGTTGACGCGCAACCACGAACGCATCCAGCCCGCGCCCGCTGGCTTCGGCAGGCAAGGGTGGAACCCTGCCGAGCTTCAGCCAGACGCCTTCCGGTAGACGAGCGACGGCGTCGGTGTACGACAGGCCCACTAAACACGGGACGACTACGGTAGGCGGATGGTGCGTCCGGAAGGCGGGGCTCGGGATCAGCGAACTCCGGATGTGCAGCGTGACGGTCGATCCCTTCGGCACGCGCGCAGGAGCACGCGGCGTCTGGTAGGCGACGACGTAACCCTCAAGACGCGCCCCGGCAGGCTGCTGCGGAAACTGCGGAATCGTGAATCTCAGCCCCGCCTCGAGCAGGCGCTCTGCGGCCACGTCCAATCTTGACGAGGCGTTCGAGGGGACGGTTACTGATTCGGCGCGTCCGCCCGCGCAGCTCACTGGGACCAGCAACAGCAAGCCCAAGAGCAGAAGCCACCACAGCCTCACGACGCCATGCTAGGCGCAGCCGCTCGCCTGCGGTCTTCGCTCGCGCTACGGCAGTAGAACTCGCTGTCTTCAACGACTCAGATCACAACGGCGTCGAGCTCTACCGAGACCGCGCGGAGGCCGAGTGGCCGCGGCCGCAGGACGGCGCCCGCGGCGTCGCGATGTTCAACGCGCCGCTGGACCTGCGCGCCCTGCTCGCGGAGGCGACCCGTGCCTAGGGGCTACATGGAAGGCCCCGCGGCCGAGGAGGCGGAGCGCCGGCTCGAGGAGCTCGAGCGCGGGCCGGAGGTTCAGGCCGAGGAGCGGGCAGCGGTCTACGGCTCCACGGACGACGAGCCGGAGCGCCACTTCCTCGGCTGGCTCGGCGACGTCGATCCCGACGACCTGTTCGCGAGCGGCGCCGCGTGGGGCATCACCGTCGTGCGCCGCTCCAAGTAACAACTCGTTACTAAGTCCGACGCCCGTGCTACGGTGCCTGGCACGGACGGCGTGGTGTCGTCCCGTGAGATTCAGCTTCTCGTTCCTCCTTCGGGTGTGTCGGGGCAGGCGGATCTCGACCCGAACCGAAGGAGTCGAACACCATGTCACAGCAGTCTTTCCGTGAGCTCGGCGTGGACGAGCCCGTCGCCGCCGCCCTCGCGAACCGCTCCATCCACACCCCCTTCGCGATCCAGACGCTCGTGCTGCCGGACGCGCTCGCGGGACAGGACGTGCTCGCGAAGGCCCCGACCGGATCGGGCAAGACGCTCGCGTTCGCGGTGCCGATCGTGCAGCGCCTCGAGGCGTCGGACGCGCGGCCGTCGGCGCTCGTGCTCGTGCCGACACGCGAGCTCGCCGTCCAGGTCGCGGGCGAGTTCGAGCAGATCGGACGCGCGCGGGGCCTGAAGGTCGCCGCGATCTACGGCGGCACCTCAGTCCGCGGCCAGTCCGCCGGCGCGAAGGACGCGCACATCCTCGTCGCGACGCCGGGCCGCCTCGAGGACGTCGCGAACCGCCGGCTCGTCAAGCTCGACGGGATCCGGATCCTCGTCCTCGACGAGGCCGACCGGATGCTCGACATGGGCTTCCAGCCGCAGGTCGACGCGATCGTGCGGCGGCTGCCGAAGGAGCGCCAGACGATGTTCTTCTCCGCCACGCTCGACGGCGAGGTCGGCCAGCTCGCGCGCGCGTACACGCACAACCCGGGCAGCTACGACGCGCAGCTCCCGAGCCACCTCGAGCTGGGCGAGACGGAGCACCACTTCGTCCCCGTCACCGCGGACAACAAGGTCGAGAAGCTCGTCGAGCTGCTCCAGGCGGAGCGCGGGCTCGCGCTCGTCTTCGTCCGGACGAAGCGCGGCGCGGACCGGCTCGTCGAGAAGCTCTCGCGCCACGACGTGAAGGCGGTCGCGATGCACGGCGACATGGGCCAGGGCGCCCGCGAGCGCGCGCTCGCGCGCTTCGAGGCGGGCAAGGTCTCGACGCTCGTCGCCACCGACGTCGCCGCGCGCGGCCTGGACCTGGACGACATCACGCACGTGATCAACTTCGACCCGCCCGAGGACGACAAGGGCTATACGCACCGCGTCGGCCGCACCGCCCGCGCCGGGCGCGACGGCACCGGGATCACGCTCGTCCTCCCCGAGCAGCAGGCGGACGTGAGCCGCGTCGCTCGGCGCGTCGGCGAGGTGGAGCAGTTCGAGAGCCACGGCATGCGCGTCGCGCCGAAGGCGCTCGTCTACTCGGGCCGCAGCCGGCGCTCCAAGTGGGGCTCGCCGCCGAAGCGGCGCAAGATCTAGGCCAGCGCGCCCGGCGGCTCACCTACCGGCTTCGGTAGCTTCGGTAGGCGAGCCGCCCGCGCGCGAGGTCGCACGACTGCCTCAGCCCTGGATGGGCATGACGTCGTAGGCCTCGGGGCCCTTCTGCCCCTCGCGCGACTCGTACTCGACCTTCGCGCCCTCGGCGAGCGTCTTGAAGCCGCTGCCGCCGATCGACGAGTGATGCACGAACAGGTCCTTGCCGCCGCCCTCGGGGGCGATGAACCCGTACCCCTTCGCGTCGTTGAACCACTTCACGGTTCCGGTTGCCATAGAAAAAACACCTCCTTCGATCCAGTCACGAACGGATCAGGAGGCGCTGCGGCCGACCGAACTCGCTCTAGCTCTCGCCGACCGTAGCAGCCCCGGCGCGTGCGTGCCGGTTTCCCCCGAAAGGGGTACTTGCACTTCGCGAAAGCTGCGCTACCCTCCCCACACGCGACCAGGCGCCGAGGACATCGTGGCGTGCTCGAAAATCGAAGAGGGGGTCACCAGTTAAGAAGTTGTTACTGGCTATCATAGACGTGCAAACGCAGCTGAAGTCGGCGACACAAGAGTCTGCACACGAGCATAGTCAGAAGTGCTACGCGCTCAAGCTGATCCTCCTCGGCTTCGAGCGCTCGCCCCTTCC
>JAUJMY010000023.1 GCA_030446625.1 Gaiellaceae bacterium
CGAGCGGGGCCGCCCCCGCCGCGGCGAGGCCGCCCCGCGCCGCGCGCTCGCGCGCCGACCCGTCGCTACCGGGCGCGGCCTGGCGGCGGCGCGCGCCGCCGCTGCCGCCGGCGCTCGCGCTTCGCCTCGTTTGCCGCCGCCCGCTCCGCGGAGGTGAGCGGCGCGGTGACCGGGACCGGTGCGTCGACGGCAGCCGCGGCCGCCTCCTCCACGACGGCCGCCGCCTCTTCCTTCGACGCGGCCGCCCCGTCCCCGCGCCGCGCGTAGTCCGGCTCGCGCTCCTTCAGCCAGGAGACGAGCGGCGCGGCGATGAAGATCGACGAGTACGCGCCCGAGCCGATGCCGACGAGGAGCGCGAACGCGAAGTCCTTCAGCGTCTCGCCGCCGAACAGGTAGAGCGCCGTGATCGGCAGCAGCGTGATGAACGTCGTCGCGAGAGAGCGGCGGATCGTCTCCGCGAGCGAGACGTTCGCGATCGTCGGGAACGACGCGCGCCGCATCAGGGGCATGTTCTCGCGCACGCGGTCGAGGATGATGATCGTGTCGTAGATCGAGTAGCCGAGCACCGTGAGGATCGCGGCCACGGTCGCGGTCGACACCTCGCGGTCGAGCAGCGAGTAGATCCCGACTGCGATCAGCACGTCGTGCAGCAGCGCGACGATCGTCGCCAGCGCGAACTTCCACTGGAAGCGGAACGAGATGTAGAGGACGACGAGGAGGAGCGAGAAGAGGATCGCGTAGACCGCGCTCTCCGCGATCTGCGCCCCGAAGCTGGCGGAGACGGTCGTGGCGCCGAAGTCGCGCGCGCCGACGCTCTCCCCGAGGCTCTCGCGCAGCTCGCCGAGCTCGCGCGCGTCCAGCGCCTCCGCGCGCATGACGAAGTCCGTGTACTTCCCGCCGACGGGGCGCCCGGCGCCCTGGATCTGCGCGTCGCCCTCGCCGAGCCTGCCGGCCTCGGCGCGAACCTCCTCGAGCTCCGTCGGCTGCGGAGTCGAGAACGAGACCTTCGTGCCGCCCTCGAAGTCGATGCCGAGGTTCAGCCCCTGAAGCGCCAGCGACCCGGCCGCGATCGCGAGCACGACACCCGAGATCGCGAACCAGATCCGGCGCTTGCCGACGTAGTCGATCTGCAGCCACTTCGCCGTCTGCTGTCCCTGCGCGCCCATGAACCGCGGACTGTTGAACCAGCGGAAGCCGGAGAGCAGACCGAGCATCGCGCGCGTCGCGGCGACGGCGGTCACGAGCGACATCACCGTTCCGAGGAGGAGCATCAACGCGAAGCCCTTCACGCCGGCCGTCGCGAGCGCGAAGAGGACGAGCGCGGTGATCGCGGTGACCGCGTTCGCGTCGAGGATCGTGCTGAAGCCCTTGCCGTAGCCCGCCGCGATCGCGGCGCGGACCGATTTGCCGCCGCGCGACTCCTCCTTGATGCGCTCGAAGACGACGATGTTCGCGTCGGCCGCGACCCCGATCGTGAGGATCATGCCCGCGAAGCCCGGCAGCGTCAGCGTCACGTTGAAGAGCAGGATCATCGCGTACAGGAAGACCGCGTAGATCCCCAGGCCGAGCACGGCGACGAGGCCGAGGAAGCGGTAGAAGACGAGCAGGAACAGGGCGACGACCAGCATCCCGGCCACGGCCGCGCGCAGTGCCTGCTGGAGCGAGTCCTCGCCGAGCGTCGCCGAGATCTGCGTCTGCGAGAGCGTCACGAACTCGACGGGCAGAGCACCCGTCTGGAGGACGAGGGCGATGTTCTTCGCCTCCTCGATCGACTCGATGCCGGTGATCCGCGCGCTGCCGCCGCCGATCCCGGCCGAGAGCGTCGCGTCGGTGTAGTCGATCTGCGGGAACGACTTGATGTCGCGGTCGAGCACGATCGCGAAGTGCTGCGGCGCGTTCTGGATCCGGCCGCGCGCCCATTCGTCGGCCGTGATCTTCTGGAACTTCTTCCCACCGTCGTCGGTGAACTCCATCAGCACCTGCGGGCCGCCGCCCTGCGGGTCGATGTCCTGCCGCGTCCCCTGCAGGCGCAGGTCCTCGCCCGTCATCTGCGGGACGGGGTTGTCCGCCTTCAGGTCGTACTTGAAGAGGTAGTAGAACCGCGAGCCCGCGACGTCGCCGGGGCAGATCGGCGCGTCCGCGCCGCAGGTCACGACGACCGTCTTGTTCGGCGTGCCGACGACCTTCTGGTTCTTCGGAAGCGGCGTTTCGCGCCCCTCGAGGAGCGCGGCGCGCGTCCGGGCCGGCCCCGCGATCAGCTTGCCCGTCTTGCGGTCGAAGAGGTAGAACGGCGAGCTTTCGCCGTTCCGCTGGGCGAGCGCGCGGGTCGCGGCGCTGTTCAGGAGGTCGAAGAGGCGGTTCTGCGGGACGGGTTGCCCCGTCGCGGAGGCGGACGCGCCGACGAGTGACGTCTCGAGGTCGTAGAGCTCGAGCTTCGCCGTCTGACCGATGATCTCCTGGGCGCGGCCGGCGTTGCGGACGCCGGGGAGCGACGCCGCGATCTGATCCTCGCCCTGCTTGCGGATCTCCGGCTCCGCGACGCCGAGCCTGTCGACGCGGTCGCGGATGATGTCCAGCGAGCGGTTGAGGTCGGACGCGCGTAGCGGCCGCCCCTCCGGCGGCACCGCCTTGAGGACGACCTCCAGCCCGCCCTGGAGGTCGAGCCCGAGCACCGGCTTCTTGTGCAGCGGCGATCCGGGAACGGCGAGCAGCGCCGCGCCGATCAGCGCGAGCGTGATCAGCGCGACGAGGATGAGGTGGGAGCGTCTTTCGGCCACGCGAAGCTCGCGCCTAAGGTTACCGGCGCTCCGTGGCCTCCGGCTCCCCAGTGGCGCCCGCGTCCGCCGCTGCCGCCTCGGCGTCGAGCGGCTCGTGGTCCTCGTACGCGTCCGGCGGGATCACCGCTCCGATGGCGCGTTTCGCGATGCGGACCTCGACGTTCGGCGCGATCTCCATCGCGATCTCGTCGTCGCCGATCTCGGTCACGTCGCCGTAGAGCCCGCCGGCCGTCACCACCTCGTCGCCGGGCTTCAGCGACTCGATCATCCGGTTCTGCGCCTGCATCCGCCGTCGCTGCGGGAGCACGACGAGGAGCCACATCGTCAGGACGCCGAAGCCGATCAAGATCAGGATGTCCACGTGGCCTCCTCGTGCGCCCGGGCGAGCCGCGCGAGCGCGTCGGCCTTGAAGGCTGCGAACGCGCCCCGCTCGATCGCCGCGCGCGCGCCGGCGGTGAGTTCGATCAGGAAGCGCAGATTATGCAGGCTGAGCAGGCGCAACCCGAGGAGCTCCTGTTGGTTCACGAGGTGGCGGAGGTAGGCGCGCGAGAAGCGCGTGCACGCGGGGCAGCCGCAGCCCTCGTCGACGGGGCGAGGATCGCGCTGGAAGCGGGCGTTGCGGAGGTTCAGGCGGCCCTGCCACGTGAGCGCCGAGCCGGTGCGCGCGGTGCGGGTCGGCAGGACGCAGTCGAACATGTCCACGCCGCGCTCGATCACCTCCAGCACGCCCTCCGGGTCGCCGATCCCCATGAGGTAGCGCGGCTGGTCGGGCGGAAGGAGCGGGGCGGCCCACTCGACGGCGTCGAACATCTCGTGGCGGGACTCGCCCACGGCGAGGCCGCCGAGCGCGTAGCCGTCGAAGCCGAGCTCGACCAGCTCGGCGATCGAGCGGCGGCGAAGCTCCTCGTCGGCGCCGCCCTGCGTGATCCCCAACAGGAGCTGCCCCCGCGCACGCCGCTCGTGGCGCTGCCGAGCCGCCCACGACGTCGTCCGCCGGACGGCCTCGGCGAGCTCCGCGCGCGGAACGCCCGCCGGCGGGCAGATGTCGAGGCACATCGCGACGTCGGAGCCGAGGTTCGCCTGGATCCGCGCTGCGAGCTCGGGCGTGAAGCGGGTCGCGGAGCCGTCGTAGACGGAGCGGAAGGTGACGCCGTCGTCGTCGACCGCGAGCAGCGTGTCCCGCAGCGAGAAGACCTGGAAGCCGCCGGAGTCGGTGAGAATCGGCCCGTCCCAGCCCATGAACGCGTGCAGGCCGCCGAGCTCCGCGACCAGCTCGTCGCCGGGGCGGAAGTGGAGGTGGTACGTGTTCCCGAGCACGATCGAGGCCCCAAGCGCGCGCAGCTCGTCCGGGTCGACGCTCTTGACGGTGCCCTTCGTGCCGACCGGCATGAACGCGGGTGTCGGCACGTCGCCGTGCGCGGTCCGGAGCACGCCCGCCCGCGCCTCGCCGTCGCGCGCGGTCACGTCGAAGTGCGTCACGTCCGCGCCGAGCCTCTCCCGGTGTCAGGCGCCGTCGCGAAGGTGTGACGGCCGATTCACAGGACGAGCATCGCGTCGCCGAAGGAGTAGAACCGGTACCGCTCCGAGACCGCGAGTCGATACAGCTCTCGCGTCTCCTCCACGCCCGCGAAGGCCATCACGAGCGCGAGCAGGGTCGAGCGCGGGAGGTGGAAGTTCGTGACGAGCGCGTCCACGCGCCGGAACTCGAACCCGGGCGTCACGAAGAGCTCCGTACGTCCCTCTAGCGCGGCGCCGCGCGCGAGCGTCTCGAGCACGCGGACGGTCGTCGTTCCGACTGCGAGCACCCGCTCCGCGGCGCGGATCCGCTCCCACGCGCGCCGCTCGACCGCGTAGCGCTCCCCGTGGAGCGCGTGCTCGGACAGATCGCGCACGGCGAGCGGCCGGAACGTGTCGAGGCCGACGTGCAGCGTCACGCGCTCGACGTCGAGGCGCCCGACGAGCTCCGGCGTGAAGTGCAGACCGGCCGTCGGCGCGGCTGCCGATCCCTCCTCCCGCGCGTACACCGTCTGGTACCGCTCGGGATCCGCGAGCGGCTCCTTGATGTACGGAGGGAGCGGCGTCTCGCCCGGCGGCTTCTCCTCCAGCCGCAACCGCCAGCGACCCTCGCCGAGCGGCTCCAGGAGCTCGACCGGCCCGAGGCGATCGCCGGAGCGCAGCCGTCGCGAGGGGCGCGCCAGCCCCTCCCAGACCCCGTTGCCGTCGAGCCGCTCCACCAGCAGCACCTCGGCGGCGCCTCCGCCGGCGCGCGCGACGCGGATCCGGGCGGGCACGACGCGCGTGTCGTTGACGACGACGAGATGGTCGAGCTCGTCCGGCAGATCCGCGAACGTGCGGTGGCGGACCTCCCCCGACGCCCGCTCGTAGACGAGCAACCGCGAGGCGTCGCGACGCGCCGCAGGGCGCTGCGCTACGAGCTCGGGCGGCAGGTCGTAGTCGAGCTCGTCGAGGTTCATCCGACGCCAACGCTACCGTCGTCACGAATGGACGAAGGCGCCATCGAGCGGGCGACGGTACGGCTCTCGACGGCGTCGGCCGAGCGCGCCGAGCCTGCCGACGTCGAGGCAGCACTCGACCGCGCACGGCTGCAGGTCGAGTCGCTCGCGCAGGCCGCCGCGCAGCTCGAGGCGACCCTCCCCCGGCAGGTCGGGGACGCCGTTCGCGAGGGCGTGCGCGCGGAGGCGCTTCCCGTCGCGCGGCACACGGCGGAGCTGCGCGGGCTCCTGAACGCGCTCATCCGCCGCTTCGAGCGGCTCGAGAGCGACCTACTCGCGGAGCGGCACGCGCGCGTCGACGACCTCGGCGTCCTCGTCGACCTCGTCGTCTCCGGGTGGAGGAGCGTCGACGAGCGGCTGGCGCGGATCGAGCAGGGGCTCGAGTCGCAGAACCGCGCCGTCGTCTACCGGATGGACGAGCGCCGCGGCTCCGCCGAGAGCGGCTAGCCGCTCCTACGTCAGCGCGAGGATCGCGCCGCCGAGGCTGGCCAGAGGGCGGCCGTGACGAGGATCGGCACGTCGCGGAACAGCACGTTCTCGGGCTCCTCGCCGAGGTCGCGCCGGTGCACGAGCAGCAGGTACCGGAAGATCCCGAAGAGCACGAACGGGATCGTCGCCATCATCGCCTGCGAGTGCGCGGTGAACGTGGACAGCGAGTACGCGATCACCGCGGACGCCGCGACGACGCCGACGAGCTGGTCGACGAGCGCGAGCAGTAGCCCGCGAGCACGGGCCGCCCGGGCTCGCGTCCGCGCCGACGAGCACGAGCTCGCCGCGCCGCGATCACCATCACGTCGACGAGAACGACCCGCTTCAGGCCGCCGCTGTAGGCGAGCTGGAGCGCGGCGAAGACGGCGAGGAACAGCACGTCCGCGGCGCCCAGGACGCTGACGAGCGCGAACGCCGCCGCCGCGAGCGCCAAGGCGCGCCCGCGCGCGAGGTCGCCGCGCGCGATCGGCCGGAGCCGCTTGACGGGGTGCAGCCGGTCGGCGTCGACGTCGCGGATGTCGTTGAGGGGTACGCGGTGCTCGACGCTGCGCAGTAGGCGACGAAAGCCGTGACGGCGTCGACCCAGCGCGCGGCGTCGCCGAGCCTCGCCGCGAAGAGGATGCCGGCGAAGAGGAGGAGGTTCTTCGTCCACTGCCGCGGACGCAAGGCGTCGAAGGCTGCGCGGCCGGGCCTGCGGCGCGCCGGCAGCCGACGACGCGTGCGCGTTCCGGCACCGCCACGAGCGCGATGTAGACGGGCTACGCGGACTTCGCCGGGAGGACGAGCTCGAACCTGCTCCCGACGCCCTCTTCCGTCTCGAGCTCGATCCGGCCGCCGAGCGCGACGGCCAGCTCCCGAGCGATCGCGAGCCCGAGGCCCGTCCCCGAGCCGTCGTGCGAGAAGAACGGGCGGAAGATCCGCTCCCGCTCGCGGCGCGCGATGCCGGGCCCGGTGTCGGCGACCGCGACCGAGACCGTCCCGTTCGCGGCCGCGAGCTCGAGTCCGATCCGCCCGCCGTCCGGCGTCCACCGGAACGCGTTCGCGAGCAGGTTCGTGATGATCTGGAGCACGCGGTCGCCGTCCGAGACGATGACCGGCTCCGCGCGCACCTCCTCGCGGTAGTCGATCGAGCGCCGCCGCGCCTCCTCGCTGAAGGACGTGTACGCGCGGTCGATCAGCCGCTTCATGTCGACCTCCTCCTCGAGCACCGTGAACCGGTGCGCCTCGAGCTTCGCGAGGTCGAGCACGTCTCCGACCAGCCGCTCGAGCCGCGCCGCCTCCTCCGCGACCACCGCGAGCGACGCCTCGCGCAGCTCCGGGTCCTCGACCACGCCCTCGCGCAGCGCGGCCACGTGGCCGCGGATCGCCGTGAGCGGCGTGCGCAGCTCGTGCGTCACGGTCATCAGGAAGTTCCGCTCGAGCTCCTCTGTCCGGCGCAGCCGCGTCGCCATCTCGCGGAAGCGCGTCGCGAGGTGCTCGATCTCGCCTCCGCCGGGCACGCGCGGGACGTCGACGTCGTAGCGGCCGCGCGCGATCTCGTCCGTCGCCTGCGACAGCTCGAGCACCGGTCGCGTGACGCGCCGCGAGAGGTACCACGCGAGGAAGCCGGCGACGACGATCCCGCCGAGGAACGCGAGCGCGAGCCGCTCGAAGAGCGTGAGCCAGCGCTCGCGGAGCTCCGTCTTCGGCTCCGCGACGATGAGCGCGCCGAACACGGTCCCCTCCACCCTGATCGGCGTCGCGACCGCGAGCAGCTCACGGTCCTCCCCCGGCGGCGTGAACTCGAAGGTGATCAACCCGCTGCTCTGCATCACCGCGGTCGGGACCGCGCTCGGCGGGAGGCGCTCGAGGACCTTCAGGCTCTGCTCCTCCCGGACCGAGGAACTCGACGGGGACGACGCTCGCGAAGAAGATCCGGTCTCCGGTCGCGCGCTCGAGCGCGGCGGCGGCGCGCGCCGCCGCGCCGGCGCGGCGGCCGTACAGCTGTGCAAGCCCTTCGGCCTCGCGGCGAAGCTCGGCCAGCGACTGCTCGCGGGCGTAGTCCTGGAAGAGGCGGACGGCGACGAGCGTCGCGACGACGCCGGCGAGCAGGATCCCGGCGAGGAAGAGCGCCGTGAGCCGGAAGTGCAGGGAGCGGAACAGCGCCCCGCCTCAGCGCTCCCGCCGGCAGCACGCGCCGGTGCCTCGGTCGATGCTCCCGACGCAGAGACTCCGCAGCATCACGGGCACGGGCCTCTACGCGTTCACTGCATCCCGGGCGGGTGCGACCTTGTAGCCGACACCCCACACGGTGACGATCGGCGACGCGTCGCCGAGCTTCCTGCGCAGCTGGCGGACGTGCACGTCGACCGTGCGCGTGTCACCGGCGAACGTGTAGCCCCAGACGCGCTCGAGCAGCTGGTCGCGCGTCAGCACGAGGCCCTTGTGGTCGAGCAGCTCCCAGAGGAGGTCGAACTCCTTCGGCGCGAGCTGTATCTCCTGCTCGCCGACGCGCACCTCGCGGCGGCCAGCGTCGATCACGAGGTCGCCGTGGCGGAGCTGGGCGGATTCCAGCGAGCGCTTGTCCGGGGCAGCGCGCCGGAGGATCGACTTCACGCGCGCGACGAGCTCGCGCGGGTTGAACGGCTTCGTCAGGTAGTCGTCGGCGCCAACCTCGAGGCCGATGATCTTGTCCACGTCCTCGTCGCGGGCGGTCAGCATGAGCACGGGGACGTCCGAGCGCTGCCGGACCCGCTTGCAAACCTCGATGCCGTCGATGTCCGGCAGCATCAGGTCGAGGATGATCAGCGAGACGTCACCGGCGGCTTTCACGAGCGCGTCCGCGCCGGTCGCGGCGGTGCGCACCTCGTAGCCGGCGTTCTTGAGGTACAGCGCGACGAACGACGCGATCGAGGTCTCGTCCTCGACCACCAGCACCGTCTGCGGCTTGCCCTCCGGCACGGTTAGCCGGGCGGCGCCGTCGCTGTCGCGAGCGTGAGCTGGAGGCTCTCGTCCGGCATCGAGACGTGGCGCTCGCCGTTCAGCGAGTACGTTCCGTCGTCTGCCGAGCCGGGCCTCCCCTTGAGGACGACGAACCCAAGCCCGACGGCGGCGAGCGAGACGTCACGCCCGTCGACGACGAGCGCGCCGACGCCGCCACCGACGCGGAAGCGCATGCTCTTGCCGCGGAACACGCAGGCGAGCCTGCGCTGCCCGAGCTCGCCGAGCATCGAGCGCTCCGTGTAGTCGGCCCGCTCGCCGCCGTCCCACACGAGGACGGTGTCGCAGTCGCCGCCGCGCGGATCGACCACGGTCACCTTGCCACGCGCGATCCGCCCGACGACGGCGCCGCGCGCGAGGTCGACGGCGACGAGGCCGTCCGCGTTCCGGACGGAGAGCGTCCCGTCGCCGGGTGCGGCGCGGAGCGCGAGCGCCCCAGTCGGCAGCGCGAGCGCGGCGAAGATCGAAAAGAGGAGCAGACGCCGCATCTCAGCCCGAAGTATCCCTCCCTTTTCTAGTGCACCGATAAGCGGCACGTAAGCGAATTGTAAGCCGGGTTTCACGTCCCTCGGGAACGCAGAGTAGCGCCCCGCGCGCTCGACCCGCTGTTCTAGATTCAGCCGGTGGAGGAGCTTGCGGAGTTCGGCACCCTCGTGTTCGTCGTCGCCGCCGGTTTCTCGCTCCTCCTCCTGACGAGCAAGGTCACCGAGCGGCTCGCGGTGCCCGCGCCGGCGCTCTTCCTGCTCGGGGCCGGAGTCGCCTCGACGCTCTTCCCGCAGCTATCGGAGCACCTCTCGATCCTCACCGTGGAGCGGATCGCGACCGTCGCGCTGCTCGTGATCCTGCTCGACGGCGGCATGCACGTCGGGCTGCGGCGCTTCCGCAGCGCGGCGTTCCCGATCGCGTCGCTCGGCATCTTCGGGACGTTCGGAACGGCGGCGATCGTCGCCGTGGGCGCGCACGCGCTCCTCGACTTCGACTGGACGACGTCGTTCATCCTGGGCGCCGCGCTGGCGCCGACGGACCCGGCGGTGATGTTCTCCGTGCTCGGCAACCGCGAGGTCGGCGGCCGCACCGGGACGATCCTCGAGGGCGAGTCCGGCGCGAACGACCCCGTCGGGATCGCGCTGATGATCGGGATTCTCGAGTTCGCCACCGGCGCGGGCGCCTCGGCCTGGGTGATCGCCGAGGAGTTCGCGGTCGAGATGGTCGTTGGGCTCGCCGTCGGCGTCGCGGGCGGCCTCCTGCTTCTCCGGCTGATGCGCGTCTCGCTCCCGAACGCGGGCCTCTATCCGCTGCGCGTGCTCGTCGCCGGAGGCGTCGTCTACGGCGCCGCGTCGGCCGTCGGCGGCTCCGGCTTCCTCGCCGTCTTCGTCACCGGCCTGATCGTCGGGGACGCGCGCGCGCCGTACAAGGGCGAGATCGAGCGGTTCCACACCGCGCTCGCGAGCCTCGCGGAGGTGACGGTGTTCGTCGCGCTCGGGCTGACGATCGACCTCGCCGACCTGTTCAGCGGCGGCGAGTGGTTCGACGGCTTCGTGATCACGCTCCTGCTCGCGCTCGTCGCGCGCCCGCTCGTCGTCGGGCTCCTCCTCCTCCCGGTCCGGCTCCGGGTCGGGGAGCGGATGTTCGTGATGTTGGGCGGGCTCAAGGGCGCGGTGCCGATCCTGCTCGCCGCGTTCGCGCTGCTGGCGGGCGTCGACGGCGCCGGGCGGATCTACAACGTCGTGTTCGTCGTCGTCGCGCTGTCCATCCTCCAGGGCGCGACGTTCCCGCTCCTCGCGCGGCGGCTGCGGGTGCCGATGCGCGAGGTCGACCCCGAGCCGTGGGACGTCTCGATCCGGCTCCGCGACGAGCCGCGCGACATCCGCCGCTTCGTCGCGCGCGCGGGCGCCCGCGCCGTCGGCGCGCGGATCCGCGTCCTCCCGCTCGGGGAGCACACGTGGATCAGCCTCGTGATCAGCGACGGAACGGCCCGTCCGCCGCGCGGCTCCTACACGATCGAGGCAGGCGACGAGATCCTCGCGATCTCGCGCGAGGACGACGCGGCGCTCCGGCGGCTCTTCGAGGGCGCGGCGTGAGGCGCCGTCCGCAGGGTTCGTCCGGGGACGCGCGAATACTGGACGCATGACGCGCGAGACCCGCAGCGAGCGCACGCTCCGCTTGCTCACGCTGCGGCTCGAGGAGCTCGCCCGCGCGCTCGAGCGGTCGGGCGCGCGAGCCGAGTCGGTGCGTCGGCTGCTGGAGCTGGCGTCGCTCGCGACGCTGCACGCCGTCAGCCTCGAGCTGATCACGAGCGAGCGAGCAGCCGAGGTCTGGAGCGCCGCGGAGCGCCGGCATCCGGTGCTCGCGACGCTCGAGCTGCGGCACCCGCACGCGCCCGAGCGCGCGGCGGCCTAGCCTTCGCCGTAGTCGAAGAAGCCGCGGCCGCTCTTGCGGCCGAGCTCGCCCGCGCGCAGCATGGCGACGAGCCGCTCGGGTGGCGCCATCCGATCCTCGCCGAGCTTCTCGTGCAGCGCCTCGGAAGCGTGCACGTGGATGTCGATCCCGACGAGGTCGAGCAGCTCGCACGGCCCCATCGGCCAACCCGCGCCGCCCTTCATCCCCTCGTCGAGGTCCTCCGGGGTGACGCGCGCCTCGTCGAGCACGCGGACGCAGTCGTTGAGGAGCGGAATCAGGACGCGGTTGACGACGAAGCCGGGTGTGTCGTTGCAGCGGATCGGCGTCTTGCCGATGCGCTCGCCGAACGCGTAGGCGGCCTCGAACGCCTCGTCCGCGCTCAGCTCCGTCCGCACGATCTCGACGAGCGGGAGCAGCGGCGCGGGGTTGAAGAAGTGCATGCCGACGACGCGCTCGGGGCGCCCGGCCGCGGCGGCGATCTCGGTCACCGAGAGCGCGGAGGTGTTGGTGGCGAGGATCGCGTCGGGCCGGACGATCCGATCGAGCTCGGAGAAGAGCTCCCGCTTCGCGTCCAGGTCCTCGACGATCGCCTCGATCACGAGGTCGCAGTCCGCGAGGTCGCGCAGCTCCGTCGTCAGCGAGAGCCGCTCCATCGCCGCGTCGCGCGCCGACTGCTCCATCCTCCCCTTGTCGACGGCGCGGGTGAGGAAGTGGCCGATCCGGTCACGCGCCCGCTCCCCGAGCTCCGCCGCGACCTCGCGCCCGACCGTGTCCACGCCGGCCTGCACGCACAGCTGCGCGATGCCGGCGCCCATGGTGCCGAGGCCGACGACGCCGACGCGCGCGATCTCCACGCGCGCGAGCCTATCCCGGCTTCTGCGCGAGCACCCAGAGGAAGCGTGCCTCGCCCTCCTCGAGCTCGTCCTGCGTCACGACCTCGTTCTCGAGCAGCTCGAAGCCGGCGTCGCGGAGGAGCGCGCGATTCTCGTCCGCGTCGAAGCTGCTGAAGAACATCGGCACGCCGAGCCAGTCGATCTGCACGCCCTCCGCGGACTCCGACGCGCCGAACGTCGCGAGCAGGAAGCCCCGCGGGCGCAGCCACGCGTGCACCCGCTCGAGCAGCGTCGGGAGCTCCGCGCGCGGCACGTGCGTGAAGACGTAGAAGGCGACGACCGCGTCGAACGAGGCCGGCGGCAGCTCGAGCTCGACCATGTCGGCTTGGACGAAGGACGCGGAGGGCACGCGCTCGCGCGCCCGCCTGATCTGCTCGCCCGAGATGTCCACGCCGGTCAGCCGCGCGCGCTCGGCGAGGATCCGCGTCGAGGCGACGCCTGCGCCGCACCCGAGCTCGAGCACGGCTGCGTCGCGCGGGAGCAGCGCGAGGAGCCGGTCGAGGAAGCGCATCCTCGGCGAGCCGGCGACGCCTTTCTGCCAGGTCGCGTACCGCCCCGCGATCGCGTCGTAACCCTCCGCCACGATCCGCTTCGGGTCGCCGGCCACGGGCGCGATCGTAGCCCGCAGCGCGCTCGGCAACGCGTAGATTTGAGGCGGTGGAGCGCGCGCTCGCACTCGCGTTCGTCCTGCTCCCGCTCGCGAGCCTCGCCGCCGGCTGCACGCACGAGGAGCGGACGCCGAGGGCGGAGTACGAGCGGCGGATGCAGGTGGCGATCGGCCACCTGCAGCAACGGCTCGGGCGCATCGGGCCGATCGACGCGAGCCGCCCGGCGCGCGCCGCGAGGCAGCTCGACGAGACGGAGCAGACGCTGGACGAGGTCGCGGACGAGGCCGACGCGATCGAGCCGCCCGAGCAGGTCGCGGACGAGCACCACCGCCTCGTCGACGCGATGCGCCGCTACGCCGCGCAGCTCCGGGAGCCCGCCGCGGCCGTGCACGCCGGCGACACACGGATCCTCGAGCAGACGGACGTCTCCGCCCTGGACGGGAACGCCGACCTGCAGGCGGCGGCGGTGCAGATCCGCGACCGCGGCTACACGATCGCGCCGCCGCCGCGGCGCAAGCGGTGACGGTGGCGAAGACGACCGCGGAGCGGCCGCTCCTCGTCGGCGGCGAGTGGATCGAGACCGGCGAATGGCTGGACGTGCGCTCGCCGTACAGCGGCGAGGTCGTGGGACGCGTCGCGCGCGGCGGCGCCGCCGCGACGCGCGATGCGATCGACGCCGCGGCGCGAGCGCTCGAAGCGCCGCTCCCCGCGCACAAGCGCGCGGAGATCCTCGTCCGCGTCGCGGGCTACCTCGGGCGCCGGCACGACGAGGTCGCGCGGACGATCGCGGAGGAGGCGGGGAAGCCTCTCCGGGCGGCACGGGTCGAGGTGCGCCGCGCGATGTCGACGTACACGATGAGCGCGGTCGAGGCGCGGAAGCTGAGCGGCGAGATCGTGCCGATGGACGCCGCGCAGGCGGGCGAGGGGAAGCTCGCGTTCACCCTGCGGCGGCCGGTCGGCGTCGTCGGCGCGATCACGCCGTTCAACTTCCCTCTGAACCTCGTCGCGCACAAGATCGCGCCTGCGCTCGCCGCCGGCTGTCCGGTCGTCCTGAAGCCCGCCTCGCAGACGCCGCTGTCGGCGCTCCTCCTCGCCGAGCTCGAGCTGGAGGCGGGCCTGCCGCCGGGTTGGCTGAACGTCGTCGTCGGCGCCGCGTCCGAGATCGGCGACGTGGTCGTGGAGGACGACCGGGTGAAGGTGCTGAGCTTCACCGGCTCCGCGCCTGTCGGCTGGGCGCTGCGCGAGCGGGCGCCGCGCAAGCGCGTCGCCCTGGAGCTCGGGAACGCGACGCCCGCCGTCGTGACGGCGGACGCAGACCTCGACGACGCGGCCGCGAAGCTCGCCGCCAACGCGTTCTCCTTCGCCGGCCAGAGCTGCATCTCGGTGCAGCGGATCTACGTCGAGGCTCCCGCCTACGAGCCGTTCCTGGACCGATTTTTGCCGCTCGTGCGGGAGCTGAAGGTCGGCGATCCGCTGGACGAGGAGACGGACGTCGGGCCGCTGATCGACGACGCCGCGCGCGAGCGAATCGCGGCGTGGGTGGAGGAGGCGCGCGCGGCCGGGGCCCGCCTCCTCGCAGGCGGCGCGACCCGCGACGACGGCCTCCTGGCGCCGATCGTCCTCGCCGACGCCTCCCCGGAGCTGAAGGTCTCGTCGGAGGAAGTATTCGGCCCCGTCTGCACCGTGAACGCGGTCGCGTCGCTCGACGAGGCGTTCGCGCTCGCGAACCGGACGCGGTTCGGCCTCCAGGCCGGAGTGTTCACGCGCAGCCTCGACGCGGCGTTGCGCGCGGCGCACGAGCTCGAGTTCGGCGGCGTCACGATCAACGAGGCGCCGACCTTCCGCGCCGACCAGATGCCGTACGGAGGCGTCAAGGAGTCCGGGAACACGCGGGAAGGCCCCGCGTACGCGATCCGCGAGCTGACCGAGGAGCGGCTCGTGGTCGTGCAGCTGCCGTAGGTCCGTTTCGGCCGCAGTCGCGCGGGAAGGCAGCACTCCATGCTCTCGGCCGCAATCGCACTCCTCGTCGTCGGCCTCGTCTTCTTCTTCGTGATCCCCTGGGTCGGGATCCCCGTCGGCATCGTCGGGTTGATCCTGCTGCTCGTGTACTTCGTCGGCGCCGGCAGACGGGCGTCCGAGCCGCGCGGGTAGGAGGCCACCCGCGGAACGTCCCCGGCGGCGGCCGGCGGCGTTAGTCTGAACACGCATGGCGCGCCGTTCGCTCCTCCGGCCCTTCGGCCGCTCGCGCGCCGACGTGCCCGCAGGCGCCGCCCCTGCGCCGCGGCCCCGCCGCGTCGCCCCACCGGCCGCGGAGCTTCGCCGCGAGCGGCGCGCGCTGCTGCGGCTGCGCGAGGAGCGGATCGGCGACCTGGTCGGGGTCGCGCTCGAGATGTACCGCCAGGACAGCTTCCGCGAGAGCCTGCTCTACGAGCAGTGCGCCGAGATCGCGAGCATGGAGGAGCGTCTGCGGGAGCTCGACGTCCTGCTCGAGGGACGCCGCGCCGCCGCACGCCGTTGCGCGTGCGGCGCGCCGCTCCTGCTCGGCTCGCGCTTCTGCGCGAACTGCGGGCGCGCGGTTGCCGAGCGCGCCGCCGCGAGCTGCGCCGCGTGCGGCCGTGCGCTCGCGGCCGACGCCCGCTTCTGCGCCGCGTGCGGCACCCCCGTCGACGCCGCGGCCGGGGCGCGCGAGGCTCCGGCGCGCGCAGTAGCGCGTGGCCGCGCCACCCGCTCCACGCGAAGCCGCGCCCGACGCGCCCGCCGGCGAGGCCGCCGCGCCGGACGCGCGCGAGTGCCCGCGCTGCGGCGCGCCGTACGAGCGCCTGCAGGAGTACTGCCTGGAGTGCGGGCTGCGCCTTCCGGTCGACGAAAGCGTCGCAACGGCCGTCACGACCGTCTGGCGCAGGCGCGGCCGGGCGTACGCGGGCGAGTGGCTCTGGCCGGTCCTGGTCGCCTTCGTCGTCGCGGTCGTCGCGACGGTGGCCGCGGTCGCCGCGGCGCGCGGCGGCGACGAGGACGGCGCAGCGGTCGCGACGCTGCCGCAGCCGGCGTCCGTCCCGGTGACGGACGCCGAAGCGGTCGAGCCGCCCCCCACGATCGCGCCGACGCTGACCGCCACGGCCGAGACGCAACCGCCGCCGCGCACGCAGGCGCCGCCGCGGCGTGGGATCGTGGGCTGGCCGCGCGGCACGAACGGGTTCACCATCGTCCTCCGCTCCGTCCCGCAGGAGCGCGGCCGCGCGCGCGCGGTCGAGCTCGCGAGGCGCGCGCGCAGCGCCGGCCTGCAGACGGTCGGAGTGCTCGACTCGAACGCGTACGCGAGCTTCCATCCCGGCTACTTCGTCGTCTTCAGCGGCGTCCACCGGTCGGAGTCGGACGCCCTCGGCGGGATCGACGAGGCGCGCTCTGCCGGCTACGCCGATGCGTACGTGAAGCGCGTCACCCGCTGATGTTGTCTCTTATGACAACAACGAGCGCGACTTCGTAACAGCTCCGCGAAAGCGTTAAACTCAGCTCTGCGGCCCGCCCCAGCCCCGCTGACTCGGCCTTACACGCCATTAATCAGGAGACAGGCAGACTCGACGTGGAAGAGCGAATCCTCCGACTCCAGAGCTGCATGTATCAGTACTCACGGGCGATCTACCGATCGATCAAGGACCTGATCGATCCGTATGCAGACCAGCAGACGCAGCTCGCGTCCCGCCGCGAGGTGCTCGCCGCGTGCGAGAACACGATGGAGCGGCTCGCGAAAGACCCGCTCTACTTCGCGAAGCCGCACCGCGCCCTCTTCGAGGACATCCGCCGCTACTTCCCGATCACCGCGCAGGCGCAGGTCGCTTGGGCGGTCCAAGAGGGCGTAACCGCCGCGGTCACCTTCATCGAGGAGCAGGTCGAGGCGGGGGCACTCGACGGCGGCGCCGCGCGCTGCCGCGCCACGACGCGCAAGGGCAAGCCGTGCCAGCGGACCCCGCTGCCCGAGCGCGAGTACTGCCCGTCCCACCAGCACCTCGAGACGCGCGTCGCCGCGTGACGTGACCTCGCCTCCGGCGCGATAACCTCGCGCGGACGGATGAGGCACGACACGCGCACACGTCTCCTGGGCGTCGCCGGCAAGGGAGCCTAGGCGCATGTCGCACGACACTGACAAGCTCATCCGGCAGCTGTCGCTCGTCGCCTTCCTGATGGCGGAGCGGCGGCCGCTCACCGCGCGTGACGTGAAGGGCAACGTCGAGGGCTACTCGGAGATGTCGGACGAGGCGTTCGCCCGCCGGTTCTACTCCGACCGCGCGGAGCTCCTCGGCCTCGGCGTGCCGTTGCACTCGCAGCGCGACGAGTTCACGGGCGAGGAGCTGTACACCCTCCGCTCCGAGCAGTACTTCCTGCCGCCGCTCGAGCTGACGGACGACGAGCTCGCGGCGCTGCAGACGTCGCTCTACATGCTCGAGGGCAAGTTCGCCTACGCCGAGCCGCTCCGGCTCGCCCTCCAGAACCTCGCGCTCGGCAGGCCCGGGTTCGACGACGCGCCGACGGCCACGGCGATGCGCGTCGAGGTGCGCGACCCCGACTACTCGCCGGAGCTCGCCGGCCGCCTGAGCAAGCTCGAGGGCGCGATCTCGAAGGGCCGGACGGTTAAGTTCGGCTATCGCTCGATGTCGGGCGGCGAGGAGCGCGAGCGGACGCTGAACCCGTTCGCGCTCCTCCGCGAGGAGCGAGGCTGGTACGTCGTCGGCCTCGACGTCGACGACGGCCGGACGAAGACGTTCCGCGTCTCGCGGATCCGCGGCGACATCCGCTTCGCGACGAGGCGCGAGCGCGACTTCCGGATCCCGCCGGACTTCGAGATCGACCGGTACCGCGGCGTCCCGAACTGGCAGGTCGGCCAGGTGCGGGGCGCGGCGCGCATCCGCGTGAGCCCCGCCACCGCGTGGTGGGTCGAGCGCACCTACGGCGAGCGCGGGACGCTCGAGGGCGACGTCTTCGTGACGGAGTACGCGAGCCTCCAGTACCTCGCCTCGTGGATCCTGCGCCAGGACGGGCGCGCCGTCCCCGTCGAGCCGGAGAAGCTCCGCCAGGAGGTGGCGCGCAGCCTGCGCCGCATCGAGCGCGCGCATGCGAAGCCGCCGAAGGTGGCCGCGGAGGAGCAGCTCGTCGCTCCCGACGGAGCTGCGGAACGCCCGGCCGGTCCCGTCGTCCCCGAGCGGTTCGCCGTGCTCCAGGCGCTCCTCGCGTACCTGCTCGCCGCCTGCGGCGACGAGCGCGACGCCGTCGTGCCCGCGTCGGAGCTCGTGGAGCGCTTCGGGATTCCCGAGGAGTCGCTGGAGGAGCACCTGTCGCTGCTCAACCTCGTCAACTTCGGCGGCGGCTGCTACACGGTCTACGCGGAGCTCCAGGCCGACACCGTCCGGATCGACAAGGAGCTCTACGGCGACACCTTCCGCTCGCCGCCCCGGCTCACGCCGCTGGAGGCGCGCGCGATCCGACTTGCGCTGGAGTTCGTCGGGCCGTCGATCGCGGCCGGTGCGCACACGCCGCTCGAGCGCGTCCGGCGGAAGCTCGAGCAGACGTTCGGCCAGTTCGACGACGCCCAGGCGCCGGAGCCGCACGTGGACGGCGACGAGGAGCAGCTCGTGGCGACGCTGAGCGACGGCATCCGCGAGCACCGGCTCGTCGAGCTCGAGTACCTGAAGGAGGGGGAGTCCGAGCCCTCGACGCGCGTCGTCGAGCCGTACCAGCTCGAGCGCGAGCTCCCGAACTGGCGTGTCCACACGTGGGATCGGACGCGCGGCGACGAGCGCAGCTTCCGCCTGGACCGCATGCGCAGCGCGCGCCTCCTCGCCGATCGCTTCGAGCCGCGCGAGAACTTCGAGCCGCGCGGGCTGCGGGACGCCAGGACCGCTCGCATCTGGTACTCGCCGGACGTCGCGCAGTGGCTGATCGAGCGCGGCGAGGCGCAGCCGCTCGTCGACGGCGCGGCGATCGCCGTCAAGCCCGTGGGGACGCCCGAGTGGCTGGAGGTCGAGATCCTCTCGTTCCGCGGCCACGCCGTCGTCCTCGAGCCCGAGGACCTGCGGCTGGCGATCGCCGAGCGCGCGCGCGTGCTCGGGCACGAGCTCGGGCTCGAGCCCCAGCCCGTCGGAGGCTGAGGTGGACGACGCGACCCAGCGCAAGCTCGCGTTCAACGAGACGCTCGCGCGCGACGTCAACGAGCGCGTCAGCGACGTCTCCTCCGAGTGGTTCGGGCACGAGGAGCAGATCGAGTTCCGCTGCGAGTGCGCCGACGAGAGCTGTTACGCCCCGATCCGGCTGACGCGGGACCAGTACCTCGGCGTACGCGAGGACGCGCGGCAGTTCGTGGTGGTGCCCGGCCACGAGAACCCGGAGATCGAGGAGGTCGTCGCCGAGCTCGGGGAGTGGTCCGTCGTGCGGAAGACGGGCGCAGGCGTCGACGTCGCCGAGTCGCGCTAGCGGCTACGACGGGAGCGGCAGCGCAAGCGTGAACGTCGCGCCGCGTCCGGGCGCGGAGCGGACGTCCAGTGAGCCGCCGTGGGCCTCGGCGATCGAGCGCGCGATGAACAGGCCGAGACCCGTTCCCGGCTTCCCCGCCCCCGGCGTCTGCGCGCGGCCGAACTTCTCGAAGACGAGCCGCTGCTGCTCGCGCGGTATCCCCGGACCTGCGTCCGCGACGCTCACGAGCACGCGGTCGTGGTCGGCCTGCGCCGTCACGCGCACCTCCGCGCGCGCGGGCGAGTACTTCACCGCGTTCTCGATCAGGTTCGTCAGCACCTGCCGAAGCCGCTCGCGGTCGCCGCGCACGCGCGGCAGCGGCTCGCGCACGCTCGCCGCGAGCGCGACCTCGTCCTGCCCGATCTCGGCCGCGGCGACCGTCTCGCGGACGAGCTCGGCGACGTCGACGTCGGCGAACGAGTAGCTGAACGTTCCCGCCTCGATGCGAGACGTGTCGAGCACGTCGCCGATCAGGGCGGCGAGTCGCGTCGTCTCGTCGGCGATCAGGGCGAGGAACGACTCACGCTGCTCCGCGGTGAGCTCGCGCCAACGCTGCTGGAGCGTCCGCGCGGCGCCGATCACGGCGGCCATCGGGCTGCGCAGCTCGTGCGAAACGAGCGAGACGAAGTCCGCTCGCAGCGTCGAGAGGCGGCGGAGCTCGTCGACGGTGCTGCGCTCGGCCTCGTAGGCGCGGATGTTCTGCACCGCGGTCCCGACGAGCCGCCCGAGCAGGCTCATGAGCTCGATCTCCTCCTGCGTGAACGATGCCGGCTCGGTGCGGACGACCGACAGCATCCCGACCGCGCGCGCGCCGACGAGGAGCGGCGCGGCGACGCGGCAGCGCAAGCCGAGCTGCAGGAGCTCCTCCTCCTCCGCATGCTGCGCGTCGCGCATGTCCGCGCGGTAGACGACGTGCCCCTCGAGCACGCGCTCGAGGACGGAGCCACGCACGCGTCTGCTCGTCCCGGGCGCGAAGACCTCTCCCACGCCGGCGCCCGCGGCCGCGATCACCTCTGCGGTTTCGCCGTCGGCGAGGACGACGGCCATCCGGTCGAACGGCACGAGCCCGCGCAGCTCGCGGATGAACGCGTTGAACGCCTGCTCGAGCTCGAGCGACGAGCCGAGCGCGCGCGCGCAACGGTTCGCCGTCTCCAGGACGTCGACCCGCTGTCCGAGCTGGTCGCGCAGCGACTCCGCCTCCGCGGCGCGCGACTCCGCAAGCTCCGTCTGGGCGCCGAGGCGCCGCACGAGCAGCCCCACGATCAGCCCCGTGATGATCTGGAGCCCGACCGGCAGCGTCACATGGCCGACGTCGAACTCTCCACCCGGGACGCGGTCGGCGCGGATCGCCTCGAACGCGGCGTAGACCGGGGCCAACAGGAAGGGCACGACGATCCCGCCCTTGAGCGCGTACCGCAGCGCAGCCTCGACGAGCGGGACGAAGAGAAGCTGGCGGATCGGCGTGCCGGGATCGAACGCGTAGACGAGGACGAACGCCGAGCAGACGGCCGTATCGAAGGCGAGCGCCGCGAGCCCGAGCACCCGGGTGCCCCGCAGGCCGAGATCGCGGCGCGCGAGTGCCCAGATGACGGCCGTTCCCGCGGCGAGCGATCCGGCCGTCGCCCACGCGGCGACGTCGTACCCGGCCGGGTAGTCGTCGCGCAGGATCGCGATCTGGAAGAGCGCGAACGCGAGCGCGCCGCCGCGGATCCAGACGAGCCACCGCTCGAGCTCGCGGAGCCGCTGGAGCTGCGTGTTCACGCCCCGCTGCGCGCGTCGATCCGCGCGAGCGCCCACTGCGCATGCTCGCGCAGGAGCGGATCCGGATCGTCGGCGAAGCGCTCGGCCGCAGCGCGTTCCTCGCGACCGCCGCGGTTTCCGAGCGCGACGAGTGCGTTCCGCTGCAGGTACCGGCCCTCGTTCCGCGGGACGTACAGGCGGTCGTAGCGGACGCGCAGCTCGGCGGCGTCGGCCTCGAGCCAGTCGACGAGGGAGACGTTCGGCTCCGCGACGTCCGGAACGCCTTCGTGCGCGCGCCGCTTCTCCACCCCGCGATTCCACGGGCACGCGTCCTGGCAGATGACACAGCCGTACACCTGCGCGCCGAGCGGGGCGCGGTACTCCTCCGGGATCGGCCCCGGCGCCTGCGTCCAGTACGACAGGCACCTCGTCGCGTCGAGCGTCCCCGGCTCGTCGAGCGCGCCGGTCGGGCAGGCGTCCACGCAGAGGCGGCACGAGCCACAGTCGAGGCCGAGCGGCGGCGTCGGCTCGAGCTCGCGGTCGGTGACGAGCGTGCCGAGCACGACCCACGAGCCGTGGCGCCGCGTGATCAGGAGCGTGTTCTTGCCGTAGAACCCGACGCCCGAGCGGGCGGCGGCCTCGCGGTCGACGTGCTGGTTCGCGTCTACGAGCACCCGGTACGTGCCGCCCAGCCGCCGTCCCAGCTCGTCGAGCTTGTCGCGCAGCTCGGCGTAGCGGTCGCTCCACGTGTAGCGCGCGAGCCGCCCCTCCCCGGGCTTCGGGTCGTCGGCCGGCGCGTAGTAGCAGAGCGCGGCGGAAACGACCGTGCGCGCGTCCGGAAGCAGCCGCTCCGGGTGGCACGACGTCTCCGGCTGCGCCATCGTGAACCGCATGTCGGCGAAGAGGCCGCGCGCGCGGCGCTCGCGGATGTGGCGCTCGGTGTCGACGTAGGCCTCCGCGGCGCACGCCCCGACGGCGTCCAGACCCAGCTCCTCGGCCACGCGCTCCAGCTCCGCGGCGGTCATCGGGATAGTGTGCCGCCGATACGATCGCGGCGCGTGAGGGCTATCCGCATCCACGAGGACGGTGGCCCGGACGTGCTCCGCTACGAGGAGGCACCGGATCCCGCGCCGGCGCGCGGGGAGGCTCTGATCGAGCTGCGCGCGGCGTCGCTGAACCACCTCGACCTCTGGATCAGGAGCGGCCGTCCGTCGGTGCCGAAGCCGCGGATCCTCGGCGCGGACGGGGCGGGAGTCGTCGCTGCGCTCGGCGACGGCGTCGGCGGGCTCGCGGTCGGCCAGGAGGTCGTGCTCAACCCGGGGCTCGGGCACGGCCACCGCATCACCGTCGTCGGCGAGCACACGGACGGGACGCACGCCGAGCTGATCGCGCTCCCGGCGACGAACGTCTACCCGAAGCCGCCGAACCTCGACTTCGAGCACGCCGCGGCGTTCCCGCTCGTCTTCGAGACGGCGTACCGGATGCTCGTGACGAAGGCGCGGCTCCAACCGGACGAGTGGGTGCTCGTCTGGGGGATCGGCAGCGGCGTCGCGACCGCGGCCCTCGCGATCGCGAAGGCGGTCGGCGCGCGCGCGCTCGTCACCTCCTCGAGCGACGAGAAGCTCGCGCGGGCACAGGCCCTCGGCGCGGACGCCGTCGTCAATCACGCGGCCGGCGACGTGCGCGCGGCCGTCACCGACGCGACGGACGGGCGGGGGGCGGACGTCGTCGTCGAACACGTCGGCGACGCCACGTGGGCCACCTCGCTCGCAGCCGCGCGGCCCGGCGGTCGAATCGCCGTCTGCGGCGCGACGAGCGGGCCGAACCCGCAGGCGACGCTCCACCGCATCTGGTGGAAGGAGCTCACGATCTACGGCTCGACGATGGGCACTCGCGAGGACTTCGAGGGCGCGTACGGGCTCGTCGCGGACGGCCGAGCGCTCCCCCTCGTCGATCGCGTCTACCCGCTCGCGGAGGCGCGCGCCGCCCACGAGCGGATGGAGGCCGGCGAGCAGCTCGGGAAGATCGTCCTCCGGATCCCCGCCTGACGCGAGCGGGCGAGGCTTCGGCTCTAGAAGGGGACGCCGAGGATGATCTTGGCGTCGTCGGAGAGCCGCTCGGGCGTCCACGGCGGGTCCCACGTCAGCTCCACGGCGACGTCCTCGACCCCCGGCAGCGCGGCGACGGCGTCGTGGATCCCCTCCTGGATCAGCGGCCCGGCCGGGCAGCCCATCGAGGTGAGGCTGTGCGTCACCTTCACCTTCGAGCCCTCGACGTCGACGTCGTACATCAGGCCGAGCTCGACGATGTCCATTCCGAGCTCCGGGTCCTCGACCTCGCGCAGAGCGTCGACGACGTCCTCCTTCGTGACCACGACTCCAGTCTAGCCGCGGCTAGGCGAGCAGCCGGACCTCCTCGCGGCGCTCGCGGCTGAAGAAGTGCAGGCCGTCGACGAAGCGCACCCAGTTGCAGCGCGTGCACATGACGAGCGAGTGCGTGCGCGCGCTGTCGGCGTAGAAGCGCACGCCGCGCAGGAGGTCGCCGTTCGAGACGCCGGTCGCCGCGACGATGACCTCGCCCGAGGCGAGCTCCTCGGTCGCGAACACGCGCTCGACGTCCTCGATCCCCTGCTCGCGGGCCTGCTCGATCTCCGTGCGAGTCGTCGGCCAGAGCTGAGCCTGCAGCTCGCCGCCGAGGCAGCGGAGAGCCGCGGCGGTGAGCACCGCCTGCCGCGTGCCGCCGATCCCGATCGCGAGGTGGTCGTTCGTCCCGCGGATCGCGGCCGAGATCGACGCCGTCACGGTTCCGTCCTGGATCAGCTTGATCCGCGCCCCGCTCGCGCGCAGCTCCTCGATGAGATCGTGGTGCCGCGGCCGGTCGAGGACGATGACGGTGATGTCGTTGACGGCGCGCCCGAACGAGTCGGCGACCGCGCGGACGTTGTCGCCGGCCGGCTTCAGCAGGTCGATGTGGCCGCGTGCACGCGGCCCGACGGCGATCTTCCGCATGTACATGTGCGGGAGCGCGCGCAGCGACCCGGGCTCGCCGACGGCGATCATCGACATCGCGCCGTGCCCGCCGCGCGCGACGACACCCCGGCCCTCGAGCGGATCGAGCGCGAGATCGACGATCGCGCCACCGACGCCGACCTGGTTGCCGATCGCGAGCTGATCGCCCTCGTCGCCGCCGATCACGATCCGGCCAGCAATCGGCATCAGCTCGAGCGCGAGGCGCATCCCGCTCGCCGCCGCGTCCTCGGCCCCCTCCTGATCGGCGCGGCCGAGCCAGCGCGCCCCGCCCAGCGCGGCCCGCTCCGTGACGCGCGCGAAGGATTCGCAGAGGCACGCGCGGGCGGGCTCCGCGTCGCCTCCGCGGTCGCGGCGGTCGCCGCCCGCGTCGCTCACGTCGCCGCCTGCAGCTCCGCCGCGCGCTCGAGGACGAGCTCGATCACGGTCCCGATCGCGAGCTCGATGTTCCCGTTCTGGACGACGGGCACTCCGGTCTTCCGCGCCTCGTCGACGATGAAGTCCTGGATGTGGCGGATGTCTCCGAAGCGCTCGAGGTACTTCGAGTGCGCGCGGAGGCCGCCCGAGTCGACGTCGCGGATGACGAAGTGCTGCGCGTGGATGTCCTCGTTGTCGATCGCGACGACGACGTGGACGACGAGCGCCCGCTCGACGGGCAGCGTGAGCATGCCCGGAAGGAGGTGGACGCCCTCCAGCACCATCGACCACCCCTCCTCGAGCGCGCGGTCGATCGAGGCCTGGACGCCGACGAGCACGTTCCGGGTCTGGTCGATGAAGCCGACGAGCAGCGGGTCGCCGGCCTCGCGCTCGGCCGCCGGCAGCGCCTCGCCGGCCTCGAAGCTCGAGTAGTGGACAGACGGCATGAACTCGGCGGAGAAGAAGGCCCGCATCGTCTGCCGGATGAAGTCCGTCGACGTCACGCGCGTGATGCCGAGCCGGTGCGCGACGTCGGTCGCGATCGTCGACTTCCCCGTTCCGGTGCCGCCGCCGACGAGGACGATGATCGGCAGGTCGAGCTGCTGGAGCTCGCGATAGCGGCGGAGGCGGCCGATCGCGCGCTCGGCCTCGGCGTCGCCGAGGACCTCGCCCGCGAGCTCACGCAGGCGGTCGGCGTCGACCGTCGTCTCGCCGCGGGCGCGGAGGTCGCTCTCGGCGCGCAGGGCGAGCTCGTACGCCCTTACGCGGGTGACACCCGTGGCGACGAGCGCGCGCGCCATCACGCCCTTCGAGTACGGGAAGCCGTCTTCGCCGCCGAAGGGGCTCGGGTCGGTACGGCGCGGCTGTCTCACCGGCGCGCGGATTCCGCGCTCGCGGCCGCGGCGAGCGTCCGCAGCTCCGCGTCGAGATCCGGCTCGCCCGGCAGCGGCAACACCTCGTTGTCGGCGAAGACGACGGCGATCCCGCGCTCGCCCGCGGCCTCCGCGACGACATCGATCGCTGCGGCCTTGATCTCCACGAGGTAGACGTCGGCGTCGCACTTGTCCAGCTCGCGCCGGAGCGCGTCGCGCCGCGCGAGGTTCCCGGAGAGGTGGACGACGTCGGCGCCGTGCTCCGCGCGGAGATGCTCGCCGAGCCGTTCCAGCACGTGCTCCGGCGCGGTCGAGAAGAACGCGACGCGCCGCCCGGCGACGTCGGCGACCGGGCGCGGACGGAGCACGGTCGCCACGACCGGCACGTCGGGCTTCAGCTCCCCGATCGCGGCGCGCAGCTCCTCGTGCCGCGCTCCCTCGTCCGCCATCGTCAGCAGGACGAGGTCCGACACGAGGATGCGGTAGGCGTTCAGGTAGCCGGTCACGAGATCCGGCGGCTGGTGCGCGCCCGCGACGAGGAGGCGCGTGCGGGGGTCGACGGGGGGCAGCGCGGCGCCGCTGCCCTCGAAGATCACGAGGTCCGGCGAGCGCGCGGCGGCGAGCTCGGCGCCCGCGGCGACGTTCGAGGTCACGGTGGCGCCCGCCAACCCTCCCCCGCAGCGGCGGCAACCGACGGTGACGACGCCGGCGAGCGCGGCGTCCTCGAGATAGTCCGAGGCGGCATGGCGCCCGCCCCTCGAGAGCTCGAGCAGGCGCTCGAGCGTCGGCGGCACTTCCGCGAGCTCCGGCTCCGCCGGACCGCCGCGCCCCATCGCCACGACGACCACGTCGCGATCCGCCGCGAGCAGCCGCGCGACGTACCCGGCGACCGCCGTCTTCCCGACGCGCTTGCCGGTGCCGACGATCCCGAGCGACGGGAGGTCGAAGCGTTGGAGCGGCGGTGGCTCGAAGCGGAAGTCGGCGCCCTCGTACGGGAGCCCGCGCGCGAGCACGCGGCTCGCCGCGAGAAAGCGCTCGCGCGGGCCGAGCACAGGCTCGTCCGAGAGGTCGTAGACGAGCTCGGGCTCGTGCTCGTCGAGCGCGTCGTCGAGCGTCGCGCAGAGCGGGACGCCGTATTCCTCCTCCCCGCGCAGCTTCTCGGTCCCACCGACCATCACCGCGGCCGCGACCTCGTACGGGAGCTCCCGGAGCGCGTCGCGTACGACCGAGGGGTAGTGCTCGCCGTCGATCAACGCGACGGTCCTCACGGCGCCGCCGGCGTCACGAGCGGGTCGTCACCTCGTGCTCGATCCGGTCCGTGTACTTCTCGAAGGCGAACGTCTTCGTCGAGAACTGGATGATCTTCTCCTGCCCGTGGAACGGGTACTTTCGCCAGACGGCGACGTGGCGCCCGCTGACCTCGACGACGTTGTAACACGGGCGCGTGTTACCTCTCAGTCGCAGCGAGGAGACGGTGCCGGCGTTGACGACGAACAGGTTCTCGAGCCGCCAAGCGTACGGGACGTGCTTGTGCCCGGACAGGACGAGGTGCACGCCGGCGCGCAGGAGGCACTCGAGCGCGTCGCCGGCGTCGTAGACCACGTTCCGCTCGCGCCCGGTGCCGGGGACGGGTAGCAGGTGATGGTGGAGCACGAAGACGCGGAGGTCGGCGGCGCCGGCGAACTGCTCCTCGATCCACGCATAGCGCCCGCGCCCGATCTGGCCGTGATCGAGATCGGGCTCCGTCGAGTCGACGGCGACGACGGTGACGCCGTTCAGCCGCAGCACCGAGTTGCGCTCGCCGAACAGCTCCTCGAAATGGATGTAGCCGACGTTGCGCGAGTCGTGGTTCCCGGGGATGACGACGAGCGAGTCGCACTCGATCCGGTCGAGGAACGCCCTCGCCTGCGCGTACTCCTCCTTGAACCCGAACGTCGTGAGGTCGCCGGTGCACACGACGAGGTCGGGCTCGAGGTCGTTGATCTCGGTGATCGCGCGCTCGAGCAGGTTCGGCACGAAGTGCGGCCCGCCGCAGTGCAGGTCCGAGAGCTGGGCGATCGTGAAGGTGCGGCGGCCGTCGGAGGCGATGCGGGGAGTGTAGAGCCGGGACCGCGCGCAGCGGGCGTGTCCGAGGTCGCTGCTACCCTCGGTTCAGTGGCAGGCGAAATGCCTGATTTCCAGGCATATACGGGAACACAGTCGCCGCGCTTCGCGAACGCGGCCGAGCTCGAGTGCGCCAAGATCTTCGACTACTACGGTATCCCGTGGAACTACGAGCCGCGCACGTTCGTGCTGGAGCGCGACGGCGACGGCCGCGTCGTCGAGGCGTTCACGCCCGACTTCTACCTGCCACAGCAGGACCTGTACCTCGAGATCACCGTCATGAAGCAGTCGCTCGCGACGCGCAAGAACCGCAAGCTCAGGAAGCTGCGCCGGCTCCATCCCGAGATCCGGGCAAAGCTCTTCTACAAGCGCGACATCGAGCGGCTGGCGCAGCGATACCGCCTCGACCTGGCGTCCTGACGGCGGATTCGCGGATCGGCGGGGTCTACCTCGCAGCCGAGGAGATCGCCGCGCGCGTCCGCGAGCTGGGAACCAACCTCGCGCGCGACTACGACGGGCGGGAGCCCCTGCTCGTCGCGTCGCTCAAGGCGAGCGTCGTCTTCCTCGCCGACCTGTCGCGGGCGCTCCCGATCGTCCACCACGTCGACTTCCTCGAGCTGGCCGGCTACGGGCCTGGCGTCGGCACGGGCGGCCACTCGGGAATCCGTTTGCTCAAGGACCTCGATTCCGAGATCCACGGCCGCGACGTCGTCATCGTCGAGGACGTCGTGGACACCGGGCTGACGCTGAACTACCTGTGCCGGACGCTCGCGCTGCGCTCCCCGGGCTCGCTGGCCGTCGCGACGCTCCTCGACCGCCCGTACCGCAGGCTCGTGGACGACCTTCCCGTCCGCTACGTCGGCTTCACCGTGCCGGACGAGCTCTTCGTCGGGTACGGCTTCGACCTCGACGAGCGCTACCGGAACCTTCCCGACCTGCACGTTGTAGCCGCGAAACTCGTTCCGAGTTCCCGGCTGAGAACGTTGTAGCCGCGAACTCGTTCGAGTTCCCGGCTGAGAAGGGTCCCACAGCGCGAGGCGGCGGCAAAGCCACCACCTCGCGCTTCTTCAGTTTGTTGCGTTAGCGGGAGGAGCTGCGGCGGCGGCGTGGCCGCTACGCGGCCAGGACGGCCTCGGAGGCAGGAAGAAGTCGCTTTTTTGAAGAGCACGAGCAGGCGGCTTTGCCGGCTGGTCGTGCTGTGGACCCTTCACAGCCCCCGAAGTCGGAACGACTTCGGGGCTATAAATAACCGAGCGGATCGACGGCGGCGCCGTTCACGCGTACTTCGAAGTGGAGGTGGTCGCCGTAGCAGTTGCCCGTGCAGCCGACGTACCCGATCGTCTGGCCGCGGCCGACCGCCTGCCCGACGCTCGCGCCGATCGAGGACATGTGCGCGTAGGCCGTCGCGACGCCGCCGCCGTGATCGACGACGACGAGGTTCCCGTAGCCGCTCATCCAGCCCGCGTAGATCACCGTCCCGGCGGCGGCGGACCCGATCGGCGACCCGGCGGGCGCAGCGATGTCGATCCCTTCGTGCATCCGCCCCCAGCGCCACCCGAAAGTGCTCGTGACAGGGCCGGCGACCGGCCAGACGAAGCCGCTCGGCGAAGGGCCGCCGGTGCTCGCCGCGGGAGCAGCCGAGGTCGGAGCCGCCGCCCGCGCGGCCTGCAACGCCTGGATGCGCGCGGCGAGCGCGGCGCTCGCCTGCTCGAGTCCCTCGACCTCGTGCAGGTACTCGCGCTCGGTCGCGTTGACCGCGGCGAGCGTGGCGCGCTTCTCCTGCCGCGCGCCCGCGAGCGCCGGCTGGGTCGAGACGAGCCGACTCGTCTCCGCCCGCTGCGCCGCGGCGCGCACCCGGATCGCCTCTGCGGCCCGCGCGACGCCCGTCCGCGTCCGCTCCGTGCGCGCCCGCGCGGCCCGCACGTCCTCCTTCGCCCGCGCGACGTGGCGCGCGATGCTCCGGTCGAGCTCGCCGAGCTGGTTCACGTAGTCGAGCTGGTCGAGCACGTCGCTGAAGCGCGCGGCCGAGAGCATCACCTCGATCGCGTTCGGGTCGTCGGACTCGTAGATCGCGACGAGGCGCTCCTCGAGCCGCCGCTGGGCGATCGCGTGCTGCTGCCGCATCAGCTTCAACTTCGTCGTCTGGACCCGGTACAGCTCGGTCAGCGCCGCGAGCCGCTCCTCGTACGCGGCGAGCTCGCTCTCGAGCCGGTCGACGCGCGCGGACGACGTCTCGACCGCGCCCTGCAGCGAGCGAATCTTCGACGTGACCGCGGAGATCTCCGACGTGAGGACCCCCTCCCGCCGGTTCGCCTCGGCGATCCTGTCCTGCAGGCGCGCGATCTTCGCGTCGATGACCTCCTTCTGGTCGTGCGAGGAGCCGTGCCCCCACGCCGAGCCCGCGAGCAGCAGCGAAGAGGCGAGGACGAGTGCGATTCGTCGGGCCATCGGAGGGAGTTTCGCGAAGCGGAAGGGCGTCCCTGCCGCCGAAGCTGCGCAAGCTTACCGAAGTCTGGCGGACGTTACTTCGGTTCGCCGCTCCGGCCGCGCGTCGCGCGTTCGCCCTGCGGAGCGTCCGCCACGGCGGGTGCGGCCTCCGTCGGCTGCACCTCGAGGTGCGCGCGCTCGATCCGCTCGTGCGCCTCGTCCTCGACCGCACGCACCTCGGCCGCCTTCGCGGCCGCCTGCTCGTCGATCCACGCGAGCTGCGACCGGACGTAGTCCGCGCGCTGGTCGAGCCCGCGGTACACGGCTTCGCCGAGCTCCCGGATCATCGTCTCGCGGTCGGTGTCGAGCCTGCGCCGCTCGCGCTCGAGCTGGCGCAGGCGCCGCCGCGCCGCGACCTGCACCGCGGTCGTGCGCGCGAAGAGGCCGGTGCGCGCCCGCACGGCGTCGCCCGCGTCCACGGCGGCGCGCGCGACGGCCGAGTCCGGGTCGTGGCGCGCGGCTCCGACGAAGGCGGCCGCGAAGAGCCCGGCCGCCACGCCACGAGCCCAGCGGACACACCTTGACCGAGCGCGAGGAACACAGCCGCCGCGACGAGGCTCGCGAGCGTGAGGAAGAGCAGCACGCGGGCGGGCGCGACGCCGAAGTAGCGCGGCCGCGCGCGGGTGACCCTGACGGGCACGCGCCCCGTCTCCACGGGCGGCGCCGGGATCACGGCCGTCGAGCCCGAGGCCTCGCTCACGCGGACGCCGCACTCCGGGCAGAACTTGCTCGCGCCCGGGAGCTGCTCGCCGCAGTTCGGGCAGCTAGCGATGCGCGCTCACCCGCTCGGGCGCTGCGTCGAGCCGAGGCCCGAGCGCGCGCATCGCCTCCGCCGCCTGCCGCCGGAGCGGCCCGACGAGCGCCCGGTAGTCCTCGTCGGAGACGGCGCCCGTCCGGTGGTCGAACTCGAGCTCCTTGAGCGCCGCGAGCGCGCGGTCGCGCTCCTCCGCGAGCGCGAGTCGCCGCCGCTCGAGGTCGCCGGGCTCCTCGAGGACGTCGTGCCGCGCCTCGGGCTCACGCAGAAACGGCCGCGCCACGTAGACGACGCACACGACGGCGAGTGCCGCCGCGAGGAGGAGCGTGAGTGTCGTCACGCGCGCGCGGGCGCGCCCTGCGGCTCGTACCGCGCGGCGAGCCGGCGCTCGGCGCGCGCGTCCGGCCAGAAGGCGATCAGCGAGCCGAGCACGAACACCGCGCCCGCGAGCCAGATCAGGTTCACGAGCGGCTTGACGAAGACCTTGAAGTACACCGCGCCGTCGCGCTCGATCTGATCCGCGACGACGAAGAGGTCCTCCCCGGTCAGCAGATCGCTGCGGATCGCGACCTCGTTCGAGCGCGCCTCCTCCGCGCGGTACTCGTTCTTCCCGGGTCGCAGCGTCCCGAGCGCCTCGCCGTCGCGGCGGACGTCGAGCACCGCGCGCCGCTCGACCGCATTCGCTCCGTCGCGCACGTCGAGCGCGCGGTACGCCAGCGTGTAGCTGCCCGCGCGCATCGCCTCCCCCGGCTCGAGCTTGCGCTCGGCGATCGTCTGGTACGCGCTCGACCCCGCGATGCCGATCGCGAGCATCACGACCGCCACGTGGACGACGTAGCCACCGTAGCGCCGCCGGTTCGCCGTCAGGAGCGCAGCAAGCGCGGCGGGCCACGAGCGCGCGCCGAGCGCCCGCCGCGCGCGCGCACCCCGGACGAACTCGAGCCCGATCGACGCGAGGACGAACGCGGAGAACGTGTAGGCGACGAGGCCCGGGATCGACGAGCCCGCACCCGCGGCGAGCAGAGCGCCACCCGCGACGAGCGCGACGGCGAAGGGCCACAGGAACGTCCGTCCCACCGAGCGCAACGACGCTCGCCGCCAAGCGATCAGCGGCCCGATGCCCATCAGCAGCAGGAGTGGGAGCCCGAAGCTGCGCAGGAAGAACTCGTAGTACGGCGGCCCGACGGTCACCGCCTCGCCGCGCACGGCTTCCGAGACCAGTGGGAAGAGGACGCCCCACAGGATCGTCAGGCACAGCGCGACGAGCAGGAGGTTGTTGTAGAGGAAGCTCGCCTCCCGCGAGACGAGTGACTCGAGCCGGGTGCGCGAGCGCAGGAGCGGCAGGCGCCGGAAGACGAGCACGAGCGAGAACGCCGTCACGAGGACGATGAACGCGAGGAACCACGCGCCGATCGAGCTCTGGGTGAACGCGTGGATGGAGCTGACGATGCCGGAGCGCGTGAGGAACGTCCCGAACAGCGAGAGCAGGAACGCGCCGATCACGAGCAGCACGTTCCACACCTTCAGCATCCCGCGCTTCTCCTGGATCATCACCGAGTGCAGGAACGCCGTCGCCGCGAGCCACGGCATCAGCGCGGCGTTCTCGACGGGGTCCCACGCGAAGTAGCCGCCCCAGCCCACCTCCTCGTACGCCCAGTGCGCGCCGAGAAGCTGCCCCACGCCGAGGAACGTCCACGCGGCGAGCGTCCAGCGGCGCGTCGCCACGAGCCAGCGCTCGTCGGTGCGGCGCGAGAGGAGCGCGCCCATCGCGAACGCCCAGGGAATGGTGAGGCCGACGTAGCCGAGGTAGAGCAGCGGCGGGTGGGCGAGCATGTACGGGTTCTGGAGGCTCGGCGTCATCCCCGCCCCGTCGGCGACGGGCGCGCGCGTGGCGAACGGGCTCGCGACGGCGACGACGAGCAGGGCGAAGAAGACGCCGACGCCGCCGAGCACGGGCACCACCCACGCCACGACGTCGCGCCCGGCACGGCGGCCGCGCGCGACGGCAGCGGCCGAGTAGCCCGTCAGGACGAGCAACCAGAGCAGGAGCGATCCCTCCTGGCCGCCCCAGAACGCCGAGATCGCGTAGCCGAGCGGGAGCTCGCGGCTCGTGTGGTCGGCGACGTACGCGAACGTGAAGTCGCGCCGGACCAGCGCGGCGAGCAGCACAGCCGAAGCGACCGCCGTCGCGCCGAACGCGGCGAGGAGCGCGTTCGCGGCCGAGGTCGCGAGCCGTCGGCGCCGCGCGAACGCGGCGTAGCCCCCGGCAACCGCCGCGTAGAGCGTCAGCCCGAGGGCGAGGACGAGCGCGGCGCGCCCGAGCTCAGGCACTGTCCGGCTTCGCCTCGTACTTCGACGGGCACTTCGTGACGAGGGTTCCCGGCTCGCCGACGAAGACCCCGCTGCGCAGCTCGCCGCCGACCGCGACGTCCCGGCCGGGGCGGAAGAGGTCCGGAACGGATCCCGTGTACACGACCCGAACCGACGCGCTGCCGTTCACGTCGCGTAGGCGGAAGCGGATCGTCCTCCCGTCGCGGCCGACCTTGCCGACGACGCGCCCCGCCAGGAGCACGCGCCCGTCGCGCCCCTCGAGCTCGCCCGGCTGGAGCGACGGCGTCGCGCCGCCCGCGAGCGACGTGTAGAGAAGGAAGACGGCGAGGAGCGCCGCGATCGAGAGCGCGACGACGAGCCGCGCCGGACTGCGCCTCCGGGCCACGAGCGAATCGTAGCCCCGCCCGTGGCGCCTACGCGCTCCTAGGAGTCGTGCGCGGGCGTGGGCCGCCGGTTCGGGATCCGGTAGCCGTGATCGTGGCAGAGCGAACCGGGCGCGTCCTCCGTCAGCGCGTCGCAGTAGCCCTTCCCGTACGCGGCGCGCATGAACGCGGCCACGACTTCGAGGTTCCACTCCGTGATCTCGGCCGCTTCGCGCCAGAGGTCCGAGAGGCGGAGGTCGATGTCGAGCTCGAGGAGGTCGATCCGCGAGGGTCCGTTCTTCATGCGAAAAGCGTAGGAACGCGATCGGACGGCACGGGACCGCCGCGCCGCCTTGTTAGCGTCAGCGCGTGAGCACGATCCGCTACGGCCCGGCGCGAGTGCCGTCGCGCGAGAGCCCCGAGGCGGCGATCGACCTCCTGCGGGAGCGCGGGTACAGCGCCTGCGAGATCGACTTCGAGGGCAAGTTCTGGATGGACTACGACTGGGCCGCGCGGTTCGGCGAGCTCGCGCGCGACGCCGGCATCGTCCTCTCCGTCCACGCGCCGATCGCGGGCTTCATGGGCCACCTCGAGCGCGACAAGAAGCAGCGAATGGCGGTCGGCATGCTCGACCACTCCGCGGGCATCGCCGTCGCGTGCGGCGCCGAGCTGGTCGTCTTCCACCCGGGCTTCCTGCTCGGTCGCGAGCGCAGCGACGCGATCGCCGCCGTCGTCGAGCAGCTCGCGGAGCTGCGAGAGCGGCTCGAGGGAAAGGATCGCGCGGTGCCGTTCGGCGTCGAGGTCATGGGCGCGTCCGCGAGCTCGGGACGGCCGAGGACGTGTTCGCGATCTCCGCCGAGCTGGGCTGGGTCCGCCCCGTTCTCGACTTCGCGCACCTCCACGCCGTCACCGACGGCGGCTTCACCGGCGTGGAGGCGTTCGCGAGCGTGCTCGAGGTCGCGGACGAGGTGCTCGAGGACGGCGCCCCCTTCCACGTCCACTTCTCCGACATCGCGTTCGCGAACCGGAACGAGACGAAGCACCTACCCTACGGCGAGGGCACGCTGCGGGCCGAGCCGCTTGCGGAGGCGCTCGCTCGGTTCGAGCGTCCCGCGACGGTGATCACCGAGTCTCCCGACGAGGAGAGCCACCAGGCGATTCGGGCGGCGCTCGTAGCGCGCGTCGCCTAACTCGCCCACCGCTCCGCGGCTGCCCTCCTTCACGAGAGCTGAGCGGCTGCCGCCGCTTAGCTCTCGTTGCTGCTTCGGCTCTAGGTCGGCTGCTTCACCACGCGCTCCGACGCGCAGTACTGCTCTATCGCGTTGGAAGCAGCGTGAGTACCGCGTCCGTGAGCGGGTAAGCACACATTCAGCCGAAGAACGCGTCCGTGGAGACCATCCTCCTCTTCATGCTCTTGGGCGGCGCAGGTGCCGTCATTGCTCTCGGGCTCGTGTTGATCTTCGGCGCGACGAAGCGGGCACTCCTCGGCGTGGGCGTCGCGGGAGTTGCGCTGCTCGCGCTCTACAGCGTCTACCTCGCGGCCGGAGAGTTTGGAGACGACTACGGCGTGTGCGGAGAGTGCACCGAGTTCCTCGGCAACGACGTTCCGATCCTGTTCGTTCTGTCGGTTCCTCTCAACGCCGCTGGTTGGATCGTTGGCCTCGTCGTCGGCGGAGGCGTCAGATGGGCGACCCGCCGTCGTCGCACGGCCTAGCGCACGGCGACGCACACGCTACGCGCTCTGCATCAGCAAGAGCGTGAAGGCAAGCGCGAGCACGCCAAGAGCACCGACGACGCCACCCGCCGCGCGCAGCCCCCTCTCCTTGCCGCCAGCGAAAGCGCCGAGCAGACCCGCCGCAGCAGCGATTCCGAACCCGACGAGCGCCGGGACGATGGGCGGTTCAGCGAAGAACGCGGCCACGCCCGCCATTAGTCCGAGCGCTGCAACCGCAACAAGGATGCCGCTCAAGCCGACCCCGAACGATACTGGCGTCTCCGGCCGTTCAGAGCTAACTGTGTTCGCGGCGCGGGCAACGACGCCTGGCCGAACCGGAGGAGGAGAGATGGCCGACGAGCACACGCACACGGCGGCTCCGCAAGGACAAGAAGCTGAACCGCAAGTCCGTGACGCTCCCAGGAGCTTGAGCGCCGACTAGAGCGGCCGAAGTAGCCGCCGGGGCGCGGCTGAGATTGCGCGGCGCGGGTACTGCCAACGCGATGCCGACCAAGGCCGACGTCGACACCGACACCGCTGACGGTCACCCGCTTCGACAACCGGTGTGGAAGGCGGCTTCCGTCGCGGCGACAGGTGCGGGAGTCACTGCTGCACTTGCCGCAGCTGCGTATGACGCTGTTGTGCGGGCCGGTTCTGGCAGTGACTGGAGGGAGCTGCTCGGTCCGCTCGGCTGGATCAGCATCCTTTCGGCATTGATCGCAGTCGTCGTAGGGCTGCTCGTCTTGCCGTCGCGCCACGCCCGCATCGGGACCGCAGCAGCGGCGCTCGGCGCGATGACGCTCGCGTACTGGGTCTGGGTGATGTCCGGAATCTTGAAGACGACGTGACCTGCGTGGTCACCGTGCCCGCCCCTTCGCTTCCGCCACCGACGCCGAGCGGGCGCTTCGCAGAAGGAATCCGCGCGATTTGGTCCGGCAGTCCTGTTTACCGGCGTCGACTGGAACGCGATTCGGTAGAGCGCGCGGTACCCCTCGACGTGTGGCCACTCCAGATCGAACGACGGACGCGCGCCGGGATGACGGGGGTACGCAGCAGCGAGATCAAAACGGGTCGGCATCGCCCTGCTGAGGAGGCAGCCTAGGAGGGTTTGGCGGAACGGTCCTCGTCGCAGCCGTGCGCCGGGCGGGTGCGAGGCAAGGACGCAGGGAGTCCGCGTATCAGTGATACGGGGACGACCGAGGACGCAGCATCGCGCCGTCCAGCGTGCGGCGGCGGCACAGCGGCTGTTTCGTCAAACCCTCCTAGGAGGGATTGGCGAAACGAACTGTGAGGGCGCCGTCTCGGGCGATACGGAGGATCGCGTCCGCGATTTTGGGCGTCAGTTCGTGCACGTAGAACGTCCAGCCGCGCCATCCGGCATCAACGTCGGCGACGATCTGCGCCGCACCACCGTCCTCGGTCTCCAAGACGTACAAATTCTCATCCACTATGTCCGCGCCTGCGTCAAAGAGCGCGCTCTGAGAGGCGAAGTACCGACCGGGGGGAAGGTTCGCGCGGCGTCGCCAGACTCGCCGCGCAGCGTGACGACGCAGCCGTCTTCGTTCATTCCGCCCGATGTTAAGGCCGCGAGTGGTACCCCGCTCGCCGCCTTCTGGGAGTCGGGCGAGATGCTCGGCGGCGGCCGGCGGGCGACGACCGCAGCGCCACCGACACTTCTGCCGTCTTCGAAAGCGCGCGGCGGATGCGGCAAAGCGTCGCCCTTGCTCTAGCTCCTGGACGCGACTGCTGCGCCTTGACCGTCGCCCGGGGACGCCGAAGGAGTCGAATCAGGCGATTGCGAGCGTGCTGTACGCGGGTGCGAGCGCGACGAGCTCGGCGAGGCGCGTCTCCACGTCGGCGACGTCGTCGCGGCCGCGCTCGCGCAGGAACTGAGCGAGCGCCTCGAGGGCCTCCACCTCGGCTGCGCGGTACTCGAGCTGCGCCAGCCCCGCCACGGCGTCGCGCATCAGCAGCTCGGCCTCCTCGTCGCGCCCCTGCGCCGCGCGGACCGCTCCCAGCGCGAGCAGCGTCGTCGCGAGCGACACCCTGTCCTCCGGGCCCACGGTCTCCCGCGCCTCGAGTGCGTAGCGCTCGGCCTCCTCGAGCTTCCCCTGGACGGCCAGCACCTCGGCGAGTGATCGCTGCGCCTCGCAGAGGAAGCCTCGCTCCCCGAGCGGCTTGAGGATGCGGATCGCGTCCCGGAAGCTCGCCTCCGCGCGCGCGACGTCGCCGCGCCGGCGGGCGACCCGCCCGAGCTGGATCAGCGTGTTGGCGGTCCCGGACGCGTAGCCGACCTCGACGAACAACGCGTGCGCCTCCTCGAAACCCGCCGCGGCGTCGTCGTCCCTCCCGCCCACGCGGTCGAGCTGGGCACGCGTCTGAAGCGCCGCCGCGCGCGCCAGGATGCTCCCGCTCTCGTCTGCGAGCTCGAGCCCGCGCGCGACGAGCGGCTCGGCACGCTCGAGCTCGAGGCGCAGGACCGCCGTCGACGCGAGCACGTGCGTCGCGGCCGTCTCGAGGTCCTTCCGGTCGGCCGCCTGCGCCACGTCGCGCGCGTCCATCAGGAAGCGCTGCCCGGCGACCGTGTCGCCGAGCCACTGGGCGACGTGCGCGCGCACCATCAGCGCCTCGAAGCGCGCCTGCGGATCGGGCTCGTCGGCGAGGACGGCGAGCGCGTGCTCGATCAGCTCGAGGGCGCGCGGCACGTCGGCGCGCTGATAGAGCGCCACCTCGGCGAGGGCCGTGAGCGCGCGCCCGTGGATCCGGCTCTCCGTCGCGCCGTCGGCGGCCGCGCGCACGATCTCCATCTCCGCCGACATCGCGGGCAGATCGGCGAGGCGCCACGCTGCGCGCGCAGCGAGATACCGGCGCTCGAGCGTCGGCTCCAGCTCCACCGCACGCAGGAAGAGCCTTCGCGCCGTCCGGAAGGCCTCGCGGCCGAGCGCGCGCCGACCGGCCGCGTCGAGCGCCGCGGCGGCCTCCGTCGCGAGCTCGGGCGGCGGAGCTCCGTCGAGCTCGGCGAGCAGCGCGGCCGCCTGGTCGAGGTGGTACGCGCGGATCTCGAGCAGCTCCTCGCCGGCGCGCTCCCGGAGCCACTCCGCGAAGCGCGCGTGGTACTCCGCCCGCGCCAGCTTCGAGACGCCCGCGTACGCGACCTCGCGGATCAGCACGTGCTTGAAGCGCAGCGCCCGCTCGCCCGAGATCGTCGAGCGCGACTCGCGGAGCAGGAAGTCGCGCGTCTGGAGGTCGTCGAGGAGCTCCTCGGGTTGGTCGACGTCGGGAGAGAGGTGCTTGACCGCCCCTGTCCAGAACACGCGCCCGATCACCGCCGCGCGCTGGAGGAGGAGCTTCTCCGCGAGCGGGAGCCGGTCGATGCGCGCCGCGATCAGCGCCTGGAGCGTGTCGGGGATCCTGACGCCGCCGTTCCCGTTCTCCTCGCTCACCATCCGGATCGTCTCCTCGACGAAGAGCGGGTTCCCCTCCGTCTTGTCGAGGAGCGCGGAGCGGATCTCCCGCGCGAGCGGCTCGTCGCTGAGCAGCGCGTCCACGAGCTCCTCGCTCTCCTCGCGCACGAGCGGCTCGAGCTCGATTGCGGTCGCGCGAACGCGGCCTCCGCCCCAGGACGGGCGCACGTCGAGGAGCTCCGGCCGGGCGAGGCACAGGATCAGCAGCGGGGCCTCGCGCACGGACGACGCGAGGTGCTCGATCAGCTCGAGCATCGGCTCCTCGGCCCAGTGGATGTCCTCGAACACGAGCACGAGCGGCTGCGCCGCAGCGAGCTGCTCCGCCCACTCGCGCGCCGCCCAGGCGATCTCCTGCTGCCCCCGCTCTCCCTCGACCGCGTCGAGCACGCCCGCGGCGAGCGCGAGCAGGGCGGCGACGGCCTCGTCCTCGCAGCAGACGAGCAGCTTCTCGTGTGCGGCGGCGGTGGGATCGTCGTCGGAGATGCCCGCGGCCGCCTTCACCATCTCGGCGAGCGACCAGTAGGTGACGCCCTCGCCGTACGGCAGGCAGCGCCCGGAGAGGACGGTCGCGCCCTCGACGCTCGCGACGAACTCGCGTGCGAGGCGGCTCTTCCCGACGCCGGGCTCGCCGTAGATCGTGAAGAGGTGTGGGCGACGCGCGCGGACGGCGCGCTCGTACGTGTTCTGGAGCAGGTCGAGCTCGGTGTCGCGACCGACGAGCGGCGCCTGGAGGCTGGACAGCGGGCGGCCGCCGTCGCGCACACCGACGGCCGTCCACGCCGGCAGCGCGCCCGTCCGCCCGCGCAGCTCTCGTGGCCCCGCGTCCTCGAACTCGACCACCCCGAGGGCGAGCCGCCGCGCCGACGGCCCGACCAGGATCTCTCCGGGCGCGGCCGCCTGCTGGAGGCGCGCCGCGACGTTCACGGCCTCGCCGGTCGCGAACGTCGAGTCGCTGTCGTCCGCGACCACCTCGCCTGCCTCGACGCCGACGCGCACCTCGAGGCCGAGCTCGCGTGTGTGCTGGACGATCGCGAGCGCCGCCCGCAGCGCGCGCTCGCCGTCGTCCTCGTGTGCGCGCGGGATCCCGAACGCGGCCATGACGGCGTCGCCCGCGAACTTCTCGACGGTGCCGCCGTGCATCTCGATGCAGCGCGAGACCTGCTCGAAGAAGCGCGTCACGCGCCGGCGGACGACCTCCGGATCCGTCGCCGCGACGAGCCCCGTCGAGTCGACGAGGTCGGCGAAGAGCACCGTCGCCAGCTTCCGCTCCATGCACCCAATTGTACGAGCGCGACCCTCCGGCGCAGCCGCCGCGCGGGCGCCGCGGGCGGCCCCGTTAGCATCCGGCGATGCTCGACCCGAAGGTCTTCAAGGCGTACGACGTCCGCGGCCTGTATCCGTCCGAGCTCGACGAGGAGGGCGCGTACGCGATCGGGCGCGCGTACGCGGCGCAGTTCGAGCCCCGCCGGATCGCCGTCGGCCGCGACATGCGGGTGTCGTCGCCGGCGATCGCGCGCGCGACGATCGACGGCGCGGCCGACGCCCGCGTCGAGGTGCTCGAACTGGGAAAGGTCGGCACGGAGATGCTCTAAATCGCGGTCGGCGAGCTCGGCCGCGACGGCGGCATCTGCGTCACCGCGGCGCACAACCCCCACGAGTACACCGGGATGAAGATCGTACGGCGCCGCGCGCAGCCGGTGGGCGGAGAAACGGGCCACC
>JAUJMY010000002.1 GCA_030446625.1 Gaiellaceae bacterium
CGCGGGGGGCGCGGCGGGGCCCCGGCCCCGCCCGGGCGGCGCTCCGGGCCGCGAAAACCCCACCCCCCCGTCGGGCCGCGCGGCCATCCGTCTCAGCCCGGGGGCGGCCGTCGGCGCCGTCGCCGCGACGCCGAGCTCCACGCCTACGCGATCGGGCCGAGGACCGGCTGCGGCCGGAGGACCGCGAGCGCGTCGCGGCGGCTCTCCGGCGACGTGCGGTCGAGGATCAGCACGCCGTCGAGGTGGTCGATCTCGTGCTGGAGCACGCGCGCCGCGTGGTCGCGCAGCTCGAGCCGCACGTCCTCCCCGCGCTCGTCCCGCGCCTCGACGGCGACGCGGACGTGCCGCTCGACGGGCGCGAGCACGCCCTGGAGCGAGAGGCACCCCTCCTCCTCGACCGCCGTGTCGCGACTGCGGTCGACGATCTGCGGGTTCACGAGCGCGCGCGGCTCCTCGTCGTCCGCCGGCTGGAAGACGAGCACGCGGCGGAGGATCCCGACCTGCGTTCCGGCGAGGCCGACGCCATGCGCATCGACCATGAGCCGCTTCATCCGCTCCGTGAGCCGGACGAGGTCGTCGTCGAACTCGTCGACCCCGCGCGCGGTCATCCGCAACACCGGGTCGCCGTACTGGCGGATCTGCGCGAGCGCCGCGCGCCGCCGCGCGGCGGCCTCCGGATCGAGCTCGTCTCGGCGAATCTCGCCGGCTTCGTCGGCCACGGCCTCAGTCTAGAGAGCCGCGCCCGGCGCCTCGGCCGCTTCCTTGATCGCCGCGGCGCGCTCCCCGAGAAGGCGGTCGACGTAGCGGCTGAGCCACACGCGATCGGCGAGGCGGGCGACGGCGCCGAGCGGCGACGTGTAGTCGAAGACGTCGAGCATGAGCGTCGCACCGTCGCGCTCGTCGAAGTGGTGGTCGTGGTCGAACCGCGCGAACGGTCCCCGCACCATCGAGTCGCGGAAGTAGCGCGGCGGCTCGAAGCGCGTGATCCGCGAGGTGAGCGTCAGCGGGACGCCGAAGTGCCGCGCGCGCCACGTGACCTCCTCGGCCGCGCCGATGAGGCCGGACGTCACTCCCGCAACGGCCGTCTCGCCGTACCTCCCCATCGACGCGACGTGGACGTCGATGCTGCGCGCGAGGTCGAACACACGCTCGCGAGGCGCGACGATCAGCGTCTCGTGCCGGACGACGGGCATCACAGGCTCTGCGGGTCTACGTCGACGACGGCGGCGAGGCCCGCGCGCCGCATCGCCGGCGCCGCGGCCGCGAGCAGCTGTCCCGCCCTCGCGGCGATCCGGCGCGGGTGCTCCGTCTTCGCGACGAGCTGCGCGCGGTGCCGGTTCCGCAGGCGGAGCACCGGCGCCGGGCCGAGGAGCTCGCCGCCGACGGGCTCGAGGCGCGCGCGCAGCTCGGCGAGCGCCTGGAGCGGGCGGTCCGGGTCGGGTCCCGAGACGAGGATGCGGACGAGGTGCCGGAACGGCGGGTACCCGAGCGCGCGCCGCCGCTCGAGCTCACCGGCCATGAAGCCGGCGACGTCGTGCCGCGCCGCGAAGCGCAGAGCGCGGGAGTCGGGCTCGAAGCTCTGCACGAGCACGCGCCCCGGCGCGTCGCGGCCGCTGCGCCCCGCGAGCTGCGTCACGAGCTGGAAGGTCCGCTCCTCGGCCCGGAAGTCGGGCAGCCCGAGGCCCGTGTCGGCGTCGACGACCGCCGCGAGCGCGACGCCCGCGAAGTGGTGGCCCTTGGCGACCATCTGCGTTCCGACGAGGACGGAGCGGTCCGTCTGCGCGAAGCGGCCGAGCGCCGCGGCGAGCGCTCCTGGGCGGGCGGCGGCGTCGGCGTCGAGGCGGATCCGCTCGAGCTCCGGGACGCGCCGCGCGAGCTCGCGCTCGAGCCGCTGCGTCCCGGCGCCCAGCCGGACGAGCTCGGCCGATCCGCAGGCAGGGCACGTCTCCGGCGCCGTCTCGGCGTGCCCGCAGTGGTGACAGCGCAGCGCGCCCGGGTGGAGCACGAGCGAGACGTCGCAGTTCGGGCAGCGCAGCGTCAGCCCGCACGCGCGGCAGTGCAGCGCCGGCGCGACGCCGCGCCGGTTCAGGAGCAGGATCGCCTTCCCGCCGCGCTCCGCGACCGCGCCGAGCTCGGCGAGGAGCGGCGCCGAGAGCGGGAACCCCGCCTCGCGCCTCAGGTCGACGACGCGCACCGCGGGCAGCGGCCCCGCGAGGCGCGCGCCGAGCTCGAGCCGCTCGAGCCGCGCCCAGCTCTCGGGCCGCGGCGTGGCGCTCCCGAAGACGGCCACCGCGCGCTCGAGCGCGGCCCGCTTCGCGGCGACCGTGCGCGCGTCGTAGCGCGGATCCGACTCCTGCTTGTACGACGCGTCGTGCTCCTCGTCGACGCAGACGACGCCGAGGCCGTGCACGGGCGCGAAGATCGCCGAGCGGGCCCCGACGACGACGCGCGCCGCGCCCGTCGCGATCCGCACGCGCTCGTCGCGCCGCTCCGCCTCGCCGAGCGACGAGTGCAGGAGCGCGACGGAGTCGCCGAAGCGCGCGGCGAAGCGGCCCACGGTCTGCGGGGTCAGCGCGATCTCGGGCACGAGCACGATCGCGCCGAGCCCGCGCTCGAGGGCGGCGCCGCAGACCTGGAGGTAGACCTCCGTCTTCCCGCTGCCGGTCGCGCCCTGGAGGAGGAAGGCCCCGCCGGCGCCCGCGTCGAGCGCGCCGACCACCCGGTCCACGGCGGCGCGCTGGGTCGCGCTGAGCGTGCCCGGCGGAGCCTCGCCGGCGAGCGCCTCGCGCGCGGCGGGTGCGGGGCGCTCCGCGCGCCTGCGGCGTTGCGGCGGGGCGACGAGCGCGAGCGCGCGGCCCGTCGTCGACCCGTAGTACACGGCGAGCCAGAGCGCGAGATCCACGAGCGGAGGCGGCAGCTCCTCGAGCACGCGCTCGATCGCGGACACGCGAACGCCTTCCGGAGGCTCGTCCTCGAGCGCCACGACGACGCCGCGCCGGCGCGCGCCGCCGAAGCGGATCTGCACGACCGCACCCCGCTCGACGCCGTCCGGCACCTCGTATGTGTACGGCTCGGCGACCGCCCGCGTCGTCAGCAGCGGGTAGACGGACGCGTACGGCACGGGCGGCCAGCGTAGTCACCGGTAAGGTCGGGCCGTGGTCGACGTCGACTGGGATCCCGAGAGCTACCTCCAGACGATGCTGACGGAGATCCCCGGGTACGTCGCGCTCCAGGAGCAGGTCGTCGCCGCGACCGACGGGCTCGAGGTTCGGGACGCGCTCGAGCTCGGAGTCGGCACAGGCGAGACGGCGCGGGGGATCCTCGCCCGGCACCCGGCCGCGCGCTGGACCGCGCTCGACGCGAACGAGGCGATGCTCGAGCGTGCGCGCCGAGCGCTGCCAGGAGCGGACATCCGCCGGAGTCGCCTCGAGGATCTGCTGCCCGACGGGCCGTTCGACCTCGTCGTCTCCGCGCTCGTCGTCCACCACCTCGATGCGGCGGGCAAGCAGGACCTCTTCCGGCGCGTCGCGTCCGTGCTGAGCGAGGGCGGGCGGTTCGTCCTCGGCGACGTGGTCGTGCCCGAGACGCCGGAGGATGCGGCGATCGAGATCGACTGGGTCGTCGACCTCCCCGACACGGCGGCCGACCAGCTCGCCTGGCTGCGAGGCGCCGGGCTCGAGCCGGAGCTCCTCTGGTCGGTGCGCGATCTCGTCGTGATCCGCGCGACGCGCTAGCCGGCGATGCCGCCCGCACGTGCTGTAAGGTCAGCCTTACATGGCGTGCGGCATGATCTGCGTCCACGGCGTCGGCAAGGCGTTCGGGGAGACGATCGCGGTGGAGCGCGCCGAGCTGTGCGTCGAGCGCGGCGAGTTCGTCGCCCTGCTCGGCCCGTCCGGCTGCGGGAAGACGACGCTCCTGCGCCTGATCGCCGGATTCGAGTCTCCGGACACCGGCGAGATCCGCGTCGCCGACGTGCCCGTCGCGGGCCGGACCGTCTGCGTGCCGCCCGAGCGGCGGCGGATCGGCATGGTCTTCCAGGACTACGCCCTCTTCCCCTTCCTGACCGTCGCCGAGAACGTCAGCTTCGGCGTCGCGCGGCGCGAGCGGCGGAGGCGCGTGGCGGAGGCGCTCGAGCTCGTCGGCCTCGCCGGGCTCGACAAGAGGTACCCGCACGAGCTGTCCGGCGGGCAGCAGCAGCGCGTCGCGCTCGCGCGCGCGCTCGCGCCCGAGCCGTCGGTCGTCCTGCTCGACGAGCCGTGGAGCAACATCGACCCGCTGCGCCGGCACGCGATGCGCGACGAGCTCGCGCAGATCTTGCGCGTCGCCGGCGTGACCGTCCTCCTCGTGACGCACGACCGGGAGGAGGCGTTCTCGCTCGCGGACCGTGTCGCCCTGATGCTCGAGGGCACGATCGTGCAGGCGGGCACTCCGGAAGACGTGTACCTCCGGCCGGCCGACCGCTGGGCCGCGGAGTTCGCAGGAGCCGGAAACTTCGTTCGTGGACGGCTCGACGGCGAGCTCGTCGAGACGCTGCTCGGCCGGTTCCCGGTCACGGGGCGCAACGGCGCGACCGACGTCGACGTCCTGATCCGCCCCGAGCTGCTCGAGCTCCGCCCCGACGCGGAAGGCACGGCCGAGGTCGTCGCGCGGGAGTTCCGCGGCCACGACGTCTTCTACCGCGTCCGGCTCGCCGACGGGACGACGCTTGTCTCGCACCGGCCGTCCACGGAGTTGGTCGCGCTCGGCGACCGCGTGACGGTGCGGGCGCACGCGAGCGCCGTGCCGGTCTTCTCGTAGCGGTCCTCCTTGCTGTAAGGCGTGCCTTACAGCTAGTCTCACGCTCGGTAAGGCGGACCTGACAGAGAGGAGGAACGGCTGGTGAAGAAGCTCGTGCTGCTCGTGACCGTCGCGGTGGTCGCAGCAGGCGCGCTCGCGGTGGTCGCCTCGGGCTCGGAGGCGCAGAGCCGCGAGACTCTCACGCACTACTCGGGGCGCGACGAGCTCGTCGTCAAGCCGCTCCTCGAGCGGTTCACGCACGTCACGGGGATCCAGTTGAAGGTCCGCTACGCAGACAGCGCCGAGCTCGCGGCGACACTGCTCGAGGAGGGCCGCAACAGCCCCGCCGACATCTTCTTCGCCCAGGACGCGGGCGCGCTCGGCGCGGTCGCGTCGAAGGGACAGCTGCGCGTGCTTCCGCAGCGGACGCTCGGCAAGGTCTTCGCACGCTTCCGGGCGCCGGGCAAGCGGTGGGTCGGCGTCACGGGCCGCGCGCGCGTCGTCGTCTACAACTCGGAGGTCCTGACGCGGAACGCGCTCCCGAAGACGATCTGGGGCTACACCGCAGCGCGCTGGCGCGGGAAGATCGGGCTCCCGCCGACGAACGCCTCCTTCCAGGCGTTCGTGACCGCGATGCGCCTCAGCGCCGGCGAGGCGCGGACCCGCGAATGGCTGACGCGGATCAAGGCGAACGGCGCGAAGTTCTACGCGCGGAACGCCCAGGTCGTAGCCGCCGTCGCGAGCCGCGAGATCGAGGTTGGGTTCGTGAACCACTACTACCTCTACCAGCACAAGGAGCAGGTTCCGGAGGCGCCGATCAAGAACCACTTCCTCGGCCGCCGTGACCCCGGCGCGCTCGTCAACGTGGCCGGCGTCGGCGTCGTGACGACGACGAAGCAGCCGCGCGCCGCTCAGCGCTTCGTCGACTTCCTCCTCACGAAGGAGGCGCAGCGGTTCTTCGCGCAGAGCCCCGGCCGCGCGGAGTATCCGCTCGTCCGCGGCGTCAAGCCGCGCACGGGCCTGCCGGGCCTCACGAACATCCAGGGGCCGAAGATAAGCCTGGGCGCGCTCGGCCGCGGGCTCGAGCGCACGCTCGTGCTGCTGAACGAGGTCGGCTACACGAGGTGACGGCCCGCGTGGCGCGAACGCCGCGCGCGCGCGCGCCACGACTCCCGCTGCTCCTGGCCGCGCCCGCGCTCGTCACGGGCGCGGCCGTCCTGCTCCCGCTCGTCTACCTCGTGCTCCGCGCGGGCGCTCCCGGGTCGGAGGCGTGGGGCGTGCTCGCTCCGCGGGCGACACTCGAGCTCGTGGCGCGGACGATGCTGCTCGTCCTCTCCGTGGTCGCGGCAGCGGCCGCCGTCGCGGTTCCCCTGGCCTGGCTCGTGGCGCGGACGGACCTCCCCGGGCGCCGTGCGTGGGCGGTGGCGGGCGCGCTGCCGCTCGTGATCCCCAGCTATGTCGCGGCGCTCGCGCTCCTCGGGGCGCTGGGGCCGCGGGGGCTGCTGCAGGGCGCGCTCGAGGGGCCGCTGGGCGTGGAGCGGCTGCCCGAGATCTACGGGTTCCCCGGCGCCGTCCTCGCGCTGACGCTCTCGACGTATCCGTACGTCTTCCTGCTGGTGCTCGCGGCGCTGCGCACGCTCGACCCGGCGCTCGAGGACGCGGCGCGCGTGCTCGGGGAGTCGCGCTGGGGCGCGTTCCGGCGCGTGACGCTTCCGGCGCTGCGCCCCTCGCTCGCGGCCGGGAGCCTGCTCGTGGCGCTCTACGCGCTGTCCGACTTCGGCGCGGTCTCGCTGATGCAGTACCCCGCGCTGACGCGCGCGGTGTACCTCCAGTACCAGGCGCTCTTCGACCGCGACTCCGCGGCCGTGCTGGGGCTCGTGCTCGTCGCGCTGACGGCGCTCGTGCTCCTGCTCGAGTCGCGCGCGCGCTCCGGCTCCCGCTTCCACCGCTCGGCCGCGGGGGGCGCGCGCCCACCCGCGCGGATCCCGCTCGGGGGATGGCGCTGGCCCGCGCTCGGGTTCTGCACGCTCGTGACGGGGCTCTTCCTCGCGCTCCCCGTCGGTGTCCTGTGCTACTGGGCCGCGCGCGTCGTTCCGCTCGGGCAGCCGGTGGAGATCGCGTGGCGCGCGGCGGCGAACTCGCTCCTCGCGGCGCTCCTTGCCGCCGTCGTCGCCGTCGTCGCGGTCCTGCCCGTCGCGATTCTCTCGCGGCGGCACCCGAGGCTGTGGACGCGCGCGCTCGAGCGCGTCTCGTACTCGTCGAACGCGCTGCCGGGGATCGTGATCGCGCTCTCGCTCGTCTTCTTCGCGGCGCGCTACGGGGGGCCGCTCTACCAGACGCTCGCGCTGCTCGTCTTCGCCTACGTCGTCCGCTTCCTGCCGGAGGCGCTCGCCGCGATCAGTGCCGCGCTCCAGAACGTGAACCCGCGCCTCGAGGACGCGGCTCGCGGACTCGGACGACGACCGCTCGGCGTCCTCCTCAGCGTCACGGGGCCGCTGATCCGGCCCGGGCTGCTCGCGGGTGCCGCGCTCGTCTTCCTGAGCGCGATGAAGGAGCTGCCGGCGACGCTGCTGCTGCGCCCGATCGGCTTCGAGACGCTCGCGACGGAGATCTGGGAGGCGACCTCGTTCGCGGCGTACTCGGACGCGGCCCCCGAGGCGCTGCTGCTGATCGCCGTCTCGGCGCCGTTCGTCTACGCGCTCGCGGCGCGGCGCGCGTGGGAGGTCGGGGCGCCGGGATAGAGTGGCGTTCGTGGCGCAGGGGCATTCGATCGACGAGTACCTCGAGACGATCTACTTCCTCGCGTTCCCGATCGGCGAGTACCGGCCGCAGGCGCCCGGCTCCCCCACGCTCGCCGCTCGAGTCGCCGAGATGCTGGGCGTCTCGCGGGCCTCGGCAGGCGAGATGCTGAAGCGGCTCGAAGCGGAGGGACTGATCGAGCGCGGCGAGCACAAGGAGGCGCTCCTCACAGAGGACGGCCTCGCGCGCGCGGAGCGGGTAGTCCGCAAGCACCGGATCATCGAGCGGATGCTCACGGACTTCATGGGCTACACGGCCGCCGAGGCGCACGTGCACGCGGACGAGCTCGGCGACACCTTCTCCGAGGAGATGGTCGACCGCATCGCGGAGCGCCTCGGCGGCCCCGAGCGCTGCCCGCACGGGTGGCCGGTCGACACGACCTTCGAGCAGGCGGAGAACCCCGAGCTCGCGCCGCTCGCGGAGCTCGAGCCCGGGACGAAGGCGACCATCGTCCGCCTCGCGGAGCACGACGGCGAGCTCCTGCACTGGTTCTACGACCAGGGGCTGGAGCCGGGGCGGGAGCTCGAGGTGCGCAGCGCGGCGCCCGGCGACGCGATGACCGTCGCCGTCGACGGCGGCGAGCGGACGGTCGCGCAGAAAGCCGCCGCCGGCCTCTTCGTCAGGCCCGCGGCCTAGAACTGCGGCGTAGGAAGGCTAGGCCGGAACGGGATCCACGAGCCCGGCGGCCGCGCGCAGAGCGTCGGCCTTGTCCGTGCGCTCCCACGTGAAGTCGCGGTCCTCGCGGCCGAAGTGCCCGTAGGCCGCCGTCTTCGCGTAGATCGGCCGGTGCAGGTCGAGGTCGCGGAGGATCGCCGCCGGCCGCAGGTCGAAGTGCTCGCCTACGAGCTGCTCGATCCGCTGCGACGTCATCCCGGCCGCCTCCGTCCCGAACGTCTCCACGAGCACTGACATCGGGTGCGCGACGCCGATCGCGTACGCAACCTGGATCTGGCAGCGGTCCGCGAGCCCGGCCGCGACGACGTTCTTCGCGACGTAGCGCGCGGCGTAGGCGGCGGAGCGATCGACCTTCGTCGGGTCCTTGCCCGAGAACGCACCGCCCCCGTGCGGAGCCGCGCCGCCGTAGGTGTCGACGATGATCTTGCGCCCGGTGAGACCGGTGTCGCCCATCGGCCCGCCGATCACGAACTTCCCCGTGGGATTCACGTAGAAGAAGTCGCGGTCGTGGTCGATCCGGCGCTCGTCGTAGAGGTCGTGCGGGAGCATCGGCCGCAGCACGTGCTCGGCGAGATCTGGCTTCAATAGCGTCTCCACGTCGAGCTCGTCGCGGTGCTGCGTCGAGATGAGGACGCGCACGATCTCCACCGGCCGCTGGATCCCGTGCTCGTCGATCTCGTAGCGGATCGTGACCTGCGTCTTCCCGTCCGGGCGCAGGTAGGGCAGGACGTCGGCCCTCCGCACCTCCGCCAGGCGCTTGGCGATCCGGTGCGCGAGCATGATCGGGAGCGGCATCAGCTCGTCCGTCTCGCGCGTCGCGTAGCCGAACATGAGGCCCTGGTCGCCGGCGCCGACGCGGTCCAGCGGGTCGTCGTCCCCGTGCTGGACCTCGTACGACTCGTCGACGCCCTGCGCGATGTCGGGCGACTGCTCGTCGAGCGCGACGATCACGCCGCACGTCTCGGCGTCGAAGCCGAACTTCGCGCGCGTGTAGCCGATCTCGCCGATCTTCTTGCGCACGAGGCGCGGGATGTCCACGTACGTCTCCGTCGTGATCTCGCCGGCGACGACGACGAGGCCCGTCGTGATCAGCGTCTCGCAGGCGACGCGCCCGGCGGGGTCGTCCGCGAGCACGGCGTCGAGAACGGCGTCCGAGACCTGGTCGGCGACCTTGTCGGGGTGGCCCTCGGTGACGGACTCGGACGTGAAGTCGAAGCTCCGGGCGCCCATCAGCGGGGGCGAAGCCTACTCGAACGCCCGGAGCGGTCGCGCCGGCTCGTCCGCCGGTAGACGAGAGGGCGGGCCCGGAGGCCCGCCCTCCACGTCGCGCCTAGTCGGTCAGGCGAACGTCGTCGAACGTCGTCGCGGTCGATCCCGCAGCGCCGACGAGCTTGAGCCGGATCGACGCCGTCGCGCCGCCGACCGCGAAGGTGCCGCCGAGCGGCGCCTTCGTCGTCGAGACGAGGGCTCCGGCCGAGTCGTACTCCTGGACGTACACCGACGCGTTGGAGCTCGACGCGCGGAGCGCCAGCGTGTAGGACGTGCCGCCGGCCACCGCGATCGCGTTCGACAGCCACGACGCATCCGCGCCCGTCGCCGACACGGCCTTCGTGCCGTCGGCGTTGCTCGTGTACGCCACGGCACCCGTACCCGTCCAGCCGTCGGGCGAGCCGCCGCCGGAGCTCGCCTCGAACGAGCCGTTCGCGACGCGGTTCGCGTAGACGGTGACGACCCGCGCCGCGACGTTGTTCTCCTCGCTCTTCTCGGCGATCGCCGTGCCGTAGTCGGCGTTCACGACGATCATCTCGTCGTAGTTGACGCCGCCCGCGGCCGTCGGCTTCCACGCGACCGAGATCTGCGCCGAACCGCCGACCGCGATCCGCGAGATCTTCTGGATCGCCCCGATCTGCGCGACGCCGTCCGAGAAGCGGACGTTGACGTCGTCCGCAGCGGCGTCGCCGACGTTCTTGATCGTCGCGGTCACGGTCACCGTGTCGCCCTCGACGATCTTCGCCTTCGAGAGCGCGATGTCCGCCGACTCGAGCGTCACGTCGGGCTTTCCTTCCTCGCCGGCCGTGCCGCCGGTTGCACCGGTCGAGCAGGTGAAGTGGCCGGGCGTGTCCGGGTGGCGCGGCGCGTTGTTCGCCGCGTAGTCCCCGCGGCGCACCATGCCGAGCTCCCGGAAGCCGGAGTTCACGCTGTTGCTCGTCGGTCCGAACGCGCCGTCCGCCGCGGCCTGCTGGTCGAGGTAGGCCTGCAGGCTCGGGCTCGTGTCGCGCGTGATCACGTACTCGCCGAACGCGGCGTCGCAGCGGTAGTACGCGTTGTAGACACCGACCCAGTCGAGCAGGCGGTCACCGTTCGGAGACGGGCCCGGCTCGCTCTGGTTGGCCTGCATCGCGTCCTGGTCCCAGCCGCCGTAGATGTAGTCGATCCCGAGGAAGTCGTCCTTCCCGTAGGTCGCCCACGTCGCCGGCACCGTCGGCTTGTCGCCGCGGCTGCCGCCGCCGACGACCTGGCTCGGCCGGACGTCGATGTAGTCGCGGCCGTGACCGCCGTACTGGTGGTCGTGGTTCGCGCCGCCCCACAGGACGTCGTCGCCGTCGCCGCCGAAGACGCGATCGTCGTGCTCGTCGCCGTTCGCCGTGTCGTGGCCGTTGCCGGCGTGCACGCTGTCGCGCCCGGTCCCGCCGAGGATCGTGTCGTTGCCGCCGTGGCCGCTCGGGCCCTGTGCGTACAGCTTCGTCAGGCGGTACAGCGTGCCGCTGACGTACGCGCTGTCGGCGATGAACGGCTCGTTCGGCCGAATCGTCTGGTCGAGCGCCGCCGGGTCGTCGTTGCGGGCGTCCCCGAGGAGGTTGTTCGTGATCAGGCCGAGGTCGCCCACGATCGCGTCGTCGTGGCCTTGCCCGCGCAGGTAGTCGTGCCCGAGCTCGCCGTACATGTCGTCGTGGCCGTCGCCGCCCGACATCGTGTCGTCGCCGAACGCGCCGGCCGCCTCCGCCCTCTGCGCCATCGTCGTCGTGCGCTCGACGATGTCGAAGCTCTCGCGGCCTCCGACGAACTTCAGCCACGCCCCGCTCGCACCCTTGGCGCGGGTGATCGTGCCGTTGTCGCCGAGCATGACGTCGTCGTCGACGTTGCCGCGCATCGTGTCGCCGCCGTCGGCGAGGTCGAGCGCGAGCGGACCCTGGAAGACGTCGCCGTTCTGGGCGGAGCTGCCGCCCAGCATGTCGTCCTCGTCCGCGTTGCCCTCGAGCGTGTCGCCGCCGTGGTTGCCCTCGATGTAGTCGAACGCGCCGCCGCCGGAGACATCGTCGCCCGCGCCGCCGCCGAAGAGGAGGTCACGGCCGCCTTCGCCGATGACGACGTCCGCACCGCTCGTCGTCGCGGCGATCGTGGTCACGCCGATGTGGTCGACGTCGAAGAGCTGGACGTCGCGGATCACGTCGTCCTGCGTGTTCTGGGTGTCCTTCTTCCAGAGCCCCGCGGTGTCGACGGGACGCGTCAGCGACGCGTTGTCGCCCGCGATGACGTCGGCGTCGTCCGGCGTCGCCGCGTCGTTGTCGTCGCCGTAGATCGTGTCGTTGCCGTCGCGGAGCGTGTTGCCAACGTTGAGCGTGGTGATCCGCTCGCGGGCCGCCATCGCCCCGTCGCGGTTCGCGATCACGCCGTCCTTCGCCGACCCGCCGCCGGTGAGGTCGTCCTGGCCGCCGTCGCCGTAGAGCGTGTCGTCGGCGGCGTTGCCCTCGACGTAGTCGTCGCCGCCCCCGCCCCGGCCGGTGTCGTTCCCACCCTGACCGAAGACGACGTCGTCGCTGGCTTCGCCGTAGAGCTTGTCCCCGCCACTCGTGCTCGCGGGCGCGTCCGCCGAGTCGAGCGCGACGTCGATCAGCCGGATCGACCGCTCGACCGCCGGGCTGTTGAAGCTGTTCAGCATCCACTCGCCCGCGACGATGCCGTCGGCCGCCGTCTCGTGCCGAGGCCGGTCGACCGTCGCATTGTCACCGCTCAGGACGTCGTAGTCCGTCTCGGTCACGCCGGCGGCGCCGTCGCCGCCGTAGATCGTGTCGGCTCCGTCGAGACGCCCCGGGACGGCCGTCGCGGCGTCGTTCGACGTGGTGCGGCCGGTGCCGCCGATGACGTCGTCCTGGCCGGCGTCGCCGTACAGCACGTCGCCGTCGAACTCCGTCGTCGGCGCGTTGCCCGTGCCGTTGGCGTTGCCCTGGATCCGGTCGTCGCCGTCGTTGCCGTGCACCAGGTCGTTGCCGCCCTGGCCGTACATGACGTCGAAGTCGGCGTTGCCGTTCATCACGTCGCCGCCGCTCAGGCCGGCATCCGGCGCGGCCGTCTGGTCGGCGACATCGTGGAGCGTCGTGATCCGGCGGACGACCTTCGTCACATCGGTGCGGAAGGTGTCGAGGTACCAGTCACCCTCCGTGCCGTCCGGGTCGTCCAGCGTCGCGACCGGCCGCGTGATGTCGCCGTTGTCGCCGAGCATCACGTCGTACTGGTCGTCGCCGTGCATCGTGTCGATGCCGTCGAGCTTGCCGGCCTCCGCCGTGCCGCCGTACATGTCGTCCTGGTCGGACTCGCCGTCGGCGAGCGCCGTCGGGCCGTTCCCGTGCATGACGTCGCCGTCCTCGGTGTTCGCGTCCGAGTCAGCCGCGTCGTTGTTGTTGCCCTCCATGACGTCGTCGCCGGAGTCGCCCCGCATCACGTCGGACGCGCCGCCGCCGTACATCAGGTCGTCGGCCGGCCCGCCCTCCATCCGGTCAGGGCCGCTCGTGTCGGCGTGCGGGCTCGCGCCCTCGTCGTCGAGGAGGACGCGCGTCGCGTGCGCGACGCCGTCGTTGTACCCGTTGAGCTCCCACTGCCCGTCCCCGTTCAGCGTGCGGACGAGCAGCGCGTTGTCGCCGGCCATCACGTCGTAGCCCGGGCCGCCGAAGAGCTCGTCGCCGGAGTCGAGGCGACCCTGGGTGCCCTGCGTCTCGCTGTCGCCGTTGATCGGGCCGGTGCCGCCGACGAGGTCGTCAGCGCCCTCCTGGCCCTCGAGGCGGTCGACGCGCGTGTCCGGGTTCGAGTTGCCCTCCATGTAGTCCTGGCCGTTGCCGCCGGTCATCGTGTCGCCGCCGCCCTGGCCGTACATGCGGTCGTAGTCGTCGCCGCCGTCCATCGTGTCGTCGCCGCTGGAGATCGTCTCCTGCGCCGCCGACGTGTCGGCGACGTCGTGCAGCGTCCACGTGCGCTTGACGACGCCCGCGGTGCTCTCGTCGAACGTCAGCTCGATCCACTCGCCGTCCGTGCCGACCGGCCGCGTGATCGACGCGTTGTCGCCGAGCACGACGTCCGGACCGGCCTCGCCGTACATCGTGTCGCCGAGGTCGCCCTGGTCGCCGGAGCCCTGCGACGTGCCGCCGATCAGGTCGTCCTGGCCGATGCCGCCGCGGATCGTGTCCGTGCCGCCGTTGCCCTCGACGTAGTCGTCGCCGTCCTGCGACGTCGCGTTCGAGAGATCGCCGGTGCGGGCCTGGTCGTCGCCCCAGATCGTGTCGGTGCCGCCGCCGCCGTAGATGCGGTCGTTGGCCTCGTCGCCGAAGATCGTGTCGTTCCCTCCGGCGTTCGGATCGTTGAGGGAGACGCTGCGCGTCACCGACTTGTCCGGCTGCTGCGTCGCCGGGTTCGACCGCGTGATCGTCCCGTTGTCGCCGACGATGACGTCGCAGTCGGCCGTGTACGGGAGGTTCCCGGTCGTGTACGACGCGGTGTCGCAGTTGCTCGAGTAGAGCGTGACGCCGTCGCCGCCGTGGATCGTGTCCCCGCCGTCGGCCTCGCCCGCGGTGCCGTTACCGGTGCCGCCGACGATGTCGTCCTGGCCGGCGTCGCCCTCGAGCGTGTCGCCGCCGCCGTTGCCCTCGATGTCGTCGTCCGCGGCGTCGCCGGCCATCTTGTCGTTGCCGTCGTCGCCGAACATCGTGTCGACGTCGGCCTCGCCGTACATGAAGTCGCCGCCGGCGTTGCCGTTCATCGTGTCGGTCCCGATCCCGCCGCGCATCGTGTCGGTCTCGGTGCCGCCGCGCATCGCGTCGGGCCCGTGGTCGCCGTACATCTCGTCGTTGTTGGCGTCGCCGTCCATCTGGTCGCGCTCGGCACCGCCGCGCATGACGTCGTTCCCGCCGTCGCCGTGCATGACGTCCTCGCCCTCGTCGCCGAACATCGTGTCGACGCCGGCCGTGCCTCCAGCCGCCGCGCCGGAGGCCGTGACGCCTTCGCCGTTCATCGTGTCGTTGGCGAGGCTGCCGACCATGGTGTCGCCGTCGCCGCCGCCGTTCATCGTGTCGGCACCGGCCTGGCCCCACATCGTGTCTGCGCCCTCGTCACCGAAGAGGCGATCGCGCCCGGCGAAGGTGCCGCCGAGCGTGACCTCCTTGCGGGTGCCGTCGGTGTTGCGGACGTGGAGGCCCTCGTCGCCGGCCATCCAGTCGTCGCCGGATCCGCCCTCGAGCGTGTCGCCGAGGACGGAGGGCGTCGTGTCGTCCCGACCGCCGCCGAGCCCGTCGGTCTGAGAGCCGCCCTTGAGCGTGGCCGGGCCCGCGTCGCCCATCAGCTCGTCGTCGTGCGCGCCGCCCTCGAGCGTGTCGGTGCCCTCCGCGCCGAAGAGCCGGTCGTTGCCGCCCTCGCCGCGGATGTGGTCGTTGCCGATCGTGCCGCGGATCGTGTCCGCGTCGTCGCCGCCGTAGAGCTGGTCGGCACCGGTCTCGCCGTTGATCTGGTCGTTGCCGAGGCCGCCGTGGATCGTGTCGATCACGTCGCTCGCGCCGACGCATGGCGTGTTGGCCGCCGCGGCGTCGGAGCACTGCGCGATCGCCTGGGTGCTGTTCGGATCGAGCTCCGGGCCGCCGGCGAGCGTGTCGGCCTCGCCGCCGCCGTTGATCCCGTCGGCGCCGAAGCCGCCGCTGATGTTGTCGGTGCCGCCGCCGCCGTTCAGCGTCGGATCGTTGCCGAGGTCGCCCTTGATGACGTCGGCGCCACCGGATCCGTGGATCGTGTCGGCCCCGTCGCCGCCGAGGATCGTGTCGGCGCCGTCCGCGCCGGCCTCGGTCGTGGCGCAGGTGTATGCCGTCGTCGTCGACTCGACGCCGTCGCCGACGAGCGTGTCGTTCGCTCCGCCGCCGGCGAGCGTGTCGTCGCCGGGGCCGCCGCAGACCACGGCAGGCCGTGTGAACGGCACCGTCTCCTGCACGGCCGATCCGTCGGCCTTGAAGTGCGTGCCGCCCGGCTGGAGGTCGACGGTGTCACCGCCGCTGGCCCCGTCCGCGAAGATCGACAGCGGGTTCGCGTGGAAGCCGCTCGCCGGGAACTCCTGCGTCAGGCCGAACGCCGTCACCGAGAACTTCGTCCCCGCCGTGTTCAGCTGGCGGACGATGAACTTCTCGTTCGTCGCCTCCTTCTTGAACGCGCGGTCGTCGCGCCTCGCCTGCGAGCCCATGAGCAGGACCAGCCGGTCGCCGACGATCTTCGCGAGCTCCGGCGGATCCTCCCTGAAGCAGTCCGCGGTGAGCCCGTTAAGGCTGTAGATCTCGCCCTTGCCGAGCGTGTGCTCCCAGATCGTCTCCTTGCCCCACGGCAGCGAGACGGTCGCGAAGAGCCGCGCCTTGGCGTAGATCGAGCCCTCGGTGTCGAAGAGGCAGATCGGGTTCTTGATCCGGCTCACGATCTCGTCGATCCGGAGCTTCCCGTCGACCGTCCCAGGAGCCGGTGGGTTCCCGAGGCCGTCGTGGAGGTTCAGTCCGAGCTCGCCGTAGACGCCTCCGTCGACGCCCGCCTGGGCGATCACGATGTCGAGCTGCGCGAACAGCACGATGCTCGCCCGGAACTGGATCTCGGCGACGTCCTTCTTGCCGGTGATGTCCATGTCCGACACGTAGACGCCCTGGAAGAGCACGGGCGCGGCCGCGAGGACGTCGTCGTTCGACGTGTTGAGCGTGCCGTCCGCGTTCCGGTCGGTGAAGATCCGGAACGCCTCGCGGATCCCCTTCGTGTCGTAGCCGATGATGAAGCGGCCCTCGACACCGAACGTCGCGGTGATGCCGACGGACGCGGGGACGACCCAGATCGGCGGCCCGTACTTGTACTGCCACGCGACCTCCTTCGAGAGGACGCCGGTGTCGTACTGGACGAGCGTCACTTCCTTGCCGAGCAGGAACTGGACGAGCTGCACCGGCTGCTGGAAGGCCGGGAAGCTGAAGCCGCCCTTCGAGGTCTGCGCCTCGGCGATCTTGTCCCGCATCCCGCTGCTGACCGAGTTCAGCTGGCCGAAGACGTCGCCGGTGAGCGAGCCCGGAGCACCCATGATCGACTCGGTCTGGTCGGGGGCGATCCCGTTGCGCGCCGCGTCGTCGAGGATCGGGAAGTTGCCGATCGGGACGTAGAGGTTCGCGTTCCCGTTCAGCGGGACGTTGACCTGGTTGATGAACTTGATCAGGTAGATCAGGCGATCGATCATGTCGAGCGAGCCCGGCTGGCCGTTGAGGCTCTGCTGCGTCTTCAGCAGGTAGAGCACCGTGACCGGCTCGGAGCCGAGCGCCTCCGCCAGATCCGAGAGCACCGGTAGCGGCGTCGTGACCGCGTCGATGACCGGCTGGAACGGCTTCGTGTACTTCTGGATCTCGGCCACGATCGGCTGGACGAACTGCGTCATCCACTTGCCGAGGCCGAGCTGGACGCCGTTGAGGGCGATCGCCGGCGTGCTGTCGGTGGAGAGCTCCGACATCTCGTCGTTGCCCGCGCCGGCGCCGAAGACCCAGTCGAGCTTGAAGTTCTGCACGCGCAGCGACGGGAGGCTCCCCGGATCGGTCGAGAGCGCCGGCAGGCTGAGGACGGTGTCGATCTGGAGATCGAGGTGCACCCCGCCCTCGACGCCGACGCTGAACCCGGCCGGGTCGGTCGGGTCGCGCATCTCCATCAGGTCGGCCAGCTCGAGCCGCGTCTGCTTCAGCGTGCTCGCCGCGGGAGCGTCCGCACCGACGGACCCGTCGCCCGTGTTGTCGGTGTACGAGGTGTCCGTGTTGTTCGACAGCGTCGTCACGAGCTTGAACGCACCGCCGTCCTTGCTGCGGTAGATCTTCCGCGCGGTCGTGCCGGCGGGCCCGATCGGGATCCCCGTCAGCGCGACCTTCTGGTTCGCCGGCGCCGCTGCGCCGCTCGCAGGTCCGAGCGCCGACTCGCCCGCAGCCTCACCCGCGTACTGGTCGACGTACGTGACCTTGTAGGTGTAGGAGCCGCTGAGGTTGCCGCTCGTCGTGTCGACGGCCGCGGTGGCTGCCTTGTGCGGCGCGTCGTGCAGCGTGCGCAGGTTCCCGCCCTCGAGGCCGGCCTTGAGGTTGAAGTCGAGGTCGCCGGCGCTCGTGTTGTCCGCCAGCTTCACCTTGAGGAACGCGAGCTCGCCGCTGAACGACGGGCTCTGGATCTCGTCGTCGCTGTTGAACGTCGCGCCCGGCAGGCTCAGATCCGCGCCCACCGTGAGCTCCGACGTCCGCCCTGGGGCCTGCTTGTCGGTTGCGAGGTAGAAGCCGGTGTCGCGGTCGATGCCGAGCGCGAGGTCCAGGCGCCAGCCGACCTGCAGGTTGAAGTTCTCGTGCGACTCGAGCTTGAGGCCCGGGAAGCCGATGTCGAACTTCCCGAACTGCACCGAGCCGAGCGTCTGACCGAGCGAGGCGCGGATCTGGAAGTCCTTGATGTGGCCGATCGCGTGGCCGCCGGCGTCGAAATCGTCGCCGGTCTGTCCGCTGACGGGGCCGGAGAGGCACGTCGTGTCACCGGCGGCACCGTCACCGTTCGGGACGGTGATCGTGATCGTGTCCTCGGGATCGTCCGACTCCGGGTCGTCCACCTCTTCCTCGCGCGTCGGGTCGAGCGTGTCGTTGCAGCGGCCGATGAACGTGATGTCCTGCGCGTTCGTCGTCCCGTCGTTGTTCCAATCGACGAAGAGCGTGTTCCCGTTGGCCCGGACGTTCGTCCAGAGGAAGCTCCGGATCTCCGTCGTGATCGGGCCGTAGTAGAGCTTGGCCGCGAGCGCGTCCACGAGGCCCGGCGTCACCGGATCCGTGGACGGGTCGCCGGCGAGCGGAGTGACGACGTTGTCGTTGAACGTCTTCGCGATCTTCGCGCCGCCGTCCAGCGCCTCGCCGATGACGGGGATCTTCACGTTGTACGACGCGCCCTCGAGTGTCGCCTGCAGGGTGCGCGACAGCGCCGCGATGCCCTGGACGATGACGCTCCAGTCGAGAGCCCGGCCCGTGAGCGCACCGGCGCACGTCGAGGCGTCCGTCGGATCCGACTCGTTGTACAGCCCGTTGAAGCCCCAACCTTCCGGGTCCATCAGGTCGGGCGCCGTGAACGAGATGCGGCAGAGCGGCGTCGTGCTCGCGCCGAGGTAGATCGGGAAGGATGCACAGCCGTCGTACAGCGTCGTGTCACCGGGGCACGTGACCTTGAGCGGGTCCCCGGCCTCGTCCTTCGGCGCGAAGGAGAAGTCGTTCGGGAGCATCCCGGTCAGGAAGTTCACGAGCTCTGTCCCTGCCGTAGCGGCCGAGCTGATGACGACTCGGTCCTCGGCACCGGCGGTGCCGACGTCGTTACGCAGGCGGAAGCTGGCGCCGAGCTGCGCGAACGCCTTGTCCGCGACCGCCGGGCACCCGTCGTTGAACTTGCCGTCGCCGTCGTTGTCGAGGCTGTCGGCGCATGCCGCGTCGGGCGCTTCGGCCGTGCCGCCGCCCTCGGCGACGGGCGTGCCGCCCGACGCGGGCGCGGCCGCCGGGCAACCGTCGTTGATCGTCCCGTCCGAGTCGCTGTCGGCGCCCGGCGCGGTCGTCTCGTCGCAGATCGTCTCGGCGACGACGGCCGTCGTGCCGACGCCCACCTGGAGCTGGCCGAGGCTCGCCGTCAAAACGCCGCGCGCCCCGAAGTCGACCTTCAGCTTCAGCCCCGTCGAGTCGAGCAGGAAGAGCTTCGGCGAACCGACGACGACCGGCAGGTCGATCGGCAGCGACACCGGCGAACCAGGCGTGTCCTTTTGGATCAGGTGAACGTCCTCGGGCCGCACGCGGTCCGTGATCACCGTGATATCGGAGAGGACGCTCGAGCCGTCCTCGCTCATCCCGAGGAGCTGGGCCTGCCGCTCGAACGCGATCGCCTGGGTGATCGCGGCCGCGGCGGCCGGGACGTCGTTGACGACGCCAGCGCCCTCCGGTGAGAGCGCGTCGGCCTTGGCCGCGTTCAGCGCGGGGTCGATGAACCGCGTCTTCCCGGCGTTCATGAGCGCCGGCACTGTCGTCGACAGCACGCCGGCGGAGTCGTCGTGGGAGAGGCCGAGCAGCTGCTTCTGCCGCTCGAACGAGATGGCTGCGGTGACGGCCTCCCTGATCTCCCCTAGGTTGGCCGAGTCGCCCTGCGCCGACGCGATCAGCGGCGCGATCTTCGCGTCGTACCAGTTGTCCAGCTTCGTGTTGATCGCGTTCCAGTCCGGCGCGCACGAGTCCTCGGTGCCGCCCGTGAGCAGGCACTGCCGCGACGAGGAAAGGATCGTCTGGATCTCCGCCTTCTCCGGCGAGTCGTCCGGGTCCGGCGCGCGCAGCGCCTGCCGGACGCGCGGGAGCTCGACGCCGAAGTTCAGGTCGGCGCGCGCCTCGTAGTACACGTTCAACGCACCCGCGCCCTGCGTCTGCACGAGCCCGCCGAGCGCTTCGGTGTCGAGGTTCAGCGGAACCGTGAGCGGCTTGACGACGGTGCAGTGGCCGGGCTCCGCCCCTGGCCTGTCGCCGCAGATCCCGAAGCCGAGGCGGAAGATGACCTGCACGCCCGTGTCGTCCGTCGTGAGCTCGGGCGTTCCGTTGTCGTCCTGCGGCTCGATCTCGATCGACAGCATGCTCGAGCCGTTCGCGCGTGCCGGGCAGCCGTCGTTCGCCGCATCCGGGGCGGGCTGGCCGCCGCTCGTCTCGTCGCCCTCGCGGTTGTCGGTCGCGACGTCGTTTCCGGTGCCGGCGATCGTGTTCTCGTCCTTGTTGTCCTTGCACGCGTCGCCGATCTCGGGGTTCCCCGTGGCGACGCAGCCGTCGTTCACGAACCCGTCGAGGTCGTTGTCGACCGCGTCGGTACAGGCCGTCTCGGGCAACGGCGTGACGCCGATCGCCTCGGCCATCGCGGCGCGCAGATCCCACTGGAGCTGCTGGAGCAGCGTCGACGGGAGCGCGACGAACTCGTCCACCTTCGTCTTCATCGCGCGGAACTCGGTGATGACGTCCTTGACGCTCTTGCCGAGGAGCGGGAGCTCCTCGCGCAGCGCGGCGCCCTCCTCCGTGTCGGCGAGCTTGTCGAGCTCGTCGACGACCTTGCCGAGCGCCTCCATGATGTTCCCGAACAGCTTCTGCGGGTCGTCGTCGAGCCCGAAGTCGAAGGCCATAAGCTCGTCGGTGAAGCAGTGGCCCTCGGTCGCGCCGGCCGCGGCTGGGAAGGTGAAGTCGGGCTTTCCGACGCCGACGTCCTCCCACGCGACCTTGACGTCGCAGTTCGCGAGCACCGTCCCCGTCGCCAGCTTCGCCTCGGCGGCGAGCGTGAACTGCGGGACGGTCGCGTTGAAGACGCCGTACTGGTTCTCGATGACCGACCCGATGCCGCCCGACGCCGCCGACAGGACGTCGAAGAGCTCGCTCACCTTGAGCTTCCCGTCGTTGTTCGGGCCGTCGGCGAGGTCGATCGCGAACATCGGCCGCGACACGTCGCGGCGCGCGAGGATCGGCACCTCGGTGGTGCCGCTCGCCGAGTCCTTGAGGCTCACGCCGAGGAACCCGATGCTGGCCTCGAGATCGAGGTTCGCCGAAACGGGCGCATCGGCCGTGATCTCGGGGCCGGTGCCGCCGGTGAGGATCGCGATCCGGTCGAGTAGGTTCGGCGGGTTTTCGGGATCCGCGGGCGTCGTGACGTCGATCGCGACCGGCAGCTTCAGCGCGAACTGGGGCGTCACCGTGACGGACGTCGTCGAGCCCGGCGAGATGTTGTTCAGGCCGATGTCACGGAACGCCGCCGCGAGGTCGAGGCTCGCCGGGTGCGTCGTCGGCGTCTTCGTGACGTTGATGTCGAAGGTGATGCGCCGGTTCGCCTCGTCGTAGGCGAGACCGAGCTTGTTCAGGTTCGCCGCGGTCCCGCTGCCGAACAGCGTCTCCGCCAGCTTCGACAGGACGCGCTGGATCGTCGCGATGTTGTTCGGGTTCGTCGGGTCGAGCGCAGTCTCCGGGATGTCCACCTTGATCGGCTTCGTCGGATCGAGGCAGTCGTTGCAGACGCCGACGTCGTAGAGGAACTTCCGCAGCTTCTGGTTGAACGCGACGAAGTCGCCGAGCTTCTGCTTGAGGAACGGGAACGCCACGGCAGCGGGGCCCGTGTTCGCCATCGCGTCGAGCGACGACGAGAGCTGGGCGAGCGTGTTCAGGAAGTCCTCGAGCGTGATGTTCTTGAAGTCGCCGAGGTCCTGGAGCTGCACGTTCGGCGTGTCGAGGCCCGAGAGCGGATTGTCGTTCGTCGGGCACGCCGACGTGTCGTCGAGGTCGATCGTCGCGGCCTGGGTGACGCCGCCGATGGCCACGCCGGTGTCGCCGACCAGCTTCGCGCTCAAGTCGAGGTCGAGGTTCGCGCTCGCGCTCACGCAGGAGACGTCGACGAGATCCGCGACCGCGGTGTTCGTCCATTCCGTCTCGGTGATCGTGCCGCTGTTGTCCGGGTCCTGCAGGCTCGCGCGGAAGCGCGCGTCACCCGCGGCCGTCCCGGTCACCGACGCGCGGAGGAAGCCGACGTTGACGTCGAACGGCGTCGTGTCGAAGTCCGCGTCGCCCTCGACGGCCGCCTCGATCGCCGGCGCGCCTTCGGACGTGTCGAGATACAGCCGCGACCCGACGGGCGCCGTCGGGTCGAAGTGGAACTTGATCGGCGTGCGGTCGTCGATGCTCGACTCCGTCACGTCGCCCGTCGCGAGGTGGAAGCCGGTCGAGAGCTGGCCGCCGCCGAACTCGATCTGCTGATGCTTGAACTTGAGGGGAGTGGTTCCGGAGCGGCTGACGTCGATCTTCATCTCGACGTCGTAACCGGTCGGGCTGGACGGCGCGTGGGGGGAGATCGCCGTGTCGAGCTCGACGCGGACGCCGCTGTACGTCTGCGTGAAGTTGAGCGACTGCTCGAGCGCATGGATCGAGATCGGGTTCGAGTCGATCCGCGTCTTCAGCGAGTCGGCGAAGATCGACGCGAGCCGGAGGTCCTCGCTGCCGTCCGCGTTGAGCTCGCCGTAGCGGACGTGCTGCCAGAGCTTCAGCGCCGTGTTGAGACCGGACATGCTGTCGGAGAAGGTCTTCAACCCGTCGCTGATCTGCCTGATCTCCGCCTGCTGCGCCGGGGTGAAGGCGTCCGAGTAGTCCGCCTGAGCGGCTGGGATGCCGATGAGGAGCGCTGTCAGCAGCGGGACGAGAAACAGCAAGCGCGCAAGAGCGCGTGTCCGACGTTGGCCCCAATCCCGTGCTCTCATGCCAGACCCTCCCCAGGTCGTGTGTGTGCCGCGCCAGCCGCGCGGCATCCGGGGAGTTAAAGCACGTAATCAGCAGAATTGGGAGCGATTTTTGGAAAGTTTTGAAGCCGAATAATGCGCAAATTGCGGTCAAAATCTACTTCAAATTTCGAAGTCTTATGCTATTCTTCCGTCGGTTCGCGACGCATCAGCGACCCGACGAGCTCGGAGATCGAGACGCCTTCGAGCACGCGGCAGACGCCCTCGGTGATCGGCAGCTCGGTCCGGAGGCGGTGCGAGAGATCGCGCAGAACGGGTGCCGTCGTGAGCCCCTCTATGACCTGCCCGATCTCGCGCGCGGCCTCCTCCGGCTCTACCCCGCGCGCGATCAGCTCGCCGGCGCGCCGGTTCCGGCCGCCCGCGTGCCAGCACGTGACGACGAGGTCGCCCATCCCGGCGAGGCCGGCGAACGTCTCCGGCTCCGCGCCCGCCGCCTCGCCGAGGCGAGCCATCTCCGCGAGGCCGCGAGCGATCAGGGCCGCCTTTGCGTTGTCGCCGAGCCGCAGCCCGTCGACCGCGCCCGCGGCGAGCGCGATCACGTTCTTCGCCGCCGCGCAGAGCTCCACCCCGAGCACGTCCGGGTTGAGGTAGATGCGGAAGGTCGCGGAGTTGATCGCGTCCTGGAGCGCGTCCGCCAGCGCCTCGTCCTCGCTCGCGATCACGGCCGCCGTCGGCAGGCCCGCGGCGACCTCCTCGGCCATGTTCGGGCCGGAGAGGACGGCGACCGCCCGGCCTCGCACCAGCGTCGAGAGGCGCGCGCCGCTCTCCGGGTCGAGCCCCTTGGTCAGGCTGAGCACCGGCGCGGAGCCGCGGAGCCCACGCGCGACCGCACCGAAGGCACGGCTCGGCACGGCGAGGACGACGAGCTCCGCATCGTCCAGCGGCGCCTCCTCGACCGTCGCGGCGTCGACGCCGCGCAGGTCGACCTCGCTTGCGTAGCGCGGGTTGCGGCCGGTCTCGAAGATCGCGCGCGCCTGGTCCGCGTCGCGGCAGGCGAGCACGACGGCGTGCCCGCGGTCGCGGAGGAGCGCCGCGAAGGCGCTTCCCCACGAGCCGCCGCCGACGACGACGACGCGCATCAGCCGCGGCCGACGAAGTCGATCGTGACCGGGACGCCCTCGAGCGCGAAGCGGTTCCGCAGCTCGTTCTCGACCCAGTAGCCGTAGTCGCGCGTGATCAGCGAGGGGTCGTTGACGAAGAGCCGGAAGCGCGGCGGCCGTGCCTGCACCTGCGTCCCGTACAGGAGGTTCAGGCGCTTCCCGTTGCGGGACGGCGGCTGGCGCGACGAGCGCAGCTCCGCGAGCGTCCGGTTCAGCTCGCCGGTCGCGACGCGCGCCGTGTGCTTCGCGAAGAGCGACTCGACGGTGTCGAGGAGGCGCGAGATGCCGCGTCCGCTGTGCGCCGAGACGGCGATCACCGGCGGCCGCTGGCGCAGGCGCCGCGTCAGCATCGGCTTGACCTCCTCGATTCGCACCTGCGTCGCGTCCCACTTCGAGAGCACGACGAGCGTGGAGCACTGCGCCTTGCGCGCGACGTCCGCGACCGCGAGATCCTGCTCGACCACACCTTCGCCGGCGTCGATCAGGACGAGCGCGACGTCGGCGCGCTCGGCGGCCTCGACTGCGCGCAGCTCCGAGTAGTACTCGATGCCCTGCCGGTGCTTCCGCTTGCGCCGCAGGCCCGCGGTGTCGACGAGCACGAACGTCCGCGCGTCGCGCTCGAGGACGGTGTCGATCGCGTCGCGCGTCGTCCCCGGCACGTCCGAGACGATCACGCGCTCCTGGCCGACGAGCGCGTTCAGAAGCGACGACTTGCCCACGTTGGGGCGGCCGAGGATCGCGACGCGGATCGCGTCCTCGCCGACCGAGACGCTGCCGCCGCCGGGGAGCTGCTCGACGATCGTGTCGAGCAGGTCGCCCGTCCCGTGCCCATGCAAACCGGAGAGCGGGACAGGGTCGCCCAGCCCGAGCCGGTGGAACTCGAGCGCGTCGGTGTCGCGTCGGGGATCGTCGATCTTGTTCGCGACGAGCAGGACCGGCTTCCGCGCCGCGCGCAGGAGCGCCGCGAGCTCCTCGTCGCCGGGCGTCACGCCTGCACGGGCATCGGTCACGAAGAGGACGAGGTCGGCCTCCTCGACCGCCGCCTTCGCCTGCTCCGCGATCGAGCGCGTGATCGGGGAGCGATCCGCGATGTCGACGCCCCCCGTGTCGACGATCAGGAACGTCTTCCCGTTCCACTCGCAGAGAAGCTCCTTGCGGTCGCGCGTCACGCCGGGCGTCTCGTGCACGACCGCGGCGCGCGACTCCGTGAGCCGGTTGATCAACGTCGACTTGCCGACGTTCGGGAAGCCGACGATCGCAACCGTTCCGAGCAGCTCCTCGCTCATGCGGGAGGGACGGCGGCGCGCGGCCGCCCCTGGGCGTGCGTGTCCACGAGGAACCTCCACAGCTCGTGCAGCTCGCGCTCGATCTCCGCCGACGCCTCGCGGTAGCCCTTCGCGTTCCGCGGCAGATCCTCGAAGCGGAGCGGCTCGCCCCACGCGACCGAGACGGGCGCGAAGCTTCCGAACCGCCACGCGTGGCTGCCGTGGATCGCCGCCGGAACGACCGGCACGCCCTCCTGGAGCGCGACCATCGATGCGCCCGGCTTCACCTCACCGGGGACGCCCCTCTTCTGTCGCGTCCCCTCCGCGAAGAGCCCAAGCGCGTGCCCGTCGCGGACGACCTGGCGCATCATCCGCACCGCGTCGCGGTCCGACTCCCCGCGGCGGACGGCGAACGTCCCGAACGCGCGCATGACCTGCCCGAGCACCGGCACGGCGTGTGCTTCGGCCTTCGCCATGAAGTAGATCGTGCGCGGGCACAGGGCACCGAAGACCGGCGGGTCGAGCCACGAGAAGTGGTTGAAGGCGAGCACGACCCCGCCCTCCCGCGGCACGCGCTCCGCGCCGTAGTTGCGCAGCGGGACGAACGTGCGGACGAGGCTGCCGAGCGTCACTCGCCCGGCGGCCCAGACGCCGTCGACGCGGTTCACGGGCTCAGGCGTGCGCGCGTGCGCGCACGAGCTCCTCGATCCGCGCGACCACGTCGTCGACGTCGAGGTGCGTCGTGTCGATCTCGTCGGCGTCGTCGGCGCGCAGCGTCTGGGGTGCGTCGCTCTCGTCGCGCAGGCGCAGGTCGGTCGCGAGCGCGTCCGCTCCGATTCCCGGGCGCTCCGAGATCCTCCGCCGCGCCCGCTCGGCCCTGTCGGCGACCAGGTAGACCTTCACGTCGGCTTCCGGGGCGACGACGGTGCCGATGTCGCGACCTTCGACGACGGCGTTCCCCTGCTCGACAAGCGCGCGCTGGCGCCCGCGCATGACCCGGCGCACCTCCTGGTGGCGCGCGACGAGCGGGACGACCTTGTCGATCCGGGGCTCGCGGATCGCGGCGGTCACGTCCGTACCGGCGATCGAGACACCGCCGCTCTCGTCCAGCTCGACGGGATGCGCCTCCGCGAGCTCGGCGAGCAGCCCGGCTTCGTCGAGTGCCAGCGCGCGTTCGAGCGCCAGCCACGTGACGGCTCGGTACATGGCGCCCGTGTCCAGGTAGCGGAAGCCGAGACGCTCGGCGAGCCGGCGCGCGACCGTGCTCTTGCCCGCGCCCGCGGGGCCGTCGATGGCAACGATCATCGCGTGGTCACGGAGTCGAGAAGCTCGAAGAAGCCGGGGAAGCTTATAGCGACGTCTTCGGCGCCCTCGACGGCGACGCCGTCGCGCGAGACGAGCCCGGCGACCGCGCCGAGCATCGCGATCCGGTGATCCCCGGCCGCGTCCATCCGCCCGCCGCGGAGGCGCGCCGGAACGCCCGTGATGTCGAAACCGTCCTCGCGCGCGACGACGCGACCCCCGAGCGCTCGCAACGCCGTCGTCACGGTCTCGATCCGGTCGGTCTCCTTCACCCGCAGCTCCTCGGCTCCGCGAACGACGCTCCGTCCACGCGCCATCGAGGCGGCGAGCGCGAACAGCGGCAGCTCATCGACGAGCCGCGGAACTTCTTCGCGCGCGATGTCCGTCGCCACGAGCGGCGCCGATCGCACCTCAAGGTCGGCGACCGGCTCGCCGCCGGCAGCGCGCCGGTTGAAGATCGCGATTCGCGCTCCCATTCGCTCGAGAACGTCGAGGAAACCCGTCCGCGTCGGGTTCACGTTCACTCCGTGCACCCGAAGCTCCGAGCCTGCCGTGAGCGTCGCTGCGACGAGGAACGGAGCCGCGGATGAGATGTCGCCGGGGATGTCGATCGAGAAGGGACGGAGGCGTTCGACGGGCCAGACGCTGATCGCGCTTCCACGGCGAGAGATGCGAACGCCGAGAGACGGGAGGAGCCGCTCGGTGTGGTCGCGCGTCGCGAGAGGTTCGACGACCGTGGTCGGACCGTCGGCGGCAAAGAGACCCGCGAGGAGAACGCTCGACTTGACCTGAGCGCTCGCCGCGGGAAGCTCGTACCTGACCGCCTGAAGGCGCGCTCCTTCGATGAGGACCGGAGGACGTCCGGCGTTTGTCTCGACGCGCGCGCCCATCCGGCGCAGAGGCTCTTCGACGCGGACGGGACGGCTCGAAAGGGACGCGTCTCCGACCAGCTCGAAGCGCCCGTCCTGCCCGGCGAGCACACCGCTCAGCAGCCGCAGCAGCGTGCCCGCGTTCTCGCAATCGATCGGTCCGCTCGGCATCCGAAGGCCGTGCAGCCCGCGGCCGCCCACGCGGACGACGCCCTCCTTCGGCTCGCGCACGTCGACGCCAAGCGCGCGGACCGCGCTGATCGCCGCGTCGGTGTCTGCGGCGTGGCCGAAGCCGCGCAACTCGCTCTCACCGTCGGCAATCGCACCGAGGAGGACGCCTCGCTGACAGATGCCCTTCACGCTCGGGACACCGATGTCGCCGACGAGCGAGGCGGCCGGAGCGACCTTCACAAGCTCACTCGTTCTCGAGCACGGCCGAGACGACGACGCCGTACCCCTGCGCCTCGAGCAGGGCCGCCGCGCGCTGCGCCTCTCGCTCGCCCTCGACGAGCACCGTCAGCGTGCCCCCGCGCTCGGGCGAGAAGTGCTGGAGCTCGAAGTCCTCGATGTTGATCCGCTCCGCGCCGAGCGCCTGGGTGATCCCAGCGAGGACGCCCGGGCGATCCGGCACGTGCACGCGGAGCCGCTGGAGTGTCCCGGCGTCGGGGTATGCGTCGCGGAGCATCTCCCGGCGATGCCCGGCAGCCTCGCCGATCGAGCGCGCCAGGAACCCCGCGTCGCCGCCGGCGAGCGCCGCTTCGAGCTGTTCCACGCGGCGCCGGTGCTCCGCGAGCGCGTCCCCGAGAGCGCGCGCGTTCTCGAGGAAGATGTCGACCCAGATGCGGGGGTTCGCCCCGGCGACGCGCGTCATGTCGCGCAGCGACCCACCGGCGGCCGCGAGCGGGTCGTGGCCGTCGATGCGCGTCGCGCCCGCCTGGTTGACGAGCAGGTTTGCGAGCGCGTGCGGAAGGTGGCTCGTGAGCGCGACCAGCCGGTCGTGCGCGGCGGGGTCGACCGCGACCGGCACGGCTCCGACGGAGGAGACGAACGAGTGCAGGAGCCGGAAGCGCTCCGGCGTCGTCGAGGCGACCGGGGTCACGAACCACGTCGCTCCGTGGAAGAGCTCCGCGCGCGCGTTCGCGGGCCCGCGCGCCTCGGACCCGCAGACCGGGTGGCCGCCGATGAAGCGCGCGTCTCCCGCCGCGACTGCGCAGACGCCGCCCTTCGTCGAGCCGACGTCGGTCACCGTCGCGTCCGCGGGCGTGGCGCGCAGCACGGCCGCGACGTCGCGCGGCAGCGTCGCGACAGGCGTCGCGACGACTGCGAGCTCTGCTTCGGCGACCGCGGCCTCGAGCGTCTCAGCCGGATCGTCAATCGCGCCGCGCTCGGTCGCCGCCGCGAGCGCTGCCGGGTCGGCGTCGAAGCCCGACACGCGCGAGACTCCCGCGCGCTTCGCCGCGAGCGCGAGCGACGCGCCCATCAGCCCCGTGCCGACGACCGCGAGCCGCGAGACGGCCACTACGCGCGCGCGGAGCGACGCGCGCTCATGACCACGCCTCGAGCCGCATCAGCTCCGCGACGTGGAAGGCGAGGTCGAGCGCCTGGCGCGCGTTCAGGCGCGGGTCGCAGAGCGTCGTGTAGCGCGTGTCCAGCTGCTCCTCGAGCAGGTCCTCGGAGCCGCCGAGGCACTCGCTCACGTCCTCGCCGGTGAACTCGACGTGGATGCCGCCCGCCCACGTCCCGACCTCGCGGTGCGACGCGAAGAAACCCTCGATCTCGCGGATGATCGCGCCGAAGTGGCGCGTCTTGCGACCGCTCGCCGTGCGGAACGAGTTCGCGTGCATCGGATCGCACACCCACACGACGGGGTGGCCGGCGTCGGTGACGGCGCGCAGGAGCGGCGGGAGTTGCTCGCGCACGCGGTCGGCGCCGATCCGGGTGACGAAGGTCAGCCGGCCGGGGATGCGCAGCGGGTTCAGGCGCTCGCAGAGCGCGAGCAGCTCCGCCGGGCTCGCGCCCGGGCCGATCTTGACGCCGATCGGGTTGTGCACGCCGGAGTAGAACTCGACGTGCGCGCCGTCCGGCTGCCGCGTGCGCTCCCCGATCCAGAGCATGTGCGCCGAGCAGTCGTACCAGTCGCCCGTGAGCGAGTCGCGGCGGACGAGCGGCTCCTCGTAGTCGAGCAGCAGCCCCTCGTGGCTCGTCCAGAGATCCGTCTGGTGGAGCTGAGGCTCGGCCCTCAGGTCGATCCCGCACGCAGCCATGAAGCGGAGCGCGCGCTCGATCTCGTCGGCGATCTGCTCGTAGCGGCGCCCCGCCGGCGAGCTCGCGACGAACTCCTGGTTCCACATGTGCACCTCGTTCAGGTCGGCGAAGCCGCCCTTCGTGAACGCGCGCAGGAGGTTCAGGGTCGCCGCGGATTGGTGGTAGCCCTGGAGCATCCGGTCCGGATCGGGCTCTCGCGCGTCGGCGCTCGGCGCGTCGTCGTTCACCATGTGGCCGAGGAAAGACGGCAGTTCGACGCCGTCGACGTCCTCCGTCGCGGAGCTCCGCGGCTTCGCGAACTGGCCCGCGATCCGGCCGACCTTCACCACGGGGAGCGTCGCGCCGTACGTCATCACGGCGGCCATCTGCAGGATGATCTTCAGGCGGTTGCGGATCCCCACCGCGGAGAAGTCCGCGAAGGACTCGGCGCAGTCGCCCGCCTGGAGAAGGAATGCGCGCCGCTCCGCCACGTTCCCGAGCGCGTCCGTGAGCGCGCGCGCCTCGCCCGCGAAGACGAGCGGCGGGAGCTGCGCGAGCCGCTCGCGCGCGCGCGCGAGAGCAGTCTTGTCGGGCCACCGCGGCTGGTGCCGCGCGGGCAGCGCGCGCCAGGAGTCGGGGGCCCAGACGGAGTGTGACGTGGTGGCCACGAGCTCAGTGTAGAGGCGGCTCCACGGCGCCCCGGCGGCGCGCGTGTGTGCTAATCAGGGGCGATGAACTCGCGCGACGACGACCACTCCGTGCGAGAGCTGCGCGACCGGATCGCCGCGGTCGACCGCGAGCTCCTCGACGCGCTCAACCGACGCGTCGCGCTCGTGGCGCGGATCAAGCGCGCGAAAGACGACCGCGGCCTCGCGTTCGTCGACCGCGCGCGCGAGCAGGAGCTGCTCGACGCTCTCGCGCGCGTGAACAAGGGACCGCTGTCGCCGGAGGGCGTACGCGAGGTCTTCCGCACGATCCTCGAGGTCGGCAAGCGCGAGGCGACGCGGCGCGACGCCGCTCTCTAGGCTGGAAGGGTTGACGAGCCGACCGCGCATCTTCTCGGGGATCCGGGCCTCCGGCGACAAGACGCTCGGCAACTACAGCGGCGGCTTCCGGCAGTACGTCGCGACGCAGGAGCACGGCGACGCGTTCATCTGCATCGTCGACCTGCACTCGATCACGACCGCGTACGAGCCGGAGGGGCTGCGCGAGGCGACGCTCTCGCTCGCCGCGCTGCTCTTCGCGACCGGGCTCGACCCGGAGCGCTCGACCGTGTTCGCACAGAGCCACGTCGCCGCGCACGCCGAGGCGGCGTGGCTGCTGAGCGCGGTGACGAGCTTCGGCGAGCTCCGCCGGATGACCCAGTTCAAGGACAAGTCCGAGCAGCAGGAGTTCATCAGCGCGGGGCTCTTCACGTACCCGGTGCTGATGGCCGGCGACATCCTCCTCTACCAGGCCGCGCTCGTCCCCGTCGGCGACGACCAGCGCCAGCACATCGAGCTCGCGCGCGACGTCGCGGAGCGTTTCAACCAGCGCTACGGCGACACGTTCACGATCCCGGAAGGCGTCATTCCGGACGAGGGCGCGCGGATCAAGAACCTGCAGGAGCCCGAGCGGCTGATGTCGACGACCGCCGGGGCGCCGCAGGGCGTCGTGCGGATGATCGACCGGCCCGACGTCGTGCGGAAGAAGTTCAAGACGGCCGTCACCGACTCCGGGAGCGAGATCAGGCACGCGCCGGAGGAGAAGCCGGGGATCTCGAACCTGATCGAGATCATGTCCGTCGCCACCGGCGACCCGATCGCGTCGATCGAGTCCCGCTACGACGGCGGCGGCTACGGGCGCTTCAAGGACGACGTGGCCGAGGCCGTCGTCGCGCTTCTCGAGCCGATCCAGCAGCGCTACGAGTCGCTCCGCGACGATCCCGGCGAGCTCCGGCGGCTGCTGACCGTCGGCGCGGACAAGGCGCGCGCGACGTCGGAGCCGACGCTGCGCGCGATGTACGACCGCATGGGCTTCGTGACGCCCGGAGCCGCCGGATCGGCGTGAGCGCGCAGCCGACTCCGGCGCGGCTCCCGGACGGCGCGCCGAAGCTCTCCGTGCTGCCGCTCGGCGCGGCGCTCGCGGCGGCGGTCGCGCTCGTCGCGGCGGGGCGGATGGCCGGCGTGGACGAGTTCGCGGGCGTCCAGACGTTCGTCCTCATCTTCGCCTCGATCGTGATCGAGGCGCTGCCGTTCATCCTGCTCGGCGCGCTGATGTCGGCGCTGATCGCGGTCTACGTCCCGGAGCGCGTCTTCGCGCGGATCGCGCGGCTCCCACTCGCGCTCCAGATCCCGGGCGCGACGCTGAGCGGCTTCGCGTTCCCCGTCTGCGAGTGCGGCTCCGTGCCCGTGGCGCGCCGGCTGATCACGCGCGGGATGCACCCCGCCGCGGGAATCTCGTTCATGCTCGCCGCGCCGGTCCTGAACCCGATCGTGCTCGCTTCGACGTGGGTCGCGTACAGCGGCCGCGGCGTGGCAGGCGAGATGCTCGCGGGACGCGCCGGCCTCGGCGTCGCGCTCGCCGTCGTCGGCGGCTGGGCGATCGGCCGGCGCAGCGGCAAGGACGTGCTCCGCGCGCGGCCGTCGGAGACGCGCGAGGAGGACTGCGCGCACGACCACGACCACGGCCACGACCACGAGCACGGAGCGCACTGCGCTCCGGCGCGCGGTTCCCGTACCGCGGCGTTCACCGAGCATCTCGCCGGGGACTTCCTGTTCATGGGCAAGTTCATCGTCCTCGGCGCGGCGCTCGCGGCACTCCTCCAGACGGTCGTCCCGCAGAGCATCGTCGGCGGGATCGCGGGCAGCCCGCTCCTCGCGCCGCTCGCGCTGATGGGGCTTGCGTTCATGCTCTCCCTCTGCTCGGAGGCGGACGCGTTCGTCGCGGTCTCGCTGACGGCGTTCCCGCTCGCCTCGCAGCTCGCGTTCCTCGTCTTCGGGCCGATCCTCGACACGAAGCTCGCGATCCTCTACGGCGGCACCTTCCGCGACCGGTTCGTGCTGCGCCTCGCGCTCGTCGCGGTGCCGGTCGTGCTCCTCGGGTCGCTGCTCTTCGGGGTGTTCGTCAGGTGAGGGTGAGCGCGCGCCTGGCGCGGGCGCTCGTCCTCGTAGCGTGGGCGGAGTTCTTCGCCACGCTCTGGGTGACCGGCGAGATCACGAGCTACCTCGGGCCGAGGACGGCGTGGGTCGTCCCGTTCGGCGCGATCACGCTCGGGATCACGGCGCTCGCCTACGCGCTCGCGGCGGCGAGCTCGAGGCGCCCCGCGGTGACGCTCTCGCGCGCCGAGGCGGCCGGGCTCCTGGCGCTCGTCGTGCCGATCGTCGGCGTCGCCCTCGTGCCCGACGCCGAGCTGGGGGCGCTCGCTGCCTCGCGCAAGGCAACGGACCGCGCCGTCTCACCCCAGCGCCCGACGGGCGGCGAGGTCTCGTTCGCGGAGATCGACTACGCGCGCTTCAGCCCGCTCTTCGCGGACGAGGTGGGGATCGAGCCCGGCCGGCGCGTGCAGCTCGTTGGCTTCGTCTCGCACGAGGACGACCAGCCGCCCGGGATGTTCGACCTCGGCCGGTTCTACATCTCGTGCTGCGTCGCCGACGCGCTCCCGACGACGGTGACGATCGACGCGCGGCGCGCGGCCCCGGGGACGTACTTCGCGACCGACACGTGGCTGAAGGTCTCGGGGCCGCTGGCGAAGCGCGCCGGCGAGTTCGTGGTCCGCGCGGACTCGATCGTGCCGGCCGAGGTTCCGCAGAACCCGTACCTCTACCTGCGGTAGCGCGGCCGCTACTGGCGCGCGACGCGCATCTCGCCGCGCACGGAGTTAGGATCGGCGCGCGCTGTTCGACGCCGTCAAAGGGGGCTCCACATGAAGAGATTCGCCGCCGTCGCCGTCCTGTCGCTGTGCACGCTGCTCGCCGTCCCGCTCGCGGTGACGAAGATCGACGCGCGGAGCCAGCAGCGCGGCACGATCGCCGTCCAGCTGCTCTCGTTCAACGACTTCCACGGCAACGTCGCGCCGCCCGGCGGCACGTTCTTCGGGCAGGCCGCAGGCGGGGCGGAGTACATGGCCACGCACCTCGCGCAGCTGCGCGCGACGAACCCGAACACTGTGGTCGTCGCGGCGGGCGACCTGATCGGCGCGTCGCCGCTCCTCTCGGCGCTCTTCCAGGACGAGCCGGCGATCGAGGCGCTGAACGCCGCCGGCCTCCAGGTCTCCTCCGTCGGGAACCACGAGTTCGACGAGGGCAGCGCCGAGCTGCTCCGGATGCAGCGCGGCGGCTGCCATCCGAAGCTCGGCTGCCAGGACAACGACCCGTTCGGCGGCGCGAAGTTCCAGTACCTCGCGGCGAACGTCGAGCGCAAGACGATTCCGGCGGCGGAGCTGCGCCGGTACGCGCGCGCCCGCGCCGCCTACCGCAAAGCGGTCGCGGCGCGGAAGGCGGCGTGCGCGAAGAGCCGCACGTCGAGCGCGTGCCGGCGGAAGCTGACGGCGCCCAAGCCGCCCTCCCGCACGCTCCTGCCCCCGTACCAGATCCGCAACGTCGGCGGGATCAAGATCGGCTTCATCGGGATGACGCTCGAGAACACGCCGTCGATCGTGACGCCGATCGGCGTCGCGGGGCTGCGCTTCCTCGACGAGGCCGAGACGGCGAACAAGTACGTCCCGCAGCTGAAGCGGCAGGGCGTGGAGACGATCGTCGTCCTGATCCACGAAGGCGGCGTCCAGCGCGGCGACATCAACTCGTGCCTCGACTTCTCCGGGCCGATCGTAGACATCGCGGAGCGGATGAGCGACGAGATCGACGTGATCGTCAGCGGCCACACGCACCAGGCGTACATCTGCACGCTCAGCGGGAAGCTGGTCACGAGCGCGAGCGCGTTCGGCCGCGTGGTCACGGACATCGAGCTGACGATCGACCCGCGCACGCGCGACGTGGCGACGAAGGCGGCCGTCAACACGATCCTGCCGCGGAACGTCGCGAAGAACCCGGCGGAGACGCAGATCCTCGAGAAGTACCAGAGGCTCTCCGCGCCGCTCGCGAACCGGGTGATCGGCTCGATCAGCGCCGATCTCACCCGCACCGAGACGACCGCGGGCGAGTCGTCGCTCGGAGACGTGATCGCCGACGCGCAGCTCGCGGCGACTGCGCCGGCCAACCTCGGCGGGGCGCAGATCGCGTTCATGAACCCGGGCGGGATCCGCGCCGACTTCCTCGTCTCGCAGATCAGCGGCGGCGAGCGGCCGGGCGAGATCACCTACGCCGAGGCGTTCACCGTCCAGCCGTTCGGCAACAGCCTCGTGACGATGACCCTGACCGGCGCGCAGATCAAGACGCTGCTCGAGCAGCAGTGGTCGGGCGGCAACGCGCCGCGCCCGCGCATCCTCCAGGTCTCGAACGGGTTCACGTACACGTACGACACGCGCCGGTCGCTGACCGACCGCGTCGTCGAGATGCGCCTGAACGGGACGCCGATCAGTCCGACGACGACCTACCGGGTCACGGTGAACAGCTTCCTCGCCTTCGGCGGCGACAACTTCGCGGTGCTGAACGAGGGCACGAACCGCCTCGGCGGCGAGGTCGACCTCGACGCGCTCGTGCGCTACTTCGCGACGCGCTCGCCCGTCGCGCCGGGGCCGCGCAACCGGATCACCCGGATCGGCTAGTTCGCGCGCCCGAGCGGGAGCCCGCGCTGCGGGCTCCCGCTCGGCGCAGCTCTTCGACCTCCGCGGGCTCGAGCTCGCGCCACTCGCCGGGTGCGAGGCGGCCGAGGCCGAGCCCGGCGTAGCCGCTGCGGTGCAGGCACCGGACCCGATGGCCGACGGCGTCGCACATCCACCTCACCTGCCGGTTGCGCCCCTCGTGGAGCGTGAGCTCGAGCCGCGAGCGGCCGAGCCGGCGAACGCGCGCCGGCGCCGTCCGGCCGTCCTCGAGCACGACGCCGTCGGCGAGCCGGCGCACAGCCTCGTCCGTCGGATCGCCCTCGACCTCCGCGACGTACGTCTTCTCGACGCCGTAGCGCGGGTGCGCGAGCCGGTGCGCGAGCGGGCCGTCGTTCGTCAGCAGCAGCGCGCCGGTCGTGTCGGCGTCGAGCCGTCCGACGGGGACGACGCGCGCGTCGTGTTGCACGAGCTCGACCACGGTCGGCCGCCGCTGCGGATCGCGCGCCGTCGTCACGACGCCCGCAGGCTTGTGCAGCAGCACGTATGCGAGCCGCTGCGCGGCCACCGGCGCGCCGTCGACCTCGACGCGGTCGGCCGACTCCACGAACGTGTTCAGCTCGCCGCGCTCGCCGTTCACCTGCACGCGGCCGGCCTTGATCAGCTCGTCCGCACCGCGACGCGAGGCAACCCCTGCACGAGCGAGGTACGCGTTCAGCCGCATCCGTGAAATATTCCTGCACGTGCCCCACTACGTGTCGCTGATGCGCTGGACGTCGCAGGGGCTGGCGGGGCTGCCGGGCTGGCGCGAGCGCGTCGAGGAGGGCGAGCGCATCATCGAGGCGGCCGGCGGCAGCCTGATCAGCGTCTACGTGACGCTCGGCCGCTACGACGTCGTGGAGATCTTCGAGGCGCCCGACGACGAGACCGCGGCGGAGATCCTCCTGAAGCTGCAGCGGTTCGGCGCCGAGCACACGGAGACGCTGCGCGCGTTCACGCGCGACGAGGCCGACGCGATCGTGCGCAGGCTCTAGTGCAGGTCGCCCTCATGGTCGAGGGCCAGGAGGGCGTGACGTGGGCGCAGTGGGTCGCGCTCGCCGAGGCGTGCGAGGAGCACGGCGTGGACACGCTCTTCCGCTCCGACCACTACCTCTCGAACAGCGCGCCGCGGGAGCGCGAGGCGCTCGACGCGTGGACGACGCTCGCCGGGCTCGCGGCGCGCACGACGCGGTTGCGGCTGGGGACGCTCGTCTCGCCGGTGACGTTCCGTCACCCGTCCCTGCTCGCGAAGGCCGCGGCGACTGTCGACCACATCTCCGGCGGCCGCGTCGAGCTCGGCCTGGGCGCGGGCTGGATGGAGGAGGAGCACGGCGCCTACGGCTTCCGGTTCCCGGAGCTGTCGGAGCGGCTCGAGCACCTCGCCGAGCAACTCGAGATCGTGCACCGCCAGTGGACCGAGGATCAGTTCGACTTCGACGGGCGGCACTACCGGCTCGAGGGCTGCGCCGCACTGCCGAAGCCGGTGCAGCGCCCGCGGCCGCCGTTGATCGTCGGCGGCAGCGCCGGGCGCGGGACGGTCGAGCCGGCCGCGCGGTTCGCCGACGAGTACAACACGCTGCTCGCCGATCGCGACGAGTGCGCGCGCCGCCGCAGGCGGCTCGACGCGGCGTGCGAGCGACATGGGCGCGAGCCGCGGACGCTCCGGATGTCGCTGATGACCGGCTTCCTCGTCGCCGAAAACGAGCGTGCGGTGCGCGAGCGCGCGCGCCTCGTCGGCGAGCGGTTCGGAGGGCGCGACGCGGACGAGGTCGTCGCGCGTAACCGCGCCCGCGGCACCGCCGGGACGCCGGAAGAGCTCGTCGAGGGGCTCCGCGCGCTCGAAGAGGTGGGCGTCGAGCGCGTGATGCTGCAGCACCTGCTCCACGACGACCTCGAGACGGTGGAGCTAGTCGGGCGGGAGGTCGTCCCGCGGCTCGCGGCGTAGCTCCGCTGGGGCGCCGGCGACGGGATCCCGCGCTGGGCCATGTCCGCACCGGCCACCGGTCCAGCAGCCCCCATGGGGGTGCCGAGAGCCCCTTCCGGCACGGTAGCGAGGACTTCCGCGCGGGTGTGTGACGCGCGAGTGCCGGATCTGTGTCGGCGCGAAAGCTACGCGGGCCGCTTCTCGGCGACCGCGTGCAGTCGCTCGCGGATCTCGTCCGCGTCGCCGCCGAGGTCGTCGAGCCGCGGGAGCTCCGACAGGCTCTCGAGGCCGAACACGCGCTCGAAGAGCGGAGTCGTGCGATAGCGGACGGCGCCGCCCGCGGCGTCGTCACGCCCCGCCTCCGCTATCAGGCCGCGCTCGACAAGACCCGCTACGGCGGAGTCGGCCGCGACGCCGCGGATGCGCGCGATGTCCGGCCGCGTGCAGGGGCCGAGGTACGCGACGATCGCGAGCGTCTCGAGCGCGGCGCCCGAGAGCCCGCGCTGCACCGGACGCTCGAAGAGCCTCGCGCACGCGTCCGCAGCCTCACGCGCGGCGCGGAACGCCCAGCCCCCCGCGACGCGCTCGAGCACGACCCCGCTGCGGCCCTCGCGGTAGCGTTCGGCGAGCAGCCCGAGCGCCGTCTCGACGCGCTCCGGCTCGTCGTCGGCGGCCGCGGCGAGCTCCGCGACGTCGAGCGGCTGCGACGCGACCACGAGCAACGCCTCGACCGTGCGCGCGAGCCGGTCGACGGGGTTCGTCGCGATCAGGCGGAGTGGACGGTCCACTCGGCTCTCCTTTCGTCTCCGCTCGACCTTTCCTCCCCGCTCGCGACCCTGATCGGCGCGAACGGCGCCGCCTGCGCGATCGTGATCTCGTCCGCCTTCCGCAGCTCGAGCAGCGCCAGGAACGCGACCGCCTGCTCGACGCGCGAAAGCGCCCCCACCTCGACGTCGAAGTCGAAGCGGCGGCGACGGCGCAGGATCGCTCGAAACCGCTCGAGGAATTGCGCCACGGGCGGGAAGCGGAGCGCCATGTGCCGGAGCGACACGGGCGGGGGCTCGACGGCGAGCGCGCGGAGCGCCGCCGCGAGCTGCGCCGGCTCCTGTGGCGCGAGTCGCGGCTCGGCACGCGGAGCGAGCGGCGCGGGCCCGACGCGGAAGAACCGGTCCCGTTCGGCTTCGAGGCGCTCCGCGAGCCACGTCGCAGCCTCCTTCATCCGCCGGTACGCGGCGAGGCGTCGCGCGAGCTCCTCGGCCGCCTCCTCCGGCTCGAGGTCCGCGAGCTCGGCGTCCTCGTCCGGGAAGAGGCCGCGCGCCTTCAGCTCGAGCAGCGCCGACACGAGCACGAGGAACTCCCCGCACGCGTCGAGGTCGAGCTCGTCCCGGTGGGTCAGCCGCTCGACGAACGCGAGCACGACTCCGGCGACGTCCACCTCCGCCAGGTCGAGCTCCTCCTTGAGCACGAGCGTCAGGAGCAGGTCGAAGGGGCCTTCGAACGCGTCGAGGTCGAGCTCGAGCTCTCGAACCACCACGCGCCGGACGCTAACGCGAGCTTCGGACGCGTCCGCGCGGGATCGCCATCGCCGGGCGCGGCGGCAGCGCGCGCTCCTCGTCGCCGCGCTCGCGGCGGAAGAACTGCCACCAGACGAAGAACGCGGTGGAACCGAGGAAGAGCAGGAGCGACACCCACGCGTTCAGGCGCAGCGGCCCGAGCTCGTGCGAGGGATCGACGCGGAGCAGCTCGAGGAAGAAGCGGCCGAAGGTGTAGATCGAGACGTAGAGCGCGAAGAGCGCCGGTGGGCGGATCCGGAAGCGGCGGTCGACGGCCAGGAGCACGCCGACGCCGACGAGGTTGTAGAGGAACTCGTAGAGGAACGTGGGATGGAACGTCGAGCTCTCGAGGTACTCCGTCGGCCGGCGCTCGGGATCGATCTCGAGCCCCCACGGACGCTCCGTCGGCTTGCCGAAGAGCTCCTGGTTCCACCAGTTGCCCCAGCGTCCGATCGCCTGCGCGAGGAGGAGCCCCGGCGCGACGACGTCCATGAAGCGCCGCACGCTCTCCCCCGAGCGGCGCACGATGATCGCTCCCACGGCGACGCCGAGCGCGATTCCGCCCCACACGCCGAGGCCGCCCTGCCAGACGGCGAAGACGCCCCACCACTCGTCAGGAACCTCGTCCCAGCTCGTCAGCACGTGGTAGAGGCGCGCGCCGACGATGCCGGCGGCGACTCCCCAGACTGCAACCCGGAAGACGAGGTCCCAGTCGCCGCCGCGACGCGTCCAGCGGGTGCCCGTCAGCCAGATGCACGCGGCGATCGCGAGCAGGAGCATGAGGCCGTACGCGTGCAGCGAGATCGGCCCGAGCTCGAGCTCGCCGGTCGACGGCGACGGAATCGATGCGATCACGGCAGAGCATTCTGCCGCGACGCGCCGCGGCTTGCGCTCAGAGCAGGATCTGAAGCGCCACGTCGTGCGGGCAGCCCCGCCCGACGAGCTCGACCGCGAGGTGCAGGTCGACGTCGTGCCGGCGCGCGAGCTGCTTCGCGGCCGCGACCGAGTACCCGGCGCGCTCCAGCTCCTCCCGACGCCAGCTCTCGATCCGCTCCACCTCGGTGCTCTCGTGAACCTCGGCCGCAGTCATGACCGACCCCTCCTCGTCGTGGTGCTCCATGGTCCTTCATTCGGTACAACGCCGCGCGCGGATTACCCCATTCCGGGTGGACCGGGGCTTTTACACAGAGTTAACGCGGCCCCCGCGCCCGACGCTCCGGTCGACGAAGATGCGCACGATGCGCGACTCGAACGACACGCTCGACCTCGTCCCGCGCACGAGCTTCGACGGCGCGCGCGAGCTGACGTTCGACTTCCCGGCGCTCGAGATCGGGATCGCAGAGTACGAGGAGGGGCCGACGGGCTGCACCGTCTTCCACTTCCCGGGCGGCGCGGCAGTCGCGGCCGACGTGCGCGGCGGCTCGGTCGGCGTCCTCGGCCAGGACTTCGAGGAGGTGGACGCGATCTGCTTCTCGGGCGGCTCGCTGTACGGGCTCGAAGCAGCGGCCGGCGTCTCCGCGGAGCTCCTCGCGCGCCGCGGCTTCGACGTCGCGTGGGGGAACGCCGCCGCCGTCGCCGGCGCCGTGATCTACGACTTCCGGCCGCGGGCGAACGCGATCTACGCGGACAAGGAGCTCGGGCGGGCGGCGCTGCGCGCGGCGCGCGCGGGCTCCTTCCCGCTCGGCGCCCGCGGCGCCGGCCGCTCCGCGACGGCGGGGAAGCTGCTCCTGGACGAGGCCGACTGGGAGCCGGCGGGGCAGGGCGGCGCGTTCCGGCAGCTCGGCACGGTGCGTGTCGCCGTCTTCACCGTCGTGAACGCGATGGGCGCGCTCATCGACCGCGCAGGCACCGTCGTGCGCGGCCACGTCGACCGCGCGAGCGGCAGGCGCCTGACGGCGGCCGAGGGTGTCGAGCGCGGCCTCCGCGCGGGCGGCGGCGCCGACCCCGGTTCGCCGAGCACGACGCTCACGCTCGTCGCGACGAACCTCCGGCTCGAACGGCGAGCCCTGCGCCAGCTGGGGCGGCTCGTGCACGCTTCCATGGCGCGCGCGATCCAGCCGGTCCACGCGCTGCGCGACGGGGACGTCCTCTTCGCGGTCTCGACGCAGGAGGTCGACGACGCCGCTCTCGGCGAGAACGACCTCGGCGTGATCGCGTCGGAGCTCGCCTGGGACGCCGTGCTCGCGAGCTTCGACGCGTAGAGGCGCGCGATCGCCGATCCCTGGTACGACTACCTCGCGCTGCCGCTCGCGCCGCTCGTCCTCGTGGCGCAGGCGGGCGCGCTGTGGGTGCGCGACCGCAGGATCCGCTGGGCGCTGCTGCTCGGCGGGGCCGCCGCGATCGCGGCCATGTTCTACGTCCTCACGCTCCCGCTGCCGGACGACGCGGGCGCGAACATCGGCGCCGGCGTCCTCTTCCTGTGGCTCCTCGTCTCGCTCGGGCTCGTGGCCGCGGGCGTCGTGGCGGACGTCTGGCACTCGAGGCGGGGCGTCGCCGCAGGCGCCCCGGGAGTCAGCTCCGAACGAAGCCACCGCTGGTCGAAAGCCGCGCTCGCGTCGTCGGTGGTCGTCGCCCTGCTTCCGTTGTCGGTCGTGCTGGTGGTCGTGCCGCTCGCGACCGTCGCGCTCGCGTGGTGGCGTGAGCCCCCGTCGCGCCTCCGCCTCGTCGCGGCGGCCGCGGCCGCACTGGCCGCTGGCTACCTCCTGCTCTGAGTCAAGAGCTCGTGCCAGTGCTGCGCGATCGCGGTCGCGCCGGCGAGGTTGGGCTCGATCACCTGCACGAACCACGGGTCCGCCGACCCGAGGCCGTGCCCGTGGAAGAGGCGCTCGAGGTCGGCGAGCAGGAACCCGCGCTCGGCAGCGAGCCTGCGGATGCCGCCGTTCACCGCGTTGAAGCGACGCCGCAGCTCGATCGCGCCGAGCCGCGAGAGGTTGAGCTCACGCCGCCCCACCTCGTTGTCGCCATCGCTCGGGTCGTAGACGGTGTTGGCGATCACGCGCGCGCCGAGCGGCTCGATCCCCTCCGTGATCGCGTCGAGCCGGCGCAGGATCGTCCGAGGCAGCGCGCCGATGAGCAGGTCGTTGCCACCCGCCGTGAGCGTGACGACGTCCGCCGACGCGGGCGCGCGCGCGAGATCGGCGAGAACGCCGTCGGTCGTGTTGCCGTCGCGCGTCAGGTCGACGAGCTCCGCGTCGAGCCTGCGCGCGAGCTGCGCGGGCGCGCCGCCGCCGCGGACGCCGGTGTAGTCGTCGATCGAGATGCTGTCGCCGAGCGCCACGTACCGCATCGCCGGAGCGTAGTCGTGCGCAAATCCTGCGCCCGTATGCTCGGCGGGATCCTCCTCGCGACTCCGCGACCTGCTCTAGCTAGACGACGGCCGTCTCGCCGAGGAGCATCTTCGCCTCGGCGTAGAAGTCGGGCGTCGGAGCGACGCGGTACGCGGCGCCGAACTCGAGCTCGCGCATGCCGTCGTTCATCTGCATCCGCAGGAGAACGCGCGACTCGCCGGGGAAGTCCTGGAGCAGGCGCGCCAGCTCGCGCACGACCCCCGCCTGCGCCACGCGCGCGTCGAGCTGGAGCCGGATCTCACGCCGCTCGGGCAGCGCTTCGAACGCGGCGACCTCGATCGCGAGCAGCTTCGTCTCGCCCTCCTGCTTGTGGTCGATCCGGCCCTTGACGACGAGGATCCGGTCGGCCACGCAGAGCTCCCGCGCGGCCGCGTAGACGGAGTTGAAGACGACGCACTCGGCGCTCCCCGTCACGTCGTCGAGCCGCAGGAAGACCATCGGCTCGCCCTTCTTCGTCGTCAGCTGCTTCACCGCCCCGACGATGCCGCCCAGCGTCACGACCTCGCCGTCGCGCCGCCGCTCGAGCTCCGCGGTCGTGCAGTCGGTCTTGCGCCGCAGCTGGTCGCGGAGCGAGTGCAGCGGGTGCTCGGAGACGTACAGCCCGAGCGTCTCCTTCTCGAGCCGCAGCAGCTCGTTCTTGTCGAACTCGCCGGGCGGGATCGTCGGGTGGTGCCGCGGTCGCTCCTCCGTCGCGCCGCCGACGCCGCCGTCGAGGTCGAAGATCGAGCCCTGTCCCGCAAGCCGGTCGGCCTGCTGCTTCTGACCCCACGCGAGCGCCTGCTCGAGCACCGCGAGCATCCCCTGCCGCGACGCGCCGGTCGAGTCGAGCGCGCCGCACTTCACGAGCGACTCGAGCGCGCGCTTGTTCGCGCACTGCGGGTCGACGCGCTCCGTGAAGTCCCACATCGACGTGAAGCGCCCGCCCTCCTCGCGCGCGCGGATGATCGCGCGCGCAGCGGGATCGCCGACGTTCTTCACCGCGTTCAGGCCGAAGCGGATCTTGCCCTCGACGACCGCGAAGTCGCACTGCGACTCGTTCACGTCGGGCGGCAGCACCTCGATGCCGAGCTCGTCGCACGCGTTGACGTAGAACGGCACCTTGTCCTTCGTGTTCATCACGGACGAGATCAGCGCGGCCATGTACGCGCAGGGGTGGTTCGCCTTCAGCCACGCGGTGCGGTAGGCGATCAGCGCGTAGCACGCCGCGTGCGCCTTGTTGAAGGAGTAGTCCTGCGACTGCTCCATGTCCTTCCAGAGCTGCTGCGCGACGCCGGGCGTGACGCCGTTCTGCGCGCACCCCTCGAGGAACTTGTCCTTCAGGGACGCCATCAGCGAGTGGATCTTCTTGCCGATCGCCTTGCGCAGCGTCTCGGCCTCGGCCGGCGTGAAGCCGGCCATCTGCTTCGCGATCTGCATGTACTGCTCCTGGTAGATGCAGATCCCGTACGAGTCGCCCGTGAGGGGCTTCAGGCGCTCGTCGATGTACGTCACCGGCTCCTGGCCGTTCTTGCGCCGCGCGTAGACGGGGATGTACGCCATCGGGCCCGGGCGGTAGAGCGCGACGAGCGCGATCAGGTCGTCGAACTCCGTCGGCTTCACCTGCCGCAGCGCCTCGCGCATCCCCGACGACTCGAACTGGAAGACGCCGGTCGACTCGCCGCGCGCGAGCATCTCGTACGTCTTGCGGTCGTCGAGCGGGATCGACTCGATGTCGAGGTTGCCCACCAGCTCGACCGTCTTGTCGATCACGTCGAGGTTGCGCAGCCCGAGGAAGTCCATCTTCAGCAGCCCGAGCTCGACCACGTCGGACATCGCCATCTGCGTGACGACCTCCTGATCGGAGCCCTTCTGCTGGAGCGGGACGACCTCGATCAGCGGCTGCGCGCCGATCACGACGCCCGCGGCGTGGATCGAGTCCTGGCGCACGAGTCCCTCGAGCGGCTTCGCCAGGTCGACGATCTCGCGCACCTGCGGGTCTCCGTCGTACGCCTGCCGGAGCTCCGACCCCGGCTTCAGGCACGCGTCGAGCGTCTGCCCCGGCCCTTCCGGGATCAGCTTCGCGATCCGGTCGACGGCGCCGTACGGGATCTCGAGCACGCGGCCCGCGTCGCGGACGGCGGCGCGCGCGGCCATCGTCCCGAACGTGATGATCTGCGCGACGCGGTCGCGGCCGTACTTCTCCGCGACGTAGTTGATGACACGCTCGCGGCCCGCGACGGAGAAGTCGATGTCCATGTCCGGCAGGTCCTTGCGCGCCGGGTTGAGGAAGCGCTCGAAGAGGAGCCCGTAGCGCATGGGATCGACGTCCGTGATGTGCAGGCAGTACGCGGCGAGCGAGCCCGCGGCCGACCCGCGCCCGGGGCCGACGCTGATGCCGTGCGTGCGCGCGAAGTGGATGAAGTCCCAGACGATCAGGAAGTAGTCGGCGAAGCCCATCTCCTTGATCGTCTTCAGCTCGAAGCGGAGACGCTCCTGGAGCTCCGGCGTCACCCGGTCGTACCGTTTCTCGAGCCCGCGCTCGCAGAGCTCGACGAGGTACTCGAACGCGTCGCGGCCCTCCGGCGTCGGGAACTTCGGGAGCAGGATCCGCCCGAGCTCCATCGTCACGCTGCAGCGCTCGGCGATCTCGAGCGTGCGCCGCAGCGCCTCCTCGTGGCCGGGGAAGTCGAGCGCCATCTCCTGCGGGGACTTGAAATAGAACTGGTCGGTGTCGAAGCGCCAGTGGTTCGGGTTCTTGAGCGAGTCGCCCGACTGGATGCAGAGCAGCGCCTCGTGCGCGCGCGCGTCCTCGTGGCGCAGGTAGTGCACGTCGCCGGTCGCGACGAGGGGGAGACCGCGCTCGCGCGCGAGATCCGCGAGCAGCGGGTTGATGCGCGCCTGGGTCTCGAGGCCCGCGTTCTGGAGCTCGACGTAGGTCGAGTCGCGCCCGAAGACCTGCGTCAGCCGGTCGAGGTCGGCGGCGGCGTCGGCGGGCCGGTTCTCCTCGAGGGCCTTGCAGACGCGACCGGAGAGGCAGCCCGAGAGCGCGAGAACGCCATCCGCGTGCCGCTCGAGCAGGTCCCAGTCGACGCGCGGCTTGTAGTAGTAACCCTCGAGGTAGCCGAGCGACGCGAGCTTGATCAGGTTCCCGTAGCCCTCGTTCGTCTCGGCGAGGAGCGTCAGGTGCGCGTAGCCCTTCGCCTGCGTGCGGCGGTCGTCGGCGACGTAGACCTCGCAGCCGAGGAGCGGCTTGACGCCGTGCTTCCCCGCCTCGCGGTAGAGCTCCACGGCGCCGGCGAGCGACCCGTGGTCGGTGAGCGCGACCGCCGGCATCTCGAGCTCGGCCGCGCGCGAGGCGAGCGCCGGGATCCGGCACGCCCCGTCGAGGATCGAGTACTCCGAGTGGACGTGGAGGTGGACGAAGGGCGCGTCGGGCACGGGCAGCCGATTGTAGAAGCGCCTCCGGCGGGCCTCCCTCGGCCGCTGCGAAGATGCGTATCGCATGGACTTCCTGCGCATCTACATGAACGACCAGCTCGCGCTCGGCGTCCTCTGGCGCGAGGTCGCGCGGCGCTCGGAGCGCCAGAATCGGGGCAGTGAGTACGGCGAGGCGATCGCGCGCGTCGCGAGCGGGATCGCCGAGGACGTGGCGACCTTCGAGCGGATCATGGAGCGGCTCGGGCTGTTGAAGAGCACCGTGAAGCCCGTGCTCGCAACGGTGGCGGAGCGCGTCGGGCGCGCGAAGCTGAACGGGCGCCTGCGCGGCTACTCACCGCTGAGCCGCTTCGAGGAGCTCGACTTCCTCGCGATGGGGATCGAGGGGAAGAAGATCCTCTGGGCGACGCTGCGCGACGTCGCGGGGCTCGCGGAGCGGCTACCCGACGTCGACTTCGACGCGCTCATCGCGCGGGCGGAGGCGCAGCGTGCGGAGCTCGAGCCGTTTCGCGCGCGGGCGGGCCGCGAGGCGTTCCGGCCCGGCTAGCTTTCGCTCGGCTCGCCGACCTTCGGGATCAGGTTCGCGGCCGCCTCGGCGAGCAGCTGAAGCGCCGCACGGAGCCCCGCGTCCGACTCCTGCTCGGTCGCGAGCTCGTTCGCCCGATCCTGGAGCTGCTGGAGCTCCTCCTGCGTAAAGTGCTCGGCCACGAGGGAGGACGCTAGCAGAGGAGGATTCCGATGGCGGCCGACGAGATCCAGGGCTCGAACACCGAGAAGGATCCGGACGAGTGGGTGACGGGCGAGGAGCCGATGACCGGCGCGCAGGCGTCGTACCTGCGGACGCTCTCGCAGGAGGCGAACGAGGAGTTCGACGAGACGCTGAGCAAGGCCGAGGCGTCGAAGCGGATCGAGGAGCTGCAGCAGAAGACGGGGCGCGGCGCCTGACGGAGTAAGCGCGCGGGGAGCGCGGCGCAAGATGGGCCGGACGGCCCATTGTCAACGCCGAGCGCGCCTGGGATCCTCTGTCCAACACGGACAGGGGGTCGTCGTGAAGCATGCAGCTGTCGCCGTCGCGACCGCAGTTCTCGCTCTCGCCGCGGGCGCGCTCGCGCCCGAGCGAGTGGCCGTCGCCTCGCCGCCGGTCGCGATCGCGAAGGCGTGCGGCGGCAGCTACGTCCATGCAGCGTTGAGCTGGGGGCACAAGTGCCTCCGGGAGGGCCAGTTCTGCAAGGTCGCGCACGACCGCGAGTACCACCGGTACGGATTCCACTGCCACACCGGCGCCCGCTTGAGCCGCCGCGCGACCCCGAACAACGGCGGCAGCGGCTGCCAGCCGGGGTACTCGCCCTGCCTGCCGCGCGTCGCCGATCTGAACTGCGCGGACATCCCCGCCTCGAAGAAGCCCGTCCGCGTGACCGGGAGCGACCCGTACAGGCTCGACGGGGACGGCGACGGGATCGCCTGCGAGCCGTAGCCGCGCGGCGAGGCTCGGCGTGCGCTAGCCCGCGGCGTCGGGGATCGGGCGCTGCGCGACGGCGCCGTCGATCAGGTAGCTCGCGCCCGAGACGTAGCGCGCGTCGTCGGAGCAGAGGAAGGCGACGAGCGCCGCGACCTCCTCCGGCTCGCCGGGCCGCCCGAGCGGGACGCGCGACGCAAGCTCCTCCGCCTCGTCGTTCGCGGCGGTCGCGATCAGGCCCGGCGCGACGGCGTTCACGCGGATGCGGTCGCCCGCGAGCTCGAGCGCGAGCCCGCGCGTCAGCATCCCGAGCGCGGCCTTCGCGGCCGAGTAGAGCGCGAAGCCGTGCCGCGGGACGTGCTCGTGGATGGAGGTGATGTTCACGATCACGCCGCCGTCGTCGTTCTCGCGCATCGCCAGGGCTGCGTGCTGGGCGATCAGGAACGCCGCGCGGACGTCGACGTCGAAGATCGAGTCGAAGTCGTCTGCGCTGAGCTCGAGCGCCGGCTTCGCGACGGAGAGGCCGGCGTTGTTCACGAGAACGTCAACGCGCCCGAGCCGGTCGACCGTCTCGCGCACGAGCCGCTCGGGTACCGCGGGGTCTGCGAGGTCCCCGACGACCCAGTGTGCGCGCGTCCGCTGCGATAGACGGTCGAACGCCCCGTCGTCGTCGCGCTCGTGCGTCGCGTAGCCGATCGCGAAGCCGTCGCTCGCGAGCCGCTCCACGATCGCCGCGCCGATCCCGGTGTTGGCGCCGGTGACGAGGGCGACGCGCATGCGCCCGAGCCTACTCGGGGTCGCGCGCGGCGCGGCGGTCGCGCCGGTGCCGCAGCCGCCGCTGGAGCGGCGTCTCGTCCCGGTCGCGCGTGGCGAGCGCCGGCTCCGGATGCCCGATGTCGACGCGCACCCGCTCGATCAGGTCGGAAGCGTCCGCGCGCGTACGCGGGAACTCCTGCTCGGTGAAGGCGCACAGCGCGGCCGCGAGAGCGTAGATCTGGCGGACCGTCGGCGCCCGGTCGTCCCACGCGCGCCGGCGGCGGCCGCGGCGCGAATTGACCTCGGTCCCCACCCGTGGGTGGGATCTTCTGAAGTCGTCCACGCCGCGAGTGAAGCGCCTACGGCGTCACGCGTCTGTGCCGCCTCTGCAAAAAATCTGCGCATGCAGCGTCGCGCCGAACATCGGAACGCGCTCTGGCGGATCGTCGAGTCGCCGCTCTTCACGGGCGTCATCATCGCGGTCATCGTCGCCAACGCCGTCGTGCTCGGCCTCCAGACGTACCCCGGCCTGGAGCGCGACCACGGCGACCTGCTCGACCTCGTGAACGAGATCTTCCTCGGAGTCTTCGTCGTCGAGCTCGCGGTCCGCTTCGCCGCCTACGGCCGCCGTCCGCTCGACTTCTTCCGCGGCGGGTGGAACATCTTCGACCTCGTCGTCGTCGGCGCCGCGTTCGTGCCCGGGCTGCGGGAGAACACGACGCTCCTCCGCCTCGCGCGCCTCGCGCGCGTCGTCCGCGTCGTCCGCCTCCTGCCCGACCTGCGGCTGCTCCTCACCGCCGTCGTCCGCAGCCTGCCGCCGCTCTTCAGCATGGTCGTCCTGACGGCGCTCGTCCTCTTCGTCTACGGAATGATCGGCTGGCTCCTCTTCGCGGACGCCCTGCCCGAGCGCTGGGGGAACATCGGCGAGGCGATGCTCACGCTCTTCGTGATGCTGACGCTGGAGAACTTCCCGCAGTACATGGAGCGCGGGATGGAGATCCACCCGTGGTCGTGGCTCTACTTCGTCACGTTCATCCTGATCGCCGCGTTCATGGTCCTCAACGTGCTGATCGGGATCGTGCTGAACTCGATGGAGGAGGCGCGCGAGATCGAGCGGCGGCGCGCGCTCGACATCGACGACGGCGACGGTGGCGACGTGCAGCTCGCGCCCGTGGCGGAGCGGATCCAGATCCTGCGCGCGGCACTCGACGAGCTCGAGCAGGAGCTCGCGGAGCCTCGCCGGCGCACGTGACGCGCCCGCGCCCCCAGCTGTTCGACCGCCTCCCCGAGCAGTACTTCACGAACCTGTTCGCCACGGTGCGCGCCGCGGCGGCGCGCGACCGGGAGCCGCTGGTCGACCTCGCGCGCGGGAACCCGGAGCTCGGACCTCCGCCCCACGTAGTCGAGCGGCTCGCGGAGGTGGCGCGCGACCCCGACCCGCGCATCCACGGCTACGCGCCGTTCAGCGGGCTGCCGGCGCTCAAGGACGCGGTCGTCGCCCGCTACCGCGACGTGTACGGCGTCGACCTCGACCCCGAGCGCGAGGTCGCCGTGATCCCGGGAACCAAGACCGCGCTCGTCGACCTCGCGGTCGTCCTCGCCGACACGGGCGAGACGATCCTCCTCCCCGACCCCGGCTACCCCGACTACCCCTCCGGCGTGGCGCTCGCGGGCGCGCGCCTCGAGCCGCTGCCGCTCGACGCCGACGCGGACTTCACCCCGGAGTGGGACCGCGCGCCGCGCGCCGACGTCGCGGCGGTCTACCTCAACTACCCGTCCAACCCGTGCGGCGTGACGGTGCGGCCCGGCGTCTTCGAGGAGTCCGTCCGCTTCGCCGAAGCCACGGGAGCGGCGATCGTCCACGACTTCGCCTACGGCGACCTCGTCTTCGACGGCCGCGCGCCGCAGAGCTTCCTCGCGACGCCGGGCGCGAAGGACGTCGGCGTGGAGATGTTCTCGATGTCGAAGCTCTACGGGATGGCGGGGTGGCGCCTCGGCTTCGTCGTCGGCAACGCCGAGATCGTCGCGCGCGTCGACCTCCTCCAGGACCACCACCGCGCCGGCATCTTCGCCGCGCTCCAGGAGGCCGGCATCGCCGCTCTGACGGGACCGCAGGACACGGTCGAGGAGCGCCGTGCGGCGTACGAGCGCCGCCGCGACCGCGTCGTCGAGGCGCTGCGTGGCCTCCTGCCCCGCGAGCCGACAAGCGAGGGCACGTTCTACGTCTGGCTCGAGCTCCCGGACGGCGTGACGCCGGAGTCGCTGCTGACGGAGCACCGAGTCGCCCTCGCGCCAGGCGCCGGCTTCGGTGCGCGCGGCGAGGGCTGGGCGCGCCTCTCCCTCGCCGTCACGGACGAGACGCTCGCCGCAGGGCTCGATCGCTTCCGGCTCGCGCTCGCCTAGCCGTCACAGCCCGAGATGGCGCTCGAGCGTGCCGTCCAGGAGCGCCTCCGCGAGCCCCGGCTGCTCGTCGACGTGCGGGTTGCGCTCGCGGAGGAGCGCCAGGAGCTCGCGTGCCGCCCGCAGAGCGCTCTCGCGCACGCGCGCGGCGTCCGTCGGCCGGAGCCCGAGCAGCACGGGGAAGTCGTGGCGCTGGTGCTCGGGCGCGACGGGGAATTCGAGCGCCGCGCGCAACGCCTCCAGCCGGTCGTGAACGCGAAGGGGCGGATTGACGTCGCGGAGCAGGCCCGGGATCTCGCGTGCGGCGGCCATCGCGCGCCACCGCACGGCCAGCTCGTCGCCCCGCGCTGCCGCGCGCCTCACCTTCGAGATCGCCTCGACGAAGTCCTCGAGCGACGCCCGGCGCGGAGGGTGCGGATTTGACGGCGGATCGCCGAGCGCGGCGCGTGCCTCGTCCGTGCCCGTGACGAACTTCGCGACGGTGATGCCCGGCAGCCCGAGCGCCCACTCCGCCGGCTGGTTCCGGTACGAGAGCCACGACTCGACGCTGTGCGCACCCGCGGACACGTGCAGCGGTCGCCCCGACGGCAGCGGCTCGAACCACGTGCGCCAGTCGGCGGCCGCGGGCTCTGCGCGCGTGATCGCGGAGACGTCGAAGTCGCTGCCTTCCTCCGCGAGCCCGCGTGCGTAGCTCCCGCGGACGACGACCGCGATCGTCTCCGGCTCCATCGACGTCAGCCGGTCCACCACGCGGCGCACGAGCTCGCGCGGGAGCGGCGGTACCTCCGCTGCGTGCTCGGTCACGGCGCGCGTCTAGTGCGACTCGGGCGCCGCGACGCGCTCCGTCAGCGCCTCGACCGGCACCACCTCGAGGGCACGCTCGTGCGTCGCGCCCAGCACGACGGGCGGCGCGCAGCCCGCGTCGTGCGCCTCGAGCCAGCGCGACGCGCACACGCACCAGCGGTCGCCCGGCTGCAAGCCCGCGAAGCCCCACTCCGGACGCGGGGTCGAGAGGTCGTTCCCCGCGCCGCGACTGAAGGCGAGGAACTCCTCGGTCATCACGGCGCAGACGGTGTGGCTGCCGAGGTCCTCCGGTCCCGTCGAGCAGCAGCCGTCGCGGTAGAAGCCCGTCAGCGGCTCGGTCGAGCACGGGAGCAGCTCGCCGCCGACGACGTTCACGTCAGGGTCGCGGCTCATCGGCCGCAACCGTAGCGCGAGAGCCGCGCGCCTCGGACACGACCTCGACGGCGTAGAGGTCGTAGGGCAGAGCCTCGAGGACGCGCTGGCGCGGCTCGGCCACCGAGAAGAACCGCGGGAGCGCACGCTCCCGCGCCCACTTCAGCTCGGGCCGCGCCGCGAGCACCGCCTCGATCGCGGCGCGATCTCCTCCAAGCGCCGCGAACTCCACGCGCTCCCGCCACGGCGCCAGGACGGCGGCCGCGACCTCCGCCGCCTCGTCGACGAGCGCGCGCGCCTGCTCCTCGCGCCGCCGCCGGAACCGGTTCGCCGACGAGCCGCCCTTCTTGTTCCGGTTCTTCACGAAGCGCGAGCCGACCTTCGAGGCGACGAGCCGCTCGCCGTCGAAGACGCCGACCGCGTACCCGCCGAGCCGGACGAGAACGGCGGCGACCACGTGGTCGACGGCCAGCGCGTCGAAGAGCGGCGCGAGGTGCACGTGGTCGTACTCGCCTTCGTGCGCGAGCCCGAACGGCGGCCGGGCCAGAAGCGTCTCCGCGTCGGACTCGACGACGACGGCGCCGTCGGCGTACGTGGTCCGACCCGGCGCGCCCTCGAGCGGCGCGAGCCGCTTGCGCAGGTTGTCCCGGCCGATGAAGCGGCGCACCGTCAGCGGTGGAGGTGCGCCACCGTCGCGCCGTCGGCCGAGTCGCTCTCGCGGCGCTCGACGAGCGGGTGCCGGTCGAGCTCCTCGCGCACCGCCGCCCGGACCGCGCCCGTGCCGCGCCCGTGCACCACGCGCACCGTCGCGAGCCCGGCGAGCCCCGCCTCGTCGACGAACGCCCGCACCGCCTCGCGCGCCTCCTGCGCGCGCCGGCCGCGCACGTCGAGCTCGTCGCTGACGTCGCTGCGCGCGCCCGCGAGCAGGCGCACCGCCGGCGCGTCCTCCTCGCGAGCAGCCGGCGCCGCGTCCGGACGCAGGCGCGCGAGCGCGATCCGGACGCGCTGCCCGCCCGCACCGACGACCTCGGCCTCGTCGCCGTGCACCGCCGCGATCGTGCCCCGCACGCCCACGGCCGGCGCGACCACGGGGTCGCCGGCCGCAAGCGGACCCCGCACCGGCAGCGGTTCCTCGAGCGCGCGCAGCGCGCGCTCCGTCCGCTCCACGCGCGACGAGGCCGCACCTAGCAGCCGGTCCCGCTCCCGCTCCGCGCGTCCAGCGGCGGCAGGCGTTGCTCGCCGCACCTCGCGCTCACGCCGCCGCGCTAGCCGAATGTCCTCGCGCAGCGCCTGCAGCTCGGCTCGCGCCGCCGCGAGCTCTCGCTCTGCCTCCACGCGCGCGAGCTCCCGCTCCTGCGTCGCCGACGCGCGCACCTTCTCGATCTCCGCCTCGAGCAGCGCCTCCCGCTCGCGTGCGCGCTCGACCTCCCGTCGCGCCGCGCGGCGCTCCCGTTCCGCGGCCGCGAGCGCCTCCTGCGCCGCTCGCTCCGCGGCCTCGGCGTCGGCCAGCAGCTCCGCCACCCGCAGGCGCTCGGGTGCAACGCGAGCGCGCGCGTCCGCGACGATTTGCTCGTCGATCCCTAGCCGCTCCGCCGTCTCGAGCCCGAGCGACGTCCCCGGCCGGCCGAGCGCGACCCGGTACAGCGGCGCGTGCGTCTCAGGATCGAAAGCCGTGGCGGCGTTCGCGGAGCCCTCGGTCGCGCTCGCCCACTCCTTCAGCTCCGGGTAGTGCGTCGTGACGACCGTCAGTCGCGCCGTACGCGCCAGTCGCTCGAGCAGCGCCTGCGCGAGCGCCGCTCCCTCGACCGGATCCGTGCCCGACGCGAGCTCGTCGATCAGGACGAGCGAGCGCTCCGTCGCCGCGCCGAGGATCTCGATCAGGTTCGCGACGTGCCCGGAGAAGGTCGAGAGGCTCATCTCGATCGACTGCGGGTCGCCGATGTCGGCGAGCACGCGGTCGAAGATCGGCAGTGCGGCGGCGGCCGCAGGCGGACGCAGCCCCGACTGGTGAAGGAGCGCAGCGAGCCCGAGCGTCTTCAGCGCGACGGTCTTGCCGCCGGTGTTCGGCCCGCTGATCACGAGCACGCGCAGGCCGCCCAAATGAAGGTCGATCGGAACCGCCGTCTCCTGCTCGAGCAGCGGGTGGCGAGCCGCGAGCAGTCGGACCTCGCTGGAGACCTCGACGGGAGCTCCGCGCCACTTCCGCGACACGGCGCCGCACGCGAGTGCGAGGTCGATCTGCGCCGCCGCCTCGACGAGCGCGGTCAGAGCGGCGGCGCGCCCGCCGACACCCGCGGAGAGCTCGCGCAGGATTCGCGCCGCCTCCTCCCGCTCGTCCGCGGCGGCCTCGGCGTGCCGATTGTTCAGCTCCACGACCTCGAACGGCTCGACGAACACGGTCTGGCCCGATCCCGAGGCGTCATGGACGATCCCTCGCACGCTGCGCCGCGCGCTCGCCTTCACCGCAAGCACGGGCCGTCCGCCGCGCTCGGCGACGAAGTCCTCCTGGAGATGGTCGCGGAGCCCCGGGCCACGCGCGAGCCGGCGGAGCGCTTCGGTCACGCGCTCCCGTCCCTGGCGGAGCTCGGCCCGCAGGCGGCGAAGGCGCGGCGAGGCGCTGTCGCGGAGGTCGGACCCGTCCTCCTCCACGCAGCGGCCGATCTCGTCGGCGAGCGGCGCGAGCGAGGCATCGATCTGCGCGGCGATGTCCGAGAGCAGCGGCGCCGCCTCCTGCTGCTCGACGAGCGCCGCGCGGGCGCGAAGCGCTCCCGCAGTCGTGGACGCGACCTTGGCGAGCGCGTCGGCGCCGAGGACGCCGCCACGTACCGCGTGCGCCGCAGGCGCGCGGACGTCGTGGATGCCGTGCAGCGGCGGCTCCTCTGCCGCGTCGAGGAGGGCGATAGCCTCGGCTGCGAGCGCCTGGCGCCGGCCCACCTCGCACGGGTCGCTCGAGGGGACGAGGCCGCGCGCAAGCTCCGCGCCGTATGCCGTCTCCGCCGCGGCCGCGAGGCGCTCGCGGATCGCCGGGAACTCCAGCAGCGCGAGCGAGTTCGCGTCCACGCGCCGAGTGTACGAGCGGAGGGAGCCGCGTTCGGCTCCCTCCGCTGACCTGCCGATCGGCGCGCTCGCGCCGCGGGCTACGGCGTCGCCGCGACTGCCTTCTGCGCGTTCACGCGCCCGTATCCGTACTGCGGATCCCAGCCGGGCGCACCGACGTCGTCCGAGCTCGCGCGCAGGATCTCCCGTACGCGCTCAGGCGAGAGCGTCGGGTTCTTGCCGACGACGAGCGTCGCGACGCCCGCCGCGTGGGGCGACGCCATCGACGTGCCGCTCAGAGACGCCTGGTCGCCGGACACGTTCAGCAGCGTCGTCGTGGTCGTGCCCGAGTCGATCTCGTTCTTCAGGTAGAGCCCCTCGTCGAGCGAGATCGAGACGACCGGAATCCACGCCGCGCCGCTCGGGCTCGTCGCGGTGCCGAGCGTGCCGTTGAAGTTGCCCGGCTGGTTGTTGTGGATGATCGCCGCCGCGCAGCCGGCCTTCATCGCGTTCGCCGTCTTCTGCGCGAACGTGATCCCGCCGCGCGTGATCAGCGCCGTCTTGCCGGTGCACTCGACGCCGGCGAACTCGGCCTCCGTGCCGAGGCCCGCGTAGATCGTCGTCGCGGTGAGCCCGCTCTTCTTCGTCATGCCCGCGTACTGCATCGCGATCGCGTCGAGGCCGCGGCCGCCGTCGCTGTCCACGTGCAGATCGGTCCGCTGGCCGAGCCCGACGAGGTACGACGCGAAGTTGGCGACGCCCGGCGCCGTCAGCTCCTGATCGGTCCCGTAGCTGGAGAAGCTCGCCAACTGGTCCTCGTCGTCGGTCGCGCCGACGGCGACCACGGACTCGTACCCGGCCGGATACGAGACGACCGGCTCGCTCGCGTTCCCGGACGCCGCGATGAGGACGATCCCGCGGTCGTACGCGGCCTGCATCGCTGCCTCCTCGGCCGCGCTGGGGATCGGAACGGTGACCGCGCCGCCGACGGTGCAGCAGCCGAAGGACATGTTGACGACCTGCATGCCGTTGTCGATCGCCCACTCGAGACCCTTCAGCTCGCGCGCCTTGGTCGCGCCCTTGCCGGCGCAGTCGAAGAAGCGCATCGCGTAGAGCGATGCCTTCGGCGCGACGCCAACCGTGCCCTGGCCGTTGTCGCGCGCGCCGACGATGCCGGCGACGTGCGTGCCGTGGCCGAGGCAGTCGTCGAGGCCGTTCCCGTCGCCGATCAGGTCGACTCCGCCCGCAACCTCGAGATCCGGATGGTCGAGGTCGATGCCGCTGTCGAAGATGCCGACCTTGACGCCCGCGCCGCGGTAGCCGAGCGCCCACGCCTGCGGAGCCTGGACTTTCGTGATCCCGTAGTCGGTGATCTGCTTGCCGTGCCCCAGCAGGTAGAGCTCGTCGTCGTTCTCGACGTACGCCACGTTGGCCTGCTCGCTCAGCGTCGAGATCTGGTCCTCGGGCAGCGTCGCCGCGAAGACGGGGATGTACTTGTAGCGGTACGTGACCTCGCCGCCGAGGCTCTCGACGAGCGACGCCTCGGCCGCTCCGGGCGTCGACTCGAAGCCGACGAGAACGCTCTTCCGACCATCGGACGCCTCGCCCGTCGCGGCGCCCGAACCTGCGAGCGCGAGCAAGGCGAGGACGAGGAGAAGCAACCGACCGCGCATCCAAACCTCCAGTGAGAAGTCATTCCGCTTGGAGTCCCAGGCGGTATTCACCCGCATACCTTTGCAGAGTCGATGGCCGGATTACCAACTCAATCGCATGTGAAACTTGACTGACGATTCAATCGCGTAGATTCGGCGTAGGATTCGTCCCGAAAGAACAGGAAGAAGCAGATCCGCCGCAGCGCCAATCGCGTTTGACTCTCCCGTCGCTGCGGGTATCTTCGGCCCCGCCGCCGCGCACGACGACGGCGCCACCCGCCGACACGACTTGGGAGGGCCAGTGAAGCTCCGCATCACCACGACTCTCGCGCTGCTCGCGGTTCTCGCCGTTGCCGGCGGCGCGGCCGCGCACGACCTCGATCATCCGGCTCCGGCCTTCGTGCCCACAGCCCCGCCCTCGTCCGCGTTCCTCGCGAGCCCCGCGGGAGCGTGGGAGCTGCTGGCCACGATCCCGACCGGGAATCCGCAGACGGATCTCGACTTCTTCACGCAGAACGGTGAGACCTATGCGTCCGTCGGCACGCTCGCGGCGGGTGCGAACGCGGGTGGGCAGACGATCATCCGGCTGACGCGGAACGGCGACGTCACGCCGCAGACGCCGCAGTTCGTCGCCAGCCACCCATCCGCCTCGTGCATCAGCGACCTGAGCGCCGCGCTCGGACTCCAGCACGACGCCGAGGCGACGCCGAAGGGGAACGTGCTGCTGAACACGACCTTCCCGAAGGGCGTGGCCGCGCAGGGCGACGCGCAGCTGATCCTGGACGCGACCGACAACGAAGGCCGCTGCCACGACGCCGCGACGTCGGGCGTGAGCCCGTCAGACGCTCAGGGCGGTGTCGAGATCGTCGACGTGACGAACGTCGCGTACCCGAAGGAGATCGGGCTGACCAGCCACATCGGCGAGTCGCACACCGTGAACGTCGATCCGAAGCGGCCGCACATCGCCTTCGCCGTCACCTCGGACTCCGTCGGCGTGAGCTGCAACGCCGACGACACGTCGTGCACGCGCGCGAACGAGAACCCCAGCAGCTCTCAGCGCTTCAACCTCGACGGCTTCGAGCTCATCGACCTCTCGTCGTGCATGAACTTCGCGCCGCTGACGACCCTCCCCGTCAAGCGCCTGGTCTGCCGGCCGCAGGTCTACCGCTACCGCTACCCGAGCCCGCTCATCGCGCTCGGTCACACCGCTGACGCCCTCGCGGCATGTCACGAGCTCGAGATCTACCCGAACGACACGCTGACGTGCGCGAGCATCAACGCGACGCTCCTCTTCGACGTGAGCGGCGCGTTCGACGACAACGGAACACCGGACGTCTACACCGACGACAAGCCGCGAGGCACACCGCTTCCCTGCGGCCTCCGCGAGAGCTCGTCGCCGGAGCTCTACGGTACGGGCGCCATGGTCACCGACTGCGTCGTCGGTGCGGGTGGCCAGGCTCTGACGGTCCCGGGCTGGCTCGCGATCGGCGCGCCGTCGCTCGAGGGCGTGAGGCACGTCGGCACCGCGTTCCACCAGGGTCGCGGCGGCCCCCATCCTGCGACCGAGGACGTGGACGTGAGCCACGAGGCGGAGCTGACCGGTTCGCGCCGGTTCATCCTCGCGACGGACGAGCGCGGCGGCGGCGTGACGCCGCCCGGCGCGACGTGCAGTCCCGGCGTCGACAACACGAGCGGCAACGGCGGGATTCACGCCTACCGCGTCGACCGGCTCCAGACGACGTCGCCGAGCACCGCCGAACAGGCCTGGACGTCGTACGCGAGGACCTCGAGCGGCGGGAAGGCGATCTACCGCGCGCCGATCCACACCGGCCCGCAGGTCGACCTCTGCACCTCGCACGTCTTCCAGCAGATCCCGGGCCAGAACCGGATCTTCATGGGCTGGTACTCGCAAGGGACGCAGGTCGTCGACTTCGTCGAGGGCAAGAAGGGAACGATCGACTTCAAGGAGACCGGCTACTTCATCCCGGCGAACGCGAACCAGTGGGTCTCCGCGGTGTTCAAGATGCAGAAGAACCGCGACGGGACGTACACCTACTGGGGGGCCACCGGCGACTTCAACCTCGGCACCGTCGGGCGGAATGCGATCGACGTGTGGAAGGTGAGGCTGCCCGCTCCGCCCCGGTAGGCCCGTTGCACTGACGCGAGGAGGCCCGCGTTGCGCGGGCCTCCTCCTCGTTGCCAGGGGCCAAGTTTGCCGCTCGCGCGAGCCCGTTCGCCCACGCGTCGCTACGCCCGCAGCTCGACGAACCCCGCCGCGGCGAAGTCGCCGTCGAACGAGAGCGCGTCGCGTATGCCGAGCTTCCGCATCAGCGCAAAGCTCGTCGCATCGACGAAGGAGTACTCGCGCTCGTCGTGGCGGCGCAGCCACGCGAGGCTCTCTTCCTCGAGCGCCTCACTCACCCGTGCGACCTCGAGGCGCCGACTCGCGAGCAGCATGTCGAGGAACGCGACGGCAGAGCCGTGGCCGGCGCGGCGGCGGAGGAAGGTCCAGGTCTCGCCACGAACGTAGTTCGTAGTGACGAGGCGGGCGTCTGCACCCTGCAGCAGCGAGACGGCCTCGCCGTGGTGCGCGTCGCTCTTCATCCGCGCCGCAACCCAGCACGAGCTGTCGACGAAGATCAACGCGGGTAGACGACGTCGTCGACGCTGATGGACGCGTCCACGTCACCGTCGTCGCCGCCGATCCAGTCCCAGAGAGCGTCTTCCTCGATCGGCGGGAGCGGGTTCGTCCGCTCGGCCACCCAACGACGCACGAGAGCGGCCTTCGACACGCCCTGCTTCCGCGCCTCGACACCGAGTGCCGCGTCGAGGTCGGGCTCGATCGAGATCTGAAGACGTTTCATCCGCGCCAAGTTACATCACTTTACGTTTGTGATGTAGTGCCCGCAAGAGCCGGTGCCGCTTCAGGACGCGGTCGCGCGCCGCTCCCAACGCTCGTCCCAGCTCTCCAGGGTCAGGCCTGAGACCATCGCGCGACGCAACAACCGTCCGTCGCGGCCGCGGCCGAGCACGTGCACGCGCAGCGCGTCCTCGCCGAGCGTCAGCTCGACGGCGCGAGTCTCCGCCGAGAGCGTGAGCGTCTCGCGCACGACGTAGTCGCGCGAGCGAGTAGCGCGCTCACTCACGCGCACCTCCCACGTTGCGACGCGCGCCTCCTCGCCCCACGTGAGCGCGAGGCCGCTCGCGCGTGCCTCCGGCCGCACGTCCATGTTGCCGGTGATCGTCGGGCGCGTGCGCAGCGCCCCATGGCGGGGCGCCGGCGCGACCGGCGCGCGCGGCGGGGCCGGCTGGCGCGACACGCGTCGCCGCGCGCGATGCACCGACACGACGCGCGCGAGCTGCTCGAGCGCGTCGTGCTCGGCGTGTGTGACGGCCGACGCGGCTCCGCGGGCGCGAGCACGGTCCGCGGCAGCACGTATCCGCGCCTCCGCTCCTACCGCCGCAGGGTCGCGCCGAGCCGCGACGTCCGCGCGTACCTCGGCGACGATCGCCGCGAGAGCGCGACGCAGGTCGTCGAGGTCGGACATCGGCGCGAGCGTAGCCCGCGCACCGTCCGGCAGCAGGAACGTCCGGACGGGGCCGATAGTGTCGCCGCTCTGTCTGCGACCAGAGAGGTGGCCCTTGATGCTCCCGTCCTTCAGCACTCGTACGAGCGGCACGCTGCTCGCGTTCGCCGGCGTCGTCGGTGCGGTCGCGCTCGTGCTGACCGAAGCCGTGAGCGACGACCTGTTCTTCGCGATGGCCGGATTGGGCCTCCTCGCGCTTCTCGGCCTCCCCGCCGTCCGCGCCGTCGACCGCGCGATGCCGACGCGCATCGGCGTCGGCTTGGCCGTTGCGGGGCTCGCGATCCTGACGGGGATCCTCGTCCTCGTCGGTCTCGCCGTCGCGCTGACGGACTTCGATCCCGACGAAGCGGGCTGGGCGTTCGCGATTCTGCTGATCGGCTTTGGCGCCACGATCGTGGGGCTGTTCGTCCTCGGCGTGTCGATCCTCGTCGGTCGCTCGCTGCCGCGTGCGATCGGCGCGCTGCTTGCATTCGCCCTGCCGGCAGGCTTGCTGATCGACGTCGCGACGGGCGCGATCGACGACGAGGAGGCGACGGCGTACGGCTTCTGGGTCGCGATCGGCGGGCTCTCGCTCGGCCTGCTGCTGCTCGGGCTCGCGCTCCGCTCGCGCGAGGCAGGCGGCGCGCGTGAGCTCGACGCGTCCGGCGCGGAGCACCACGCGCAGAGCACGACGGCTCCATGACGCGCGCGAACGCAGCTTGCAAGCGCACCGCCAGACGCCTTGCGTATACTGCCGCGTGTGACGATTCAGGTACCAGTTCGTCTGACAGAAGCGGACGCGGCGGCTTTGGACGAGGCGGTCGCGGCCGGACGCTTCAAGAGCCGCAGCGATGCGCTTCGCGCGGGACTCGCGCACGTGCTGAACGAGGCGCGGGAGCGCGCGATCGACGATGCGTACCGCCGCGGGTACGCGGAGCAGCCACAGCCTGAGTGGGTCGCGGAGGTCGGCTTCGCCGGCCTGGCTGCATTCGACCGCGCGGAGGGCGGAGAGCCGCTCTGAGCCGAGGCTCGATCTACGACGTCGAGCTTCCACACGGTCGCCGCCCCGTCGTGATCGTGACGCGCGACCGCGCGATCCCCCTGCTCGCGAACGTCACCGTCGCAGCTGTCACGGGCACGATTCGCCGCCTGCCGACAGAGGTCCCTCTGGGCCGAGAGCACGGCCTCGCGCGCGACTGCGTCGTGAGCTGCGACAACCTCTTCGCGATCCCGAAGCCAGCGCTCGGCGCGAGGCGCGGCGAGCTCGACCCAGAGGGGCTGACGCATTGCGAACCGCGCTCAGGATCGCACTGGATCTCGACTGACGCACCGAACGCGCTCGGTCACTCCGGCGTCAGCCACGACACGCGGTCTGCGAGTGCGTCCTCCGCCGCGTGCTCGCGCAGAAGCGCATCGAGCCGCTCGACGTACAGGCCGATCGTGCCCGTCGAACGCGGCATCGAGCGGGGCGAGGTGAAGGCGACGCCGTAGTGGCAGTCGCCGCGCGCCGCAGCCTCGCGAACAAGCGGGATGAAGTCCTGCACGTTCTCCGTGAGGATCGCGCGCGACTCCGCGACCAGCCGCCCCAAAGCTCGCGGTCGTTGAGTCCCCCCAGATCGTCGCGCCCCTTCACCGACACGACGTCGTGTCCGCGACTTCTCAGTTGTTCGGCGATCGTCTTGGAGTAGTGCTCGTCGAGCAGCAGCCTCACGCGAGGATGGCCTGCTCGCGCTGCCAGGCCTCGTGTTCGCGCGCGCTCGCGGCATGCACCCGCTCCAGCCACGCGTCGACCTCGTCCTGGTACTCCGCGTAGTAGCGCGCGGCGGCGCGAACCGCGATCTCCGGGATGTCGAGGTACGACGCGGTGTCGCCGGCCAAGTTCCCAGATGCGCGCAGCGTCTCGACCACGTGCGCCACGTCGAGCCGTGTGCCCGCAAGCGCGGGTCGGCGGCCACCCGCGCCCTCACGAAAGACGACGAGCGGGTGCCGGTCCATCCGCAAACCCTCCTCGAGATAGCGCTGCGCGACGGCAGTGGCCGTTTCGCCGGCCTCACGCGCACGCGACTCGAGCGCCGCGAGCAACGTCTCATCGAAGCGGAAACGACCGCGGGCGCGCCATGTGTGACAGTGTACTACAGAGTGTTACAAGCCGCCACTTCGACCAAGCGGCACAGCGCGTTCACCATCTTCATCTGCTCGATCGTGCGGCAGCGGATCTCGAGCAGCCGCGGCTCGCGACCAGGCACGCGAGGCACTTCGCGCGCGACACCGCCACGTTCAGCCGGTTGCGCGAGAACAGGAACTCGACGTTCCGCGGCATGTCCTCCGCCGCTCGAGGTCGCCATCGAGAAGAAGACGATCGGCGCCTCCTGCCCCTGGAACTTGTCCACCGTCCCGACCGCGACCGCCGCCGGCAGCTTCGCGCGCAGGCAGCGCACCTGCGCGTTGTACGGCGCGACGACGAGGATGTCGCCGTGGCGGATCGGCCTCGCGACGCCGTTGCAGTCCGTCCATCCGTGCCGCCGGCGAGTCCGCTCGATCTCGGCCGCGATCCGCTCTGCCTCCTCGGGCGACGACGCGCGGTGCCCGACGTGCTCGACCGCCACGTAGCGCAGGCCCGTCTCGAACTCGAAGCTCGCCGTCGCCTGGTTCGCGCACACGTCGGCCGGGTGCAGCCGCTCGTACGACGTCTGCGAGGATGAACTCGCACACGTCCGCGTGCATGCGCCACGTGAGCCCGAGGAAGAAGCCGCAACTCGGGCGTCCCGCGGATGTCGTCTCCGCCTCGTCCAGCAGGTGCTCGAGGACGGAGCAGCCGGCGCCCTCGGGATGGATGCCCTGCGCGACCTGCGCGAGCACCAACTGCTGCGGGTCACCCAGCAGGACGAGGTTCCGCGCGCACGTGCCCATCGCGAGCGCGTCCGCGAGCGCAACCTGCCGCCGCCTCGACATCGACGAAGAGCGTGTCCACCACGCCTCGGTCGGGAGGTGGTCGAGAAGATGACGAACAGCCACGCGGTGCCGGCGGGCACCATCGACACGTCCTCGTCGGGCTCGAAGTAGTCGGCGTCCTTCTCCGACGCGCCGACGAACGCGGCCCTCGTACTTGCCGACGGGATCACGCTTGAGCCCGCGTGAAAACTGGCGCAACGCGCTACCGAGGACGGCGACGCGTCTCCCCGACCTCGACGCAGGCGCGTTCACGATCGCCTTGTGGCTCGTCGCGGCAGCCGACGCGCCGGCCGAGCCGCACCAGGTGGACGAGCAGCGCGCGCGCCCGTGTACGTCTTGCCGGAGCCCGGCGGCCCCCTGCACGAAGAGGTCGCCATCCCGTCGAGATTCTCGACGACCCGCTTCGCCACCGTCCCGAGATCGTCCTGCGGCAGCGGCGCGCCCACCGCGTTGCCCGCGCACGCGCGGCAGATCGCGCCGCAGCACCGCCCCCAGCGCCGGATAACGCCAGTCGATCTCCGCCGCGATCCGACTCGGCCGAGCCGGCGACAGCGCCGCCCGCTGCGCCGGCTCGTCGGCAGCGGCCCGCCCGGGATCGCGCAGACGTCCGCCGGGTGCAGCGGCCGTTCGCGCACACTCTCCGAGCGGTAGAGCTCGAGGCTCGCCCCGCTCCGGCGGATCGTCGACGCTCGTCGAGCTGGCCGGAGCACCGAGCGTGAGCGGGTCGTAGACGCCCTGCCCGTCGGAGAGCTGCTGCTGCTGCGGCGGGAACGCGAACGTGCGCACGTCCCCCTCCCATCCCGCGACCCGCGCCGGACGAGCTCGAGCATCCTCGATCGCCTCGCGAAGAGTCGCGCCCGATCAGCTCGTCGTCGGGCGTCCGCCCGCGCCGGTTGAAGAACGCCCACCAGACCGGCTTCGCCCGCGCCCGCGGTAGTCGAGCAGCCGCGACGCGACGCACGCGCTCCGGGATCGCCTTGTGGCTCGTCGCCGTCAGCCGCGCGCGCAGCCTCGCCGTCTCCGCCGCCGTCTCCTGTGGCTCGCCCGGCGGCCCCTCCGAAGAGGTAGCTCTCGAACCACGGGATCGGCCTCGAGACGCCTCCGCGGCGCGCCGCAGCCCGAGCACGCGCCAGTCGCGCAGATCGAGCGCCGAGAGCGCAGTCCTCCTCGTTGTACTCGGCGATCACCGTCGCCCGCCGCGCCTGGTCGCGCGTCTCGAGCCACTCCTCGTACATGACGATCGAGTCGTCGCCGGCGCGCAGGTCGGCGCCGCGCTCCATGTAGAACTGCTCGATGCTCTTCAGCGAGCGGGTAGTTCGCCTGGTCGCGACGCGCGGATGCCCTGGCGGACGACCTTGAAGAGGTCGACGAAGACCTCGCGCCGGAGCAGGTCGTCGATCTCGTCCTCCGGCGTCAGACGCCGTAGCGCCCCACCAGACTGCTTCAGCACCGACGTCTCGTACGCCGCGTAGTGGTAGACGTCTCCGCCTCTCGGGTCGCGCCGAGGCGGCTCGCGCACGAACCACGGGATACCCAAGCCTCCTCGCGCCGCAGGAGCAGTCGCGCAGCTCGAGCGTCGAGGCAGTCCTCCTCGTCGTGCGCCCGTCTCAGGGCGTGGAAGCGAGCCACTCCTCGTACATGTCGAGTCGTCGCCGGCGGCCGACGCGGCTCCGCGGGCGCGAGCACGGTCCGCGGCAGCACGTATCCGCGCCTCCGCTCCTACCGCCGCAGGGTCGCGCCGAGCCGCGACATCCGCGCGTACCTCGGCGACGATCGCCGCGAGAGCGCGACGCAGGTCGTCGAGGTCGGACATCGGCGCGAGCGTAGCCCGCGCACCGTCCGGCAGCAGGAACGTCCGGACGGGGCCGATAGTGTCGCCGCTCTGTCTGCGACCAGAGAGGTGGCCCTTGATGCTCCCGTCCTTCAGCACTCGTACGAGCGGCACGCTGCTCGCGTTCGCCGGCGTCGTCGGTGCGGTCGCGCTCGTGCTGACCGAAGCCGTGAGCGACGACCTGTTCTTCGCGATGGCCGGATTGGGCCTCCTTGCGCTTCTCGGCCTCCCCGCCGTCCGCGCCGTCGACCGCGCGATGCCGACGCGCATCGGCGTCGGCTTGGCCGTTGCGGGCCTCGCGATCCTGACGGGGATCCTCGTCCTCGTCGGTCTCGCCGTCGCGCTGACGGACTTCGATCCCGACGAAGCGGGCTGGGCGTTCGCGATTCTGCTGATCGGCTTTGGCGCCACGATCGTGGGGCTGTTCGTCCTCGGCGTGTCGATCCTCGTCGGTCGCTCGCTGCCGCGTGCGATCGGCGCGCTGCTTGCATTCGCCCTGCCGGCAGGCTTGCTGATCGACGTCGCGACGGGCGCGATCGACGACGAGGAGGCGACGGCCTACGGCTTCTGGGTCGCGATCGGCGGGCTCTCGCTCGGCCTGCTGCTGCTCGGGCTCGCGCTCCGCTCGCGCGAGGCAGGCGGCGCGCGTGCCGAGCTCGACGCGTCCGGCGCGGAGCACCACGCGCAGAGCTCGACGGCTCCATGACGTAGCGCGAACGCAGCTTGCAAGCGCACCGCCAGACGCCTTGCGTATACTGCCGCGTGTGACGATTCAGGTACCAGTTCGTCTGACAGAAGCGGACGCGGCGGCTTTGGACGAGGCGGTCGCGGCCGGACGCTTCAAGAGCCGCAGCGATGCGCTTCGCGCGGGACTCGCGCACGTGCTGAACGAGGCGCGGGAGCGCGCGATCGACGATGCGTACCGCCGCGGGTACGCGGAGCAGCCACAGCCTGAGTGGGTCGCGGAGGTCGGCTTCGCCGGCCTGGCTGCATTCGACCGCGCGGAGGGCGGAGAGCCGCTCTGAGCCGAGGCTCGATCTACGACGTCGAGCTTCCACACGGTCGCCGCCCCGTCGTGATCGTGACGCGCGACCGCGCGATCCCCCTGCTCGCGAACGTCACCGTCGCAGCTGTCACGGGCACGATTCGCCGCCTGCCGACAGAGGTCCCTCTGGGCCGAGAGCACGGCCTCGCGCGCGACTGCGTCGTGAGCTGCGACAACCTCTTCGCGATCCCGAAGCCAGCGCTCGGCGCGAGGCGCGGCGAGCTCGCCCCAGAGGGGCTGACGCAATTGCGAACCGCGCTCAGGATCGCACTGGATCTCGACTGACGCACCGAACGCGCTCGGTCACTCCGGCGTCAGCCACGACACGCGGTCTGCGAGTGCGTCCTCCGCCGCGTGCTCGCGCAGAAGCGCATCGAGCCGCTCGACGTACAGGCCGATCGTGCCCGTCGAACGCGGCATCGAGCGGGGCGAGGTGAAGGCGACGCCGTAGTGGCAGTCGCCGCGCGCCGCAGCCTCGCGAACAAGCGGGATGAAGTCCTGCACGTTCTCCGTGAGGATCGCGCGCGACTCCGCGACCAGCCGCCCCCAAAGCTCGCGGTCGTTGAGTCCCCCCAGATCGTCGCGCCCCTTCACCGACACGACGTCGTGTCCGCGACTTCTCAGTTGTTCGGCGATCGTCTTGGAGTAGTGCTCGTCGAGCAGCAGCCTCACGCGAGGATGGCCTGCTCGCGCTCCCAGGCCTCGTGTTCGCGCGCGCTCGCGGCATGCACCCGCTCCAGCCACGCGTCGACCTCGTCCTGGTACTCCGCGTAGTAGCGCGCTGCGGCGCGAACCGCGATCTCCGGGATGTCGAGGTACGACGCGGTGTCGCCGGCCAAGTTCCCAGATGCGCGCAGCGTCTCGACCACGTGCGCCACGTCGAGCCGTGTGCCCGCAAGTGCGGGTCGGCGGCCACCCGCTCCCTCACGAAAGACGACGAGCGGGTGCCGGTCCATCCGCAAACCCTCCTCGAGATAGCGCTGCGCGACGGCAGTGGCCGTTTCGCCGGCCTCACGCGCACGCGACTCGAGCGCCGCGAGCAACGTCTCATCGAAGCGAAACGACCGCGGGCGCGCCATGTGTGACAGTGTACTACAGAGTGTTACAAGCCGCCACTTCGACCAAGCGGCACAGCGCGTTCACCATCTTCATCTGCTCGATCGTGCGGCAGCGGATCTCGAGCAGCCGCGGGCTCGCGACCAGGCACGCGAGGCACTTCGCGCGCGACACCGCCACGTTCAGCCGGTTGCGCGAGAACAGGAACTCGACGTTCCGCGGCATGTCCTCCCCGCTCGAGGTCGCCATCGAGAAGAAGACGATCGGCGCCTCCTGCCCCTGGAACTTGTCCACCGTCCCGACCGCGACCGCCGCCGGCAGCTTCGCGCGCAGGCAGCGCACCTGCGCGTTGTACGGCGCGACGACGAGGATGTCGCCGTGGCGGATCGGCCTCGTCACGCCGTTGCAGTCCGTCCACGTGCCGCCGACGAGCCGCTCGATCTCGGCCGCGATCCGCTCTGCCTCCTCGGGCGACGACGCGCGGTTCCCGACGTGCTCGACCGCCACGTAGCGCAGGCCCGTCCCGAAGCTCGTCGCCTGGTTCGCGCACACGTCGGCCGGGTGCAGCCGCCCCTCGTACGACGTCTGCGAGATGAACTCGCACACGTCCGCGTGCATGCGCCACGTGAGCCCGAGGAAGAGGCCGCGCTCGGGCGGGATCGTCTCCGCCTCGTCCAGCAGGTGCTCGAGGACGGAGCAGCCGGCGCCCTCGGGATGGATGCCCTGCGCGACCTGCGCGAGCTGCTGCGGGTCACCCAGCAGGACGAGGTTCCGCGCGCACGTGCCCATCGCGAGCGCGTCCGCGAGCGCAACCTGCCCCGCCTCGTCGACGAAGAGCGTGTCCACCACGCCCTCGAGCTCCGGCCTCGCGAACAGCCACGCGGTGCCGGCGAGCAGGAGCACGTCCTCGTCGGGCTCGAAGTAGTCGGCGTCCTTCTCCGACGCGCCGACGAATGGCCCCTCGTACTTGCTGCCGCCCTTCTTCAGCCCGCGGAAGCGGAAGCGCTCGCGGACGGCGACGCGCTCGACCTCGCGCAGGAGGTTCTCGATCGCCTTGTGGCTCGTCGCGGTCACGCCGACGCGCCGGCCGAGCCGCATCAGGTGGACGAGCAGCCGCGCGCCCGTGTACGTCTTGCCGGAGCCCGGCGGCCCCTGCACGAAGAGGTAGCTCCCGTCGAGATTCTCGACGACCCGCTTCGCCGCCTCGAGATCGTCCTGCGGCAGCGGCGCGCCCACCGCGTGCCCGCGCACGCGCGGCAGATCGCGCCGCAGCACCGCCCCCAGCGCCGGATAACGCCAGTCGCCCGCCGCGACCGACTCGCCGAGCCGGATCAGCGCCGCCCGCTGCGCCCTCGTCGGCAGCGGCCCGCCCGGGATCAGCGAGCGCGGCAGCGGCCGTTCGCGCACACTCTCCGAGCGGTAGAGCTCGAGCTCGCCCCGCTCGTCGTCGACGCGCTCGAGCTGGCCGGCCCAGACGAGCGTGAGCGGGTCGTAGACGCCCTGCCCGTCGGAGAGCTTGTGCTGCTGCGGCGGGAACGCGAACGTGCACACTTCCCCCTCCCCCCGCGCCTCGCGCCGGACGAGCTCGAGCATCCCGATCGCCTCCGAGTCGCGCTCCATCAGCTCCTCGGGCGTCCGCCCGCGCCGGTTGAAGAACGCCCACCAGACCGGCTTCGCCTCGCGCCGGTGGTAGTCGAGCAGCCGCGACGCGAGCACGCGCTCCGGGATCTCCTCTGCCTCCAGCCGCGCGCGCAGCTCCGCCGTCTCCGCCGCCGTCTCCTGTGGCTCGCCCGGCGGCTCCTTCTCGAACCACGGGATCGGCCCGAACGCCGCCTCCGCCTCGCGCCGCAGCCCGAGCAGCCAGTCGCGCAGATCGAGCGTCGAGAGGCAGTCCTCCTCGTTGTACTCGGCGATCCCGTCGAGCAGCGCCTGGTCGCGCGTCTCGAGCCACTCCTCGTACATGACGATCGAGTCGTCGCCGGCGCGCAGGTCGGCGGAGCGCTCCATGTAGAACTGCTCGATGCTCTTCAGCGAGTAGTTCGGGTGCGACGCGCGGATGCTCTGGCGGACGACCTTGAAGAGGTCGACGAAGACCTCGCGCCGGAGCAGGTCGTCGATCTCGTCCTCGCAGACGCCGTAGCGCCCCATCAGCCGCTTCAGCACCGACGTCTCGTACGCCGCGTAGTGGTAGACGTGCAGCTTCGGGTCGCGCTCGAGGCGCTCGCGCACGAAGCGGACGAAGTCCTGGAGCGCCCGCTTCTCCCTCCTCCTCGTCGTGCGCCCACCAGGCGTGGAAGCGGCGGTCGGTGTCGACGACGCCCCAGAGGTACTCGAGCCCACGGTCGGGCGCCCACCACGGGTCGCCCTCGAGGTCGAAGAAGAGGTCGCCCGGCGACGGCTCGGGGAGGAGCGCGAAGCCGCGCGAAGGCTCCGGCTCGAGCAGGCGCGTCGTGTGCGGCTCGCCGTTGCGGACGCGGTGCTGGAGCTCCGCCTGCTCGCGCAGGTGCTCGAACGTGCGCGGCTGCATCGTCGGCGGGCGGCGCTCCTCGGTGGCGGCGGCGAGCGCGGCGACGGTCGCGACGCCCTGCTCCTCGAGCCGGTGCGCCTGGTCGCGGCGCAGCCCGGCGACGAGCGTCAGGTGGTCGTCCGCGTCCCACTGCGCCTCGCAGCGCGGCAGGAAGTCGCAGATCTGGCAGTGCGGGACAGGCAGCGGGTAGGTCGGCGGCTCCGCGGCGAGCCAGCGCAGGAAGCGCTCGCGCACGCGCCGGTAGTAGGCACCGAAGTCGACGGGCCGGAACGACTCGCGCTCGCTCGAGCCGAGCAGCACGTGCATCCGCTCCGGCTCGCGCCCCTGGATGCGCGCGACCTGCTCGGAGTAGAAGCAGAGCTGGAGGATGTGCGCCGGCTTCGAGTGCCGCGCGAGCTTCGTGTCGGCGACCTCGTAGCTCCACGGGCCGAGGTCGGACGGCGTGTCGACGCGCTCGAGGAAGTCCGCGAACCCGCGCCAGCCGCCGTGGAGCAGGACGGCCTGGTAGACGACGTCGACGCCGGCGCGCATCGCGTCTTCCGGTCTCGCGGGCGGCGCGCTCGAGATCCCACGCCTCGCCGTCGCCGAGCTCGATGCGCCGGACGCTCTTGCCGGCGTCGAGCAGCGACTGGAGGTAGGCAGCCTCGTGCTCGTCGCCCTTGCGGCGGATCAGCGCGGCGGACGGGTTCTCGCGCGCCGGCCGCTCGACCTGCCCGCGAGCGACGGCGAGCTCGAGTGCCGTCAGGTGGTCGCACGCGAGGAAAGCGTTGAGGTCGCTCGGCGAGAAGAGGAGATCGCCGTTGCGCCGCTGCATCTGCCTATTGTCGCGTGTGGAGGCGGCGTGTCTTACACGCACCGGAGTGCCGCAACCCTGCACCGCGTCATTCGTCGGTTCCTTCCTCGATGATCCGTAGGTAGTCGCGGTACACGAACCGCTTGTTGCGCGGGCGCCCCGTCGTTTCGACGACGATTCCGAGCCGTTCGAGGTTGCGTGCGGCATTCCCGACCGTTACCTCGTTCGAGTCGAGCGCGGCCGCGGCTTGTGGGATCCGGAAGACGACCTCTCGCGTCACGAGGTCGTGGAGCCGCGCGGCCGACGCCGCAGCCCGCCCGAGCCCTTGGATCCGCTGGCGATCGCGGTCGACGAGCGCGAGGAGGCGCCGCGTCGTCTCCGTAGCTGAGTGTGCGACCTCGACGACACCTTCCAGGAAGAAGCGGACCCACTCCTCCCATTCGCCGGCAGTCCGCACCCGCTGGAGCCGCTCGTAGTAGACGTCCCGGTTCCGCTTGAGGTACAGGCTTAGATAGAGGAGCGGCTTCGAGAGGACTCGGTCCTGGCCGCAGAGTAGGAGCGTGACGAGCAGCCGGCCGAGGCGTCCGTTCCCGTCGAGGAACGGATGGATCGTCTCGAACTGCGCGTGCGCAAGCGCCGCCTTGACGAGGACCGGCGTGGGCGCGGGCTTCCCGTGGAGGAACCGCTCCAGGTCGCTCATCGTGTCGGCGACGAGCTGCGGCGGAGGAGGAACGTATCGCGCGTTGCCGGGGCGCGAGCCGCCGATCCAGTTCTGGGTGCGCCGGAAGTTGCCCGGGTCCTGGTTGTTCCCGCGCGTGTCGGCGAGGAGGATCGCGTGGAGCTCGCGGAGGAGCCTGTTCGAGAGCGGGAACCCCCCGTCGATCCTTTCGAGCCCGCGATAGAGGGCGCGCACGTAGTTGAGCGGCTCCGCGACCTCTGGCCTCGGCGTACCCGGCGCGTCCTCGTGCTCATAGATGAGCAGCTCAGAGAGCGAGCTCTGCGTCCCCTCGATCTGCGCCGAGAGAACGGCTTCCTTGCGGATGTAGGAGTAGAGGAACTGGTCGGGGCTCGGGAGCAGGAGCGTGATCCCGTCGAGGCGCCCGAGCGCCTGGTTCGCGCGGTCCGCGAGATCCTGGAGCGGCTCTGTCGCGAGCGGAGGATCGGGCGGAAGCGGCTTCGGATAGAAGACGAGGTAGCTCTCGTCTCCCGTCGTCACGCGCCTGAAGGTCCCCGAGCGCGTCGCTGGTCCCAAGGATGCTTTAGCTGGACGCGCCACAACTAAAGCATAGACTGTTTCGCTTTAGTTGGGCGCGTCCGAAGATAAGCTTGCTTGTGATCAGCTCGGCGACGTGATCGGCACTCGAGCGGTGTCCGTGGTAGCCTGAGCGAACGTGCGTTCGCACTCAATCACCCCGGGCTGGCGACGCTAACGATGTCGGTATCGCTCTACCGTAGCCAGGTCGATCGCCTAACTAAGGAGATCGCAGACCTTCAGAAGAAGGTCGCGCAGGAGAACGCGGCCGCGACAAAGGCGCGGGGTGACGCACTGCGCGTCTCTAGCTCGATCACACGCACGACCAGCGATTCGCTCCTTCGGCAGAAGCAGCGCGACATCCAGCGCCACGAAGAGAAGGCTGTCGGGCATGAGAAGCGCGCGGCGCAGTACGGGGATCAAATCGCGACGAAGCGGCGGTCGTTGACATCGGCCGAGTCGGCACTGACGCGTGGCGAGGCGCAGGAGACGCAGAGGAGCGAGCGCGAGGCGAAGCGACGGCGCGAGCAAGAGCTCCGCGACATCCGCGAGATCGAACGCGCCCGCCGCGCAGCCACGGTCCCGTTTCCGATGCAGCTACGCGCGCGCACACCCGTGGTGCCTGAGTCGTCGAGCGATGGCGGTGCGAGCGACTTCGAGTACGACGTCTGCCTCTCATTCGCCGGCGAGAACCGCGACTACGTCGAAATGGTCAAGCGCGGCCTCGCAGCCCGAGGCTTCCGCGTTTTCTATGACGAGGACGAGAAGACGACGCTGTGGGGCAAGGACCTCGTCGAGCACTTTGACTGGGTCTACCGGACGGCCTCGCGCTACTGCGTCATGTTCATCTCAGAGCACTACGCAAAGAAGCCGTGGACGCGTCACGAGCGGCGCAGCGCACTCGCACGCGCGTTCGAGGAAGAGGGCGAGTACATCCTGCCTGCACGCTTCGACGAAACGGAGCTCGAGGGACTGCGTCCGACCATCGCGTACCTCGATCTGTCGCAGATCGCGCCGGCCACCCTCGTCGAACACATCGCCACGAAGCTGAGCTCGCCGTAGTCGTTCGCGCGCCTGGTAAGCCTTCAGCTGACACTGCCCGCGACGCCTTGCACAGCGGTTCGACCCACTCGGAGTAGAAGCAGAGCTGGAGGATGTGCGCAGGCTTCGAGTGCCGCGCGAGCTTCGTGTCGGCGACCTCGTAGCTCCACGGGCCGAGGTCGGACGGCGTGTCGACGCGCTCGAGGAAGTCCGCGAACCCGCGCCAGCCGCCGTGGAGCAGGACGGCCTGGTAGACGACGTCGACGCCGGCGCGCATCGCGTCTTCCGGTCTCGCGGGCGGCGCGCTCGAGATCCCACGCCTCGCCGTCGCCGAGCTCGATGCGCCGGACGCTCTTGCCGGCGTCGAGCAGCGACTGGAGGTAGGCAGCCTCGTGCTCATCGCCCTTGCGGCGGATGAGCTCGGCGGACGGGTTGTCACGCGCCGGCCGCTCGACCTGGCCGCGAGCGACCTCGAGCTCGAGCGCCGTCAGGTGCTCGCACGCGAGGAACGCGTTGAGGTCCGAGGGCGAGAAGAAGACGTCGCCGTTCCGCCGCTGCATCTGCCTATTGTCGCCGGACCGCCGGCAACGTCTTACGCCTGGAGCAGCCGCTCGAGGTCGCGCGAAGCAGGGTCGACGTAACGCAGGCGCGGATCCCGGCAATGGCGGCGCCCAGACCGGTAGGAAGCCTCGTGCCCGCCGCCGTGTGGCGATCACCTCCGCGGATCGCGCGGCGGCCGCTCGACCTGCGCGCGCGCCGGCGAACTCTGCGCCGTCAGGTGCTCGCACGCGAGGAACGCAGTGAGCCCGCGACGAAGCTATATGCGGATTTACCTCGCGCGCAGGTTGGAGGCGCTAAGCGGATGCGTCTCGGCGTCGTAGAACCACAGCTCTGCATGCGGCAGGCGCTGCGCCAGCCACTGCTTCCGCTGCCGTACCGCTTGTCGATTCCCCCGCCGTACGCTTATGGCGATCTGGCGTCTCCCCCAGCTGTTGATGGCGCGCACGATGTGATCGTCGGCATCACGGAGGCCATGGCCGAAGATGACGAGGTTGGCGGCGTGGTCGACGAGCGCGCGATAGGCGAAGGAGAGGTAGTCGGAGCGGTTGATGGAGATCAGTTTGTCGGTCGAGTCTCCCTCCGAAATCAGCAGCGGCGTCTCACCGCTCTCCCATGACGTCGGGAACTGCGCGAGCAGGTTCGCCCCGCTAGCCGTTTGCTTGAACGAACCACCTTCGACGGTACGGCGCAGGTGGAGGCCACCGTGCAGGTAGTAAACGAGCGTGGGCTCACCCCAGACCTCGGTGTTGGTCGCGTCGAACACGTTGCCGGGGTTCCAGAAGAAGTCACGGAAGTCGTCGGGATCGCCCGCGGCCAACATCGCCCAACAACGGTAGCCCGGCAGTGTGGTGCCTGGATTACCGCCGCCGTCGCAGCGGACGCGCCTGGAACCGCGCGCAAAAATAGAAGCCGTCGCCTGCAGGCGGCGCACCTCGTCGGCGCGCTCGCGCAGCGATTGGATGAAGGTCGAGCGCGCCAACGCTTACGTGACGTGCACGACGATGTAACGGAAGCGGGAGTAGCGAGCGCGGCCGACTTGGCTGAAGTCGCGCCACCCGAGGTCATAGGTGCCGGTGAGCGTGATCGCGTTCGCGCGGCCGCGCATCGTCCCGGCGCCGGTATGCGGCGCCCACGCAAGAGGACCGCCCAATGTGCCACCCTCGCTCAGGCGAAACGCCGCATCCGCGAGTCGCCCGTGCTCGCCTGTCTGCCAGTAGTTGGGGTCGTTCGTCAGCGCGATCGCGTAGCCATCGTCGGCCACGCCGTCGCCGAGCAGGACTTCGAGACGCGCGACGTCTTTGGCGAAGTCGTACCGGCGAACATCCTGGGCGCCTTGGTTGGGGAGGTCGAAGAGCTCGCCGTCGATCGTCGTCGTAACGTTACGCAGGCGGTACTTCAGCTCGTACGCGAGCGGCCGCTCGTCGAATGTGGCCAGCACGTCGAGCCGGACCCCGTGACGTGGCCGCGTCTCCAGCCGGATCCGCGCGTCGGGGTGGTCCATCTGCAACTGCCAAGCAAACGCGTGCTGGAAGTCCGGCTCGCTGTGGAAGATCGGTCGTCGCGCCGCGAGGCGCGCCATTGTCTGCTCGACGTGGCGGAGCGCCATTGCGACGCCGCTCCTCAGTCTTCGGCGAACCCGTGCTGCTCCTCCGCGAGGACGGGGAGGCTCGCGAGTGCGTCGAAGTCGGACGGATCTACGCGAATGCAGACGCCACGCACGTCTGCCTTTACCGCGACCTCGTCTACCAGCGCGGGCACAGCATTCATCTCGTGCGAGATCGCGTAGCCCCACTCGCCGAAGGACCCTTCAGCGTTCACGGCTCGCACCCACCGCTCCGCCGCCTGCGTCTTCACGTCCTCGAGCGGATCGTGCCCTTTCGTCTCCAGCACAAGGTGCACGCCGTTGTCGAGACGCGCGATGAAGTCGGGGACGTAGCTATGCAGCTGGCCGTTGTGGAGGTAGGGGATGGCAAAGCCGAGGCCCTGGTTCTTCACGAACGCGACGACGCGCGCGTGCTGGTCGAGGTGGTACGCCGCTGATTGCTCCCACTTCGAATCCTGCACGACGTAGTTCAGGTGCGACTTCTGCACGTCGCGCACCTTCTTCGAACTCCAGAAGTCGACTTCGGCCGTCGACCCTGCGCGCCGCTCGCCTGAGTCGTACCGCGGCACCTCCGGCGCCTCTCCCCCGTCTGTGTCCGGATGTAGCGCTTCCTTCAACCGCTCGATGGCGAAGCCCCAATACGGCGCCATGAAGACGTCCACGCGCTTCGCGTCGGAGTCGACCACGACCTTCTCCTTCACGAACCGCTTCACCGCCGCAAGCAACTGTGGGAACAACACGTGCGCCGGCGCCTCGCAGCTATCCATCTTCGCGTACTCGCGCGTCAGGACTGCGGCCATCTCGAACTCCTGCTGCTGAACGCGCGTGGCGCGTCGCCAGTCATCAAGGTTGAGCGTCGCCGAAGTCCCAGGCTCGGAGAACGACGGTCGACCCTTGTTCAGGAGCGTCGACTTCATCCGGACCTCGTCGGGGATCTTCATCGGATCGACTACAACGGGCGCGATCTTCGACCAGTCAAGGGCGACGCGATTCCGAATCGCCTGCTGATACCCCTCGACGCGCGGGAACCGGATCTCGTACTGCGCTTTCTCGGGTAGTGCCTGGACGTGGTACTGCGGTTGCCGCCGTGGGCGCGGACCCGTCCGCTGTTTGAACGGCACGACCTCGAACGGCACGCCGAGGATCTTCGCGACCTCCTCCTCGAACTTCCCGTCCTCGGTCAGCTCGTAGCTCCGCCGACGAAGTCCACGCCCAACGACCTGTTCGCACAGGAGCTGCGACATGAACGGGCGCAGTCCGACGATGTGCGTCACCGTGTTGCAGTCCCAGCCCTCCGTGAGCATCCCGACGCTGACGATGCACCGCACGTCCCGTCCCGGCGGATGCAGCGGCCGGTCGAGCTTTCGCGCGAGGTCCTCGAAGCCTTCGGGATAGACCGGACGCCCCTGATCGTCGCGCGGCCAATCGATCTTCCCGACCGTGTCGAGCGTGAGGCGCATCCACCGCGACTCGTCGTTCTTGGCACCTTCGACGTCCGTCTCCGAGACGACCTTCGAGTCGACGCGAATCGTCACGCGCTGCCCGTCGTTGCGGAGCTCGGAGATCGCGGCGGGTGGAACGCCGGCGGGTGCGTTTCCTTCGGCAAGCCAGTCATAGATCACGCTGGCGAGCTTCGTGTTCTTGCAGACGAGGATCAGAACAGGCGGGCGCTTGTCGTCGCCCTCCTCGGCCCACTCACGCCGCAGTTCCTCCCATGCAAGCGCGAGGAGGCGGATCGGCGCCTCCGCGTAGCGCAGTACCGCCTCGGGCTTCGCGTTCGCACGTTTCCCGCCGCGTTCCGCCGCAGTCAGCTTGCTCATGATCCAGCGCCAGATGTTGAAGTAGGCCGCCTGCTGCTCCCCCGTCGGATCGGAGTGCGCGAGCTGCGGGATCTTCACGAGTCCCGCCTCGATCGCGTCCGTCAACCCGAAGTCGCTGACGACCCACGGAAAGATGCGATTCGTGTCCTCGCCCGCGCGCGCGAGGTAGTACGGCGTCGCTGAAAGGTCGATGCAGAAGTTGATGCGGCGGTTCTTGTGGATCCGATCGAGGCCGTCGATCCACACCGTCGACTCGTACGCGAGCTCGTCTGCGCGCTCCTCGTCAACCCACTCCGCATCCTCCTCCGCCGTCTCCGTGGCCTCCTGCCGGATGCGATACGCATGGTGCGCCTCGTCGTTCAGGACGAGGATGTTCTGCTTGCCGCCGACTTCGCGGCCGAGGAGGCGTTGCATGAGGCGCGAGTCGCTCTCGACGTACCGCGTCTCCTCGAGAACGACCTCCTGCTTCTTCGGTCGACGGTCCTCGAGGATCCGGGCTCCTTGCGCCACGGCCAGCTCCAGCGTCTGTTCCGTCATGTACCGCCCGCCGCGGCCCGAGGTCGTCTTAGGACCGATCTTCACGGTCGATCGGACAGGTTCTGGGACGCCGTTTTTCTGCACCTTCGCTCCGGCGCTCATCCCTTTCCGCTCGAACTCGTGCCAGTTCTTGACGAGCACGCGGCCGCGGCGGAGCGACGGCATCAAGTGCGGCGGGACGAGGTCACGTGTTCGGTAGATCGACGCGTCTCCGCGATTGGGATCGAGTTCGGCAAGCCTTTCGCGGATCGTCACGTTCGGACAGACGACGAGCACGACGTCTGAGTAGCGAGCATCGCCCCGTGCCGCAACCTTGTTGAGGATGCTCCACGCCGCGAGCATCGCCATAACCGTTGTCTTTCCGGAGCCAGTGGCCATCTTGCAGGCGTGGCGCCGAAACGCCTCTACGCCCTCGGGCACCAGCTCTGGCGGCACGTCGATCCCTTGGAGGAGATCGCTCCGGGCCTCGTTCAAGAAGATGATCGTCTCCGCGGCTTCGACCTGTGCGAAAAAGAGTCGCTGCTGCCGTCCGTCCCGGCGCCAGTGTCGGATCAGATCGAGCGTCGTCCTCGTCGCGCCTGGGTATCCAGCCGCGCGCCACTGCGCAAGCCGTTCCCGGATCAGGTTGACGAGCTCGAGTTCCTCCCAATCCCCGCGCGCCGGCTGTCCTGGCTCCGGATCAGGCGCCTTCGGATCGCGATAGAAGTACCCCGCGCGACGGCGCCCCTTCTCCTTCTTCGGCGCCTGCCCTTCCTGAATCAGCCAGTGCTCCGACGGCTCCTCGAACGGCGAGTTGAGGATCGGCTGCTCGACCTCGTAGGCGCTCATTCCGCCTCGTCGAGCGACCGAACGACGAGCAGCTCGTTGCCGCGGTCGTCGAGCACCTTGACCGCGATCTCCCGCGTGCCGCCCTCGGTGAACGGAGCGCTGGTGGTGCCGGAGAGGTGGTCCCACACCGACTCGTCAAAGTCGGTCTTCAGCGCCTTCTTCAGATTGTCCCAGGCGCTAGTGCGCGGGAAGAACGCCTGTGACACGTGGAATGACATGCCGTTCCACGCCGTGTCGAGCAACCACGCCGGAACGTCGTCACCGCGCATGTGCTGCGTCTCGAACGTCGTCGGATCGAACGTGTCGAGGCCGAGCAGCTCGACTTCGTAGCGCTGCGCGCCACCCTTCTCCTCCGGGTCAACCTTCCGGATCGCGATCTCCGGAAGTCCCGAGACGGAGAAAATCTGGCTCGAGCGCATCGTCTTCAGCAGGTCGCCCATCACGAGGTCGGGCGTCGCAGCGACATAGGTGGCGGGGACTCCCACCTGCTGCTCGATCTTCTCGACGAGCGAGCGCGCAGTTGCCTCGATCGCGAAGCCGATCACGAGGAGCTGCTCGTAGCTCCGCATATGCGCCTCGCGCGCGGCTTCGTAGACAAGCTTCTCACTGATCGAGCCGTTCTCCGGGCCGAACACGATCGCTACGGGTTGGAGATCGGGGTCGAGCTGCGCTTCAGCCGACAGCGTCAGTGATTGCGCAGGCGGGCGGGCGTTCTTCAGGGTGAGGGTCCTGTTGCCGCCGAGTTGGAGCGTCGCGTTGCGGCGCACCGCGTCGAGCATCCGCGCTGTGTACGAGGCGTCGTCGGAGACTCCGGAGTCGGAGCCGTCGCCCTCGATGTCAACCGGTGTCGGGATCGTCGCCTCGACGACGAACGGCCCCGTGACCCGCGTGATCTTTCGGTCGACCTCGGGGCGGTCGACGAGCACTTCCGGCTTCGGCTGTTGATCGTTCGCGATTGACTCAAGCGTGACGTGCGGGACGATGCCGCCCACGTGCTTCCCGCTCCGGTCGACGTGCTGCTCATAGCGGAAGCCGCCGCTCGGGCCACGACTTTCGTCGAAGAGCTCGAAATAGTCATAGGTCGCCGTTAGAAGCTTCTGGCGCGTTAGCGCCAGCGGGACGCGGCTCGTGTCCGTGGTGATCCATCGGCGGCCCCACTTTTCAGCCGCATGAACGGTCGTTCCCCCACCGCACGTCGGATCAAAGATGAGGTCGCCGGGATCGGTCGCGAGGAGGACGCAGCGCTCGGCGACCTTGTTAGGCGTCTTGACGACGTACAACTTCTCCTCAGTGAAGTTCCCGGTGGCGGTGTCCGTCCAGATGTTGCCGATCTCCGCGAACGGAAAGTCGTCGGCGAAGCGTCGGTACTGGAGGCTGTTCCGCGCGACGTGGAGGCGGCGCACCGCCAGCAGTCGTTCCATCCCGGCGGGATAGTTGGGCTTCCAGTGAGAGTTCCGGGCCGGGTAGTAGGTCTTCCCCTCGACGTCGAACGGCTGCTCCTCCGAAGCCGCGCCTTGCGACGAAATGTTGTCCGGCTTGTAGAGGAGAGCCTCCGACGGTATAGCGCTTTCGCCGCGGCGCTCCGACGCGCTCACGCCGCGATACGTACCGTCGGGAAACAGGAGCCACGTCGCATTACCCACTCCCGGCACGGTCTTTTGGGGTCGGAAGACCTTCCGCACCTTCACACGCTGCTTGTCCCGCGCGTACCAAAGAAGGAAGTCGCCGAGAGTCGCGATCGTCGACGTCTCGAACCCGTGCGTCGTCTGAAAGACGATCTGGGAGACAAAGTTCTCCGGCCCGAATACTTCATCCATGACTTCGCGAACGTGCTGCACGTGCTTGTCGTTGATCTGCACGAACGCGCTGCCGGTAGGTGCGAGGAGTTCCCGCGCCAGGACGAAGCGATCGCGGAGATAAGTCAGATACGAATGCGGACCGAGCGTCCACGTGTCGCGATACGCGCGCACCATCTCCGGCTCTCGAGTCATGTCGCTGTCACGGCCGTGTGTGACTTCGCGGCGGCGGACGAACGGCTGGAAATTCGAATTGAAGTTGACCTCGTATGGCGGATCGATGTAGATCATCTGCACCTGCCCGCCGAGTCCCTCGTACTCGAGCAGCGAGTTCATGACGACGAGCGAGTCGCCGAGAATGAGGCGGTTGACCCAGCCGCCCTTGTGCTCATACGCCTCGAGCTGCTGGTGGAGCGGGAGCTGCGGGTCGGCGAAGAGCTGCATCTCCATCTGCCGGTCGCGCTCGTGCCCCTTCAACGTCTCGAGGATCGCCTTCGTCGAGAGCCGCTCATGCACGAATAGCGGCAGCGTCGGCACGTCGAACGACAGCCGCTCAGCCTTGCCAGCCCAATCGAGGAACGGCCGCGACAGTGCCTTCAGCCGCTCGATGGCGTCGTGCAAGCTGCCGATCTCGATCCCGTCAAACGTTCGCGGCGAGTCGAAACGATGCGGCGGGTCGAGCCGCGACGCCTCCTCGATCTGCGCGAGCAGCCACTCACCGAGCTCGCGCGCCGAGTTCTGCCCGTCCCAGTCGAGCGCGGGCGACAGCGACGAGTCGTACCGGTACGTCTTCGGCGGCTTCCGCTTCTTGAACTGCGCCTGCGTCCCGACATCAGGCCGGAGCAGCGCCTCCTCGTCATGGCGATAGGTCTCAGCGCGATTAGCCAATGCTCACAAGCTCCTCAAGACGAACGAGGCAACGCTCCAGGCTGTCCGCATTCTGTGCAGCGACTCGCGGGCGCCAAGAGCGAGAAACGAAGTCGGTCAGCCGGGCGCCATAGAGTGGTCCCGTCGCGCGCCCGCTGTTTGGCCGCGGTACTACGTCGTCACGGACATCGCGGCTCGAGGATCGTCGTGCGAGATTGACGACGACCTGCTTCGGATCATCGACAGATTCGGGATCACGCGGCACTGACGTCTGCGAGACACCAAGCGCCCGAGCAAACCGCTCACGATCTGCGAGCAGCCATGCCTCAACCTCGCGCACGGCTACGCGAAGACGCATAAGCGGTGCAGGGCTCGGGAGCCAGTTCTGTTTCAGTGCAGGAGCGCACTCATCAGCGTCAAGGTCGACCAGCACAAGCCACGGCGAAAGCCGAGCTGCATTGTTGTAACCCTCCAGTCGTTGACGGAGATAGCGTTTTCCGCTCCGTCCATAGATGGTCCCCGTTTCAGCGCCTACCTCCGAGAGTAGTCGTTTCACCACCGCCTCATCAACCGTTCCTTCGACGGCGCTCTGAATAACTGGAGCGCTCATTACAGAAGTGACAGTTGCTCGACATTTTTTGGGCTCGTCTTTGGCATAACCGCATCCGCGAGCGTGAGGCCGCCATCGAGCAGCGCCCGAATGTCGTCGAAGTCCGACGCGGTTCTTACGTGAGTTCCCTCTGCCTGAGGCTCGAGCAGAAGCACTTCATCGAGCCCTATGCCTTCGTCTTGGAGAAGCTCGGAGGAGTGGGTCGTAATGAGCGCTTGGCGACCTGAGCGCTTCTGCGTGCGCGCCAGTAGCTGCGGAATCCTGCGGACAACTTCTGGGTGCAGCGAGAGCTCCGGTTCTTCTAAGAGCAGTGATCCGCCTTGCTCGAGCATTGCCCACAGAAGTCCGAACAGCCGGAGCGTCCCGTCGGAGAGATCCTGCTCGGTCTGCCAGGCACCGGTGGCGCGCCAGTGCTGGTACTTCCCGCGAAGGTGCCAACTACCCTGAACGTCGGGTTCTAGGCGTAGCTCTTCGAGTTGGGGAACGGCGACGCGAGCGGCGCGCAGGATCTGGCGGAGCCGCGCGTCGCGCGTCTTCTTCGGAGTCGAAGCGACTTGTTCGAGAAAGTCGCCTCCGAACGGGTCATTCCGACGTCCCACCGAACGCTCCGGCTCGCGAATCAACTGCGGAACGATGTGGAGGTATCGGATCGCGGAAAAGGTCTCTGAGAGGCCGCGGAACTCCCGGTTCAGGTTTACTTGCTCGAGAGAGGTCTGGGTCAGGCGCTCGACGTCCCGTTCATCGTCCTTATCTGGTCGCCGGTGAACGATCTTCCCGTCACGCCTGACGAGCTCCCGCTTGAGAGCAGCCCTGCGGCGGCGGTCCTGACCAAAGCGGAGCTCGTACGACCACTGAGTGGGGTCGTCATCGCTTCCGACGGTCACCTCGATCGCGATGTCGGTCTTTTGTCGCGCCGACAGCGCGCGGATGCGCGACACTCCGCCACGGCGGTCTACGGAGTCTTGGAGGCCGCCGCCGACGCTAGCTACGTCTCGAAGAAAACGGAACGCGTCGAGGAAGTTCGACTTGCCTGCCGCGTTTGGGCCTACGATGAACGCGCGACTCTCGAGACCCACTTCGACAACTGGAAAGTTCCTCCAGTTCTCAAGGCGGATACTTGTGAAGCGCGTACGTCCATTAGCGGGCGCCACCTACACGTACGCTAACAACGCTGCGGCAGGGGTCTCGGCGCAAGTTCGAAGCTGTGCCCGCGATACGCCATCGCAAGCGCGCTGACCCCAAAGCTGAGAGCACAGGTCATCGCGTCGCCGTTCCACCGCTCGCGGACAGCCTCCTCCGGCATCAGCAGCTCCGCTGCGAACACGTTCGCCTCGCGCTCCAGCGCTCGCGCTTCCGGGTCGACGCCGATCTCCTCCGCGCGGCAGTAGACGGGCTTCGCGTTGCCGTTCTCGCACTGGCAGATCCAGTGGCCGAGCTCGTGCGCGATCGTGAAGCGCCGGCGGCCGGGGCTTTCGCGCGCTTCGCGGCCGTTGACGATGATCCGGCGCTCCGCCGGCAGGAGCATCCCGCTCACGTGCAGGTCCTCGTCTTCCTCGACGATCAGGCCGAGGAGGTCTTCGGCGATCGCTTCCACGGGCACGGGGAGCTCAGGGTCGTCGAACAGCTGGTGATACCGCTGCCGTAGGACCCCCGCCCTCGGATCAGTGACCGGACCGGCCAGGTCCGGATTGTCTCGTGTCAGCCTGTCGAAAATCAACAGGTTCCCGATATCTGATTTCTCTGATACCATGAGTTCTGTGGCGCGGATGACTGCAACCGAGGCGGCACGGAACTTCTCCGACGTGCTGAGTCGCGTGTCCGCCGGCGAGGAGATCGAGATCACGCGAGGCGGTCTTCCCGTCGCCGTCGTGTCACGCCCGAAGGCGCGGCTCGTCTCCGCCGAGCGCTTCCGCGAGCTGATCGCGTCCCTGCCCAGTGTCGACGACGAGTTCGTGCACGAGCTGGAGGAGATCCGCGCGTCGGTCGGACCGCCGAGGTCCGTCTGGCCGTCCTGATCGATACGACGCTGCTCGTCGAAGCGGAGCGCGGGCGAGTTCGTGCGGACGTCCTCGGCGATGAGGAACGCGCGATCAGCGTGATCACCGTCAGCGAGCTCCTGCACGGCGTGCATCGCGCGAGAGGCGCCGAGCGGACGCGGCGCCGCGCCTTCGTCGAGCAGACGCTCGCCGCGTTCGAGGCGATTCCGATCACGGAGGGAGTCGCGCGCGTGCATGCCGAGATCTGGGCGGAGCTCGCCGAGCGCGGCATCGCGATCGGCGGGCACGACCTCTGGATCGCGGCGACGGCACAGACGTACGGCTTCGGCGTGGCGACGCTGAACGCACGCGAGTTCGAACGCGTGCCCGGTCTCCGGGTGTTGACGCCGTAATCGTCGTTCGCCGCGGGTCACGCCCTCGTGTCCGCGCCCGTGAAGAGGCGGTCGATCTCGTCCTGCTCGGCCGGCGCGCCCCGCATCGGCGGGCGCGCGACCACCGATGCCTCCGCAAGCTCGACAGCGTCGCTCGCTCGGTAGAAGGCGAGACCGGGTTCGACCGGACGCGGACGCCACGTCCGCAGCTCGTCGAGATGCGCGTGGAACGTCTCCGACAACGCGTTCCAGACGCTCCGGTCGACGCCGCGCGGCTCGAGCAACCCCGTTTCGAGCGCGTGGTAGTAGCGCTTCACCTTCTCCTCTTTGTCCGGGTCGAGACGCAGCGCGCGGATCACGCTGGCGACGACTTCGTCGACGCGAAGTCCGCGAGCGAGGCGGAGCTCGTGGAGTGGTGCCTCGCCGCGGACCCATGCGTCGGCGAACGTTCGCGCATCCTCGTCCGGCGCCGGCGGGCTCGCGCGCGCGAGGAAGACCTCGATCAGGCGCGCCAGCTCGTCCGATCCTTCTCCTGCTCGGCCGAGGTACTCCCGCGCGCTCGGGCGCTCGCCGCGCGCGAAGCGGGCGGCGTAGTCGTCGAAGAGCGTTGTCACGTCCTCAGCCATACGCGACGGACTCACGGAGCTTCTCGTGCCCGCGGTGGAGCGCCTGGTCGACGGCGTTCCGCGTCATCTCGAGCCGCCGCGCGATCTCGTCGTGCTCCATCCCGAGCAGGTACCGCAGCTCGAGCACGCGGCGCGTCTTCTCCGGCAGCTCCGCGAACAGATCCATCAGGTAGCTCCGCGAATCGATCGCCGCCGGCTGCTCGGGCGCCTCGGGCTCCCAGCCCTCCGGCAGCGGGACGTCCGTCGGGCGGCCGTCGAAGTGGTCGCCGAGCGTCCACGTGATCACCTGGTGGACGACGACGCGGTACGGCGTCTCGCCGTAGGTCTTCCCGCGGTGGAACTCGTTCAGGAGGCGCAGCTTCACGTTCTGCGCGACGTCCTCCGCGTCGAGGCTCCCGCGCAGCCCTGCGACGCACCGCCCGACGATGACCGGGTCGTACTTCGCGAGTAGGCCAGCGATGTCCCCTGCGCGGAGGAATTGGGTGTCCTCGGCGTCGCTCTCATAGCTCATCGAAGGAAGAGTCAGGCGGGACGTGACCCGATCTTACGATCATCCCGCAGGCGAAATGGCCGGGCGCCGCTCGCTCCGCTACCGTCGTGCCATGGCTGCGAACGAGCGGGCGCCGAAGATGGGCGACAAGGCGTGGTTCCCGGACCACACCGCCGAGCGGCGTGCCGAGTTCGCGCGTACGACGCCGGGAGAGCGCGTCGCCGAGGCGATCGAGCTCAGTCGCACCATGACGCGGCTCGCAGTCGCGGGCGCGCGCCGGCGTGAGCGGTAACTGGGACGAGGCGGCGCGCGTCCCGCCGCAGCAGCTCGACGCTGCGACGATCCTCCGCACGCTGGTAGAGCACGGCGCCCAGTTCGTCGTCATCGGCGGCCTGGCCGTCGCCGCGCACGGCTTTCCGCGGGCGACGAAGGACATCGACCTCGTCCCTGCGCCCGATGCCGAAAACCGCCGTCGCCTCTACGGCGCGCTGCGCGCGCTCGCGGCCGAGCCGATCGAGCTCGGAGACTTCGGCCCGGCCGAGCTCCCCGTGCCGTTCACGCCAGAAGGCCTCGACGAGGGCGGCAACTGGGCGCTGCGGACGCGCGCGGGCCGCGTCGACGTCCTCCAGTGGGTCGCGGGAATCGACGGATACGAGGAGCTGCGCACGCGTGCGCTCGACGTGGAGGTGCCGGAGGTCGGGCAGGTGCTCTTCGCCGGGTACGACGAGCTCGTCGCGATGAAGCGCGCCGCCGGCCGGCCGCAGGACGACCGTGATCTCGACGAGCTGCGCACGATCCGCAGCGACGACTGAGCGCGCTCCGTCGGGGCTCACGACGGGTAGAGCGTCACCGCGACGACCTCGCCGAACGCGGACAGCTCCTGGCCGGCGACGGGACCGTCGAAGCGCGCGTCGGTGCCGGCGCCGCCTGCCTGCACGAGGCGCGCGTTGCCGCGGTCGACGCTCGCGAGGAAGCGCCGCACCGCCGTCTTCCGCAACGGCTTCTCGACCGGCCGCTCGATCGCGTCCAGCGCGTAGCCACGGAGGAGCTTCGCGTAGAGGCCGGCGAAGACGTCGGCGCGGTCGACGTAGTCGAGGCAGACGAGCTCGCCAGCGATGCCGACGATCGCGCCGGACTGTCCGTGCAGCCGCGGGAGCGCGTGGAGGTACTGGTCGAGGCTCGCACCGCGGTCGACGTACATCGCCTCCTGCGCCTCGGTCGGCGAGTGCGCCTGGAGGCGCGCGGACTTCGCGGCGACGCTCGCCCACACCTCCGCCTGGCCGCCGCCGCGGTGCTTCGCCGCGCGCACCTCGGGATACGCCGCGCGCGGCGCCGGCTCGAAGCGGCGCGAGCGGTAGGCCCAGCGGCCGCGCTCGACGCAGTCGACGCGGATCGGCAGCGTCGCCTTCGCGGGGACGAGCGTCGTCCAGGTGACGATGCGGTTCTGCTTCGCGCCCGCGAGCTCCTCGCCCTCGTACAGGAGGACGAGCTCGTCGAGCGGGTTCTGGACGTGGAGCGAGCCGACGCTGCCGGCCTCGTCGACCTCCGTGACGGAGAGGCCGCGCGAGGCGGCTTCGTCCAGGCCGAGGTACTCGACCTGCGGCTGGGCGACGGGGAAGAGCGGGACGATCGTGAGGCCGGCGAAGCTGCGCGCGTCGCCGAGCTCGAACGGCAGGGACTGCTTGGGAACAGTGTGAGTGGTCATGCCTGGAAATCACGCAGGCATGCCATCGCTCTTACGCGACAACCGAAGTGGGCCGAGGTGCCACCCGTAGACATGGCCGGAGGAGCCATCTTGCGCGGCGGCGGACACATCTGCACCTTTTGACGGAATGACGGAATGTGCGCACACTTCGGACATGGCTCGCGTGAAGACGACCGTCTACGTCGACGAACGCCTGCTGCGAATCGCGAAGGTCTACGGCGCCCGCAAGGGCATCCGCGACTCCGACGTCTTCGAGCAGGCGATCGAGAAGCTCGTCGGCCTCGACGTGCTCGACGACGTCTGGGCGCGCAGCGACCTCTCCGAGGACGAGGCGATGGCGCTGGCAGTCGAGGCGGTGCACGATTCGCGCAAGGAGCGACAGGACTAAGTGCCGCGGGTCGTCCTCGACCCGAACGTCCTCGTCTCCGCTCTCATCTCGCCGCTCGGCACTCCCGCGGCCATCCTCAGCCGCTGGATCGAGGGCTGGTTCGATCTCGTCGTGTCGCCGGCGCTGCTCGCCGAGCTCGAGCGAGCACTCGCGTACACGAAGATCGGCCGCTACGCGACGCGCGAGGACTGCGCACGGTACGTGGAGCACCTTCGCAGCAACGCGACTCTCGCCGAGGACCCTGCAGCGGTGCCGCCGGCCGTCACGGACGATCCCGGCGACGACTACCTCATCGCGCTCGTGCGCACCGCCGAGGTCGACGCGCTCGTCACTGGCGATGCGCACCTACTCGGGTTGACCGACCCGCCGGTGCGCGTAGTGCGACCGCAGCAGTTCCTGTCGCTCCTCGACCGCCTCTAGTCTCCGCGGAAGCGGCGGGGGCCGCGCCGCTTGTTACGAGCCGGGGCCGGGTCGGCGCGAGAACGTGTCGCGCACGTGCGGCGGGATCGGCTCGCGCGCCTCGAGCGCGGAGTCGGCTTCGCGGTAGCGGCGGAGGGCGAGCCACGCGTCGCGCACGAGCAGGCAGAGCGCGACGAGCAGCGGGATCAGAACCTCTACGAGCAGCCACGTTGTGGACTGGAGCGCGGCGACGAACATCCAGGCGACGAGGCGGATCAGTCCCACACTCGATAGTCGCGCGCAGAGCGGCCGATTCTTACGCGATCATCGGCGCGTGCTCGATCCGGCTCTTGCTACCGAGGTCGTCGCCGCTTCGTCGCGTCCGCACTCGTACCACCACGGCGAGCAGCACTGGAAGGCCGTGGCGTGGACGGGGCTCCAGCTCGTGCCGCACGCGCCCACGTGCGACGCCGAGCTCGTGCTCCTGTTCGCGCTCTTCCACGACTCGCGGCGCTTCAACGAAGGCCGGGATCCCGAACACGGGCCGCGCGCCGCGGAGCTCGCGCGCTCGATGCGCGGCACCGCGTTTGAGCTCGAGGACGAGCGGCTCGAGCTGCTCGCCGACGCGTGCACGCGGCACGACCGCGGCGAGGTCAGCGACGAGTCCACGATCGGCACGTGCTGGGACTCGGACCGCCTGAACCTGTGGCGCGTCGGGACGACGCCCAACCCGCGCTTCCTGTCGACGCAGCCGGCGAAGTCGCCCGAGCTGATCCGTGAGGCAGCGTCCTTCCACCAGCGGAGCTACTCGTGGCACGACTTGTTCGCCGCGTACGCGCAGGTGGGCTGATCGTTTCCGTCCGACGCAGATGGGTACGTCCTGTACCAGCGAAACGAACCCGAGGAGGCTGAGATGTGCTTCACGTCGCGTGAGGACAAGCAGATGGCGCAGGAGCTCGAGCCGCAGGAGGAGCCGGTCACGACCGAGCCGGCGGCGGAGGAGCACTCGCCGGAGGCGCCCGCCGCGGACGAGCGGGAGCGCGAGCTCGTCACGAGCTGAGGCGAGCGCGGCTTCGTGCCGCGGCTCGCCGTACGTCAAAAACGATATAGTCAGGCGGTGTGACGGCGGGAGAGCTTCTGCGGACCGTGCGCCGGCGCCACGGGCTGACCCAGCAGCAGCTCGCGGCGCGCGCGCGCACGAGCCAAGCCGCGATCTCGCGCATCGAGCGCGACCTCGTCTCCCCCTCCGTCGCCACGCTCGCGCAGTTGCTCGATCTGATGGGTGAGGAGCTGCGGCTGGAGGCGGAGCCGCTCGACTACGGGATCGACACGACGCTGTTCGAGGAGACGCTCGCGCGATCGCCCGACGAGCGCATCGCGCACAACGTCTCGTTCTCGAACTTCGTCAAGGAGCTGAGGGACGCGGCGCTTGCAAAGCGCTGAGTTCGATCCCGCGGCTCTGCTCGAGGTGCTCGAGCGTCACGAGGTCGACTTCGTGCTGATCGGCGGACTCGCAGCGGCGGCGCACGGGTCTGCGCGCAACACCTATGACCTCGACATCGCCTACGCGCGCGAGGCGGACAACCTCCGGCGCCTTGCCGCGGCGCTACGCGAGCTCGGCGCGACGCTTCGAGGTGCGCGGCCCGGGCTCCGGTTCACAGCCGACGCCGAGACGCTCGAACGCGGCCTCAACTTCACGTTTTCGACGCGGTTCGGGCCGCTCGACGTCCTCGGCGAACCCGCGGGCGCGCCTTCCTACCGCGAGCTGAGACGACAAGCAGACGTCTTCGAGCTGCGGGGGTCGCCGCTTCGCGTCGCGTCGCTCGACCACTTGATCGCGATGAAGGAGGCTGCCGGACGCAGCCACGACAAGGCAACGGCTGTCGAGCTGCGCGCCGTGTCCGACCGGCTGCGCGCGCCGAAGGACCCGTAGCGCCCCGAGCGGGAGCGGCCGGCGCTCGCCGACCGCTCCCCTCGCTCTTCTCTCAGCGCATCATCCGCTTCGCGGCCATCGCCGCGATGCCCCCGAGCGCGGCCTTCGCGAGCGGGTTCCCGAGCATCCCGCCGGCGCCGCCACCGCCGCCGCCGCCGCCGAGCAGCGCGCCCAGACCACCGGGCTGCTGCTTGCGGACGTGCCGCGTCATCCGCGCGAGCTGCTGCGGATCCGCCATCCGCTCGTCGTCGTCCCGGTCGAACTCGCCGAGATCGACCTGCCGCTGGCGGCCCTGCTGGCGCAGCATCTGCGCCATCTCCTTGCGCTGCTGCGGGTCGAGCCGCTCGAACGCCTCGCGCGCCGAGAGCTCGTAGTCGTCGTCGGAGATCTGCGACGAGACCTCCTCGTAGCGGCTCTTCGCCTCGTCGTCCTCGATGCCCTCCCACGGCGCGCCGCGGTCGAACCGCTGCACGAAGTCCTCGTACTCCTGCCGGCGGCCACCGCCGCCTCCCAGCGTCTCCATCAGGTTGCTCATCGCTCCTCCTCGGGTGTTCGTCCGTCAGCGGCTCGGCAGCAGCCGCTGCGCCATTCCCTTGGCGACCTCGGTCGGGCGCTGCTGCTCGCCCATCAGGGCGTTCATCACGAGCACGGCGCCGGTCAGCCCCGGGATCGCCCACTGGAGCATGTTCAGCTGCTTCTGCGCCTGCTCGACCTCCGGCGGCGTCTGCGGCAGCGGCTCCGTGCCGTCGCCGACGGGGACGTCGCCCGCGTTCATGACCTTCTGCCCCAGCGCGCGCGAGTACGCCGTCGCGGCGAGCGCTGCGAGCGTCAGCGCCGCCTTCAGCGTCGTCGCGCCCGCGACGCCCTGTTGCGCGACGGTGCGGCCGCGGTTCGCCCGCGTGATCACGAGCGCGCCGAGGAGATGGGCGCCGATGGCGCCGAGGTTGACGGGCGTCCAGCGCGCCCAGCCCGCGTTCGCGACGCGCGCGCGCTGACCGGCTTCGTCGACTTGCCCCGCGGCGCTGTTCAGGCCGACTGCGCCCATGAGCGAGCCGCCGAACCAGGTGGCGAGACCGACGTCATGCATCGACCGCGCAATCGTGTTTCTGGCCATTCGTCCTCCTTCGGACAGTGCAGGTAGACGTCTCGCCTACCCGCCGGCCGTGCGCGGAAACTCAGCCTGTCGAATTTATGTCCAGCGCCATCAGGATCGCGTCCACGTAGCCGTCCGGGCGACGGTAGTGCCGCCTGCGGTAGCCCTCGCGCTCGAAGCCGAACTGCTCGTAGAGCGCGATCGCGCCCTCGTTGTGCGGGAAGACGTGCAGCTCGAGCTTCTCGATCCGGTGCTCGCGCGCCCAGCGCACGGCCGCGTCGAGGAGCGCGCGGCCGACGCCCTGACGCCGGTGCGACGACGCGACCATGAGCCCGAGGTCGGCGACGTGCCTGCTCGCCGGGTGCTGGTCGCGGCCGACGGAGAGGCGGCCGACGACGTCGCCCTCCTCCGTCTCCGCGACGAACACGGCCGCGTCGTCGTAGCGGCGCAGCGCCTTCAGGTAGCGCCGCTCGTCGCCGACGCTGCGCCAGTCGCTCGTCGTGATCAGCCAGCGGCCCGGCTCGCGCCCCACGTCGCGGCCGAGCCGGACGAGCGCCTCCGCGTCGCGCGGCTCGGCGCGGCGGATGCGGACGCTCACTCGACGACGATCCCGTGGCCGCCGCGGCGCGGGTCGCCGGCCGCGGCGAGCGAGCCGTCGGGCCGCACCTCGACGGCAGCCGCGCCGCCGAAGTAGAGGTTGCGGCGCCGCCAGCGCACGGCGTCGTAGCCCATCTCCACGAGCCGGTCGACCTCCGCCGCGTCGATGCCGCCCTCGCAGTGGACGTGCGGCTCCTCGAGGTGGACGCGCGGGCGTTCGATCGCCTCCCGCACCGGCAGGCCGTGGCCGACGACGTTCACGACCACCTGGAGCACCGCGCTGCGGAGGCGGAGCGAGCCGGCGCTGCCGACGAGGAGGCGCGGGGCGCCGTCCGCGCTGACGAGCGAGGGCGACATCATCGAGGAGAGCCGCGTGCCGGGGCGGAGCGCGCGGGCGAGGTCGAACTCGCCGAGCATGTTGTTGAGCTGGATCCCCGTGCCGGGGACGACGACGCCGGAGCCCGAGCCGAGCGAGACGGTGAGCGCGGCCGCGTTCCCGTCGCCGTCGACCGCCGAGACGTGCGTCGTGCCGCCGGGCGGCGCGGGCTCGCGCACGCCCGGCGCCCCGTTCGCGATCCGCGCCAGCGCCTCCTCCTCGCGCGCGGCGAGGTGCCGCTCGAGCCCGCCGCGGTAGAGCGCGCGCTCGAAGCCGTTCGCGCGGGCGCGCCCCTGCGCGCGCATCACGTCGGCGAGGCGCGCGATCGCCTCCGCGGTTCCGGGCGCGCCGCCCTCCCCGAGCCGGTCGAGCAGGCGGAGCGCGTACGCGAGGCGCCGCCCGACGAGGGCGGGGGGTTCGACGCGAACTCGTGCCGGCGGTACGAGGCGCGGACGGGACGCCGCCGGACGACGCGGTACTCCGCGAGGTCGCGCTCCGTGATCGCGCCCCCGCTGGCGCGGACGTGGTCGACGAGCGCGCGCCCGAGCTCGCCGCGGTACAGCTCGGCCGCGCCGCGCTCGGCGAGCAGCTCGAGCGTCTCCGCCAGGTCCGGCATCGTCAGCCGGTCGCCCGCGACGAGGCGCTCGCGCTCGCCGTAGACGGCGCGCCCCTCCGGCGTGTGCCGGAGGATCAGGTCGAGGATCGCGTGCAGGTACGCCTGGCCGCGCGTCAGCTCCACCCCGGCGCGCGCGAGCTCGACGGCGGGCGCGAGCAGCTCACGCCACGGGAGCGACGCGAACGCGCGGTGCGCCTCCTCCAGTCCGGCCACGGTGCCGGGTACGGCGCACGAGCCGGCGCCGATCTTGAAGACCTGGATCGAGTCGCCGGAGAAGTCGACGTCGATCGCCTCCATCGCCGTCGCCGAGCCGGTCGCGAGGCCGAGCCCCGGCGAGGCGACGAAGAAGTCGAGGACGCGCGTCGTTCGGTCGCGAGCGCGGTGGACGAGCATGAAGCCTCCCCCGCCGGGTCCCGCGAGCGGGCTCTCCGTGACCCACGACGCGAAGCCGGCGGCGATGCACGCGTCGAACGCGTTCCCGCCCGCGGCGAGGACGTGCGCGCCGGCCTCGGCCGTCAGCGGGTGGCCGGCGGCGATCGCTCCCTTCATCGCTCGGGCAGCGTAACGAGGCGCCTCTCGAGCGCGGTGCAGCGGCCGCCGTCGCGTCTACGAGCTACGCAGGAAGCTCGGCGGCTCGAGCCGCTCCTCGCGACCGACGGCCGCGGGCACGCCCGCGTACGCGCGCCTGCGAGGGCCGCCGAGACCCGTCGCGACGACGGTGACCCAGATCTGGCCGGCCAGCCGCTCGTCGACGGTCGCGCCGAAGATGATGTTCGTCTCGTCCGTCGAGGCCTGGCGGATCACCTCGGCCGCCTCGTTGACCTCCATCAGGCTCAGGTCGGGGCCGCCCGCGATCGAGAGCAGGATCCCGCGCGCGCCGACGATCTCGGTGTCGATGAGCGGCGAGCGCAGCGCGCGCTCGGCCGCCTCGCGCGCCCGGTTCTCGCCCTGCGAGGAGAAGCCGATCCCCATCAGCGCCGAACCGGCGTCGCTCATGATCGTCCGCACGTCGGCGAAGTCGAGGTTGATCAGCCCCGGCATCGTGATCAGGTCGCAGATCCCCTGCACGCCCTGGCGGAGGACGTCGTCGGCGATCTTGAACGCGTCGAGCATCGACGTGGAGCGTTCGAGCACCTCGAGCAGGCGGTCGTTCGGGATCACGATCACCGTGTCGCACGCCTCGCGCAGCGCCGCCACGCCCGCCTCCGCCTGTTGCTTGCGGCGCGAGCCCTCGAAGCGGAAGGGCAGCGTGACGATGCCGACGGTGAGCGCGCCGGCCTCGCGCGCGGCGCGCGCGACGACGGGAGCTGCGCCCGAGCCGGTGCCGCCGCCCTCGCCGGCGGTCACGAAGACCATGTCGGTGCCGCGCAGCGCGTTCTTGATCTGGTCGTAGCTCTCCTCCGCCGCGTTCCGGCCGACGTCGGGATCGGCCCCGGAGCCGAGCCCCTGCGTCAGCTCGCGCCCGATGTGGAGCTTCACCGGCGCGTCGCTCATCCGCAGCTGCTGGAGGTCCGTGTTCACGGCGACGAACTCGACCTGGCTGATCCCGGCGTCCATCATCCGGTTGATCGCGTTCAGGCCGGCGCCGCCGACGCCGACGACGCGGATCACGGCGAGGTAGGCGGCGCTGTCGCTGCGCGTCGACTGGTACAGCCGCGGCGGCGGCTCCGGCATCGGCTCGTAGTAGCGCGCCGCCGGCGGCGGAGGCTCGGGAACCGGCGGGCTCGGCTCGGGCAGCGGGTCCGGCGCCGGGTCCGGCAAGGGCGGCATCGGTAGGGGCGGGCCCGGCTCGGGCGGAAGCGGCTCCTCGACGTCCGGGAAGGTCGTCACGTGCTCGGCCGTCTCCTCGAGCGGCTCCGCGCGCGACTCGGGCGCGTTCGCCGTGTCGTCGCGCTCGGCGCGGCGCTGCGCCGCCTCGGTCGCCTTGAAGAGCTCGGCGAGCGGTCCCTCACGCATGCTCGCGCGCTTTCGCGCCATTCAGCACCTCCTTCGCCAGGTCGCGGTAGATCTCGGCCGCCTCGCCCTTGGGGTCGTAGGCGAGGATGGACTGCCCCTTCACGGGCGCCTCCGCGTAGCGGATCGTCTTGCGGATCTTCGTGTTGAAGACGAGCTCGCCGAAGTTCTCGCGCAGGATGTCGACCGCCTCCCGCGCGTGCAGGATGCGGCGGTCGTACATGGTCGGGAGGATGCCGACGATGTCGACCTTCGGGTTCAGGTTCTCGCGGATCATCGAGAGCGTGTTCTCGAGCTGGACGAGGCCGCGCAGGGAGAGGTACTCGCACTGGACGGGGACGATCACGCCGTCGGCGGCCACGAACGCGTTGATCGTCAGCAGCCCGAGCGAGGGCGGCGTGTCGATCAGGATGTAGTCATAGCGCTCGCGGACGGGGGCGAGCGCCTTCTCGAGCGCGCGCTCCCGGCCGATCATGCTCGAGAGCGCGAGCTCGGCGCCCGCGAGGTCGATGGAGGAGACGGCGACGTCGATCTCGGCCTCGTGGATGATCTCGTCGATCGGCAGCCGGTGGACGAGCACGTCGAACATCGAGCGCTCGATCGAGTCGGGGTTCATCCCCTGGCTCATCGTCAGGTTCCCCTGCGGGTCGAGGTCGACGACGAGCACGCGCAGGCCCCGCTCCTTGAACGCGACCGCGAGGTTGAGCGTCGTCGTCGTCTTCGCGACGCCGCCCTTCTGGTTGGCGAATGCGATGACCCTGGCCGTCGTCACTCCTTTATCGGCGGCGCGCGGCCGAGCGATCGGGCGCGGGAGAAGGCGGGAGATGCCCACAGGACCTCCCCATTCGCCTCACCGTAGCAGAGTCCTTTGCGTGCGCTTTTGGCGCCGAATCGGCACGAAGCGGTGCGGTTTCGGCGGGAAGATCCCACCCAGGGGAGGGAGATCCCACCCGAGGGTGGGGACCGTCGCATCGGCCGCCGCGGACGCGCGTCTCGTTCGGACGTGGCCGCGTCAGTCGTCCGGCTCGCCGTCGAAGTAGTCGAGCGGCTCGATGCGGCCGACGAGGCCGATCCCGCGTAGGAAGAACTTATTCGAGCGGGGGTAGTACGTGATGTCGTTCGGGTCGCGCGTGCCGTAGGCGAGGAAGACGAAATCGCCGTCGCCGCCGCCGCGGAACGAGTGCGCGACGCGCGAGGCGGGCGGGCGGGAGACGACGTGGCCCGCGCGCAGCGGGTGCGTCTCGGCCGGCTCCGTCGCGCCGTGCTGCTGGACCGGCCAGAGCTCGAGCGTCCCTTCGCCCTCCAGCACGACGAAGACCTCCTCCTCGGCCGAGTGGCAGTGCGGCGGCGCGCCGCGGCGGCTGCTCGGAAGCCGGATCAGCTTCAACCCCGTCGTGCGAGAGCCCGCGGCGGCCGAGATCGCCCTCGAGAGGCCGCCGTACGCGGCCTCGACCTCGTCGGCGGCGACGACGTTGGCCGGACGCTCGCCCGGCTCCGCGAACTCGAGCTCGCCCACCTGCGCCTCGACGTCCCACGGGTTGTCCGTGCGCCCCTCGATCCACGGGTAGCCGAGTCTGAGAGCCCGCGATCGCGGTAGCCATCCGTACTCGACCGGGTGGCGCGTCCCGAAGACGAGCACGTCGAGCCCGTCGGGGCCGGCGCGGAGCGTGTGCTCGTGCGCGTCCGCCACGTGGACGATGCAGTCGCCCGCGCCGATCACGCACACCTCCTCGTCCTGCCACGCGAGCCCCGACCCGCCGAGCACGAAGAAGATCTCCTCGGACGCGCCGTGCGAGTGCGGCGGCGTCGCCAGCTTCCCCGGCGCGACCTCCATGCGGTTCGCGCCCACCGAGCGGGTGCCCGCCGCGTCCCCGAGGCGCGACCACAGCGCGTCGAACGGCCCCTTCGCGCGCCGGTGCTTCTCGACGTCGTCCCAGTGCGCGAGCACGGGGCGACCCTACAGCGCGCGCGCTCCGGCAGTCACCGCCGCGAAGAGCGCGACGGTGAGGATCGGCGCGCGCAGGCGGAGCGCGACGCCGGCGGCCGCGACTCCCGCGGCGCCCATCCCGCCGCCCGGGCGAGGACGCCGAAGGAGGCGCGCCGACCGCGGCCACGGCGAGTGCGAGCGGAACGACCGCGCGTGCGCCGGCTCGAACTCCGGCGGACGGCGGCGCGGCAGCGATGCGGCGAACGCTACCCCGCGCCCACGGGCGCCTCCGCCGCCGCGAGCGCCGCCCGCGAGGACGCGATCGCCTCCTCGACCGCCTCGCCCGCTCGGTCCCTGCTCGCCCAGGCCTCGGCCTCGCCGAGCAGCGCCCGCACCTCCTCGAGCAGCACGCGCGGCTGCTCGCCGTCGCGCTCGAGCCGCTCGATCCGCTCGAGACGAGCCAGCACCGCGCGGGCTTCCTCCACGCAGCGACCGTAGGCGCGAGGGACGCGCAGGTGGGTGCCGCAGCTGTGCCGGAACCGTGTCGGCCAGCCTTAGGCCGCCGAGCGCGCCGCGGAGACCCGTGCGAAGTAGCCGGCAGGGCGAGGCCGCACTCCGAGGAGCGCGTCGTCGAGGGTGCGGATCAGCTCCGCGCGCTCGCCGTGCACGAGCGTCTCGACGAGCGCCCGGCGGACGACGTCGGCGCACTCGCTCGCGCGCGCCTCCCCCGCCACGAGCGCGCGCAGGCGCTCCTGCAGCGCCGCACGGTCGGCGGCGGTGTCCCCGAGGAGCGTCGCCGCGCGGAGGGAGGCCGCCCACAGGCCGTCGACCCCGCCGAGCAGCGCCGCGAGCGCCTCGCGCAGCTGCTCCGAGCGGAACGGCTCGGCCTGGAACAGGGAGAGCTCCCAGCGATCGAGTGCCTCGCCCAGCTCCGGGTCGTCGTCGGCGAGCACGAGCCGCTCGAGGAGCTCGCGTGCGAGCCCGCCGCGGAACTGGTCGAGGCGCGTCGCCTCCCCCAGCGGCTCGGTGGCGGCGATCGGGACGGCTGCGCGGATCCCGTACGGCCGCCAGTCGAGTCGCTCGAAGAGGACGGGACCGGCGGCCACTGCGCCCGCGGTCGCGAGGCGAAGGGCGGTGACGGCGTCCGCGAGCTCGCCGGGAGCGTCGGGCGGCCCGGTTCCGGGCGGGAGCGAGCGCTCGACCTCGAGCACGCAGAGGCGGTCGAGCTCGCGGCCGAAGGCCGGCGGGAGGAGGCCCGACGCCTCGGGCCAGTACGTCGCGAGCTCGCCCGTTGCCGCGAGGCGCGCCCGCACGCCACTCCCGAGCTCGACCTGCGCGCCGAGCGAGAGGCCGACCAGCGGCGCGATCGCGACGAAGGTGTGCCGGTCGCGGAAGAGCGCCTGCTCCAGCTCGAGGTAGGCGCGGTCGAACGCCGAGTCGTCCCAGTCGAAGCCGCCGCAGGCTTCCGCCGTCCGCTCGAGCAGCGGCATGAGCACGCTGTGCAGGAGCGCGCGGTCCGCGTCGGGAGTCGCGCCCGCGTGCGCGCGCGCGAAGATCGCGGCCGCCGGCTCGCGCCGGAGCTCGGCGAGCGCGAGACGCGCGTCGTCACGGTGCGCGAGCCGCTCGGCGCGCTGCTCGACGAACCCGCGCACGAGCGGGCGGTACTCGTAGAGGGCGGGTCTGCCGCGCGAGGCGTGCTCCTCGAACGCGAACGGGAGCTCCGCGCCCTCCTCGAGCTCCCGCGACAGCACCGCGAAGGCGCCGAGGCAGAAGCAGCGCAGCGAGTGGTAGAGGTGCGGGACGCGGACCGCCACCCCTGCGCTTACGCGGCGGGCGAATCCTCTCCTGCCTGGCACCCGGGGCACCAGTACGCGATCCGGTTCGCGTCGCCCTGGCCGCGCGACCGGATCGCCGCGCCGCAGCGCGGGCACGGCCGCCCCGCCCGCCGGTACACGCGACGGCGGTCGCGGCCGCCGTCGAGCGCGCGCTGCATCAGCTTCGCGGCGGCCGCGAGCGCGGCGCGCAACTCGTCGTCGCGCAGGTCGCCGAGCGGACGCCACGGCGAGAGTCGCGCCTCCCAGAGCGCCTCCGCCATCCACATGTTCCCGATCCCGGCGACGAGCCGCTGCTGCTGGAGCGCCTCGCCGAGCGGCAGCGCCTGCGGCGCGGCGCAGAGGTTCCGGACGATCGTCTCGACGTCGGGCGGCGCGGCGAGGATGTCCGGCCCGAGCCGCCGCTCCGCGGCGCGCCGGTCGAGCTCGAGCACCGGTCCGTTCCACTGCACCGCCTCGTGCTCGCTTCCGCGCAGGACGAGCCAGGGCCGGCCGAAGCGGCGCGCGCCGCGGCGCTGAACCCACCAGCGGCCGGTCATGCGGAGGTGGCTGCGGAGGACGAGCCCGCCCTCGAAGCGGAGCAGGAGGTTCTTCCCGATCGCCTCGACGCTCTCGAGCCGACGGCCGTCGAGCCGCTCCGCCACGCCGGTCGCGGCCCCGCGCGGGTGAGGCGCCTCGGCTTCGATCCGCTCGCCCACGAGCACCTGGAGCCGCCGCGCCGCCCGGTGAAGGGAGTCGCCCTCGGGCACGACGGTCAGCGTAGAACGCGTTTCGGATCGCCACGGTTTTGTCATGCTCTTGTCGAGCATCATGTCGAGGATGGCGGCACCTGGACTGAACATCGCGGCACTCGCGCGACGTACTGCGGTCGCCCCCGACACGCTTCGCAAATGGGAGCAGCGGTACGGGATCCTGAGACCGTCACGGACGGCGGGCGGGCAGCGGCGCTACGACGAGCAGGACGTCGCGCGCGTCGAGTGGCTGAAGGCGCGGCTCGCCGAGGGGTACCGGATCGGCGAGGCGGCGGCGCTGCTCGGGAGCGGCGGCGACACGGCGCACTCCGGGCCGGAGGAGCTCCGCGGGGCGCTCTTCGAGGCGGCCGACCGCGCGGACGCCGAGGCGCTCGCGCGCCTGCTCGAGCAGGCGTTCTCGCTCAACCGGCTCGAGGCGGCGCTCAGCGACATCGTCCTTCCCTTGCTGGAGCGCGTCGGCGAGGAGTGGGAGGCGGGGAGGTTCAGCGTCGCGCAGGAGCACCTCGTGACCTCCGCGGTGCGCTCCCGCCTGGAGCGGCTGCTCGCCGACGCGCGCGGAGGCGTGCGCGGCGTCGCCGTCCTCGCCTGCGCGCCGGGCGAGCGCCACGACCTCGCGCTGCTGATGCTCGCGGTGATGCTGCGCGCCGACGGCTGGCAGGTTGCGTACCTCGGCGCGGACACGCCGTTCGCCGACGCCGTCGCGCTGGCGACACAGCTCGACGCGCGCGTCGTCTGCGTCAGCGCGGCGCTGCCCGAGCCCGTCGAGGAGCTCGGGCGCGCGCTCAAGGAGACGCGGCTGCCTTCCCGGCTCGCACTCGTGGTCGGCGGCGCCGCGGTGACGCCGCGCGCGGCGCGCGCGCTGCGCGCGCGCTACGCGAACTCCGACTTGCCGACGGCGGTGGACGGGATCCGCGAGCTCGGCGAGTGAGCTCGCGGGCGCGTTCGGCGGCGGCGGGCGCGGCCGCCGCGGCGGCCTGGGGCCTGCTCGAGCCGCTCGACCGCCGCGTCTTCCGCTGCGACTACTCCGACGTCGCGCTGCTCGGCAAGCTCGTCACGCGTGGGCACGGGTGGCGCGCCGCGGGCTTCGCACTGCACGTGGCGAACGGGGCGGTGTTCGGGCTCGCGTTCCACGAGTTGCGGCTCCGGATGAACGTGCCGCAGCGCCGCCTCGCCCTCACGCTCGCGCTCGCGGAGAACTTCGGGCTCTACCCGCTCTGCTACTTCGTCGACCGGTACCACCCCGCCCGTGGTCGAAGCGGGATCCCGCCCCTGCTCAGGAGCCGACGCGCGCTCGCCCAGGCGACGGCGCGGCACGGCGCGTTCGGCTACGTGCTCGGCCGCCTCGCGTGAGCGGGCGTCAGGCGGCGAGGTCGGCGTCGTCGGCGAGAGCGCGCCGGAGCGCCGTCAGCGCGGTCGACGTCCGGCTCTTCACGGTGCCAAGCGGCGCGTCGACGCGCGCGGCGACCTCGGTCTGCGTCAGGCCGCCGTAGTAGGCGAGCTCGAGCACCTCGCGCTGGGCGTCGGGCAAGAAGCCGAGCGCGCGCTGCACCTGCTCGCGAAGTCCGACGAGCGAAGCCTCGTCCGCGGGGCCGGCCGCGTCGTCCCCACGCTCGTGCCTCTCGTCGAGGACGTCCGAGCGGCGACGCTGCTCACGCCGAACGAGGTCGACGGCGCGCCGGTGGACGAGCATGAGGATCCACCCGCGCACGCTCGTCTGCTCCGAGCGGAAGCTGTGCGCGCCCTTCCAGACCGACAGGAACGCGTCCTGAACGGCGTCCTCGGCGAGACCGCGGTCGCGCACGACGCGCAGCGCGATCGCGTACGCGACGCGGTTGTGACGGTCGTAGAGCGTTCCCAGCGCCGCGTCGTCGCTGCGGGCGACGCGCGCGACGAGCGCGGCGTCGCTCGCGGGCGCGGGAGGAGCGGGCCGGGACGGGCCGCGAATGCGGGGGAGTGACAGGCCGGCGGCGGACACGACCTCATCGTAGACAAGACTTGGACGCGCTAAACCTACGGCCGCAACACCGCGCGGCGTGGACCCGCGAGGAACCCCGCGTCGAGCAGGAGCGGCATGATCTCCGTCTCGCCCACGGGGTCCCCGTCGAACCTCTCGACCGCGAGCCGCTTCGCGCCGCCAGCGCGCACGTGGGCGACGAGCGCCTCGAGCGCCGGGCGCAACCACGTCCCGTCCGGGTCGCGAAGCGGGACAAGCGACCGGCCGCCGCGCTCGACGAAGAGCGCCGCCTCGCCGCCGAGGAGGACGACCTGCGCGCCCGCCACACGCGCGGCGCGCGAACCCGAGCGCTTCGGCCACGGCAGGGCGGCGCCGTACGGCTGCGCGGGATCGGCCGCCGCGAGCACGAGCGGCTCCGCCGGCTCGCCCTCCTTCGGCCGCAGCTCCCGCAGCCGCTCGACCGCCCCCGGTAGCGCGAACTGCGCGCCGCCGAGCCCCTCGACGAAGTACCCGCGGCGGCAGACGCCGAGCGTCTCGAGCGCCTTCAGCTCCCCGTAGACGGCGCCGTAGCCGCCGGGAACGCCCTCCGCCCGCACGCCGTCGCGCGTGACGATGCCGAGCCGCTCGAGCAGGAGCTCGGCGAGCGCGCGGCGGTCGGGCGCGCCGGGGACGAGGCGCGCGGCGAGCGACCAGCGTCCCTGCGTCGCCGTGATCGCACTCGCGCGCTGGCGCGAGAAGCGGCGGGGGCGGCGCTCTGCGCGCGGCGTCCCGTAGCGGCGGCCCGCTCGCAGCGGCGCCCAGGCGTCGTTCGTCACCTCACCCGCCCAGACGAGGTCCCACAGCGCGGGCAGCGCGAGCTCCGCCTCGAGTCCCGTCGCGGCGAGCAGGTCGTACCAGAACTCCGCGCTGCGGCCGAGCGCGCCGCGGAGCGCGTCGTGCACCTCGCCCTCGGGCGGAGGCGCGGCCGCCGGACGGCCGAGCACGGGCGCGTCCTCGCGAAAGAAGAGAGCGACGCGGTCGAGCCCGGCGCCGACCCAGACGAGCTCGCCTGACGCGCAGAGGGCGTCCAGGCGCGCGGGCTGGTAGCCCGGCACGCGGCGCGGCAGCACGTCGCTCTCCCACAGCGCGACCGGGAGCGGCAGGCCCTGGAGCGGGACGAGCGCCTCCCGGAGGGTCGCGCGCCGGTCGATGCCGTGCCAGTGCGGCAGGAACGCGCCGAGCGCCGCCTGCTCCGCCGGCTCGACCTCCTTGCGCAGCGCCGCGAGCGAAGCGCGGCGGAGGCGGCGCAGGACGTCGGGATCGCACCACTCCCGCTCGGTGCCTGCGGGACGCAGCTCCCCACGGACCAGCCGGTCGGCGCGCTCGAGCGCGTGCAGCTGCGCCTCCGCCGCGGCGGGATCGAGGCCGAAGCGCGCCGCGGCCTCGGCGGTCGTGAAGGGACCGCGCCCGCGTGCGAACCGGACGAGCAGCGACGGGAGCGGCTCCTCGCCGCCCTCGAGGAACGCCTCCGGCAGCCCACCCGGCGGCATCGCCCCGACGGCGTCCCGGTAGCGGCCGGCATCCTCGGCCGCGATCAGGCGCTCGTCCCCCGCGAAGCGGACGAGCAGCGCGCGGCGCTCCTCGAGGAGCGGCGCCGCGAGCGCCGCGTCGTACTCGCCCGCGCGGCGGTCGCCGCGGAGGCGCAGCAGGTCGTGCAGCTCGTCCGGCGTCCGCGGGCGGCCCCGCAGCTGCTCCTCGACCTCGGCCAGCGCGTCGGCGTCGATCAGCTCGCGCAGCTCCTCCTGCCCCAGCAGCTCGCGCAGCAGGTCGCGGTCGAGCGACAGCGCCTGCGCGCGCCGCTCCGCCGGCGGTGTGTCGTCCTCGTACATGTAGTTCGCGACGTAGTCGAAGAGGAGCGAGGCCGAGTACGGCGACGCGGACGCCGTCTCGACGTCGACGACGTCGAGCTCGCGCGTGCGCAGGGCGCCGAGGATCCGCTTCAGCGCCGGCAGGTCGAACACGTCCTGGAGGCACTCGCGGTACGTCTCGAGGATCACCGGGAACGAGCCGTAGCGGCGCGCGACCTGGAGCAGGCTCTGCGCCTTCAGGCGCTGCTGCCAGAGCGGCGTGCGCTCACCGGGGCGCCGGCGGGGGATCAGCAGCGCGCGCGCCGCGTTCTCTCGGAAGCGCGCGCCGAAGAGCGCGCTCTGGCCCACCTCGGAGACGACGAGCTCCTCCAGCTCGGCGGGCGAGATCAGCACGTCGTCCGTCGGCGGCGGCGCGTCGGCGTCGGGCAGGTGGAGCGCGATCCCGTCGTCCGACCAGATCGCCTGCACCTCGAGGCCGAGCGACTCGCGCAGGCGCGCGGTCAGCGCCAGCGCCCACGGCGCGTGCACGCGGCCGCCGAACGGCGTCAGGATGCAGAGCCGCCAGTCGCCGATCTCGTCCCGGAAGCGCTCGACGACGATCGTCCGGTCCGAGGGCACGGAGCCGGTCGCTGCCTCCTGTTCGCGCAGGAAGACGAGCAGGTTCCGCGCGGCGCGCTCGTCGAGCGCGTAGTCGTCGCGCAGCCACGCCAGCGCCTTCTCCTCGGCGAGCGCGGCGAGCTCACGGGAGGCGGCCCCGATCGCCGCACCGAGCTCGTACGGCCGCCCCACGCCCTCGCCCTTCCAGAACGGGACCGCGCCCGGAACGCCCGGCGCCGGCGAGACGAGCACGCGGTCGCGCGTGATCTCCTCGATCCGCCACGTGGAGGCGCCGAGCAGGAACGTCTGCCCGGCCCGCGCCTCGTAGACCATCTCCTCGTCGAGCTCGCCGACGCGGCCGCCCCCGTCGACGAGGTGGACGCCGAAGAGCCCGCGGTCGGGGATCGTGCCCGCGTTCGTCACCGCGAGCCGGCGCGCGCCGGTGCGGCCGCGGATGACGCCCGCGGTGCGATCCCAGACGATGCGCGGCCGCAGCTCGGCGAACTCGTCCGAGGGGTAGCGCCCCGCCAGCATGTCGAGGACGTTCTCGAGCTGCGCGCGCGAGAGGTCGGCGAAGGGGTACGCGCCGCGGACGAGATCGTGCAGCTCGCTCACGTCGACGTCCTCCTCGGCGCAGATCGCGACGATCTGCTGCGCGAGCACGTCGAGCGGGTTGCGCGGGATCACCGTCTCCTCGATCTCGCCGGCGCGCATCTTGCGCGCGACGACGGCGGCCTCCAGCAGGTCGGCGCGGAACTTCGGGAAGATGCGGCCCTTCGAGACCGCCCCGAGCTCGTGTCCCGCGCGGCCGATCCGCTGCAGCCCGCGCGCGACGGACTTCGGCGACTCGACCTGGATCACGAGGTCGACGGCGCCCATGTCGATCCCGAGCTCGAGCGACGACGTCGCGACGAGGCAGGTGATCTCGCCGCGCTTCAGCAGCTCCTCGACCTCGACGCGCTGCTCGCGCGCGAGCGACCCGTGGTGGGCGCGCGCGACGTCTTCCTCCGCCAACTCGTTGAGCCGCAGCGCGAGGCGCTCCGCGAGCCGGCGGTTGTTCACGAAGACGATCGTCGAGCGGTGCTCGCGGACGAGGCGGAGCAGCTCCGGGTAGATCGAGGGCCAGATCGAGGTGCTGCCGCCCTCGCCGCCGGTGCCGAGAATCTCGGCCCCGGCTCCGGCCGCGCCCGGCTCGCGCATGTCCTCGAGCGGGACGACGACCTGGAGGTCGAGCTGCTTCGCCGTCCCGGCGTCCACGAGCTGGATCGCGCGCGCGCCCGAGACGAAGCGGCCGATCTCCTCGAGCGGCCGCTGCGTCGCCGAGAGCGCGATCCGCTGCACGGGCTCGGCAACGAGGCGGTCGAGGCGCTCGACGCTGAGCGCGAGGTGCGCGCCGCGCTTCGTCCCCGCGACGGCGTGGATCTCGTCGAGGATGAGCGTCCGGACGCTCACGAGCGTCTCGCGCGCGCGAGGTGAGGAGCAGGAAGAGCGACTCCGGCGTCGTGATCAGGATGTCCGGGGCTCGCGCAGCATCGCCGCGCGCTCCTTCTGCGGCGTATCGCCGGTCCGACGGCAACGCGGAGCTCGCTCTTCAGCCCCGCGAGCGGCCCGCGCAGGTTCCGCTCGATGTCGTAGTTCAGCGCCTTCAGCGGCGACACGTACAGCAGCCGGAGACCGTCTCCGGGCGTCGCGTTCAGGCGGTCGATCCCGTAGAGGAACGCGGCGAGGGTCTTCCCCGACCCCGTCGGCGCCTGGATCAGCGTGTGGCCGCCGCTCGCGATCGCGGGCCAGCCCAGCGCCTGTGCCGGCGTCGGCGCGGCGAACGCGTTCTCGAACCACGCGCGCGCCTCGGAAGTGAACGGCGCGAGCGGGTCCATCGAATCCAGGGTACCCGTGCCCGCTCGCCCGCCTGCGCAGGGATTCCGGCACGCCCGGCGAAACGCACCCGCGTGCTCCGGCGCCTCCTGACCGTCCTGTTCGTGCTCCTCGTGATCGCCGGCTGCGGCGGCGGCGACGCGGCCGCGACGCCTCCGACGGTCGTCGAGCAGCAGACGGTCGGCGGAGCCTGGGAGTCCGCGGTCGGAGCGTCGGGGAGACGCTTCGCGTTGCTCGCCGCGCGCCGCTCCTCGACCGAGCTCCCCTCCTGCGGCGCCCCACCCGGGCCCATCATCGCCACGTCGCCCTCCGTCACGACCTCGCGCGGATCCGCGTGCACGTACTCGTCGTCCTCGGCCGCGCCGCGCGGATCGCCCTCGACGTCGAGCGCGTGCGGGTCGGCCTCCTGCTTCGCGGCGCGCGGCCCGTCGTCGTCGCGCGCCCACTCGCCCTGCCGCCCTGTGTCCTCGCCGAGCTCCTCGCGCTCCTCGTCCATGCGTCCCTGATCGCCGCGCCGCGGCCGCGCGAAACTCCCAGGAGGGTTCGGCGAAACAGTCGCTGTGCCGCCGCCGCACGCTGGACGGCGCGCGCTGCGTCCTCGGTCGTCCCCGTATCCACTGATACGCCGACTCCCTGCGTCCTTGCCTCGCCACCGCCCAGCGCACGCCTGCGACGAGGACCGTTCCGCCGAACCCTCCTACCGCCCGCCGAGCGCGTAGAAGAGCAGCAGCACCGCGGTGATGACCACGAGGAGCACCGCGCCGAGCACGACGGTCACGCCGCCGAAGATCGTCAGCGGGGTCGTCTCGCGCTCGCCCTCGAGCAGGTCCTCGCGCACCGCCTCGCCCGCCCGCTCGCTCACCGCGCCGACGGCGCTGCCCGCCGCGTTCCCGAGCGGCTCGACGAGAGCCTGCTGCTCCTCGTCGATGCTCGCCGCGGCCTCGGGCTCGTTGTCGCGCGCGCTCATCCGACGCCCGCCAGCAGGAACGCGCGGCTCTCCTTCAGCATCTCCCGGGCGATCACGAGGCGCTGGATCTCGTTCGTCCCCTCGTAGATCTGCGTGATCTTCGCGTCGCGCATCATCCGCTCGACGGGGTACTCTTGGATGTAGCCGTACCCGCCGAGGATCTGCACCGCCTCCGTCGTCACCGCCATCGCAACGTCGGTGCAGTAGAGCTTCGTCATCGCGGACATCTTCGTCAGGTCGGGCGCGTCGTCGTCGATCATCTGGCCGCACTTGTAGAGGAGGCCGCGCGCCGCCTCGCAGCGCGTCTCCATGTCGGCGAGCTTCGCCGCGATGAGCTGGTGCTGCGCGATCGGGCGCCCCATCGTCTCGCGACTCTTCGCGTACTCGAGCGCGTAGTCCGTCGCGCCCTGCGCGAGCCCGAGCCCCTGCGCCGCGATCCCCGGGCGGGAGCGGTCGAGGATCCGCATCGCGATCCGGAAGCCCTCGCCCTCCTCGCCGAGCAGGTTGTCCTCCGGCACGCGGCACTCGTCGAAGAAGATCTCGCCGGTCGTCGAGCCCTTGATGCCCATCTTCGGCTCGATCCGGCCGACCTGGAAGCCGGGCGCGTCCGCCTCGACCACGAACGCGGAGATGCCCGCGTGGCCGGCGCTCGGGTCCGTCTTCGCGAAGACGACGTAGAGGCCGGCGACGCCTGCGTTCGTGATGAAGCGCTTCGACCCGTTGATCACGTAGTGACCGTCCTCCCGCCGCGCCTCGGTGCGCATCGCCGCGGAGTCGGAGCCGGAGCCGGCCTCGGTGAGCGCGTACGCGGCGAGCCACTCGCCGCTCGCGAGCCGCGGCAGCCAGCGCTCCTTCTGCTCGTCGGTGCCGGCGAGCTTGATCCCGAGCGAGCCGAGCTCCTGCACGGCGAGGATCAGCCCCGTCGTCGCGCAGACCTTGGAGATCTCCTCGATCGCGACGAGCACCATCAGCGCGCCCGTGCCGGTTCCGCCGTGCTCCTCCGCGAACGGGAGCGCGAGCAGCTCGTGCTCGCGCATCAGCTCCACCATGTCCCAGGGGAACTCCGCGGACTTGTCGATCTCCGCCGCGCGCGGCGCGAATCGCTCCCGCGCGAGCTCGCGAACGAGGTCGCGTATCTCGCGCTGCTCGTCGCTCAGCGGGTCGTACGGCACGGCGAGGATGCTACTCCCCGCGAACGCGCTCAGCCCGCGAGCCGGTGGTAGACCTCGAACCGGTTGCCGGACGGGTCGGCGAAGAACACGGCGTAGTAGTCCGGCCCGTACGGCATCTCCTTCGGTCCACTGAGCTCCGTGGCGCCGGCCTCGGCGACCAGCGCGGCGACGCGGTCGACCTCGGCCCGCCCGCTCGCCCGGAACGCGATCCGGTTCTCGTTCGGCGCGTGCTCGCGGCTCTCGACGAAGGCGAAGTACGCGGTTGCAGGGAGCTCGCCCGTGGTCGCGAAGACCTTCCACTCGGCGCCCTGGTAGGGCTCGGTGAACCCGAGCGCCGGGAGCCACGCCTCGTAGAACGCGAGCGCCTCCTCGACGTCCCGGACGCGGAGGTCGACGTGGCCGAACGGGTTGCGCTCCACCGGCCGGTCGGACACTACAGTGCGCCCGTGATCCTCGAGAACGGCGTCGTCCGCACGATGGACGCGGCACTGCCGGTGCAGCGCGCGCTCGCGATCGCCGGTGAGCGTGTGGCCGGCGGGGTGGGCGTGCACGAGACGGCGCTCGCGAGCCCGGAGGTCGTCGACCTGCGCGGTCGCTGCGTCGTCCCCGGCTTCACCGACTCGCACGTGCACTTCCCGACCTGGGCGGTCGCACAGCAGGAGGTGCGCCTCGAGGACACGCGGTCGGTGGACGAGGCGCTTGCGCGCGTGGCCGACGCGCTTGGCGGCGTGCGGGTCGGAGGCTGGCTCCGCGGCCGCGGCTGGCGCAGCGCGGAGTGGTCGCCGGCGCTCGACCCGACGAAGGAGCAGCTCGACGCGATCACCGGCGAGGTGCCGACGGCGCTGATGGCGCGCGACTCGCACTCGGTGTGGCTGAACTCGGCCGCGCTCGCGCGCGCGAACGGCGACCTCTTCGTCCGCGGCGGGGTCGTCGAGGTGGACGAGCGCGGAGAGCCGACGGGGATCCTGCGCGAGGAGTCCTGCTGGAGCTTCCGCGACCGCTACATCGAGGTCTCCGACGACGAATACGTGGGGGCGATGCGCGAGGGCGTGAAGCTCGCCAACACACGCGGGGTCACGTCCGTCCACGACAAGGACGGCTGGCTCGGCGCGCTTCGCTTCTGGCAGCGCCTCGGGGTCGACACGCTGCGCGTCTGGCAGTCGCTGCCCGCCGACAAGGCGAGCGACCTCGAAGCGCTCGAGATCCGCAGCGGGCTCGGCTCGCAGTTCCTGCGCGTCGGGTACCTGAAGGCGTTCATGGACGGGACGCTCGGCTCCCAGACGGCGCGCATGCTCGACGGCTCCGGCGTCGAGATCACGAGCCGCGAGGAGCTCGTCGAGATGATCCGCCGCGCCGCTCGGGCCGGCTTTCCCGTCGCCGTGCACGCGATCGGCGATCTGGCGAACCGCCAAGCGCTCGACGCCTTCGAGGAGACGCGCGAGGAGTGGCAGCCGGTCGGCCTCCGCCACCGGATCGAGCACGCGCAGATCGTGGCCGAGGAGGACGTGCCCCGGTTCGCGCGGCTCGGCGTCGCCGCGTCCGTCCAGTTCAGCCACGCTCCGTCCGACCGCGACCTCGCGGACCGCTTCTGGGCCGGCCGGACGCAGCGCGCGTACGCGTTCCGTTCGCTCTGGGAGAGCGGCGCCGTCGTCGTCAACGGCTCGGACGCGCCGATCGAGGAGCTCGATCCGCTCGCCGGGGTCTGCGCGGGCGTCCTGCGAACGCTGGACGAGCGCCCGGCGTGGCATCCGGAGCAGACGCTGACGGTCGAGCAGGCGCTCGCGGCGACCACGGTCAATCCGGCGTGGCTCGCGGGCGACGAGCGGCGACGCGGCAAGCTCGTCCCCGGCCACCTCGCCGACCTCGTCGTGCTCGACCGCGACCCGGTGTCGTGCCCGCCGGAGGAGCTGCCCCAGGTACGCGTCGTCTCGACGATGGTCGGCGGCCGCTGGGTGCACGACCCGCCGCCCTGGGACTGACGCCCGGGCGTTGCCAAGTCAGGCGCGCCGACTAGACTCTGCCGGTGCGCACGATGAATCCCGTCCACGACTCCGACTGCTGCGCGGTCGCTGCGTGCGCGGAGATCGTCGGCACGAAGTGGACGCCGCTGCTCGTCCACGACCTCTCCGAGGGGCCGCGCCGGTTCACGGAGCTCGAGCACGCGTGCTCCGGGATCAGCCCGCGCACCCTCTCCGAGCGGCTGCGGGCGCTCGAGGAGGAGGGCGTCGTGGTCCGCCGGAGCTACGCGGAGTCGCCGCCGCGCGTCGAGTACCAGCTGACGACGAAGGGTGAGGCGCTGCTGCCGATCATCGACGCGATGCGGCACTTCGGGCACGCGTGGCTCTCGCGGCGCCGCGCGTTCACGACGCTCTGACCGGAGCGCCTACCCGAGCCGCGCGAGGTTCGTGAACAGCTCCTGCGCGGCGGCGACGCCGCGCGGGAAGTAGTCCACGAGCATCCGCTCGTTCGGCGAGTGGATGTTGCTCTCGTTGAGCGCGAAGCCCGTCAGGATCGTGTCGATCCCCTTGTCCGCGAGAGCGGGCAGGATCGGCAGCGTGCCGCCGGAGCGGATGACGACCGGCCGGACGCCGAGCGCGCGCTCGAACGCCTCGAGCCCGAGCTGGATCACCGGCGAGTCGGGCGGAACGAGCCCCGGCCTCGAGCCGGTGCTGTGGCTGAGCTCGAGCTCGGCGCCCGGCGGCGCGGCCGCGCGAACGAGCTGCTCCGCGGCGGCGGCAATCGGCTCCGGATCCTGTCCCGGCGCGAGCCGGATCGTGAACATCGCCTCCGCGACGACGGGCAGCGTGGTGTTGCGCAAGCCCGGCTTCCCGCCGAGGATCCCGTTCACGTCCACCGACGGCTCGGCCCACGTGCGCACGTAGAACTCGTCGGCGGCGCGCTCGTCGTACGGCGCCGCCCCGGCCTCCGCGAGGAGCTCCGCCCCGGTCTGCAGCTCGCTCCACGCCGCGAGCTCTTCCGGCGTCGGCGCGGCGATCCCGGCCCGCAGCGGCTCCGGGAGGCGTCCCTCGCGCGGAAGAACGCCGCCGACCGTCTGCATCAGCGCGTGGATCGCGTTCAGCGCGGCGTTGCCGTACATCCCGGAGTGGAGGTCGCGCTCTCCCGAGCGCACCCGCACGGTGAACGCGACGGGCCCGCGGGTCGCGACGTCGAACGCGGGGACGTCGCGCCGGAGCATCCCCGTGTCGAAGATGATCCCGGCGTCGGCCCCGCGCTCGTCCGCCTCGAGGAACTCGACGATCGAGTGCCCGCCCGTCTCCTCCTCGCCGTCGCAGCAGAAGCGCAGGTTGACCGGGAGCGCGCCCTCCGCCGCGAGGCGCTCCGCCGCCTTCAGCAGCAGGTAGAGCTGACCCTTGTCGTCCGCGACGCCGCGCGCGTACAGCCACTCGTCGCGCACCGTGGGCTCGAACGGTTCGCTCTCCCACAGGTCGAGCGGCTCGGGCGGCTGCACGTCGAAGTGGCCGTAGCAGAGCACCGTCGGCGCAGCGTCGGCGCCGCTCGACGCGCGCAGCTCGCCGATCGCGAGCGGCTGCCCGTTCCCCCACTCCACGAGCTCCGCCGTGCCGCCGGCCCGCCGCAGGAAGTCGCACATCCACTCGCCGGCGGTTCGCACGTCGGCCGCCCGCGCCGCATCCGCGCTCACGCTCGGGATGCGCAGCCACTCCGACAGCTCGGCGAGCCAGGTCTGGTCCACGGCGGGCGAGTCTAGACGAGTATGCGCTACCGCTCGCGGGCTCGCTCGAGGCCCGCGAGGAAGCGCGCCGCCTGCCGCCCGATCGGCGTGCGCGGCCCGAGGGCGCGCGCGCGCGCGAGCTGCCGCTCCGCCTGCTCGACCTCGCCGATCCAGATCAGCAGCAATCCGAGGTGGAAGCGGACGGTCGGCGCGCGCGGGAACCGGCGTGCGAGCGGCCCCAGCTTCGAGAACGCGCGCTCGGGACGCTCCTTCGTGAAGCGGCCGACCGCGGCCGCGACCTGCGCCTGCGCATCTCGCGGCGCGAGCGCGGCCGCGGCCGCGAACACCCCCTCCGCCGAGCGCCGGCGCGCCACGCGCTGGAGGGCGACGCCGGAGAGCACCGTCTCCCGTACGCCGCCGCGGGGCGCGGGCGCGGGCAGCGCACGAAGCTGGCTGTGCGGGGCGAGCGCGGTCACGGCGCGCGGCGGCTCGAACGCGGGCACGAAGAGCGGGATCCCGCGCGGCGAATCGGGGTGCAGGAGGTCGTCCGCGCGGATCGCGTAGAGCGAATCGGGCTCGGCGCGCCTCGCCGCCCGCCACTCGACGACCGCCGCGTCGCTGCGGCCGGTCCAGAAGAACGCGAAGCCGAGGTTGAGTCGCACGACCGCTCGGCGCGGGTGCGCGCGCGAGAGACGGACGAGCACTCCCGTCGTCCCGGCCGGCCAGCGCGCCATCGCCTCCCCCACCCGCGCGTCGAGCGAGCGCAGGTCCGCGAACACGCGCCGAGCCTCCTCGCGGCGACCCTCGCCGTAGAGCCGGACGCCGCGGTCGAGCGCCCTCGCCTCGCGATCGGCGCGGAGCGTGAGGTCGAGCAGGAGCGGCGGCGCGCCGGACGGACGCGCCGTGGTCGCCGTCGCGGCGCCGCCCCGGTCCTGCAGCACCGCCGCGCCCACGGCCACGGCAGCCGCAGCGGCCGCGGCCGCTGCGGCGATCGCGGTCACTCGCGCGCGTGGGCTCACGCCCGCCGACGATACCGCCGAGGCGCGCGCGCTAGCTTTGGACGATGCCGGCGCACCGCGAGCTGCTCGAGATCGACGCGGGCGAGGTCGCGGCCGCGCCCGAGCCCGCGGTCCTGCTCGACGTGCGCGAGCCCGAGGAGCTCCGGAGCGGCCGCATCCCAGGCGCGCTCCACATCCCGCTCGGCCTCCTGGAGCAGCGCGTCGAGGACGCGATCCCGACCGCCGTCCGCCCCTCGTCGTCTACTGCTCGGCCGGGATCCGCTCGCTCGCGGCCGCGCACGCGCTCCGCGAGCTCGGCTACCGCGGCGCGCGCTCGCTCGCCGGCGGGCTGTGCGAGTGGCGAAGGCGCGGCTTCCCCGCCGCAGTGATTGCGGACGAGGTGCGCGCCGCGCTCGAGCGGCACGCACGGGCGGAGGAGCCGAACGAGGCGTGCGGGCTCCTGCTCCTGCGCGGCGGGACGGCGGAGCGCTACGTCGCGGCTCGCAACGCGGCCGCCTCCCCCTACCGCTTCGAGCTCGCTGCCGACCCCGACGCGTTGCTCGCCGAGGACGAGGGCTACGAGCTCGGCGTCTTCCACTCCCACACCGCTTCCCCCGCCCGCCCCTCGCGCGCGGACGTCGAGAACATCGGCCTCTGGGAGGGGCGCGCGTACATGATCCTCTCCCTGCGGACGAGTGAGCTCGCGGCGTTCCGCATCACGGGCGGACGCGCGCTCGCGGAGCCCGTCGTGACGCACGCTGGTGCGGCGTCGTAAGGAGCACGGATGAGACGCGCCGCCGTGACCGCGCTCGCGCTCCTCGCGGCCGGCTGCGGGGACGGCGACGCCGGGCGGCCGCCCGCCGCGGGCACGCCCGCATCCGGCGGCGGGCTCACGGTCGAGGAGGCACGCGCGACCGACTCGGAGGGGCCGCTGCTCGTGCGCGGCTTCTACGTCGCGCGCGCGGGCGGCGCGCGGCTCTGCAGCGCCCTCGCCGAATCTCATCCGCCGCAGTGCGGGGAGCCGTCGCTGCGGCTCGAGCCGCCGACGCCGCCCGGCGCGACGAAGCTCGAGAGCGCGGGCGGCGTCTCGTGGACGACGCGCGAGATCTCGCTGCTCGGGGACGTCGAGGGCGGCGTCCTCCGGATCAGCGAGACCTCGCGCTAGAGCCGCCTCCTCAGACGACGCGGAACGTGGCGATCATCGAGATCGCGTGCGGCGTGCAGACGTACGTGTACTTCCCGGCCTTGAGGCGCACGGTCCACGTCCTCGTCCCGACGAACGCGACCCCGGAGTCCTTCGCGACACCGGGCCCCTTCAGCGCGAAGTTGTGGATGTTGGAGCGATCCCGGACCGTGATCGTGTAGCTGCCGGGCTTGAGCCTCGTCACCTTCGTGCCGGAGGCCGTCTTCAACGTGATCGTGAAGCCGGGGCCGACCGTGGCGACGAGCTTCGTCGCCGCTTGCGCCGGAGCAGCCGCGGCGAGCGTGAGCGCGCACAGCGCGGCGAGCAGTGCGAAGCGAGCGCGAGCCATTCGTCTCCCTTGTTCGAGTGAGGCCGCCGCAGCGGACGCTGCGCGACGGTTCTGAGAGTGTACCCACGTGGACGCGGCGCGGATCCGACCGAACCTCTGGCGCTGGACCGCGCCGCACCCGGACTGGACGCCGGACGAGGGCGGCCCCGAAGGGTGGGAGCGCGAGGTCGCGTCGTACCTCTACGACGGCGGCGACGCGCTCGTGCTGTTCGACCCGCTTGCGCCTCCGGACGGGACGCGCGACGCGGCGCGGTTCTGGGACGAGCTCGACCGCGACATCGAGCGTGCCGGCTCGCCGCACATCCTGCTGACGGTCTACTGGCACGTCCGCAGCTCGCCGGCGATCCTCGAGCGCTACGACGGCGCGCGGCTGTGGGCGCACACGCGCGCCGCGCAGCCGATCCGCAAGCGCGTGCGCGTCACGGACACTTTTCGGCCGGGCGAGCCGCTGCCGGGAGGAGTCGAGGCGCGAGAGAGCGGGCGCGGCGGCGAGATCCTCTTCTGGATTCCGGAGCACGGGGCGCTCGTCGCTGGCGACGTCCTGCTCGGCGCCGCCGGTGGCGGCCTTCGCGTCTGCCCCGACTCCTGGCTCGGCGAGCGGATCACGCCGCAGGAGCTGCGCGAACGGCTCCGCAGGCTGCTCGAGCTCCCGATCGAGCTGATTCTGCTGACGCACGGCGAGCCGGTGCTCGAGCGCGGACGCGACGCCCTCGAGCGCGCGCTGCGCTAAGAACTGATTTCTGAATGAAGGGACCCGCTCTCTGACGACGAAGGCCGTCGGCATCCGTCGTCAAGCTGAGAGGGGTGCCAATGGCCACTGCGCCGTGGATCGTCTCGGACGAGCTGTGGGAGATCGTCGAGCCGCTGCTCCCGAAGAAGGAACGGCGTTTCCGCTACCCGGGCCGAAAGCGCCTGCCCGATCGCGAGGCGCTGCAGGGGATCCTCTTCGTCCTGCACACCGGGATCGCCTGGACGCACCTGCCGAAGGAGCTCGGCTTCGGCTCGGGGGTCACCTGCTGGCGTCGCCTCGACGAGTGGCAGCGCGCGCGGGCGTGTGGGAGCGCCTGCACGCCGAGCTGCTCGCGAGGCTGCGAGCCGCGGGTGAGCTCGAGTGGTCGCGAGCGGTCGTCGACTCGAGCCAGATCCAGGCCAAAAAGGGGCTCCGAGACGGGGCCGAGCCCGGTTGATAGAGGCCGTCCCGGCTCCAAGCACCACCTCCTCGTCGATGCGAGCGGGATCCCGCTCGCCTGGTCGCTCAGCGGCGGCAACCGCAACGACCTCACCCAGCTGATCCCGCTCCTCGAGGCGGTGCCGGCGCTCGCCGGTCTGCCGGGTCGTCCCCGTCGTCGTCCCGTCTGCGTGATCGCCGACCGCGGCTACGACCACGACAAGTACCGCCGCCTCCTGCGCGAACGCGGGATCAAGCCCCTCATCGCTCGTCGGCAGGCAGCTCACGGCTCCGGGCTCGGTCGCGTCCGCTGGGTCGTCGAGCGCACCTTCGCCTGGCTGCACAACTTCAAGCGCTTGCTCGTCCGCTACGAGCGCCGAGCCGACATGCACCGCGCGCTGCTCGCGCTCGGCTGCTGCCTCGTCTGCTTCCGCCGGCTCAGGAACTCAATGTGAAACGAGTTCTAAGAAGCTCTGACGGAATTGACCACGAGTCGCCGGGGCGCGATCGCCGAGTGCGAGGTAAGGACGCAGGGAGTGGCAATAGCAGCGCTATTGGCGCGACTGAGGACGCAGCATCGTGCCGGCGCGCGCGTCCTAGCGGCCCGTGCTTCGTTTCGTCAGAGCTTCTAAGCCGCCGTCTCGGCCGCCGGCGCCTCGGCCCCGGCGCGGAACTCGATCTCGAGCCGCTCGATGCGCGAGCCGTCGACCTGGAGCACGCGGAAGAGCAGTTCCTCGCGCTCGAGCTCGTCGCGTTCCACGGGCGCGCGGCCGAGTCGTCCGAACACGAACCCGGCCATCGTGTGGAAGTCCTCGGCCGGGAGGCTCGTTCCGAACTGCTCGTTGAAGTCGTCGATCGGGAACGTCCCGTCGATCTGGATCGTCGTCTCGTCGATGCGGACGAAGCGCTCGTCGGGCAGGTCGAACTCGTCCTCGATCTCGCCGACAATCTCCTCGAGCAGGTCCTCGAGCGTCACGATCCCCTGCATCGCCCCGTACTCGTCGACGACGACCGCGAGGTGCTGCTTCTCGCGGCGGAAGTCCGCGAGCAGAGCGCCGAGGTCCTTCGTCTCGGGGACGATCGCGACCGGGCGCAGGAGCTCGGGGACGTGCACGTCGGCCATGCCGCGGTCGTTCAGCGCGGAGAACAGGTCGCGCACGTGCAGGATGCCGACGATCTCGTCCAGCGAGCCGCGGTAGGCGGGGTAGCGCGTGAAGGGAGAGTCGACGACGGCCGCGAGGCACTCCTCGGCGGGGAGGTCGACCGATATCGCGACCACCTCGGGCCGCGGGACCATCACCTCGTGCACCTCTTTGCCCGCGAAGTCGAAGACCTTGTAGAGCATCTCCTCCTCCGCCTCCTCGATCACTCCCGTGTCCTCTGCGGCCGCCACGATCATCCGGATGTCCTCCTCGCTGTGCGCGACGATGCCCGCGGGAGCGGGGCTGATCCCGAACAGGCTGGTGAACGCGTTCGAGGACAGCTGGAGGAACCACACGATCGGGTACGTCGCGACGTAGAAGGCCTCGACCGGGAGGGCAACCCAGAGCGCCGTCGACTCGTTCTTCTGGAGCGCGATCGCCTTCGGGACGAGCTCGCCGAGCGTCACGTGCAGGTAGGTGACGATCGCGAATGCGATGGCGAAGGCGGCCGCGTGCGACAGGACCGGCGGGTCGATCCAGTGCTCGACCAACGGCTCGCCGACGGCGCCGAGGAGGATCGAGAACGTGGTGATGCCGAGCTGGACCGTGCCGATGAACCGGACCGGGCTGTCCATGATCCGGAGCGCGATCTTCGCGCGCAGGCTGCCGCCCTCCGCCATCTCGTTCAGTCGAGAGCGCCGCGCGGTGACGAGCGCGTACTCGGCCGCAACCCAGAACCCGTTCGCCAGGACGATCAGGAGAACGGCAAGAGCCTGAAGAGCGATTGTCATGCCCCGGCGCGCTCCGGGGCGCCGGGACTCGGCGGGAGGTCGTCGTCCAAGGTGAGCGACGGAGTATAGCCGCGGCGGCGGGTCGCGAACGTACGTTCTAGACTCCCAGCGTGGAGCTGGAATACCGCGAGGTTCCGTGCCGCAGCGCGCTGAACCGCGTGAAGGGCATGTCGTTCCGGTGGTCGCTGAACCCGTACATGGGCTGCGTCCACCGCTGCACCTTCTGCTACGTCCGCGCCTTCGAGCTGCGGGCTCAGCGACCGTCCGACGACCGCTACGGGCGCGCGATCCGCGTCAAGACGAACGTCGTCGAGGTGCTGCGCAGGGAGCTCGCGCGCCCGTCGTGGGAGGCCGAGCACGTCGCGATCGGCGCTGCGACCGATCCGTACCAGCCGGCGGAGGGGCGCTACCGCCTGACGCGCGGCTGCATCGAGGCCCTCGGCGACGCACACAACCCGTTCCACATCATCACCCGCGGCCCGATGATCGTCCGTGACGTCGACGTCCTCGCGGAGGCGGCGCGGCGCGCGCAGGTCGCGGTCACCTTCTCGATCCCGACGCTCGACGAGGAGGTGTGGCGGCGGACGGAACCGTCGACGGCACACCCGCGGCAGCGCCTGCGCGCGCTCGCGCGCCTCGTCGACGCGGGGATCAGCGCGCGCGTCGGGATGGCGCCGATCCTGCCCGGGATCTCCGACGCCCCCGAGCAGCTCGCCGCCGTCGTGCGCGCAGCGCGCGAGGCCGGAGCGACCGGGATCTGGGCGAACCTGCTCTTCCTGCGCGCCGGGACGCGCGAGCACTTCCTCGAGAACCTCGCCCGCGACTGGCCGGAGGAGCTCGAGCGCTACGAGCGGCTGTACGCCGGCCGCGCGTACCTCGGAAGCGCTGAGCTGAAGCCGCTGCGTGCGCAGGTCGCGCAGCTGAGCCGCGACCTCGGCATCCGTGATCGCCGCGCGGTCCGCCTCGCTCCGCCGGCCGAGCCGGAGCAGCTGAGCCTCTCGACGTGATCCGGCCGGGGCACTGCGAGCGCGGCCGGGCGCGCCGCCCGCCGCGCCCCGGGGGGTCGCGCGGCTACTCGAGCGTGATCGGGGCGGGGTCCGCGGCGGCGTCATCCCGTGCGGCAACGACGAGCTCGAGCCGCTGCTGCGACCGCCGGTACGGAACTCGCCGCTCCTCGAGCGTCTCCATCGCTCCCACCTCGTTCGGACCCGCGGCGAGCGTGACGACGATCTCCGGCGCGGGCTCGTCGAGCGGCGTGACGCCGGTTGCAGAGACGCCGCCGACCAGCGAGACACCGCGCAGCCCGAGACGGAGGCTGCGGCGATACGTCTTGCCGGCGGAGGACGCGAGGTCGAGCGTGAAGACGGTGCGCGCGTTCGCCATCGTCACCGTGACCACGACGCGGCGGAAGGGTGTCCGATTGTGGACGACGAGCGGCAGCGTGAGGACGGATCCGCGGAGGCGCAGCAGGCGCTCGAGCGACGGCGCGTCGGACGCCTCCGCCGCGGCGCCCGTCCTGTACCCGGCGTCCAGGCGGAATCGGTACGGGGTTCGGTCGCCGAAGCGATCGAGCACGGCGAAGTTCTCGCGGCCGCGGTCGAGCGCGTAGACGACCGGGCCGTCGTGCCCAGGCGAGTTCCGCAGCGCCGCCAGGGGATGGAGAAGGTGGGGCGCGTAGAGCACGGGCACGAACACGAGCGCCTGATCGAGGTCCGCTTGCTCGAACGGGCGATAGACCGCGCGATTGTCGCGAGTGATCGCGAGATTGTCTGCGAGTGCCGCGTGCAAGACGACGCCGCTCCAGACGGCCATTGCGAGCGCTGCTGCCAGCGCCCACACCGCGTGGCGCCGCCACAGCCGGACGAAGCCGCTCGCGCCGAAGATGCTGAGCGGGATCATGATCGGGAGGAAGTAGTAGGGGCCGAGGAGGCGGGCGAGACCCCACGCGACCGTGGTGTAGCCGCCGAAGTAGAAGACGTAGACGAGCGGGATCGTGACGGCGAACGCCGCGAGGTACGGCTCGACCGGGTGGCGGCGACGGCCGAAACCGGCGTGAGCGAGCGCGACGAGGAGGAGGCCGCCGAAGGACCAGAGCAGCGTGAGCGCGGTCAGTCCCGTGACCGCCTGTAGACCGTGCGCAAGCGTGAACTCGAACCCGCCCTCCACCGGCGACTGCCGCCTGAAGCCGAACCCTGGACCGGCGTCCGGCGAGTAGCGAAGCAGGGGGTGCATGAGCGCGGCACCCGTCGCCGCCTTGTTGTACGCGATCATCGCCCCCAGCGGCGCGGCTGCGCCGCCGGCGAGCGCCGCCGCGTCTCCGGCGAGTTGTCGTATCGTCCTCCGCCCGCTGACGATCGCGTACACAGCCATCGGCAGGACGACCATCACGGCCTCGGACGAGCGGGCGAACAAGGCGACGCCGAACGCGAGCCCGGCGGCCGCCATCCACCGACGACTCTGGAGACGTGTCGCGCGGAGGAAGAGGAGCAGGAACGCCTCCACGAGCACGAGGAACGGGACGTACGGCAGGAAGGTCATCGACGGGACGAGGAATACGGGCGAGGCGGCCAGGAACGCCGCCGCAAGCACGGCCTCCGCCGACCTCCTCAGCACCTCACGCGCGAGGAGGAAGAGCAGGACGATCGCGGCGGCGGCGTAGAGTCCGTGCGCCGCGCGCTCGCTGCCGAACATGACCTTCGCGAACGCGATCATCGCCGAGTTGACGGGCGGGAAGACGGTCACGAAGCTGCCGTTGTGCTCGTAGCCGAACCACGGCGTGAACGCCTCAGCCGGCTCGGGCGCTGACGCGAACAGTCTGCCCTCGCTGAACGCGTCCGCCTGGAGCAGGTAGACCGCCTCGTCGTGGTTATCCGAGAGGTACGGGAAGACCTGGTGCGATCCGGCGATCGCCCATGTCGCGGCAGCTGCCGCGAGCAGGGCCACGAACGGGATCGGGCCGCGCAGAAGGCCGAGCGCTCTCGCAGTGAGCGCCGGCTCGCGTCCGCCAGGCGGGCGCGTGTCGGCGCTCGTCCTCACCGGCGCTCCCTCCCGACGATGCTGCCGCGCCGCCATCGCGCGGTGAGCGTATCGGCGGGCGCTGCCGCCGCCCGGGCGAAGGTCGGTCGCGAGACGACCATCGCCGCGCTCCGCCTCGCTCCACCCCGATTCGGATGGAGCTAAGCCTCGCCACGCGATTTGCCGACTAGAATCGCGGCGCCTGTGAACGCGACGAGCCCCGAGTCCGCGAACGGCAAGGAGATCACGTGCCTGGTCGTCGACGACCACGAGGTCGTTCGCGAAGGGCTGCGGCTCTCCCTCTCGCGCGCGCCGCACATCCGGGTCATCGGTGAGGCCGCGGACGGCGCGACCGCCGTCACGCTCGCGGAGCGGCGGCGGCCGAAGGTCGTGATCATGGACGTGCGCATGCCCGGCATGGACGGGCTGGAGGCGACGAAGCTGCTGACCGCGCGCGTCCCCGACACCGCGGTCCTCATCTTCACCGCGTACAGCGAGCGTTCGCTGCTCGGCCGCGGCCTCGACTCGGGGGCGAAGGGCTACATCCTCAAGGAGGCGCCGCACCAGACGCTCCTGCGCGCGATCGAGAAGGTCGCGGGCGGAGAGGGCTACGTCGACCCGGCGCTGATGCCTGCGTTCCTGACCGGCAAGGACAAGGACGACATGCTCACGCCGCGCGAGCGCGAGATCCTCCAGCTGCTCGCGGACGGGATGTCGAACGCAGACGTCGCCACGCGGCTCTTCATCAGCCAGGAGACGGTGAAGAGCCACGTCCGCCACATCCTCGCGAAGCTCGAGGCCGACACGCGCACGCACGCGGTCGCGATCGCGCTGCGCGAGGCGATCATCGACTGAGTGCGCCGCCCGCGGCAGCATCGCGGGAAGGTGGGGTAGGCGCTGCTCGTACTCCTCGGCGCCGCCGTCGCCGCTGCCGTCGGCGCGGCCGCGCGCGCGCTTCTGCGGCGCGAGCGCGAGCGGCACCGCGAAGTCGGGGAGGAGCGCGCTCGGCTGCTCGCGGAGGCACGGGAGCGGGAGGCGGAGCACGGGAGCCTGTCGGCGCAGCTGATCACGGCGGAGCAGGACGAGCGCAGGCGCCTCGCGCTCTACCTCCACGACACGTCGGTGCAGTCGCTCTCGGGGATCGCGCTCATGCTCGACGCCGCGGTGCAGTCGCTCGAAAGCGGCGACGCGGAACAGGCGGCGGCCGTGATCCGCTCCGCGCTCGAGCGCCACCGCGAGACGATCCGGCAGCTCCGCGACCTGTCGTTCGCGCTCGAGCCGGTCGTCCTGCGCGACCAGGGCTTCGTGCCCGCGGTGCGCGCGCTCGCGGACCAGATCGGGCTCGACCACGAGATCCAGGTCGAGGTGGACGTGGACGCCGCCGAGGCGCTCGCGGAAAAGGCGCAGGCGGCCCTCTACCAGATCCTGCGCGACGCGCTGCACAGTGCGGTCAGGCGCGGCCCGCCGAAGCGGATCGCGGTGAACGTCCGCCGCGAGGGCGACGGCGCGATCGAGACGGTGATCGTGGACGACGCACCGGGCGAGCGGCGCCGCGCGACGTTCGATCCGATCGCCGAGCGCGCGCGATCGCTCAACGGCCGCCTCGACGTCGAGCACGGCGCCGACGGAGGGACGATCGTCCGCGTCCACCTGCCCTCGTACGTCAGCGGCGACTAAGATCGCGCGCGATGGCGGACGGCAAGCACCTGCTCTTCGTCTGGAGGCCGACGGGCTACGTCCTCGAGGAGCGCGACGGCGAGCCGCCGGCCGTCGGCGCCGTCGTCGAGCTGGACGGCGACGAGCGGCAGAAGGTGAGCAAGATCGGGCCGTCGCCGCTGCCGGGCGACCAGCGCCCCTGCGCGTATTTGCAAGCCTGAAGCCGTTCCGGCTTCAGGCTTAAGGAAGGGTCCACAGCAGCAGGAGTGCCGAAAAGGGCACTCCTGCTGCTCTTCAGGGCCAGGCGAGCTAAGACGCGGCGATCGTCTCCGCCGCGATCCGCCCGAAGACGAGTGCGGCTGCGAGACCGGAGGCGTAGCCGCCGGTTGCGATTCCGCCGGCGTCGGCACCGGCGGCGTAGAGCGCCTCGATCCGCGTGCCGTCGGTGCGCAGGACACGCGCGGCGCCGTCGATTCGGAGGCCGCCGATCGTGTGCGTGACCGCAGCTTGTACGTGCACGGCCGTGAACGGCGGCGTCCGCAGCTTGTCCGACTGCGGCACGCCGAGCTCCGCAATCGTGGATGCCCGCCGAACCGCGGCGCCGAGCTCGGCCGCGACGGCGATCATCTCAGCGATGGTCCGCTCGCGCACGCGCCGCTCGAGCGCCGCGGCGTCGACGACGAGCCAGCCGCGCCCGCCCGCGCGCGCGAGCGCTTGGGGCGCCTCGACCTCCGACCAGCCGAGGTCGACCGGCACCTCCCGTCCCTGCTCGTCGACGAGCAGCGCGAAGCGCGCGTAGAGCTGTGCCGCCGGAACGAAATCCTCCTCGGCCACGGGCGCAGCAGGCAGCAGCCGACCGTAGAACTCGTCCTCGTCGCCGGCGAACGCGGCGCCGAGCGCGCGCGCGAGCTCGAGCGCGTCGCCGCTGCTCCACGGGTTCGAGCGCAGCGCGAGCCGGCGCCGCCGCGCGAGCGCGACGGAGAAGCCGCCCGTGGCGAGCAGGAGCGGGCCGTTCGGCGCGAACGGCGTCGACAGCCGCACCTCGCCCGCGGCGCGCACGAGCGCGGCCGTCAGTTCCGCCGGGTCGAAGCGGCGGCCGACGGTGCAGGGGTTGCCGGTGTCGCGCACGACGACGGGGACTCCGAAGGACTCCAGCCAGTCGAGCGCGTCGTCGAGCCGCTCCACGATCAGGGCCTGGAGGGCCGCGTCGCCGCCGGGACACTCGGCGCGGAACTCCGCGAGGGTGCGGTGGCGCCACACGACGCAGCTCGAGATCAGCATCGAGCCGCCGGGCCGGTCGCCCTTCTCGAGGACGAGCGGGTGGAGACCGAGGTCGCGTGCGCGCGCGGCCGCGACGAGGCCCGCCATCCCGGCGCCGGCGATCGTCAGCGACGTCAGGTCAGCGAGAAGCTCGGCTTGTGCTCGACGTACTCGATCTTCACACGCTCGGGCCCCCACAGGAAGACCGCGAGCGTGTTCGCCGCGTCGACGAAGTCGGCGACCTCGATCCCCTTCTCCTCGGCCTCGTCCCGCGTGGCCTCTGCGGAGTCGACGAGGACGGCGAGGTGGTTCAGGAGCGGCCGCTCCGGGTCGCCGGGGTCGCCTTCGTGGAACTCGACGAAGGCGCCGCCGACGGTGACGCGCGGCTGCCCCTCCGGCCCCGGCTCGGCCGACTCGAAGCCGAGGCGCAGGTACTCCTCCGCCGTCTGCGCGGGCCGCGCCGACCACAGCGCGACGTGGTCGAGGTCGTACTCGACCTCGGTCGGCGCCGCGACGAGCCGCAGCTGCACACCGTCTCCGACCTCGAAGCTCGAGCCGCCGCCGTCCGCGCCGTCGACGCTAGAGACGCGGAGGGCGACGTGCTTCAGGGCTCCGCGCTCCCGCGGCCCTTCGGCGTCGAACAGCGTCAGCTTGCCCCGCCGCGCATCCGACCCGACGAGCGTGAAGCGGTCGGTGCGGTCGATGACGTGCATGCCGAGGCGCGCGACCGCGAAGTCGGAGATCGCGTCGCGCTCGGCGGTCCAGAGCGCGACGTGGTCGAGCGTCCGCGGCTGCACGCCGGCAACGATACCGAGGCGAACCGCGTCACTTCTTCCTGCGGTCGACGGCGCGCTCGAGCTCCGCCTTCGTCATCTTCGAGCGTCCCTCGATGTTCATCGACTTCGCCTCGTTGTAGAGCTGGTCGCGCGTGCGGCCCTTCGGCCGGTTCGTCCCGGAGCGCAGGCCGCCGCGGCGGCCGGACGAGATGTCCTCGCGCGAGAGCCGCGAAGCCTCCTTCGCCTCTCCGGCGCGCGCCCGCTCCTTGTTGACGGTGCGTGCGGCGACCTCCTCCGCCTTGTCCTCCGGCTCGCCACGCTCGAGCAGGCTCTCTTTGACGTGCTCGTATTGGCGCTCGCGCTTCTTCGTCCACCCGGGCTGGGGCATCGGCCACCTCCTTCGTCGCTGGCCGGCTTATGCCCGGCGGCGAGTGTGGCTACGCGCTACTGGAGCGGCGGGTTCTGCACGTTGTGCTCGGTCGCGTACGCCTCGACGAGCCTATCGACGACGTCGATCCCGTCGCCGTACGCGTAGTTGATCTTGACGAACGGCTCCCACTTGTCCGGGAGCGCGTCCTCCGGGAAGATCGCCTCGACGGGGCACTCCGGCTCGCAGGCGCCGCAGTCGATGCACTCCTCCGGGTCGATCACGAGCTGCCGGCCCGCCTCGTGGATGCAGTCGACGGGGCAGACGTCGACGCACGAGCGGTCTTTGATGTCGATGCAGGGCTCGGCGATGATGTACGTCACGGCTCGTACTCTATCGGGGCGGTCAGCTCGTCCACGAGCTCCTGAGCCCGCTCCGTGAGTCCGGCCTTGACGACGACTTGGTCGAAGCCGGCGGCGTGCGCGGCGCGCAAGCCGGCAGTGTCGGTGTGGTTCGTGTAGCCGAGGATCGGGATGTCCGGGTATCGGTCGGCGACCTCTTCGGGATCGACGCGCGCGATGTCCGCGATCACGAGCTCGGGCTCCTCCGCGCTGTCCGTCGTGATCAGGTGGTGACCCGGGAGCAGACCTTCGAGCTTGCCCCGGAAGAAGAGATCGACCCCAACGAGCAGGATCGTCGCCACGCGCGGAGGGTACCACGGTACAGGCGCGTCTCCCACCCCGTTTTTTGCCGATTTCGACGCAGTTTCGCGCGCCACGCACGCGTCGTTCCCCGTTATCGTGTCACTCGTGGGGAGGAGGCCGGTGGCCCGGGAGCTCGCGGCGGCCACGGCCAAAACGGACGAGGCAATCGGAGACGCGCTAGCACGCGGACTCGGCCTGATCCGCGCTCGCGACTTCTTCGGCGCGCACGAGGAGCTCGAGCTGGCGTGGCGTGCGGCGGCGCCGGCGGAGCGCGACTTCTTCCAGGGCCTCGTCCACGTCGCCGTCGCGTGGTACCAGGCCGGCCGAGGCAACCACGCCGGGTGCGAGCGGCAACTGGAGAAGGCGGCGCGGCGGCTCGCGCGCTACGAGCCGGCACACCGCGGCGTCGACGTGGCGTCGCTGTGCGCACAGGTCGACGACGCGCGCGCGAGCGTCACGAGGGGCTCGCTCGCCCTTCCGGCGCCGAAGATCTAGGAGGGAATCCTCTAGGCGAGCCCGACCGCGCTCAAGCCGCGGTTGAAGTACACGCGCAGCCACCAGAAGCGGTCGAAGAAGAGCAGCAGCCCGAGCGCGACGAGCAGCGCGCCGCTCGCCCGCTGCACGAGCACGTAGCGGTCGCGAACCCACCGGAACGCGGCGAGCGCGCGCGCGAACGCGACCCCGATCAGCAGGAACGCCGTCGCGAGCCCCGCCGAGTAGACCGCGAGGAGGAGCGCGCCGCGCAGGATCGAGCCCGCATCCCCGGCGAGCACGAGGACCCCGGCGAGCACGCCTCCGATGCACGGCGCGGCGCAGACCGCGAACGCGGCGCCGAGGAGCGCGTTCGAGCCTCGCCGCCGCGCGACGGTCAGGAGGCCCGGCGCGACCATGCGCTTCGGCAGCGGCAGGAGCCCGAGGAACGCGAGCCCGAAGACGACGAGCACGAAGCCGGCCACGTGCTCCTGCGTCCGCGCGTCGATCCGCGTCGCGAGCGCGGCGGCCGCCGCCCCGAGCAGCACGAAGACGAGCGTGAAGCCGAGAAGGAAAGGCACGCTCGAGGCCGCGACGCGGCGCGCGACCCCGCGCTCGCCGAGCCGTGTGACGTCGAGGCCCGCGACCGTGGAGAGATAGCCCGGGACGAGCGGCAGGACGCACGGTGTCGCGATCGACGCGACGCCGGCGGCGAAGGCGATGGAGGCGCTCGTCAGCACGGTCGGCTACGAGCCGAAGTGGAGCAGTTCCTCGTCGAGCCGCCGTTCGAGCTCGTCGTCGAGCGGCTCGTCGTCGGGCGGGCCGCCGTCGCGCCCCCGGCTCCAGCGCCACGCCGCGGCGCCGACCACGGCCGCGGCCGCGAGGACGCCGCCGATCGGGAGCAGCCACGCGAGCAGGTCGAAGCCCTCCTCGGCGGCGCCGGCTGCACGACGCGCGGGCCGAAGCGGCGCACGAGGTCGCGCTTGATCTCGCTCTTCGTGTCGCCGGCGGCGATGCGGCGGACGATGAAGCGCCGCATCCGGTCTGCGACCGGCGAGCTCGACTGGTCGAGCGTCGTGCGGCAGGTGGGACAGACGACCTCGCGCTCGAGCTCGGCGAGCGTCGGGTGCCGCTCGCTCCCGGCCGCGGGTGCCGCGGCGCCGACGGCGAGCGCGACGGCGAGGGCGAGCAAGCCGAGCGCGCGCGTCACGTCGCGAGCGCCTCCTCGATCGCGCGCTCGAACCGCGCCTCGATCTGCGGGCTGCCGTCCACCGGCCCGATGATCGCGTCCCCGACGATCATGCCGCGGCGGTCGATCACGAACGTCACTGGGTAGCCACGCACGCGGTAGTCCCGCACGGTCTCCCCGGCTTCGCGCGCACGACCGGGTACGTGATCCCGTAGCGGCGCATGAACCCGCGCGCGTCCTCGTCGAAGTCCTCCGAGTCGACGCCGACGACGACGAGCCCGCGCTCCCGATACGTGCGCCACGCGGCTTCGAGCTCTTCCGCCTCCTCCTCGCACGGATCGCACCACGAGGCCCAGAAGTTCAGCACGACTGCCTTCCCGCGCAGCGACGCGAGCGAGAGCGACCCGGGCGCGTCGAGACGCGGGAGCGTGAACGCCGGCGCCCGGCCCTCGAGGTCGCCTTCCCGCTCGTTCCTGAGCAGCTGCCATGCGAGCAGCGCGAAGAGCGAGGCGACGAGCGTGACCGCGAGCGCCTGCGCGACCAGCTTCGCGCGTCCCGCCACCTCAGGCGTTGACGATGAACACGGCTGTCCCGACGGAGACGCGCGTGAAGAGGTACTCCGCCTCCGGGATCTGCATCCGGATGCAGCCGTGCGAGACGGAGTACCCGATCGAGGCCGCGTCCGGCGTGCCGTGGATGCCGACGCCCGCGGCGGAGAGCCCCATCCACCGCGTCCCGAGCGGGTTCCCCGGCCCGGGCGGGATCGGCTTCTTCCCCTCGGCCCAGTCCGAGTCGGGCGGGTACCACCAGGGATGCTTCCACTTCACGACGATCCGGAAGCGCCCGAGCGGGGTCGGGTAGCGCGCGGCGCCGGTCGCCACGCCGAACGTCCGGCTCAGGCGCATCCCGTCGTAGAGGTAGAGCCTGTTCGAGCGACGGCGCACGACGACGACGGCGCCGAAGTCGGCGCGCGTCACGGCAGGCGCCACCGACCGCGCCGCGAGCGCGATCGGGAAGCGGCGATTCGCGACGAGCGCGGCGACGATCGCCCTGATCGTCGCCGTCTGGTCGAGGCGCCGGCCGGGCGCTCCGCGCGTGATGAAGGGCCGCAGTCGGCGCAAGAACAGTCGCGCGTCGACCGGGTTGCGGTCGAACCGCCTCGCCACCTTCGCGGCGTACGCACGAACGCGCTGGCCGCTGACGCGGACGGGGAGCCGGACGGCCGGTCCCGGCGCCGCGCGCCGCGCCCGCTCGACGGCCGCCTGCACGCTGGCCGTGGCCCCGAGGAGGGCCGGCGAGGGCTGGAGCGTCCGTCGGCCGACGCGCAGGACGAGCGGCGCGGCGAACGCCGTGCGGACGACCGAGGCCGCCGCCTCGGGCGGGAGGCCGCCGACGCGGACGCCGCCGATTCTGACGCCTGCAGGGATCCGCGCCGGCTCGCTGCTCGTCGTCGTCGTAGTCTTGGTCGTCGTAGTCGTGGTCGTCGTCGTCGAGGCGGTCTGGAAGACACCGGCCGGAACAGGCCCCGCGACGACGACGGCGAGGAGCGCGCCCGCGCCGGCGCCGCCGAGCGCGAGCAGGCCGAATGCAGCGCGTTTCACGCGCTCAGGGTAGCCGCGCGGAAGATCCGCGGGTCATTCGTGATGATTCCGTCCGCGCCCGCCGCGACGAGGCGCGCGAGCAGCCGCGCGTCGTCGACCGTCCAGACGAACACGGCCGCACCCCGCCGGTGGCAGCGGTCGATCACCGAGCGCGAGACGACGAGGTAGTGCAGCGTCGCCACCGTCGCCCCGGCGCGGTCGAGCAGCCCCTCGATCCGGTGCGGGAGCACGCGGCGGAGCGCGGCCGCGGTCGCGAGGACCGCCGGCGCGAGCGGCCGCCACGCGGAGAGGCCGCGGCGGTCGAGCGGGTACGAGACGCCGAGGCGGAGCTTCGGCTCGAGCGTCCCCACCGTCGCGAGGCTGCCGGCGAAGAACGAGCTCACGAGCGCCCGCTCGACGGCGCCGTGCCTCCTCAGCGCGTCGACGACGCGCGCCTCGTACCCGACGGCCTTCAGGTCGACATGGAGACCCACGCCGGGCGCCTCGGCCGCGAGGTACGCGAGCGCTTCGTCGAGCGTCGGCAGCTGCGGCGCGACCCGGCGAAGCTCCGCCAGCGAGCGGCCGCCGACGCGGCCGGACGCGCGGCCGTGCGTCAGCTCGCGCAGATCGTCCGAGTGCGCGAGCACGAGCGCGCCGTCCGCGAGCGCCAGCACGTCGAACTCGACGAAGTCGACCCCCTCCTCGAGCGCGCGGGCGAAGCTCGGCAGCGTGTTCTCGGGGGCGAGCGCCGCCGCGCCGCGGTGGCCGACGCGCCACGCGCGTCCGTCTCGCCGCAGCACGTCGATCACGGCGCCGTCGGCAGCAGCGTCTCGTCGAGCTCGCCGCCGCGCGCCGCGTAGCTGACGATCATCCGGTCGGTCGTCCACTCGACGGGGGCGTGGTCGTCCGTCCACGGATCTGCGGCACGGGCGACTCGCGGCCCGAGTTGCCGCTGCAACAGCGACTCGAGGGGGAGCAGCTGCGGGTTCGGCCGCACGCGGCGCGTCGGCGGCACCGGCCGCGTGAGACCGACGACGATGTGGTTGAACGTCAGCACCGGCCAGATGCGCACCTCCGGGAACACGGTCGCGAGCGTCCCCGCGAGCGCCGCGACGAGCCGCCGGTCGCGCGGAACCGTCGCCACGTTCAGCGCGACGATCCCGCCCGGCCGGAGCCGCTCGCGTACGAGCTCGAAGAACTCGCGCGTCGCGAGGTAGAAGGGCACGTACGGCTGGTGGTACGCGTCGACGTACACGAGGTCGTACCTCTCCCGGGTGCGTCGCAGGTACGGGCGCGCGTCGGCGTCGTGCGTGCGCAGGCGCGAATTGTCCGCGAGCCCGAGGAAGCGCCGCCCGGCGTCGGTGACCGCGGGATCGATCTCGACGCCGTCGATCTCGACGCCCGGGTAGAAGACGCCGAACGCCCGCGCGATCGTCCCGCCCGCGTTCCCGAGCACCGCGAGCGAGCGCGGCTCGTGGTCGAGGAGCAGCGGGACCGCGAGGAACGCGTCCCACACGCCGCCGGTGAGGACGGTGTCGCGCCGCCACACCGAGTGCACCGCGATCCCCTCGTTCAGGTACAGCCGCCGCGCGCCGTCCTCCTCGCGCACCTGGACGAACTGGTACCGCGACTCGTGTTCGTACAGCACCCCCGACGCCGCGCGCACCGTCCCCGGCGGCACGGCGAGCAGCGCCGCGAGGGCGAGCCCGAGCAGGACCCAGCGCCGGCCGAGCAGGATCGAGCCGCTGAGCGCGAGCACCGCCGCCGAGGCCAGCAGCGTGCGCTGCGTGCCGATGAGCGGGATCGTGACGAGCGCGGAGACGAACGTCCCGAGCAGGCTGCCGACGGTCGAGACCGCGTACAGACGGCCCGCGACCGCGCCGGCCGAGCCAACGTCGTCGAGCGCGAGCCGGATCGCAAACGGCGACACCATGCCGAGCACGGTGACCGGCGGCGCGAAGAGGAGCAGCGTCGCGAAGAACGAGCCGATCACCGCGCCGGCGGACAGCTCGTCGAGCCCCCGCGCGGTCACGGAGAGGAACGGGCGCGTCACGAACGGGATCGCCGCCACCAGCACCGCCGCGCCGACGACCAGCTTCCCGAGCAGCCGTGGGTCCGGTCGCCGGTCGGCAAGCCGTCCGCCGAGCCAGTACCCGAGCGAGAGCGACGCGAGCACGAGGCCGATCAGGTTCGCCCACACGATCGTCGACGAGCCGTAGTACGGCGCGAGCAGGCGCGACGCGCAGATCTCGGTCGCCAGCGTCCCCGTCCCCGCGCCGAAGACGAGCAGCGAGAGCGCGGCGGTCGAACGCGCCGCGGTCGAGACCGCGGCGGGCGCCTCGGCGGACGCGCTCACTAGGTGGCCGTCCGCTTGATCGCGACGATCGCGCAGTCGTCGGAGAGCTCGCCGCCGGCGAAGCTCCGGCAGTCGGCGAGCGCGGCCACGACGAGCTCGGGCGGGCGCAACGCGCGCCGCTCCCCGAGGAAGCGATCGAGCCGCGCGTGACCGTAGAAGTCGCCGCCGCGCCGCGCCTCGAGCAGGCCGTCCGTGTAGAGGACGACGCTCGTCCCCGGCTCGAGCGACTCGCGCGTCTCCGCGTACGTCTGGCTGCGGTCGATGCCGAGCGCGAGACCGCGCACCGATAGCGGCCGGACGTCGCCCGCCGCCGGGACGAGGCGCGGATCCGGGTGCCCCGCACCCGCGCAGACGATCTCGCCGCTGTGCGGATCGAGCGTCAGGTAGAGCATCGTGATGAACTTGCCGGAGGCGATCTCGCCGCAGACGACCTCGTTCGCGGCGGCGAGGAAGTCACCGGGCTCGGGGTGCTCCCGGGCGAGCGAGCGGAAGACGAACTTCGCCATCGCCATGTCGGCCGCGGCCTCGATCCCGTGCCCGGTCACGTCGCCGAGCACCACCGCCAGGCGCCCGTCCGCGAGCGTCATGAAGTCGTAGACGTCGCCCCCGACGTCGACGCGCGACGACGGCGCGTAGGCGTCGCCGAGCTCCAGCCCGGGTAGCTCCGGCTGCGAGCGCGGCAACAGCGAGCGCTGCATCGTGTCGGCGAACTCCTTCTGCTGCTGGTAGAGGCGCGCGTTGTCGATCGCGAGCGCGGCCTGCGCGGCGACCGAGAGGCCGATGTCGCTCGTCTCCCCGGTGATCGGGCGATCCGGGTCGAGCGAGAGCAACGTGAGCGTCCCGAGTAGCTCGGACGGCGTCGCAATCGGCAGCACGACCGCGGTCGACCCCGTCTCGAGGAACGGGACGAGCAGCTGGTGCGCGTCCATCCGCGCCGCCGCGCGCGAGTCGAGCACGAGCGCGCGGTTCGTGCGCAGGAGGCGCCGGCCCGGGAGCTTCTCCATCGCCTGCGGCCGCCCGAGGACGGGCCGGATCGCGTCTTCCAGACGCGCGTCCGTCACGTGCACCGCGCACGGGACGAGGTAGTCGCCGCGCGCGTCGGGCATCCGGATCACTGCCGCGTCCACGTCGAGGAGTTGGACGACCGTGCGCGCGACGGCGTCGAGCGTCGTCTCGAGCGAGAGGCTCTGCGCGAACGAGCGCGAGATCTCGTAGAGCGCGCCGAGCCGGCGCGCGGCATGCCGCTCCGCGGAGAGCACGCTGCGCAGCTCCGCGCCGAGCTGTGTCGCCTGCTCGTGCAGGCGCGCGTTCTGCACCGAGACCGCGAGCTGCGCCGCGAGCGCCCCGAGGAGCGCCCACTCGTTCTTCGACGCCTCCCGCCCGCGCGGAAAGTAGACGGCGAGCAATCCCGTCACGTCGTCCTGCACGACGAGCGGCGCCGCGACGGCGGCCTGGATCGCCGCGGCCGCGACCTCCGCCTCCAGGCCCGCGAGCCGCGGGTCGTTCGCCGCGTCCTCGACGAGCAGCATCCCGCGAGCCCGGAACGGCCCGAGCGCGAGCTCGAGCAGGCGCTGCGCGACAACGGTGTGCGGGCCGGAGAGGGCGCGGCCGGCCGCCGGGACGAGCCGTCCGTCCTCCCGGAGGTAGACCGCGACGCGCTCGGCGTCGAGGAGGTCCGCGATCTGCGCGACGGCGGTCTCGAGCGTGTGCGACAGCGAGAGCTGGGCGCTCGCCTGCGCGACGACGCCGAGGAGGACGCGGCTGCGCTCGACCTCGAGCTCCAGCGTCGCTGCGCGCTCGCTCGAGCGGAGCGCGTGCGCGGCGCGCACGGCGAACGTCGCCAGCCGCGCCATCGCGTCGTCGCCCGGCGGCTCGGCGAAGAGGAGCTGCAGCGCCGCGAGCGGTGGCTGTCCGAGCTGGAGCGTGACGACGCTAGCGCGGCCGTCGGGCCCCGGGTCGACCGCGACCGGACGCGCGCGCGCCAGCGCCCGCCGCGCGATCCCCTCGGCCGCGGCGGTCGGAAGACGCGCCGTCTCGCCCCGCGACGCGACGAGCTCGACGCCGCCGTCCGGGCCGCGATCGCGCCAGAGGCGGCACGCCGCAGCCCCGCTCGCCGCCGTCGCCAGACGCACGATCTCCGGCGCGATGCGCCCGCCGTCGCTCGTCGCCGCGCCCAGCGCCTCGGCCGCGAGCTCGAGCACCCGTTGGTCGCCGCCGTCGCGCGCCCCGTCTCGTTCGCCGAGCGCGCGGATCGCCGCCGCGACGTGGTCGGCGGCGACGCGTAGGAGCAGGCGCTCCCGATCGTCGAGCTCCCCGGCCGCGCGCAGGACCTCGAGGCTGCCGACGACGCGTCCGCCGATCCGCGCGGGGACGAGGCACGCCGCCCGCGCTCCGATTCGCGCCGCGACGGCGCGAACGAGCGCGGGCAGCTCCGCCGCGGCGCCCATCTCGGCCACGCGGGCGAGCGAGGCGACGCGGAGCCGCGACCCCTCGAGCTCCGCGGCGACGGCGTGCGAGCGTGAGCGGATCGCACGCGCGGAGACGTAGCCGCCGCCGGCGTCGAGAGCGCGCGCGACGACGACGTCGGCGCGTAGGGCAACCCCGACGGCCTCGACGACGCGCGTCAGCGCGGCCGCGAGCGTCGGCTCCTCGGCGACCGCGCGGCTCGCCGCAGCGAGCGCGGAGACGACGTCGCCGTTGCCGGCGACCGTGCGCTGCTCCCGACTCACCTCACCCGACGCCATCCGTCACCCGCCCGCTCAGTATGGCCGATGCGCCGACGCGAGCCTGCTCCGCGCCGCGACAGCACGGAAACTCGGCTCTAGACTGCGGCGGGATGGCCCGAGCAGCAAGCCGCGCCGAGCCCGCGGAAGACGCTCCGCCCGTCGATCCGCACGCCGTCGAGCGCGCGTACCGGCGCGAGCGTGCGAAGCGGCGCGCGCGGGTGGAGCGCGCGCGGGAGCGGCGCCGGGCCGCGATCCGCTTCTTCGCCTTCCTCCTCGGCCTCGTCGCCCTCAGCGTATTCCTGGTCGTCACGATCTGGAACCAGATCCAGCGGCTTTTCGGCTTGTAGCGCCGCGAAGTCCTGACGGACTTCAGTGCGAAGGGCTCGCAGGCGAAGCCGGCTTTCAGCTTAGACTCCCGCGATGCAGCCGATTCAGCGGACGTTCGGGCGACAAGCGGGCGACGCCGGCACGGCCGGAGCCGATCGGCTGTGGGGGCTCGGGGATCGCGTGGCGCCCGTCGCCGGCCTCGTGCTCGCGGTGTCGGCGTTCACGGGGTGGTACGTCGGATCCGGCGACCTGACCCTGAGCGTCACCGGCTGGAACACCGGCGTCCTCGGCAAGCTCGTCTTCTTCGTCGGCCTGGCCGTGGTGGCGCTCGTCGCCCTCCGTTCTGCAGGCATCGACCTGCCGGCGATGGTGCCGGAGAGTCTCGTCGTGATCGCGCTCGGCGCGCTCGCCACGATCTTCGTCCTGATCCGCCTGATCGACATCCCGGAACGCTTCCTGCCCGCAGACGGCCGCGGGATCGGGATCTGGATCAGCCTCCTGGCCGCGCTCGCGGTGATCGTTGCAGGGCTGCTGCAAGCCGGCGAAGAGCTGTAGCGACCAGCACGCCGAGGACCGCGCCCGCCAGCACGTCGGAGGGGTAGTGGACGCCGACGTACACGCGAGACCACGCGATGGCGATCGCGAGGACGAACAGCGGCACCGCGGCCGTGCGCTCGTACCGGGACAGCACCGCGGCGGCGGCGAAGCTCGTCGCAGCGTGGCCCGACGGGAACGACAGGTCGAGCGGCGTTCGCACGAGCGCCTCCGGCTCGTCATACGTCACCGACGGCCGAGGGCGGGCGGTCAGCTGCTTGAGCCCGAGCGCGACCAGGTCCGCCGTCAGCACCGCGACGAGCACGTACGCGAGTGCGTACGGCCGGCGCCAGAGGAACGCGGCGAGCAGCGCGAGCACGATCCAGATGAAGCCTGTCGTGCCGAGCCGTGAGAGCCCGACGAAGAGCGGGTCGAGCGCGTCCACGCGGTGGTGGACGACCCACCGCTCGAGCCGGTGGTCGAGCCCGAGAACGCGATCCACGACGAGGCTCGTGCCGCCGGGGCCGACTAAGGAACGAGTTCTATGACGCCGGCAGCATCTGCTTCGCAGACTCGATCAGCTGCTGCGGATCGAACGGCTTCCCGATGAAGCCCTGCGCGCCGCGGGCCGTCGCTTCGTTTGCGGAGCGGTCGTCGACCTTGCCGCTGAACATGAGGACGGGGATCGAGCCGACGCCGTGGCGCTCCTGCACCCGGCGCAGCATCTCCCAGCCGTCCACCTTCGGCATCATCACGTCGAGGAGGATCAGGTCGGGCGGCTCCTCGTCTAGGACGGCGAGGCCCTCCTCGGCGCTCCCCGCCTCGCGCACGGAGTAGCCCTCGAACTCGAGGCTCGCCCGGACGAACGCGCGCAGGCCGGCGTCGTCGTCGACGATCAGCACGACGGGCCCCTGCTTCGTCTTGCCGCCCGGACCGGAGCGTTCGAGGAACGCATCGAGGTCGGCGCGCTTGTACCGCCGGTGACCGCCCGGCGTGTAGAACGCGGGCAGGCGGCCGAGATCCGACCACTTCCTGATCGTGCTCTGCGCCACGCCCAGGTATTTCGCGGCCTGGCCGAGCGTGAGCCAGTCAGGCTCCGACGCAGGCGCGCGGCGCCCGCCCATTCCCTCGCGGAAGATCACCCCGCGTGGGAATCTATCAAAACTTCACGATTCCTGCGCCTGCTCATCGCGTCACCGTGACCGTCACCGTCGTCCGGCTCGCGGGCGGGAGCGGGAGCGGGTCGAGCGTCCGCACCTGCGTGCGCACGTCGCGCCGCACGTCGTTCTCGGCGAGCGCGCGCCCGAGCCCGAGCCCGAGCAGGAAGATCAGCGCGCCTCCGAGCCCGAGGAGCAAGGCGTTGCGCAGCGGACGCCGCCTGCGCGCGCGTCCGCGCGACCGCCGCGGCGTGCTCAAGGGGCGTAGTCGCTCGCGCCGCGCGCGTAGAGATGGAAGGCGGCGCCCTCGACGAGCGCGAGCGTGCGCGGCCACCACGGCGGCGGCTCGCTCGCCGCGACGGCCTCGCGAGCCCACCGGTCGGCGTCGGCGTACACGCGCGCGAGCTCGTCCAGCGTGAACGTCTGGCCGATCCGGCGCCGGAGCTCCGCGCTCACGATCTCGACCTGCTGGAGAAGGCGGTCGTAACGGAGCGGGTCACGCGCCTCGTCCTGGAGCCGGCGATGGCTCTCCTCCCACTCCTGGCGCGCGTTCTCGACGGCGACGGACACGACGCCGATGCTAACGACGCGTCGTACAGCAGACCGCGGGCCAGAGCTCGCCGAGCTCGCGCGCGATGCGCTCTCCGAGCTCGTACCCCGGGCGGGCCAGCGCGAACGCGACGTGCGCGTGCAGGCACTTCAGCGAGGCGCCCCCGCGGGAGCCGCCGACGCCGAGCTCGAGCGACGCGCCTCCGTCGTGCCCGGTCACCCCCGCAGCGAGCTCGCGGCGGACGCGGCGCTGCTCCTCGTTCGCGGCCGCGAGGCTCGCGGCGAGTGTCGGATCGTCCCGCGCCGCGTTGCTCCACCGCTCGACGCCGCCTGCCGCCTCGAGCCGCGCGACGGCTCCGACCAGGTGCGGGCACGTCAGGTAGTACGTCGTCGGAAACGGCTCGCCCGCCGCGTCGTAGGGGGCCTGCTCCGTAACCGCGGGAAGCCCGAAGGGGCAGCGACGGACGACGCGCACGAAGGCGCGCGGCGGACGCCCGAGCTGCTGCTCCACGGCCGCTCGATCGTCCACTCCCGCGCGATGCTAGCCGCGTCTACTAGCCGCCGTGGCGGTCGCTCCGCTGCTTCTGCGCGTGCAGCCAGGCCGGGATCCCCTTGACGATGAAGAGGCGTTCTCCGGCCCTCACGTACCCGAGTCGCCGCGCCTCGCGCACGAGCGACTCCCGGCTCGTCTTCTCCGCGAGCCGGCGCTCGAGCGTCCGCTTCTGGTGCTCGAGCGCGCGCACCTCGGCGCTCCGCTCGCCGAGCGCCTCCCGCGCCTCGAAGTAGCTGCGGAGCGGCTGGTAGTAGAGGAACGCGACGAGCACGAGCGCGCCCACGCCGAGCCAGCGGCGCAGGAGCGTCGTGACCGGGGGCCGGCGCGAGCGCGGGCGCGAGCGCGGGCGCGAGCGCGAGCGAGCACGAGATCGTGCGGCGAGGGCAGCCACAGCGGTGAGGTTGCGCGCAGGGGTCGGAACTCCTGCCCGCGACAGCCGCAGAGCGCGCCGCGGCGCGTCAGGCGATGTCGACCTTGATCACGTTCGTCGAGCCGGGGATGTTCACCGCGGTCCCCGCCGTGATCACGACGCGGTCGCCGGGCGCGACGAGGCCGCTCTCGCGCGAGGCTCGCAGCGACGTCGCCCAGAGGTCCTCGACGTCGCGGCACTCCGGGATCTCGATCGGCGTCACCCCCCACTCGAGCGCCATGTGCTGGAGGGAGTGCCGGTGGTGCGTCAGCCCGATGATCGGCCGCCTCGGCCGCAGCCGCGCGACGGCCGACGCCGTCCGTCCCGTGAACGTCGGCACGAGCATCGCCCGTGCGCCGAGCGCCTCGGCCAGGTCGCACGCCGCGTTCGACATCGCGCGCCCGATCGTCGGCTCCTCGGCGGCCTGCGGGATCTGGTGGCGGTAGTCGAGGCTCGGCTCCACCGCGCGCGCGATCCGGTCCATGTAGGCGACGGCCTCGACGGGGTACTCGCCGACGGCGGTCTCGCCCGAGAGCATGATCGCGGACGAGCCGTCGAGGATCGCGTTGGCGACGTCGCTCGCCTCGGCCCGCGTCGGCTCCGCGTTGTGGATCATCGACTCGAGCATCTGCGTCGCCGTGATCACCGGGACGCCGCGCTGGAGCGACCGCTGGATGATCCGCTTCTGGAGCAGGGGGACCGACGCCGGGCCGATCTCGACGCCGAGGTCGCCGCGCGCGACCATCACCGCGTCCGTCTCCTCGAGGACCTCGTCGAGCACGTCGACGGCCTCGGCCTTCTCGATCTTGGCGATCACGTTCGCCGTGGATCCGGCCTCGTCCAGCAGACGGCGCAGGTCGCGGACGTCGGCCGCGGACCGGACGAACGAGAGCGCGATGAAGTCGATGCCGAGCTCGAGCGCGAGATCGAGGTCGTCGAGGTCCTTGCGCGTGAGCGACGGGATCGGCACCGGCACCCCCGGCAGGTTCACGCCCTTGTTCGAGCGGACGACGCCGCCGACGAGCACGGCGCAGCGCGCGCGACCGCGCTCGACGTCGCTGACGCGCAGCCGGACGAGCCCGTCGTCGATCAGCACCTCGTGGCCCGGCTGAAGGACGTCGCCGATCACGGACGGCGCGACGGGCAGCTCGCCGTCGCGGCGCGCGTCCTCGCCGGCGACGACGACGTCGTCGCCCGTCGCCAGCGTCACCGGCTCGTCGAGATCGCCGACGCGGAGCTTCGGGCCCTGCAGGTCCGCGATCACGGCGAGCGTCTCTCCCGTGTCGCGCTGCACCTCCCGGACGAGCCGCGCCCAGTGGGCGTGCTGCTCGTGCGTGCCGTGCGAGAAGTTGAGCCGGAACGCGTTCACGCCGGCGCCGACGAGCGCCGTGAGCCGGTCGCGTTCGCTCGAAGCGGGGCCGATCGTGGCGACGATCTTCGTCCTGCGCGGCTCCGGCGTGGGCATGACCCTCTACGGTAGCGACGCCCGCAAGCGAGGCCAGGGACGCGGCTGGAGGTGGTCGTCGGGCTTCGGGACGACGGTGCGGATCAGCCGCGGACGCGCGGGAAAGCGTCCCAGCCCGGGTACACGGCGGCCTCCCCCAGCTCCTCCTCGATCCGGAGGAGCTGGTTGTACTTCGCGACACGGTCCGTGCGCGACGGCGCGCCCGTCTTGATCTGCCCCACGCCCGTGGCGACGGCGAGGTCCGCGATCGTCGTGTCCTCGGTCTCGCCCGAGCGGTGCGACACAACCGCCGCGTAGCCGCTCGAGCGCGCGAGCTCGATCGCGTCCAGCGTCTCGCTGAGCGTGCCGATCTGGTTCACCTTGACGAGGATCGCGTTCGCGACGCCGGCTTCGATCCCGCGCCGCAGCCGCTCGACGTTCGTGACGAAGAGGTCGTCCCCGACGAGCTGCATGCGCTCGCCGACACGCGTCGTCAGCTCGCGCCAGTCGTCCCACGCGTCCTCTGCCAGCCCGTCTTCCACCGAGACGAGCGGAAAACGCTCGCGCAGCTCCGCGAGGTCGTCGATCAACTGCGCTGCGGACGCCTCACGCCTCTCGTAGCGGTAGACGCCGTCCTGCGCGAACTCCGTCGCGGCGACGTCGAGCGCGATCGCGACGCGCTCGCGGTGTCCCGCGCGCTCCGCCGCCTCCAGAATCGCCTCGATCGCCTCCTCGCTCGAGCCGAGGTCGGGCGCGAAGCCGCCCTCGTCGCCGACGGCGGTGGCGAGGCCACGCTCGTGCAGGAGCGCCTTGAGCGAGTGGAAGACCTCGACGCCGACGCGGAGCGCCTCGCCGAACGTGGCCGCGCCGGCTGGGACGAGCATGAACTCCTGGAAGTCGATCGAGTTGTCCGCGTGCGCGCCGCCGTTCACGACGTTCAGCAGCGGCACGGGCAGCGTCGTCGCGCCGTCGCCGCCGAGCCAGCGGTGGAGCGGGACGCCGTCGTGCGCCGCGGACGCCTTCGCGACCGCGAGCGAGCATGCGAGCACGGCGTTCGCGCCCAGCCGCGACTTGTTCGGCGTCCCGTCGAGCTCGATCAGCCTCGCGTCCACGGCGCGGAAGTCGCGCGCGTCCAGGCCGGCGAGCGCAGCCTCGATCTCCGCGACGTTCCCGACCGCGCGGGTGACGCCCTTCCCGTGCCATTCGCTTCCGCCGTCGCGCAGCTCGACCGCCTCGTGCGCCCCCGTCGAGGCACCGGAAGGGACCGCGGCCCGTCCGACCGACCCGCGTCCGTCTCCGTCCACGAGCGCCTCGACCTCGACCGTCGGGTTCCCGCGCGAGTCGAGGATCTGGCGCGCGACGAGGCGTCGCACGACGCAGCGGCCGCTCAGCGCAGCGCCTCCTTCGCGCGGTCGAAGTAGCGGTCCTGCTGCTCCAGCTCGAGGTCGGGGAACGCCACGCCCTCCTCCGCGGCGAGCCGCTCTGCCCGCTCGACGCGTTCGACGAAGCGGTCGGTCGTCCGCCTCAGCGCGAGCTCCGGGTCGACGTTCAGCCGCCGCGCGACGTTCACGCTCGCGAACAGCACGTCGCCGAGCTCCTCGGAGATGCGCTCGTCCGGCTCCGTCTCCGGCGCCGGCTCGCCCGCCCGCGCGAGCGCCTCCCGCAGCTCGCGCAGCTCGTCGTCGAGGTCGGCGAGGGCGTCGGCCGCGTCCGGGTACTCGAAGCCGATCGCGGCCGCCCGGCGCTGGACCTTGCGGGCGTGGAGGAGCGCCGGCAGCGAGCGCGGAACGTCGTGGAAGATGCCCTCCCGCCCCTCCTCGGACGACTTCACCTCGTCCCAGCGCTCCCGGACGCGGCCCGCCGTCCGCGCCTGCGCATCGCCGAACACGTGCGGGTGCCGCCGGACGAGCTTCTCGTGCACGCGCCGGGCGACCTCCCCGAGATCGCCCTCGCCCTGCTCCTCGAGCAGGACGGAGAGGAAGTAGACCTGGAAGAGCAGGTCGCCGAGCTCGTCGAGGAGCTTGTCCGGGCGCTCCGCGAGCGCGGCGTCTGCGACCTCGTACGCCTCCTCGACCGTGTGCGGGACGATCGTCTTCGCCGTCTGCTCGCGATCCCAGGGGCAGTCGCGCCGGAGGCGCTCCGTCAGCCGCTGGAGGTCGAGCAGCGCGTCCGCGAGGGACACGCCGTTACCGGTCGCTCGTCGTGCCCGTCGTGGACTTCGTGGCCGGCGGCTTGAAGCCGACCTGGTACGTCGTGTCGCCCTCGAAATCCTTCTTCGTGTCCTCGACCCACTCCGTCATCGCCTCGTTCTTCTTCGTCTGGAGCAGCTGCTGCTTGATCTGCGCCTTGACGTCCTTGAGCGGGGTCGTCTTCGCCGGCTTCACCGCCGACAGCGGCTCGATGATGTGGAAGCCGTACTGCGTCTTCACAGGGGGTGAGACCTGGCCCTTCTTCAGCCGAAACGCGGTCCGGTCGAACGCGGGCACCGTCTGGCCGCGCGCGATCGTCAGCTTCCCGCCCTGGTTCTTCGAGCCAGGGTCCTTCGAGAACTTCTTCGCGAGCGCGGCGAAGTCGGCGCCCCGCTGCAGCTGCGCGTGGATCCGGTCGGCTTGGCGCTTCGTCGGCACGAGGATGTGCCGCACGTCGCGTGACGCCGGCTGGCCGTACTGGCTCTTGTTCTTCTCGTAGTACGCCTCGATGTCCTCGTCCGTCACCTCGACGTCCTCGGTGACCTTCTCGAAGAGCTTCTCCTGGATGAGCTGCGCCGTGACGTCGTCGCGCACGCGCTCCTCGGTCAGGCCCGTCTGCTTCAGCTGCTGGCGGTAGCGCTGCTCGTTGCCGCCGAAGTACTGCTGGATGATCTGCTTCAGCCGCGCGTCCACTTCCTCGTCGCCCACCTCCACGTCGAGCTCCTCGGCCTTCTGCTCGAACTGAGCGCGCTGCACGAGGTAGAGCACGGCCTGGTTCTTGACGCTCTCGTGCTCCGGCGTGCCGGCCTTCGGGAACGGCTTCTTCGACGTCCTGTACGAGCGCTTCGCCTGGTCGACGAGCGCGTCGTAGTCGCGCTTCGGGATCTCCTCGTCGCCGACGACGGCGATCGCGTCGGACGGAACGTCGTCGTCGCCACCGCCGCAGCCCACGACGAGGAGCGCGAGTGCGAGGAGCAGCGCGAACGGGAGGAAGATGCGGAGCAGTTTCATGAAAAGAGCGCTGTTTGCAGCGGGTTTCGTCACGCCGCCCGGCGCAGGTCGAGTATAGCATCGACCAGGCGCAGCGCTCCCGCGAATACATCGTCCCTTAACGAAACCTCGCGCTTCGCCGTCGTGTAGACGGCCGTGTCGACCCGCCCGCGCAGCGCGCGCAGCTCGCCGGAGCCGAGCACGAGCGGCCCGACGGTCGCGCGCCCGCCGCGGAAGACGAGGTAGTCGGCGCCCGCGCGGGCGAGCTTGAGCTTCGCCTCCTGGATCGCGAACAGGTTCTCGACGGGCTCCGGGAGCGGCCCGAAGCGATCGTCCGTCGCGGCCTCCAGCTCGCGCAGCTCGTCCTCGTCCTCGGCGAGCGCGAGCCGGCGGTGCAGGTCGATCTTGAGCGGCTCGGACGCGATGTAGCTCGACGGCACGAAGGCGTCGACGCGTGCGTCCACGCGGACCGGGCGCGCGACGACGCGCCGCTGGCCGGAGAGCTCCGCCACCGCCTCGGCGAGCATCTCGACGTAGAGCTCGAAGCCGAGCGCCGCGACGTGCCCGGACTGCTCCGCGCCGAGGAGGTTGCCGGCGCCGCGGATCTCGAGGTCTCGCATCGCGATCGAGAAGCCGGCGCCGAGCTCGGTGTGGTCCGCGAGCGTCGCGAGCCGCGCGCGCGCCTCCGGCGAGAGCTCGCTCGCCGCCGGGTAGAAGAGGTACGCGTGGGCGACCTGATCCGAGCGGCCGACGCGGCCGCGGATCTGGTAGAGCTGCGCGAGCCCGAGCGCGTCCGCGCGCTCGACGACGAGCGTGTTCGCCTGCGGGATGTCGAGGCCGGACTCGATGATCGTCGTAGAGACGAGGACGTCCGCGTCGCCGCGCAGGAACGCGTGCATCTTGTCCTCGAGCTCGCGCTCGCGCATCTTCCCGTGCGCGACGAGGAACCGCAGGCCCGGACAGAGCTGCTGGAGCTTCGCCGCCGCCTCCTCGATCGTCTCCACGCGGTTGTGCAGGTAGAACGCTTGCCCGCCGCGCGCGTGCTCGCGCTCGAGCGCGGTCTTGATCGTCTCCTCGTCGTACTCGCCCACGGTCGTCCGGATCGGACGCCGCCCCTGCGGAGGCGTCTCGATGATCGAGATGTCCCGCAGGCCCGCGAGCGACATGTGCAGCGTGCGCGGGATCGGCGTCGCCGACAGCGTCAGCACGTCCACCTCGAGGCGCAGCGAGCGCAGGAGCTCCTTCTGTGCGACCCCGTAGCGCTGCTCCTCGTCGAGGATCACGAGGCCGAGCTGCTTCGGGATCACGTCCCGGGAGAGGATCCGGTGCGTCCCGATCAGGACGTCCACCTTGCCCTCGGCGAAGTCGCGCAGCACCGCCTTCGCCTCGGCGGGCTTGCGGAAGCGCGAGATCATCTCGACGTTGATCGGGAAGTCGCGGTAGCGCTCGCGGAAGGTGTGCCAGTGCTGCTCCGCGAGAATCGTCGTCGGCACGAGCATCAGCGTCTGCTTGCCGTTGACCGCGACGGCGAAGGCCGCGCGCACCGCGACCTCGGTCTTGCCGAAGCCGACGTCGCCGCAGACGAGCCGGTCCATCGGCCGCGGAGCCTCGAGGTCCTCCTTCACGGCCTCGATCGCGCGCTGCTGATCCTCGGTCTCGCGGTACGGGAACTCCGCCTCCAGGCGCTCGAGCCACTCGTGCGACAGGTCGAAGGCGACGCCCTCGGCGCGCTGGCGCTGCGCGTAGAGCGCGAGCAGCTCGCCGGCGAGCTCGCGCACCGACTCCCGCGCGCGGCTCTTGAGCAGCTGCCACGCCTTGCCGCCGAGCTTCGAGAGCGCCGGCGCCGTCGCGTCGGCGCCGATGTAGCGCGAGACCTTGCCGAGCTGCTCGTGCGGCACGAACAGCCGGTCCTCGCCGCGGAACGCGAGCAGCAGGTAGTCCCGCGTGACCCCTGCGACCTCCTTCGTCTCGAAGCCGAGCAGCCGCCCGACCCCGTGGTCCTCGTGGACGACGTAGTCGCCCGTGCGCAGGTCGGCGAAGGACTGGAGCGCGCGCCCGAGCCGCGCGTCCGCGCGCGGCGGGCGCTTGCGGAAGACCTGCGTGTCCGGGAGCAGGACGAGGCCGAGCTCGCGCCAGACGAAGCCGCGCCGCGCGGGTGCGACCGCGAACAGCAGCTCCGCGTCGCCCGGCAGCTCCTCGCCTGGCTCGAGCAGGCGCGCTCGCACCCGGCGGAGCAGGTTCTGCGTCCGGAGCGCGTCGCCGCGGTGCGGGAAGGCGACGACGACGCGCTGTCCCGAGCGGACGAAACCGGCGAGCTCGTTCTCCGCCTCCGCGAGCCCGCGCGCCGCGAGCGCGGGCCGCTGCGCCTCGAACGAGAACGGCTGCCCGCGCGGGAACGGGTCGAGCTCGGCGACGCCGCCGAGCGAGACCGGCGGAAGCTGCTCCTCCTCCCAGACGCGCCGCACCTCCTCCGGCTGCCACACGAGGTCCGGCGCGTTCGCGAGCGGCGGGACGAGGTCGTCGGGCACGCGCGGCGGCTCGTCGTCGTCGCCAAGTAACACGTTGTTACTTGGGTCGACGAGGTCGAGGCGCCGTTCGGCGGCGGGATACACGACGGCCTCCTGGACCGGGTGCAGCGCGCGCTGCGTGAACGGCGAGAACGCGCGCATCGCCTCGACCTCGTCGCCGAAGAACTCGATCCGGAGCGGCTCGCGCCCGGTCGTCGGGAAGACGTCGACGAGCCCGCCGCGGACCGCGAACTGGCCGCGATCGTCCGCCCGCTCCACACGCGCGTAGCCGGCGAGCGCGAGCGCCTCGGACAACGCCTCGATGCTCGGCTCGTCGCCGATCCGCAGGCGGAGCGGCTCGGGGCGCGCCCGGACGGGCGGCATCCCCTCCGCGAGCGCGGCCGCGGACGCGCAGACGAGCCCACCGCGGGCGAGGACGTCGCGCGCGCGCGCGCGGTCGCCCTCGAGGTGCGGCGGCGGCTCGAGGCCCGAGCCCCAGAGCTCGCCGCGGCTCGGGAGTAGGGCGACGCCGTCGTCGCCGAGCAGCCCGGCGGCGGCCTCGGCGACGTCGCGCGCGTCGCCGTCCTCCGGCACGAGCAGGACGAGCGGCGTAGCCTCACCGCGAAGCTCGTGCAGCGCCGCGACGACGAGCGGAAGCGCGGGCTCCGACACACGCGCGCGGGCCGGGAGCGCGTCGGCGAAGACGCGCAGGCGCTCGCTTTCGGCGAGCTCGCGGACGAGCGGGTGCAGAACGGGACGGTCCACAGCGACTGGCGAGACTTGTGTCTCGCGGACGATCAGTGTAGATCGGCGGTGATAGGTGACGGTGAGCGCGGGCTTCGTAGGGCGAGATCACGAGCTGGCGACGCTGCGTCAGCTCGCGGCGGACGGGTCGGAAGGCCCACGCGTCGGCGTGGTCGTCGGCGATCCCGGCTCGGGTAAGACGCGTCTCCTGGGCGAGGCGGCCGCGGGCGTCACGATCGAGCGGCGCTTCGAGCTCGTCGGCTACGAGCCGGAGCGGCGGGTCCCGCTCGCGGCGGCGGCCCCGATGCTGCGGCGGCTCGAGCAGGAGCCGGAGGGCAGAGCGCTGCGCCGCCTGCTCGTGGAGGGCAGCGGCGCGCTCGAGCCGATCCGGGTCTTCGAGGCCGCGCTGCGCGCGTTCGCGCGCGAGACGCCGACGCTCGTCGTCGTCGACGACGTGCAGTGGCTCGACGAGCTCTCCCTGGCTCTCTGCCACTACCTCGTGCGCGGCGCCGCAGCGGAGCGGTGCCCGCTCGTCCTCGTCGCCGCCGCACGCCCGTCACGGCACGGCCACATGCTCGTCGAGTCGCTGGCAGCCGTCCTCGGCCCCGAACGCGTCACGCGCCTCGAGCTCGGGCCGCTGGACGCGGACGCCGCCGACGAGCTCCTCCGCTCGCTCGCTCCGGGCCTCGCCGCCTCCGACGTCGAGCTCCGGCGGGAACGCGCCGGCGGCTCCCCTTTCTGGCTCGAGGCCCTCGCGCGCGCGGACGACGTGGCTGCCGACGCACAGCGCCTCGTTACCGCGCGCCTCCGCGGAGCCGGCGCGGACGTCGTCGAGGTGCTCTCGCTGCTCGTCGTTGCGGCGCGACCCGTCACGACGAACGAAGCGGCGAACGTCCTCGGGGTGCCGGACGCCGCGGTCGATGCGGCAGCCGACGACCTCGTCGCACGCGGCATCGCGCTCCGCCACGGTCCGCTCCTCCACCCGGCGCACGACCTGATCCGAGAGGCCGTGTCGCGCGAGCTCCCCGCCCGCAAGCGCCGCGAGCTCCACGCGAGGCTCGCGGATCACCTCGAGGCGCGCGCAGACGGCGACCTGCGGCTCCTCCGGGAGGCGCTCGACCACCGGGGCGCTTCCGGCGCGCCGGCGATCGAGCTCGCGGAACGGGTGGCGACGTCACCGCAACGCGCGCTGCTCGGGACAGACGGCCTGGCGACGCTCGCCGAGATATTCGAGCGCGAGGGGCGCGCCGCGGGCCCTCTCGGCCTAGAGCTCGCACGGATGGCGCTCGAGCTGGTCGCTCTCGCCGACGCCGAGCGGCTGGGCTGCGCGGCCGCGACTCGGCTGACCGGCGTCGAGCGCGCGCAGGCGCTACTCGTCGCGACGTGGGCGGCGTTCGAGCAGCAAGAGCGCGAACGCGCGCACGAACTGCTGGGGCGGGCACGAGCGGCCGGGGGCTCGGATCCCGCGATCGCGCTCGAGGCCGATGCGCTCGAGGCGTCGACGTACCTGTGGGTCGAGGGGCGCCAGGAAGAGGGGCAGCGGCTCGCGGAGGGCGTCGTGCGGCGTGCGCGGAAGGTCGTCGCCGCCGGCGTCGAGAACCTCTCGGAGGCGGAGCGTCGCGCGTGCTTTCGCGCGTTCGAGGCGGCCGCCGGCGCGGCGATGCAGGCCGACCGACCCGACCTCCTGCTCCGGCTCATCGACGAGCAGGAAGCGCTCAGCGATCCGCTGGACGTCGCAGTGATCTTCCACCGCACCTTCGGCCTGCGGCACAGCGGCCGCTTTGCCGAGGCAGCCGACGCCGCGCGTGCAGCGTGGATCGACGCGAACCGGCGCGTACTCCCGCACGCGGCCCTGGAGGCCGGCCACGTGCTCGGCCAGACGCTGCTCGACCTCGGTCGGCTGGACGAGGCGCAGCGCGTCGCCGACGAGGTGGCGCCGCTCGGAGTGCGCGTGCGAGCTTCGTACCGCGTGCCGGCCGTCGCGCGACTCCAGGCGGAGCTCGAGGTCGTCCGGGGAGACTGGAGAAGCGCGATCGCGAAGCTCGCCGCACACACGGACGAGACGCCGGACCCGCATTTCCGTCTCGGCGGGCACCAGGTCATTGCGCGGACGCTCGTTCGGATCGGCACGGCCGAAGAGCGATCTGCGGCGTCGGGCAGGCTCGAGAAGGCGTTCGTGGACGCCGAGCGCGCTGCGTGCCCGAGGTGCTTCACCGAGCTGCGGTGGGTCGCGGCGTACGCGCTCGCGAAGCTCGACCGAGTAGACGAAGCGCGCGACGTCTACGCCGAAGTGGCGGGCCGCGGCGGTGGGAACGGCGGTCGCGTTTCCTACAGCGCCCTCCGCGCGCTCGGCGCGATCCGGAGCGCCGCAGGCGACGCCCGGGCGGCCGACAGCGTCCGCGCCGCGCGCGAAGAGGCTGAGCGGCTCGAGCTTCGCGTGGAAGCGCTGTGGCAGAGGCTGGACGAGTCGGAGCTCCTCGAACGCGACGCCGCGGTCGCCGTCCTCCGCGAGGGTGCCGCGATCGCCGAAGAGATCGGCGCGACGACGCTTCTCGAAGCCATGCGGCAGCGTCTGCGCAGCCGCGGCGTCAGGACGTGGAAGCGCCCCCGGGCGGACGACGCCATGCTGACGAGCCGCGAGCGCGAGGTGGCGCAGCTCGTCGCCGCGGGCGCGACGAACCCGGAGATCGCCGCGAGCCTCTTCCTCTCGCGAAAGACCGTCGAGCGGCACGTCTCGAACGTCCTCCGGAAGGTCGGCGCGCGGAATCGCACCGAGCTGGCGGCGCGCCTCGAAGATGCGGGAGCTCCCCGATGATCGGAGTGCCGTTCCGGTCGTAGCGTCGCCGGCAGGATGGGATTGACCGTTCTGCTGGTTCCAGGGCGTGAGGAGGTGGCGCTGACCGCTGCCGCCCTCGAGCGCCTCCGCGCGCTCGGCGTGACGAACGTCGCCGTGGTGCGCGACCAGCAGAGCGTCGGCCTCGTCCTCGAGGGGTGGGCGTTCGACCCCGCACGCTCGGCCGGAGACGCGCTCACCGCCGTCTCCGCCGACGGCGAGGCGCGGACGCTCTACCCGGTCGTCGAGATGGCGGTTTCGGCCGCCCCGAACGGAGGAGGTACGACATGAAGAAGCAGCTCAGCGCACTCGCGGCCGGATGCGCCGCACTCGCGATCGCCGGGCCGGCCGCCGCGCATCCCCACGTGGTCTCCGTCGCGCACCAGGGCGACGGGCAGGTGCTCGCGAACGGCCAGAACCACGGGCCGTTCGTGGCGGGCGTCTCGTGCGGCGGCGATCCCGCCGCTTACGGTCTCGAGACCGCCCACCACGGCCCCGACGCCGGCACGCCGGGCAAGGCCGACGGCTGCTACCAGACGACGAACCGCGTCCCGCCGGGGCAGGACGTCGCGAACCCGGTCATCCGGTAGCTCAGTTGAAGCGCTGCTGCGCGGCCTCGAGGCCCTCTGCGACGAGGGCCTCGGCCGCGTCCGCGGCGCGGGCGACGAGCGAGTCGACGTCGTCGTGCGGGTCGAACGGGGAGAGCACGAAGTCCGCGAGCGGGCGCGGATCGCCACGCTCCGGCCGGCCGACGCCCACGCGCAGGCGCAGGAAGTCCTGCGTCTTCAGGTGGGCGGCGATCGAGCGGAGCCCGTTGTGGCCGGCGAGGCCGCCGCCGAGCCGGATCTGGAGGCGCCCGACGTCGAAGTCGCCCTCGTCGTGGACGACGAGGATCCGGTCCGGCTCGAGCTTGAAGAAGCGCGCCGCGGCCGCGACGGAGCGCCCCGACTCGTTCATGTACGTCTCGGGCTTCAGGAGCGCGAGCCGTCGCCCGTCGAGGCGGGCGTCGGCGAGCTGTCCCGAGAACTTCCCGCGCCAGCCGGCGGAGTGCCGCCGCGCGAGCTCGTCGGCGACCATCCAGCCGACGTTGTGCCGGTGACGCGCGTACTCGCGGCCGGGGTTCCCGAGCCCGACGACGAGCAGGTCGAGCGACGACAACGCGTCGCCTCGCCCGAAGAGGCGCATCCGGAGCCGGCGCTAGCCGGGAACGGTGCCTTCGCCGCCGGCCGCATCCGCGTCCGGTTCGAGCGGCGCGTCGGCGCCGCCCTCGGGAGCCTCGTCGCCCGTCGGCACGCCCACGCCCTCCTCGTCGTCGAGCGTCTCCTCCGGCTCCTCGACGCGCGTCGGCTGCGTGACCGTCGCGAGCACCGTCTCGTCCGGATCGTCGAGGTACGTCACGCCCTCGACCGGCGGCAGGTCCGCGACGCGCAGCGAGTCGCCGATCGCGAGGCCGCTCACGTCGAGCTCGAGATGCTCGGGGATCTCCATCGGCAGCGCCTCGACGTTCACCTCGCGCGTCACCTGCGAGAGGACGCCGCCCTCGGTCGCGCCGACGGGCTCGCCGAGGAGCTGGACGGTCACCTGCGCCTGGATCGGCTGGTCGAGCCGCACCTCGTGGAGGTCGACGTGGGTGAGCGTCCCGCGCAGCGGGTCGCGCTGGTACTCCTTGAGGATCGACGGGTGCGTCGTCTTCTGCCCCTCGAGGACGACGTCGAGGATCGCGTGCAGACCGCCGGGGCCCGTGAGGACGCGGCGGAGGTCGCGCTCCGGGATGCAGATCGCGTGCGGCTTGCTCCGCCCGTAGAGGACGCCGGGGATGAGCCCGTCCCGGCGCAGGCGCCGCGCGTCGGCCGACCCACGCCGTTCGCGCTCGGAGACCTGGAGCTTCACCCGTTCGCCCGTCATCGGCGCGGAAGTGTAGCTAGATGGGTGGTGCCATGAGATCGCCGGTTCCGGGGCGCGGACTGCCCGCTCTGGGGCGCGGCGGCAGGCCGTCGCCGATGCTCCCGGCATCGGTGATGGACTGGCGGCGCGAAGCGGACGGCGCGAGGGGAGCGCCGCGTGCGGCGATCGGCTCGTGCCCGGAGCGGCCCAGACGCGGCAGATTGCGCAGCCGGACGCGCGAGACCGTGGCAGCACCCATCTCAGGGCCTGATGTGCAGGTCGATCCCGAGCAGCAGGAGCGGCCACAGGAGCACGGCGAGGAGCGCGGACGCGATCCGCCGGATCGTCTCCAGGTTCTCGAGGTAGTCCTTCGAGGCCGCGACCGCGATGCCGACGCCGAGGTACACCAGCCCGAGGAGGCCCGGCCCGCGCACGGCTAGAAGAGCTGGTTCTCGCCGCCGAAGATCGCCGACACGGACTCGTCCGCGAACGCGTTCATGATCGTCTCGGCGAGCAGGCGCGAGACCGTCAGCACCGTGACGTTCTCGGGCTTGCGCACGGGATCGAGCGGCACCGTGTCCGTCACGACGAGCCCGGTGATGTCCGAGGACGCGACACGCTCGAGCACGTCGGCGTCGAGCAGCGAGTGGGTGACGAACATCCAGACTTCGGTCGCGCCGTGCTCCCTGAGCACCCTGGCGCCGGCGATCTGCGTCCCACCGGTGGTCGTGACGTCGTCGCCGACGATCGCGATCTTCCCGCGCACGCGCCCGGTGATCTCGGTCATCGCGACCTCGTCGTGAGCCGGCCTCGTCTTGTGCATGATCGCGAAGTCGGCGCCGATCATCTCGGCGAAGCGGAGCGCCAGCCTCGCCCGGCCCGCATCCGGAGCGACGGAGACGACGCCGTCGCCGGCGAGCCCGAGGTCGCGAAAGTGGGCGGCGAAGAGCGGCATCGCGGTCATGTGGTCGACGGGAATCGTGAAGAAGCCCTGGATCTGTCCCGCGTGGAGGTCCATCGTGAGGACGCGGTCTGCCCCGGCGAGCTGGAGCATGTCTGCGATCAGTCGCCCGGAGATCGGCTCGCGCGGCTTCGCCTTGCGGTCCTGCCGCGAGTACGGGAACCACGGGATCACGGCGGTGATCCGCTTCGCCGACGCCAGCTTCGCCGCCTGGATCATCAGGAGCAGCTCCATCAGGTTCTGGTCGACGGGCGGCGCCCCCGTCTGCACGATGAAGACGTCGTTGCCGCGGATCGACTCGCGGTAGCGGCAGTACGTCTCGTCGTTCGCGAACGTCTTCAGCTCGACGTCGCCGAGCTCGACGCCGAGGTTCTCGGCGATGCGGCGAGCGAGCTCCAGGTGCGAGCGGCCGGAGAAGACCATCAGCCGCTTCTGCGGGCCGCGCTCGATCCAGTGGCTGGGTTCCGGCTGCGTCGTCATGCCGGCCGTCTCCAGGCCGGGCAGCGCGAGCTCAGTCGTTGCGCTTTCCACGCAGATAGCCCTCCTTCGTCACCTGTCTCGGGGGGAAGCCTGCCAACGACTCGGAGGGGACGTCTTCGGTTATGACCGATCCCGGCGCAATCCAAGCGTCGTCGCCGATCTCGACGGGAGCCACGAACGAATTGTGGATGCCGGTCCTGACGTTGCGCCCGAACGTCGTCCGCTGCTTCGGCCCCGGCTTGTGCCGGACGTTTGCCGTGATGTTCCCCGCGGCGATGTTCGCGCCGGCGCCGACGTTCGCGTCGCCGATGTACGAGAGGTGCGGGACCTTCGCGCCTTCGCCGACGTGCGCGTTCTTGAGCTCGACGAACGTGCCGGCCTTCGCGCCGTCCTCGAGCACGGTGCCGGGGCGCAGGTAGCAGAACGGGCCTACGACGGCGTCCGCGCCGATCACGGCGTCGATCGCAACCGCGTGCGGCCCGACGTCGGCGCGCGGACCGACTCGCGTGCGGCCGCGCAGCAGCGTGAACGGGTGGACGACGGCGTCGGGCGCGAGCTCCACCTCGGGCTCGATCCACGTCGAGTCCGGATCCACGATCGTCACCCCGGCCCGCATGTGAGCGTCGTTGATCCGCTCGCGCAGCACGGCCGCGGAGAGGGCCAGCTCCGAGCGCGTGTTGACCCCGATCGGAGCAGCCGCGTCGGGAGAGATGAAGACCGCCGCGCGACTCCCGCGTGAGACGATGCTCTCGATCGTGTCGGTGAGGTAGAGCTCGCCCTGCGCGTTGTTCGCGTCGAGCGTGCGCAGCGCAGGCCACAGCAGCGGCGCGCGGAAGACGTAGATCGACGCGTTCAGCTCCCGCACTGCGAGCTCTTCGTCCGTCGCGTCCCGCTCCTCGCGGATCGCGCGCAGCGCGCCCGACGCGTCGCGCAGGATCCGCCCGTAGGGCAGCGGCGCGGCGGGCTCGAACGAGAGCAGCGTCACGCCCGCCTCGCCGCCACGGTGCTCGTCGACGAGCGCCCGCAGGAGCTCCGCCGTGAGCAGCGGCGAGTCTCCCGCGACGACGAGCACGTCCCCGTCGAAGCCGGTGAGCGTCGGCTCCGCCGCGGCGACCGCGTCTCCCGTCCCCCGTGGCTCCGCCTGCACCGCAACCTCGACGCCGTCGAAGGCGTCCACGGCGTCGGGCGACGTGACGACGACGAGCCGGTCGGGGTCGAGCGCGCGCGCGACGTCGATCACCCAGTCGACCATCCGCCGCCCGAGAATCGGGTGGAGGTGCTTCGCGATCTGCGAGCGCATCCGCGTCCCGCGCCCTGCGGCCATGACGACGACTGCGAGCTGTGAGGTCACGAGGTGCGCGGAGGTGGCTGGGGCGCCAGGATTCGAACCTGGGATCGCGGGACCAAAACCCGCTGCCTTACCACTTGGCTACGCCCCACAGTTCGACGCGAAGCATAGGGGCAGCGACGGGCGCGCTACCGCCTGTCAGCGAGCAGAGCGAAGAGCGCGAGCGCCGCCAGGACGGCGAGCGCGAAGAGCGCGAGCGCGCCGACGACGAAGACGAGCGCCGGGATCAGCGCGACGAGGATCTGCGAGAGCGCCGCGGCCCAGCTGAGGTCGCGCAGCGGCTTCCGGAGGTTCCGGCCGACGAGCGCGTAGAACGCGACGACGACCGCCGCAATGGCGAGCGCCGCCCATCCCGAGAGCACGTCGAAGACGACGAGCGCGCCCTCCGCGACCGCTATCCAGAGCGCGAGCCTGACGCGGTGGACCCGGAACCACCGTCCGCCGCGCGTCGTCCCGTGCTCGAGCGCGGGCTGCCGGAGCTCCACGGATCAACCGTACCACGCAGGCACCGTGACCCACGTTCGCGCGCGCGGGGCGAAGGCGCGGCGCGCGCGCTCGGCGTCGCCGCGGCGGTGGAAGAGCGCGTAGGCGGCCGGCCCGGCGCCCGTCACGTCCGCGCGGAACGCGCCCGCGTCGCGGAGGTCCTGCGCGAGCGGCGAGCTCGCCAGGTCGTTGGGCGGCAGCGCCGCGAGATCGCGAGGCCTTCGCACCCGCGCGAGAGCGTCGAGGAGGGCGGCGCGCCGCCCGTCGAAGCCTTCGCCGCCGCCGCGCGCGTCGAAGGCGGCGTAGACGGACGCGGTCGACTCCTTCGCGGCGCCGTGCGGGAGGAGGACGAGGACCCAGAAGTCCTGCGGCAGCTCGACCGGCGTGAGCGCTTCGCCCGCGCCGGCTGCGATCTGCGGCCCGTCGACGAGGAAGAACGGGACGTCGGCGCCGAGCGCGGCGGCGAGCTCGTGCAGGCGCTCCGGGGACAACGGCCGCGCGAGGGTCGCGTTCGCGAGCCTCAGCGCCGTCGCGGCGTCGGAGCTCCCGCCGCCGAGCCCGGCGGCGACCGCGAGGCGCTTCGAGATCGTCACGCGCCAGCGCGGCTCGACTCCTGCCTCCCCCGCGAGGAGCTCGAGCGCTCGCCCGACGAGCGTGTCGTCTGCGAACCCGCACACGTCGGCGCGCTCGGCGGGCTCGACCGCGATTCGATCCGCCAGCCCGACTCGCTGCAGCACGGTCGCGACCTCGTGCTTGCCGTCCGCGCGCGGCGGGCCGACGACGAGGGCGAGGTTGATCTTCGCCGGCGCGGACGCGCGCGTCACTCGAGCGCCTGCGCGAGCGCGACGAAGTCCGCCGGCGCGAGCTCCTCCCCCCGCGCGGAAGGAGAGCGGCCGAGGGAGCCGAGCGCAGCCGCACCGCGGGCGCGGTCGGCGATGCCCGCGAGCTCGAGCGAGTTCGGCAGCGTCTTGCGCCGGTGCGCGAACGAGCCCTCGACGACGCGCTTCACCCACGGGTAGTTCGCCGGCAGCGCGCCGCGCCGGAAGGCGACGAGCGCGGACTCCACGTTCGGCGGCGGCCTGAAGACCGTCCGCGACACCGGGTGGAACCCCGTCCGCCGCGTGGCGAGCTGGAGGAGCACCGAGACCGCGCCGTAGGCCTTCGTCGACGGCGCCGCGAAGAAGCGGTCCGCCACCTCGCGCTGCACCATCACGCACCAGAGCTCGAGAGACGGGATGCCGTCGAGGCTCTCGACGATGAGCGGGGTCGCGACGTTGTACGGCAGGTTCGCGACGAGCTTGCGCGGCCGCGGGTCGAGCGCTCCCAGGTCGAGCGCGAGCGCGTCGCCGAAGTGCAGCTCGACGCTCGGCCGGTCGACGAAGCGTTCGCGCAGGTGCGCGTCGAGAGCGGCGTCGAGCTCGACCGCGTGCACGTGCGCGACTCGGTCGGCGAGGTACGCGGTGAGGACGCCGAGGCCAGGGCCGATCTCGAGCACGGCGTCCGCGGGCTCGAGTTGGGCAAGGCGCCCGATCACGCCGAGCAGGTTCTCGTCCGCGAGGAAGTGCTGGCCGAGCGCCTTCTTCGGGACGATCACGGCAGGGCGAACGCGGCGGCCGCATTCGCTTCGATCTGCCGCTCCAGCTCTGCCGGGTCGTCGCCGCGTGCCGCCGCGAGGACGGCCAGCGTCTCCATCACGTATGCGGGCTCGTTCGGCTGCCCGCGCTTCGGCTGGGGCGCGAGGTACGGCGCGTCCGTCTCCGCGAGCAGACGGTCCGGCGGCACGCGTGCGGCGGCCTCGCGGAGCTCCGCCGCCTTCGGATACGTGACGTTGCCCGCGAAGGAGACGTAGTACCCGCGCTCGAGCGCGTCGGGCAGGAGGCCGGGCTGCGAGAAGCAGTGGAGGACGACGGTGCCGCCGAAGCGGGCGAGCGCCGCCGCGGTGTCGTCGTCGGCGTCGCGCGTGTGCACGACGACGGGCTTCCCGAGCTCCTCCGCGAGCTCGAGCTGCGCCGCGAACACGGCACGCTGGCGCTCAGGCGACGCCGCGCGGTGGAAGTAGTCGAGGCCGGTCTCGCCGACCGCGACAACCCGGTCGTCCTCGAGCACCGGCCGCAGCTCGTCGAGCCGTGCGCCGTCGGCGTGCGCCTGGTGCGGGTCGACGCCGACCGCGGCGAAGACGCCCTCGTGCGTGCGCGCCAGGTCGCGCGCGTGCCGCGCGGACTCGATCCCGGTGCCGATCGTGAGGACGCGCGCGACTCCCGCCGCCCGCGCGCGGGCGAGGGTCGACTCGACCTCGCCGCACGCGTCGAGGTGCGCGTGCGTGTCGATCACGCCGCGGCGGTCGGCGTCTCGATGCGGGGGAAGAGCGGGTCGGCGGCGGCGATGTTCGTTCCGGGCGTCGTGCGCCCCGGCGCCACGTTCTCCCACGCGAGCGAGTCCGGCTGCCCGAGCGCCGCGAGGATCTCCGGCGCCGTCCGCGGCAGATATGCCGCCAGCGCGATCGCGAGCGCGCGGAGGCCGTCGCCGAGGGTGTAGAGCGTCCGGTCCAGGTCGTCGCTCCGCGCCGGATCCTTGGCCAGCGCCCACGGCCGCGTCTGCTCGACGTACCTGTTCAGCGACCGCACGACGCTCCAGATCTCCTCGAGCGCGCCCGTGATGTCGTACGCGTCGACGCGCGCGGCCACCGAATCCGCCAGCCGCCGGATCTCCTCCCCGAGCTCGTTCTGCGACTCCGGGAGCACGCCGCCGCGGTAGCGGGCGATCATCGCGGTCGTTCGCGAGACGAGGTTGCCGAGATCGTTGCCGAGCTCGCGCTCGTAGCGCTCGGCGATCGAGTCCAGGGCGACGGCGCCGTCCTGCCCGAACGAGATCGAGCGTGCGGCCCAGAAGCGGACGGCGTCTGCGCCGTAGACGTCGATCAGCTCGAGCGGGTCGACGGCGTTACCCGCCGACTTCGAGATCTTGCGGTCGCCGAGGAGCAGCCAGCCGTGGACGAAGAGCTGCTTCGGCACGTCGTAGCCGGCGGAGAGGAGGAGCGCGGGCCAGTAGACGCAGTGGAAGCGGAGGATGTCCTTGCCGAGCAGGTGGCGCGCCTCCGGCCACAGCGTCGGCCTCAGATCCTCGCCGTCACGCGCGTACGTGAGCGCGCTGAGGTAGTTCGGGAGCGCGTCGACCCACACGTAGGCGACCTGGCTCTCGTCCCACGGCAGCGGGATGCCCCAAGGCTGCCCCGCGCGGCTGATGCTGAAGTCCTTGAGCCCGCCGGCGATGAAGCTCCGCGCCTCGTTGTACCGGAACGCCGGGAGCACGAAGTCGGGGCGGTCGTCGTAGAGCTGAAGCAGCCGATCCTGGTAGGCCGAGAGCCGGAAGAAGTAGTTCTTCTCCTCGATCCACTCGGGCGCCACGTCGTCGATCGGGCAGTTGCCGTCCACAAGCTCCTCATCGGCGTAGAACGCCTCGCAGCGGACGCAGTAGTGGCCGGCGTACACGTCCTCGTACACGTCCCCGTTGTCGTAGATCCGCTGCACGAAGTCGCGCACGAACGCCTTGTGGCCGTCGTCGCTCGTGCGGATGAAGAAGTCGGGGCGTGCATCGAGGCGCTCAGGAAGCTCTCTCCACGGCACGACGATCTGGTCGAGGTACTCGTACGGATCGAGCCCCTGCTCTTCCGCAGCCCGGTAGACCTTCGACGCGTGCTCGTCGACGCCCGTCAGCAGGAACGTCTCCTCTCCCCTCTGCCGCTGATGGCGCACGAGGATGTCCGCCGCGATCGTCGTGTACGCGTGGCCAATGTGCGGCGTCGAGTTGACGTAGTAGATCGGGGTCGTGACGTAGAAGCTCATCGTCGTCAATTGTAGGGAGCGCCCCGAGCGGTTCCCGGCGCCGCAGCCGGAGGCCGAGCGCGGTCGCAACCACAGCCACTGCGGCGAGCGCGAGCGCCACGAGCGGCGAGGAGCCTTCGCCTCGGCCGGAGCTCCGGCGTGCCGTCGGGCGGTCGCGCACCGCCGCGGCGGCGACGGGCGGCGCCGGCTCCGCACGCTGCTCTGTCACGCGAGCGCGCGTCCCCGCGGCGCCTGACGAGGCGGCCGCGCGGTCGGCGCGACCGAGTCCACGGGGGCGCGACGCTGCGCCGCGCGCTGCGGCGTCGCGACACGGTCGCGACCCGCGGCGCCTGCGCGCGCGACGCGTGCGCCGTGGACGCAGGCGCCCGCGTCGTTGCGTCGGGAACTCGGATCACGCGCGCGCCGATCGTCGGACCGGTCGTCGCCGCCGGGCGGTCGTCCGCCGCGACGGCGGCTGACGCGGCGTCTGCGGAGCCCGCGCCCGGCTCCGGCGCCGCCGGAGCGGCGGGTGTCGCGGCGGCGGGCACGGGCTCCTCGACGGGTGACGGCGCGAGTGCACTCGCGGCGGCCGGAGTCGCAGCTTCGGGCGCAGGCGGCGCCGGTGCTACGACATCCGCGGGCGCGGACACTGGCGGCGCGGGTGCAGCGACCGGCGCGATGGGGGCAGCCACGGGCGCGGGCGGCGCCGCGGGCGGCGCGGGTGCGGAGACCGGCGGCGGTGCGGAGCCCCGCGGCGGTGCGCTGACGGGCGGTGCGCTGACGGGCGGTGCGGAGACCGGCGGCGCGGGTGCGGAGACGGGCGGCGGTGCGGAGCCCGGCGCGGGTGCGCCCGGCGGCGGTGCGGAGACCGGCGGCGCGGGTGCGCTGACGGGCGGCGGTGCGGCCACTGGCGGCGCCGGTGTCGCGACCGGTGGAGCCGGTGCGGGCGCGGGCGCGGCGGGCGGCGGTGCAGGAGGTGGGGGCGCCGGCTCGGCGACCGGCGGCGCGGGCGTGACGGGCGGCGCTGCGGGCGGCGCCGGTGGGGCGACCGGCGGCGCGGGGACCGGCACGGGCGCCACGCCGCGCGCGGGTAGGAGCGTCAGCGGATCGACGTACGCGTTCTCGTCGCTCGCGAGCCGGATCCCGAGGTGCACGTGCGGCGCCGTCGTGACCGCGTCGCCGCTCGGGCCGACGGTTCCGATCACTGCGCCCTCGTCGATGACCGCGCCGCGCGTCGCCGAGATCGACCCGAGCTGGAGCGTCGTGACGACGTAGCCGTCCTCGGTTCGGATCGTGACCGTCTTGCCGCCGGAGGGAACGCTCCCCGCGAACGACACGATCCCCGACGCGGCGGCGCGAACGGGCGCGTCGAGCTCGCCGCCGACGTCGACGCCGCGGTGCTGACCGCCGGCGTACGGGTTGTCGCCGAGGACGAATGGCCGGAGCACGGGACCGTCCACCGGCCACGTCCACGCCTGAGCGGCGGGGACACCTGCCGACAAGGCGGCGACCATCGCCGCGAGCACTACGCGCATCTGCGCCTCCTGTTTTCTAATTTGACAACAACGCGACCGCAACGGTAGCGACGGCGTCCGTCGTTGTCAAGTCAGGCTACAGAGAGGCGCGGTAGAGCCGGTTCGCGCGCACGCCCGTCAGGCGCGACACCAGCTCCGCAGCCTGCCGCCGAGGCAATCCGGCCGCTGCGAGCTCGACGACGACGGCGAGCGCGTCCTCCTCGGCCGCGGCCGGCATCGCCGCGGGTGCGGCCCCGAGGACGAGCGTGATCTCACCCTTCGGCGGCTCCGTGAACCGCTCCGCGAGGTCGCGTGGAGATCCGCGCACGACCTCCTCGAACTGCTTCGTCAGCTCGCGGCACACCGCCGCCGGCCGATCCGGAAGCGCACCCGCGAGGCTCGCGAGCGTCGCAGGCAGCCGGCGTGGCGACTCGAACGCCACGACGGGGTACGGCCAGCGCGCCAGCTCCTCCCACACGGCTGCCAGCGCCCGCTCGCCGCGCGGCAGGTACCCGGCGAACTGGTAGCGCTCGCCGACGAGGCCGCTCGCGACGAGCGCCGTCTCCACCGCCGACGCGCCAGGGAGCACCGTGACGGGAACGCCTGCGTCGAGAGCGGCAGCGACGAGCCGCGCTCCGGGGTCGTTGATCCCCGGCATCCCCGCATCGCTCACGACGGCGATCCGCTCCCCCGCCTCGAGTCGCGGAAGGAACTCCTCCACACGCCGCGCCTCGTTGTGCTCGTGGTAGCTGACGAGACGCGCGTCGACCCCGTGGCGCTCGAGCAGCACGCGAGTCCGCCGCGTGTCCTCCACGAGCACGACCGCAGCCTCGGCGAGCTCGCGCAGTACGCGCAGCGTGACGTCCTCGAGATTCCCGATCGGCGTCGCGCAAACGGAGAGCGGCACTAGCGATCCACGGCTTCGAAGCCGACGAGCGCCGCGCCGACGAGGCCGGCGGCGGTGCCGAGCTCGGCGCGGACGACGCGCACGAGCTCGCGCGCCGGCGACAGCGCCTCGCGCGCGAGGACCTCCCGGGCCGGCGCCAGGACGAGGTCGCCCGCCGCCGCGAACCCCCCGCCGATCACGACCAGCTCCGGGTTGAACACGTTCACGAGCGTCGCGATCCCCGAGCCGAGCCGGCGGCCGAGGCGCTCGAGGATCGCCCGCGCGCGCGTGTCGCCCTCGGACGCGAGCCGGACGAGCCGGTGCGCGTCCGCCGCGGGACCGAACGCCGCGCGCGCCTCGGCGCCGGCGCGATTCCCGGACGCGAGCGTCTCGAGGTGGCCGCGGCCCGTGCAGGTGCCCTGGCACGGGTCGCCGTCGTGCTCGATCACGATGTGCCCGAGCTCCGCCGCGGCGCCGACGGCGCCGCGGTACGGCCGCCCGTCGAGGATGAGCCCGCCGCCGATCCCGGTTCCCAGCGTGAGCATCACCATGTGGCGCGTGCCCCGCCCGGCGCCGAACGCCCACTCGCCGATCGCGGCCGCGTTGGCGTCGTTGTCGACGCCGACCGGCAGGCCGAGGCGCTCGCTCATCCGCGCCCGCAGGTCGACGTCCGCGAGCGGCACGTTCACCGAGGACACGGCGCGCCCGGCGCGCTGGTCGATCGTCGAAGGAACGCCGAAGCCGACGCCCGCGACGCCGTCGTCGCGTAGCTCGACGACCGCCGCCTCGAGCTCCAGCAGCAGCTCGTCCTGGGACGACGTCGGCGTCGGCCGCTCGTGGCGCCGCTCGATCGTTCCGTGACGGTCGACGACTCCCGCGAGGATCTTCGTGCCGCCGAGGTCGACGCCGATGACGCGATCGGCAGCCACGCGGTGGCTACGATAACGCGCCGGATGGCCCGCGGAGACAAGCCGTACCGCGTCTATCGCGGCGGACGGGCCCGCGGGAAGGTGCCGACGTTGCCGCGTCCGGAACGGCGGGGCAGGCGGCAGGACCGGCGCGGCTACGAGGTCGCTCCCGCGGCTCCGACGCGGCGACGTCGACTCGGCCGGACCCGCCGGGTCGGGCTCGCGCTGTTCCTCCTCCTCCTGCTCGCGATCGCATGGGGCATCGCCAGCTATCTCTCCTTCCGCGACGGCGTCCGCGACGCGAACTCGCGGCTCGACGCGGGGACGCGCGCCGCGCTCGCGCCGCAGAACGGCCTGCTCCTCGGGCAGCCGACGGTCATCCTCCTCCTCGGCACCGACCACGCGAACCGGCAGGACCGCGAGACGGCGCGGCGCTCCGACTCGATCCTGCTGATGCGGACCGACCCGGCGCGCGGCCGGCTCGCCCTCCTGTCGGTGCCGCGCGACCTGCGCGTCGACGTTCCCGGCCACGGCCGGATGAAGATCAACGCGGCGTTCCAGCTCGGCGGGCCGGAGCTCGCGCTGCGGACGGTGCGCGCCTACACCGGGCTGCCGATCAACCACGTCGCGACGGTCGACTTCGGCAGCTTCGAGGAGCTGATCGACGCGGTCGGCGGGGTCACCGTCGACGTGCCGGCGCCGATCCGCTCGAAGTTCGAGTGCCCGTACGGGAGCGCGAGCGAGTGCGCGCGCTGGGAAGGGTGGCGGTTCGGCAGGGGCGAGCAGACCATGGACGGCCACCGTGCGCTCATCTACGCGCGCGTCCGCAAGAACGAGCTCGACCCCGGCGACACCGATCTCAGCCGCGGCACGCGTCAGCAGGAGGTACTGCAGGCGCTGGCCGCGAAGATGACGAGCCCCCGCACCCTCCTCCGCATGCCGGTGATCGGGGACGAGATGGCGCGTCCGCTGACGACCGACCTCAGCGCGTGGGAACTGACGCAGCTCGGGTGGGTCCACTTCCGGAGCGGGCGCACGCTCCGCTGCCGGTTCGGCGGTGACCCGTCCGCGTACGCCGGCGAGTCCTTCATCGACCCGAGCGAGGAGAACCGAAACGTGCTGCTGATGTTCCTGGGGAGAGCCGCGCCGCAGCCCCCTTACCCGCGCTCGAATCCCTTCGCGCCCGGGTGCTTCTCCCGCTGAGGCCTACGCCTCGGCGGCTTTCTTCTCGACCGGCTTCTCGCCGCCGCCCGAGTCGGACGAGCCGGATGAGTCCGACCCGCCGTCCTTGCTGCTCCCGCCGCCGGCCTCCGCTCCGTCCTTCGCGGGCTTGCGGGAGCCCTTGCCGTAGTCCGTCGAGTAGAAGCCCGAGCCCTTGAAGTGCACCGCGACCGGGTAGAGCACGCGCTCGACGGGGCGTGCACCGCACGTCTCGCACGCGTCGATAGCTGGATCGGTCATCCGCTGAAAGAGCTCGAACACGTGCCGGTTCGGGCATCTGTACTCGTAGATCGGCACGGGCGCCGAAGGCTACCAGCGGGCCCCGGCGGCACCGGCCGGGCGCGCGCGCGGCGGTAGCGTTGCCACCTTGGGCGAACTCGGGGAGCGGGCGTTCCGCCGCGGCGTCGGCGCATGCGTGGCCGGCGTGGCCGCGTTCCTCGCTTTGCGCCTGACGGCGTGGCCTCCGCACGAGGACGAGATCCTCGCGCTCTACGTCGGGCGCGGGAGCCTCGCGAGCCTCGCGGACACCGTCGTGACGGAGCGCGGAGGAGCGCCGCTGCACTTCCTGCTCGCGTGGCTCGTCGCGCACGTCGGCGGCGGGCTCGGCGCGCTACGCGCGCTCTCCGCGGTGTTCACGGTCGCAGCCGTCCCGCTCGTCGCTGCGCTCGCGGCGCGCCTCGCGGGGCACGCGACCGCGCTCGCCGCGACGCTGCTCGCGAGCGCGAGCTGGATCCTCCTCTTCCACGGGATCTACGCGCGGATGTACAGCCTGTTCCTGTTCACGAGCGCGCTCGCGTACCTCGCGCTGCTGCGGGCGCTCGAGACCGGGGGCCGGAGGGCGTGGTCGCTGTGGGGCGGCGCGATCCTCGTCTGCGTGGCTGCCCACCCCTACGGCGCGCTCGTGCTGGCGTCGCAGGGGCTGTTCGTGCTGCTCGTCCGCCACCGGCTGCGCGAGGCACTCGCCGCGTTCGCCGTCGTCGGCGTCGTCGGAACGCCGTTCTGGATCGCGGACGTCGTGCTCGCCGGCCGGTTCGACGTCGGCCTCGGCGGACGCGGCGAGAAGCTCGGCGCGCCGCTCCCCGTCCTCGCGTACCTCGCCGACGTCGCCGGCGACTTCTCGGTCGGCTGGACGTTCCTGCTCCCGCTGACGCTCGGGCTCGCCGCGGTCGGCGCGTGGCGGCTCGCGCAGGCGAACCGCCACGGGTCGCTGCTCGTCCTCGCGGTGTTCGCGACGCCGACCCTCGCGTTCCTCGTCGCGCGGCTCGGCAGCGGCACGGCGCCCGAGACGCGGCACCTGATCTTCGCGCTCCCGTTCTTCGCGACGCTGCTCGCCGCGGGCGTGCTCGGGCTCACAGCGCGGAGCGCGCGCCGGGCGCGACCGCTCGCGGCCGCGGCGCTCGCGGCGCTCGTCGTCGGCGAGCTTGCGTGGGCCTGGCAGAAGACGCCGCCGCTCTTCACGGGTGACGCCGCCGGACGCGCCGCCGCGCGCGACGCCGCAGCCGACTGGCTCGCCCGCACCGGCCGCGGCGACGACGTCCTGCTCGGGTTCGACCCGATCTACCTCGGCGCGTGGGAGCGGAACGGCGAGTTCTCGCGGCTCGTGCTGCCCCGCGCCGACCCGAAGCTCGCGGCGCGCGACCTGCAGGACGCGCCGAAGCCGCTCGGCCGCGGCGTGTGGATCTTCGACGCCTACGACACGAACAACGTCGTCCAGCGCCTGTCGATCCCGCTGCGCCTCCCGCGCCCCGCAGCCGCATTCGAGGCGCGCGCGTTCGGGCCGTACCTCGTCGTGCGGACGAGAGCGGCGACGCGAACCACGCGCCGCTACCTGGCGCGCGCGGCGGCGGCGCTGATCGTGGGGCGCACGCTCGACATCGGAGACGCCGACGTCAACTTCGTCACGGTTGACCGGGCTGCGGCGCTCGTCGGCTACGACGCCTCGGCGTCGTCCGCACGCTCGACGATCTCCCGGTAGCACGGAGCGCCCTCGAACGCGGCGAGCCCCGCCGGTGTCTGCCTCCGACGCCCCCGCGGTCGCCTGTGCCTGCCCGCCGCGACCGCCGCGGACGCGCCGACGAGGCCGCCGAGGACGAACGAGCGCAGCCTGTCGCGCTTTCGCTCCTCCTCCATGACAGCATCTTAGGCGTGCTCGTCTGCGCTCTCGGCGATCTGCTCCTGGACGTCGTCGTGAGGCTCGACGAGCCGGTGGCGGAGGACACGGACGCGTACGGGCGGACGCGCGTCGGCGCCGGCGGGCAGGCCGCGAACGTCGCCGCCTGGGTCGCTGCGCTCGGCGGCAGCGCGCGCTTCGTCGGCAAGCGAGCGGCGGATCCGGCGGGCCGGGTCGTGGCGGCGGAGCTCGAGCGTCGCGGCGTCGTGCTCGCGGGGCCCGTCGGCGCGGAGGGGACGGGCACCGTCGTCGCGATCAGCACCCCCGACGGGCGCCGCGCGATGCTGAGCGACCGCGGCGTCGCCGTCGAGCTCGAGCCCGAGGACCTCGCGCCGGAATGGCTCGACGACGCGGACTGGCTGCACGTGCCCGGCTACAGCCTCGTCCGGTCCCCGCTCGCGGACGCGGCTTGCGCGGCCGCCGCGCGCGCGCAGCGCGTCAGCGTCGACGTCTCCTCGACCGCCGCGGTCAGGTCGCTCGGCGTCGAGTGCTTCCGCGCCCGGGTCGCGGCGCTGCGGCCGGAGGTCGTGTTCGCGACGGAAGAGGAGGCCGCGCTCGTGGAGCCCGCGGCGGCGACCGTCGTCGTGAAGCGCGGTGCGCGCGGCTGCGTCGTCCACCGCGGCGCCGCCGCCAAGGAGTACGACGCACGCCCGGCGAAGCTCGTCGACGCGACGGGTGCGGGCGACGCGTTCGCGGCCGGCTTCCTGCTCGGCGGCGCGGAGCTGGCGCTCGACGCCGCCGCGCGCTGCGTCGCGACGATCGGGGCCATGCCGTGATCGTCGTCTCGGAAGAGGTCGCGGGGGCGCAGGCCGTCGTGGCGCTCGAGACGACGCTCGTCGCGCACGGGTTCCCGGCGGGAGAGGGCGTCGAGGTCGGACTCGAGTCGGAGAAGCGAGTTCGCGCGGCGGGCGCGGTCCCCGCGACGATCGGCGCACTGGACGGCGCGATCCGCGTCGGGCTCTCGCCCGAGGAGCTCGAGCGCTTCGGCCCGGACGCGCGGAAGGTCGGGCCGCGCGACCTCGCCGCCGCCGTCGTCCAGGGAGCGGTCGGGGCGACGACCGTCGGCGGGACGCTCGCCGTCTGCCGCGCGGCCGGAATCACGGTGATGGGCACGGGCGGCCTCGGAGGCGTCCACCGCGGGTTCCCGCATCCGCCGGACGTCTCGGCCGACCTCACGGAGTTGGCGCGGACGCAGGTCGTCGTCGTCTCCGCGGGAGTGAAGTCGCTGCTCGACGTGCCCGCGACGGCCGAAGCGCTCGAGACGCTCGGCGTGCCCGTGCTCGGTTACCGCACGGACGAGTTGCCGCTCTTCTACACCGCCCGCGGCGGTCCGCCGGTTTCGGCGCGCGTGGAGTCGGCGGAGGACGCGGCGCGCGTGGCGTCCGCGCACTGGGCGCTCGGCGGCGGCGGACTCCTCCTCGGGCGGCCGCCCGACCAGAGCCTCGACGACGTGGAGCCGCTGATCGAGCGCGCGCTCGCCGACGCGGAGCGGAAGGGAGTTACGGGGCAGCGGATGACGCCGTTCGTGCTCGCGTACCTCCACCGGGAGAGTGGCGGCCGGACGCTCGCCGCCAACAGGCGCCTGATCGCCGACAACGCGGCGCTCGCGGCAGAGGTCGCGGTGGCACTGACGCGTCCCTGACGCAGGTCAGCGCCGGCTGCGCAGCCAGTGCCGGAAGAGGTACACCGGCACGACGAACGGCCCGACGAGGAACGTCGCGACGCCCCAGCGCGTCGCGTTCGGGTTGCCGCTCCGGTCGGCGTGGCGGAAGACAAGCGTCGCCGCGACCGCCCAGAAGACGAGCGCGGCGAAGAACTGGCCGGGTCCGGGCAGCTCCACCGCGTCTACTCGAGCGCGGCCAGGAACTCGTCGATCGAGAGCGCCGTCACCGTCTGCAGCTTCGCGCTCCCGCGCGCGCCGAGGGCCACGGAGACCTTGGAGATCGTCGCCTCGTCCGGCGCCTCGACGACGTTCAGGAAGTCGAACGGCCCGAGCGTCGCCCACTGGTGGAGGACGCGCGCGCCGAGCTCCTCGACGTCCTTGTTCACCTCCCGCAGGCGGGCGGGGTTCGACTTCAGCGTCTGGACGCCCTGCGCCGTCAGCGTCGTCAGGAGGATGTAGGTCGGCATGCCGGCTCCTTCGCTCGCGGGACCCGCCGGAGCCTAACGCCCCGCGACGCGCGGGCCGGGTCGCCGCGCCCGCGCGCGCGCCTCCTGGTCGTAGTAGAGGAGCGCGGCGCCGAGCAGGAAGATCGGCGAGAGGACGAGCAGTGAGAGGAACGCGCCGACGCGGATCCCCGCTTCGCCGAAGCCCTGGAGCAGGAAGAAGAGGACGAGTCCCGTCAGGAACGTCGTGATGACGAGCGTCGCGAGCGATCCGAGCACGTGGACGGCATCGGCGCGCGCCAGCGCCACGCCGCGCCGAAGCGACGCGACGAGCCCCCGTTCCTCCACGAGCGCGACCGGAACCGCGAGGCCGACGAAGGTGAACGCGACGAGGCCGAGGAGGGCGAAGCCGGCGAGCTGGAACAGCCGCGGGACGAGGAACGGCACGAACGCGAGCACCCCAGCCGCGAGTGCGACCGCCAGCGCGCGGCGCGACGGCTGCGTTCGCGTCGCGATCCGCGCGGCGGCGACGTACGAGCCCGCCCAGAGCAGCACGCCCAGCGTCGGGATCACCACCAGCTGCGCGTCGAACGGCAGCTCCGCGAACGCGATCCCGACGGCGGCCGGGCCGACGCCGAGCGCGACGGATGGCCAGAAGCGCCGCCCGTACAGCCGCAGCGTCTCCGCGACGAGCTGGCCGACAGTGCGCGTCTCCGGCGGCAGCGGCGGCGGCAGGGGCTGCTTGTTCGCCACGGCGAGCCGAATCTATTAGCGGAGCTCCGCGAGCACCCGCGGGAGCGCGTCCGCGAGCGCGGCGAGAGCGACGTCGAAGCGCCAGCGCGAGCGATCCGGCTCCTCGATCTCGTTCGACAGCGCGCGCAGCTCGAGCGCCGGCACGCCCGCGAGCTCGGCCGCGCGCAGCACGGCGAACCCCTCCATCGCCTCGACGTCCGTCCCCGCGGTCCCGTCGACCGAGGCGCTCGTCCCGATCGCCAGCACCCGCGCCGCGGGAAGGGCGCGGAGCGCGGCCGCCACGAGCGCGGCGTCCGCCGCCACGCGGCTCGGCACGAGCCCGGTTCGCGCGTCGCAGTAGACGGCCTCCGAGCCGACGACGAGCTCGCCGACCTGGAGACCCCGGCCGCGCCGGCAGCCGGCGATGCCCACGTGGAGCAGCGCGTCCGGCCGCTCGCGCGCGAGTGCCGCTGCCGTCGCCGCGGCCGCCTCGACCGGGCCGATCCCGCACGCGAGCGTGAGCGCTCCCGCCGCGCCCGCCAGCTCCGCCTCCGTCGCCGCCACCACGAGCACGCGCTGCACGCGCGGCACCGTAGCTTTAGATGCTCGCTGCCACGATTTCGCGTGGCCGGACGCGCCGTCTGAGGCACCTGCGCCGCTCCCGCACCACCGGTCCGGCCTGCGGCCGGCCCGCCGGCGCGTCCGCTTCGCGCCCGCGCCCGCTCACCGCTGCCACCAGCAGCGCCGAGCGACCGCCGCCGCGCCCCAGGCACCCCAGCCGACGCTCCGGCGCAGGCGATCTCGTGCCACCAATCATCTACCCCGTCTGGTGCTCCTCGCGGAGCTCGTGGAACTCCTGCTCGATCTGGTCGAGCTCGTCGTCGGTCATGTGCTCGAGCCGCACGAGGTGCGTGCGGGCGTCGCCGAGGCCGCGGATCAGCTCGTCGAGCTTGAGCTGGATCGCGCGCGTGTCGCGGTTCTGGCTGTACTGGAGCAGGAGCACGAGCAGGAACGCGCCGATCGACGTCGCCGTGGCGGGGACGAGGATCCAGTTGTCCGACCAGCGGAAGAGCGGGCCCGAGACGAGCCACAGCACCGTGAGCGCGACCGCGCCGACGAACGCCCACGGCGACCCGACGAGCGTCGGCGTCCGCGCGGCGAGCCGGCACAGCGTCCTCAACATCCTCGAAGGGTAGCCCGCTGCAGCTCCCTCAAACGCTGCCGGCCGGCCCGCGACTAGGCCGCGACTGGCTCGGCGGCGACGGCGTGCTCGAACGCGAGCTCGCCGTCGCGCGCCGTCACTCGAACCGTGTCGCCCGCGCCGAACTCGCCCGCGAGCAGCCGCAGCGCGAGCGGGTTCTCGATCAGGCGCTGGATGGCGCGCTTGAGCGGCCGGGCGCCGTATGTCGGATCCCACCCGGCCTCCGTCAGCAGCTCGCGCGCCTCGTCCGTAAGCTCGATCGAGACGCCGCGCTCGGCAAGCCGCGAACGCAGCCGCGCGAGCTGGAGCTCGACGATGTCGCCGAGCTGGTGGCGCGTGAGCGGCTCGAAGACGACGATCTCGTCGATCCGGTTCAGGAACTCCGGCCGGAACCGATCGCGCATCTCCTCGGCCGAGCGGACGTTCGAGGTCATGATGATCACCGTGTTGCGGAAGTCGACGGTGCGGCCCTGGCCGTCGGTCAGGCGGCCGTCGTCGAGCAGCTGGAGCAGCACGTTGAAGACGTCGCCGTGCGCCTTCTCGATCTCGTCGAGCAGGACGACCGAGTACGGGCGCCGCCGCACCGCCTCCGTGAGCTGCCCGCCCTCCTCGTAGCCGACGTAGCCGGGCGGCGCGCCGATCAGCCGCGCGACCGTGTGCTTCTCCATGTACTCCGACATGTCGAGCCTCACCATCGCGCGCTCGTCGTCGAACATGAACTCCGCGAGCGCGCGCGCGAGCTCGGTCTTGCCGACGCCCGTCGGGCCGAGGAAGACGAACGAGCCGATCGGCCGGTTCGGGTCCTGGAGCCCCGAGCGCGCGCGTCGGAGCGCGTTCGCGACGGCCTCGACGGCCGCGTCCTGGCCGACGACGCGCTGGTGCAGCCGCTCCTCCATGTGCACGAGCTTCTCGACCTCGCCCTCCATCAGACGCGAGATCGGGATCCCGGTCCAGCGGCTTACGACCTCCGCGACGTCCTCCTCGTCCACTTCCTCCTTCACCATCGGCTCGACGGGCGGCCCCCCGTCGCGCTCCTGAAGCTCCCGCTCGAGCGCCGGCAGCTCGCCGTAGCGGATCTCCGCGACCCGCTGGAGGTCTCCCTGGCGCTCCGCGCGCTCGGCCTCCATCTTCAGCTCGTCGATCCGCCGCGTGATCTCGGAGACGCGCGTCAGCGCCTCCTTCTCCTGCGCCCAGCGCGCCGCGAGCGCGTTCCGGGCCTCCTGCGCCTCGGCGAGCGCCCGCTCGACCGGCTCGCGCACCTCGGGCGTCTCCTTCGCCATCGCGGCGAGCTCGATCTCGAGCTGACGGACGCGCCGGTCCGCCTCGTCCAGCTCGAGCGGCGAGGAGTCGATCTCCATCCGTAGCCTCGACGCGGACTCGTCGACGAGGTCGATCGCCTTGTCCGGCAGGAAGCGATCCGTGATGTACCGCTCGGAGAGGACGGCCGCGGCGACGAGCGCCGCGTCGCGGATCCGTACGCCGTGGTGCGCCTCGTAGCGCTCCTTGAGCCCGCGCAGGATCGCGATCGTGTCCGAGACGGACGGCTCGCCGACGAAGACGGGCTGGAAACGCCGCTCGAGCGCCGCGTCCTTCTCGATGTGCTTGCGGTACTCGTCGAGCGTCGTCGCGCCGACCGCGCGCAGCTCGCCGCGCGCGAGCATCGGCTTCAGCATGTTCGCCGCGTCCACGGCGCCCTCGGCCGCGCCCGCTCCCACGATCGTGTGCAGCTCGTCGATGAAGAGCACGATCTCGCCGTCGGCGCCCTTGATCTCGCCGAGCACCGCCTTCAGCCGCTCCTCGAACTCGCCGCGGTACTTCGACCCGGCGAGAAGCGCGCCGATGTCGAGCGCCCACACGCGCTTGCCCTTCAGCCCCTCGGGGACGTCACCGGCGACGATCCGCTGCGCGAGCCCCTCCGCGATCGCGGTCTTCCCGACGCCGGGATCCCCGATCAGAACCGGGTTGTTCTTCGTCCGCCGCGAGAGCACCTGGATCACGCGGCGGATCTCCTCGTCGCGCCCGATTACAGGGTCGAGCTTCCCCTGCTCCGCGAGCTCGGTCAGGTCGCGGCCGAACTTCTCCAGCGCCTGGTACGTCCCCTCGGGATCCTGCGAGGTGACGCGCTGGCCGCCGCGGAGCGCCTTCAGCTTCGCGAGCAGCTCGTCCCGCGGGACGACGTCGAGCGCGAGCAGCAGGTGCTCCGTCGAGACGTACTCGTCCTCGAGCCGGCGCGCCTCGTCGAGCGCGCGGTCGAGGACGCGCGAGAACGCGGCCCCGACCTGCGGCTGCTGCGCCGCGCCGTGGATCGCCGGCTTCGTGCGCAGCGTCGCCTCGGCCTGCGCCCGCAGCCCGGCGGCGTCCGGGACGAGCTGCTGCGGAAGCTCCTGGTCGAGCAGCGCGAGCAGCAGGTGCTCCGGATAGAGCTCGGGATTGCCGGTGCGCCGCGCGAGCTCCTGCGCCGCGGCGACAGCTTCCTGGCTTTTGAGAGTCAGCTTGTTGAAGTCCATCTCTTACGTCCTCACTGTCCGTCGAACGGGCAGGCGCGGCTCCTCGTAGAGGACGAGGTCGCGCCGGTAGGTCTTGTGCACGTTCCGAATCTCTTCCTTCATCTCGCGCTCGAGCCGGTCGAGCCGCCCCTGCATGCGCTGGAGCTGGTCCTCGAGGCGGAGCACGTGCTCGACGCCGGCGAGGTTGAGTCCGAGCTCCGTCGTCAGCTGCTGGATCAGCCGCAGCCGCTCGATGTCGCGCTCCGAGTAGAGGCGCGTGTTGCCGGCGGTGCGCTTGGGGCGGACGAGTCCCTTGTTCTCGTAGATGCGCAGCGTCTGCGGGTGCATCCCGACGAGATCGGCGGCGACGCTGATCATGTACCGCGGCCGGTCGTCCATTAGCGCCTCGGTGCCCGCCATCGCCCGTATCCCTCGAACGCGATCAGGATCACGGGAATCAGCAGGACGACAACGCCGATCGCTAGCGGGTTCTGAGTCATCGCTGGCACCTCACGACCGTCATCGTGAGAAGGCCTCCGCGCGCGGGTTCTCGCGCGACGCCTTCTGGAGCGCCTCGAGCGCCTCGCGCTCGGCCTTCGTCAGCTTCTGCGGCACGGTCACCCGCACCCGCGCGAGCAGGTCGCCCTTCCCGCCGCCGCTGAGCTTCGGCGCGCCCCGGCCGCGCACGCGCAGGAGCTTCCCGTCATGCGACCCCGCCGGCACCTTGAGCGAGATGCGGTCTCCGTAGGGCGTCGGCACCTCGACGGTGGCGCCGAGCGCGGCCTCGGGATAGGTCACCGGCACGTCGACGATCAGGTTCGAGCCGCGGCGCTCGAAGAGCGGCGAGTCGGCGACGTGCGTCACCACGTGCAGGTCGCCCGGCTGCCCGCCCGCGGACCCCGGCTCGCCCTTCCCCTTCAGCCGGATGCGCGTCCCGTCGCGGACGCCGGCGGGGATCTTGACGGTGTAGCGCTTGGTCCGGCGCTCGCGGCCGCTCCCCTGGCACTTCGCGCACGGCTTCTCGATCACCGTGCCGTTGCCGCGACAGCGCGGGCACGGCTGGGAGAGCGCGAAGAGGCCCTGGCTCTCGGCCTTGACCCCGCGCCCGTTGCACTCGGGGCAGATCTTCGGCGCCGTCCCCGGCTGGGCGCCGGATCCGCCGCACTCGCGACACGCCGTCTCGACGTCGACCGGGATGCGCGTCTCGACGCCCCGCAGCGAGTCCTCGAACGAGACGTTCACGTGCGCCTCGAGGTCGCGCCCGCGCTCGGGAGCGGTGCGTCGCCTTGCGCCCGTCCCGGGGCCTCCGCTGCTCGCGCCGCCGCCGCCGAAGAGGCCGCCGAAGAGGTCGCCGAGGTCGCCGACGTCGAAGTTCCCGAAGTCGACGTTGAAGCCCTCCGCGCCGCGCGGCGGCGCGGCGCGCCCGTTGCGCGAGCCGAACGTGTCGTACTGCTTGCGCTTCTCCGGGTCGGAGAGGACGTCGTACGCGCCCTGCACCTCCTTGAAGCGCGCCTCGGCGGCCGCGTCTCCCGGGTTGCGGTCCGGGTGGTTCTGGCCGGCGAGCTTGCGGTACGCCTTCTTGATCTCGTCCGCCGAAGCGCCCTTCGCGACGCCGAGGGTGTCGTACAGCGACTTCGCCACGAGCTACCCCTCCGGAGCCTCCGGTGCGGCCGCGACGACCACGCGCGCGGGCCGCAGCACGCGATCGCCGAGCCGGTAGCCCTTCTGGAGGACCTGCACCACCGAGCCCTCCTCCGCCTCCGATGGCTGCGAGAGGAGCGCCTCGTGCACGTGCGGGTCGAAGCGACCGTCCGTCTCGATCTCGGTCAGCCCCTCCTTCGTCAGCGCGTCGCCGAGGGCGCGGTGCACGAGCCGTACGCCCTCCTCGAGCGTCGCCTCCTCGTGCTCGTTCGCCGCCTCCAGCGCCCGCTCCAGGTCGTCGAGCACCGGCAGGAGAGCCTTCACGAGCCGCTCGTTCGCGCGAGTGACGATGTCCGCCTGCTCACGCGCGGCGCGCTTGCGGTAGTTGTCGAACTCCGCGGCCAGGCGCTGGAGCCGCTCGAGGTACTCGTCGCGCTCGGCCGTCAGGGCCTCGAGCTGCTGCTCGAGACCCTGCTCGGCCTCGACCGCGCCCCCCGGCGCCGTCTCTACGGCCTCCTGCGTCGTCGTCTCGTCGGTCATGACGTCGTCCGCGCCTCTTCCTCGTCGATGACCTCGTAGTCGGCCTCCTCGACGACTTCGTCGTCGGACCCCGCACCGTCACCTGACGCGGCACCCGCCCCAGCCTGCTGCGCCGACGCCTGCGCGTACATCGCCTCGGCGAGCTTCAGCGAGGCCTGCTCGAGCGCCTCCGTCTTCGCGCGGATCTCGCCGACGTCAGCGCTCTCGAGCACGCCGCGAAGCTCCATGATCCGGCCCTCGATCGTCGCCGCGTCGCTCTCCTCGAGCTTCGCGCGGTGCTCCTTGAGCGTGCGCTCGGTCTGGTACGCAAGCGTCTCCGCGCGGTTGCGCGCGTCGGCGAGCTCGCGCATCCGCCGCGCCTCGTCGCCGTGCGCCTCCGCCTCGCGGATCATCCGCTGCACCTCGTCCTCGTTCAGACCCGAGCCCCCCTCGATCCGGATCTGCTGCTGGTTGCCCGTGCCGAGGTCCTTCGCGGAGACGTTGATGATCCCGTTCGCGTCGATGTCGAACGAGACCTCGATCTGCGGCATGCCGCGCGGCGCGGGCGGGATGTTCATCAGCTGGAACTTCCCGAGCGTCTTGTTGTAGAGCACCATCTCCGACTCGCCCTGGAGGACGTGCACCTCGACCGACGGCTGGTTGTCGTCCGCGGTCGTGAACGTCTCGGACTTCTTGGTCGGAATGGTCGTGTTGCGCTCGATCAGCTTCGTGAAGACGCCGCCCTTCGTCTCGATCCCGAGCGAGAGGGGTGTGACGTCGAGGAGCAGGATGTCCTTGACGTCGCCGCGCAGGACGCCGCCCTGGATCGCGGCGCCGACGGCCACGACCTCGTCCGGGTTCACGCCCTTGTGCGGGTCCTTGCCGATCAGCTCCTTGACCTTCTCCTGGACGGCCGGCATGCGCGTCATGCCGCCGACGAGGACGACGTGGTCGATGCCGCTCGCGTCGATGCCCGCGTCCGCGAGCGCCTGCTTCGTCGGCCCGACCGTGCGGTCGAGCAGCGCCGCCGTCAGCTCGTTCAGCTTCGCGCGCGTGAGCTGGAGGTCGAGGTGCTTCGGCCCCTCGGGCGTCGCGGTCACGAACGGCAGGTTGATCTGCGTCGTCATCGTCGACGACAGCTCGATCTTCGCCTTCTCGGCGGCCTCGTAGAGCCGCTGGAGCGCCATCTTGTCGGCGGCGAGGTCGATGCCCTGGTCGCGCTTGAACTCGGAGACCATCCAGTCGACGATCGCCTTGTCGAAGTTGTCGCCGCCGAGGTGGTTGTCGCCGTTCGTGGCCTTCACCTCGAAGACGCCCTCGGCGAGCTCGAGGACGGAGACGTCGAACGTGCCGCCGCCGAGGTCGAAGACGAGGATCGTCTGGTCGGCCTCCTTGTCGAGCCCGTAAGCCAGCGAGGCGGCGGTGGGCTCGTTGATGATCCGCTTGACGTCGAGGCCGGCGATCTTGCCGGCGTCCTTCGTCGCCTGACGCTGGTCGTCGTTGAAGTAGGCGGGAACGGTGATCACCGCGCTGTCGACGGTGTCGCCGAGGTACGCCTCCGCGTCGGCCTTCAGCTTCTGGAGGATCATCGCGCTGATCTCCGGCGGCGCGTACTCCTTGCCGTCCGCCTTGACGCGCGCGTCGCCGTTCGGCCCCTGCGCGACCTCGTACGGGACGATCGTCATCTCCTCGGAGACCTCGTCCCACTTGCGCCCCATGAAGCGCTTGATCGAGAAGATCGTGTTCTGCGAGTTCGTGACCTGCTGGCGTCGCGCGGGCGAGCCGACGAGCCGCTGCCCGTCCTTCGTGAACGCGACGACCGACGGGGTGGTGCGTCCGCCCTCGGCGTTCGGGATGACGGTCGGCTCGCCGCCCTCGAGGATCGCCATGCAGCTGTTGGTCGTCCCGAGGTCGATTCCGATGGTCTTCGCCATGTCTTCGTGCTCCTTCAGTTCCGATTAGAGAAAATCTAAGCGGATTTATAGCAGATTTGCTGGGCGGTCGGACAGCTGAGGAGAGTGGTCGACGATGAGCGAAGCGGCGGGTCGCAGCGACGAGCTCAGGCGGCGACCGAGGCTCGCCGCGAGCTCGGTTCCGCTGGAGCCGCAGCTCGTGGAGTCGTTCGTGGAGCGGATCGAGCGCCGTCTCAAGGAGCGCGCAGCCCGGCGCGCGCCCGCGCCGGCGGGCCGCGACCCCGCTGATCGGGATCGCCGGCGGGATCGCGGGCCTTCCCGTCATCGTCGCGGTGTGCGCGGCGCTCGTGCTCGTGAACGTCGTCGCGCCGCTAGCAGTAGCTCATCGGCACCCCGCAGGTCCGGCGCGCCTCGTCTTCCCGTCGCGACACGGGTAGATCCCGACAGCCGAGGGGATTGTCTTGCGCGTGATCTCGGAGCCTTCTACGTCGTAGCCGACGATGGTGTGGAGACGCCGCCGTGCCGGGTGGTGCTTCTCGGGGATCTCCACGAGGACGAATCCGGCTGCGGGTAGCAGTCGGTTTCGGCTGCCGTCACGGAAGCGCAGTTCGATATTCGCGATGTCGCCGCCGGTCGTCCCGAATAGCAGTACGGCGGTGCCGGTATTCTGGATGCCGAGGTCGAGCGCGGAACCGGTCCGTCGCCGCTCGACGCACCCGCTGCCTGCGCGGTAGGCGTAACAGATACGCCCGTCCGTGGCGGGCGCGACCACGAGCGTCCGCCGTGTGCCACTGCTGCCGTGCGCGTCGATGACGGTGCGGATCTGGCTTCGGTCGGCGGCTCGAGGGAGACCATCGGCAGCGGTCTCGAGCGCCGGATCTGAGTTCGCGAAGCGGTGCTCTGCGACAGGTTCGCCGGCGGCGTCGTAGGCCGTGAGCAGAGCAGCACGATGACCCTGCACTAGATGCTCTTGCGGGACTTCGACGACGAAGAGGCCTGCGCTGATCGGTGCTGACACCCACGCGATCGGAACCTCGGCTTCGTCTCCGTCCTCGTATCGCAGCTGGAGGCGTTCCGTCGCTCGATCGAGTACGTGGCCGCCGATCAGCCCGGAGTCGCCTGGTGTTTCGACGCTCCTAACTGCAACGGGCGCGTCGCGACGCGAGCAGGCGGAAAGGAGGTCCGGCAATGCCCAGCAGAAGCCTCCGTTCTTCGTCGGTGCCGCCCACAGAGTCAGCTCGCGGCCCTGCAACTTCGCCTCAATCACCTTCCGAGCTTGACTCGGGAGCGCCACTGGCGCGCCCGCGCCCGTTGGGCCTGCAGCCAGCTGCCCGAACTCCAGCTGAACAGGTGCGGGCGCAAGATCTGCCATAAGGAAGTCGACGATGTGGCGCTGGAGCCCGACGGCAGGCGCCGCGACCGCCACCGTGACAAGACAGACCATTGCCAGAGCAAGCGCGCGGCCCCGCCGCGACGGACGGGAGCGCCGCGCTGGAGAAGGCTTCGGTTCGCGAGCCTCCGTCGCTGTGATCGAGGTCAGCACGCCGGCATGCCAATCCTCGGGGACGACATCGCGAACAGCCTCGTCCGGCACCGGATTCGCTGCGGCGAGTTGCATCAGCGTCGGCTGCCTCGCCACTAGCGCGCCTCCTTCGCTGCAGTCTCGAGCTGCTCCGGGTGCGTGAAACCAACCCCCTCCGGCTGGATGTCCGCGAGCTCACGCCGGAAGCGGCGGCGGGCGCGGTGGAGCCGGACGCGGAATGCCACCGCCGAACAGCCAAGTACCTGCGCAGCCTGCGCGGGCGTCAGCCCCTCCCAGGCGATGAGCTTCAACGCCTCCTGGTCGTCTGGCGCGAGCGCGCCGAGTGCCTCAGCGACGACTCCGCCGCCGCCTGCGCTTGCGCCTCCGGTTGGTTGCGGCGCCGCCTCGTCCGCCAGCCGCGCCACGAGCCTTAGATGACGCACTGCTGAGCGGCGCTGGTTCGCCAGCGTTCGGCGCGTCGTCAACAGGAGCCAGGGGAGTGGATCTGCGGGTAACTCGTCGAAGCGCCGCCAGGCGGCGAGAAAAGTCTCCGCGACTGCGTCCTTCGCCAGCTCGATGGGAGCCCGGCGAAGGGCATAGGCGAGCACCCGCTGTTCGTGCTGCCGGTACATCCTCTCGAAATTCGAGCGCTTCTCGATCCGCAACCTTTCGTGCTCGGCGCTACCTAGCGTCCGTCTCTCATGTTCGGCCACGCCGCGATCGTTACATCGTTCGCGTCGTGCCGCCACGGTCTTCGGCCCGCACGACCCGACCCGCTGTAACGCGCGGACCGTACCTGGACATCGTCGGCGTAGCGATGTTCTTCGGAAGGAGGTACGCGACCACGAGATACTCGCTGCGGCAGTTGTGCCTGGCTGCATCGCGGGACGCATCAGGTCGGCAGCAGCGCGCTGTCGGCGCGTCCAAACCGAACAGGCAGTGCTGCGAACCCGAATGTGCTCGAGGTTTCCGTGCTGCAAGAGAGGACCCGTTGTGAATGCCGTTCTTCATCCAGCGCGTCGGTCGGCGCGACTATCGGTGCTCGTCGGTCTCGTTGCGCTGATTTTCGCCGGCGTCGCCGCAGCGGAGATCTTCCGCTACAGCTCAACCAGCGTCGTGGCACCGGGGGCGACGTTCCGCACGGACGGACATACGTGGCGTGAACACAACCGCGTCTGTCGCGCCGACAACTCCGGTCTCGCGCGGGCACGCTACTACGCACCCGGCGGCACGACCGTCATCTCGGATACAGGCGTCCTCTGGACGAACTGCCAAACCGGAGCGCTGGCCGCGCTCGAAAACAACGGCGACTACATCTCCTGGTGCAGGCACGAAGGCACCGTCAGCTGGGAGATCGTCTGCCAAACGACCCGACCGTGAACACCAGCCGAAAGGAGCCGGTGATGCGATCTACGAAGAAAGCATTCTCCGCTGCCGCCATGGTGAGCGCGGTGGCGCTCGCAGGCGGTGTCTACGCGACGGCAAGCGGTGCCGGTCAACGCGTCGTTCCATCCGTCGTTCCGAACATGAGCGTCTTCGCAGACGAGCGGCAGCCGGGCACGACGGAGCCTCAACTCGCGGCGACGTTCGTCTCCCCACACGACACGGCCGACATGGAACGGACGCGAGTCCTCGCGCAGGCTCTCGGTCGGCACCACTCCCGCCTCGTCGCCTTCCCGAGCGCAACCGGAGCGTCGGTCTGCTATGCCCTGCTCGGGCGCACGACGCGAGATCCCGCAATGAGCTACTGCTACCAGCCTCTCGCCGCGGACGCACCCGGCCCGCTCGCAGGGCAACACTTCCACGCCGCCGCCCTCTACTCGAACATCGACGGGCACGCCGGAGTACAGCTGTTTGGGATCGCGTTCGACGACGTCGACTCGATTCGGGTCCAGATCAACGGCACGTATCGAATGGTGCCCGTACGCAACAACGGTTTCTACCTCGACCTGCCGAACACCGCCCACGAAGCCGTCGGCCTCGTCGAGGCAACGCTCACCGACGGAACGATCCAGCAGCACGACATCCAGGCCGGCGGCTGACAAGGCCGCCGCGCGAAGCTCGACAGCCCGCTCGCCGGGGCTCCCGCAGGAGCCTCGCGAGCGCGTTGGCCGACGCGGATCGTCCACGTCCCACACACGCCGCTTCGGGCGTGCGCAGTAATGCGGACCCGGTTCATGCCCCACGGCGACGCGCCCTGTTCCGTGGCGCGGTTCATTTGTGCGCGTGTTTCTTGATCGGCGGGTCGGCTAACTAAGCGCGTTTGCGGCGGGCAAATCACGTGCTTGTGGTTCGCCGCGTTCGTCTGTGTGGTCCGTGCTCACGGGTTTCAGTCAGCCGTCTCCGTGCGCGGCTTGAACAGGCGGAATTCGATCAAGTCACAAGGCGAAACCATCAACTCCTGCGGACCTGTCCCGCGGCGGCACGCGCACCCGTAAGCCGTCGCAGCGTCCGTGCGGCGGCAGGCTCGGCCACAGCGATCCCGCCCATGATCAGGCCGGCGCCCGCCCACGCGATCCAGCCCAGGCGGTCACCCGCGAGCGTGTAGCCGAAGAGCGCAGCGAAGACGGGCTCCATCGCAAACGCGAGCGCCGTGCGGGTCGCGCTCGTCCGGCGCTGCGCCCACGTCTGGATGAGGAAGGCGAGCGCGCTCGCGAAGACGCCGGTGACGAGCAGCGCGCCCCAGACCGTCCACCCGCGCGGGAGCTCGATCTGCCGGAGCGCGAGCGCGACGAGCGCGAAGCCGCCGAACGCCGCGAGCATCTCCGCCTGCGTGAACGCGAGCGCGTCGTAGCGAGGCGCGTAGCGCTCCATCAGCACGATCTGGAGCGAGTACGCGGCGGAGCCCGCGAGCACCAGCGCGTCGCCGCCGAGCGACCCCGCCGCGAAGCCGGAGAGGAGCGCGAGCCCGACGGTCGCGAGCCCGACGCCCGACCAGACGGCGCGGCCGGCGCGGACGCGAAAGAGCGCGAGCGCGAGGAGCGGCGTGAAGACGACGTAGAGGCCGGTGATGAAGCCCGCGCTGGACACCGTCGTCCGCTCGAGCCCCGCCGTCTGAAGCGCGTAGCCGGCCGCGAGCAGCAGCCCGAGCACGGCACCTGTGGCGGCTCCGCGCCGCCCGAGCGTGCGCAGGCGGGGCGCGGCGGGGATCGCGAGCGTCGCGCTCGCGATCGCGAAGCGCAGCGCCAGGAACGCGAACAGCGGGTAGACCGCAACCGCGTCCTTGACCTGGACGAACGTGACGCCCCAGACCGCCGTGACCGCGATCAGCGCGAGCAGCGCGCCGCGCGAGCTCCACGCGTGCCGGTCGGTCATCGCAGACGGGCGGACGGGCGCGGCCCGCCCGCCCTGAATGCCGGCAGCGCAAGCGCCGCCGACGCCTGGACGAACGTGACGCCCCAGATCGCCGTGACCGCGATCAGCGCGACGAGGGCGAGCACCGCGCGAGCTTACGGTCACCGGCCTCGCCGACGGCGGCGCGGCGCGTTCGGGCTTCGGCGCCGCTAGGAGTCCGCGATCACCTGCCCGGTGTCGTCGTCCCACGCGCCGATCCCTTCGCCCGCGCGCTGCGCGGCCTCGTCGGGATCGACGTCGGCAGGCCCGACGTCCTTCCAGACCGTGCCTTCCTCCGCCACGCGCTGCTGCGTCGCGTTGCGACCTTCCTCGTCGACGGCTTCCTCGCCGCGGAACTGCTCATCCATCTGCGCCTCCTCCGGACCGTGTGCGCCGGTTGTCGTCACGAGAGACGCGCGCCAAACGTACGCTCCCTTCGTGGCCGTCGACGCCTTCACGTCGGAGATCGCGCGCGAGACGGCGCCCGACGCGCTGGAGCGCTTCCTGCGCTACGTCCGGATCGACACGCAGTCCGCCTCCGAGTCGGACACGTACCCGAGCACGTCGAAGCAGCTCGACCTGAGCCGCGTCCTCGTCGAGGAGCTGCGCGAGCTCGGTCTCGACGACGCGCACCTCGACGAGCACGGCTACGTGTTCGCGACGATCCCCGCGACGACGGAGCGGAACGTGCCGACGATCGGCTTCGTCGCGCACGTGGACACGAGCCCCGACGTGAGCGGCGCCGGCGTCGAGCCGCAGGTCGTGCGCTACGACGGGAGCGACCTGGCGCTTCCCGGCGACCCTGACCAGGTGCTCCGTCCGCAGGACATGCCCGAGCTCGCGAACCACGTCGGCCACGAGATCGTCACGAGCGACGGCACGACGCTGCTCGGCGCCGACGACAAGGGCGGCGTCGCGGAGATCATGGCCGCCGCGGCGTACCTCGTCCGGCACCCCGAGCTCGAGCACGGGCCGATCCGGGTCGCGTTCACGCCCGACGAGGAGGTGGGCGCGGGGACCGACTACTTCGACATCGAGCGCTTCGGAGCGCGCGTCGCCTACACGCTCGACGGCTCGATCGCCGGCGAGCTCCAGGAGGAGACGTTCGCGGCGCTCGGGGCGCGGGTCGACTTCTACGGGCGGAGCGTCCACCCCGGGACGGCGAAGGGCATCCTCGTGAACGCGATCAAGCTCGCAGCCGACTTCGTCGGGCGGCTGCCCGTGGACAAGCTCTCGCCGGAGACGACCGAGGAGCGGCAGGGATTCGTCCATCCGGTGCGCATCGAGGGCGGCGTCGAGCAGGCGACCGTGACCCTAATCCTGCGCGACTTCGACGAGGGCGAGCTGGCGCGCCACGAGCAGCTCGTGCGCCGGCTGGCGCAGGAGGCGGTCGAGGGCAAGGTGAACGCGCGCGCGGAGGTGTCGGTCCGGCGCCAGTACCGGAACATGATCGAGTACCTACGGCGGGAGCCGCGCGCCGTCGCGGCCGCGGAGGAGGCGATCCGCCGAGCGGGGCTCGAGCCGAAGAAGACGCTCGTGCGCGGCGGCACCGACGGCTCGAGGCTGTCGGAGAAAGGCCTGCCGACGCCGAACATCTTCACGGGCGGCCACGAGTACCACAGCCGCCGCGAGTGGATCTGCGTCCAGGACATGGGCGCCGCCGTCGCGACCATCGTGCACCTCGCCGGAATCTGGGCCGAAAGCGGCGGGGACACGTAGGTTGCCCCGCGGCCCTTGCGCGCCAGAGACGCGGCGGCGCGCAGGAGCACGTCGCGACGGCCGGAAGCGATCGCTTCCGGCCGTGCGAACGTAGCTGGGGAAGGACCGCCGCCTAGTCGCGGTCTCGAATGTCGTCGACGACGTCTTCGGCGCGGTCCTTGACGTCGCCGGCGGCGTCCTTCGTGTCGCCCCAGGCGCCCTGCACCTCGCCCTCGCGCTCGAGCGACTCGTCGCCTGTCGCGTCGCCGAGCTTGTCCTTCACGTCCCCTTCGACCTGATCCCAGTCGGCCACGGTGGCTCCTTTCGTCGGGAGAGCGTGTCTGTCCGCTACTTCCGCTTCGCAAACGAAAGCGGCGCGACGCGAGCACGGCTAGGTCGGACGGGCGGAAGCGATGGCTTCCGGGCGTTGCGCCGCGAGCGCGCAGAAAGGGGTGCGGGGGAACCTGGGTTCCCCCGCCCTACTAGATACCGCCGGACGACCCGCCCATGTCGTCGTCCTCCATGCCGCCGCCCGTGCCGCCGCCGAGGCCGCCTTCCTCGCCGCCCGTGCCGCCACCGAGGCCGCCTTCCTCGCCCATGCCGCCGCCGAGGCCGCCTTCCTCGCCCATGCCGCCGCCGAGGCCGCCTTCCTCGCCGCCCATGCCGCCGCCGATCTCGTCGTCTTCCATGCCGCCGCCCAGACCGCCTTCGGTGCCGCCCTGCTGACCGCCCTCCTGTTCCCAATCGGACATCTCGAGTCTCCTCCTTCGGAAGGGTTGCGGTGCGCGCACGATGTTCCGCACGCCGCGAGCGTAAAACGTGGGGCTACGCTCTGTCTATGGCGCCGCTCGTGGACGGCTGGGGCCGTGAGATCGGCTCCGTCCGCGTCTCGGTCACCGACAAGTGCAACTTTCGCTGCCGCTACTGCATGCCGGCGGACGGGCTCGAGTGGCTTCCGCACGCGGAGCTGCTGACGTTCGAGGAGATCGCGCGGCTCGTGCGCGTGCTGGCGGCGATGGGCGTCGGGGAAGTCCGCCTCACCGGGGGCGAGCCGCTGGCGCGCCGCGGCCTTCCGGAGCTGGTCGCGCTCCTCTCCACGGTCGACGGCGTCCACGACCTCTCGCTGACGACGAACGGCGTCCTGCTCGACCGGCTCGCGGCGCCGCTCGTGCGCGCGGGTCTCACGCGCCTGAACGTCTCGCTCGACTCGCTCAACCACGTCCGCTTCGCGCAGATGACTCGCCGCGACGCGCTCGACCGTGTCCTCGCGGGGCTCGAGGAGGCGGAGCGCCACCCGCAGCTGCGCCCGATCAAGGTCAACTGCGTCGCGGTGCGCGGCTTCACGGAGATCGAGGTCCCCGCCCTCGCCGAGCTCGCGCGCCGGAAGCCGTACGTCGTGCGCTTCATCGAGTTCATGCCGCTCGACGCCGACGAGGCGTGGCGCGGGGACGAGGTGCTGAGCGGCGCCGAGATCCGCGCGCTCGTCGAGGCGCGGTGGGGGCCGCTCGTCGAGCTCCCCACGAAGGCGTCGTCGACGGCGCGCAGGTTCCGCTTCGCGGACGGCATCGGCGAGCTCGGCTTCGTCAGCCCGGTTTCCGAGCCCTTCTGCTCCGCCTGCGACCGAATCCGCGTGACTGCCGACGGGCAGCTGCGCACGTGCCTCTTCTCACGGCGGGAGTGGGATCTGAAGGGGCCGCTGCGCGCCGGCGCGTCGGACGCCGAGCTCGAGCAGTTGATCCGGCACGCCGTCCGACACAAGGAGCTCAAGCACCGGATCAACGACGCGGGCTTCGTCCGCGCGAGCCGGTCGATGTCGCAGATCGGCGGATGAGCTTCTAAGAAGCTCTAACGAAACGAAGGACAGGCCGCCGTCGCGTGCTCGCCGGCACGATGCTGCGTCCTCAGTCGCGCCAAGCGCTGCTATTGCCGCTCCCTGCGTCCTTGCCTCGCACTCGGCGGTCACGCGCGTCGACGCGTCATCATTCCGTTAGAGCTTCTAAGCTCGGCGGGTGCTGCGCGAAGGCCCGATCCCGGCGTTCGCCCACGGCCTGATCGGCTACGCGTTCGGGATCCTGCTGATCGCGGCGCCGTTCCTGTTCGCGTTCGAGTCGAGCGCCGCGACCGCCGTGGCGATCGTCGCCGGCGTCACGACGCTCCTCGTCGAGGCCGCGAGCGACCTGCCGACGGGGCTTGCAAAGGTGATCCCCGTGGGAGTGCACGTCGTGCTCGACTTCGTGATCGCGGGGGCTTTGATCGGGCGCCCCGTTCCTGTTCGGCTTCTCCGATGAGTCCACGCCGACCGCGCTCTTCATCGCACTCGGCGTGCTCGGCCTGCTCGTCCCGATCGGGACGCGGTTCCTGCCGCCGCGCGCACCGCAGCACGCCCGCGGGTAGGCCCGACCGGAGCCGCGTCGTAGAATGAGGGGATGAGCGAGGTGCTCTCAGCCGGCCGCCGGGCGCTCCCGCGCGGCTATCGCGACCTCGCGCGGCAGCTCGCGATCTGGTTCGGCTTCCTGCTCGCGTACCAGGTCGCGCGCGGCGTCGCGGACCGCGACGCCGCGACGGCGTTCGCAAACGGCCTGAAGGTGATCGACCTCGAGCAACGGCTCGGCGCGCTGTTCGAGCTGTGGCTCCAGGGCGTCACGCAGTCGTCGCAACTGCTGATCGCGCTCACGTCGTGGACGTACTGGCTGTCGCAGTTCGCGGTCCTCGGCGCGGCGCTGCTTTGGGTCTACCTGCGGCGGAACGACTCGTTCATCCGGTTCCGGAACTCGATCCTCGTCGCGAACGTGCTCGGCCTCGTCGGCTACATCGCGGTGCCGACGGCTCCGCCGCGGATGTTCCCGGAGCTCGGCTTCGTCGACACGCTCGCCGGCCTCGCCGCGCTCAACCACGGGAGCGCCGTGATCGAGATCGCCTCGAACCCGTACGCGGCGATGCCAAGCCTCCACGCCGCAGACTCGCTCCTCGTCGGCGTGACGATGGCGCTGATCGTCCGCGGTCGCGCCTGGAAGGCGCTCTGGGTCGCGTGGCCGGCGTGGGTGTGGTTGTGCGTGATGGCGACCGGGAATCACTTCTGGCTGGACATCGCAGCCGGGATCGGCGTCGCCGGCGTCGCCGCCGCTCTCGTGTACGGGCTTCCGGTGCGGAGGCCGCGCGCGCGGCACGCGTGAGCCGCGCCGCGGCGATCAAGAACAGCTACACGAGCGGAGCGCGCCGCGTCGCCTCGCGCTCGGTCGCGGGGCTCGCGCGGACGCGCCTGAGCCCGGACGCGCTCACGGCGGGAGGCGTCCTGCTGTGCACAATCGCCGCGGCGCTGATCTACCTCGAGCAACGGAACGAGCTCCTGTACTTCTGGCTCGGCGCCGCGGCCTTCGTCGCCGGGTCGCTGCTCGACATCCTCGACGGCGCGCTCGCGCGACAGACAGGCAAGGGATCGCCGTTCGGCGCGTTCCTCGACTCGACGACCGACCGCGTCAGCGAGGGGCTCGTCCTCGCGGCGATCGCGCTCGTCTTCTCGCGTGACGGCAACGAGGTCGCGCTCGCGGTCGCGATCGCCGCGATCGCCGGGTCGTTCCTCGTCAGCTACACACGGGCGCGCGCGGAGGCGCTCGGCCTGAAGGGCGACGTCGGCATCGGCAGTCGCGCGGAGCGCGTCGTGGTGATCACAGCGGGACTCCTGCTCGCCCCGTGGGGCTTCCTGCCGTGGGCGATCTACGTCCTGGCCGCAACCGCCTGGTTCACGGTCGCGCAGCGAGTGCTGTCAGTCCGCGCCCAACTGCACACCCGGGGCGACTAGGCCGCTCTCGTAGGCGAACATCACCGCCTGCACGCGGTCGGGAGGCGGAGCTTCCCGAGCACGTTGCTGACGTGCGTCTTCGCGGTCGCCTCGCTGACGACGAGAGCCGCTGCGATCTCGGCGTTCGACGCTCCCGTCGCGAGTAGTCGCAACACCTCCGTCTCGCGGTCGGTGAGCGTGTCGAGCAGCGCCTCGAGGATCCGATCGGACACGGGCCGGCGCGCGAACTCGTCGATGACGCGCCGCGTCACGGCGGGCGCGAGCAGGGCATCGCCGACCGCGAGCACGCGGATCGCCGCCACGAGCTCCTCGGCGGGCGCGTCCTTCAGCAGGAAGCCGCTGGCGCCGGCTCGGAGGGCGTCGAAGACGTACTCGTCGAGTCGAATGTCGTGAGCACGAGGATCCGCGTCTCCGTCCGCAGCTCGACGAGCCGTCGCGTCGCCGCGATTCCGTCCAGCTCCGGCATGCGGATGTCCATCAACGCAACGTCGGGACGGTGCCGCTGCACGGCGGCGACCGCCTCCACGCCGTTCGCGGCCTCCGCTACGACGCGAAGCTCTCGCTCGTCCTCGAGCAACGACCGCAGTCCCGCGCGCACCATCCCCTGGTCGTCGGCGATGACGACGTCGATCACGGCGCTGCCCCGAGCGGAAGGCGTGCACGCACGCGGAACCCGCCGCCGTCGCGCGGGCCGGTGGACAGCGTCCCGCCGTACAGCGTGACGCGCTCGTGCATCCCGACCAGCCCGTGCCCTGCATGCCCGTTCCGGCTTGGACCCGCGCCGTCGTCCTCGACCTCGACCTCGAGCGCTTCGCCGCCGAACCGCAGCCGGACGGTCGCCCTCGTCGCCCGCGCGTGCCGCCGCACGTTCGTCAGCGCCTCCTGCACGACGCGGTACGCAGCGAGGTCGACTCCGGGCGTGAGCGGCACGGGCTCGCCGTCCACCTCGAGCTCGACGCGGAGACCCGCGCCGCGTGTCCGATCGAGCAGCCGACCGAGCTCGCCGAGCCCGGGCTGCGGTGCGAGCGACGGCTCCTCGCCGTCCGCGCGCAGGACGCCGAACAGCCGCCGCAGCTCGGCCATCGCCTCGCGCGCGGCGGCCTCGACCGCTCGCAGGTCGTCCGCCTCGCGCTCGTGATCGGGCCCGAGGCGGCGGCGCACCGCCTGCGTCTGCACGGTGACGACGCTGATCGCGTGCGAGACGATGTCGTGCAGCTCGCGAGCGACCCGCGCGCGCTCGTCGGCGGCCGCCTTCGATGTCTGCCGCTCGCGCTCGCGCTCCGCCAGCGCGACCAGCTGACCGGCCTGCTCCACGCGCTCGTGCACCAGGCGTCCGACGAACCACGGCCCGACGTAGAAGACGGCGTACGCGACGAGGTCACTCGGGCCGCCCCCTTGGGACGCGAGGAACCCGAACGGACCGAGCGCTCACGTCAGCGTGCTATCACTGCGGCCGCAAACACAAGTCCATGACGCTATAGTGCTATCAGCTCATGGCTGATAGCACTGGGAGGAAGACGGTCATCGTGCGCATGCCCCCGCCGCTCAAGCGGCGGGTTGCGCACGAGGTCGAGCGGCGCGCGAGTGGAATGAACGACGTCCTGCTCTCGATCCTCGCCGAGCGGTTCGGCGTCCCCTTCGCGCCGAGCGGCCGCAGGGGCACGGCGCCCGGCGACGGAGGGGTCGTGCTGCTCCGGATGCCGGCCGAGCTGAAGCAGCGTGTCCAGCGCGCCGCGGTCGAGCGCGGCGAGAACGTCAACCGCGTCGTCGTCGCCGAGCTCGCCGACCACCTCGGCGTCCGGCTCGACCCGCCGCGATCCCAGCAGATCCTCAGAAGGGCCGCGCCGGCAAAGTCGGGACGGCCCCTTGCAACGGCGTCGCGCGCGACGCCTCGGCGAAAGGAACCTATGGCTTCCAAGAACGGCTCCCGCAACGGCAAGGCCCGCTCGGACGAGCGCGTCCGCGTCGCCGTCATCGGCGTCGGCAACTGCGCGAACTCGCTTCTCCAGGGCGTCGAGTACTACAAGGACGCGCCCGACGACCAGTTCGTCCCCGGTCTGATGCACGTGAACCTCGGCGGCTATCACATCCGCGACATCGAGTTCACCGCCGCGTTCGATGTCACGACGGACAAGGTCGGCAAGGACCTCTCCGAGGCGATCTGGGCGCACCCGAACGACACGATCAAGTTCGCGGACGTGAAGAAGACCGGCATCAAGGTCTCGCGCGGGATGACGCACGACGGGATCGGCAAGTACCTCTCCGAGGTCGTCGAGAAGGCGCCCGGCGAGACGGACGACGTCGTCGGGATCCTCAAGGAGACCGGCACCGACGTCGTCGTCAACTACCTGCCGGTCGGCTCCGAGGCCGCGACGAAGTGGTACGCGGAGCAGATCCTCGAGGCCGGGTGCGCGATGGTGAACTGCATGCCCGTCTTCATCGCCCGCGAGAACTACTGGCAGAAGCGCTTCGAGGAGCGCGGCCTGCCGATCATCGGCGACGACATCAAGTCGCAGGTCGGCGCGACGATCACGCACCGCGTCCTGACGAGCCTCTTCCGCGAGCGCGGAGTCAAGCTCGACCGGACGATGCAGCTGAACGTCGGCGGCAACTCGGACTTCCTGAACATGCTCGAGCGCGAGCGCCTCGAGTCGAAGAAGATCTCGAAGACGAACGCGGTCACGTCGATGCTCGACTACGACATGGGCGCGCAGAACGTCCACGTCGGGCCATCGGACCACGTGCCGTGGCTGACCGACCGCAAGTGGGCGTACATCCGGCTCGAGGGCTCGTCCTTCGGCGACGTGCCGCTGAACGTCGAACTCAAGCTCGAGGTGTGGGACTCGCCGAACTCGGCCGGGATCGTGATCGACGCCGTCCGGATGGCGAAGCTGGCACTGAACAACGGAGTCGCGGGCGCCCTCGAGGGCCCGAGCGCGTACCTGATGAAGTCGCCGCCGACGCAGATCGTCGACGACGAGGCCTACGAGGCCGTCGAGCGCTTCATCGAGCAGAACGAGCGGAAGCGGGCGAAGGCGGGCGCAGCGGCGTAGCTCGCCTCACCCCCGGGCGCACGTCGCGCGCCCGGGGGCGCTCCCCGGGCGCCACACGGGGCGCGCGTACCACGTGTCGAGCGCGGGATCGAGCGCGACGGTGGCCAAGCACGTCCCGTCGCGGTTGACGACCAGGACGCCCGTGCCCTCGGCATTGTCGAACTGCCGACCACGGTGGAACGCGATCCGCTTGCCGTCGCCCGACCACGACGGCGAGCGCTCGTTCAGATCCCTCGTCCACGTGAGGCGGCGCGCGTCGGTCCCATCGGCATTCATGACGTAGAGCTCGTTCGCGGCCCTGAGGACGTCTCCATAGGTGAGCTCGCCATTGCGGTCGCGCTCGGTGACGAACGCGATGTGGCGCCCATCCGGCGACCACGTCGGCTCGTCCCCGTTGTCCGTCAGCTTTCGGAGCCCCGACCCGTCGGCGCGCACGACGTACAGGGCGGGGCCGCTCGTCCGGCGCCCACGCTCGAAGCGCGTGCGGGAGAAAGCGAGGAGCGAGCCGTCCGGTGACCACTCGCCCGGTACGTCGAAGTGGCCGTCGTTGTCGTCCATGACCGCGCGTTGGTCGTGTCCATGGCGGTCCATCAGCCAGAGCGCCGACGTGAACCCCCCGTCGGGCCGGTCGTACGTGCGCCGCGCGAAGGCGATCGTGCGGCCGTCGGGCGACCACACAGGCTCGACTCCGTCACCGAGATTCGTCAGTCGGCGGAGCGAGCGGCCATCCGAGTCCGCGACGTAGATGTCGGTCTGGTTCCGGATGCTCGCAGGATCACGGCCGTGCTCGACGGCGAACGCCAGCTTACGACCGTCCGGCGACCACGTCGCGCGGCCGAACAGGACGGCGCGCGAAACCGGGGGCAGCGACCGTGTGACGATCCGGAGCCGAGACGCGTCGACGCCGCTGATGACGATGTCGTACCGGGGAGTCGGCGACGAGCTCGCGTTCGGCGGTGGCCCACTCGTCACCCGCGCCATCGCGAGCAGCGGCGCGTGCGTGGCCGGAGTCGCGACCGCGGTCGCCGAGTCGCGCTCATCGGCGGCGTCGCCGCCCGCGCAGGCGCTGAGCGCCGCGGCGAGCGCAAGGATGCCGCCGAGCACCTGCACCCGCACTAGTGCTGCGGAGGGGGCGGGCTCGCCGGCTCGGCGTCCGCCTCCTTCCCGCCCTCGAGCCGCGCCACGGCGCGCTCGGCGGCGTCGAACCCCTTCCGCGAGTGCGTGCCGTCGCAGAACGGCTTCGTCGTCGAGCCGCCGCAGCGGCAGAGCGCGACGACCTTGCGGTCGCCGACGTCGTAGACCGTCCCGTCCGCGTCGACGATCGTCACGGCCCCACTCACGAGGTAGGGCCCGTTCTCCTGCACCTTGATCGTCACGTCGGTCATCGGCGTTTCTCCTGCGGCGCTCCCCTTTCGAGGGATCGGCGCGCGCGTTCCCGCTGCCGATCGTCGGTCTGTCCCTCGTTCGAGGGGGCCAAACGAAACCATGTGCCGCCGACTCGCCGCCACGATCGCCGTCACGCTCGCCGCCGCGTCTCCGGCGTTCGCCGCCGGGAGCGCCGAGGTCGCAGCGCTCCAGGTGGGCCTGCGCGCCCACGGCCTCTACGCCGGGCCCGTCGACGGCGTCGCGGGCGAGGGGACGACGAGCGCAGTGCGCGCGCTGCAGCGGAAGGCGCGGCTGCCCGTCGACGGCGTCGTCGGTCCGCAGACGCGGAAGGCGCTCGGGCGCTTCGCGCGACCGACGCTCGGGAGCCGCGTGCTCGCGGTCGGCATGACCGGCTGGGACGTCGCAGAGCTCCAGTTCGAGCTCGCGTGGCGCGGGTTCCCCTCGGGCGCCTTCGACGGGAGCTACGGGTCGCGGACCGACGCGGCGCTCCGTCGCTTCCAGCACTGGGCCGCTCTCGCCGCCGACGGCCGCCTCGGCCTCGCCACGCTCGCCGCGCTCCGCGGGCCCGTCCCGCGGTCGCCGCTCGCCCTGCGCCACCCGGTCGCAGTCGCGGTCACCGAGCGCTTCGGACCGCGCGATGGCCGCTTCCACACCGGCATCGACTACCCCGCGCCGCCCGGCACGCCGGTCGCCGCCGCCGGAGGCGGACGGGTCGCGTACGCGGGTTGGCATCCCGGTGGATGGGGCTACCTCGTCGCGATCGCCCACGGCGGCGGGCTCCGGAGCATGTACGCGCACCTCTCGCGCGTCGACGTGCGGCTCGGACAGCACCTGCGCGCGGGGACGCAGATCGGGCTCGTCGGCTCCACGGGGCGCTCCAGCGGGGCGCACCTGCACCTCGAGCTCCGCCTCCGCGGCGCGGCTATCGACCCGCTGACGGCGCTCCGCTAGCCGCGCCCGAGAGGGCTACAGTGGAGGCCGATGGACCTCCGGATCTGCCTCGTCACGCCGTTCGCGTGGTCGCAGCCGCACGACGTGAACGAGCACGTGACCGGGGTCGGCGAGGAGCTTCGCGCGCTCGGACACGAGGTGACCGTCCTCGCGCCGTCGAACCGCGCCGCGGACCTGCTCGACGGCCGCCGCACGCTGCTCGAAGGCGCGAGCGCCGACGTGATCGCGCTGAGCCCGGCGCTCCGGATCTCGCGCCGGAGCCGGCTCGGCGTTCCGGTCGGGGCGCGGGCCAACCTCTCGCTCGCGCTCGCGACAGGGCTGTACGACGTCGTGCACGCGTTCGAGCCGGGGCTGCCGAGCCTGTCGTATCTCGCGCTTCGCGACGCGCAGGCGCTGGCGGTCGCGACGTTCTTCGCACCGCACCGACTCGGCTACCCGCCCGGGCGCGCGCAGCGGGAGCGGCTGCTCGCGCGCATCGACGCGCTGCTCGCGACCTCTCGCGAGACGGCCGGAGCTGCGGCCGAGCGCTTCCCCGGCGACTACACCGTCATCTCGGAAGGCGTCGACACGCAGCTCTTCCGGCCGGGGCCGAAGCGAAAGCTGATCGCGCTCGAGTGGAGCCCCGCGCAGCGCCCGCTCGCGCGCGCGGCGATCCGGACGCTGCGCGAGCTGCCCGAGTGGGAGCTCGTGCTCCTGCGGACGAAGCCGCTCAGCGGCCGCCCGTACGTCCCGGTCGCGCTCGAGGAGCGGGTTCACGTCCGGACCGCGCGCGACGGCCCGAGCCGCGCGCCGCTCCTCGCAGAGGCCGCGATCTTCGTGCCCGCACCGGCTGGACTCGGGCGACTCCGGCTCGAAGCCTCGGCCGCGGGCGCGGCACTCGCGGCGCCGCCCGGAGTGGACGAGCAGCCCGAGCTCGCCGCGGCGGCGATGGCGCGGCTGGCCGAGAACGACGGGCTGCGCGAGCGGAAGGGCGCGGAGGCGCGGGCGTCGGCCGAGGGACAGAGCTTCGCCGCCGTTGCGACCGAGCTCGACGAGCTCTACCGGCGCCTCGCGCGCAGGCGCCGCTCCCGCCACGCGGCGGACCCGCTCGCCGGCCGCGACTGGATCGTCTGCGACCTGCACATGCACACGAGTTGGTCGTACGACTGCGGCGTCGAGACCGCAGACCTCGTCGACCACGCCGAGGCGGAAGGGCTCGGCGCGATCGCGATCACCGATCACAACGCCTTCGGCGGCGCGCTCGAGGCTATCGACCTCGCACGCGGACGCGACCTCGTCGTCATCCCTGGCGAGGAGGTGAAGACCGACGCGCAGGGAGAGGTGATCGGCCTCTTCCTCTCGGAGAAGGTGCCGCGCGGGATGTCCTTCGCGGACACGATCGCCGCGATCAAGGAGCAGGGCGGGCTCGTCTACCTGCCCCACCCCTTCGACCGATTGCACGCGATCCCGGATGCGCCGACGCTCCACCGGCACCTCGCGGACGTCGACGTCTTCGAGGTCTACAACGCCCGGCTGCTCTTCGACGCGTACAACGACGAGGCCCTGCGCTTCGCGCGCAAGTACAACCTCACCGTCGGAGCCGGCTCGGACGCGCACGTCCTCCAGGGCGTCGGGACCGGCGCGCTGCGCATGCGCGCGTTCGACGGGCCCGAGGAGTTCCTGATCAGCCTGCGCACTGCGCAGGTGCTGCGGCGGCCGAAGTCGCTCGTGTACCTCCAGGGGCTGAAGTGGGTCGCGCAGGCCAAGGAAAGAGTGCGTTAGAGGAGAAGAGACTCGAGGCCCCCGTGTCTGCCGCCCCGACCGACGAGATCTACGAGAAGTACCTGCAAAAGGCGATCACCGAGATCAACGAGCTCGGGGACGAGATCGCGCGCACGGCAGGATCGCGCGTCCCGGTTCTGGGATCCGGGCACCCCCTCGCCGACGTGATGCTGGTGAAGTACGCGCCCCAGCCGGCGGAGCTCCAGGAGGGCGTCGCGTTCTACGGCCGCGCGGGCCAGGCGATCCTGAAGTCGCTACAGCGGCTGCGCGTCGACCCGCTCGCGATCTACGGGACGAACTGCCTCAAGCTGGCCGCGCAGGAGGAGGACGAGGCTCGGCCGTGGCTTCGCCGCGAGCTGCACATCGTGCAGCCCAAGCTCGTCGTCGCGATGGGCGAGCAGGCGCTCGCGTTCCTGAAGGGCGTGGAGTTCCCGCTCGCCGACGAGGTCGAGGCGCACGAGGGAACGCTGCAGCGATTCACGGCGACGATCGACGCGCTCTACGTGCCCGACATCGACGCCTCGCTCGACGAGCAGGCGGCGAAGACGCGCTTCTGGAACGCCTTCAAGCTCGTCGGGCCGTGGTGGAGCGAGCTGCCGCCGTATTGAGCGTGGGGGACCCCGGGGTTCCCCCACGAACCCCCTCCTTCCGCGCGCGGCAGTGAACGGCTGGAGTCGTGCCTCCCGCCCGGCGAAGCCGGGCTCCGGCTGCGGGATGGCCGTGCAGGGGATGTCCCGGGCACGTGCGACGGCGGCGCGGCGGGGGCCGCGCGCCGCCGACAACCGAGCGGCGATTGCGGTACGTGTCGCGGCGGCCGGAAGCGTCGGCTTCCGTCCGCCCGATGGCTGCCGAGGAATGTCGTGATTGCGGGACGCGTGGTCGCCGCGGGCGCGCTGCTCGCGGCGCTCGTCGCGTACGACCTCGTCGTCGGGCGGCTCCCGGACCTGACGCTTTGGTGGGACGTCGCGCTCGCTGCGTTCGTGCTCATCCCGGCGACGTTCGCGCTCGTCTGGCTCGCGCTCCCGCTGCGCCGCTCGCGCGGCGTCGCCGGCGTTGGGCTGGCGCTCGTCGTCCTCGCGGCCGCCGCGACCGCGGCGGAGCTCGACGTCGTCGCGAACTTCGCGAAGCTCGCGGGCGTCAGCGCGATCGGCTTCTGGTTCCTGACGCTGTTCGAGCGAGCGAGCTGGGTCGTCCTCGTCGCGACAATCATCCCGCTGGTCGACGCGCTCTCCGTCTGGCGTGGTCCGACGAACTACATCGTAAGGGAGGAGCCGCGCGTCTTCGACGTGCTCTCGTTCGCGTTCCCCGTCCCCGACGAAGGCGCGTTCCACCTCGGGCTGCCCGACATCCTCTTCTTCGCGCTCTTCCTCGCGGCCGCCGTGCGCTGGAGCCTGCGGCCCGGGTTGACCTGGCTCGCGATGGCGGCGTCCTTCGGCGTCACGATGGCGCTCGCGCTGGGGCTCGACCCGTTTGGGATCGGCGGGCTCCCCGCGCTCCCGCTGCTCTGCCTCGCGTTCCTGCTCCCGAACGCCGACCTGCTGTGGCTCCGGATTCGCTCAGGAGACGAGCAGGAAGATCGAGACGAACACCACGACGAGGACGAACACGAGCAGGCCGAGCGCGACCGTCCCGGCTATCCGGCCGAGGGGACGCTCGAGACACGAGATGCGGGCCGTCGCCCGTAGAACGATGAAGCCGAGCGCGACGGCCGCAGCGGGGCGCGATGGCCGCAGCGGCGCGGATCCGCAGGTCGAGCACGCGCGCTGTCGTTCGGCGCTCCCCGTGTCGAACCGGGCGCCACCGTCGCGCGAATAGGCAGTGACAACCGAAGGAGAAACGATGAACCGCCGCTCCCGCCTCGCCATCCTCGCTGCCACAAGCGTCGTACTCGCCGTCCCGAGCACCGCCCGAGCCGCGCCGAAGCTGTTCGCGAAGGTCGGCCCGGGGTTCGACATCTCGCTCCGGACCGCCACAGGAGCGAAGGTGACGAAGCTCAAGGCCGGCACCTACACGATCGTCGTCACCGACCGCTCCGGCGACGACGCGCACAACTTCCACCTGCGCGGCCCTGGCGTGAACAAAGCCACGAGCGTGCCGTTCGTCGGCAGGCGCGTGTGGACCGTGACCTTCAGGCGCAACGCCACGTACCGCTTCGTCTGCGACCCGCACGAGCTCGTCATGCACGGGAGCTTCCGCACGCGCTGACGCAGCGCGTCACGCAGCGCGCTCGAGCAGCGCGACGGTCTCGACGTGCGGCGTGTGCGGGAACATGTCCACCGCCCGCGCCCGCACGAGCTCGTACCCCCACTCCGCGCCCAGCTGCTTGGCGTCGCTCGCGAGCGTTGTCGGGTTGCACGAGACGTAGACGATCCGCGCCGCGCCGATGCGGCCGAGCCGGCGCAGCGCCTTCCCCGCCAGACCCGCGCGCGGCGGGTCGACCACGACGACGTCGGGGTCGCCGCCGCGGTCGCGTAGCTCCTCGACCGCCTCGCCGACGTTGCCGGCGAAGAACGCGGCGTTCGTGATCCCGTTGAGGTCGGCGTTCTCGAGCGCGCAGGCGACGGACTCCTCGGAGACCTCGATCCCCCACACCGTCAGCGCGTCGCGCGCCGTCAGCAGACCGATCGTCCCGATCCCGCAGTAGAGGTCCCACACGGTCTCCCGCCCCGTGAGCCCTGCGTACTCGACCGCGAGCTCGTACAGCCGCTCGGCCATCGCGGTGTTCGTCTGCAGGAACGCGTTCGGCCGGACGCGGAAGCGGAGCCCGCAGAGCTCCTCCTCGATCGCGTCGTCGCCCCAGAGCAGCGTCGTCGGCAGGTTCGTCACCTCGGCGGGCGTTTCATTCACTGACCAGTGGATCGACCGCACCTCCGGAAACGCGCGCAGCACGTCGACGAAGTAGCCCGTCTCGAACCGCTCCCCCTTCGCAGTGACGAGCTGGACGAGCACCTGCCCCGTGTTGCGAGCCTCGCGCACGACGAGGTGGCGAAGGTAACCCTCGCCGGTCGCCTGGTCGTACGCCTGCAGCCCCTCCTCGCGCGCCCACGCGCGCACCGAGTTGCGGATCGCGTTCCCGAGGTCGGTCGTGAGCCAGCAGCGCTCCACCTCGAGCACCTCGTCCCAGCGCCCGGTCTTGTGGAAGCCGAGGCTCGGCCCGTCGCCGAGCTGCGTGAACGAGTACTCGAGCTTGTTCCGGTAGTGGAACGGCGACTCGGCCCGCACGATCGGCTCGAGCGGCGGCTCGCCGATACCGCCGAGCCGGCGCAGCGCGTCTGCCAGCTGCTCCTGCTTCGCCGCCAGCTGCGCCTCGTACGCGAGGTCCTGGAACCGGCAGCCGCCGCAGGCCGGGTAGTGCGCGCACGGCGCGTCGACGCGAGCCGGCCCCGGCGCGAGCACCTCCGTCGCGAGCGCCTCCGCGTGGCTCCGCTTCACCTTCGTCACGCGCGCGCGCACGGTGTCGCCCGGGAGGCCGCGGCGCACGAAGACGACGAAGCCGTTCAGCCGCGCGACGCCGTTCCCGCCGTAGGCGAGCGTGTCCACGTGGAGCTCTACCTCCTGGTCCTTCGCGACCGGCGCCGCCATGAGCGCCAGCGTAGCCTCGACCCGTCAGGCCAGGATGCTGAGGTAGACCGTCCGCCGTCGCGGGCCGTCGCACTCGCAGAAGAAGATGCCCTGCCACGGCCCGAGCGCGAGCTCGCCGCCGTCGAGCGGGATCAGGACCTGCGGGCTCATCAGCGCGGCGCGGATGTGCGATGGAGCGTTCTCCTCGCCCTCCTCGATGTGCTCCCATCCCCACTCGTCGCCGACCAGCAGCTCGAGCGCCTTCTCGAAATCGCGCGCCACCGCGGGATCGGCGTGCTCGTTGATCGTCACCCCCGCGGTCGTGTGCGGCACGTAGACGAGCGCTGCCGCACCCTCCGAGCCCGCGACGGCGTCCCGCACCTGCCGTGTGATGTCGACGAGCTGCGTCCGCCGCTCCGTCTGGAGGTCGATGCGGCGCACCGCGTTATCCTAGGGCGGTGGCCGCCTCCCCACCTTCCGACCGCGAGCTCGACGGCCTCCGCGCTGGCGCCGACCGGTTCATCGCCGAGCTGGACGAGGAGTACTACCTCCACTACGCGGGCCTGAAGGAGACGTTCGACCTCTCGCCGATCTACGAGCGCCACGCCGAGCTGACGCGGCTCGAGACGGCGCAGGCGATCGGCCTCGCCGTGGACGGCGACCGGCGCACGCGCGAGCTGTGGCGCTTCTCGTCCGAGGGTTACCTCGGCGATCTGACGCGAGAACTGGCGGAGAAGGAGGCGCAGCTCGAGGCGGAGCTGGAGGCTGCGGTCGACGGGGACACGATCCCGTTCCGGATGCTCCGGCCGACGATCGCGAACGAGCCCGACCGGGAGAAGCGGCGCCGGCTCGACCGCGCGCGCACCGACCTCGGCGAGCAGCACCTGAACCCGGTCCACCTCGAGGCCGCGATGGTCACCCGGCAAGGCGTGCGTGACCTCGGCGCCGCGACGTACCTCGAGCTGTACCGCGACCGGTTCGCGATGGACCTGGAGGGGCTTGCGGCGCAGTGCCGCGCCGTGCTCGACTCGACCGAGCGGCTCTACGAGGAGCACGCCGACCGCCTGTTCCGCGACCGCGTCGGCGTCGGGCTCGACGAGGCCGAGCGGTTCGACGTCCCCCGCGTGTTCCGCGCCACGGAGTGGGACCCGCAGTTCCCGGCCGACCGGATGCTCCCGGCGCTCGAAGGGACGCTCGCCGACCTCGGGATCGACCTCCGGTCGCAGGAGAACGTGCACCTGGACGTGGAGCAGCGGCCGCTGAAGACGCCGCGCGCGTTCTGCGCTCCGATCGAGGTCCCGGACAAGGTGATGCTGGTCATCCAGCCGATGGGCGGCCCGGACGACTGGCGCGCGCTCTTCCACGAGGCCGGTCACACCGAGCACTTCGCGCACACCTCGCCGGAGCTCTCGGTGGAGGAGCGGCGGCTCGGCGACAACGCCGTCACCGAGGGCTGGGCGATGCTGTTCCAGCACCTGACGGACGACCCGGCGTGGCTGACGCGCCGGCTCGACTTCGGCCGCCCCGACGTGTTCGCGGAGGAAGGCGCGATCGGGCTGCTCTACTTCGTCCGGCGCTACTGCGCGAAGCTGCTCTACGAGCTCGAGTTCCACGCGACCGACGACCCGACGACGATGCGAGGCCGCTACGTCGAGCTCCTCGGCGACGCGCTGAAGGTCGAGCCGAGCCCGACCGACTACCTCGCCGACATCGACTCGAGCTTCTACGTCTCGTCCTACCTGCGCTCGTGGGCATTCGAGGCACAGCTGCGGGCCTTCCTGCGCGAGGAGTTCGGCAACGCGTGGTTCGCGCGCCGCGAGGCGGGCTCGCTGCTCCGCGAGCTGTGGTCGCTAGGCCAGAAGCCGACGGCCGAGGAGCTGCTCAAGGACGTGACGGGCGCGACGCTCGAGATGGAAGCCGCCGCGGACCGCGTCCGCGAGACGCTCCGCTAGACGCGCGGCGCGCCGCCGCCGAGACTTCGCGCGTGGACGCTCTCGAGACACGCTACGCACGCAGCGGCGACGTCAACATCGCCTATCAGGTGGCAGGCGGCGGCGGCGTCGACCTCGTGTGGATCCCCGGCTTCGCGCAGCACGTCGAGCTGAACTGGGAGGAGCCGTACCGGCACGCGTGGCTGAGCGCCCTCTCGCAGCGGTTCCGGCTGATCACCTTCGACAAGCGCGGGACCGGCCTCTCGGACGGGATCACGGGGGAGCCGCCGCTCGAGGTGCGCATGGACGACATCCGTGCTGTTCTCGATGCGGCAGGGTCACGCCGCGCCGTCATCGTCGCCGCCGGTGACGCCGGGGCGCTCGCAGCCGTGTTCGCGGCTGCGCACCCGGATCGCGTCCGCGCGCTCGCTCTCTGGGCGTTCGCCGGGCGCGAGACCTGGGCGCCCGACCACCCGTGGGGGCCGCCGCGACAGGAGCTGCTGCGCTGGATCGACGATCTGGAGCGTCGTTGGCCGCAGTCGCTCGAGGACGAGATCGCATCGATGACTCCGGGGCTGACCCGCGAGGAGCAGCGCGGCTTTGCACGTGTGATCCGGTACAGCGTCAGCCCGGGTGCGGCGGCCGCGTTCCGGCGGATCGTCGCGGACATCGACGTGCGGCACGTGCTCCCGACGGTGCGCGTGCCGGTGCTCGTCCTCTACCCGGCACGGCACCCCCGCATCGAAGCCGGGCGGGCGGCCGCCGATGCCATGCCGTTCGCCCGCTTCGTGGCGCTCGACGTGCCCCAGCTCGTCCCGCCTGCCGGCGATCCTGCGCCCCTCGTCGACGCCATCGCCGGCTTCGTCGACGAGACGCCCGCGGACGCGCTCGAGCAGGAGAGCGTGCTCGCGACCGTCCTGTTCACGGACATCGTCGGCTCGACCGCGCGCGCAGCCGAGCTCGGCGATCGCGTGTGGCGGGACCTGCTCCAGCGGCACCACGCGTTGACGCGCCGCGAGCTCGCGCGCTTCCGCGGTACCGAGCACGACACGGCCGGCGACGGCTTCTTCGCGTCCTTCGACGGCCCGGCGCGCGCGATCCGGTGCGCGTGCGCGATCCGGCAGTCCGTGCGGGAGCTCGGCATCGAGATCCGCGCCGGCGTACACACGGGCGAGTGCGAGCTCCTCGACAGGAAGGTCGCCGGGATCGCCGTCTCGATCGGAGCGCGCGTGGCCGCGCAGGCGGACGCCGGGGAGTGCTCGTCTCGCAGACGGTCAAAGACCTCGTCGCGGGCTCCGGCCTCGCGTTCGACGATCGCGGCGTCGCGCGGCTGAAGGGCGTCCCGGACGAGTGGCGGCTGTACTCGGTGAAGGACTAGAGCGCGCCGCCGGCGGCCGCAGGAGCCGCCGTCGCCTCGCCGCCGTCGCCGATCTGCGTCCGCGCCAGGTAGTCCTCGACGAGCAGGAGGTTCGAGGCGGACGCGCGCTCGACGATCTTCAGCAGGTCGGACATGCTCGACACCTCCTCGCGCTGCTCCTGGAGGAACCAGTGCAGGAACTGCTCCCCGACCAGGTCGTTCTCCGCGCGCGCGAGCGCGGCGAGCTCGACGATCTGCTCCGTGACGCGCCGCTCCTGCTCGAGCGCCAGCGCGACCGGCGCCACCGCGTCGGAGAAGTCGGTGCGCGGCGCCTCCACGCCGGGGATCGCGACACGCTCGTCCGCATCGAGCAGGTACTGGACGAGCATCATCGCGTGATTGCGCTCCTCCACCGCCTGCCGGTAGAAGTGCGACGCGAGGGCCGGCAGCGTCTCGCTGTCGTAGTAGACGGCGATTGCGACGTACTGCTGCGAGGCGCCGAACTCATGCGCGACCTGGCCGTTCAGCGCGTCCGGGAAGCGCGGCACGCGCAGACTCTAACGCCCGCGGGCTAAGCCGGAACTCCTGCGGAGTTCCGGCTTCAGAAGGGTCCACAGCACGAGCGCGAGCAGGCGGCTTTGCCGCCTGCTCGCGCTGTGGACCTTCCGCAGCCGGAAGTCGGAACGACCTCCGGCTGACTGAATAAGCTCTATACATGACCGACACGCGCGTCCTCATCGCCGGCGCTGCCGGCCGCGACTTCCACAACTTCAACGTCGTCTACCGCGACCGCAGCGACACCACCGTCGTCGCCTTCACCGCGACCCAGATCCCGAACATCGACGGTCGCGTCTACCCCGGCGAGCTGGCCGGGCCGCGCTACCCGGACGGAATCCCGATTCTCCCCGAGTCGGAGCTGGAGAGCCTCGTACGTGAGCACGAGGTCGACGAAGTCGTCTTCGCATATTCGGACGTGACGCACGAGCACGTGATGCACATCGGCTCGCGCGCCCTCGCGGCCGGGGCGTCGTACCGGCTGCTCGCGCCACGCGAGACGATGCTGCGTTCGACGAAGCCGGTGGTCGCGATCTGCGCAGTCCGAACGGGCTCCGGGAAGAGCCAGACGACGCGACGCGTCGCGGAGCTGCTGCGCGAGACCGGCAAGCGCGTCGCGGTGCTGCGCCACCCCATGCCGTACGGAGACCTCACGAAGCAGGCGGTGCAGCGGTTCGCGCGCTACGAGGATCTCGACGCGCACGACTGCACGATCGAGGAGCGCGAGGAGTACGAGCCGCACCTCGCGGAGGGGAATCTCGTCTTCGCGGGGATCGATTACGCCGCGATCCTGCAGCAGGCGGAGCGCGAGGCGGACGTGATCCTGTGGGACGGCGGCAACAACGACACGCCGTTCATCGAGCCGACGCTGCACGTCGTCGTCGTCGACCCGCACCGGCCGGGGCACGAGCTGCGCTACCACCCCGGCGAGACGAACCTGCGCATGGCCGACGTCTGCGTCGTGAACAAGGTCGACAGCGCGCTGGCGGACAACGTCGTCGCCGTCGTCGAGTCCGTTCAGGTGCACAACCGGCGCGCGTCGATCGTGCTGGCCGCCTCGCCGTTCGAGGTCGAGGGCGACGCGAGCCTCATCGAGGGGAAGCGCGTGCTCGCGATCGAGGATGGCCCGACGCTCACGCACGGGGAGATGACCTACGGCGCCGCGGTGCTCGCGGCGCGGGCGCACGGCGCGGCGGAGCTGGTCGATCCCCGCCCGTTCGCGGTCGGCTCGATCGCGGAGACGTTCGAGGCGTACCCGAACGTCGGCACGCTCCTCCCGGCGATGGGCTACGGGCGCGAGCAGATGGACGACCTGCGCGAGACGATCGCGCGCTGCGACGCCGACGTCGTCGTCATCGGGACGCCGATCGACCTGCGGCGGCTGATCGACTTCGGGAAGCCCGCGCTGCGCGTCACCTACCGCCTCGCCGAGCGCGGCGAGCCGACGCTCCACGACGCGCTTGCCGAGCGCGGCCTGATCGAAGCCGAAGCGCTCGTGTGACGTGACCACCGTCGTCGCGCTCGGCGGCAACGCGCTGACGCGGCCCGGAGAGCGCGGAACGGCCGCGGAGCAGCTCGCGAACCTGCGCGAGGTCGCCGCGGCGCTGCGCCCGATCCTCGACGGCGACGTCGTGCTCACGCACGGGAACGGCCCGCAGGTCGGCAACGAGCTGCTCCGCCACGAGCGCGCCGCGGCCGAGGCGCCGCCCCTCCCGCTCTACCTCGCGGTCGCCCAGACGCAGGCGGAGATCGGGGCGCTGATCGTGGCGGAGGTCGCGCCCGTCGCCGAACGTCCGGTCTCGTGCCTCCTGACGCACGTCGTCGTCGAGGCCGAGACCCGGCGTTCCGGAAGCCGACGAAGCCCGTCGGCCCGTTCTACGACGAGGGGCGCGCTCGGCGGCTCGAAGAGGAGCGCGGGTGGCAGCTCGTCTCGGACGCCGGGCGGGGCTGGCGGCGCGTCGTCCCGTCTCCGCGCCCGCTCGAGGTCGTGGAGCTCGAGTCGATCCGCGCGCTGCTCGCCTCCGGCGCGATCGCAGTCGCGTGCGGCGGCGGCGGGATCCCGGTGACGCGCCGTGACGGCCACCTGCGCGGGATCGATGCCGTGATCGACAAGGACGGGGCCTCCGCCGTCCTCGCGCGCCAGCTCGACGCGGAGCGGCTGCTGATCCTCACGGAGGTGCCGGCGGTCTACCGGCGCTTCGGCGAGCCCGACCAGGAGGAGCTGCGCGAGCTGTCCGTCGACGCAGCCGAGTCGTTGATCCCGCAGCTTCCGGCCGGATCGATGCGGCCGAAGGTCGAGGCGTGCGTCGACTTCGTCAGCTCGACGGGACGCGACGCGTTGATCACCTCGGCGGCGGAGCTGGCACACGCTCTCGACGGTCGCGGAGGAACGTGGCTGGCACGATGAGCGCATGCGCGCGCTGATCGTCGTCGCCGGGATCGCGGCCGCCGTCGTCCTCTTCTTCGTGATCGAGCGAGAGGGCGAGACGTCGTTCGAGCCTGCCGGCCCGCGAACGCAGCAGGCCGAGCCGGTGGAGACGGCGGCGACGACGCCGGAGGCCGTCGCCCCGCGGCGGGTGGGCCTCAACGCGACGATCGAGATCCGCGACGGCGAGCTCGAGGGCGGCATCCGCCGCCTCGTCGTGCAGCGTGGCGGGTTCGTCGTTCTCGTCGTACGCTCCGACGCCGACGACGAGCTGCACGTGCACGGCTACGACCTCACGCTGCGTCTCCGCCCCCGTGTCGTTCGGCGTCTCGCGTTCCGGGCAACGGTCGTCGGGCGCTTCGAGATCGAGCTCGAGGAGCGAGGCGTCCTGATCGCCGAGCTCGAGGTGCGCCCGTAGCCGGACCGCTCGCGCACGGCCTCGGCGGCGTCAGGGACCTGCCCGTCCCGGGCTGGCTCTTCCTCTACGGCGCGGCGGTCGTCCTCATCGTCTCGTTCGTCGCGCTCGGGACGCTGTGGCGCCGGCCCGTGCTCGAGCGGCGCGCCGCGGGGCGCGCGCTCCCGCGGCCGGTGCAGCGGATCGTCCTCGGCCCGGAGCTCCGCGCCGCCGCCGGACTGCTCGGCGTCGCGCTGCTCGTGCTCGTGCTCGCGACGGCGCTCGTCGGTGACGACTCGGCGGCGACGAACCTCGCGCCGACGTTCGTGTACGTCGTCTTCTGGCTCGGCCTCGTCCCCGTCGTCGTGCTGCTCGGCGACGTGTGGCGCGCGCTCAACCCGTGGCGCGCGCTCGTCGACGCGATCGCTTGGGTCGCGGCGCGCGTCGCGCCGCCGTGGAGGCCGCCGCTCGCCTATCCGGAGCGGGCCGGGGTGTGGCCCGCCGCGATCCTCCTGTTCCTGTTCGCCACGCTCGAGCTCGCGTACCCGGAGGCGTCCAGTCCGCGCGCGCTCGCGGTCGCGATCGTGCTCTACAGCTGGATCACCTGGCTAGGCGCCGCCACCTTCGGTCGCGTCTGGCTCGACCGTGGCGAAGCCTTCTCGGTGTACTTCGGGCTGCTCGCACGGCTGGCGCCGTTCGGGACGCGCGGGCGCGGACGCCGACGCGAGCTCGTGGCGCGGCCACCGCTCGCCGGGCTCGCCGGGGCGGACGAACGGCCGGGAACCGTCGCGTTCGTGGCGGTGATGCTCGGCTCAGTCGCCTTCGACGGCTTCAGTCGCACGACCGCATGGCAGGAGCGCGTGTTCGCGCTCCAGGCGCGGTTCGCGGCCGGCGAGCAGCGCGCAGCGGACCTGGCGGTGACGGCGCTCAACGCGCTCGGCCTCCTCGCGAGCGTCCTGCTCGTCGCCCTGCTCTACCGGCTGGCCGTGGAGGGAGCGCGCGCCGCCGGAGGGCGACGCCACGGCCTCGAGCGCGAGTTCGTCCGAAGCCTCGTCCCGATCGCGCTCGCGTACGTCGTCGCCCACTACTTCTCGCTCCTGATCATCCAGGGACAGGCCACGCGCGCGCTCGCCTCGGACCCCTTCGGGTACGGGTGGGACCTGTTCGGCAGCGCGGACTCGCAGCCGCGGCTGGACGTGCTGACGCCGAACGTGGTCTGGTACGTCCAGGTCGCCGCGATCGTCTTCGGCCACGTGCTCGGGTTGATGCTCGCGCACGACCGTGCGCTCGCCCTCTTCCGGCCTGGGGTCGCGTTGCGGACGCAGTATCCGATGCTCGCGCTGATGGTGGCCTATACGGTCGGTGGACTCTGGCTGCTCGCGAATGACTGAGTCGTCGCCCGGCTCGCCGACCTGATCCACAACGTCGGCGACGCGCTGACGGCGATCCCGCTCGGGATCGCGTTCCTGCTCCGGAGAGCGCGCGCGGAGCGCCTCGCGGGGCTCGCCGTCGTCGCCGCGATCTTCATCAGCGCGTGCGTCGCCTTCTACGAGTCGGCCGACCGGCTACTGCACCCGCGAGCGCCCGAGTACCTTGCCGCGCTCGCCGTCGCGGGCGTCGTCGGCTTCCTCGGGAACGAGCCGGCTGCGGTCGTCCGCCGGCGCGCGGGCAGACGACTCGACAGCCGCGCGCTGATCGCCCGATGGGTACCACGCGCGGACGGACGGTCTCGTCAGCCTCGGCGTCGTCGTGAGCGCGGCGGTCGTCGAAGCCGGCCTACCGATCGCCGACCCGCTGATCGGCCTCGCGATCACGCTCGTGATCCTCCGGATCACGTGGCACTCGTGGCAGACGGTGCGCGCCGCGTGACGCCGCTCGCGCACGGCGGAACGGGCGGCTTGCTCGTCGAGCTCCGGACGACTAGGAAGAGCTCCGGGACTGCGATGCACTCGCGGAGCTGTGGACCCTTCAAAGGCGTGTGGACCCTGCTTCAAGGCCGCCTGAGCGCCAGCTCACGCGGCCGTCGCACTCGTCTGCGCCGGCGCCACAAGCGGAAAGAGCACGAGCAGGCGGCTTAGCCGCCTGCTCGTGCTGTGGACCCTTCTCGCCGCGCAGTCGCGCAAGCGACTTCGCGGCTACTTCGCGGTGCCCTCGATCGTGGCCTGCTCGTCGCCGCCGCCGATCTGGATGCGGCGCGGCTTCGGCTGCTCGGGCTTCGGGACGTGGATCTCGAGCACGCCGTCCCTGAACTCGGCGCGGATCGAGTCCTCGCTGATGCCCTGCGGCAGGCCGATCGTCCGCGTGAACGTGCCGAACCGGCGCTCGAAGCGGTAGAAGCGGTCGTTCTGGACCTCCTGCTGCCGCTCGCGCTCCGCCGTCACCGTCAGCGAGCTGTCCTCGACCTCGACCGAGACCTTGTCCTGCGGGATCCCCGGCAGGTCGAACGCGTAGACCAGCTCCTTCTCCGTCTCCCAGACGTCCACGGCGGGCACCCAGCTTTCGGTCGTCTGGCCGTTGCCCTCGACCAGGCCGTTCATGAGACGGCTCATCTCAGTCTGCATCGTGGCGAGCTCGCGGAACGGGCTCCAACGAACCAACGTGGCCATCTCCACCTCCTTGCGTTCACCCTTACTTCTCACTGCAGCGGAAGCATAAAACCTTAGTCCCGTGTTGTCAACTCGCTCTCGCATAGATTCTCGCGCCCGGTGGTCGCCGTCTCGGAACAACTGAAGGGCCGGAGCTTCACGCGCGTCAGCGACTGGAGCGCGGACGAGCTGCTCGAAGTGCTCGAGCTGGCGGACACGCTGAAGGAGGCGCAGCGGCGGCGCGAGGAGCACCACCTCCTCCCCGGCCGGACGCTGGGGATGATCTTCCAGAAGCCGTCGACGAGGACGCGCGTCTCGTTCGAGGTCGGGATCGCGCAGCTCGGCGGCACTGGCCTATACCTCGCCGCGGGCGACCTCCAGCTTGGTCGTGGCGAGACGATCCGCGACACGGCAACCGTGCTCTCGCGCTACCTGGACGGGATCATGATCCGGACGTTCGCGCAGAGCGACGTCGCCGAGCTCGCGGAGCACGCCGAGATCCCCGTGATCAACGGGCTGACCGACACCGCGCACCCATGCCAGGCGCTCGCCGACGTGATGACGATCCGCGAGCGGCTCGGGCGGCTGGACGGCGTCCGCGTCGCGTACCTCGGCGACGGCAACAACGTCTGCGCGTCGCTGATGATCGCCGCGGCGATGTTGGGGATGGACTTCGTCGCAGTCACCCCGCCCGGGTACGAGCCGGAGCGCGAGGTGGTCGAGCGCGCGCAGGCGTTCGCGCGCGAGTCCGGCGGCAGCGTCGCGCTCGAGCAGGACCCGCGCGCGGGCGTCCGCGGCGCGGACGTCCTCTACACGGACGTCTGGACGAGCATGGGCCAGGAGGAGGAGCGCGAGCGGCGGCTACGCGACCTCGCCGGCTACGGGATCGACGACGGGCTCGTGGCCGCGGCCGGAGACGGCGCGATCGTGCTCCACTGCCTCCCGGCGCACTACGGCGAGGAGATCACCGAGGAGGTGTTGTACGGCCCGCAGTCGGCGGTGTGGGACGAGGCCGAGAACCGGCTGCACGCGCAGAAGGCGTTGCTCGCGCTCGTGATTCGGTAAAGGACGGCGGCGTGTTCCCGATCAAGGACAACGTCCCGACGCGCCACTTCCCGATCGTCACGGCCGGCCTGATCGTCGCGAACGTCCTCGTCTGGATCCTGTACCAGACGGCGGGCGGCGCCGGCATGGAGGCCGCCGTGAACGAGGGCGCCTACCACCCGTGCGAGGTCGATCGCTCCTGCCGCGTCGTCGGCGAGGACTGGCCGGTGACGCTCTTCACGTCGATGTTCATGCACGGGGACTGGCTGCACCTCGGAGGCAACATGCTCTTCCTCTGGATCTTCGGCAACAACGTCGAGGACTCGATGGGCCGTGTGCGCTACCTGATCTTCTACGTGCTCGCGGGCCTCGCCGCGACGGCGCTCCAGACGGTCGTCACGCTCGAGACCGCGTCGGACCTCGCGGCGCGGATCCCGAACCTCGGCGCGAGCGGGGCGATCTCCGGCGTGCTCGGCGCGTACTTCCTGATCCTGCCGCGCGCGAAGATCCTCACGGCGTTCTTCTTCATCCTCATCTTCCTGCGCGAGATCCCGGCGTTCTTCTTCCTCGGGATCTACTTCCTGTTCCAGGCCTACCAGGCGAACTTCCAGCTCCAGCAGCCGCCGGAGGAGGGCGGCGTCGCCGTGTTCGCGCACATCGGCGGCATCCTCTTCGGGCTGCTGACGGTCTACCTGTTCAGCAAGCGCAAGCCGCTCGCGCCGACGCACTGAGTGGCGTGTCCGCGTTCGAGGAGCACGTGCGCGCAGCGCTCGACGAGCTCCCGCCGCACCTCGCGCGCGCGCTCGAGAACGTCGCGGTGGTGGTCGAGGACGAGAATCCGCAGGATCCCGACCTCTTCGGCCTCTACGAGGGCACGCCGCTGCCGGACCGCGGGCAGGGCTACGAGGGGTCGCTCCCGGACCGCATCTCGATCTACCGCGTGCCGCTCGAGGAATCGTTCGAGGATGCTGACGAGCTGCGGGAGGAGATCCGGATCACCGTCCTCCACGAGCTCGCGCACTACTTCGGGATCGACGAGGACCGGCTCGAGGAGCTCGGCTACGACTGATGGTGACGTTCCTGAACGTCGTCGCGATTGCCGCCGGCGTCCTCGCCGCCTTCGTCCTAGTCGCGTACTTCGTCAGCCGCTGAAGCGGGTCCGAACCGGAATACCCGGGTCGCGCGAACGTTTCTACAGACATGAGGAACATCTCCGAGATCCACGCCGAGATCGAGCGCGCCAGCGAGCGCCGCATCGAGCTCTGGCACGCCCTCGGCGAGTGGCACGACGCCGCGGTTGCGGAGGAGCTGAAGCGGCTGAACGCGCAGCTCGATGGGCTCTGGGCCGAGCACCGCGCGGTCAAGGCCGCACGGCGATTCGGCGACCGCACGCGCATCGTCGCGCGGGCGCGAGCCGAAGAGCGCCTCGAGCGAGCGGCGTAAGGCGTAGGGGAACAAGGTTCCCCTGCAAGACCCCTCCTTCGCCGCTCGGAGCCACTAGGTCCATACCGCGTCTAGACTGACGAACGAGGGGCGTTAGATCAGCTGTGGAGAGCGCCGGCTTTGCAAGCCGGAGGTCGCCGGTTCGATCCCGGCACGCTCCACTCCTCACGCGCGGGCCGGGCGGTACGCGCAGATGAGGACGCCGGTGGCGGCCGTGGTCGCCGAGACGAGCTCGAGTGGCCGCGCCTGCCGGTCCGCCGGGAAGACGCGCTTGCCGCCCCCAACAGGATCGGCTCGATCATCAGCCGGTACTCGTCGACGAGGTCGTGCTCGATCAGCTGCGCGGCGAGCGACGCGCTGCCCATGACCTGCAGTCCCTTGCCGTCCCGTGCCCGCAGGTCGCGCACCGCGCCGATCGCGTCGTCCGCCGGCAGCAGCGTCGACCCGGACCACGTGATGTCGTCCTGGGTGAGGGTGCGGGAGGCGACGTACTTGGGGATCTCGTTCATCCGGTCGGCGAACGGGTCGCCGGCCCGGCCGGGCCACGCGGCGGCCATCGTCTGCCACGTGCGCCGACCGAACAGGAGCGCGTGCGTTCTCTCCATGACCTCGTCGATCACGGCGCCCATCGCCGCCGGATCGAAGTACGGCATCGACCAGCCGCGTGGGCGAACCCGCCCTCGGTGTCCTCCTCGCGCCGCCCGGCGCCTGCACGACGCCGTCGAGGCTCATGAAGTCACTGACGATGATCTGCATCGCTGCTCCTTTCTCGCGCGGCCCGGCGGACCGCCTCGGCAGCAGAGACTGTGTGAGTGCAGCGAATTCATCGCGCGGCTCCACCGTCCGGCTCGACGGCGCCCAGCCCGAGCCACGAAGCGAGATCCTCCAGCTCCGCCTGCACGGCGCCCGCGGTCGTGCGCGTGAACTTCACGTCCTCGTGGATCGCGTGCACCCGCAGGACGCAGGCCGTCCGCTCGGCGGTCGCGTCGACCTTGCCCACCAGGCGGTCGTGGTGGAGGACAGGCAGCGCGAAGTAGCCCCAGCGGCGCTTCGCGGCCGGCTTGTACATCTCGAGCGTGTACTCGAAGTCGAACAGCTCCCGCGCTCTCACGCGGTCGTAGACGAGCCGGTCGAACGGCGACAGCAGCGCCGTGCGTCCCTCGAAGTCGCCGTTAAGCGCTGCGGCGTCGACGCGCCACTCGCCGCGCGTACCCTCCACCACGGCGGGCTCGCCGCTCTCGCCCACGTCGACGGGCTCGATCGGCATCGACGTGCTCTTCTGCCGCGCGATACCGAGCGAGCGAAGCCGCCGCTCGTTCTTGAGGCGCGCTGCCTCGGCGACGGACGGGACGGTGACGTCCGCCGGATACACGCGCTCGGCCAGGTCCCAGAGCCGCTCCCGCCCGACGCGGCCCGCGATCGCGACCTCGCCGCGCATCATCAGGAACTCGAGCATCTGCGTCACGTTCCGGTTGTTCGTCCACCCCGTAGAAGCCCACGGCACCAGCGAGGTGTCGGGGATGTCGCGCGAGGTGAGCGGCCCGGAGCTGCGCAGCAGCTTCAGGACGTCGCGGCGGAAGCGCTCGTTGTCGCGGAGCCACGCGCGCGTGCGGTCGCGGCTGGGCCCGTCTGCCGCGCCGGCGAGGTAGAGGCCGACGTCGCTCATCGGCCGGATCAGCGCGTTGTGCTCGAACAGCGTGCGGTCCTCCTCGAGCGCCAGCTTCAGGTGGGCGGGCTGGTAGGTCGAGCCGAGACGGCTCCACGCGACGAGGTCGGCGCTCGGCGCGATCGCCGCCGTCGGGTCGATCTGGAGCAGAGTGAGCTGTCGGACCAAAGCGACGAGATCGGTCGGGCGCGGTGCGTCGAGCAGTTGCGCGCGCACCGCGATCCGCCGGGCCTGCGCCTTCGTGAGCCGGTGCACGGACGGAGGCTACGCCAGCCCTGGTGCAGGTGAGGGGCGCGCTGCGCTAGTGGTACGGGCGCGATGACCGAGTACCTGACGGAGATCGTCGAGCGCGCACACGCGAAGTCGCCGCCGCGGAGGATGACGACCCGGGTGATCGCGATCGACGGGCCGGGAGGAGCCGGCAAGACGACCCTCGCCGATCGGCTCTCGCGCGAGTTCGGCGACGCGCCGGTCGTTCACACCGATGGCTTCGCGAGCTGGGAGAACCCGATCGACTGGTGGCCGCGGCTCGTGTCGGACGTCCTCGAGCCGCTCGCGGCCAACCGGCCCGCACGCTACCGGCGGAGCGACTGGGAGGGCAACGGCGACGAGGAGTGGGGCGAGGTGGCGCCGTCCGAGTTCGTCATCCTCGAAGGAGTGACCGCCTCGCGCGACGCGTTCCGGCCGTTCCTGACCTTGTGCGTCTGGGTCGAGACGGCGCGCGACCTCTGCCTCGCGCGCGGGCTCGAGCGCGACGGCGACGACGCTCGCCCGCTGTGGGAAGCATGGATGGCGGGAGAGGATCGCTACGTCGCGCGGGAGAGGCCGCGCGAGCGCGCCGACCTGGTTCTTCGCGGCGACGAGAATCTTTGGACGTAAGGCGTCGATCGCGAGCCCGAGGGGGCTCCGGCACCCGTCGCGCTCGGGCGCGGTGAGCAACGCCCGAGTCTAGGTGCCGCGCGTGCGCGGCCGGCGCGCCCGAGGCGGAGTTGCGTCGTCCCCCGCACGTGGACGTGGCATCACGCCGGTCGCCAGCGGCGCCAGCGCCTCTAGCCGTGCGAAGAGCGCATCGGTGCGCGCGCGGTCGGCGTCGAGGTGCGTGAGAAGGTTCACGCCGAGGTAGAACGTCACCACGGCGTACGCGAGCTCCCGAACCGGCACGACGTCGCCGACCTCGAACTCCGCGAGGCCCTTCCGCAGCGCCTGCTCGCACAGCTCGATCCACGGCTCCATCCGCGCGAGCACCGCGGGCGCGAGCTCCGGTCGGGCGACGCTCCCGGCGATCATCTGGGAGACGACCGTCATGTGCCCGCGCTCGCGGTCGTCGGCGTAGATCTCACCGAGGACGGCGATCAGCTCCTCCGCCGTCGCGGCGTCGCGGACCGCCTGCTCGTAGCGCGAGAGGCGCTCGCCGCTCGTCCGGTCGAGCGCCGCGAGGAGCAGCGAGTCGACGCTGCCGAAGTGGTAGAAGATCAGCGCCTGGTTGAAGCCGCCGCGACGCGCGATCGCGCGCGAGGTGGCTCCGGCAAATCCGTCGGTACGGAGCGTCTCGAGCGTCGCTTCGAGGATCTGGTCGCGCGTCGTCGAGGCTGGTTGACGTGATGACTTTTTGATCATATGATTAAATCACTCGCTCAAGAGGCTGAGGGAGAGCGCATGGTACGTCCAACCACACTAGGTAGAACGCCGGCGCAGCGACCACCGTGGCTCGTCTCGCAGCGGTGGGAGCACCTCCTCTTCGCGCATTGGGCGACTGATCCAGAGCGGCTCGCGCAGCTTCTGCCCCGCGGCGTCGAGCCGGACACGCGCGACGGCAGCGCCTGGCTCGCAATCGTGGCGTTCGTCATGGTCGGCACGCGGCCGATGCTCGCACCGGCGCGCGCCGCGCTGCCGCCGATCCCGGAGCTCAACGTCCGCACGTACGTCCGCGTCGGCGGCGTGCCGGCGGTGTGGTTCCTCAGCCTCGACGCGTCGAGCCCGCTCTTCGTCAGCGTCGGCCGCGCGCTGTACGGACTCGGCTACCGCCGCGCGCGCATGGCCGTGGCAAGCGACGGCGCCTGCGTCCACTACCTCAGCGAACGCACGGGGGCTGCGTTCTGCGCGGCGTATGCGCCGACGGGGGAGCCGCGACGCGCCGCGACCGGCTCGCTGGACGACTTCCTCTTCGAGCGCTACCGCCTCTTCGCGCGCCGCGGACGCGGCCTCGTCACCGCGGTCGTGGCTCATGAGCCGTGGCCGCTCCAAGCCGCAGCGGCGCGCATCGACCTGAACCGGATGGCGCCGCGCGGCCTCTCCTTCGAGGGGGAGCCGCTCGTCCACTACTGTCGCGGCGTCGACGCACGGATCTCGTGGCCCCAGCAGGTCGCCGCAGCGCAACGCGGTTCCACCACCCGGCCGCTACGTGCGCGAGAGGTGGCAACGTAGGCGCCGGGTCAGCCGATGCCGAGTCTCCGCAAGCCAAGACAGCGAGCGTACGTCGTCGCGGGCGTGGCAGCGCTCGCCGCGGTCGCCATAGCGGCCTTCGCGATCGACGAGCGCGGTGCCGGCGGCGACCCGGAGCGGGCGCGCGAGCAGCCGCGGTTCGTCGCGGCCGAGCGAGCGCGCGCGAGCGCGTACGCGGCCGAGTTCGCGCACAGCTGCCGCTCGCCGTGCCGCGTCCACCGCGTCGAACCGGTCGCCCCCGGCGGCTAGGCTCGCGCGCGTGCCCCGTGCTCGCGCCGTCGTCGAAGAGCCCGAGGGGCTCGTGTACCGCCCCGAGTTCATCAGCGAGGACGAGCAGCGCGACGTCCTGGCGGTCGTCGATGCGCTCGACTTTCGCGAGTTCACGATGCGCGGCCAGACCGCGCTGCGGACGGTGCGCCACTTCGGGTTCGACTACGACTACGAGAACTACGGCAAGCTGGAGGAGAGCGAGCCGCTGCCGGCGTCGCTCGAGTGGCTGCGCGACCGCTGCGCCGAGCTCGCCGAGCTCGAGCCGGCGGAGCTCGTGCAGGCACTCGTCTCGAGGTACCCGCCGGGCGCGCCGATCGGGTGGCACAGGGACGCGCCGATGTTCGGCGCGAAGGTCGTCGGAGTCTCGCTGCTCGCGCCGAGCCGCATGCGCTTCCAGCGCAAGGCCGGTGACGAGCGACGCGTCTTCGAGCTCGAGCTGGAGCCGCGCTCGGCGTACGTGCTGGCCGGCGCGGCGCGCTCGGCGTGGCAGCACAGCATCCCGCCGGTCAAGGCGCTCCGCTACTCGATCACCTTCCGCACGCTCAGGACGCCTCGGACGCCATAGCCGGGCGGGACCGCACCCCGATCCTCGCGCTGTTCGCAGCCGACACGATCTCGGTCGTCGGCAACGCGATCGCGCTCGTCGCGATCCCGTGGTTCGTCCTCCAGAGCACCGGCAGCGCAGCGCTGACCGGCGTCGCCGCCTTCTTCACGTGGCTACCCGTAGCGATCTCCGCGTTCTTCGGTGGGCCGCTCGTCGACCGCCTCGGCTTCAGGCGCACCAGCGTCGCCGCGGATCTCGCGAGCGCCGGTGCGGTCGCTGCGATCCCGGCTCTCGAGCTCGCCGGGGGGATCGAGCTCTGGCAACTCTTCGCGCTCGTCTTCCTCGGGGCGCTGCTCGACGCGCCGGGGACGACCGCGCGGCGCGCGCTGATCCCGGATCTCGCACAGCTCGCGCAGATGCGCCTGGAGCGCGCGACGTCGGTCACGCAGATCATCCGGAACGTCGCGATCATGGTGGGCGCGCCGCTCGCGGGCGTCCTCGTGGCGACCGTCGGCGCGACCACGGCCCTCTGGATCGACGCGGCCAGCTTCGTCGTCTCGGCCGCGATCGTGCGCGCGTTCGTCCCCGGGGCCCGCCGTTCGGCGCCCGCGGCGCAGCGGCGCTACCTCGACGATCTGCGCGAGGGCATCCGGCTGACGTGGGGCGACCCGTTCATCCGCGCCGTCGTCCTCACCGTCCTGCTCACGCACGTCCTCGACGCGCCGCTCTCGCCGGTCCTCCTCCCCGTGTTCGTCGACCAGGCGTTCGGAAGCGCGGAGCACCTCGGCCTGCTGCTCGGGGCGTTCGGCGCGGCCGCTCTCGCCGCGGGCGCGGCGTTCGCAGCGATCGGGCACCGTCTCCCGCGGCGGCTCACGTTCGTCCTCTGCTTCATCGTCGTGAGCGTGCCGTATCTCGTGCTCGCGACGACGCCCTCGTTCCCGCTCACGCTGGCCGCGATCGTGCTCTTCGGCGTCGCGACGGCGCCGATCAACCCGATCCTGAACACCGTCGGTTACGAGCGCATACCCGCCGAGGCGCGCGGGCGCGTACTCGGCACGATCACGGCCGGCGCGTTCTCCGCGATCCCACTCGGGATGCTGGTCGGCGGCGTCGTCGTGGAGACGCTCGGCATCGGCGGGACGTTGCTCGCGATCGGCGTCTGCTACCTGGCGGTGACGAGCTACGGGCTCGTGAACCCGGCTTTCCGCGTGATGGACGCGGCTCCCGCCGTCCGCGACGAGCCGGGGTCGTAGCGGGCGACCTACGCGTCGGCGCCGACCGCGTCGCGCACTGCCGCCGGCACCTGCATCGGGTCCGTGCCCTTCTCGAGGTAACGGAACGCGCCGAGCTCCATCGCCGCGGACGCTGCGTCTGGCCGGGACGAGTAGACGATCACGCGCGCGTGCGGCACTGCCTGCTTGATCAGCGGCAACGCCTCGAGACCGTTCATCCGCGGCATCTGCACGTCGAGGACGACGATGTCCGGCTGGAGCGTCCGCGCGAGCGCGACCGCCTCCTCCCCGTTCTCCGCCTCGCCGATCACGTGGCAGCGCGTCACGTTGGCGAGCAGGATCCGAAGGAGGTAGCGCATCTCGACGACGTCGTCGACGAGCAGGACGCCGGCCTTCGGCGGCTCCTTCATCTAATCCTTGTACGGGTCGTGCACGCCCGCTCCTGCCATGGCGACGCCCAGCGGCTTCAGCGTGTGCTTCACGCGGATCGACCCGCCGTGCGCCGCGAGGACGTCCGGCAGCCGCTTGTAGACCTCCGGCGCCTCGTCCGCGCCGCCGCCGAGGACGACGATCTCTTGCTCGCGCAGGCGGCACCGCACCGCCTCCCAGTCGACGAGGCCGGGCCGCACCTGCTGGAGGCGCAGCTTGCGCATCGGGCTCCCGACGTGGCGCGGGCACGTCTCGCCCTTGTAGCCCTTCGCCGGCACGGTGAAGTCGCAGTCGCGGTTCGAGCACGCGTGGACCGTCGCGCGCCGGATCTTCCCCGCGGCCTGGCTGCGGCTCATCACGCGACCGGCGCCGTGGACGGTGGAGAAGAGCGCCTCGGCCGCCTCGTCGCTCCCGACGCCCTCGAGGATCACCGAGATGTCGCCCATCGAGCCGCCGACGAAGCCCTCCTGGCCCGGCCGCGCCGGCGTGCAGCCCTTGCGGACGACCCAGTACGTGCGCCCGAAGTGCTCCTCGCGCCAGGCGAAGTTGTGGTGGTTGTGGACCTCGTGCGTCGGCTCCGCGCCGAGGATGTCGAGCACCTTCGCGCAGACGACGTCGCGCCCCGCGTACGCGTACTCGCCGGCGAGGTTCATCGCGGCGACGTACGCCTGCCCGAGCTCCGACTCGACGGGGAAGAGCACCGGCGGCGAGTCCATCTCGCCCTCGCGGGCACGCTCGCCGAAGCCCAGGCCCTGCGCGAGCGCGAGGAACCCGGAGGCCGTCTTGTGGCCGAAGCCGCGCGAGCCGAAGTGGACGCCGATCCAGATCGTGCCGGTCTCGTCCTCGAAGAGGTCGACGTAGTGGTTGCCGGAGCCGACGGTGCCGAGCTGCTCGCGGGCGAGGTTCAGGAGCTTCCGCTGCGGCGCGAAGTCCGCGCGCGCGACCTCGTCGAGGACGGGGTGGTCGACGCGCTCCTGCGCCGCGACGCCCATCCCGAACGAGATCCGCCGCGTGATCTCGCGCATCAGCGGCGCGACGCCGCCGCGGGCGTCGAGGTCGGGGCGCGTCAGGTCGGTGCGGACGGCCTTGTTACCACAGCCGATATCGAAGCCGACGCCGCTCGGCGAAACGTGTCCTTCGTAGGCGATCCCGCCCCCGATCGGCTGCGAGTACCCGGGGTGGTGGTCGGCACAGAGGACACCGAAGTCGGCGTCGCCCGCGGCCATGCAGCGCTTCAGCTGGTCGAGGCTGCGCTCGTCGACCTGGCCGAACGTCTTGATCGGGCTCATCGCCGTTTTGAAGCGTCGCACAGCCTGCTGCTATCGTGGCGTGCTTCGTCGACCCGCTTGGCAGAAGGAGGGACGCAATGCGCATGCCGATCGCACTCAACGCCGTGACGGCGCGCGCGAGCGTCCCGCCGCGGTAGCTCCGGGCCGACAGCCGCCCCGGCGCGCGAGCGCCGCGGCGCCCACGGCCTGAGGCCTCCGCCGGCTCGGGCCGCAGAACGGCGCGCCCGGGCGGATTGCACGTGCACGTCCCGACGACCGAGGAACGATGAGCAGGAACCGCTTCGACCCAGCCGACTTGACGCTCTGGCCGACGATGCGCCGGCTGCTCCGCCTGTGGCGCGGCGAGTGGCGGCTGGCCGCGTTCGGGTTCGTCTGCGCGCTCGCGTTCACGGGCCTCTCGCTCACGATCCCGAAGCTGATCCAGTACGTGATCGACGATGCCGTCGTGCCCCGCGACCGCGGGAAGCTGCTCCCGTACCTCGCGCTGATCCTGCTCGTCGCGTCCGCGCGCTTCTTCGTCAACTACGTCCGCCGCTTCGCGACGGCGCGCATCGGCATCCGCGTCGAGGCGCGAATGCGCGAGCTCCTCTACGACGCCTACCTGCGCTACCCGCGCGCGTTCTACGACCACCACCCGACGGGACAGGTGCTCTCGCGCGCGACGAACGACCTCTACCCGATCCGCTACTTCATCGGCTGGGGTCTCGTCCAGGGTGCGCAGAGCGCGATGATGATCGTCGGCGCGGCCGTGATCCTCGTCGCGGTGAGCCCGCCCCTTGCGCTCGCGTCCGGCGTCGCTATGCCGTTCGTCGGCCTGCTCGCATACGCGTTCGCGCGCCGCGTGCATCCGCTCTCGCGGGAGGTGCAGGAGCGGAAGGGCGACCTCACCGAGGCGACCGGCGAGGCCGTCGTCGGCATGGAGATGGTGCAGGCGTTCGGCCGCGAGGACGACGTGCAGACGCGCTTCGGCGGGCACGCGGGCTCGGTTCGGGACGTCTCGGTCCAGCAGGCGGACGTCGAAGCGCGGTTCCTGCCGGGCCTGATCTTCGTCCCGACGCTCGCGATCGCGACCGTGCTGCTCGTCGGCGGGCGGCAGGTCGCGCGCGGCGAGATGACGTCGGGTGAGTTCGCGCTCTTCATCACGCTCCTGCTCCAGCTCGTCTGGCCACTCGAGGCGCTCGGCTGGATCACGAACGTCGGTCAGCGCGCCGTCGCCTCGGCGGGGCGCAGCTTCGCGTGGCTCGAGGGAATCCCGGCGCTCCCCGAGCCGGAGAACCCGCGGCGCCTGCCGGACGGGCCGCTCGACGTCCGCTTCGAGAGCGTCCACGCGCGCTACCCGACCGGCGGGACGGTGCTGAAGGGCGTCGACCTCGCGATCGAGCGCGGCCAGATCGTCGCCGTCTGCGGCTCGACGGGTGCGGGGAAGACCACGCTGCTCAACCTGCTGCCGCGCTTCTACGACGCGACCGAGGGGCGGGTGCTCGTCGGCGGCGTGGATGTCCGCGACGTTCGGCTGGCGGACCTCCGCTCGGCGGTCGGGCTCGTGACGCAGCGCCCGATCCTCTTCTCCGTGCCGCTGCGCGAGAACCTGACGGCGGCCCGGCCGGACGCGCCGTGGCACGAGGTGCTCGCGGCGTGCCACGCGGCCGGCGTGAGCGGGTTCGCCGAGGAGCTGCCCGACGGCTACGACACGCTGATCGGCGAGCGAGGCGTCAACCTGTCCGGCGGGCAGCGCCAGCGCGTCGCGCTCGCGCGCGCCCTCGTGGCCGGCGCGCGCGTCCTCGTGCTCGACGATCCGATGTCCGCGGTCGACACGCAGACGGAGCGGCTGCTCGTCGACAACCTGCGCCCCGCGGTCGAGGGAAAGACCGTGCTGATCGCGACGCAACGGCTCTCGACGGTCGAGGTGGCGGACCGCGCCGTCGTGCTCGACGGCGGCCGGATCGTCCAGGACGGACGGCCCGGCGACCTGCTCGCGGGCGACGGGCTCTTCTCAAAGCTGTTCGGGGACGAAGTCGTTGCCGCGTAGACACCGCACCGGCCTCACGCGCCTCTGGCGCTACACGGAGGGAAAGGGGCGGCGGATCCCGGTCCTCGCTGTCGCCTCGGCCCTCGCGGCGGCGGCGCCCGTCACCGGCTGGCTGCTCGTCGGACGCGCCGTCGACGCCGCGCGCGCGGGCGACGTGACGCGGCTGACGCTCCTCGTCGGCGTCTACGTCGCAGTGAACGCCGTCGGCTGGGTGCTCGGGACGTTCGTTTGGCGCGGCGTCACGACGCTCGGGCAGGAGATCGTCCTCGACCTGCGGCGCGACCTCTTCCAGCACCTGACGTCGCTCTCGCTGCGCTACTTCTCGGAGCAGCGCGCGGGCTGGATCATCGCGCGCCTGACGAGCGACGTGGACGCACTGTCTGACGTGCTCTCGCAGGGGCTCGCCACTGTCGTCAGCAGCGTCCTCATGCTCGTTGCCGCCGTGATCGGCCTGTTCGTCCTCGACTGGCGGCTGGGCCTCGTCGCGCTCGTCGTGCTCCCGCCGGGAATCCTCGTCGTGCGCTGGTTCCAGCGCCGCGCGGGCGAGGCGTTCGCCGACGTGCGGACGCGCATCTCGTCGGTCACCGCGCAGATCGCGGAGTCGATCGCGGGCATGGCCGTGGTCCAGGCGTTCAACCGCGAGCGCGCGGTCCGCAGCGAGTTCGACAAGCTGAACCGCGAGAACCTGGAGAGCAACACGGTCGCGCAGCGGCTGATGTCGGTCTTCTTCCCGGCAATCGAGTGGCTCGGCGTGGTCGCCACGATCGCGGTGCTCTACGTCGGCGCGACGTTCCACGCCGGGGGGACGCTCACCGTCGGCACGCTGATCGCCGCCGTCGGCCTGCTCGCGCTTGTCTTCCAGCCCCTGCAGGAGCTTTCGGAGCTCTTCGGGCAGGTCCAGTCGGCGTCGGCCGCGATGGGCAAGATCACCTCCGTCCTCGACGCGCAGCCGGACCTGCGCGACCGCTCGCGCGCGGAGCGGCTGCCGCGGCTCGACGGCCGGATCGACATCGACCGCGTCACGTTCGCCTACGGCGAGACGCCGGTCCTCCAGGCCGTCGAAGTCCACGTGCCGCCGGGTGGCTGCATTGCGCTCGTCGGAGAGTCGGGAGGCGGCAAGTCGACGCTCGCGAAGCTGATCGGGCGCTTCTACGACCCCGACGAGGGGGCGATCCGCGTCGACGAGCGAGACCTGCGCGACGTCCAGCTCCGAAGCTACCGGCGCCAGCTCGGGGTCGTCCTGCAGGACCCGTTCCTGTTCAGCGGGACGATCGCCGACAACATCCGCTTCGGCCGCCCGGAGGCGACCGAGGACGAGGTGTGGGCCGCGCTGCGGGGCGTCGGCGTCGACGACTACGTGCGGGCGCTGCCAGCGCAGCTCGACACCGAGATCGGCGAGCGCGGGATCCAGCTCTCCGCCGGCCAGCGCCAGCTCGTCGCCTTCGCGCGCGCGTTGCTGGCCGACCCGCGGATCGTGATCCTCGACGAGGCGACGTCGAACGTCGACCTCCACACCGAGGGCCGGATCGAGACCGGCCTGCGCCGCCTGCTCGCCGGCCGCACGGCGATCGTCATCGCGCACCGGCTGTCGACGATCCGTCAGGCGGGCCGGATCGTCGTGCTCGACCACGGCCGGATCGCCGAGCAGGGCACGCACGACGAGCTGCTCACCATGGAGGGCGCCTACTGGCGGCTGTACCGCGACTGGGCCGAGCAGGCCGCGGCGTAGGGCTCAAGAAGCGAGCGGTTCTGCCGCTATTCTTCGCGGGCACCCGTTCCGGGCTCGTCTAATGGCAAGACAACGGCCTCTGGAGCCGTGAATCGGGGTT
>JAUJMY010000024.1 GCA_030446625.1 Gaiellaceae bacterium
ATCAAGCACTCAGAGTGGGAGCGGAGAAGTCGAGGTTCGGGGCACGGCGCGGGCGGGACAAGATTTGTATGGGTGCAGTTTGTTTGTTTGTCATCTTGTAGGTGTCGTCGGTGGGGGTTGCTTCCGTGTGCTCCGACCTCGCCGCTCAACGCCATGCTCTGGCGGCCGCGGAGCACGGCCGCGTGGGCGGGGGACTCGAGGTATGGCTGCAGCTTGTAGACGCGCCAGACGAAGCCGGAGCAGTCGAAGCCGCCCTGTGCCTGCGCGCCGAGCGGACCGCCGCGGGGCGCGGCGAGTTCGCTCTCGCCGCCCCACACGTACGGGAAACCGACGAGGCCGAACGCCGTCGTCAGCACACGGCGCTGGAGCGAGGTGAGCACCGGGAGCGCGAACGCCGCTCCCGCGGAGCGCACCGACTCGACTTCGGTGCCCGTGAAGCGCAGGATGCGCGCGGCCGAGTATGCGGCCTCGGCACGCGTCGCCGCGTCCTTCGGCAGGCGCTCGAGCGCGTCGTGCGCAGCCGCGTGGTTCTTCCGGAGCCCCAGCAGCCGAGCCACGACCTCCGTCCCGAACCGGCTCGGCGGTGCGAGCCCGGCTGCGCGCGCGGCCTGCGCGAAGCGAGACGCGGTGTCGGCGAGGCCGAGGCCGCGGACGAGCTGCGAGTTGAGATTCGCCATCGAAACGGGCGCGGACGGGTTCGCGGCGCTCGCGGGCGGTTTGCCGCTGAGCCCGGCCGCCAGGTCCGCGAGCTCGCGCTGCGTCAGCGCGTCGTCGGGGCGGAAGGACGCGACGTCCGGCGCCATGAGGCCGCGGGCGACGACGCTGCGGATCTCCGGCTGCGCCCACGATGCCGCCGCCGGCTTCGCGGCGCCGGCAGGAGCCGTCGCGAGCACAACCGCGGCGAGCGCGACGAGGAGAGCGTGGCGGCGCATCTGCGTCCTATCGTCCGCGCCCGGGCGCGGCTTTAATGCCGTCGTGCTCTACGAGGTGCACCCGGAGCCCGACGAGGACGAGCGGGAGGCGCTCGAGACCGCGCTGCGCGAGGAGGATTCACGCGCCGCGCGGCCGTACGCGAGCCGCTGGCGCGAGAGCGGCCGCGGCCTCGACGACGACGGCGACAGGTAGCGCGAGCTAGGCCACCGCGCCACCGCGCAGCAGCCGTGGCGCGGCGCGCGCGTAGTCGAGGCCGGAGACGAGCGTCAGCACGAGCGCGACGAGGAGCGCCCACCACGCGACGTCGTTCGTCCACGCGCCCGCGGCCGTGAGCCCGCCGACCGCCGCCGCGACCGCCTGCGACCACGTCTTCAGCTTGCCGAGGTCGCGCGCGTGCAGGACGACGCCGCGCTCGATCGCGGCGAGCCGCAGCCCGGAGACGAGGAACTCGCGCGCGACGATCACGGCGACCATCCACCCGGGGAAGACCGCCTGGTCGACGAGCGCGATCAGGACCGCGAGCACGAGGATCTTGTCCGCGATCGGATCGAGGAGCGTCCCGAGCGCGGACGTGCGGCCGCGACTCCGCGCGATCCGTCCGTCGAAGAAGTCGGTCGCCATCGCGGCAGCGAAGAACGCCGTCGCCCACAGGTTGTGGTCGGGGAAGTCGAGCTCGTAGAGCAGGACGACGATCGGCACGGCCACGATGCGCGCGACCGTCAGCTGATCGGGCAGACCCACGCGCAAGAGAATATGTGCGCCGTGCCTCCTTTCTCGAAGGTGCTCGTGGCGAACCGCGGCGAGATCGCGATCCGCGTCTTCCGCACGCTGCGCGAGCTCGGGATCGGCTGCGTCGCCGTGTACTCCGACCCCGACGCGGCCGCCGCCCACGTGTCCTTCGCGGACGAGGCGTACGGGATCGGCGGCGCCGCGGCGTCCGAGAGCTACCTGAACGGTGAGCTGCTCCTCGACGTCGCACGGCGTGCCGGCGCGGAGGCCGTCCACCCCGGGTACGGGTTCCTCGCCGAGAACGCCACGTTCGCGCGCGCGTGTGCCGCAGCGGGGCTCGTCTGGATCGGACCGCCGCCGGAGGCGATCGAAGCGATGGGCTCGAAGATCGCGGCGCGGGAGCGGATGCGCGCCGCCGGCGTGCCGATCGTCCCCGGGACGACGGAGCCGCTCGAGTCCCCGGAGCAGCTGATCCGCCTGGGGCACGTGCTCGGGTGGCCGATCGCGATCAAGGCGTCCGCCGGCGGCGGCGGCAAGGGGCTCAAGGTCGTCCGCGGAGCCGACGAAGCAGAGCGCGCGTTCGAGTCCGCGCGGCGCGAGGGGGAGGCCTACTTCTCCGACGCGACGGTCTACGTCGAGCGCTACCTCGAGGATCCGCGGCACGTCGAGGTCCAGATCCTTGCCGACGCGCACGCGAACGTGATCCACCTGGGCGAGCGTGACTGCACGATCCAGCGCCGGCACCAGAAGCTCGTGGAGGAGACCCCCTCGCCTGCGGTCGACGAGGCGCTGCGCGAGCGGATCGGCGCGATCGCCGTCGACGCGGCGCGCGCGGTCGGCTACCGCTCCGCCGGGACAGTCGAGGGGCTCCTGTCGCGGGACGGCGAGTACTTCTTCCTCGAGATGAACACGCGCATCCAGGTGGAGCACACCGTGACGGAGCTCGTGACGGGACTCGACCTCGTTCGCGAGCAGGTGCTGATCGCGGCGGGCGAGCCGCTCTCGCTGGGCCAGGAGGACGTGCGCCTCGCGGGCCACGCGATCGAGTGCCGCATCAACGCCGAGGACCCGTCGGCGGGCTTCCTCCCGAGCCCGGGGCGGATTACGAGCTACCGCGAGCCGGCCGGGCCCGGCGTGCGCGTCGACTCCGGCGTCACCGCCGGCGCCGAGATCTCGCCGCTCTACGACCCGATGATCGCGAAGCTCTGTGTCCACGGTCGCGACCGCGAGCACGCGCGGCGGCGGATGCTGCGCGCGCTCGACGAGTTCGAGATCGGCGGCGTGAAGACGCTGCTCGGCTTCCACCGCGCGCTCCTCTCGCACCCGTGCTTCGCAGACGGCGAGACGTGCCACGGCCTCGTCGAGTCGGAGCTGCTGGCACAGCGTGCGGAGCAGTTGTCTCACGAGACAACGATAACGGCAGCCTCGGACGGACGAGTGCGCGACCGCGTCCGCGCCGTGGAGGTCGGCGGGCGCCGCTTCACCGTGAAGCTGCTCGAGCCGCAGCCGCCGTGGGCGGAGCTCGCGCGCCGGCGCCGGGAGCGCGCGCGCGGCGCGGGCGCGGGCGGTGCCGCGGCGGACAGCGTCGTCAGCCCGATGCAGGGGACGGTCCTGGCGGTCGAGGTCGCCGACGGCGACGAGGTTCGGGCGGGGCAGGTGCTCTGCATCGTCGAGGCGATGAAGATGGAGAACGAGGTGCACGCGCACCGGGACGGCGTCGTCTCGCAGCTCTCCGTCGCGGCGGGGCAGCCGGTGGCGACGGGCCAGGTCATCTGCGTCGTCTCGAGCGAGTGACGGAGTCCGCGCTCAGCCTCCGGCCGCTCTGCGCCGAGGTCTCCGAGGCGCGCGGAGAGTCGCTGGCGGCCACCGCGAGCCGCGTCGAGCACTGGCTCCTCGTCGAGTACGGCGGCTACTGGCCGTACGACCCGCTGGACGCGTCGATTTTCGCGGGCCGGTTGCGCGCGCACCTCGCCGAGCAGCTCGAGCGGCTACCGCACTCGCGCCTCTTGCTCGTGAAGCAGCCGCCGCAGGGGCGGCGCGACCGCGTGCGCGTCGTCTACGGCGCGACGGCGGATCGTGGCAGCCGCTTCCGCGCGCTCGAGCTCGAGTCGCACCCGGACCTGCTGGACATCGACTTCGCAGCCGCGCTTCGCGGCGAGACGCCGCCCCTCGGCGAGCCCCTCCGCCACCCGCTGCTCCTCGTGTGCACGCACGGCAAGCGCGACCGCTGCTGCGCGCGCTACGGGCAGGCGCTGTGCGAGGCGCTGCACGCCGGCACGAGCGCCGCGTGGGTGTGGCAGTCGAGCCACGTCGGCGGCGACCGCTTCGCCGGCAACCTCGTCTGCCTTCCGGAAGGCGTCTACTTCGGGCGCGTCGCGCCCGGGCACGTCGAGGCGCTGCTCTCCGCGTACCGCACGGGGCGAATCGACCTCGACCGCTACCGCGGGCGTTCCTGCCACGCGTTTCCGGTTCAGGCCGCGGAGCTGCACGTCCGTCGCGAGACGGGCCTCGCCGGCTTCTTCGACCTTCGCCTCGTCGCCGCCCGCCGCGACGGCGCCGATGCCTGGCGCGTCGAGCTGCTCGCCGAGCTCGCAGGGGTCGTCCACGAGGTGCGCGTCGAGCTTCGGGTGGCCGAGGAGGAGTTCCTCACGTGCCGCGCGACGACGCCGAAGCGAGCGCGGCGGTACGTCGCGACGGCGCACGACGTGCGCGCGGCCGACTCGGAGGGTCCTCGCGAGTTGACCGGCGACGTCGGCCGCTAGGAGAGCTCGTCGAGCCAGCCGCCGTACCGCACCGGAGTGCGAGGCGGAAAGCGGCTGTACGCCTCGTCCTGTGGCGTTCCCGGCTCGATTCCCGCGCCGTACCGGATGGCCGTCTCGTTCACGGTGTAGGCGCTTTCGCCTTCACGGCCGCGTCGGCGTCCGTCGGGGCCGATCTCGGTGTGGCGCTCACGCGATCCCACGCCGAGCACGATGCACGGTCCGCCGACGATCGTGTGCTCCGTGTACGGGGGGCAGTGGACGAAGTCCCACTGCACGAGAGGTCGCTCCTGCCCTTCGACGATCAGCGTCGCGGTTCCGGAGAGCACGAGGAAGTCCTCCTGGTCGCTCTCCCAGTGGTACATCGACATCGGCTGCCCCGGGCCGAGGACCTGGATTCCGAATCCGAGCTGCTCGAACAGCGTGTCGCCGCCGAAGTTCGAGTGCTTGCCCCATCCTTCGGACTCGTACCAGCGCATCTCGCACGCGTTCACAACGAACCATCCTTCGCCTTTGCAGACGAGTCCGTGCTCGGTGGCTTCGACTGGCGCTTCAGGAACGTCCACTGCCCTTCGACTATACGGCGAGCCCTGAGGCGGGCGTGTTCGCCGGTTCAGCCGACGACGCGGAGGAAGCCCTCGCGGACGAGCCGCCGCGCGAGCACGAGGCGACCGGCGGCGTCGAGCCGTCCGGGAAGCTCGCGGAGCCGAACCGGCCCTTCCGCGGCGACGAGCGCCTCCACCTCCGCGCGCGCGTGCGCGGGGAACGTCAAACGCTTGCCCTCGAACGCGAGCACGGCCCCGTCGAAGTCCGCGACGACGGTCGAGCGCCGCGCGACGGTCGCGTCCGCCGCCAGCGAGTGGACGCGCCGGAGCTCGTCGAGCTGCCCGTCCAGGATCGGCCGCCGCGTCCGGACGAAGCGCTCGCGCATCGCGTCGGCCACCTCGCCGGGCTCGAGCCGCGCCGCGAGCGCGTCGCGTAGCTCTGCGCCGCCGTCGCCGTCCGTGCGCACGGCACGCCGGAACGCGACGTCGTCCCCGCAGCGCTCGAGCGCGTCGCGCAGCGCGTCCAGCCACGTGTACGCGTTGACGCCGATCGTGACGTGCAGCGAGTCGTCGGCAGACGTCAGCGCCTCGTGGAGCCAGCCCCGGGGCAGGTACAGCGTGTCGCCGGCGCGGAGCGTGACGTCCAGCGTCGGCTCTCCGGAGACGCCGAGGTCGGGCGAGTAGCGCTGGTCCTTCAGCGGCAGCTCGAGGAGGGGCTCGTAGACGAGCCACCGCTTCGAGCCGGCCACCTGGAGGACGAAGACGTCGTGCGTGTCGTGATGCACCGGGAGCCCCTGCGAGCGCCGCGGCGTGAGGTATGCGTTCGCCTGCACCGGGTGCTCGAGCAGCGCCTCGAGCTCGCGGCAGTAGATCGCCGCCGCCGTCCAGTTCAGGTGCAGTCCCTGGAGGACCGCCGTCGCGCCGGCCTCGACCTCCGCGAGCACGCGCGGCACCTTCGCTGTTCCCGTGAACGCCGTCGGGCGCCACGGCACGTCCTCCGTGTACGAGCGCGTCTCGATCCGCGCCCCCGCCTTCACGAGCCGGAACGCGGGGGAGCGCAGCCCCGGCTCCTCCAGCAGCCGCGCAGCGTCGCGCGCGGAGAGGACGTCGTCGAAGCGCCCCTCCTCGCCGCGCGCGACGTGCAGCGGCCTCTGCTCCCAGTAGTCGGAGAGGAACTCGTCCGCTCCGACCGGGTCGATCGCGCGCGCGAGCGCGCGGCCGTCAGGCGTCGTCCGCGTCCGCGTCCTGGTCGTCAGCGTCGTTGTCCATGTCGTCGGCGTCCGCGTCGCCGGTCTCCCCTTCGCTCTCGCCGCCGACCGTGCCGATCTCGTCGTCGCTCAGCGTCGTCCGCTCGTCCTCCATCGCTCCTCCTTTCGAGCTCGCACAAGCGCCCGCTGTATGCGCGCGACGACCCGACCGCAAACCGGGCCGGCCTCAGTAGACTGCCGCGCGGCTTGGACCTCTACGAGTACCAGGGCAAGGAGCTCTCCCGGCGCTACGGGATCCCCGTCTCGGAGGGGCGGCTCGCGACGACGCCGGACGAGGCGCGCGCGGCCGCGGAGGAGCTCGGCGGCCAGGTCGTCGTCAAGGCGCAGGTGCTGACCGGCGGGCGCGGCAAGGCCGGCGGGATCAAGCTCGCCGAAGGCCCGGACGACGCGCGCGCGAAGGCGGAGCAGATCCTCGGCCTCGACATCCGCGGCCACGTCGTGCGGAAGCTCTGGATCGAGCGCGCCTCGGAGATCGCGAAGGAGTACTACCTCTCGATCACGTTCGACCGCGGCGCGAAGAAACCGCTCTTGATGCTGACGACGCAGGGCGGGATCGACATCGAGGAGGTCGCGGAGAAGAGCCCCGAGGCGCTCGCGCGGCTGCACGTCGACCCGCTGGAGGGCTTCCAGCCGTACCAGGCACGCCGCCTGATCTACGGCGCCGGGATCGACGACCCGAACGAGCAGAAGCAGGTGCTCGCGCTCGTCGGGAAGCTCTACGAGGCGTTCGTCGGCTGCGACGCGATGCTCTGCGAGGTGAACCCGCTGATCGTGACGCCGCAGGGCGAGGTGAAGGCGCTCGACTCGAAGTTCAGCGTCGACGACAACGCGCTCTACAAGCACCCCGAGATCGCGGAGATGCGCGACCTCGACGCGGCGCCGGCGGAGGAGCGCGCCGCGCGCGAGAAGGGCGTCACCTACGTCAAGCTCGACGGCGAGGTCGGCATCCTCGGGAACGGCGCGGGGCTCGTGATGTCGACGCTGGACGTGATCGCGCTCGCCGGCGGGCGCCCGGCGAACTTCTGCGACCTCGGCGGCGGCGGCGACGCGCAAGGCGTCGTGGACGCGCTCGAGGTGATCGGCGCCGACCCGCAGGTGCGCTCCATCTTCTTCAACATCTTCGGCGGGATCACGCGCTGCGACGAGGTCGCGCGCGGGATCCTGCAGGCGCTCGACCGGATGACGATCGAGCACCCGATCGTCGTCCGCCTCGACGGCACGAACGCCGAGGAGGGGCGGGAGATCCTCGCGGAGGCGAGCCCGCCGAACCTGCACGCCGAGCCGACGATGCTCGAGGCGGCGGGGCGTGCGGTGGAGTTCGCGCGATGAGCGCCGCGGGGCTCTGGAGCGAGCGCGCCGACGCGTACAGGACGAGCGCGCTGCACTCGGAAGGCGCCGACCTCGAGCTTCTCGCGGAGTGGGCTCGTTCCGCTGCGGGGCGCACGGCGCTCGACGTCGCGACCGGCGGCGGCCACCTCGCGCGCCGGCTGCGCGAAGAGGGCTTCGACGTCGTGACGCTCGATCCCGCGCCCGGAATGCGCGCGGACGTGCTCGCGCGCGCGGAGGACATCCCGTTCGCGGACGCGTCCTTCGACGTCGTCGCCTGCCGCATCGCGCCGCACCACTTCGAGGACGTGGACGCGGCGATGCGCGAGCTGGCGCGGACGAGCCGCGAGCTCGTGCTCGTGGAGGACGAGCTCCACGTGGGCGAGGCGGCGGAGGAGGCGGCCCGACTGCGCGATCCGTCGCATGTGCGCTGCTACGGCGAGGGCGAGTGGCGCGCGCTGTTCGAGCGCGCCGGCCACCTCGTCGACGACGGGCGCTTCCTCGACCGGTTCGTCGCCGTCGACCGCTGGCTCGAGCTCACAGGCTGCGCGGGCGAGGAAGCGGCGCGGGTCCTCGAGCTCGTCGCGGATCTCGTCGACGGCCACCTGATCCGCCGCCCCGCGATCCTTCTCCGGGGCCGCAGGTAGATGGCGATCATCGTCGACAACGAGACGCGCCTCGTCGTTCAGGGCCTCACGGGCAGCGAGGGCTCGTTCCACGGCACGCGCAACAAGCGCTACGGGACGAACGTCGTCGCGGGCGTGACGCCGGGGAAGGGTGGGCAGGACGTGGACGGCATCCCCGTCTTCGACACGGTTGCCGACGCCGTCGCCGAGACGCACGCGAACACGTCGATGATCTTCGTCCCGGCGCGGTTCGCCGCCGACGCGATCTACGAGGCCGTCGACGCGGGCATTCGCACCGTCATCTGCATCGCGGAGGGTCTGCCGGCGCACGAGATGCTCCGGATCTACGCGTACATCCGGCCGAAGGGCGTGACGATGCTCGGGCCGAACTGCCCCGGCGCGCTCTCGCCGGGGAAGGCGAACGTCGGCATCATCCCCGCGGAGATCTTCTCGCCGGGGTCGATCGGCCTCGTCAGCCGCTCCGGGACGCTCACCTACCAGATCGGGCACGAGCTGACGCAGCTCGGGCTCGGCAACTCGACGATCGTCGGGATCGGCGGCGACCCGATCGTCGGCTCGTCCTTCGTCGACGTGCTCGAGAAGTTCGAGGCGGACGACGAGACCGAGTACGTCGTGATGGTCGGCGAGATCGGCGGCGAGGAGGAGGAGAAGGCGGCGCGCTTCATCGAGGCGCACATGACGAAGCCCGTCGTCGCGTACATCGCCGGCTTCACGGCGCCGCCCGGGAAGACCATGGGGCACGCGGGCGCGATCATCTCGGGCTCGTCCGGAACGGCAGAGGCGAAGAAGCGAGCGCTCGAGGCGTGCGGCGTCCGCGTCGGCACCTCGCCGACCGAGGTCGCGCGGCTCGCGGCCGACGTCGCCGGCGCGCACGCGTAGGTCGTCGCGTCAGGCGGTGGCGTGCTGGAGCGGGCGGACCGGCCGCGCGACGAGGCGCGGCTGCCGCGGCGGCGTCAGCGTCCCGCGCGCGCACGCGCGGAACGTCGGGCAGGGCATGTCCCCGACGAGCGCGCAGAGGGACGCGCGGCGGAAGTAGCAATCATCGCACGTTGCTTCAACTCTTTTGCTCATAAGTCCATCTGCTCCATGTTCGCTCCCGTCTCGACAGGCGGGATCATAGGGAGCGGCGCGCGCGAATCAAGCCCGCCGCGGACGAAAAAGGTGGAATTTCCGGCGCCGACGAAACTGCCGGAATCTACGCTTAGCTGCTACTTTCTCTTCAGCGTTGCCAGCTTCTGCAACGCCTGTTGAAAAGTCTTCACCGGGATGATCTGCACGTCACCGGCATAGCGACGGGCTTCAACTGCGTTTTCCCCAGCCGGTACGACGAAGACGTCGACATCCGCCCGCTTGACGCCCACCGTCTTCTGGCGCACGCCGCCGATCGGGAGCACGTCGCCGTCGAGGGCGAGCGCGCCCGTTACGGCCACCTTCTGCCCCCGGTCGACGTCGCGCCCGAGCTCCTCGAGCACGTCGAGGGCGAACGCGAGGCCGGCGGAGGGGCCGCCGACGCCGCGCGAGTCGATCTTCACCGAGAGCGGGAGATCGACGTCAGCGGCCTGGTCGACGAGGACGCCGATCACGGGACGGGCGGGCTCGTCGGGAGCTGCGACGGTACGGATGGAGACGCGCCGGACCCGCCCCTCCCGGCGGACGCGGAGCGAGACGGTCGCGCCGGGATCTCGCCGCGTCAGCAGGCGCCGGAGCTCCTGCGGCGAGCGCACCCTCTCGTCGCCGACGCCGACGAGGACGTCGTCCGGCTTCAGCTTCCCGGAGGCCGGCGCGTCCGCGAGGACGTCCGTCACGAGCGCGCCCGTCGGCTTCGCCTTCACGTCGTAGCCGAGCTCGCGCAGCGCGACGGCGCCCGCGACGACCTGCGAGCGGCGCATCTCGCGCAGGTTCCGCCGCCGCCGCTCGTCCTCCGGGACCCTCGTCGGGTTGATCCGGTGCGCGGGAACGAGCTCCGAGCCCTCCTCTCGCACCGCGGGGAGGAGCCGCTCGAGCACGGTGGCCTGCCGGACGATGATGTCGACGAAGAAGATCCCGCCGCCGTCCCGCGGCGCCTGTCCGCCCTCGACCTCGACGAGCGGCTCGACCGGGTGCGCGCGGTCCGGGAGGAAGATGTAGGTGCTGCTCGACGGCGTCAGGAAGAGCGCCGCGACGACGGCAACCGCCAGGACCGCGCCAGCAGCGGCGAGTCGTCCCGGGGTGAGGAGCTTCGTGCGCACGCGCGCGATTCGGTGCCTGCTCAGAGGATCCCGCGCGCGAGCCCGCCGTCGACGGAAACGACGGTGCCGGTCACGTAGCTCGCGCAGTCGGAGGCGAGGAAGCACACGACGTCCGCGAGCTCGCGCGGACTACCGAGGCGGCGCAGCGGGATCGGCTTCAGGTCGTCCTCGGTCGGGCCCTTCGGGTAGACCTCCTTGAGCCGCTCGGTGTCGATCCGGCCGGGCGCGATCGTGTTCACGGTCACGCCGCTCGGCCCGACCTCGCGCGCGAGGGTCTTCGCCCATCCGGCGATCCCCGGGCGGATCGCGTTCGAGAGCGCGAGATTGTCCACGGGTTCGCGGATCGAGCTCGACTCGATGTTGATCACGCGCCCGCGTCCGCTCCGCCCGAGGTACGGAAGGCAGAGCCGCGTCGTCCGCACCGCGGACAGGAGCAGCAGCTCGACGGCGCTCTCGAGCGCCTCGTCGCTGAGGTCGAGCGCGGGGCCCCGCGGCGGTCCGCCGCCGTTGTTCACGAGCACGTCCACGGCGCCGAACGCGTCTACCGTGCGCTCGACGAGTCGCTCGAGGTCGCGCGGGTTCGTGAGGTCGCCGCGGACGGCGAGCGCGCCGATGCGCTCCGCCTCGCGCTCCAGCAGCTCGCGCCTCCGCGCGAACATCGAGACGTTCGCGCCCTCCTCGGCCAGCGCCTCGGCGACCGCCAGCCCGATTCCCGACGACGCGCCGCAGACGATGGCCGTGCGGCCGCGGAGCCCGAGGTCCATCGAGGTGCTACCGCCCGAGCACGGAGGCGGCGTCGCGCACCGCGTCGGCCGACTCCGCCAGCCACCCGCGCTCCTCGTCGCTCAGGTCGAGCTCCACGATGTCCTCGACGCCGCCGCGGCCGAGCTTGACGGGCACGCCCATGTAGAGGCCGTCGATGCCGTACTCGCCCTCGAGGTACGCGGTGGACGGCAGCAGCCGCTTCTCGTCGAGGCAGATCGCGTCGACCATCTGCGCCGCGGCCGCGCCGGGTGCGTACCACGCGGACGTGCCGAGGAGGTTGACGATCTCGCCGCCGCCCTTGCGCGTCCGCTCGACCATCGCCTCGATCCGGTCGGCCGCGACGAGCTTCGTCAGCGGGACGCCGCCGACGGTCGTCGCGGAGACGACCGGCACCATCTGGTCGCCGTGGCCGCCGAGCACCATCGCAGTCACGTCCTTGACCGAGGTGCCGGTCTCCCACGCGATGAAGGTCGAGAACCGCGCCGTGTCGAGGATCCCGGCCATCCCGAACACGCGCTCCTTCGGCCACCCGGAGACGTTCTTCGCGACGTGGCACATCGCGTCGAGCGGGTTCGAGACGACGACGAGGGTCGCGTCCGGCGACTGCGCGACCGCGTGCTCGGTGACGGAGCCGACGATCTTCTCGTTCGTCGTCACGAGGTCGTCGCGGCTCATCCCGGGCGAGCGCGGGAGGCCCGCCGTGATCACGACCACGTCCGACCCCGCGGTCTCCTCGTAGCCGTTCGTCCCGGTGACGCTCGCCTCGTAGCCGAGCACCGGCCCCATCTGGTTGATGTCGAGCGCCTTGCCCTGCGGGAGGCCTTCCTTGATGTCGACGAGGACGACGTCGGCGTAGTCGCGCTGGGCGAGCACCTGCGCACACGTGGCGCCGACGTTCCCCGCGCCGACGACCGTGACCTTCCTACGCAACTCGGGCTCCGAGCTTGTCGACGATCGCGTCCGCGACCGCGCTCGTGCCGACGGCGGTCGGGTCGTCGCGCGACGGCTTCATGTCGTACGTGACGCTGCGGCCTTCGCGGATCACCTCCGCGATCGCGCCTTCGAGCGCGTCCGCCGCCTCGTTCTCCTCGAGGTGGCGGAGCATCATCATCCCGGAAAGCATCTGCGCCATCGGATTCACCTTGTTCTGCCCCGCGTACTTCGGCGCCGACCCGTGCGTCGGTTCGAAGATCGCGATCCCCTGGCCGAAATTCCCGCCCGGCGCCAGCCCGAGGCCGCCGATCATCCCCGCGCAAAGGTCGGAGATCACGTCGCCGTAGAGGTTCGGGCAGACGAGCACGTCGTACTCCTCCGGGCGCTGGACGAGCTGCATCGACATGTTGTCCACGATGCGCTCGTCGAACTCGACGTCGTCGTTCTCCGCCGCCACCTCCTGCGCGACGCGGAGATAGAGCCCGTCCGAGAACTTCATGATGTTCGCCTTGTGCACCGCCGTGACCTTGCGGCGGCCGTTGCGGCGCGCGTAGTCGAAGGCGAACTGGACGATGCGTCGCGTCCCCGTGATCGAGATCGGCTTGATCGAGATGCCGGCGTCGCGGTGCGCGAGCCGGCCGCCCTTGCGCTCGATCCACTCGATCAGCTCGCGCGCGTCGTCGGTCCCCTGCTCGTACTCGATCCCGGCGTACAGGTCCTCCGTGTTCTCGCGGATCACGACGAGGTCGACGTGCTCGAAGCGGGTGCGCACGCCCGGGTAGGTCTTGCACGGCCGGACCTGGCCGTAGAGGTCCAGGCTCTTGCGCAGTGCGACGTTCACGGAGCGGAAGCCGCCGCCGACCGGGGTCGTGATCGGCCCTTTCAGCGCGACGCCCGTCTCGCGGATCGCGTCCAGCACCTCGCCGGGGAGCGGGTTTCCGTCGTTCTCCTCCATCACGTCGGTGCCGGCGTGGCGGACGTCCCAATCGAAGTCGACCCCCGTCGCCTCGAGGACGCGCCGCGTCGCCTCCGTCAGCTCCGGCCCGGTTCCGTCGCCCGGGATGAGGATCACGCGGTGCGCCACCGGCGCGATGCTAACGAGGGGTTGCGGCTCGGCGCTGTGGGTATCGTTCGCGCTATGGCGAAGAAGTCCGTGGAGCTCTCCGGCGTCGTCGTCGCGCGCACGGAGATCTGCTCGATCGACCCGGATCAGGGCATCCTCCGCTACCGCGGCTACGACATCGCCGACCTCGCGGAGAACGCGACGTACGAGGAGGTCGCGTACCTGCTGCTCGAGGGCGAGCTCCCGTCGAGCGACCAGCTCGAGGCGTTCCGCGAGGAGCTCGCTGCGCGCGAGCTGCCGCCGGCCGTCGTCGCGATCGTCGACGGGCGCGCGCGCGAGGCGTCGCCGATGGAGACGCTGCGCACGGCGGTCTCCGCGCTCTCGTTCGACGATCCGGACGAGGGCGCGACCGACCGCGAGTCGGAACGGCGCAAGGCCGCGTCGCTGATCGCGCAGCTGCCGACGATCGTCGCGCGCTACCACCGCCGCCGGCTCGGACGCGGCGCGGTGGCGCCGGATCCGTCCCTCTCGTACGCCGAGAACTTCTTGACGATGCTCCGCGGCGAGGCGCCGACGGCGGAGGAGGTGCGCGCGTTCGACGTCGCGATGATCCTCCACGCCGAGCACGAGATGAACGCGTCGACGTTCACGGCACGCGTCGTGGCCGGGACCCACGCGGACATGCACTCCGCCGTCGTCGCGGCGATCTGCGCGCTCAAGGGCCCGATCCACGGCGGCGCGAACCTGGCCGCGATGGAGATGTTCGAGGAGTTCGGCTCCGCGGACGCCGTCGGCGACGCGATCCGCGGCCGGCTCGAGGCGAAGAAGACCCTGCACGGCCTCGGGCACCCGCTCTACCGCGCGCTCGACCCGCGGGCGCCGATCCTGCAGGCGCTCGCCCAGCAGCTCGCGAACGAGAACGGGAACGAGCCCAAGTGGTACGCGATCGCGGAGGCGGTCCAACGCGAGGCGCACGAGCAGAAGGGGCTCTGGGCGAACGTCGACCTGTACGGCGGCGTCGTCTACCGCTACCTCGGGATCCCGAACGACATGTTCCCGGCGCTCTTCGCGTGCAGCCGCGTGGTCGGCTGGGCGGCGCACGTCCTCGAGCAGCACGCCGACAACAGGATCATCCGCCCGAGCGCGGAGTACGTCGGGCCGGAGCCGCGCGCGTTTCCCGTACGCGCGGGTTCGTGACTCTCGCCGAGGCGGCCGCAGAAGCGAGTGCCCTCGCCGAGCGTGGCGACGAGCGCGCGCTCGCCGACCTGCGCGCCCGGTGGGCGGACGAGCTCGAGGCCGCGGTCCGGCACGGCGACTACCGCGTGCGCGCGCTCGGCTACCGAGCCGTCGGCCAGTTCCGCTTCCGCCAGAAGCTCGAGCTGCTCCGGCGCGGCCTCGAGGACGAGAGCCCGGCGGCGCGCGGGGCGGCGCTCCTCTCGCTCGAGCTCCTCGCGCGCGAGCACCCCGGCGCCGTGAACTCGGTCCGCCCGTTGCTGCACGAGCTGGCGAGCCACGACCCGAACGGTGCCGTCCGCCGCCTGGCCATGATGGCGCTGCGTCACGGGTCGGCGGAGCGGACGACGATCCTCATCCTCAACGGTCTCGCCGAGGACGACGAGCAGGACGCGGAGCTTCGCGCCGCGGCGCGAAAGATCGCAGCGGAGCTGACGCGCAAGAGCCGCGCGCGCTAGGTGCAGCCGCAGGTGCGGCCGTGGATGCGGTGGCCGCACGACGGGCAGCTGCGCTTCCGCCGCCGCCACTCGAGCGCGTTCTTCTGCACGCCCGCCAGCATCATCAGGAACGCGACGCCGCTCGTCGCGGTGAGGAGCGGCACGAGCTGCGCGCTCGTCGTCACGCCTCGGTCGATCTCCGTTTCGTCGGCTCCGAAACGCGCCGCCGCGCGTGCGGATGCGCCTGGAAGTAGAGCTCGCGGCGCCGGCGGTCGGACACGTGCGTGTAGAGCTCCGTCGTCGCGAGGTCGGCGTGGCCGAGCATCTCCTGCACGCTCCTCAGGTCGGCGCCGCCCTCCAGCAGGTGCGTCGCGAACGAGTGCCGGAGCAGGTGCGGGTGCACGCGCTCCGGCTCCAGACCCGCCTTGGCCGCGAGGCGGCGCAGGATCAGGAAGATCCCGGCGCGCGTCAGGCCGCCGCCCTGCGCGTTGAGGAAGAGCTCGGGCCGGTGGCGCCGGTCCAGGTGGGGGCGCCCGTGCGCGAGGTAGCGCCGGACGGCGTCCGCAGCCTGCCGCCCGAGCGGAACGAGGCGCTCCTTCGAGCCCTTGCCGAAGCAGCGCACGACCCGCTGCTCGAGATCGACCGCGCCGCGCTCGAGGCCCGCGGCTTCGCTGACGCGGAGGCCGGCGCCGTAGAGGAGCTCGACGAGCGCGCGGTCGCGGAGTGCGCGCGGTGTCGTGCCGGCGGCGGCCTCCACCAGCCGTTCCGCCTCGCCCGCGGAGAGCGTCCGCGGCAGCCGGCGGACGCGCCGCGGCAGCTCGAGCTCGGCGGCTGGATTGTCGGCGCGCGCGCCGAGCAGAACGAGGTGCCGGAAGAACGCGCGTGCGGCTGACGCGCGTCGCGCGATCGTCGCGGGGGCCAGGCCGGCCGCGCGAAGCTCTGCGATGTAGCGCTCCAGGTCCTCGACGCTGGCCGTCGCGAGCGCCCGGCCGCCGAGCGATTCGCGAAGGCGCGCGAGGTCGCCCCGGGAGGCAGCGAGCGTCCGCGGCGCGCGGCGCGTCCCGAGGAGCGCGAGGAAGCCGTCGAGGTCGCGGTCGGCGGAAGGAGCGGCCACGGCTCTGGCTGGTTCGTCGCGGCGCGGCGTTCGCCTGCCCGCCTGCGCCGTGCGACGGCTACGAGCGCGGGTGCGCGCGGTCGTAGACCTTGCGTAGCCGTCGGGCGTCGACGTGGCTGTAGACCTGCGTCGTCGACAGCGAGCTGTGACCGAGCAGCTCCTGGATCGTGCGCAGGTCGGCCCCGCCCTCGAGCAGGTGCGTCGCGAACGCGTGCCGCAGCCGGTGCGGGTGGGGGAGGACGCGCCTCAGCGTGCTCGTGTCGAGGCGCCGCCCGCGGGTCGAGAGGAAGAGCGCGTCGTTCGCGCCCCGCGCCAGTTGCGGCCGCGCCTCGCGCAGGTAGCGCGCGAGCCAGTGCGCCGACTCCTCCCCGAGCGGCACGACCCGCTCCTTCGAGCCCTTGCCGCGCACGCGGACGAGCTCCTGCTCGAAGTCGACGTCGCCGAGATCGAGTCCGACCGCCTCGGCACTTCGAAGCCCGGCGGAGTAGACGAGCTCGACGAGCGCGCGGTTCCGGAGGCCGAGCGCGCCGTCTGCCTCCAGCGCCGCGAGCGCCTCGTCCACCTCCTGCGGCTTCGGCGCGTCGGGCAGGCGGCGCGGCCGGTGGGGGGTCACGGCGATGTCCGGGACGCGCGCCGGCCCCAGCGCGTGGCGCAGGAACGCGCGCACCGCGGCCAGCTTCCGCACGATCGTCGCGGGCGCGAGCCGTCGCGGCGAACGTCCGGGCCGAGCCGCCCCGAGGTGAGCCGCGTAATCCGCCAGGGCGCGTGCGTCCACGCGCTCGAGCGCAGTTCCGCGCGTGCGCAACCACGAGCAGAACTCCTCCACGTCGACGCGGTACGCGCGCCGCGTCCCGTCCGACAGCGACGGGCTGCGCAGGAACCGCTCCAGAGCCGCGCTGCTGTCCACGTTCGACTAGTTCGCAGCCCCTGACCGGTTGCCTGCGCACGTCGAATCCCGCGAATACCGCCGCATCGCTAGGATCCCGCGGCTATGGCGGCTACCGCGGACGCGAGGGCGGACCTCGAGGAGCACGGCATCCGCGGCTCGGGCCGCGTCTTCCTCAACCCGTCGACGTCGCTCCTCTACACGCACGCGCTTGCGCGCGGCGACGGCCGACTCGCCGAAGGCGGGCCGCTGATCGTCGACACGGGTGTGCACACGGGCCGCTCGCCGAAGGACAAGTTCGTCGTGCGGGAGCCCGGGTCGGAGGACCGGATCTGGTGGGGCGACGTGAACCAGCCGCTCGCGGAGGAGAGCTACGAGCGCCTGCGCGAGAAGGTCGTCGCGCACCTCGGAGCGCACGAGTCGCTGTACGTCGTGGACGCGTTCGCCGGCGCTGATCCCGCGCACCGGCTCGCCGTCCGGGTGCTCACGAATCATCCGTACCACGCCCTCTTCGCGAAGACGCTCTTCATCGACCCGAGCGAGGAGGAGGCGGCGGAGTTCGAGCCGCAGGCGCTCGTGCTCCACGTGCCCGGGCTCGAGGCGGAGCCGGCAGAGGACGGCACGCGCACCGGCACCTTCATCGTGCTCCACCCGTCGCGGACGGAGGTCCTGATCGGCGGGACGTTCTACGCGGGCGAGATCAAGAAGTCGATCTTCACGGTGCTGAACGACCGGCTCCCGCTCGACGGCGTCGTCCCGATGCACTGCTCCGCGAACGTCGGCGACGACGGCAAGGTCGCCGTCTTCTTCGGCCTCTCGGGCACGGGAAAGACGACGCTCTCGGCCGATCCGGAGCGGGCGCTCATCGGCGACGACGAGCACGGCTGGAGCGACGGCGGGATCTTCAACTTCGAGGGCGGGTGCTACGCGAAGGTGATGCGCCTCTCCGCGGAGGCCGAGCCGGAGATCTACAAGACGACGCAGACCTTCGGGACGATCCTCGAGAACGTGATCGCCGACGAGTACGGCGTACTCGACCTCGACGACGACTCGAAGACGGAGAACACGCGAGCCGCGTACAAGCTCGAGCAGATCGCGAACGCGCTGCCCGAGAAGCGCGCGGGCCATCCGACCTCGGTGATCTTCCTGACGGCGGACGCCTTCGGGATCCTGCCTCCGATCGCGCGGCTGACGCGTGAGCAGGCGATGTTCTTCTTCCTCTCGGGCTTCACGGCGAAGCTCGCCGGGACCGAGATCGGAGTGACCGAGCCGCAGCCGACCTTCTCGACGTGCTTCGGGCAGCCGTTCCTCCCGCAGCCGCCGCTCGTCTACGCGCGGATGCTGGGCGACAGGCTCGAGGAGCACGGCGCGACCGTGTGGCTCGTGAACACGGGCTGGACCGGCGGCCCCTTCGGCGAGGGCGAGCGGATGCCGATCGCGGCGACGCGCGCGCTGCTGCGCGCGGCGCTCTCCGACGCGCTCGACGACGTCGAGTACCGGACGGACGCGCTCTTCGGGTTCGAGGTCCCCGCGGAGGTGCCCGGCGTCGTCTGGCGCCGGCGCGAGCCGCGCCCGGCGTGGGGGGGCCCCCGATGCGTACGATCGCAAGGCGCGGGAGCTGGCGCGGATGTTCCGCGCAACTTCGAGAAGCGCTTCGCCGCCGACGCGCCAGACGTCGCGGCCGCAGCCGCGCGTCTAGAACGACCGCGAGCGGCTCTGACGACCGCTACGCGGCGGGTCGGACGCCTCGTCCAGCGCGAAGAGCCGCGCAAGCTGGGCACGCGATCGGATGCCCAGCTTCCGGTAGATCTGACGGAGGTGGAAGTCGATCGTCTTCGGGCTGAGGAACAGCTCGGAGGCCGCTTCGCGATTCGTCGCTCCGCGAGCGACAACGAGTGCGACCTGGAGCTCGTGCGCCGTCAGGCGGTCCGCGGCATGTTCGACTCGGCCAACGCGCGTCTCGCCCGTCGCGCGAAGCTCCCGCCCCGCGCGGTCCGCCCACGGCCGGGCGCCCAGCTCCTCGAACGTCGCGAGCGCCGAGCGGAGCGGCCGCCGTGCATCGACGCGCCGACCCTCGCGCCGGCGGCGTTCGCCCAGACAGAGCTCCGTCCTGGCCCGCTCGAACGGCGTCGGCGTCTGGTCGTGCAGCGCGAGCGCCTTCGCAAACGCCCCCTCGAACGACGCGGCATCGGCGAGAAGTCCGTGGCACCGCGCTGCCGCCGCGCGAGCCCAGACCCCGTGCGTCTGCTCGGCCAGGAAGGCTCCGGCCTCCTCCGCTCGCCCCGCGAGGATCAGCATCTCGGACAGGACGAGCGTCCCAATGAACTCGCTCGGCGTTCCCGTTCCCCGCGCGAGGTCGTACGCGCGTCTCGCCGTCTCGAGTCCCACGCGACCTCCGCCCTTCAGGGGTAAAACCCGCCTCGGCCATGGTGCGTGCAGCCGCGGCGACGTCGCCGCGGGCTCGCGCAGCTGCCGCGGCGTCTTCGAGGAGGTCGGCGACCTCGTCGTCCGCGGCCTCGGCGCCGCGCGTCAGCTGCGACGCCGCCCGCTCGATGTCGGCGGCTGCACGTAGAACCTGCCCTAGGGCGCGGTGCGCGGCGCGGCGGCGGCTCGCGTCCGCGGCGTGGTAGACGGCCGAGCGATACAGCGGGTGTGCAAATGCGAGGTTCCGCTCTCGCACGAGAATGCGTTCGTCCTCGGCAGCGCGAAGTGCCGTCGCAGGAAGCCCGAGCACCTCGTGAGCCGACGGTACGGCGTGTGGAGCATCTGCGGCAGCCGCAACGACGATGAGCGCTTCGCGTGCCTCGATCGGAAGCTGCTCGACGCGGCGCAGCAACGCCTCTCTCGACCGACGCGCCGGCACGCAGGGGTTCCGGCAGCGCAGCGCGTCCGGCGAGCGCCGCCCAGGCGAATCGCCGCTCGCTCTCGATGCCGGAACCTGAAGGGGAGACGGCTCGTCCTTCGGCTCACTTTCACGTACGGCGGTGCGACCGTGACACAGACGCTGCCGCTGAGGGTCGGCTAGGACGCGGCACCCCCGCCGCCGGGCGCCGCGGGACGGCGGTGGGGGAGGAGCGAGCGACGCTCCTTCCCGCCGTTCGTGCCCGGGGCGCACGACGGTGTGGCTGAAGCTCTAGCGCCGCCTGATACGAGGCGGAGCGGCGCGCCCATCCGATAGCGTCCGCCGCAGTGGACGCGAAGCACGACGTGCTCGTGATCGGCGCCGGCTGCGCGGGAATGCGCGCCGCGATCGAGGCATTCGACGCCGGCGCGGACGTCGCGATCATCTCCAAGATCCATCCCGTCCGCAGCCACTCGGGCGCGGCCGAGGGCGGCATCAACGCGGCGCTTGGCAACGCCTCGGAGGACGACCCCGAGAAGCACGCGTTCGACACCGTCAAGGGCTCCGACTACCTCGGCGACCAGGACGCGATCGAGATCCTCTGCGACGAGGCTCCCGACGACGTCTACCAGCTCGAGAACTGGGGCGCGGTCTTCTCGCGCACGGACGACGGCAAGATCGCGCAGCGGCCGTTCGGCGCCGCGGGCGAGCCACGCACGGCGTACGCGGCCGACATCACCGGCCACGTCCTGCTCCAGGTCCTCTACGAGCAGCTGATGAAGCGCGACATCCTCGTCTACGACGAGTGGTTCGCGTGGAAGCTCGTCGTGGACGAGGACCGCTGCCAGGGCGTGATCGCATGGGATCTGATGAACGGCGGCCTGAAGACGGTCGGCGCGAAGACCGTGATCCTCGCGACCGGCGGCGCGGGACGGCTCTACGTCGGCACCACGAACGCGTACGCATGCACCGGCGACGGGATGACGATGGCGCTGCGTGCCGGCGTCGCGCTGAAGGACATGGAGATGATGCAGTTCCATCCCACGACGCTCTCGCCGACGGGCGTGCTGATCACGGAGGGCTGCCGCGGCGAGGGCGCGTACCTGCTCAACTCAGAGGGCGACCGCTTCCTGAAGCGCTATGCGCCGAACGCGATGGAGCTCGCGTCGCGCGACGTCATCTCGCGCGCGGAGCAGACCGAGATCGACGAGGGGCGCGGGGTCGACGGCAGCGTCCTCCTCGACCTGCGCCACCTCGGCGCCGAGAAGATCATCGAGCGCCTGCACGGGACGCGCGAGCTCGCGATGACGTTCGCGCTGATCGACCCGATCCACGACCCGATCCCCGTCCGGCCGGGCGCGCACTACCACATGGGTGGCGTCGACACGGATGTCTGGGGGAAGACGAGCCTCGAGGGCCTCTACGCCGCCGGCGAGGTCGCGTGCGTCTCCGTCCACGGTGCGAACCGCCTCGGCGGGAACGCGCTGATGGAGACGATCACGTTCGGGAAGCGCGCCGGCCGGCACGCCGCCGAGTGGGCGCTCGCGAACACGACGGTCACCGTCCCCGAGGGCGCGGTCTCCGACGCGGAGCGGGAGCTGCGCGAGCTGCTTGACCGCGACGAAGGCGAGCGTCCGTGGCGGATCCGCGACGAGCTCGCGACGACGATGCACGAGAACTTCGGCGTCTTCCGGCGCGAGGAGCAGATGCAGCGGCAGGGCGAGATCGTCTCGCGCCTGCGCGAGCGCTACGAGCGGGTCGTCGTCGAGGACAAGGGCAACGTCTTCAACAGCGACCTGACGCAGGCGCTCGAGCTCGGCTTCCTGCTCGAGCTCGCGGAGTGCATGGTCGTCTCCGGGCTCGCGCGGAAGGAGAGCCGCGGCGCGCACGCGCGGCCGTACGACTACCCGGAGCGCGACGACGACAACTACATGCGGCACACGCTCGTGACGTGGGAGGACGGTCGCCCGCAGCTGGACTGGCGCGACGTGACGATGACGAAGTGGCAGCCACAGGAGAGGAAATACTGATGCCGAGCGAGCCCACCGCAGCAGCCGCGTCGACGAACGGCGCGCTGAGCCCGACGATGGACGTCGCGGTCAAGATCTGGCGCGTCGACCCCGAGACGGGCGAGCGCGCGCTGAAGACCTATGAGGTCGAGGCGCCCGAGTGGGTGACGCTCCTCGACGTCCTCGACATCATCAAGGACCGCGTCGACGGCACGCTCGCGTACCGCAAGAGCTGCCGGATGATGATCTGCGGCTCCTGCGGGATGCGGATGGACGGCGCCGCGGTCCTCGCGTGCAAGACCCGCATGGCCGACATCGTCGCCGCCGGCCACGTCCCCGTGATCTCGCCGATGGGCAACCTCCCGATCGTCAAGGACCTCGTCGTGGACATGGGACCCTTCTGGAGCAAGATGCGCGCGATGAAGCCGTGGCTCCAGCCCGGCTACGAGGAGCCGCCCGAGGGCAAGGAGTACCACGTCTCCCAGGAGCGCATGAACGTGATCCACAAGGAGGCGCTCTGCATCAACTGCGGCTGCTGCGTCTCCGAGTGCAACTCGATGGAGTCCGATCCCGACTTCCTCGGCCCGGCTGCGCTGGCGAAGGGAATGCGGTTCGTCGGCGACGCGCGCGACGGCGCCGATGTCGAGCGGCTCGAGGAGTACAACTCGGAGCACGGGATCTGGGACTGCACCCGCTGCTACTTCTGCAACGAGCGCTGCCCGAAGGGCGTCGACCCGCGCGACGCGATCGCGAAGCTCGGCGCGGAGTCGATCAAGCACGGGATCGACCGGGACATGGGCGCGAAGCACGCGAAGTGGTTCGTCAAGTCCGCGGAGACGACCGGCTGGCTGCGCGAGACCGAGCTCGTGCCGAAGACGCAGGGCGTGGTCTCGTCGATCATGCAGATCAAGTTCGCGATGGGGCTCGCGCGCCGCGGGAAGGTCCCGCCGCCGTTCCCGCCGCACGTCGCCGCGGACGTGAAGGAGGCGCGGGCGCTGCGCGACATCGTCCAGCAGCAGGGGCGCGAAGGAGCGCTCGGCCACGTGCAGGGCGAGCGGGCGCTCTCGTACATCGAGCACCACACGACGGCGGGGAACCGGCACGCGCCGGAGATCACGCCGGGCGAGGAGCCGGTCAACCGCGACGTCGGTGAGCGCCCGTGAGCGCCGCGACGAACGGCACCGCGCTGCGCAAGGTCGCCTACTACAAGGGCTGCCTCGCCTCGCTCTCCGCGAAGGAGCTCGACACCTCCACCCGCGCGCTCGCGCCGAAGGTGGGACTCGAGCTCGACGAGCTGGAGTCGGTGACGTGCTGCGGTGCGGGCGACATCCACGAGGCCGAGCCCGACTACTACCTCCACCTGAACGCGCGGATCCTGGCCTACGGCGAGGCGACGGGGTCGGACACGCTGATGACGGTCTGCAACGTCTGCACGCTGAACCTCCGGCAGGCGAACCACATGCTCCAGAACGACGAGGCGCTGCTGGCGCGCGTCAACGCGAACCTGGAGGCCGTCGGCGTGCCGCCGTACTCCGGCGCGATCGAGGTCAAGCACCTGCTCTGGCTGATCGCCGAGGGCGAGGGCTACGAACTCCTCAAACAGGCCGCGCACAAGGGCCTCAAGGGCCTCCGCGTCGCTCCGTTCTACGGCTGCCAGATCCTCCGCCCGTCGAAGCTCCTCGGCTTCGAGGATCCCGACCGGCCGTGGTCGCTCGAGGCGATCATCGAGGCGTGCGGCGGGGAGGTCGTGGACTACCCGGCGAAGATCAAGTGCTGCGGCTTCCCGATCATCCAGGCGCGGGAGGAGACGGCGCTGCGCGAGCTCATGCAGCCGATCGCGCAGGCGCGCGATGCGGGGGCGGACGCGATGGTGACGCCGTGCCCGCTCTGCCACCTGTCGCTGGACGCGTGGCAGTCGAAGCTGAACGCGAGCGAGCGGCGCGAGAACCCGCGCCACGAGGACTTCCACATGCCGATCCTGCACCTGTCCCAGCTGATCGGCGTCGCGGCCGGGCTGGAGGCCTCGGAGCTGAAGTTCAAGCGCCACGTCGTCTCCGTGAAGCCCGTGCTCGAGAAGCTCGAGGCGTAACGCAAGGTTTCCCGAGTGGCGACGTCTCTCTTGGTGGAGGGGCGGTTTCCGGCGCGATTCTGAGAATCGCGCCGGAACTTTTTTGTGCACGGACGGTCGCGAAGTGAGCGACGCTCGCGCGCACAAAAAAGTCCCGAGGCCGGCGAAGCCGGCCGAAGGAACTTTCGGTCGATGAGTCGCGTCGCGACAGCAGTTGGCGCGGCGGTCGCGGGCGTCGCCTGGGGTCACTTCGAGGCGGGGTGGGTGCGGCTTCACTCGCTGGACTGCCCCGTCTCCGGGCTACCCGACGAGCTCCACGGCCTCCGTATCGCGCACTTGTCCGACTTCCACCTCGGCGTCCCCTCGCGCGGCGCTCGCGCTGCCGAGCGGGCGGTCGAGTGGGCTGCGGCGCGGCAGCCGGACATCGTCTGCATCACCGGCGACCTGCTCTCGCACCCGCGCGGGCACGCGCGCCTTCGCGCGCTCCTAGAGCACATCCCGGGCGCTTTCGCCGTCCTCGGCAATCACGACTTCGGCATCGCGCGCGACCCGTTCGCGAAGCGCGCCGCGCCGTATGGCGCGTGGCCGGCGGTGTTGCTCGCGGACGAGTCGCGGACGCTCGAGCTGCGCGGACGCCGCGTGCAGGTCGTCGGGCTCGATCCGGGCCGCTACGTCCGGCGCCAGACGCGGCCCGAGCGGCTCGCGGACCCCGCGGCGGATCTGCGCATCCTCCTCTGCCACTACCCGCGCGTCGCCGACCGCGTCGAGCCGGGCGCGTTCGACCTCGTCCTCGCGGGCCACTTGCACGACGGGCAGATCGCGCTCCCGTACGGGCGCGGGAAGCTCCGGTTGGCGCACCCGTCGTTCCCGTACCCGCGCGGTGTCTACAGGCGCCCCGGCGGCACGCTCCACGTCTCCGCGGGCCTCGGAACGACGTTCGTCCCGTTGCGGTTCTGCGCGCGGCCGGAGGCGACGGAGCTCGTCCTACAATCGGTGTGATGGCCGGTTACGCGTCCGTCTCGAGCGACATCGTCGCCAGCTATGCGGCGGACGCGGCGCGCGAGGTCGCGGGCGTGCACGGTTTCGTGGAGAGCCGCATTCCGCCTCACCGCGGCGTGCGCGTGGCGGAGGACGACGGCGAGCTCGTCGTGGAGCTCCACGTGGCGCTCGCGTGGGGCGCCTCGATCCCCGACGTCGGCCGCGCGGTCCAGCAGCGCGTGCGCGCGTACCTGGCGCGGATGGCGGGCGTCGACCCGGCGGCGGTCAACGTCGTCGTCGACGCGATCGGCGAGGACGAGGCGTGACGCCGCGGCTCGCCGGCCTCACGGGCGCGACGCTCCGCACGGCGCCGTCGGTCTGTCACGAGTGCGTCTGGTGGCAGTCTCGCGGCACCCGCAGCTCGGACAAGGAGCGCTGGATCGACAAGGCCGAAGCGGACTGGGGCGCGTGGGGGACGGTCTACTACGACGACGACGGCCGCGTGCTCGGCTCGATGCAGTACGGGCCGGCGCAGCTCTTCCCGCGCGCAGCGGAGCTGCCGGCAGGACCGCCGGCCGACGACGCCGTGCTCGTGACGTGCGCGTATCTCGTCGACGCCGCGAGCCCGTGGGTGATGCAGTCCCTGTTCCTCGCCGCGATCGGGGACGCGAAGGACAGGGGCGCGAAGGCGCTCGAGACGTTCGCGTACCAGTACCCCGAAGGCGAGTCGCTGAGCGAGCGCTTCCTCGTGCACAAGACGGTCTTCCCGCGCGACTTCCTCTCCGACTTCGGCTTCGTCTCGGTACGCGCGGCGGGACGTGTCGAACTCGTCCGGCTCGAGCTGGGCGGGCTGCAGCCCGTGCTCCCCGGACGCCGCGCGAAGGTGCTCCGCGCGGTCAAAGAGGCGTTTGCGCCGGCGCCCGTGCCGCAGCGACCTTAGTCAGCCGCACGCGGTGCAGCGCCGCTCAGGCGGCGAGAGGTTGCCGCTCGAGCACGAGCTCCGCGATCTGGATCGCGTTCAGCGCTGCGCCCTTGCGGAGGTTGTCCGCGACCACGAACAGCGAGAGGCCGTTGTCCGCGGCGCGGTCGCGGCGGACGCGGCCGACGAGGACGTCGTCGCTGCCGGCGGCTTGGGCCGGAGTGGGGAAGTCGATGACGCGGACGCCGGGCGCCGCTTCGAGCAGCTCGCGCGCGCGCTCCGGCTCGAGCGGCTGCTCCGTCTCGACCCATATGGCCTCGGCGTGCCCGACGAGCACGGGCACGCGCACGCACGTCGCGCTGACGGCGAGCTCCGGCAGCTCGAGGATCTTGCGCGTCTCGTCGCGCAGCTTCGACTCCTCCTCGAACTCCTCGCCGTCGAAGTCCCAGTCCATCGCGAGGTCGTGCTCCGCGGGCGCCTCGCCCCGGAGCCGCTCCATCGCCTGAGCGCCGGCGCCGGAGACGGACTGGTAGGTGGCGATGCGGATGCGGCGCAGCCCCGCCGCGTCGTGCAGCGGCTTGAGCGCGACCGTGAGCGGGATCGCGCAGCAGTTCGGGTTCGCGACGAGGCCGTCGTGCTCGAGCGCGCGATCGGCGTTCACCTCGGGCACGACGAGGGGCACGCCGTCGAAGAGGCGGAACGCGGCGGACTTGTCGACGCAGAGCGCGCCGCCGCGCGAGGCGTGCGGCACGAGCTCGCGGCTCGCCGTCGCGCCGACCGAGAAGAGGAAGACGTCGACGTCGCCCCGCGCGAGCGCCTCAGGCGTCGCCTCCTCGACGAGCAACCCGTCCAGGAGCGTTCCCGCGGATCGCGCGGACGCGAACGCGCGCACGTTCTCGTACCCGCGCTCGCGCAGGAGCCCGAGCGTTATCCGCCCGACCGCGCCGGTCGCGCCGACGACGCCGATGCGGGGGCTACGCAAGCTCGAATGCCTCGTGGAGCGCCTGGACGGCCCGCTCGACGTCGGTCGTCGCGACGTGGAACGCGATCTTGATCGGCGACGTGCTCACGACCGGCGCGTCGATCGCCGCCGCCTCGAGGGTTGCGAATGCCTTCGCGGCGACTCCGGGATGGCTCTTCATGCCGGCGCCGACGAGGCTCACCTTGCCGAGGTCGTCGCGCGCGCTCCACACGATCGCGAGCGAGTCGAGCGCGCGCGCCGCCTCTCCGCGGTCCTCGACGGGCGCCGAGAAGACGATCTCCGGCCCCGTCTGGATGATGGTGTCGACGCTCACGCCGCGCTCCGCGAGCGCGGCGCACAGCCGCGCCGGCGTGACGCCGTCGACGCGGTAGACCGTCTCCTCGCGCTGGTGCACGACCGCCGAGATGAGCGCTTTCTCGAGCAACGGCTCCTCCTCCTCCCGGACCCACGTGCCCTCGTCGTCGCTGAAGCTCGAGCGGACGTGGAGGCTGACATTGTGACTGCGCGCGACCTCGAGCGAGCGTGTCGCGAGCACGCGCGCTCCTGCGGACGCCATCTCGAGCATCTCCTCGAAGCTGACGCCCGCGAGCTTCCGCGCGTGGGGCACGAGCCGCGGGTCGGCCGTGTAGACGCCGCTCACGTCGGTGTAGATCTCGCAGTGCTCGGCGCCGCGCGCGGCCGCGAGCGCCACCGCCGGCGTGTCGGAGCCACCGCGTCCGCGCGTCGTTATGTCGTACTCGGTGGACACGCCCTGCAAGCCGGCGCCGTGCACCACCCGCTCCGCGACGAGCGCCTCGTGGATGCGGCGCGCTCGGACGTCGACGATCTTCGCCTTGCCGTGGACGGTGTCGGTCACGATCCCGGCCTGTGAGCCGGTGAGCGAGATCGCCTCGCGGCCGAGGTCCTCGATCGCCATCTCGGCGAGCGCGCACGAGATCCGCTCGCCGACGGAGATGAGCATGTCGAGCGCCCGTGGCTTCGGGGCGGGGGAGATCCGGTGCGCGAGGTCGAGCAGCTCGTCCGTCGTCGCGCCCATCGCCGAGAGGACGCCGACGACGCGGTTCCCCGCCTCGCGAGCGGCGACCAGACGCTGCGCGACCGCCTTCAGCCGCTCCGGATCGCCGACCGACGTGCCGCCGAACTTCATCACGACGGTGCCGAGGTGAGGCTCGCGCACGTCGGCCGCGACCGCGGGGACGGCTTCGTAGTCCGTCGTGGTCATCTCGCCAGAGTGTAGGAGCGGATCCGGCCGCGTCACATCTCGCGCCGCCCGGCGAGCGCGCGCCCGAGCGTCACCTCGTCGGCGTACTCGAGGTCGCCGCCGACGGGAAGGCCGCTCGCGAGGCGGGTGACGCGCACGCGGTTGCGCAGCCGATCCGCGAGGAACGCGGCCGTCGCCTCGCCGGTCATGTTCGGGTTCGTCGCGAGCACGACCTCCTGCACGCCGTTCCGCTCGACGCGGCGGAGCAGCTCGTCGATCCGCAGGTCCTCCGGCTCGACGCCGTCCAGCGGCGAGAGCGCCCCGCCGAGGACGTGGTAGAGGCCGCGGTACTCGTGCGTCCGCTCGAGCGAGATCAGGTCTACCGGCTGCTCGACGACGCAGATCAGGCCGTGGTCGCGCCGCGCGTCGAGGCAGATCCCGCACAGCTCCTCCTCGGTCAGGTTCCCGCACTCGCGGCAGAAGCGGACGCGCTCCTTGACCTCCTGGATCGCCTGCGCGAGCGCGAGCGCCTCCGGCTTCGGCCGCTGGAGGATGTGGAAGGCGAGCCGCTGCGCGGTCCGCGTGCCCACGCCCGGAAGGCGCGTCAGCTGCGCGACGAGATTCTCGACGGCGGGCGAGAACACGTCCGAATCTTGCCTGCCTCGATCGGACTACTCAGGCCGTCGAGCGGTCCTGCGGGTTCTCCAGAACCACGTCGTGAGCGCGCTGAGGATCGCCACGACGACGCCGGAGACGAGGCTGAACGACCACGGGTCGTCCCAGACGAAGCGGAAGACGAGGACGATCGCGAGGCCCGCGATGAGGCCGCCGACGACGTCGTCCGTCGTCGACTCCTGCCGGAAGAGCCACCGGCGCAGGCGGCTCCCCATCTACATCCCCGGCAGGCCGAGCCCGCCGAGGCCACCCATCATCCCGCCGAGCCGCGACTCGACCAGTCCCTGCGCGGAGCGCAGCGCCTCGTTCACCGCGGCCGTGATCGTGTCGGCCAGGAACTCGGGGTCGTCCGGGTCGATCGCCTCCTTCGCGATCCGGATCTCCCTGATCTCGCCGCCGCCGGTCGCGACGACGGTCACCGCGCCGCCTCCCGCGGAGGCCTCGACCGTCTCGTTCGCGAGCTCCTCCTGGGCCTTCGCCATCTGCTCCTGCATCTGCTGCGCCTGCTGCATCAACTTGTTCATGTCGAAGCTCATCGGTCCTCCAGCTCGCGTGCGTCGAAGGTCTCCTTGACCAGCTCGTAGATCTCGTCCTCGCTCGCCACCGGTTCGTCGTCGAGCGCCGCGTCGGCGTCGTCGCCGACGGCGAAGTCGAGCGCGAGGCGCCGGCCGGTGAGCTCGTAGAGCGCGTCCTGGAGGAGCGTCGCGTTCTTCGGCTCCTCGGCGAGCTGCCGGTGGAACCCCGCTGCGGGCGGGAACGCGAGCGTCAACCGGTCGCCCGTGAGCTCGGCCGGGCGCGCCTCCCGCAGCACCGACGCTGCGGGAATCGACTTGTCCTCGACGGCCGGCAGAATCGTCCGCTGCCAGGCCTCCTGGAGCTGCTCGAGGTCGATGCTCGGCGGCGACGGCGCGACGGCGGGCGGAGTCGTCAGGGCGGGAGGAGCCGGCGCGACGTCGAGCGGCCGTGCCGGCGCGGGTGCGGGTCCGGCGGCTGCGCGCTGCTCGAGCTGCTCCAGCCGGTACGCGATCGACTCGCGCGACAGGTCGGCCGCCGGCCGCGTGACCTTCACGAGCGCGAGCTCGAGCGGCAGGCGCGGGTCGCCGCCCTGGCGCATGTCCTCGACGGCGACGGCGAGCAGGTCGACGAGTCGCACGACCGTCGCCTCGCCCAGCTGGTTCGCCTGCTCGCGCAGCCGCTCGCGGGTCTCCTCCGTGACCGGCAGCGACTCGGGGACCTCGCCGACGTGCTGGACGAGCATCAGGTGCCGCAGGTGCTCGAGGAGGTCGGTGACGAGACGGCCGAGGTCCTGCCCCTGCTCCGCGAGCTCCTCGACGAACGTGAGCGTGCCGGCGGTGTCGCCCTCCACGACGAGGTCGCAGATCCGGAACAACGCGTCCTCTTCGACCGCGCCGAGGAGCTGGAGCACCGACTGGACGCCGATCTTGCCGTCCGTCGCTGCGGCGAGCTGGTCGAGCGTCGACTCCGCGTCGCGGTAGGCGCCACGGCCGCCGCGCGCGATCAGCGCGAGGGCCGCGTCGGGGACGTCGATCCCCTCGCCGTCGGCGATGCGGCGCAGCTTCCGGACGAGCTCGGGCAGGCGCGGACGCGCGAAGACGAACGTCTGGCACCGGGAGCGAACGGTCGGCAGGACCTTGGCGAGGTCGGTCGTGCAGAAGACGAAGAGCAGGTGCGGCGGCGGCTCCTCGATCAGCTTCAGGAGCGCGTTCCAGGCGGCGTCGGTCAACTGGTGCGCCTCGTCGAGGATGTAGACCTTGAACCGCCCCTCCGCCGGCTGGAGGACGACCCGGTCGCGGATCTCGCGGATGTCGTCGATCCCGCGCTGCGAGGCGGCGTCCATCTCGACGACGTCGAGCGAGGTGCCCGCGGCGATCGTGACGCACGCGTTGCAGACGCGGTCCGGCGTCGCCGTCGGTCCCTGCTCGCAGTTCAGCGACTTCGCGAGGATGCGCGCCATCGAGGTCTTGCCCGTGCCGCGTGGGCCCGCGAACAGGTAAGCCTGCCGGACCTGCCCCGACGCGATCGCGTTCTTGAGCGTCCGCACCACCGGCTCCTGCCCGACGACCTCGTCGAAGTCCTGCGGGCGGTACTTCCGGTAGAGCGCCGTCACCCGAGCGATCTTAGCCCGCGCGCGTCCGAGATCCGCGCCGCCGCGCCGACGGGGTACGATGGCGCTGCCCGCGGCGCTGCGAGGCTCCGAACCGCGTCAGATCCGGGAGGAAGCAGCGCTAAGGATCTCCTCGCAGGTGCCGCGGCCTGGGCGTGTAGCTCAGCGGGAGAGCGCCCGCTTCACACGCGGGAGGTCACTGGTTCAATCCCAGTCACGCCCATCGAAGAAGCCGCCGGAACGGGCGGCTCTTTCGTGTCCGAGCCGTGCGCGGCGCCGCGCCCACTGGCGTAGCCGCCGCCGGGCCATCAGCCGACCAGCCGGAACACGAGGATCTCGGAGCGAGGCGTCCGCCGGAATCGTGTCGCGGTCATCGTTCCGCGCGCGTTGTCGTACAAGCCGGTCCCACCGAGCACGGCGAGCTCGTAGATCTGCCGAGCGTAGATCGACCCGCCGACGACGATCTTGCCGCGCGGCAGGAAGATCGTGCCGCGACAGCTTCGCGACGGAGGGATCGTGAACGTGCAGAGGACCTCGGCGTGCCCAATCGGCTTCGGCGTGATCCCCTTGTTGAAGAGGAGCTGCTTGATGATCTCCATGTCGCCCGCGCTGCGTCCCACGCGACCGACGTCGACGCGCGTGTAGCGCACGTCACGAGTCGTGATCCGGATCGCCGCCGGCCCGGTCGCGGCCTCTGACTCCCGCTCGAGCGACGCGGCCGGAACGGCAACGACGACAGCCAACGCGAGCGCGAGGATTCCCTTGAGCATCACGATCTCCTTTCTGCAGCTTTCTCCGCGGCCGGTGTGGCCTTCGGGAGCTCGAGCCAGAACGTCGAACCCTTCCCTGCCGTACTCGTAAAGCTGAGCTCGCCGCCGTGAGCCTCGACGACGGCGCGCGCGAACGCGAGCCCGAGGCCGCTCCCGGCGATCCCCTGCTCGGCGGCGTCGCCGCGGAAGAACTTGGTGAAGACGTGCTGCTGGTCGGAGGTCGGGATCCCGAGACCCTCGTCGCGAACGCTTATGCGGACAGAGCCGTTCTCCTCCTCCCCGACGACCTCGACGAGGCCGCCCGTCGGCGAGTACTTGATCGCGTTCGACAGCAGGTTGCCGACCACCTGGGCGAGCCTGTTCGAGTCTCCGTGCACCGCCAGCGGCTCATCACGAACGTCGAGCTCGAGGCGATGCGCGCGACTCTGCGCGGTGAAGAGCCGCACCTGCTCGCGGAGCAGCTCCGTGATGTCGACGAGCTCCTGCGAGAACGCGAGCTTGCCCTCCTCGAGCCGCTGGACGTCGAGGAAGTCGTTGAGCAGCGCCGAGAGGCGGCGGCCCTGCGCCTCGATGATCTCCAGGTAGTAGCGGCGCGTCTCGTCGTCGACGTCGTGGCGCAGGAGGAACGACGTGAAGCCGAGGACGCTCGCCAGCGGCGTCCGCACCTCGTGCGAGACGATGCTGACGAGCTCGGACTTCTGGCGCTCGCTGCGTCGGAGCTGCTCGTTCTGCTCCTCGAGGTCTCTTCGACTCTGCTCGAGCCGCTCCGCCATCGAGTTGAACGCGCGCGTCAGCTCGCCCACCTCACCGGGACCCCCTTCGCGCAGCCGCAGCGACAGCTCTCCGCCCGCGAGCCTCGTCGCGCCCACCGCGACGCTGCGCACGGGGTGGCCGACGGAGCGCGCGAGGTAGAGGCCGAAGAGGACGATCAGCGCCGCGGACCCGACGAGACCTCCGATCCCCAGCACGAGCGCTCGGCGTGCTTCGCGCTCGGCCGAGGCGGCGCTCGCGGCCGCGAGCACGTTCTCCGCGTTGAGGACGAGGGAGAAGTCCCGGCGGATCTCGTCCGTCCGCCGCTTCCCCTCCACGACGGCTACGCCCCTGCTGGCGACGGCGGGCGTCTCGCGCGCGATCTGCACGAGCGGGATCGAGTACTCGTCGACGTAGTCCCGGATGCGCGTCGCGAGCCTCCGCGCGCGGCGTCGCTGGAGCTCGCTCGCGAACGGCAATCGCTCGAAGCGCGCCAACGAAGACGGGAGCTCCATCCGCGCGCGCCTCCACGGGTCGAGAAAGCGCTCCTCGCGCGTCAGCGCGAAGCCGCGAACGCTCGTCTCGAGATCGACGACGAGGTTCTCGAGCTGCAGCGTCGCAACCGTCACGTCCTTCGCCCGTGCCTCGCGCAGCGTCGCGTCGCGGAGCGCCGAGACGGCGGCGAGGAACGTGACGAAAACCGCGATCACGATGACGGCGAGCACGACGCTCGCGCCGAGCAGTCTCCGCGTCAGCGTCGCGCCTCTGAACGGTCGGGCGCTCAAGGGCGTGCGAGCAGCTCCTCGACGACGGCGCGCAGCTCGTCCGGGTCGAACGGCTTCGGGAGGAACCGGTCGGCCCCGGCCGCGATCGCCTCGTCGGCTGTGTGGCTCCAGGCGCTGACGACCACGACCCGCGTATCGCGAATCGCGGGGTCGTTGCGCACCTCGGCGAGAACGGCGAGGCCGCTCAGCCGCGGGAGCATCAGGTCGAGGACGACGAGGTCGGGCTGGAGTTCGCGCGCGAGGTGGAGCGCCTGTGGCCCGTCGACCGCGTCGACGAACCGGTACGGATGCTCGACCGCTGCGCGGATGAGCTCGCGGAGGTCGGGCTCGTCCTCGCAGATGAGGATCGTCTTCTCGTTCGTCGCTCGCGTCGGTTCCACGTGGTGAGCTGCTAGGAAGCTCTCGCTACGCGCCAGCTACACGCGGGGCTTCGGTTCGGGCACTGACTGTGCTCCGATCTCCGTCACCCGTCTCGCGTCTCGCGCGCACCTGCAGAGCCCCAGTCCCCGGTGATCGTCCGCGTCAAGCTAAGCACGGCGCGCGCGTCGCGGCCATCCCTCCGGTGGAACGACGACTCTAGTCGCGCGACCGACGGCGCCCGGCTCAGAGGAGCTGCCACTCGTCGTTGCGCAGGATCGGCACGTCGCTTCCGTCGCGCCCGATGCCGTCCACCTCGACGTCGGGGCCGCCGATCATGAAGTCGGTGTGGACGCCCGACTCGTTGACGAGCGCGCGCCGCTCCTCGTCGTTCAGCTCGAGCGCGCCCTGCACGCCCTTCGGGATCCCCTGGCCATAGGCGATGTGGCACGACGCGTTCTCGTCGAAGAGCGTGTTGAAGAACGTGACTCCGGTCTGGCCGACGCGCGACGTGCCGTCCACGAGCGCGATCTCGCCCAGCATCCGCGCGCCCTCGTCGGCCTCGAGCTGCGCACGGACGACCTCCTCGCCGGAAGACGCGCGCATGTCCGCGACGCGGCCGCGTTCGAAGCGGAGCTCGAGGTCGCGCACGATCGTCCCCTGGAGCGCGAGCGGCATCGTCGCGCGGACCGTGCCTTCGGTGCGGCGGAAGTCGGGCGTGGTGAAGACCTCCTCGGTCGGCATGTTCGGCACGAAGCGCGAACCCGTCGCTGCGCTCGCCTCCGCCGAGTTCCACACCGACTGCTCGTGCAGCCCGACCGTCAGGTCCGTCCCGGGACCGCGGAAGCGGATCGAGTCGAACCGGCGCTCGTTGAGCGTCCGCGCCCGCTGCTCGAGCATGCGGACGTGCTCGCGCCACGCGGACACCGGATCGTCCTCGTCGAGCCGGACGCTCGTCGCGATCGCGTCCCAGAGCCGCGCGACGTCGGGCTCGCCGAAGACCGTGCGCGCCCACCCTTTGGTGGGGGAGCCCACGATCGTCCAGTGGATCCGCTCGTCCGTGATCTGTCGCAGGTAGACGGCCTGGAGCTCCTTCTGCCGCGAGAGACCGACGCGCCGTTCGTCGAGCTGCGCGAACAGCTCCGGGTCCGGGTCGCCGGTGATCGAGACGAGCGCCCCGCCCTCGTCGCCGAGCGCGCTGATCCGCGCGAGGTTCCACGGCTGTGACCAACCGATCATCTCCTCGGGCGCGCGCGCGATGCGCTCGTAGGCGCTCAGCTTGTCGGAGTAGGAGACGTCGACGAAGCGCGCGCCTGCCTCGTACGCGGCCCGAACGACCGCGCGGACGAACGGGGCGTGCTCGAGGTACCCGTCGACGAAGACGAGTTGCCCCTCCCGCACGTTCGCGCCCACGCGTACCGCTAGCTCCGCATACGCGGCGAGCCTGCCGTCTGTTGCCATCGCGCAACCTTACTCGGAGGCTGCTGCTCGGCCCGCTGATAGGTTCCGCGCCGTGCTCCTCGGACTGACGAGCGGCCAGAAGCTCGGGCTCCTGCTGGCGGCCGGCACCTTCATCGTCTTCGCGCTCGCCTCGTCGTTCCTCTTCCCGCGACGCAACCCGAACTTCCCCGGCGAGCGCGGCGTCGGCGTCTACAGCGCGATCGTCGCCGCGTTCTTCGTCGGCATGATGGCCGCGATGTTCCTCCTCGCCCGTGAGGACGAGGAGGAGCACCGCGAGGAAGCCGCTGCGCTGCTGCAGCACTTGTAGATGTCGGCTGCGCGCGATCCGTCGCCGCGTGAGCCGTAGTCAGTCGTCGCGCCTCCGGAGTATGCGCGAGGCGGCCCCCGCCCTCCGGCGGCTAGACGACGAGGCTCGCGCGATCTCCGCAAGGGGCGTAAGGAAACGGGCGGACGCATCGCGCGACGGACGCAGACTTGGCGCGACCTCTACCGCCGCCGCTCTGCCGTCGAACGCGAGTTCGGGCGCTTGAAGCACGAGTACGGCCTCATCGTGCGTGTCCGTGGACTCTCCGAGGTCGCGTTCACGGCCGATGTTTGCATGCTCGCGCGGCTCCGCCTCGCGCTAGAACGGGCGCGCGCAGTCCCGCTCGCAGCGTAGGTTTTTGCTCCTCAAGTGCCGGATATAAGAGACGGGCGTGCCTCTGGCCCTCTCCACCGTCGCAATAGTCGCGATAGCCGCCGTGGTCGTCGTGGCGCTCATCGCACTGATGTACATCGTCCCGCGCGGAGGCAGACGACGCGGCTAGCGAAGCGCAAACCCGGTTTGCACTAGCGGCAGCACGTTTTTCGCCTCATTTCGCCAATCCCTCCTAAAGCCGCGTCGGCGGCCCTGAGGCGTTCCCCGACCGCCATCGGACGGACGGAAGCACACCGCTTCCGGCCGTCGCGACGCGCGTCTACCTCGCGTGAATGTTCCTCGCCGTCGCGCGGCCCCCGCCGCGGCGGCGTCGCGCAGTAGCGCTTGAACCGTGCGGAACGGCCACGCCGCCGGAGCCGGGCTCAGCCCGGCGGGAGGCGAAGAGAGCATCCGCAAAGCAACAGCGATGAGGAGGGGGCTCGCGGGGGAACCACGGGTTCCCCCGCGCTCAAGCGGAGAGGGCGGGCTTTGAACCCGCGAGGCCCCTTTCGGTACCTAAGCGATTTCCAGTCGCGCTCCGTCGGCCGCTCGGACACCTCTCCGCGCGGACGCCCACCCGAGCGTCGGGGGAAAGTTCGGCGGGGGAGGGATTTGAACCCTAGACCCGCGGTCCCGCCGGTAACGGTTTTCG
>JAUJMY010000031.1 GCA_030446625.1 Gaiellaceae bacterium
ACCGACCAGACCGTGCCGAACGGCCTGCTCAACGTGCCGGGCGGCCCCATCCTGGACATCGCGCGCCTCTCCCCCAGCTTCCGCGACCAGGTGTCCGCCCAGCTGCGCGACCGCAGGCCCCCGCAGCTCAACGGCGGGCGCGAGGTCCTCGCCGAGTCCACGACGCTCTACGTGGACCCGCCGGTGACCGCGCCGGCGCGCGGCGCCGTGGCCATCCAGGACCTCGGCGCGATGGCCAACTGGCTCGACCGCTCGGGCAGCCCCGAGACCTTCGCGCCGCTCCTGCGCCAACGCCCCGCACCCGACGTCGGGCCGAAGCGCGTCGTCTACCAGATCGCCTTCGGGGACGCGACGGTGCCCAACCCCACGAGCGCGACGATCGTGCGCGGGGGCGGGCTGCTCGACGTGACGACCCTCTACCGCAACGACCGCACCCCAACCGCGCGCTCGAATCCCCACGGCTTCCTACTCGACCCGCGGATCACCGGCCGCAACCTCGGTCAGCGCCAGGTGGTCGAGTTCCTTGACTCTGAGGGCGCCTCGATCATCGACCCCGACGGCGGTCAGAACGTCTTCGAGGCAGCCCGCGTTCTTCGCCTGGAACACGCTCGTGCTCGCGTTCGCCGCTGCCTGCGAGGCCGTCGTCATCACGAGCAGCCCGGGGAGGATGAACGCGAGGTAGTCGACGCCTCCGACCTCGCGGATGCGCTCGCCGAGGACGCCGCCGAAGATGGCCAGGAAGAGCGACGCGGTTACGACCGGGGGGAGGATGGTCTGCGTCCACAGCGACAGAACCCGGCGGACCTCGCGCCCGGCAAGCGCAAGCGTCCCGCGCCGCTGCGCCGTTGCAAGCGGCGTTGCCGTCACCGCATCACCTCGAGATATGCGTCTTCGAGCTTCTCGCCACCGAAGTGATCGACGAGCTCGTGCGGAGTGCCCTCGGCGACTAAGCGCCCGCCGCGGATGAAGGCGACGCGCTCGCAGAGTTCTTCGGCCTCCTCGATGTAGTGCGTCGTCAGCAGCACCGTCGTCGCCTCCTCGTGCAGATGCCGCAGATAGCGCCAGAGCTCGCGCCGCAGCTCCAGGTCGACGCCGGCCGTTGGCTCGTCCAATATCAGGAGCCGTGGGCGGTGCACGAGCGCGCGCGCGATCAACAGCCGCCGACGCATTCCGCCAGACAGACGATGTGGCTTCGTCCGCCCCTTCTCGCTCAGGTCGAAGGCGCGCAGCAGCTCGTCGGCGCGTGCCCCGGCGTCGCGGCGTGTCATCCCGAAGTAGCGGCCGTGATAGACGAGCAGCTCGCGCGTGGTGAGGAAGCGATCGAGGTGCACCTCCTGCGGCGCCACGCCGACGAGCAGCCGCGCACGCAGATCCATGACCGCGTCGTGGCCGAAAACGAACAGCTTTCCCGCCGGCGCGCGCACGAGCCCAGCCGCCGCGGCGATCACCGTCGTCTTGCCGGCTCCGTTCGGGCCAAGCAGGCCGAAGAACGAACCCGCGGGGACGCGCATCTCGAAAGCGTCGAGTGCGCGCGTCCCGTCGCCGTATACCTTCGTCAGGCCGTCGACGACAAGTGCCGCTGCGGACCGCTCTTCGGTCATGATGTCGACGTTAGCCCCACACCGAGGCGGCCGCGGCTCTGGGCGCAGGCGGTGTGCGCCGCGGGGCCGCCTCGGTTCGTCTGCTCTTCACGCGGCGAAGTCGAACGGCACAAGACGGGGTGGGTGGAAGGCGGCTAGAAGCCGCTGGCGGCGCGATCGGACGCGAACAGCAATCGAACTCCGGCTGTTCGATCGGGCGCAGGAACGCGACCGCGCGCACGTCGCGCTCGAGAAGTCGAGCGAGGACGTCCTGCTCGCAGCCGCGCGCGCTCTAGGACCGCTCGCGCCGCAGCCATGAGCCGCGCCTTCTACCGTTGGTGCTACCAAGACGAGCGAACGTCGTCGAACGGACGTGCGCGGAACGCGCTGATCACGCCGGTCCAGCCGTGCGCAGCCTCCTTCGGCCGTTATCGCACCCAGGAGGTCGCCGGTCTGAGTCCGGCTAGCTCCACCAAGGAAAGGGCCGCGCTGCTCTACGGACGTCGCCATTCGACGAGCGGCGCGGCAACCCACGTCGGATCGGGCGCTTCGTACAACGTAGCGGCGTTCGTGTACGCCATGTCCAGGATCGAGCCGCGCAGTTCGCCGCGCAGGTAGCGGAAGACGACTCCTGCGTCGCGTGCGTCGCTCTTCGCCGCGAGGCAATGGGCGTCGTAGCCGGCGTAGTCGCCGGCCTCCAGAAGCGCGATGCCCTCCTCGATCGTCTTGCGCGCGAGGTCGAGCCGGCCCTCGTCGGGCGCCAGCGCACGCTCAGGGGGATCGCCGTAGCCGATCCCGTGGTGGAACGGGTCGGCCGTAGAGACGACCACCGCGTCCTCGGCGAGCGCGGCGAGCTCCTCGATCCCCGGCAGGCGCTCCGGGCGGCCGCCCACGAGATACGGGTACCGCTCGACGACCTCGGGGCCGCGTATCCCGCGCCGCGCCGTCTCGGCCGACCAGAAGTGCCGGAAGCTGATCAGCGAGTGGTCGTCGCGCCACTCGTCGCGGCCCTCGATGCCCGGCCCCTGGACGCCCCAGAACGGCCACTGCGAAGGGTCCTCCCCGGCCGATACGCGAATGCGCGCCTCCTGCATCTCGTCCGTAAACGCGTGGAGGACGCTGATAACGATCACGCGGTCGGCGCCGCTGTCGAGGCAGCC
>JAUJMY010000003.1 GCA_030446625.1 Gaiellaceae bacterium
GCCGGCCACGTCGCGGGATCCCACGGCACGACCCCGCTGCTCACGCTCGGTCTGGGCGACGCGCCGACCGCGGCGACCACCCCCGTCGCGCAGTTCCGCGGCGATAAGGACCCGCCGATGTACCCCACCTATTCGGCGGGGTAACCCGGGGTCCCCCCCCCGGCCCCCTCCTTCTTCGTCGTGCAGGGTTGAACTCGCTGTTGGCCTCCGGCCGGGCGAAGCCCGGCTCCGGCCGCGTTACCGCTGTGCACCCGTGGTCTGTCTCCAGCGGCGACGCCGCCGCGGCGGGGGCCGCGCGTCGGCGACCGACATTCGTTGCCGTCTCGGGGCGTGTCGCGACGGCCGGAAGCGTCGGCTTCCGTCCGTCCGAGAGCAGTCGAAGAGCGTTCAAGCGCGGCTACTCTCGTGCCAATTCGCGCCTGAAATGAAGAACCTCGTCCTCGTCTCACTCATCGCTGCGGTCGGTGTCGCGGCGTCGTCGCCTCCGGCGAGCGCTGCGCCGTGCGGCCTCCCGGACGTCTCGCCACTGCACGTCGAGTTCGGCGACGGCTCGGTCCCGTTCCGCAACACCGTCTTCCGCCGCCCCGGCGTCATCGTCTCGACGAACGGCAACGTCGGAGCCGAGTTCCTCCGGCAGGGCGGCGCGCAGACGACGTACTGGTGGATGAAGCTCGAGAACCTCGTCGGCTTCCCGGACGCGCCGCTCGACCCCGCGACGATCGAGGCCGCCGCGGACCGGCTCTACGAGCACGCCGTCGCCTCGACCCTCTGCGCAACGCCCTACATCGCGCTGAACGAGCTCTGGAAGCCGACAGCACAGGCGCCGCTGACGCCGACGAACACGCAGTACCGCGCGAACGTGCTCGCCCTGCTGCAGCGGCTCTCGGCGCGCGGCGCACGCCCGTTCCTGCTCGTCCCGTCCGATCCGAACACGATCGGCGAGTCGCTCATCTGGTGGCAGCAGGTCGCGCAGGTCTCGGACATCGTGCGCGAGGTCTACTTCCCGGCGCCGCGGATCGACGCGCAGGGACCGCTCGTCGGGAGCCGCACCCTGCGGATGCGGATGCGGCAGGCCGTCCGGAGCGTGACGGGGATCGGCGTCCCGGCCGAGCGCGTCGGGCTCATGCTCGGCTTCCAGTCGGGCGGCATGTACGGCCGCGCCGGCCTCCAGCCGCTGCCGTCGTGGCTCCGCTTCGTGAAGCTGAACGCGCTCGCTGCGCGCCACGTGGCCGCCGAGCTCGGCGTCGGCACCGTCTGGTCGTGGGGCTGGGGGACGTTCAACACGACCGGCGCCGACCCGGACAAGCCGACCGCGGCGTGCGTCTATCTCTGGACGCGCGACAGCGGCCTCTGCGACGCGCCCACGGCCGCCGGTCTCACATTCAACACGTCTCTGAGCGAGGGGCAGATCCTGCTCCCGGACGACGTCCACTGCGCGACCGCGGTCGGCCGGATCTCGAACGACGCGCTCGCGGAGACGACGGCGCTGACGAAGGAGCGGGAGCTCGCGGCGTCCGCACTGTTCGCGCGCCTCGTGCAGCGGACGCGCGCGCGCTTCACCGCCGAGGCGGTGCTCCGCGCCGAAGAGCTGGTCGTGCAGCGGCGATTCCGCGGCGATCGCGAGCTCTTGCTCGCCGCGCTCCACCGCCGCGGCGCCACGCTCGCCGCCGCCCGCGACGTCCTCGCGGACGAGCTGCGGCGGCAGCGGATCCCGAAGCTGTGGTCGTGGACGACGGCGAGGCAGACGCGGGTGCTCGAGCGCACGACGTGCCGGCGGGACGAGCTGCCGACGCCCGGCGAGGTGCGGCTCGCCGACTTCCTCCCCTTCCTGAAGCTCCCGGCGTAGCGGCGCCTAGCCCCCTGGCCGCAGGCGCTCGAGCGCCCGTAGCAGCGCGTCCGGCTCCAGCCGGTGCGCGGTGTTCCCGCCCCTCCCGGTCATGGTCTCCGCGGCGAGCAGCGCGTTCAGGATCGCCTCCTCCGTCGCCTCGACGACGGCGTCGAAGAGCGCCGTGATCCGCGCGCGCGGGAACATCCTGAGCGCGACCTCGTCCTCTGTGTCGAGCCCGCGGTTGCCGGTCGCGAACGCGAGGAACAGGTCGCCGCTCGAGTCCTCGCCGACGCCGCCGACGCGTGCCACGCCAAGCGCGACGCGCTGCGCGAGGCGGTCGCACTGCCCGGGAAGGAGCGGCGCGTCCGTCGCGACGACGCCGATGATCGATCCGGAGCCGGGAGGACTTAGCTCTGAGCCGCTGAGTCCGCTTCGGGGCAGCGGGATCTCGCCGCCGATCGCCTCGCCCACGGGGAGCCCGTCGACGCGGAAGCGCGACCGCCGCCCGTGGTTCGCCTGCACCAGCACGCCGACGACGTAGTCGCCGACGACGCGCGACGCCGTGCCGATCCCGCCCTTGAAGCCGTGGCAGATCATCCCCGTGCCGCCGCCGACGTTGCCTTCGGCCACCGGTCCCGGCGCCGCCGCGTCGAGCGCCGCGTGGGCGTGCTCCGCCCGGACGTGCATCCCGCGCGCGTCGTTCAGGAAGCCGTCCCATGTCTCGGCCACGGCCGGCAGCGTCCAGGGGCCGGCGACGCGCGAGGCGAGGGCGTCGCGGACGACGCCGACGCTGAACGTGTTGGTGAGCCCGACCGGCGTCGTGAGCAGCCCCGACTCGCGGATCCAGTGCGTCCCCGTCAGCTCGCCGTTCCCGTTCAGCCGGTGGAAGCCCGCGAAGACGGGCTCCTCGGCGGGAACGACGACGGTCACCCCCGTGCGGACGGTGCCGCCGTCGATCAGCGTGGTGTGGCCGACGCGGACGCCGGCGATGTCGGTGATCGCGTTGTGCGCTCCGGGCGCGCCGTCGCCGACGGGGACTCCGAGCTCCCGCGCTCTCACCGGGCAAGCCTAAAAGGCACGGGTAACATCGGCCGCGTGAGCGAGACCGAGACGGCGCGGGAGCTGTGGGGCGCCGAGACGCGGAAGGCGGTCGCCAACTTCCCCGTCTCCGGCGAGCCGATCCCGCTCCCGGTCGCGCGCTGGCTGGGACGCATCAAGGCGGCGGCCGCACGCACGAACGCGGAGCTCGGCCTGCTCGACGCCGACAAGGCGGAGCGCATCGCGGCCGCGGCGGATCGCGTCGCCGCCGGCGAGCACGACGACCAGTTCCCGATCGACGTCTTCCAGACCGGCTCGGGGACGTCGTCGAACATGAACGCGAACGAGGTCATCGCCGCGCTGGCCGGCGACGACGTGCACGCGAACGACGACGTGAACATGGGCCAGTCCTCCAACGACGTCTTCCCGTCCGCTGTCCACCTGGCCGCCGTGGACGAGATCGTGAACGACCTGATGCCGGCGCTCCAGCGCCTCGCCGACTCCTTGCAGGCGAAGGCCGGCGAGTTCGACGACGTCGTGAAGTCGGGGCGGACGCACCTGATGGATGCCGTACCGGTGACGCTCGGGCAGGAGTTCGGCGGGTACGCCGCGCAGGTGCGGCAGGGGTTCGACCGCGTCGGCGCAACCCTCGACCGGCTCGCGCAGATCCCGCTCGGCGGCACCGCGACCGGAACGGGACTGAACACGCACCCGGAGTTCGCCGCTCGCGTGCGCGCGCGGCTGACGGAAGAGACCGGCCTCGGCGTGAACGCTCCCGCGGATACGTTCGAAGCGCAGTCCGCGCGCGACGGGCTCGTCGAGGCGTCGGGCGCCCTGAAGACGGTCGCCGTCTCGCTGACCAAGATCGCGAACGACCTCCGCCTGATGGGGTCCGGGCCGCGCGCCGGCCTCGCCGAGATCTACCTGCCGGAGCTCCAGAAGGGCAGCTCGATCATGCCGGGCAAGGTCAATCCCGTGATCCCCGAGGTCGTGACGCAGGTCGCCGCGCAGGTGATCGGGAACGACCAGGCGATCGCCGTCGGCGGCATGCAGGGGCACTTCGAGCTCAACGTCTTCGTACCGCTGATGGCGCGGAACCTGCTCCAGTCGACCGCCGTGCTCGCGAGCGCCTCGCGCTTGCTCGCCGAGAAGTGCGTCGACGGGATCGAGGCGAACCGCGAGAACTGCGAGCGCTACGCCGAGCTCACGCTCTCGGCCGCGACGGCGCTCAACCCGTACATCGGGTACGACAAGGCGAGCGAGATCGTGCGCGACGCAGCCGCGAGCGGCCGCTCGCTGCGCGACGTCGCGCGCGACGCGGGTGTCGACGAGGAGACGCTCGATCGCGCGCTCGACTACCGCGCCATGGCGAAGCCGCATCGGTAGACGGAGGGGCGGTGCCGCAGGGCCCTCCGTCCGCTTCGCGAGCCTTACTCGATTCCGGCGCTAGCAACCACCGCCGCCGGCGTCCCCTGGAAGGTCGCGAATTCGCGTACCTAATGCACGTCCCGAATGGCGTGTCAAGTGGCCGCTCTGCGTGCAGTAAAGAATGGGCGCTCTTTTGCCCGCCGATTGACGCGTCAATCAACGGTCGTGAAGCGCGGTGTGCGGTCGGACGACACGCGGCGCCGCCTAACACATCCGTTTTCAGCAGCTTCAGCCAGCGTTTTGAGCAAATATTTGCTTGTCCATCACGCGCGGGCGTAGGGTCAGACGGCGCTCGGGGTCGAGCGCTGTCCATTCAAGAGGGGAGAGGGATGAGGAAGTTCTTCTCGACAGCGCTTGCGCTGTCGGCGTTCCTCGTGGTCGCCGCGAACGGCGCCGCGAAAGCACAACTAGCGCCGACGCGCGCTACGCAGTCGTCTTCAGCAACCCGAACGGGCTGCCCGCGAACGTCGACCAGATCGTCGCGAAGGCGGGCGGCACGATCACGACGCGCATCGAGCAGATCGGCACCATCGGCGTCACCTCGGCGAACCCGAACTTCATCGCCGAGATCGAGGCGAATCCAGCCGTCAAGGCGGCGGATCCGGACGTCCCGATGAATCTGATTCGGAAGGCGAGGACGTCCAGCCGTTCGATGCGGAGAACAACGGCGCACCGGCCCCGCCGAGCCCGCCGGTCCGGACCCGCAGCCCATGCCGGACAACCTCGGCCGCGAGCAGTGGGACAAGATGCGGATGAACGCGACGCTGACGGGGTCGTATGCCGTCCAGCAGGGCAAGAAGCAGGTCGTCGCCGCCGTGCTCGACACCGGGGCCGAGGTCCTGCCGACGCCTCACGTCGACATCGCGCCGAACCTCGACTTCGCCCGCAGCCGCTCGTTCGTGGACTCCTCCACGGGCAGGGCTCTCTCGGTCGCCGATCCGAACCCCGCGAGCTGGGACGACCGGAACGGACACGGGTCGTGGTGCCTGAGCGCCGTGGGCGCTCCGATCAATGTCCTCGGGATCTCCGGCGTCGCACCGAACGTCACGCTCGTCGCGCTCAAGGTGCTCGGCGACACGGGCCGCGGCAGCTTCCTCGGCGTCGCGAACGCGCTCGTCTACTCGGGCTTGAACAAGTTCGACGTCGCGTCGATGAGCCTCGGCGGGTACCTGAACCACAGCGACTTCAACGCGTTCTTCGTGATCCTCAACCGCGCGACGCAGTTCGCCCGCGAGAACGGGGTGCTTCCCGTCGCCGCGCTTGCCAACAACAACTTCGACCTCTCCGACGGCCAGTTCTTCCGCGACTTCTTCGAGGCCCCGGGTGAGATCGCCGGCACGGTCGGTGTCTCGGCGACGGGCTACTTCAACCAGAAGGCGTTCTACTCGAACTACGGCGTCGGCATGACGGATGTCTCGGCGCCGGGTGGCTCGACGCGGAACAACTCCGGCGTTCCCGGCAGCGGGCTCGTCGGTGACACAGGCCCCGCACCGTACCGCGGCATCGGTCGCCTGCTCGGCGCGTACACGCAGGAGGGGCTGGGCGGGCGGTTCCCGCCGCTCAACGAGGAGGAGTGCGACGAGGCGACGGGCAACTGCTACTACTACGCGTGGCTGCAGGGAACGTCCATGGCGACGCCGCATGTCGCCGGAGTCGCGGCGCTGATCATCTCGCAGTACGGCGACTTCGAGAGCGGCGGCAATCCGAACAAGATCCACCTGGCGCCGACGCAGGTCGAGTCGATCCTCCAGATCACGGCGAACAACCAGCCGTGCCCGGAGGACGGCACCTTCACAGGCGGGCCCGGCTTCACGAGTGCGGACACCGACTGCGAGGGCAACACCGGCTACAACAGCTTCTTCGGCAAGGGCATTGTCGATGCCGTCAAGGCCGTGACGTTCAACCCGCAGCAGTCAGGCGGAAACGGCTAGCTAGTCAGAACAACAGGGGCCGCCCACACGCGGGCGGCCCCTGTTCTTTCAAGGGAGAGCCAAATGAGAAAGTTCTTGTTGCCGGCGCTCGCGCTGTTCGCGTTCTTCGCGTTCGCCGGTAGCGCCGCAGCGCGGACGGATGTCGCGTCTGTCGGCGCGAAGCGCTACGTCGTGGTCTTCAACCAGCCGAACGCGATCACCGCGGCGGCCGTCAAGGACGTCGAGGCGGCGGGCGGAACGGTCATCGCCCGACTCAACGACATCGGAGCTGCGCTCGCGACCTCCGCGAACCCGAGCTTCATCGCCGAGGCCGAGGGCCAGTCCTCGATCCACGCCGTGAGCGAGGACGTCGTCCTCCAGATGATTCCCGAGGAGAACGACGTCCTGATGACCGAGCAGCAGACCGATCCGGGCGCCGGCCCTGTCGAGCCCGCAGGACCGGACCCGCAGCCGATGCCCGACAACCTCGGCCGCGAGCAGTGGGACAAAATGCGGATGAATGCGACGCTGACGGGCTCATACGCTGTCCAGCAAGGCAAGAAGCAGGTCGTCGTCGCGGTTCTCGACACCGGAGCCGAGGTCCTGCCGACGCCTCACGTCGACATCGCGCCGAATCTCGACTTCGCCCGCAGCCGCTCGTTCGTCACCTCCGCCGGGGCCGCGCTCCCGGATCCGAACGGTGATCCGAATCCCGCTGCGTGGGACGACAGGAACGGCCACGGCTCCTGGTGCCTCAGCGCCGTCGGCGCGCCGATCAACGTCCTCGGCATCTCCGGCGTGGCGCCGAACGTCACGCTCGTCGCGCTTAAGGTGCTCGGCGACAAGGGCGGCGGCAGCTTCTTCGCCGTCGCGAACGCGCTCGTCTACGCCGGCAACAACAAGTTCGACGTCGCGTCGATGAGCTTCGGCGGGCTGCTCCGCCACGCCAATCACGTGCAGGCGCTGGTGACGATCCTGAACCGCGCGATCCAGTACGCCCGGCAGAACGGCGTCTTCCCGGTCGCGTCGGCGGGCAACAACGGCCAGAACCTCGACGACGGCGAGTTCTTCCGGGACTTCGTCCGCTATCCCGTGGAGGCGCCGGGTGTTGCGGCTGTCTCCGCGACGGGGTACTTCAACCAGAAGGCGTTCTACTCGAACTACAGCATGAGCAAGGTCGAGTTCGCGGCTCCGGGCGGCTCGACGCGGAACTCGACGGGCGTCCCCGGCAGCGGGTTGATCGGCGGCCAGCAGCTTGCGCCGTACCGCGGCCTCGGACGCGTCCTCGGCGCGTTTTCGGCCGAGGGCATCGGCCGGATCCAAACGGTAGATCGCGAGGAGGAGTGCGAGGATGCGGGCGGCAACTGCTCGTACTACGCATGGATCCAGGGCACCTCGATGGCGGCCCCGAACGCTGCGGGGGTCGCAGCGCTCGTGATCTCGACCTACGGGCGGCCGCAGAACGACGACCCGTGGTACCTGTCGCCGACGTCGGTCGAGTCGGTCATGCAACAGACGGCCAACAACCAGCCGTGCCCGGACTTCTTCAGCGCCGGGCCCGGCTTCCAACAGCAGGACTGCGACGGCAACGCGGGTCACAACAGCTTCTTCGGGAAGGGGATCGTCGACGCGCTCAAGGCGTCGACCGACCACGGAAGCTGAGTTCCGCCACGACGAACACGCCGAGACGGGGCCGCGAGGGCGGCCCCGTCTCTCGTTTTGGCGCGAGGGGGAACGCGGTACACCGACGTAAGCCGCAGCAACAGCAGGATTCACGCGATTTTTTCGTCGAGAATCTGCCGCGGCCTGCTTGACACTTTCCTCGATATAGGGCACTCTTTCCGCGCTTCACCGAAGTTGAGGAAGGGGTCCACGCAGCGGCCGGGCTCGCCGACTGCTGCGTAACAGCAACGAGGGGAGAGTGATGTTCGCAAGGAGGATTCGGCTCGTAGGCGCGCTCGTCGGCGCCGCGCTCGTCGTCTCCGTCCCGGTCGCATTGGCCGGGGACGGAGTCGAGGAGCCGCTGTACACCGCGCCCGACGTCGGCACCGGCGAGATGGTGAACGAGACACCGGGGGCATGGTTCGTCCAGCTCCGCGGCTCCGCCGACGCGTTCCGGTCGGAGGCGAAGGACGCCGGCATCGCGTTCAGCGAGCGCTTCGTCTACGACAAGATCTGGAACGGCCTGTCGATCAACGTCTCCGGCGAGGGGCGCAGCCGGCTCTCGCGACTGTCGAGCGTGGCCGCCGTCTACCCGGTGATTACGTTCTCCGCACCTGAGACGACGAGCGTCAGCCCGGATCTCGCGACCGCGATCAACATGACGGGGGCAGACAAGGCGCAGAGCGAGCTCGGCTTCACGGGCGCGGGCGTCAGGGTCGCGATCATGGATACGGGCGTCGACTACGACCACGCCGATCTCGGCGGGTCGGGCACCGACAACCCTGCGAACTTCCCGAACAGCCGCGTCGTCGCCGGTTACGACTTCGTCGGCGACGACTTCAACGCGGCGGATCCGGCGAAGCTGGCGACCGCGCCTGACGCCGATCCGGACGACTGCCAGGGCCACGGCACGCACGTCGCCGGCATCGTCGGCGCCAACGGCGCGACAAAGGGCGTCGCCCCGGGCGTGACCTTCGGCGCGTACCGGGTCTTCGGGTGCGAGGGCTCGACGACGGCGGACATCATGCTCGCCGCGATGGAGCGCGCGCTCGAGGACGACATGGACGTCCTCAACATGTCGATCGGCTCCGCGTTCATGACGTGGCCGCAGTACCCGACAGCCGTCGGCTCCGATGCGCTCGTCGACGCGGGCATGGTCGTCGTGGCTTCGATCGGCAACAGCGGCGCCAACGGCGTCTACTCCGCGGGCGCGCCCGGCGTCGGCAACAAGGCGATCGGTGTGGCGTCGTTCGACAACAGCCACGTCAGCGCGCTCACCTTCAGGACGAGCGGCAACCGGCAGGTCCCGTACCTCCAGCTGTCCACGACGACCGAGGCGCCGACGAGCGGCACGACGCCCGAGGTCGCTTGGGTCGGCCGCGGGTGCACGAGCCTCGGCGACACGCCTGCGAGCAACCCGTCCGGCAAGGTCGCGCTGCTCATTCGCGGTGACTGCACCTTCCAGGAGAAGTACCAGGGTGCTGTCAACGCCGGCGCTGTCGCGGTCGTGATCTACAACAACGTCACCGGGTTGTTCGCCGGCGGCGGCGTCACCGATCGCGGTGTTCCTGGCGTCGGCATCTCGAAGGCCGACGGCGAGGCCGTTCGCGCCGAGATGGCTGCTGGGCCCGTCACGCTGACGTGGACCGCCGATCGCACGAACGCAGCCAATCCCACGGGCGGTCGCGCGTCGTCGTTCACGTCGTACGGCATGACGGCGGAGCTGAAGCTCAAGCCGAACATCGGCGCTCCCGGCGGCCTCATCCGCGCGCCGTACCCGCTCGAGAAGGGCGCGTACGCGATCCTGAGCGGGACGTCCATGTCCTCGCCGCACGTCGCAGGCGGCGTGGCTCTGCTCCTGCAAGCTCGCCCGTCGACGGCTCCGGGCGACGTGAAGACGCTCTTCCAGAACAGCGCCGATCCGGTCAACTTCGGCACGAGCCCCTCGCTGCTCGAGGTCGTCCACCGGCAGGGCGCCGGCATGGTCGACATCGACGACAGCATCCTCTCGACGGCCTCCGTGTCTCCGAGCGAGATCTCGCTGGGTGAGGGCACGGGCGGCGCAACGACGCTGACGATCACGAACAGCGGTTCGTCTGCGGTGACGTACACGCTCGGGCATCAGGCCGCCGTCAGCACCGGCCGTGCGACGAACGCCCCGGGCTTCTTCCTCGGGAACGCTGGCGTCGCCTTCAGCGCTCCCTCCGTCGCCGTTCCGGCCGGTGGCTCCGCCACCGTCGGCGTGACGATCACGAAGCCGCTGAGCCAGGGTCAGCAGTACGGCGGCTTCATCCGCCTCAGCGGCGACAACGGCAAGGTTCTCCGCGTCCCGTACGCCGGCTTCAGCGGTGACTACCAGGCGATTCAGGTGCTGACGCCGACGTCGTTCGGGTTCCCGTGGCTGGCGAAGTCGTCCGGCCGCTCCTTCACGAAGCAGTCGGAAGGTGCGGTCTTCACGACGAAGGACGGCGACGTGCCGTACTTCTTGCTCCACTTCGAGCACCAGGCGCGGCGGCTCGAGCTGACCGTGCTCGACGCGGCAACCGGCGAGCCGTTCACCGGGAAGGGCGCGCTCCAGCGGCAGCCGACGTTCTCCACGGAGGACTTCCTCCGTCGGAACAGCACGTCGACGGGCTTCTTCGCGTGGACGTGGGACGGCACGCTGAAGCGGAACACGCCTGGCGGCGAGATCGCCAACCCCGTGCCCGAGGGCTCGTACAAGGTCAAGGTCACGGTGCTGAAGGCACTCGGTGACCCGAGCAACTCGGCGCACACCGAGACGTGGACGTCGCCGGCGTTCACGATCGACCGGCCGTAGCTCGACGGGTCACTCTCCCCGTCAACGAGAAGGGCCGCCTCCGGGCGGCCCTTTCTCGTTCTCCTAAGAAGAGCAGGTTCACGTAGTTTCGGCCCCGCGCTCGCTCTCTTTTCTCTTGACACTTCGGCCGATGTAGGACACTCTGCCGGGCACTCCCAGCGACTTTGCGGGAGCGGAGTTGGGGTCAATTGAGCCGGAGGGGACAATCTTGAAGAAGAGACTCATTCTCGTTGCGCTGGCGCTCGCCGCGGTCCTGGCGATGACGGCAGTTGCGGGCGCAGGGACGGGCGCTAACAGCGACACCAGCACCGCCAACCGTGCGACGGTCGACACGACGCGCGCGCTCGTCGTGCTGCAGGGCGCGCCGCTCTCGACCTCGGAGAAGACGCGTCCGGCGCCGGGGCGGAAGATCGACTTCAACAACAGCGGCGTCCGCGCGTATCGGGCCGAGCTGGCCGCCCTGCGCAACGAGTTCAAGCAGTGGCTGCGGGCGAACGCGCCCGCCGCGAAGGTGACGCGCGAGTTCGACATTGCGCTGAACGCCGTCGGCGTCGAGCTGAACGGCACGCCGCTCGCGACGATCAAGGCGGCCCCGATGGCCGTCGACGCGCGCTACCAGGGCATCTACTACCCCGCTGGTCACAACGACCCCGACCTGGCGCTCGTGAGCGCCGTCCAGGCGTGGCAGTCGAGCACGGACACCGGCGCGAAGGGCCGCGGCGTCAAGGTCGCGATTCTCGACACGGGTATCGATCAGCGCCACCCGTGCTTCGCCGACGGGAACCCGCGGGACGACGGCGCCTACACGAACGACAAGGTGATCGTGGCCAAGGTCTTCAACGAGAAGACGCCGGCGCGCGGTTACACGCCGAAGGACTACAACGGTCACGGTACGCACGTCGCCGGAACGGTCGCGTGCAACATGCACACGTCCGCTTCGGTCGATGGCGCGACGATTCCGTACGGCGTCTCGGGCGTGGCGCCCGAGGCGACGCTCGGCAACTACAACGTGTTCCCGGGTGACGTGCTCAGCGTCCGCTGGGAGGATCTCGTCGAGGCGCTCGAGGAGGCGTACGAGGACGGGTTCGACGTCGCCAACATGAGCATCGGCGGCGGCTACGAGGGCATCCTCGACCTCGGGTCGATCGCCGTCGACAACCTCGACGTCGCCGGCATGGTCAGCGCGGTCGCGGCCGGCAACAGCGGCCCCGGCTTCAACACCGTCGAGGCTCCCGGGCGCGCGGCGCGTGCGCTCACAGCGGGCGCGATGACCGTCGGCCACAGCGTCGTCATGTACTCGGTCGTCGGCGGCACGTCGTACGCAGCGGTCCGCGGCGACTTCGGCAAGCCGTCGACCGACACGACGGCGCCGCTGAAGGTCGTCTTCGACTCGACGAGCCCCGAGGGCGGGCTGAGCCTCGCGTGCTCGTCGCTGCCGGCGAACAGCCTCACCGGGAAGATCGCGCTGATCTCGCGCGGGACGTGCACGTTCTCGACGAAGATCCGCAACGCGCAGGCCGCCGGCGCGACGGGCGTCATCGTCGTCAACCGGGTCGCCGGCGACCCGATCACGATGGGCCAGGACGGCACGGCGAACCAGCCGACGATTCCGGCGTACATGGTCGCGCTGCAGTACCGCTCCGAGCTGATGGGGAAGGACGCGCAGTCGGCCACGCTGCAGGCGACGGGCACGTACGTCCGCAACGCCGGCGTCGACAACTGGATGGCGAGCTTCTCGAGCCACGGGCCGACGGAGGTCGACTTCCGCGTGAAGCCGGACGTCGTCGCTCCGGGCGTGAACGTCCTCAGCGCGCAGCCGCTCGAGTTCTGCGGCGGTCTCCCGTGCTGGGCGTTCTACCAGGGCACCTCGATGGCGACGCCGCACCTCGCGGGCGCTGCCGCCGTCGTCAAGGGGCAGCACCCGACGTGGTCGGCGGCGCAGATCCGCTCGGCGATCGTCAACCAGGCCGATGAGCACGTCACGCGCACGACGAACGGTTCGGCGCTCGAGAGCAACGTGCTCGTGCGGGGCGCGGGGCGCGCGAACGTTCTCAGCGCCGTGAGTGCTCCGCTCGCGCTCGACCCGGTGAGCGTGAGCTTCGGCGCCGTCCCGTCCGGGTCGGGCATCTCGCTCACGCGCTCGGTCGCCGTGACCTCGTTCGGCGGCCCCTCGGTCGCGTCGGTTGCGATCGACTCGGGCTCGAATGGCGTGTCCTACGCGGCGAGCTTCGCGAACGGCGTCGTGACGATCACGATGACCGCAGCGAAGGGCGCGGCCGTCGGCGACCATCCGGCGATCCTGCGCGTGCGGGACGCGTCCGGTGCCGAGCTCGCGCACGCAGCGGTCTACACGCTGATCAAGTAGCCTCGCGCGTCAGCGAATGCAGAAGGGCCGCCTCCGGGCGGCCCTTCTCGTCTCTGCGCGGGCGCTGCATCGCGCGCGTCCCGCTAGACGCCGATCGCCGTCATGCTCGCGCGGCTTCCGCGGTTTCCGCGCACATCGCACCGGTAACCGTGTTTTCGTCCCGGCATTAGGCCGGCGTCATCGAGGAAGGGGCACAGCATGAGCGCGATGGAGAACGACGTGCCGCAGCGCGTCGACGAGCTCGAGAAGGCGATGGCGGTCGCCGAAGCGACGCAGGCGGGCGCTCAGGCGACCCAGGCCGCGGCCCAGGCGGGAATGGCCGCGGCCGTCGTGGCGGGGGCGGCCGGCTTTGTGGCTGGGATGCTGCTCGGGCTGCTCGTCGCCGCCGTCAGCGACTAACGGAACTCGCGAGTGGGGCTGCGCGTGCGGGCCCACTCGCGGTTACGGTGAGCGCGAGTAAGCGACCGCGCGGCGCCCGGTCTCGGCGGCGTGCCGCTGCTCGTCCGCGCGGTAGCTCGAGCGCACGAGCGGGCCCGAGAAGACGGACCCGAAGCCGAGCTCCTCGCCCTGCTGGCGGAACCAGCGGAACTCGTCCGGGTGCACCCAGCGGTCGATCTTCGCGTGCTTCGCGGAGGGCTGGAGGTACTGCCCGATCGTGACGACGTCGACGCCGTGCGCGCGGAGGTCGCGCATCGTCTCGACGACCTCGTCGTTCGTCTCGCCGAGGCCGACGATGATCCCCGACTTCGTCAGCACGGGGTAGTCCGCGAGCTCCTTCGCCCGCGCGAGGAGCCAGAGCGCCTTGTCGTACGACGCCTTCGCGCCGCGCATGCGGCGGTGCAGCCGACGCACGGTCTCGATGTTGTGGTTGAAGACGTCTGGCCGCTCCGCGAGCACCGTCTGCAGCGCCTCCTCCTCCACGTCGAGGAAGTCCGGCGTCAGCACCTCGACGGAGCAGCCGGGCACCTTCGCCTTCAGCGCGCGGATCGTCGCCGCGTAGTGGCCGGCGCCGCGGTCGGGGACGTCGTCGCCCCGCGAAGGGTTGCTGCGGTCGGCGGGCACCGGGCGATCCTGCGGCTGCGGATGCCGCGGGTGCCGAGCTCGCGCACGCGGCGGTCTACACGCTGATCAAGTAGGACTCGGTTCGTATCGAATGCGGAAGGGCCGCCTCACGGCGGCCCTTCGTTCGCGTCTCGGCGTGCAGCCCGGAGCCGTCGCGTTACGACTGCGCGAGCGGAATCGGGCACATCCGCTCGGGCAGCTTGAACCACGCGCGACTGCCGCGTGCACCGCTGGCTCGCGCCTCGAGCTCGCAAGGATCAAACCGCAGCTTTGGGAAGGTGACGGCGAAGGTGCCGCTCGACCCGGCGCGGACGACTCGCACGACGCGTGCGGTGCCGTCCGTCGCGGTGACGGTGACGCGCTCGCGTGCCTTGAACGCCGAGCCTCGCAACGTGATCGGCGATTTGTCGACCAGGCGGAGCGCGGGGACTCTCTCATTGGCGCCCGGCGCGGATACGGCTGCGACGGCGGCCGCGAGCATCAGTAGGAGCGAGAGCACGCGCAGCATGAACCGTTTATACCCCAATTCCGCTTTTCAAAGCGTGTCGCTTTAGCTATTGCGTCGTATACTAGCGGCGAGAAGGCGGTGTCTTCCTGGAGACCCCGCACACCATGCCCAGAAAAGGGGAGAGGGTGAAGAGACTTAGAACGCTGCTCGTGTGGGCCACGGCAGTCGCGGTCTTCGCTGTACTGGCGAGCACGGTATCCGCCGCGCGGCTGCCCGGGACGTCACCGGGGCCGAAGACGCCGTTCGAGGGGGAGGACGCGACTGTCGTCACTCCGATCACGGAGGACGAGCTCGGGCCCGGCGTCAACAACCCGCAGCCGGGGTACCACGACAACGGCCGCGGCGGCAACACGTTCGTGAACGACCCGTGCATCGATCCGCCGCCGACGGCTCCGCCGCCGGAGAATCGCCGCCGGACGGTGCAGAGCGAGACGGAGCTGGCCGTCTTCGACCGCAAGTTCATCGTCGCCGGCTACAACGACTCGTTCGGCTTCTACGACAACACGCAGGGCCTCGCCGGGTACGCGTACTCGATCAACGGCGGCAACAGCTGGGTCGACGGCGGCGGGCTTCCGCCTCGCGTCCCGGCTCCGGGCGTCTCGCCCTTCACGCCGGGCGTCGACGGCTTCTTCGGCGACCCCGTCATCGTGGTCGACGAGAACTCGCGCACGTTCACCAAGGACTCGAGCGGCACAGCGCTGGCCACGCCGATCCAGCAGGAGCCGGGACAGTTCTACTACGCGGCGATCTACAAGAACCCGAGCGGCGTCTTCACGCTCTCGGTGAGCCGCGGCCGCTTCATGGTGGCGCCGCCGACGACGCCGGAGACGGAGTCGAATACGCGCTGCTTCAACGACCCCACCCAGTTCGGCGTTCCTGACCCGCCGGAGAACAAGGAGCGGATCGTCTGGGAGCGGCCGATCGAGGCCGTCGTCGCGCCGTTCCTCGGGCCGACGAACCAGGACTTCCTCGACAAGGAGTGGCTGCACGTCGACCAGCGGACGGGGACGCTGTACCTCACGTACACGCGCTTCGCGACCGACGGCTCGACGCCGATCGAGCTCGTGCGCTCGTTCGACGGCGGCCGCACGTGGACGCCGCCGAGCGTGATCGTCGAGAACGAGCTGACGGAGTTCAACCAGGGCACCTACCCCGTCACCGTCGGTCTTCCGGACGGCGGCACGCGCGTCGTCGTCTTCTGGTGGGCCCGCACGTTCAGCGACGCCGGGGTGACGGATCGTCGCATCGAGTACGCCGTCTCGAACGACGACGGCAACACGTTCGGGCCTGAGCAGTTGGTGGCGACGGTGTTCCGCCAGTCGGAGGCGCCGGGATACAACCGGAGACGTACAGACATGTTCAACCCGCCGTTCGCGGACGTCCGCGGCAACAAGGTGTACGTGACGTTCATGAGCGGCAAGGCTCCCGGAAACCCGCCGGCCACCGGCGCAAGCTCGGGGCCGCGGCCTTCGGACATCTTCCTGAGCACGTCCGTCGACGGCGGCATGACGTTCGGCCCGCCCGTGAAGGTGAACGACGACGAGGGCCGGAACACGCATGTGTTCCCGAACGTCAGGGTCAGCAAGCAGGGCTTCGTCTTCGTCAGCTGGCTCGACCGCCGGAACGACCTCGAGAACGAGCTCACGGATGCGTGGGCCGCGGTCTCGAAGGACGGCGGCGCAACGTTCGGCCACAACAAGCTCCAGACGGACGTCGCCACCAGCTGGCGGGTCCGCGCGGACGCGCGGCCGAACTTCGGCGACTACAACTCGAGCGACCTGCTCGGGGACAATCAGTTCGTGATCGTCTGGGCCGACGGGCGCTTCCCGCCGCCGGCTCCGGCACCGCAGGGCGCGACGCCGGACACGATCTTCACGATCGCGCAGGGTCTCGGCGTCGGAAACGACCCGAACCCGAACAACCCGTAGCACCGCTTCAACAGCAGCAGGTCGAACGAGGGGCCGCCGCGAGGCGGCCCCTCGACGTTCAGCCCGTCGTGCGGGTGACTGGGTTGAAGCCGACGCAGTCGTCGACGTCGATGCGCCGTGCAACCGCGTCCGCCTTCGTGCCGGCTGCGTTCGCCGTACGCAATCCCATGACGATTCCGATGTCCTCGCCCGCGTTTCCGGCACGATCGATCCGCTCGAGCGCATCGAGCACCTCATCCCATCGCTCGAGGAGCGGCTCGACGTCGACGTCCGGCGTCCGATCGAGCTCCGCGACCTCGTCGCGCTGCTTTCGCAGCAGCGGGAGCACCTTCGCGGTGTAGTCGGCAAACAGGATTAGCGCGCCCGGCCGCCGCTCCTCGGCGATCCTCTTCGCGTGCTCGCGGCAGACACGGTTCGCGTCGGCCGTGAATTCCTCGCGCGTCGGAGCAGAGCCGGCGCAGCCGCTGAGGAGCGCGGCGACCGCCGCAAGCGGGACGACGCGACGCATCAGTATGCGACGGCGCCGCGGCCCGTCTCGGCGGCGTGCCGCTGCTCGTCCGCGCGGTAGCTCGAGCGCACGAGCGGGCCCGAGAAGACGGACCCGAAGCCGAGCTCCTCGCCCTGCTGGCGGAACCAGCGGAACTCGTCCGGGTGCACCCAGCGGTCGATCTTCGCGTGCTTCGCGGAGGGCTGGAGGTACTGCCCGATCGTGACGACGTCGACGCCGTGCGCGCGGAGGTCGCGCATCGTGTCGACGACCTCGTCGTTCGTCTCGCCGAGGCCGACGATGATCCCCGACTTCGTCAGCACGGGGTAGTCCGCGAGCTCCTTCGCCCGCGCGAGCCAGAGCGCCTTGTCGTACGACGCCTTCGCGCCGCGCATGCGGCGGTGCAGCCGACGCACGGTCTCGATGTTGTGGTTGAAGACGTCCGGGCGCTCCGCGAGCACCGTCCGCAGCGCCTCCTCCTCCACGTCGAGGAAGTCCGGCGTCAGCACCTCGACGGAGCAGCCGGGCACCTTCGCCTTCAGCGCGCGGATCGTCGCCGCGTAGTGGCCGGCGCCGCGGTCGGGGACGTCGTCGCGGTCGACCGACGTGACGACGACGTGCGTGAGCTGCATCTGCGCCGCCGCGTTCGCGAGCCGGAGCGGCTCGAGCGGGTCGACGGGCTCGGACGGCCTTCCGGAGTTGACGTAGCAGTAGCGGCAGGCGCGCGTGCACGTCTCGCCGAGGATCTGGAACGTCGCGGTGCCGCGGCCCCAGCACTCCGAGATGTTCGGGCAGCGCGCCTCTTCGCAGATCGTGTGCAGGCGCTGGCCGTGGATGAGCTGCTTGACGTCGAAGTACTTCGAGTCGGCGCTCGGCGCGCGGACCTTCATCCACTCGGGCCGGCGCGGGCGCTCGGCGACGGGGAGCGACGTCTCCATCCGGGGCCAGTCTAGTGACGGCGGTCAGGCAAGAATCCGCGCAGCCGCGGCGAAGAGACCGGCGTGGTGCGCTGGATCGTGATCGCCGTCGTCCTGGTCGGCGCCGTCTCGCTCTTCGGCGGCTCTGCCGTGCTCGCGAGCGTGCGCGAGCTTCCGCAACGCGCCGTGGACGTCGTCAAGCGGGACGACTCGGGACAGAGCGCCGCTCAGGTCTCGTCCGCGGAGTTCCTCGCGCTGCGGCGCGGGCAGCCGAAGGAGCACGTGCGGGAGCTGCTCGGGGAGCCCGAGACGAGCTCGAGCGCGAGCGTCGAAGGCGTCGAGCTCGAGTGCTGGATCTACGGCGTCTCCGGCTCGACCGGCGCGTTCCAGATCTGCTTCGCGAACGGTCGCCTGAGCTCGCGCTTCCGGTACGGGTAGACGCGGCCAAGTAACACTTTGTTACTTGGCGCTCGCGAGCTTCGCGTGCACCGGCTGCGCCCACAGCCCGTGCCCGTCCTCCGCCGGGAGCTCCTCGAACGAGAGGTCGAAGACGTCCTCGAGAGCCGCGATTGCGTGCGGCCGCACCTCGTCGACGGTCACCGGCCGCGCCAGCTCCCGCGCGATTGTCGTGAACGCCGCGTCCTCGAGCCCGCACGCCGTTATCCACTGCGTGAACGGCGCCGGGTCGAGGTCGACGTTCAGCGCGTACCCGTGCGTCGTCACCCAGCGCGACACATGCACGCCGATCGACGCGATCTTCCTGGGCGGCCCGCCGCCCCTGACCGCGCGCGGCTCCCGCCGGGCCGAGCCCGGCTCCGCCGCGCGCTCGCGACGCTGACGGCGCTCCAGTCGGGAGGCCGTGCTGAGAGCACTGTCCCCCCTCCCTGCGCTTGCCAGCGACGCGCCAGGAACGGCGGAAGGCATCAGCCACACGCCCGTCAGCCCTTCGAGCCGCTGTGCCTCGACGCCGAGCGGCGCGAGCGTCCGGATGAGCGCCTCCTCCAGGTCGCGGACGTAACGCTTCACGTCACGCCCATGGCGGTTGAGGTCGAGGATCGGGTAGCACACGAGCTGCCCGGGCCCGTGGAACGTCGACTTGCCGCCGCGGTTCGTCTCCACGACCTCGACGTCGGCGTCCGCCGGCACGTGCAGCTCGCTGTCGTCGGTGCGCCGCCCGAGCGTCACGACCGGCGCGTGCTCGAGGAGGACGACGGTGTCGGGGATCGCGCCCTGCGAGACGGCGGCCGCGAGCGCGCGTTGGAGCTCCCGCGCCTCCCGGTACGGGACGACGCCCAGGCTCATCAGGTACGCGCCCCGGGCCATCTTCAGACGCTCGACTTCGAGGCGTGCGTGCGGGCCTGCGCGTCGAGCCGCGCCTCCGCCTCCAGCACATGGCCTCGCGCCGCCCACGCGTGGGCGGCGCCGCGCGGCACCTCGCGGTTGCGGAAGTGCTCGGCCGAGCGGCGGCAGTGGGCGGCGGCGCGGTCGAGCTCCTCCGCCGCCTCGTCGTAGAGCCGCGCCGCCGCCTCGAGCTCGTCGCTCATCGGCGGGCTAGTACGCGGTCTCGTCCCAGCTCTCGAGCTTCTGGCGCAGGTCGCGCAGGAAGCGGCCGGCGAGCGCGCCGTCGATGAGCCGGTGGTCGTACGTGAGCGTCAGGTTCATTATCGGGCGGATCGCGATCACGTCGTTGCCGAGCTCGTCCTGGATCACCCATGGTCGCTTGACGACCGCGTACGTCCCGAGGATCGCTGCCTGCGGCTGGCTGATCACGGGCGTGCCGTGGAACGTCCCGTACCCACCCGGGTTCGTGATCGTGAACGTGCCGCCCTGCACCTCGTCCGGGAGCAGCTTCTTGTCGCGCGCCCGCTGCGCGATGTCCGTCACGCCCTTCGCGATCCCGAGCAGGTTCATCGTCTCGGCGTTCTTGAGGACGGGCACGATCAGCCCCTTGCCGTCCGCGAGCTCGACCGCGAACCCGAGGTTCACGTAGCTCCTCGTGACGATCTGGTCGCCGCGGAGCTCGCCGTTGATCCAGGGGTAGTCGCGCAGCGTCTCGACGGTCGCGCGCGCGATGAAGACGAGGTACGTCGGGTTGACGCCGTAGCTCGCCTGGTACTCCTTCTTCAGCTTCTCCCGGATCGCGACGACGCGCGACATGTCGACCTCGATCGCGCTCGTGACGTGCGCGGAGGTGTCGAGAGAGCGCCGCATGTGCTCGGCGATGCCGCGGCGCATCGCGTTCACCGGCTCGAACGTCTCGCCTGGCGCGGGTTCCGCGGGCGTGGCCGCGGCGGCGGGCGCAGTCGCGGCCGCCGGTGCGGGCGCGGGCGGAGTCGCGGGCGCGGCCGGGGAGCGGTGGGCGCAGTCGCTGCGGGCGGAGCCGGGGCCGCGGGTGCGGCCTGGGCGCCCGACTGGACGAAGTCGAGGATGTCCTTCTTGGTCACACGTCCGCCCCGGCCGGTGCCGCTGACCTGCGCCGGGTCGACGCCGTGTTCCGACGCGATCCGCGCCACGACGGGCGAGACGAAGGTGCGGCCGTTCCCGCCACCGCCGTCGGCAGGTGCGGCGGCCGGCGCGGGCGGTGCAGGCGGAGGCGCGGCGGGCTCGACGGGACCGCTGCCGGGTGAGGTCGGCGCGACGTCGCCGACGCCTTCGCTCGCCGAGGCCATCACCTCGTCGGCCGCGGCTTGCGTCGCGGGCTCGGGAATGTCGCCGGCAGGCGTCTGGACCGTCGCCGGCGCGTCCGCGCCCTCGGGCGCGATGACGGCCAGCTTCGTCCCGACCTCGACCGTCTCTCCCTCCTGGACGAGGATCTGCGACACGACGCCGGAGCCCGGGCTCGGCACCTCGGTGTCCACCTTGTCCGTCGAGATCTCGAGCAGCGCCTCGTCCGCCTCGACGGTCTCGCCCTCCTGCTTCAGCCACTTCGTGATCGTGCCCTCGGACACGGAGACGCCCATCTGGGGCATCACGACCTCGACTGTGGTTCCGGTCGCCATCCTCTCTCCTAGTACTCGGCGAGCTCGCGCAGGCCTTGGACGACGTCGTCGACCTGGGGGATGAACGCCTTCTCGAGCGGGGGCGAGAACGGGACGGGCGAGTCGGGCGCGGCGATCCGCTTGACGGGCGCGTCGAGATCCTCGAATGCCTCCTCGGCGATCGTGGCCGCGATCTCGGCGCCGAAGCCGCCGGTGCGCGTGTCCTCGTGGAGGACGAGCACCTTCGACGTCTTGCGGACGCTCTCGAGCACCGCCGCCTTGTCCCACGGGAGCACGGTGCGCAGGTCGACGATCTCGACCGACACGCCGTCGCCGTCGAGCTCGCGCGACGCCTCCTCGGCCGTGTACACCATCGCGCCCCACGTGACGACGGTGACGTCGTCGCCCTCGAGGTGCGTCCGCGCCTTCCCGAGGGGCGTCGTGTAGCGCTCGTCCGGCACCTCGGCCTTGATCCGGCGGTAGAGGTGCTTGTGCTCGAAGTAGAGCACCGGGTTCGGATCCTGGATCGCGCTGATCAGGAGGCCCTTCGCGTCCTCCGGCGTCGCCGGGCAGACGCACTTGAGGCCGGGGACGTGCGCGAACCAGCTCTCCGGGTTCTGGGAGTGGAACGGCCCTCCTGAGAAGCCGCCGCCGGAGGGGAGGCGCACGACGATGGGGACGGGCGTGCCCGCGCGCCAGCGCTGCTTCGCCGCCACGGTGACGAGGTGGTCCCACGCGCACGAGACGAAGTCGGCGAACTGCATCTCCGCGACCGGGCGCATGCCCATGATCGCCGCGCCGGTCGCGCCGCCGACGATCGCCGTCTCCGAGAGCGGCGCGTCGATCACGCGCCAGTGCCCGAACTCCTCCTGGAATCCGAGCGTCACCTTGAACGCGCCTCCGTAGACGCCGACGTCCTCGCCGATCACGAACACGCGCTCGTCGCGGCGCATCTCCTCGCGGAGCCCGTCGCTGATCGCCTGCAGGTACGTCTTCTCGGCCATGTCGGAGTTAGTGGCTCGGCGTTACTTGTGGTGGGGCGTGTCGAGATCTTCGGGCGTCGCGTACACGCCCTCGAGCAGGCTCGCAGGGTCGGGGAGCGGGGACTCGTCGGCGCGGCGGATCGCCTCGTTCAGGAGCCGCTTCACGCCGCCCGCGATCTCCTCCTCCTCGTCGTCCGAGAGCTCCGCGTTCTCGCGCAGCCAGCTGCGGAAGCGCTCGAGCGGATCGCGCTCGGCCCAGCGCTCGAAGAGCTCCTTGGGGACGTAGAACGCGTCGTCGTGGACGGCGTGGCCCTCCATGCGCAGCGTCTGGCACTCGACGAGCGTCGGCCCGCCGCCCTCGCGTGCCTTCTCGATCGCGCGCTTCGCCTCGCGGTACACCGCGAGCACGTCCGTTCCGTCGACGACGACGCCGTCGAACCCGTAAGCCGCGGCGCGATCGGCGAGGTGCTCGATCGGATACTCGAGGTGCGTCGGGGTCGAGTACGCCCACTGGTTGTTGTCGCAGATGAAGACGACGGGGAGGCGGCGCACGCCGGCGAGGTTCATCGCTTCGTGCGCGTCACCGCGCGCAGCGGCGCCCTCGCCGAACCAGCCGACGGCGACGCGCGGCTCCTGGCGGATGCGGAAGGCGAGCGCGCAGCCGACGGCGACGGGGAGCATCGCGGGCAGGTGGCTGACCATCGCGAGCAGGCCGAGCTTGGAGTCCGCCATGTGGACGTTGCCGTCCTTGCCCTTCGTCGGGCCGTCGGCGCGGCCCATGTACTGCGCGAAGATCCGCCACGGCTCGACGCCGCGCGTGACGTGGACGCCCATGTCCCTGTGGAGCGGCGTGCCGACGTCGTCCGGCCCCATCGCCGTCGCCACGCCGACCGCGGAGGCCTCGTTGCCGCGCCCCGTGTAGAACGACCCGGGGATCTTCCCCTGCCTGTACAGGATGTGCCCGCGCTCCTCGACGCCGCGCGTGATCAGGAGGTTCCGGTAGATGCCGAGCAGGTCCTCGCGGTCGAGGCCGGCCTCCTTCACCTCTCTCAGCGAGCCGAGCGGCTCGGCCTCTCTCACTGCCATCAAGTACCCCCGGTCGCGCGCGTCGGACGCTCAGACTCTAACGACTAGAGTCGTGGCATGGCCGCCGACGCCTTCGCCCACGACCGGTTCCTCGTCGAGCAGCTCGTCCGGCCGCTCGTGAACCTGTACCAGGTGACGCCGCTGGGCGCGGACGACGCGCCGGCGGGCGGCCCCGTCGCGTTCGTGCGTCAGAAGCGGATGGCGATCAAGGAGGACATCCGCTTCTTCGCCGACGAGGGCGAGCGCGAGGAGCTCTTCCGGATCAAGGCGCGCAGCATGTTCGAGGTCGGCGGCCGCTACGACGTGACGACGCCCACCGGCGAGCGGATCGGCGTCCTCGAGAAGGTCTTCGCGCGCTCGCTGCTGCGCTCGACGTGGCGCATGCTCGGCCCCGCCGAGGAGGAGCTTGCCGTGGCGGAGGAGCGGAGCGTCCCGCTCGCTCTGCTCCGGCGCGTGATCGACCTCGTCCCGTACGGCGAGCTGATCCCGATCGTCTTCCACTTCAACATCCGCCGTGGCGACGAGCCCCTCGGCGAGCTGACGCGGGCGTGGGGGCTGCGCGACCGCTACACGCTCGACCTGTCCGGCGAGCTCGAGCGGACGATTGACCGGCGACTCGGAATCGCGCTCGCGATCGCGCTCGACGCTCTCCAGAGCCGCTGATGGCGAAGCCGAAGACGAACTGGATCCGCGAGGAGCGGCGCAAGGTGCTCGGCGACTGGGCCGCGTTCTGCGTCCGCTGCGGCGCCGTGCGGCGCTGGTTCGAGGAGCTCGAGCACGAGGTTCCGGCCGCGTGCACGCAGTGTGGTGGCGAGATGCGGCGGCGCTGCCCCGCTTGCACCGCGCCCTTCTCGTCGGCGTTCGCCGTCGAGTGCGAGGAGTGCGACGCGCCGCTGCGCCCGAACGAGCTCTTCGGGTCGCCGATCCACAAGACGTAGCACGAGCTGTCGCCGCGAGCCGCGCGGCGCCCGCTCCGTCACCGCTCGCGCCGGGCCAGCTCACGTTCGACCGCCGCGACGTCGAGGCCGCGCGCGGCCAGCAGCACGTACGTGTGGAAGACGAGGTCGGCGATCTCCGAGACGAGACGTTCGTCGCTCTCGCCGACTGCCGCGAGCGCAGCCTCGAGCCCCTCTTCCCCGACCTTCCGCGCGCACGCGCCGACGCCGTCGTCGAGCAGCTGCGCCACGTACGACCCCTCCGGCCGTGTCAGCGCGCGCTCGGCGACGGTGCGCCACAGCGCCGGCGCGAAGCACGACGCGGAGCCGGTGTGGCACGCAGCCCCGCCGGCGCGGACGCGAAGGAGAATCGCGTCGCCGTCGCAGTCCTCGCGCAGCTCCTCGATGGCAAGCGTGTTGCCCGAGGTCTCCCCCTTTCGCCAGAGGCGGCGGCGCGATCGACTCCAGAAGTGCGCCTCGCCGGTCTCCCGCGTGAGGCGCAGCGCGTCGTCGTCCATCCACGCGAGCATCAGCACCTGCTCGGTCGCGGCGTCCTGGACGATCGCAGCGCGAAGCTCAGGCTGCATCGCGGAGCGGGACGTCGAGGTCGGCGAGCTCCCGGCGCAGCTCCCGCAGACGGTCACGGCGCTCGTGGAGGATCGACGCGAGGAGCGCCGCCTGCGCCACCTCGAGCACCGCGGCGACGTGTGCCGCCGTCCCGGCGCCGCCCGAGGCGACGACCGGCACGTCGACCGCGTCGGCGACCGCGCGCGTCAGCCTCAGGTCGTAGCCGCGGCGCGTGCCGTCGGCGTCGATCGACGTGAGCAGGATCTCGCCGGCGCCGCGCGCGGCGGCCTCCACCGCCCACTCGACGGCACTGCGTCCCGTGGCTCCGGTTCCGGCGCGCGAACGAACGCGCCCGGCTTCGGCGTCGATCGCCACGACGACCGCTTGCGATCCCACGGCCACGGCGAGCTCTTCGATCAGCGCGGGCCGCTCGAGCGCGGCGCTGTTGACCGTGACCTTGTCGGCGCCCGCGGCGAGCAGCCGAAGCGCGTCGGCCACGCTGCGGACGCCGCCGCCCACGGTCAGGGGGATCGAGACGCGGTTCGCCACCCGCTCGACGAGCGCGTCGAGCGTCGCGCGTCCTTCCAGCGTCGCGGTGACGTCGAGGAACACGAGCTCGTCCGCGCCGGCGTCGGAGTAGTGCGCGGCGAGCGAGACCGCGTCGCCGGCATCGCGAAGCCCGCGGAAGCGGACGCCCTTGACGACGCGGCCGCCGGCGACGTCGAGGCACGGGATCAGCCGGGGAAGAGGCATCGCTCCAGGTAGCGTGCGCCCGCGGCGCCGCTCTTCTCGGGGTGGAACTGCACGCCGACGAAGCTTCCGCTCCGCGCCTCGGCGACGATCCCTTCGGCGTACGCCGTCGCCGCCGGCGTCTCGACCGCGTACGAGTGCGCGAAGTAGAACGCGTCGCCGATCGGCTCGACGCGGCTCCAGCCCATTCGCGGCACGCGCCCGGATCGGAGGCGCGCCGCGCGGCCGGGCAGGAGCCCGAGCCCGCGGACGCCTCCATCCTCTTCCGTCTCCTCCAGTGCGAGCTGGAGGCCGAGGCAGATCCCGAGCACCGGCCGTCTCTCGGCGACCCGCTTCCGGAGGACGGCGTCGAGCCCTTGCTCGCGGAGGGCCGACATCGCGCTGCGAGCCGAGCCGACACCCGGCAGCACGGCCAGATCCGCGGCCTCCGCGTCGTCGACGAGCTGTGCGCCGAGCCGCCGCAGCGCAGTCGAGACCGAGCGGACGTTGCCCGCGCCGTAGTCGCAGATCGCGACTCTCAAAGGCGTCCCTTCGTCGACGGGACGCCGCCGCTCGCGGATGTCGCGACAGCGCTGCGCAGCGCGCGGCCCACGGCCTTGAACGCCGCCTCGGCTGTGTGGTGAGCGTCCCGCCCGCGCGAATCGGCGTGAACCGCAAGCCGGCCCGCCTGCGCGAAGCTGCAGAGCACGTGCCGCGCGAGCTCGTCGGGCGGATCGAGGTCGACCTCGGCCCACGGCCGTCCGCCGAGATCCACGGCTGCGCGTGCGAGCGCCTCGTCCATCGGGACGACCGCGTCTCCGTAGCGCGCGATTCCGGCGCGGTCGCCCAGCGCCCGCGAAACGGCCTCGCCCAACGCGAGCGCCGCGTCCTCCGTCGCGTGGTGGGGACCGTTCTCCGTATCGCCGTCGCCTTCGAGGACGAGGTCGAACCCGGCGTGGAAGGCGAGCTGCTCGAGGAAGTGGTCGTACAGGCCCGCGCCCGTCGCGACGCGGACGCAGCGCGGCCCGTCGAGACCGAGGCGGACGCGCTGGCGCGTCTCGGCGGTTGCGCGCACGTGACGCACGCGGCGCGCCTGTGGTCGCGTCGCCGGCGCACCGCCTCTCGCACGGGCGAGGGCATCGAGCAGGAGGTCGTCGTCCTCGCGGTCGCGGATGCTGACCCGTAGCGCGCCGTCGAACACCCGCACGACGAGCCCGGCGCGCAGGAGCTGGTCGCCGAGCTGGCCGGCGTCCGGGGTCGGGACGTACAGGAAGTTCGCGGAGGAGGGGAGCGGCGGGAGACCCAGTGCGCGCAGCTCGCCGGCCACGCGCTCGCGCTCCGCGACCTGTGCCGCGACGTCCGGCGGCTGCGACAGCGCGGCGACCGCGAGCGCCGCCGAGAGCGTCGAGATCGGCGCGGGCGCCTGCCGCCGCCGGAGCTCGTCCGCGACGTCCGGCGCTGCGAGCGCGTACCCGACGCGCGCGCCCGCGAGCGCGAACGCCTTCGAGAGCGTCCGCACGACGACGATCCCGTCGTCGAGCGCGGCCGCCGCCGTGACGCCCGCGTACTCGAAGTACGCCTCGTCGACGACGAGCGGGCGCACGGCGGGCAGCTCACCGACCTCTCCGGTCGGGTTGTTCGGGCGGCACGCGAACGCGAAGGCGGGATCCTCGTCGCCGACGTCCGCCCCCGCCAGTTCGACCGCGATGCGAAAGAGCGGATACGTCGGCGCCGCGGGTATCGCGGCCGCGTCGCCCGGGCCGGCGAAGGAGCGGGCGCAGAGCAGGATCAGGTCGTCCGCACCCGCGCCGAGCACCACGTTCGCCGGCTCCACTCCCGCGTACTCCGCCAACGCGCGCTCGAGGTCCGCGTAGCCGCCGTGCGGGTACGTGTTGATCTCCGCGAGCGTGGACGCGATCGCGGCCGGTCGCGAGGACGGAAGCGGCGCCGCAGGCACGTTCCCGTCGAACCGGACGATCTCGACCGCATCGAGGCCGGCGCGCCGCGCGAGCTCCTCCGTCGACGGCGCCCACCGGTACGCCGCGAACTCTGCCGGCAGCGTCCTCACCGGCGCACCGACTCGGCGTGCGCGGGCATCCCTTCGGCCGCGGCGAGCGCCTCGACCACCGGCCGCAGCCGCGCAAGTGCCTCCGGCGTCAGCCTCTGCACCGTCAACGGCTTGAGGAACGATTCGAGCCCGAGGCCGCCGACCGCGCGCGCCCAGCCCCCGGTCGGCAGCACGTGGTTTCCACCCGTCGCGTAGTCGCCCGCAGCGACCGGCGAGTCCCGCCCGACGAAAACGGCGCCGGCGTGCCGCACGCGCGGCGCGAGCGACTCGGCGCGACGGCCGAGCAGGACGAGGTGCTCCGGCGCGATCGCGTCGATCTCGGCGAGTGCCGCCTCGAGGTCTTCTCCCGCGCGGACGACGCGGCAGACGGTGCCGGGGCCGTGCTCGGCCTGCGCCGCGAGCTCGAGCTCGGCGACGCCGGCCTCCGCCGACTCGTCCGTCAGCACGACGACCTCGGAGGGGCCTGCCGGGAGGTCGATCGCCACGTCGCGGGAGACGATCAGCTTCGCCTCGTTGACGTACGCGTTGCCGGGCCCGACGATCTTCGCGACGCGCGGGATCGAGTCGGTCCCGTACGCGAGCGCGGCGATCGCGTGCGCGCCTCCGACCGCCCAGACGTCCTCCAGCCCGAGGAGGCGCGCCGTCGCCGCCACGAGCCCGGCGCCGTCGGGCGGCGTCACGACGACGATCCGCTCCACGCCTGCGGCCTGCGCGGGTACCGCGCACATGACGAGGGTCGAGAGCAGCCTGCGCGGCACGTAGATGCCGACGGATGCGACGGCGGTCCAGCGGCGGGCGAGCTCGACGCCGGGGCTCACCTCGAGGCGCACGTCGGCCGGCCGCTGTGCCTCGTGCCACCGACGCACCGCGCCCGCCAGCGCGAGCACCGCGTCCCGCGGCGGCTCGCCTGCGGGCTGAGCGAGCGCCGGGGCGACACCGTCCAACCGCAGCGCCCACTCCCGAACGGCGTCGTCGCCGCGCGACCGCACGTCGTCGACGATCTCCGCAACGGTCACGCGATCATCCGTTCGACGGGAACGAGCAGGATCGACGACGCGCCTGCAGCCTCCAGCTGCGGAAGCACGTCCCAGACGTCCGCCGCCGAGACGAGCGCGTGCACCGCGACCATCCCCGGCTCGGCGAGCGGGAGCACCGTCGGCGCACGCGAGCCGGGCACGATGTCCCGGATCGCGTCGACCGCAGCCGCAGGCGCGTTCAGCATCAAGTACCGCGCGGAGCGCGCCGCGACGACGCTTCGCAGCACGGGCGCGAGCCGCAGCGCTGCCGGGTCCGGCTCGCGGCCGGCGATCAGCACGGCCTCCGACGCGAAGACGGCGCCCAGCGAGCGAAGCCCGTTCCGGCGGAGCGTGTCGCCGCTCGAGACGAGATCGACGATCCCGTCGGCGAGGCCGAGCCTCGGCGCGACCTCGACGGAACCCGTCACCTCGATCGTCTCGATCTCGACGCCGGCGGCGCCGAGTCCGGCCGCTGCCAGGCGCGGGTACGACGTCGCAATCCGCAGGCCGTCCAGCTCCGCAAGCGAGCGCACGGTCGACTCTTGCGGCACTGCCGCGTCCAGGGTGCAGCCGCCGAAGCCGAGCCGGAGCAGCTCCGTCACCTGCACGGCGCGCTCCGCGACGAGGTCGGCGCCGGTGACTCCGCAGTCGACGACGCCGTCCTGTACGTACTCCGGAACGTCGGCGGCGCGCACGAGCAGGACCTCGATCGGCGCGTTGCGGCAGCGGATCGCGAGCGCGCGCTCGCCCGGCTCCTCCGGTCCGAGACCGGCCGCGTCGAGCAGCGCGATCGCCGGCTCGCGAAGCCGCCCCTTGGAGGGGATCGCGATCGTCAGCGGCTGCGCGAGTCCGCCGGAAGGCGGTCGAGCGCCAGCCGGTAGCCGCCCTCGCCGTGCCGCAGCCAGTGCGCGACCCGCGTCACGGTCGTCGTCGACGCGCCCGTTCGCTCCCTGATCTGCCCGTAGGGAAGACCCTCGTCGAGCAGCCGGACCACCTGCCACCGGTGCGCCAGCGCCTCGAGCTCGTTCAGCGTGCAGAGGTCGCGGAAGAGCCGCTCCGCCTCCTCCCGCGTCTTGAGCCGCAGGATCGCGTCCAGCAGCTCGTGCAGCGACTCGCTCCACGGATGTCGTTCCTCGTCCATGATTCATCATGTTAGCATGTTAGCATGATGGAACACGAGCCTCTCGTGATTCCCGCGGTCGACGTGCTCGCGGGCGAGGCCGTCCGGCTCGAGCGCGGCGACTTCGACCGTGTCGCCGTGAATGCAGGCGACCCGCTCGCGCTCGTACGGCGCTTCGCCTCTGCAGGAGCGTCGCTCGTGCACGTCGTCGATCTCGACGGCGCGCGCCGAGGCGTGCTCGACCGGGAGCTCGTGGCGCACGCGGCGCGCGCGGCCTCCGATGTCCCGGTTCAGTTCTCGGGCGGGATCCGCTCCGTTGCGGACGCGCGCGCCGCGGTCGGCGCGGGGGCCGCTCGAATCCTCGTCGGCACCGCGGCGTTCTCGGCGCGCGTCCCTGATGGCGCGCCTCGTCGACGTGCTCGGGGAGCGGGTGGGCGTCGCCGTCGACGCGCGCGGGGGAGCGGTCGCGGTCGCCGGCTGGCGGCGGACCGCGCCGCTGGGACCGGAGCAGGCAGCGGGCCGCAGCCGCGGCGGCCGGAGTCTCGTTTCTGCTCTGCACGGCGATCGACCGCGACGGCACCCTCGGCGGCCCGGACCTCGAGTTGCTCGCGCGCGTGCGCGACGCCGCGCCCACCGTGGCGATCCTGGCCGCCGGGGGCGTTCGCACGCCCGACGACCTCGAGCGGATCGCGGGCCTCGGCCTCGCCGGCGCCGTCGTCGGGCGGGCGCTGCTGGACGGCTCGCTGCCGCTGTCGGTACTCGGCTCCGGGCCGGTCGGCGCGCTTAGGTCTTGATCTGCGAGAAGCGGATCAGCGTCACCGTGTCGTCCTCGCTGACCGCGCGGTTGTACAGCTGCCCGAGGAAGTGCGCCATCTCCTCCGTGCGCCTGATCTCGGGGTTGTCGTGCTCGATCTCGCGCGGCGAGAGCTCGCCGAGGCGCTTCACGTCCACCTTGTCGATCACCGCCTCGAACACCTTCTCGCGCGGGCTGTAGCGGACGCCGACGAGCACCTGCACGACCATGCCCTTCCGGTACTTCCCAGACTTGTCGCCGAGCCGGATCGTCGCCGTCTTCCGCCCCGTGCGCAGCTGGTCCGCGACGAGCGGCGAGTAGAAGTTCAGGGCTTCCATCGCGCGCGCAAGATCATACGGCGTCCTCTTCGAGCGCCGCGACGGCTTTCTCGGCCACCTCGCGCTCGCCCTTGTACGCGAGCAATCGCGGCGCGTCCGCGAGCCGGAGCCAGCGCGCCTCGGCGACCTCGTGCCGGTGCTCCGGCGGCAGGTCGTCGATCCGTCCGCTCCGGTACTCGACGAGGTAGAAGCTCACCACCTTGAAGACGCGCTCTCCGGCCCAGGTGTAGACGTAGCGGACGTCGTCCAGCTTCCGGACGACGTCCCCGGTCACCCCCGTCTCCTCCGCAACCTCGCGCAGCGCGGTCGCCTCGGCGCTCTCGCCGCGCCCCACGAGCCCCTTCGGCAGCGCCCACGTCCCCTCCGGCTTTCCGGCCGGGCGGATGGCCGCGAGCGACCACGCGCCGCGCAGCCGACGCACCACGACCCCGCCTGCTGAGAACTCGCGCCGCACGCGCGTCTTGTAACAGCGAGCGCGTAGCGACGTCCCCCGGTTGCCTTGCAGGGGGCTCGCGAGCGGGTTAAACTCGCCTGGCACTCACACAACGAGAGTGCCAGCAAGTGTCACAAAGTCGGGTTACGAGGAGGAAGTGCATGAATCTGCAGCCGCTCGGAGACCGCCTGATCGTCGAGATCCTCGACGAGGAGGAGACGACGGTCAGCGGCATCGTCCTGCCGGACACGGCCAAGGAGAAGCCGCAGCGCGGACGCGTCCTCGCAGTCGGCCCCGGGTCGCGGGACGAGGACGGCGAGTACATCAAGATCGACCTCGAGGAGGGTGACGAGATCATCTTCTCCAAGTACGGCGGCACGGAGATCAAGGTCGGCGCCGACGAGGTCCTGATCCTGCGCGAGTCGGACGTCCTGGCGAAGGTCGTCGGAGACCGCGAGCTCGCTTCCGCGTAGTCGTACTAGGAACAGGGAGGAACACACGCAATGGCTCACAAGGAGCTGAAGTTCAACGAGGACGCGCGCCGCTCGCTCGAGCGCGGCGTGAACATCCTCGCCGACGCGGTCAAGGTCACGCTTGGCCCGAAGGGACGCTACGTCGTCCTGGACAAGAAGTTCGGCGCGCCGACGATCACAAACGACGGCGTCACGATCGCGCGCGAGATCGAGGTCGAGGACGTGTTCGAGAACCAGGGCGCGCAGCTCGTGCGCGAGGTCGCAACGTCGACGAACGACGTCGCCGGCGACGGCACGACGACCGCGACCGTGCTCGCCCAGGCCATCGTGCGCGAGGGCCTCAAGAACGTCGCGGCGGGCGCGAACCCGATGGCGCTCAAGCGCGGCATCGAGACCGCCGTCGAGCAGATCGTCGAGAACCTGAAGGCGCAGTCGAAGGACATCTCCGGCAAGGAGGACATCGCCCGCGTGGCGACCGTCTCTTCCCGCGACCGCGAGATCGGCGATGTGCTCTCGGACGCGATCGAGAAGGTCGGCAAGGACGGCGTCGTGAACGTCGAGGAGGGCCAGACGTTCGGCCTCGAGCTCGAGTTCACCGAGGGAATGCAGTTCGACAAGGGCTACCTCTCGCCGTACATGATCACCGACGCCGAGCGGATGGAAGCCGTGCTCGACGACCCGTTCATCCTGGTCGCGAACCAGAAGATCGGCGCCGTCAAGGACCTCCTGCCGGTGCTCGAGCAGGTCATCCAGGCAGGCCGGCCGCTGCTGATCGTGGCCGAGGACGTGGAGGGGGAGTCGCTCGCGACGATCGTCGTCAACAAGCTCCGCGGGACGTTCACGGCCGTCGCCGTCAAGGCGCCCGGCTTTGGCGACCGCCGCAAGCGGATGCTGGAGGACATCGGCATCCTCTCCGGGGCCGAGGTGATCACCGAGGAGATGGGCCTCAAGCTGGAGAACACGAAGCTAGGCCAGCTGGGCCGCGCCCGCCGCGTCGTCGTCGACAAGGACACGACGACGATCATCGACGGCGCCGGCGACTCCGAGGCGATCAAGGCCCGCATCAAGCAGCTCAAGTCCGAGATCGAGACGACCGACTCCGACTTCGATCGCGAGAAGCTCCAGGAGCGGCTCGCGAAGCTCGCCGGCGGCGTCGCGGTCGTGAAGGTCGGCGCCGCGACCGAGACGGAGATGAAGGAGAAGAAGCACCGGGTCGAGGACGCGCTCCAGGCGGCCCGCGCGGCGCTCGAGGAGGGCGTCGTCCCCGGCGGCGGTGTCGCGCTCCTGAACGCCGTCGACGCGGTGAAGCTCGACGACTTCGCCAGCGACGAGCGGACGGGAGCCTCGATCATCATCCGCGCGCTCGAGGAGCCCGTCCGCCAGCTTGCGAACAACGCGGGCCTGGAGGGATCGGTCGTCGTCAACCAGATCCGGACGGCCAAGAAGGGTCACGGCCTGAACGTCGAGACCGGAGAGGTCGAGGACCTCGTCGCGGCAGGCATCACCGACCCGACGATGGTCGTTCGCTCGGCGCTCCAGAACGCGTCGTCGATCGCGAAGAACATCCTGACCACCGAGGCGATCGTCGCCGAGGCGCCCGAGAAGCAGCCGGCCGGCGCAGGCATGCCCGGCGGCATGGGCGACATGGGCGGGATGATGTAAGCAGCCTGCCCGGCTGCTCTGTGAGAGAGACGAAGGGCCGGCTCGCGCCGGCCCTTCGTCTGCTTGGAGGACGACGGCGAGACGGCGGGTCAACGAGAAGGGCGGCCTTGCGGCCGCCCTTCTCACCTCCCCGGCCGGGCGCGCTACGGCGTCCCGGGCGGGAACGTCTGGCCTGAGGTCTCCCGGCCATTACGCGGCCGATGGCCGGAGGGAAGTCAATACGCCGGGGAGCCAGAGGAGCGGCACGCGTCAGAACCCGTAGCGCTCCTCCTTCCAGAAGTCCGCCTCGTTGTGGTAGCCGTAGCGCTCCCAGAAGCCGGGCTGGTCGTGGTCGAGGAGCTCGATCCCGCGCAGCCACTTCGCGCTCTTCCAGAAGTACTTGCGCGGGATCACGAGGCGCAGCGGCCAGCCATGGTCGGGCGTGAGCGGTGCGCCGTCGGCCTCGTACGCGAGCAGCGCGTGCTCGTCCTCGAGGAACTCGAGCGGGAAGTTGGAGCTGAACCCCTGCTCGGCGTGCGCCACGACGAAGCGCGCGGTCGGCTTCGGGCGCACGAGGCTCGCGAGCTCGCGCCAGCGCACGCCGCGGAAGCTCGCGTCGAAGCGGCTCCAGCGTGTGACGCAGTGGATGTCGAGCGTGATCTCGCTCGCGGGGAGCGCGCGCAGCTGCTCCCACGTCAGCGTCAGTGGCTCCTCGACCTCGCCCCAGACCTTTAGGTCCCACGTCGCGAGGTCGACGTCCGGGACGCTGCCCGCGTGCAGCACCGGCCACTTCTCGGTCAGGTACTGGCCGGGTGGGAGGCGGGCCGGGTCGTACCCCTTCTCCAGGACTTTCTGCTCGGCCTTGGAGCGGAACACGCTGCCTACACTAGCCACGTGGTTCGTGTCGCAGAGCGCCCGCGCGACTACGTTCGCGTGGCGGGGCCGGACGGTGAGGACTTCCTCCAGCGGATGGTCTCGAACGACGTCACGGCGGCTCCGTGCGAGGCGCTGCTGCTCACGCCGAAAGCGCGGGTCGTCGCGCCGCTCGTCGTGGTGCGGCGCGGTCCCGACGACTTCCTCCTGCTCACGGAGCGGGGCCTCGGCGACGTCGTGCGGACGACGCTTCTCCGCGCCCGCTTCGCGGCGAAGGTGGAGGTCGAGCGCGAGGAGCATCGTTCCGTCGTCGTGTTCGGCGAGGACGGCGGCATTCCGAACCACGAGTTCGGCGAGCCGGCGGTCGAGCTACTGGACGTCGATCTCGAAGCCAACCTCGGCGAGGACGTGCTCGAGCGGATGCGGATAGCGGCCGCGACGCCTCGCTTCGGCCGCGAGATCGACGACCGCGTCCTGCCGGCGGAGGCAGGGCTCGTCGAGCGTGCCGTCAGCTTCACGAAGGGGTGCTACCCGGGGCAGGAGCCGATCGCGCGCCTCCACTACCGCGGGCACGCGAACCGGCGGCTCCGGATCCTCGAGCTCGAGGGCGAGGTGGCCCCGGAGGCGGAGATCCGCCATGGCGAGAAGGTCGTCGGCCGAGTCACGAGCGCCGTTCCCGGCCTGGCGCTCGGCTACGTCCGCACCGAGGTCCCCGACGACGCCGAGCTCGCCGTCGACGGGACGAGGGCGCGGCTACACTAGTCCATCTTCCCGCGCCCGTAGCTCAGGGGATAGAGCGCTGCCCTGCGGAGGCAGAGGTCGCATGTTCGAATCATGCCGGGCGCATCTCGTCGTGCCTCGCGCGTCGCCGCGCGCAGGCCGCCCCTAGACTCCGCGCGTGCCGCTCTACTTGACGGAGGCGGACGTCCAGGCGCTGCTCGCGCCGGCGGAGGCGGTCGACGTCGTCGAGCGGTGCTTCGGGCGGCTCGCGCGCGACGCCGTCGAGAACAAGCCGCGGTACCGCCTCGGCCTCGACGGCGGGATCCTCGCCGTGATGTCCGCGGCCGACCTCGAGCTCGGCTACGCCGGCTTGAAGACGTACGCCGCCTTCGGCTACGACGACGTCCGCTTCGTCGTCCTCCTCTTCCGGACGACGCACGCGGAGCTCGTCGCCGTCATCGAGGCGAACAAGCGCGGGCAGCTGCGGACGGGCGCGGCGAGCGGGGTCGCCGCGCGCCACCTCGCCCGCCCGGGAGCGCGAACGCTCGGCGTGATCGGCTGCGGCTGGCAGGCCGAGAGCCAGGTGGCCTGCATCCGCGCGGCGGCGCCGTCGATCGAGCGCGTCGTCGCCTACTGCAGGACGCCGGCACGGCTCGAGGCGTTCTGCGCGCGGACCGGCGCCGAGGCGGGCGAGTCGCATCGCGACGCGGGCGAGCAGGACGTCGTCGTCACCGCGACGACGTCGAAGGATCCGGTGCTCCGCGGTGAGTGGCTGCCGCGCGGCGCGCTCGTGTGCGCGATCGGCGCGCACGACGCGCGGGCGCGCGAGCTCGACAACGGCGTCCTCGAGCGCGCCGCGTTCGTCTGCTGCGACTCGCGCGAGCAGTCGCGGCTCGAGTCCGGCGACCTGATCGAGCCGGTCGACGGCGGCGTCCTCGACTGGCTGGAGGTGCACGAGCTCCAGGAGGTCGTCGCCGGGGAGCTGCGCGGCCGGCAGGCGGACGACGACGTCGTCGTCTTCAAGTCGAACGGGATCGCGGCCTGGGACGTCGCCGCAGCGGCCGCGGTGTACGAGCGCGCGCGCGAGCGCGGCATCGGGCGCGAGCTCTAGCTAGACCCGCGTCTCCATGTCGCGGCGCGCGTCCGCGATCGTGTCGTCGCCGACGGCGCGGATGACCTCCGGCCGGTCGAGGATCCGTGCGCGCTGCTCGGGGGTCGTCCGGTTGAGGACGTAGCGGTCGTTCAGGATCTCGTCGAGCGAGCGGCCGCGGTCGTGCTCGCGGATCACGTACGCCGCCAGGCGCTCCTCCTGGCTCGAGCGCGCGCCGAGGAACGAGAACGGATTCCGGAAGATCTCCGAGAGCTTCGGCACGGGGCGCGATTGTATCCTTGCGCGCCGTGAGGAGAAAGGACACCTCGGCCAGGTTCGCCGAGCGCGTCCTCGACGGCGTCGACGATCGCGGCGCGCCCGAGCGAGTCGTCATCTGGATCGAGCGCAAGCCGGGCGCGGTCTGGGCCGTCGGGCGCGCAGTGAACCCGCAGCACCGCGCGAGCGACGCCGCGCGCCGCGACGACTACGTGTGGGAGGGCTACGAGCTCGAGGACGCGCTCGACGCCGCCAACGCGGCACTCGAGGACGTCGTGAGCGTGCTCGAGCAGGACGGCGGGACGCAGCGGGTCGCACCGTTCAAGCGGACGGAGCTTCTGGGACCGCTCGAGCGCTGGTTCTTCGGCCGGCGCTGAGGTTTCTCGGCGGCGCCCCCCAGGAACGTCAGCCCGGGCTGAGACAGACCAGCGGTCGCGCGGCGCGACGCGCTGTTAGCCTCCGCGCGGAATGGTGATTCGCCTCGGGCACAGCCCCGACCCCGACGACGCGTTCATGTTCTGGGCGCTCGCGGACGGCAGGATCGAGACGCGCGGGCTCGTCTTCGAGCACGTCGCTCGCGACATCCAGACGCTGAACGAATGGGCCCTCGACGGGCGGCTCGACGTGACCGCGATCTCGCTGCACACGTATCCGTTCGTGCAGGACCGGTACGCGCTCCTCCCGCACGGCGCGAGCATGGGCGCCGGCTACGGGCCGATCGTCGTCGCGCGGGAACCCCTGTCGCACGAGGAGCTTCGGGCCTCGGAGATCGCGATCCCCGGCCGTATGACGACGGCGTTCCTCGTCCTGCGGATGGCGCTCGGCGACTTCGCGTACCGCGAGGTCCCGTTCGACCAGGTTTTGGCCGAGGTGAGGGACGGGCGCGCCGACGCGGGGCTCGTGATCCACGAAGGGCAGCTGACGTACGAGGCCGAGGGGCTCGCGAAGTGCCTCGACCTGGGCGAGTGGTGGCTGCTCGAGACGGGGCTGCCGCTTCCGCTCGGCGTCAACGTCGCCCGGCGTGAGCTCGGCGAGGAGCGGCTGCGCGACGTCTCCGGCGTCCTGCGGGAGTCGATCCGCGTCGGGCTCGAGCACCGCGAGGAGGCGATGCGCTACGCGCTGCGGTTCGGGCGCGGCCTCGACGAGGGGCTCGCCGACCGCTTCGTGTCGATGTACGTCAACGAGCTCACGTGCGACTACGGCGAGGAGGGGCGGCAGGCGGTCGAGGAGCTGCTCCAGCGCGCTGCCGCGCTCGGCGTGTATGCCGATCCGGTCCGGCTCGAGTTCGTCGCCTGAGCGGCGGCCGCTAGCGTGCGCGGCGTGAGCCGCGCGGTCGTCCTCTCCGCCGTCCGGACGCCTGTCGGGCGCTACGGCGGCGTGCTCGCAGGCGTCCGCCCGGACGACCTCGCGGCGACGGCGATCGCCGCGGCGATGGAGCGGGCCGGCGTCGACGCGGGCGAGATCGAGGACGTCTACTTCGGCTGCGCGAACCAGGCCGGCGAGGACAACCGCAACATCGCGCGCATGGCGGCGCTGCTCGCGGGGCTCCCGGAGACGGTGGCGGGGGTGACGCTGAACCGCCTCTGCGCGTCCGGGCTGTCGGCCCTCGTCTCGGCGTGTCACGCAGTCGCGGCCGGCGACGGTGACCTGTTCGTCGCGGGAGGCGTCGAGTCGATGAGCCGCGCTCCGCTCGTGCTGGCGAAGCCGGACAAGGCGTTCCCGCGCGGCGACCAGACGGCCTACGACAGCACGCTCGGCTGGCGCTTCCCGAACCCGCGCCTGGAGGCGATGTTCCCGCTCGAGTCGATGGGCGAGACCGGCGAGAACGTCGCGGACGGCTGGTCGATCGCGCGCGAGGACCAGGACGCGTTCGCGCTGCGCTCGCAGCAGCGGTGGGCGGCGGCCGACCGCGACGACCGGTTCGCGGACGAGCTCGTCGGGATCGGCGAGGCGAGCCGCGACGAGCACCCGCGGCCGGAGACGACGCTCGAGAAGCTGGGTGCGCTGAAGCCCGCGTTCCGCCCCGGCGGGACGGTCACCGCGGGCAACTCGAGCGGGATCAACGACGGCGCGGCCGCGCTCGTCGTCGCGAGCGAGGAGCGCGCGCGGGAGCTCGGCGTGGAGCCGCTCGCCGCGTTCGCGGGCAGCGCCGTCGCCGGCGTCGACCCGCGCGTGATGGGCATCGGCCCCGTGCCCGCCGTCAGGAAGCTGCTCGCGCGGGCCGGCCTCGGCGTCGGCGATCTCGACCTGGTGGAGCTGAACGAGGCGTTCGCGTCGCAGAGCCTGGCGGTGCTGCGCGAGCTGGGGCTGGACGAGGAGCGCGTCAACGTCAACGGCGGCGCGATCGCGCTCGGGCACCCGCTCGGGATGAGCGGCGCGCGCCTCGTCGTCACGCTCCTGCACGAGCTGCGCCGGCGCGGCGGGCGCTACGGCCTCGCGACGCTGTGCGTCGGCGTCGGCCAGGGCCAGGCTGCCTTGTTCGAGCGAGACGTGTCCGCTTCGGGCACGGCCCCTGGTAGCCCGACCTCCTCCCCGCGTCGAGCATAACCCGCAGGTGCGCGCGGCTGGGTGACGCCTGCGTGCCGGAAGCGTCACGAGCGCGGCCTCCGTTATCGTCAGGCACCGTGGCGGTGGCGACCGAACGCGAGTACGGCCTCTTCATCGACGGAGAGTCGACGGAGGCGGCATCCGGCGAGTTCCGCGACCTCGTCGAGCCGGCGAGCGGAGATGCACTCGCGCGTGCTGCGATGGCGGGCGAGGCGGACGTCGACCGCGCGGTCGCCGCGGCCCGCTCGGCGCTCGACGGGCCGTGGGGCAAGACCCCGCCGATCGAGCGCTCCCGGCTGCTGCACGCGCTCGCCGATGCCGTGCAGGCGAACCGCAAGGAGCTCGCGGAGCTCGAGGCGCGCAACGTCGGCAAGGCGATCGCGTCCGTGAAGCTGGAGCTCCACCAGGGTGTCGAGAACTTCCGCTTCTACGCCTCGGCGACCGCGTCGATCGCCGGCCGCTCGAACCCGATCGGCGGCTCGCTTCTCCACTACTCGCTGAAGGAGCCGGTCGGCGTCGCGGCGCAGATCGTGCCGTGGAACTACCCGCTGATGCTGGCGACGTGGAAGCTCGCGCCGGCGCTCGCCGCCGGCTGCTCCGTCGTCCTGAAGCCGGACCCGGCCACCCCTGTCTCGGCGCTGCGTCTCGCGGAGCTCGCAACGGAGGTCGGCTTCCCCGCGGGCGCCGTCAACGTCGTTCCGGGCGAGGGTCCGACGACGGGCGCGTACCTCGTCTCGCACCCGGGCGTCGACAAGGTGGCGTTCACAGGCTCGACCGAGAGCGGCGGGGAGGTCATGCGCCTGTGCTCGCGCCCGATCAAGCGGCTCACGCTCGAGCTCGGCGGCAAGAGCCCGAATCTCGTCTTCGCGGACGCGAACCTCGCCGATGCGATTCCGAGTGCGGTCTGGGGGATCTACTACTCGGCGGGGCAGAGCTGCGAGGCGCGATCGCGGGTCCTCGTCGAGGCGCCGCTCTACGACGAGTTCGTCGCGGCGTTCGCGGAGGCTGCCGGGCGCTTGAAGGTCGGCGATCCGCTCGAGCCGGAGACGCAGATGGGCTCGCTGATCTCGACCGCGCACCGCGACAAGGTGCACGCGTTCGTCGAGCAGGGGCGCGACGAGGGGGCGGAGGTCGTGCTCGGCGGCGAGCCCGGCGACCGCGGCGCGTTCTACCCGCCGACCGTCCTCGCCGGAGTCGAGAACCGGATGGTGGTCGCGCAGGAGGAGATCTTCGGCCCCGTCGTGACGATGATCCCGTTCGAGGACGAGCGCGAAGCCCTGCGGATCGCGAACGACACGAAGTACGGCCTGTACGCGACCGTCTGGAGCGGCGACCCCGCGCGCGGGCACCGGCTCGCGGCGCGGATCAAGGCCGGCGGCGTCGCGATCAACATGCCGTACACCGCGCTCACGGGGATCCCGTTCGGCGGCTACAAGCAGTCCGGGTTCGGGCGCGAGCTCGGGCTCGAGACGCTCGACAGCTACCTCGAGACGAAGAGCGTGGTCGTCTCGACGAGCGCCAAGCCGTTCAACCCGTTCGGGCTGTAGCGGCGCCTCGCTACCGCTGGGTCGTCCTCGCGGCGGGAACGTTCGCGGCGACGGGCTTCTCGGCGTTCACGGTCGGCCTCCCCGTTCTCGCGCCGGCGCTGCGCGACGCGTACGACCTGTCGCTCTCCGGCGTCGGCGTGGTGCTCGCGGCGGTGTGGGTGGGGACGACGCTGACGCTCTTCCCGTGGGGGCTCCTGACGGATCGCGTCGGCGAGCGCTGGGTGCTCACGGGCGGGCTCGGCGCGTGCGGCCTCGTCGCGGCGGTCGCCCGCGCGCGCCGGACGCGAGGGTGCTGTTCGCGTTGCTCGCGCTGGCGGGGGCGGCCGGCGCGAGCGTCAACTCCGCGAGCGGCCGCGCCGTGCTGCACTGGTTCGGCCCCGACGAGCGCGGACTCGCGCTCGGCGTGCGTCAGACCGCGATCCCGCTCGGGGCCGGGGTCGCGGCGCTCGTGCTTCCGCCGCTCGTGGCGGCGGGAGGTCTCGACGCCGCGTTCGCCTTTCTCGGCGGTGTGTGCATCGCAGGCGCGGCGGCCGGAGGGGTCGTGATCCGCGACCGCCCGACGCACGAGCCACTCCAGCCGTCCGCGCCCTCGGCGCTCCGCGACCGCAGGATCTGGGGTCCTCGGCTGGGGAGCAGCCTCTACCTCGTCCCGCAGATCGCCGTGACCGGCTTCGTCGTCCTCTTCCTCCACGACGTCCGCGGGCTCTCGCCGGCCGAGGCCGCGGCGGTACTCGCCGCGATCCAGCTCGCTGCCGTCGCGCTGCGCATCGCGTCCGGCCGCTGGTCGGACGTCCTCGGCGACCGCCTCGTCCCGCTGCGCCGCACCGGGCTCGCCATCGCCGCGGCCGTCGCCCTCACCACGGCGCTCACGAGCGCTCCGCTCGAGTTGCTCGTGCCGTCGTTCGTCGCTGCGGGAGGTCTCTCGATGGCCTGGAACGGCCTCGCGTTCACAGCCGCGGCCGAGCTCGCCGGGCTCGGACGCAGCGGCGCGGCGATCGGCCTCCAGCAGACGATCCTCGCGCTCGTCGGGACACTGGTGGCGCCGGCCTTCGCCGCCACGGTCGACGCGACATCCTGGCGGACCGGGTTCGCGCTCGCCGCGCTCGCGCCGCTCGGCGGGTGGTGGGCGCTCCGTGCGCTCACCGGCGCGGTAGAGACGCGGGCGGTCGGGTAACCCCGCAGCGTGCGCCTCTACCCCGAGCTCGCAAGCCCGCGGCTCGCCGCAGCCGCACGCGACGCGGTCGCGATCGTCGCGCTCGTCCTGCTCGCGTGGCTCGGGGTCGCGGTGCACGACGCCGTCGATCGGCTCGCGGTTCTCGGCGAGGGCGTGAACAGCGCCGGAACATCGGTCCAGGGCGGATTCGAGTCGGCCGCGGAGAAGGTCGAGGACGCGCCGCTCGTCGGCGGAGGCGTGTCGGGAGCGCTGCGCGACGCGGGCGCCGACACGGGCGGCAACGCCGCCGAGCTCGGAGCGCGGGGCGAGGCGGCCGCGCACCGACTCGCCGACCTGCTCGGTCTCGTCGTCTTCGCGATCCCGGGGCTCCTCGTGCTCGCGCTCTGGCTGCCGCCCAGGATCGCGCAGATCCGCCGGCTGACGGCGGCGTCGCGCGCGCTCGCCGGCTCGGGAGCGCCGGAGCGGCGACGCCTCGTCGCGATGCGCGCCGCGTTCTCGCTCCCGTACGGGCAGCTCCTCCGGCACACCGACGACCCGATCGGCGACCTCGAGGCCGAGCGCTACGAGCCGCTCGTCGCGGCCGCGCTCGAGGACGCCGGACTGCGCCCGCCGCGCTAAGCGGCCTTGTGGAGCGAGAGCGCCGCGCCGACGGCGAGGAGCCCGATGCCGAGCACGCGTGGCCAGCCGAGCGGGATCTGCTCGAGCCCGAACAGGCCGAACCTGTCGATCAGCGCGCCCATCAAGAGCTGCCCCGCGATCAGGATCCCGATCGTCGCGGCCGTTCCGATCCGAGGCGGCGCGAACGTGATCGTGAACACGATCAGCAGCCCCATCACGGCGCCGGACCAGAGCCAGGGCGGCTCGCGGAGCGCGGACGCGTAGCCCTCGAACCCGCGCCGGACCGCGAGCAGGAGCGCGGCCGCGAGCGCCGCGGTCGCGAGCGTCGCGAACGCGAGCGCCTCGACCGAGCCGATCCGGTCGCCGAGACGGCCCATGATCGCGGCCTGGACCGCACCGGCGAGACCCGCCACCACGCAGAGACCGACCGCGAGCGCCACGCCGCCGGACACGGTCAGCGGTCCAAGGTCGAGAGCTCGGAGTGGACGAGGCGGCGGCGCAAGGATCCTCCTTCGGAGACGCGACAGGCGAAGCTATACGCTCCCCCTCCCACGAGCCAGAGGAGGCGCGGTGGTCCGAGCGTTCGTCGTCTACGAGGGAGAGCCCGAGCCTGCGCGGTTCGCGCAGCACGCCGAGCTCTGCCGGCGCGTCCCCGGCGGCACGTTCAGGCACGGCAGGGTCTTCGCCGCGCCGACGGGCGAGCCGAGGTTCAAGTACTACGCGGAGTGGGAGTTCGCCGACAAGGACGCATTCAAGGCCGCGGCCCGGACGCCAGAGTTCGCCGAGACGGGCAAGGACGCGGCGGCGATGGGCATCCCGTTCCACGTCCACTTCGCGGACGTCGCGGAGTGAGCGAGGCGGCGCGGCCGGCGCCGCTCGCGCCGGAGGAGCTCGGCTTCGAGCGGATCGTCTACGAGAAGGCGCCGCCGCGCGCGACGATCACGCTCAACCGGCCCGAAATCCTGAACGCGTTCGACTTCCAGATGCTGCGCGAGCTCGCGCGCGCCTGCGAGGACGCGTCGTGGGACGACGAGATCCGCGTCGTCGTCGTCACGGGCACGGGTCGTGCGTTCTGCGTCGGCGCGGACTTGCGCGCCTGGGGCGCGGATCTGCTCGGCAACCCGAGCGAGTACTGGAAGTGGTTCGGCGCGTTCAAGGACATGCACGACCGGCTGCGCGAGATCGGCAAGCCGACGCTCGCGCGCGTGAACGGGATCGCCGTCGGCGGCGGGAACGAGCTCCAGATGGCGTGCGACCTGGCCGTGATGGTCGACGACGCGTTCATCCGCCACGTCGGGCTCGAGCACGGGAGCGTGCCCGCCGGCGGCGCGACGCAGTGGCTGCCGATCATGGTCGGCGACCGGCGCGCGCGCGAGATCATCATGCTCTGCGACGAGATCCCGGCCGTGCAGGCGGAAGCGTGGGGCCTCGTCAACTGGGCCGTGCCGGCGGCCGAGCTCGACGCCAAGGTGGACGCCGTCGCGGACAGCCTCGCGCGGAAGCTGCCGCAGACGACGCGCTACGCGAAGCAGCAGCTGAACTGGTGGCGCGACCTTTCGTGGCACGACACCGTCGGGCACGCGCGCGACTGGCTCTCGCTCTCGATGCTGAACGACGAGACGCAGGACGCGATCCGCCGCTTCCTGGACAGGAGCAAGCAGTGACGGACGAGCTGCGGGCCGCGTTCGACGAGTGGACGCGCGCCGTCGCGACGGGCGACGTGGCCGCCGCGGACGCCCTGATCGCGGACGACTACGCGCTCACGAGCGCCGGCGGGGTCGCTCCGCACGTCCCGCGGGGAGAGTGGCTGGACGCGCTCGCCGCCATCGAGACCCGCTCGTTCGCGCTGGAGATCGTCGAGGTGCGGGTCTTCGGCGACGTCGCCGTCGTCGCGTCGCGGCTGACGTGGGACGCGCGGCTCGGAGAACGCGACCTGAGCGGCGAGTACGCGCTCACCGACGTGCTGACCCGGACGGACGGGCGGTGGCGACCGAGCTGGCGCATCTCGACGCGGCTGAGCGGCGCGTGAACCTCGTCGAGCTCGAGCGCGACGGCGCGGTCGCCGTCGTCCTGCTGAACCGGCCCCAGCAGCTGAATGCGCTCTCCGACGAGCTGATGGAGGAGCTCGTCGCGGCGCTCGTCGAGCTCGATCGAGATGAGGCCGTGCGCTGCATCGTCCTCGGCGGCTCGGAGCGCGCCTTCGCGGCGGGGGCGGACATCGGCGTCCTCGCGCAGACGTCGCCCGTGGAGGCGGCGACGTCCGAGCGGCTCGCCCGCTGGGACGCGATCCGCAGGATCGGGACGCCGATCGTCGCGGCGGTGTCGGGGTACTGCCTCGGCGGCGGCTGCGAACTCGCGATGCTCTGCGACGTGATCGTCGCGTCGGAGACGGCGCAGTTCGGTCAGCCGGAGATCAACCTCGGCGTGCTCCCCGGCGCGGGCGGGACGCAGCGGCTGACGCGCGCCGTCGGCAAGGCCGTCGCGATGGACGTGATCCTCTCGGGGCGCTACCTGACGGCGCGCGAGGCGCTCGACTTCGGCCTCGTGTCGCGCGTGGTCGCGAGAGAGGCGTGGCTCGAGGAGGCGAAACGGCTTGCGCGCGCGATCGCGGAGAAGAGCCCGATCGCGCTGCGGCTCGCCAAGGAGGCGGTCAACCGCGCGTACGAGGGGCCGCTCCAGCTCGGTGTCGCGTACGAGCGACAGGCGTTCGGGCTCGCGCTTTCGTCGGAGGACGCGCAGGAGGGCATGAACGCGTTCCTCGAGAAGCGCAAGCCCGAATTCAGGGGCCGCTGAGCGTCCCCGAACCACCCCCAGGGGACCCCCGGATCCCCTGAGAACAGGCTAGCCCGCCGCCGCGCACGGGGCGGGTGACGGAAATGCGCCAAGATTGCGCGCGTCGATCCACAGGAGGAGGCGCCGTGGCAGAGGTCGAGACGACGCGGGACGGAGGCGTGCTGACGATCACGCTCAACCGGCCGGACGTGCTGAACGCGTTCGACTCCGCGATGCACCGCGCGCTCGCAGCGGCGCTGAAGGAGGCGCGGGACCCGGAGGTGCGCGCCGTCGTGCTCACGGGTGCGGGGCGCGGGTTCTGCGTCGGCCAGGACCTGACCGAGTTCCGCGACGCGCCCGGCGACATCGGTGAGCGGCTGCGCCGGAACTACCACCCGAACATCCTCGCGCTCCGCGCGCTCGAGAAGCCCGTGCTCGCCGCGGTGAACGGTCCCGCCGCAGGTGCGGGGCTTTCGCTCGCGAGCGCCTGCGACCTGCGGATCGCCGCCGACAACGCGAGCTTCGTCCCGGCGTTCATCGGCATCGGGCTCGTGCCCGACTCCGGGGGGTCGTTCTTCGTCGCGCGGCTCCTCGGTCACGCGCGCGCGTTCGAGTGGATGACGTCGAACCGCAAACTCACGGCCGCGGAGGCGCACGCGTGGGGGCTCGTGTCGGAGGTCGTCGAGGCCGACGCGTTCGCGGCGCGCGCGGCCGAGCTCGCCGCGACGCTCGCCGCGGCGCCGACGCGCGGGATCGCGATGACGAAGCGCCTCTTCGACGCGGCCGCGACCTCGACGCTCGAGGAGCAGCTCGAGCTGGAGGCTCAGCTCCAGGCGGCGGCGACGCGCACCGACGACTTCGCAGAAGGCGTCTCCGCCTTCCTAACCAAGCGCCCGCCGGAGTTCCGCGGCTCCTAGCGCGCGCGGAGCGCGTCGAGGACCTCGCGCTCCTCCGGGAAGCGCCCCTCGCTCTGCTTCGAGAACACGAGCTCGCCATCCGCGAGCACGTCGAACTGCGCGTGTCCGCCCGCGGCGATCGTCGCGTCGAACCCGCTCTCCTTCAACGCGGCCGCGAGACTCGCGGCTTGAACGTCATACCCGCTTCAGACGGGGCAGTAGTAGATCTCTATGCGCACCGGACCAAACGGTACCGGCTCGGGCGGCGCCCGGAGGCGATCAGATCGTCTTGAACTGCTCGAAGGGCTGCCTGCAGCCCGTGCAGTAGCGGAGCGAGCGGCACGGTGTCGGGCCGAAGATGTTCTCGAGCCGCGTCTCCGTCGAGCCGCAGTACGGGCAGCGGAAGGCGCCGGTCTGGAGCTGGACGAGCGTCGTCGCGCCGGCCGCGCGTGGCGAGGGCGGCGCGAACCCGGCAGCGCGCAGCTTCTCGCGACCTTCGGGGGTGATGCGGTCGGTCGACCACGAATCGTCGAGCACGACCTCGATCTCGGGCTCGGCGCCGAGCGCGTGGAGCCGCTCCGACATCGCGTCCCGCATCACCTCCAGCGCGGGGCAGCCGAGGAACGTCGGCGTGAAGCTCACGCGCACGCGCCTTCCGTCGACGTCGACGTCGCGGATCACGCCGAGGTCGACGAGCGAGATCACCGGGATCTCCGGATCGGGAACCTCGGCCAGCGCCTCCCACACGCGCTCGCTGGTTACCACTGCGCCCCCGCCGGCTCGCTCCGGCGCACCATCGTCATCTCGTCCCACAGCTCGCGCAGCGCGTCGGTGTGGGCGTCGCGCTCGACCGCCGGCACCTCGGGCCGCCCGACGAGGGCCGCGAGCTCCGCACGAAGCTCCGGGTCGACGACGCCGAGCGCGGACGGCCACAGCTCGTCGACCGCTTCCTGGAACCGCGCCTCGTCGCGCAGGCGCGCGAACCACATGTCGGCGTGCATGCGGTGGTACGCCTCCTCGCGGTCGATCTTCGCGGCGAGGCCGGCGAGGTCTTCGTCGCCTCCGCGCCGCAGAGCCGCTAGGCGGATCCAGTCGGCCGCCTCGTACAGCCAGTGCCGCGCGATCGTCTTCGCCCAGTCGTCCACGAGGCGGAGCTCGACGAGCGGCGCGCACCGGTACTCGCCTGGCTGGCGGTCCAGCGCGAGCTCGTCCGCCGTCGTTCCGAGCTCGCGCGCGACGAGCTGGTAGAGCGCCCGCGCGTGGCCGATCTCGTTCTGCGCGATCGACGAGAACGCGACGTCCTCCTCGAGGAAGGGCGCGATCCCGGTCCACTCGGAGTTGCGCCAGCCAAGGACCAACTCGTCGTCGGCGATCTCCAGCAGGCGCTCGTGGAGATGACGCATCAAGCCTCCCCCCTGGGAAAAGTGCGTCGCGTAAGCGCGTCGCACTCTTCGCAACGAGGCTCGTCGTCAGCGATCTCGAGCAGCTGCCGTGCGCGCTCGCTCACGCGCCTCCTTCAGCTTGTCGCGCAGGGAGTAGCCGTCGACGCGGTGGTAGTTGCGCTCGAGCTCGTCCACGAAGTCGTGCACCTCGAGGATCGCCTGGCGCGGCACGACCCACAGCCCGACGGACTCGCCGCGCCGGCCGTACTGCTCGCGCGCGTACGCCTCCGCGAAGGCCTGGTCGGGCGCCGCGATCGCACCAGCGTGCGCGTACGGCTGCCCCTTTCGCTCCTGCCGGAAGACCTCGTAGACCATCAAGCCGCTTCGGCGAGGACGGTCTGCCGCACCCATGCAGAGTTCTCGCGTGCGAGCCGGCGGAAGTCGAGCCGCTCCTGCGAACGCGGTCCGTGCCCGGTGACGACGCTGCGCAACTCGTCCCAGTCGGGCTCCGTGTAGTGCCAGACGCCCGTCTTCTCGTCCTTGCGCAGGTTCGCGTCCGGCACCGTCAGGCCGAGCTCCCAGATCTGCGGCACGTATCCGTCCAGGAACTGCTGGCGTGCGTCCTCGTTCCCCTGGCTCTTGATCCGCCAGACGTACATCGGGTCCTCCTCAGCGCGGATCGGGTTCCCGTGGAACTGCATCAGCGGGCCCCACCAGCGGTCGAGCGCCTCCTGAACGAGCTCGCGCTGCGCGTCGCTTCCGTTCATCAGCGTGAGGACGACGTCGCGGCCGTGAAGGATGTGGAACGACTCCTCCCAGCAGATCTTCTTCATGATCCTCGCGTATGGCGCGTACGAGCACTTGAGGAGCGCCTTCTGGCTGATGATCGCGGCCGCGTCGACGAGCCACGCGATCACACCGACGTCGCCCCAGGTCTTCGTCGGGTAGTGGAAGACGTTGTGGAACTTCGCGCGGCCGGAGATCAGGTCTTCGAGGCACTGCTCGCGGGGCTTCCCGAGGTCCTCGACGACCCGGTAGATGAGCTGCGCGTGGCCGACCTCGTCCTGCACCTTCGCCGTCAGCGCCAGCTTTCGCTGAAGCGTCGGCGCGCGCAGGATCCACTCGCGCTCGGGGAGGACGCCCATGAGCTCCGAGTTGCCGTGCATCTCGATGAACTTGATCAGCTTGGCGCGGTAGTCGTCCGGCATCCAGTCACCCGACTCCACCTGGCCGCCGCCCTGCACGTACTCGAGAAACGCCTGCTCCCGCGGCTCCATCCGCTCCTCCTCCTACCGAACGGTCGTTAGGCTCCAGTGTATCGCCACCCGACGCTCGGAGCTAACCCGCCAGGCCGCGCGCCTCTTCGCCGAGCGCGGCTACCACGGCACGTCGATCGGAGACCTGGCCGACGCGCTCGGCGTGCAGAAGGCGACGGTGTACACCTACATCACTTCGAAGCAGGACCTGCTCTACCGGACGATGCGCGAGGGCGCGGATGCGTTCCACGCCGCGCTCGACCGGCTTCCGGAGGACGGCCCCGCGAGCGAGAAGATCCGCCTCGCGCTTCGCGCGCACCTGCGCGTCGTCGCGGAGCAGCTCGACGTCGCGACCGTCTTCGTCCGCGAGTGGCGGTACCTCGAGGGCGCGCGGCGCGACGAGATCGTCGCCGAGCGGCGGCGCTACGAGGAGCGCGTTCGCGCGCTCTTTCGAGAAGGGCGCGACCTGGGCGAGCTGCGGTCGGACCTCGACGAGGCGACGGCTGCGCTTCTCGCGCTCTCCGCCGCGAACTGGGCGTACACGTGGCTCGTGCCGGGGCGAGACACGGACGAGCTCGCGGACCGCTTCCACGCGCTGCTCCTAGACGGCATGCGCGGGTACGCGACGCCTCCGCAAGCCCGCGCGGGTTGAGCGGCCGCCGAGCGAAGCCCGGCGGCCTCTACGCGGCATCGCAAGCGACGCCTCAGTCGACGGCATGCGCGGGTACGCGGGCGCCGAGTCGCGCGGCGAGGGTGCGGTCGCACCCTCGCCGCAGTGGCCTGATCTATGCGCGCACTGCGCCCGCGCCCGCCTCGAGGTCCTCGCGCTCGTAGTCGGCGAGGTTCGGGCGTGAGCCGAGCCACCAGCCGAGGATCGCCGCGAGCAGCGTGAGCAGCATCCCGAGCGCGAGCGCCCAGCCGCCCCACGAGATCGCGTCGGCGGCCTGTCCCGCGTCGCCGCCGCCGGTCGCCCCCTGCGCGTCCTGCGGATCCGCGCGGCGCAGCGCCGCGCCGAGCAGCCCGAGCGAGCCGATCGCGCCGAGGATCGCGCTGCCGACGGTCGTCAGCCCCCACGAGGTGATGCCGTGGTAGACGGCGGAGCCGGTCGAGCGCCACCTGCTGAAGCGGCCGCCGATGAACGTGCCGGCGAGCGTGCCAAGGAGCGCCGAGATCACCGTCCACGTCCCGACCGCCGTTGAGATCGTCCCCTCGTCGCCGCCGTCGTCGCCCGCCTCGATTCCGGCCGCCGCGCCGAGCGTCACGAGCAGGATCGTCAGCCCGACACCCGAGATGACGGAGGCCCACACCGCTCCCCAGTCGATGTCGCCGAACCAGCCGCGCCCGCCGCTCGTCCTGCCGCGCGTGGTCCCCGCGCTGCGGCCGTACGAGACGCGTTCCCTATCCGTATCCGGATCCAGCACCATCGCGTAGTCCCCCTGAGGTGTCGATGAACACTGAGCCTGCCCGTTCGCGCTCCGGCGCAATCGTCCTGCGGCGCTCCGCTGTAAGCTGCGCGGTAAACGCTCGTATCCTGGCGCTCGTGCGGCGCGTGCTGATCGTGAACCCGTTCGCGAGCGCCGTCGACGAGGAGCGGACGCACGCGGTCGCGGCCGCTCTTCGTTGCGCCGAGATCGCGCGGACGGAGCACCGGGGGCACGCGACGGAGCTCGCGCGCGAGGCGTGCGTGCACGCGGACGAGCTGTACGTCTTCTCGGGCGACGGCGGCTACAACGAGGTCCTCAACGGGGTCGACGCCGAGACCCCCATCGGCTTCGTGCCCGGAGGCGGGACGAGTGTCCTGCCGCGGGCGCTCGGGCTTCCGCGCGATCCGGTGCGCGCAGCGCGCCGGCTCGCGCAGGGACGGACCCGGCGCATCTCGGTGGGGCGCGTGAACGGCCGCCGCTTCGGGTTCGGCGCCGGGATCGGTCTCGACGCCGAGCTCGTCCGGCGCGTCGACGCGCTCGGGCGGAGCGGGAGCGGAAAGCGGGCGGGCGATGTCCGCTTCGCGCTCGTCGCGCTGCGGCTGCTCGGCGAGCACCGCGGCCGGTTCGCGCCGGCACTCGAGCTCGAAGGTCTCGGCCGCGCGGCGTTCGCGCTCGTCGCGAACTGCGACCCGTACTCGTACGCGGGGCCGCTCGCGCTGCACGTCGCTCCGGAGGCGCGCTTCGAGCGCGGGCTCGACGTCGTCGCGCCCGTGGAGGTCGGGCCTGCGTCGCTGCCGCGCCTCGCGACGTACCTCGTGCTCGGCCGCGGCCAGGCGCGCGCGCGCGACGTTCTCTACCGACACGACCTCGACTCGCTCGAGGTCCGCTGCGACCGACCGCTGCCGCTCCAGGTCGACGGAGAGGATCTCGGCGACGTCACGGCGGCGTCGATCTCGTGCGAGCGTGGCGCCGTGACGGTACTCGTATAGGCATGGGACGCCTCCTCGCCCGCCCCGGCCTCGCCCGAGCCGCCGTGCTCGGCGGTGCCGTCGCGCTGCTCCTCCTGGTCGTCGGGATCGCGAGCCGCGACCGCGACGGAACCGACGGCGGCGACGGACGGACGGGCGCGATCCCGATCGCGGTGCTCGACTACGCGGTCACTCTCGTCCTGCTCTTCCTCCTCGTCGGAGCAGGCGTCATCGTCTGGGCGCTGACGGCGCGAGGCGGCGGCGACCTCTCGCCGGTCCGGCGCTGGCGCGCGCGCGAGATGCTCGTCCTCGCCGCGGCCTGCGCCCTCCTGCTCGTCGCCGCGCAAGGCATGAGGAGGCCCCAGCCGCCGCCGCCCGACGAGCACGTGTTCGGCTCGGAGCAGCAGGCCGAGACGCTGCCGCAACCCCCGCAGGCACAGGCGCAGCCCGCCCCCGAGGAGCGCGGGGTGCGCTTCAAGTGGGAGGTCTTCGCCGCCGCCGGCGCGCTCGGCGTCGGGATCGTCGGCGTGTACCTCGTCCGGCGACGCCGCGCCCCGGCGCATCCACCCCAGCGGGACGTGACGGTCGCCGACGAGCTGACGTCGGCCGTGAGCGACGCGATCGACGACCTCGAGCAGGAGCGCGACGCTCGGCGTGCCGTGATCGCGGCGTACGCGCGGATGGAGGCGACGCTCGGCGAGCACGGGTTCCCGCGCCGACCGTCGGAGGCGCCGCTCGAGTACCTCTCGCGCGTGCTGCTCGCGCTGCGCGTGCGAGCGGCCGCGGTCCTCGATCTGACCGACCTCTTCGAGCGCGCGAAGTTCAGTCGGCACACGATCGACGCGGAGATGAAGCGCGAGGCGATCGCGGCGCTCGTCGCGGTCCGCGACGACCTGCGGGCGGCCTCGTGAGGCAGATCGTCTCGCGCCTCGCGCTCGCGGCCGTCCTCGTCGCCGCGATCGCAGGCGTCATCGCCGTGCTCCTGCCCGGCCGGCGCCCGCTTCTCGTCGACGTCCTCCCGCTCGTTCTCTGCGCGCTCGCGCTCCTCGCGCTCGTCCGGGTCGCCCTGCTCGTCTCCCGCGAGCGCCCGCAGCTCTTCGACGCCGCGCTCGGGGAGCGCCCCCCAAGGACGGAAGCGATCGCCGAGCTCGCGGGACTGGAGCGCTCGCTGACGCTCTCCGAGGCGGCCACGTTCGACCTGCACTTCCGCGTGCGCCCGATCCTCCGCGAGATCGCCGCGCACCGCCTCGCAACGCGCCACGGCGTCGACCTCGACGCCGACAGCGAGCGGGCGCGCGCGCTACTCGGAGAGGACGCATGGGAGCTGGTGCGCGCAAATCGCGAGCGGCCGCCCGCGGCGTTCGCCCCGGGAATGCCGACGGCGGAGCTGCGGCGCGTGGTCGAGCGGCTTGAGGCACTCTAGGCGGATGCTGAGCGTCGACGAGGTCGCGGAGAGCTCCGAGCGCATCCTCGCCGAGGTCGAGCGCGCGATCGTCGGCAAGCGCGAGACGCTCGAGCTCGTCCTGCTCGGCTTCCTCGCGGACGGCCACGTGCTGCTCGAGGACTACCCCGGCCTCGCGAAGACGATGATCGCGCGCTCGTTCGCGCAGGTGACGGAGATGCGCTTCGGCCGCATCCAGTTCACGCCCGACCTGATGCCGTCCGACGTCACCGGCTCGTCGATCTACGACCAGCGCAGGGGCGAGTTCGAGTTCCGCCCCGGCCCGATCTTCACGAACCTCCTGCTCGGCGACGAGATCAACCGCGCGCCGCCGAAGACGCAGGCGGCGCTGCTCGAGGCGATGCAGGAGCGGCAGGTGACGATCGAAGGCGTCACGAACCGGCTCGAGCCCCCGTTCCTGGTGATCGCGACGCAGAACCCGATCGAGTACGAGGGCACGTACCCGCTGCCCGAGGCGCAGCTCGACCGCTTCCTGCTCCGGACGGGCGTCGGCTACCCGTCGCGCGAGGCGGAGTGGGCGGTGCTCGAGCGCCGGCTCGACCGCGGCGCGGACGAGGTCGAGCTCGACACGGTCGTCGACCGCGAGACGCTGCTCGCGATGCAGCGCGCGATCGAGCAGGTGCACGTCGCCGAGAGCATCGGCTACTACATGGTGGACGTCGTGGAGGCGACGCGGGCGGGCGCGCGCGTGCAGGTCGGCGCGAGCCCGCGCGGCACGCTCGCCCTGCTCAAGCTGTCGCGCGCCCGCGCGGCCGTGCACGGTCGGGACTTCGTGACGCCGGAGGACGTGAAGGCCGTCGCACCGCCCGCGCTCGCGCACCGGCTGATGCTGCGCCCGGAGCTATGGGTGCAGCGCGTCAGCCCGGACGACGTCGTGCGGGAGGCGCTCGAGACGGTGCCGACGCCGCCGGCCGAAGACCTCGTTCCCAGGTGACGCGCTCCACGTCGCCGAAGGCGGGGGCGTACGCGGCGCTCGCGGCGCTGTTCCTGCTCGGCGCGCTCGTCCTCGAGCTGCCGGAGCTCGTCGTCCTCGCGGCACCGTTCCTGCTCGTCCTCGTCGCCGGCGTCGCCCTCGCGCGCGAGCCGGACGTGTCGGCGACGGTCGAGCTGGCGCGCGACCGTGCGGTCGAGGGCGACGAGGTCGAGGTCGTCATCCGCCTCGAGGCGCCGGAGTCGGTGGAGCGAATCGACGTCTTCCTGGCGGTCCCGCGGCGCCTGAGCGCGGTCGGCGGCAACCCCGTCGCGGTGCGACTCCCCGGCGGCCGGCCGCGGGAGCTGAGGCTCACGCTGCGCTGCGCGCGCTGGGGCGCCGCGCTCGTGGGGGTGCTGTACCTGCGCGCGCACGATCCGCTCGGGCTCTTCCGCTGGGAGGCGCGGCTCGACCGGCGGACGCCGCTCAAGGTCTACCCGGGCGCGGAAACGGTGCGAACGCTGCTGCGCCCGCTGGAGACGCAGGTGTTCACGGGGAACCAGGTCGCGCGGCAGAAGGGCGAAGGGCTCGAGTTCGCAGACCTCCGCCCGTTCCTGCCGGGCGACCGCATCCGCGGGATCAACTGGCGCGCGAGCGCCCGGCGCGGCTCTCTCTGGGTGAACGAGCGCCATGCGGAGCGGAACGGCGACGTCGTCCTCTTCCTCGACACGTTCGCGGAGGCGCGGCGCGGGCGTGCGGGCACACTCGACCTCGCGGTCCGCGCGGCCGGGGGTCTCGCCGCCGGGTACCTGGGGCACAAGGACCGCGTCGGCTTCGTGAGCTTCGGCGGCGTGCTCAACTGGCTCCAGCCGTCGACGGGGACGCTCCAGCTCTACCGGATCGCGGACTCGCTGCTCGACACCGAGATCGTCCTCAACTACGCGTGGAAGGGCGTGGATGTCCTGCCGCGGCGCACGTTGCCGCCGCAGGCCCTCGTCGTCGCCCTGACCCCGCTGCTCGACGCGCGCGCGACGACGGCGCTCCTCGATCTGCGCGCACGCGGGTTCGACCTCGTCGTCGTGGACGTCTCGCCACTCCCCTACGTCGAGGCGGGCGAGGGCGAGGTCGGCGAGCTCGCGCACCGGCTGTGGCGGCTCCAGCGCGAAGCCGTGCGCGGCCGCTACGAGCGTGCGGGCGTCCCCGTCGCGTCGTGGGACGAGCGCGCGCCGCTCGCGGCCGTCGTCGAGGAGGTGAGGGCATTCCGGCGCCACGCTTCGCGCGCCCGCGCGTAGCCCCTGCGGCGGCGTCGGCGGCGCTGCTCGCGGCCGTCGCCGCGTATGCGGCCTTCGGTGCGGAGGGCGTGCATCGACCGGTGGCGGCGGCCGGAGTGGCCGGCGTCCTCGTCCTGGCGCTTGGGCTCGCGTTGGGCCGCGCGGGCGCAGTCGGTCCCGCGGTCACCCTCGTGGGAGCGGCCTACACGGCGTTCCTCCTCGCGCGCGAGGAGGGCGCCACCGCGCGCGTCCCGCTCTGTGCGGCTATCCTCCTGCTCGCCGCGGAGCTCGCCTACTGGGCGCTCGAGCCGGCCCGCCTACGGGCGGAGCGAACCCTGACGGTGCGACGCGCACTCGTGCTCGCGCTCGCGGCTTCGGGATCGGCTGCGCTCGCGCTGCTCGTTCTCGCCGCGTCGAGTGCCGAAGCGAGGCCCGGCATTGTCCTTGAGCTCGCCGGCGCGGCGGCCGCGGCCGGTGCCGTGGGCATCGCGGTCTGGCTGCTCTGGGGACGCGCGCAGGCGTGATCTGCGCGTTCGTCGCGCGGTTACGCGACCCACCGCCACGTGACGAACATCAGCGTCAGCAGCGTTCCGAATGACGCGCTGCCGAAGAGCCACGCGCCGAGGAGGATGCGGCTGCGCGCGAGCGCCATTCCGAGGACGTAGAAGAGCGGGAACGCGACGAGGACGAATCGCGGGAAGCTCAGCAGCGGGAAGCCGCCGATCGGCGCGAGGACGGGCAGCGCGAGCACCGCGAGCGAGTAGAGCGACAGGTCCGGTGGCAGGCGCCATGCGGCAACGACGAGCAGGATCATCGCGAGCGCCAGGAACGCGAGGTTGTACGTGTTCGACGCAATCAGAGCGGGGTTCGAGTGCGTTCCCGCGAACAGGCCGAGGGGGTCGGCCGCGATCGGCGCCGCGGAGGACGCCGCCGACCACGCGTCGCCGAGCGTCGTGAGCGGGTCGGTGAGCGTCCGCCCCCACGCCTGTCTCTGCACGGAGGAGAAGAGCACCGGGTCGCCGGTCGCCCGCCACAGGAAGAGCATGTAGCTCGCGAGCCCGCCCGGGATCACGACGAGCGCGAGCAGCGGCTCCCAGCGCAGCCGTCGGCGGCGCAGCAGCTCGCCGAGCACGGGGATCACGATCAGTACGCCGGCGTTGCGCGTGATCGTCGCGAGGTAGCCGAGCACCATCACGACCAGGAAGTTCGAGCGCACGCGCGCGGCCCACACCGCGCCGGTCGTGAGCGCGAGGAAGAGTGCCTCCGTGTAGACCGCGTTCAAGTAGAAGGACGTCGGGAAGAACGCGAGCGCGAGCGCCGAGCAGCGCGCGACGTCCGTGCCCCACGCGTCCTCCGCGATCTCGTAGAAGAAGAAGAGCGCGGCGAGACACGCGACGAGCGAGATCGCGACCGCCCACACGGCGGGTCCCGAGCCGAAGAACGTCCCGGCGGAGATCAGCAGCGGGTACAGCGGGAAGAACGCCGTGGCCGCCGTCGACGTGTAGCCCTCCGTCGCGATGTGCTCGTACCACGCGCCGTCCCACGTCGCCCAGTAGCTGAGCGCCCCGGGGAGCTCGAACGTGAACACGTTCCCGTGCCACGCCGTCGCGATCAATCCGTCGCCCAGCGCGCCGACGGCGAGGAAGTACGCGCGCGAAACGAGCCAGACGAGCAGGACGAAGCGCCAGCCGCTCGCCCAGCGGCGCAGGCCGTGCTGCTGCTCGGGTTCGGGTGCGGTCACGGTTTCGTGGTACCTCGCGCGCGCCGGTCCGCAACGTCCCCGCGCGCGGCACGGGAGTCGTGTCGTCGCTCCTCCGGTAGATGCGTCGTCGGATGGCCCAGGTTTTCCCGGCAGAGCGCGAGCTGCGGCGCGTGATCGGCGCCGGCCACTCGGTGCCGGATCGCGCGCTCGAGGGCGTGGGCGAGCGCGAGCTGCTCGAGCTGTACCGCTCGCTCGTCCTCCTGCGCACCTACGACGAGCGCTCGGTCGTCTATCACCGCCAGGGGCGCATCGGGACGTACGCGATCTTCTGGAACCACGAGGCCATGCAGGCGGGCGCGGTTCATGCGCTCGAAGAGCAGGATTGGATCTTCCCGAGCTACCGCGAGTCGGCGATCGGACTGCTGCGCGGGATGCCGGCTTCCACCGTCCTCTCCTGGTGGCGCGGACATCCCGCCGGGTGGTGGAACCCCGCCGACTACAACGTCGCCTCGATCTGCGTCCCGATCGGGACGCACGTGCCGCACGCGGCCGGGCTCGCGTGGGGGAAGCGGCTCGCGGGCGAGGACGCGGTCGCGATCGCCTTCTTCGGCGACGGCGCGACGTCCGAGGGCTCCTTCCACGAGGGCGCGAACTTCGCCGCGGTCATGCGCGCGCCGCTGATCCTCTTCTGCAACAACAACCAGTGGGCGATCTCGACTCCGCTCGACGCGCAGACGCGGGCGGAGACGCTCGCGGACAAGGCGGTCGGATACGGGATGCCGGGCGTGCGCGTCGACGGGCTCGACGTGCTCGCGGTGTACGAGGCGACGCGCGAGGCGGTGGCGCGGGCGCGCGCCGGCGACGGACCGACGTTCATCGAGGCGGTCCACTACCGTGCTGCGCCGCACGCGACCGCGGACGACCCGCGCGTCTACATCGACCTCGAGCGGGTGGAGGAAGAGCGGCAGCGGGAGTGCGTGGGGCGCTACGAGCGGTACCTCCGCCGGCTGGGCGTGCTGTCCGACGAGCAGGCCGAGCAGATCCGGGGCGAGGCCGCGGAGACGATGCGGCGCGGGATCGCGCAGGCGGAAGCGGAGCCGGCCGCGGACGTCGCGCTCCTCTTCGAGCACGCGTACGCGGACGGGCGCGTCGCGTTCGCATCCGAGCTCGCCGAGCTGCGGCGGCTGACCGGCGGCACCGAGGCCGTCGAGCCGGACGAGGGGCCGGAGGTGCAGGTCTGACGGCGACGCGGTCCCTCTCGCTCGTCGAGGCCGTGAACGACGCGCTCCACGTCGAGCTCGAGCGCGACGACTCCGTGCTCGTGATGGGCGAGGACGTGGGGCGCGCGGGCGGCGTCTTCCGCGCCACCGCCGGCCTGCGCGACCGCTTCGGCCCCGACCGCTGCGTCGACACGCCCCTCGCGGAGGCCGGGATCCTCGGGACGGCCGTCGGCCTCTGCATGGCCGGCTGGCGGCCCGTCTGCGAGATGCAGTACGACGCCTTCAGCTATCCGTGCCTCGACCAGCTGATCACGCACGTCGGCCGCTATCGCTGGCGCACAGGCGGCGGGATGGAGTTCCCCGTGACGATCCGCATGCCGTACGGCGGCGGCGTCCGCGCTCCGGAGCTCCACGACGACTCGCCGGAGACGTACTACGTGCACACGCCCGGCGTGAAGGTCGCGATCCCCTCGACGCCCGCGGACGCGAAGGGCCTCCTCGCGGCGGCGATCCGCGATCCGGACCCCGTCGTCGTGCTCGAGCCGAAGCTGATCTACCGCGGCGTCGCGGAGGAGGTGCCGGAGGGGGAGCACGTCGTGCCGCTCGGGCGCGCGCGGGTGGCGCGCGAGGGCTCGGATCTGACGCTCGTCGCCTACGGCGCGATGGTCGCTTTGGCCGAGCGCGCCGCGGCCGGGCTCGCGGACGAGGCGAGCGTCGAGATCGTCGACGTGCGCACGCTGAAGCCCCTCGACGAGGAGGCGCTGCTCGCGTCCGCGGCGAAGACGGGGCGCGTCGTGATCGTGCAGGAGGCGCCGCGGACCTGTGGCTACGGCGCGGAGCTCGCCGCGATCCTCGCCGAGAAGGCGATCCTCGACCTCCGCGGGCCGGTGCTGCGCGTCACCGGCTACGACGTCCCCTATCCGTACTGGCAGATCGAGGACGCCTACATGCCGTCGATCGACCGCGTGGTCGACGCGGCGCGCAAGCTGCTCGAGTTCTGAGCGTCGGGTAGCGCTACGGCTCGGGCAGCCGTCGCGCCGGCCCCCGGAGGCGCGCGCGCAGCTCGCCGCGCGGGTAGGCGGGCGTCGGGATGTCGAGGTAGAACCGGCCCGGCGCGCGGACGAGCTCGCGCATGGCCGTCGCCGGCGCTCGCGCGCACCCGCTCCTGCTCATGGAGCCGTCCCACGGCAGCGGGTTGTGCGGTGCGGTGCTGAGCTTGACAACGGCGGGATCGGGCGCACCGACCCGGTCGCGGCGCAGGAAGATCCCGTACGGCCGCTGGGGCGTCTCGAACGCGATCTGGTAGCAGAAGACCCAGTTGCCGACGCGGTCGCGCGCCGCTTCGACCGTCGCGTGCCCCCTCGCCGCCGAGGTGACGCCGGGCGGGCGGACGAAGTCGACGGGCGGAAGCTGCCAGCGCGCCGCCGCCGCTAGCGCCGGGAGCGCCAGCGCCGCGACCGCGACGAGTGCCGCCGCGAGACTCTTCACGTCTCCCACGGTACCCGCCGCCGCGCGGGTTACTCGTCCTGCGAGAATCCGCCGCCGTGGCGTACGAGTTCAAGCTGCCCGACCTCGGCGAGGGCCTGACGGAGGGCGAGGTCGCGCGCTGGCTCGTCGCGGAGGGGCAGGAGGTCGCGGAGGACGACCCGCTCGTCGAGATCCAGACCGACAAGACGACCGTCGAGATCCCGTCGCCCGCGGCCGGCCGCGTCGCGAGGATCCTCGTCGAGGAGGGCGCGGTCGTCCCCGTCGGCAGCGTCCTCGTCGTCATCGGCGACGGCGAGGCGATGCCGACGGGCGCACTCAGTGGCTCAGCGCCCCAAGCCTCTCGAGGATCGGCCGATTCGCCGCGGAGCAGCGGAGTCGCACCTCCGGACCTCGCTCGTGACGAGGAGCCACCAAGCGCTGGAGGCGCGCCGGAGCGGGTGCGTGCGACGCCGCTCGTGCGCCGGCTCGCGCAGGAGCTCGGCGTCGATCTCGCTGCCGTTGCCGGTACAGGGCCGCAGGGTCGCCTCACGGAGGAGGACGTTCGCGGCGCTGCCGCGACTGCGTCCCCTGAGCCGCCCGCGCCGGCGCCCGAGGGGCGACGCGAGCCGCTGCGCGGCGTCCGGCGCCTGATCGCCGAGCACATGACGCGCGCGCACCGCGAGGTGCCGCCCGTGACGTGGGTCGAGGAGTGCGACCTGACGGACGTCGATCTCGGGCGCCTCGTCGCGCTGACGCTGCAAGCCGCGGCGCTCTCGCTGCAGGAGTACCCGGAGGTGAACGCGCGCCTCGACGGCGACGAGATCGTCTACCTCGACCGCTACGACCTCGGAGTCGCGGTGCAGACGGAGGACGGGCTCGTGGTGCCCGTCGTGCGTGCGTGCGACTCGCGGCCCGTGGAAGAGCTCGACGCGGACGTCCGGCAGCTCGCCGAGCGCGCGCGAGCCGGCACGCTGAAGCCCGAGGAGCTACGCGGATCGACGTTCACCGTCACGAGCGCCGGGAAGCTCGCCGGTCTCTTCCAGACGCCGATCGTGAACCACCCCGAGGTCGCCATCCTCAGCATCGGGCGCGTGGCGGAGCGGCCGGTCGTGCGGAACGGCGAGATCGTCGTCCGCCGCATCGGTCACGTGGCGCTGACGTTCGACCACCGCGTCGTCGACGGTGCGCGCGCCGCCGGATTCGCACTCGCGGTGATCCGCCGAATCGAGCGGGCGGACTAGGCCCGGCGCCTTGGCACCGGGCCTATCCGGACGGCCGCTTACGGGCGTCGCCTCGGCCTCGGCCTCGGCTTCGGCTTCACGACGCTGATCTGGCCGCGGATCTCGCCGCCGGCGAACTTCGTCGTGTGCACGTTCGCGTACGTCATTCCTGCGCGCAGCGCTCGCACGAACTCACCGAACTCGCCGGGCGCGATCCCCTGAGCGGCGGGCCCGACGACATCCGTCGCGACGATCGTCCCGGTGACGGTGCCCGACGCGGGGCAGACCGGCTTGTTGCCGCCCCCGCAGAGGAACGCGCTCACGCCTGCCGCGACGCCAGGCTGCCCGAGGTGGATGTGCGCGGCGGCGACGGGTGCCTCGAGCCCCGAGTACGTCAGCGAGTACGAGACGGAGTCGGCGCGGATCGAGGCGGAGAACGTCCCCCTGGCGAAGGTGGACACCGCCGGAACCTCCTCGAATCCCGTCAGCACGGCGCGGACGCGGTTCGTGTTCGTCTGCTGCGACACGGCAGCACCGACGGCGACGACCGCCAGCGCGGTGATCACGGCGGACGCTGCTACGGCAAGCTTCTTCATAACCCTCTCCCCTCGAACGACGGTGGCGTGTGCGGTCCGCCGGAGCGCCCCGCTGCTCTTCTTACGGATGCGATGCCCGACCGGTTTGCCTACGCGAGTGCCACGACCGGCGTGGGCGGCGCGAGGTACGGCTCCAGCATGCGCTCGATGCGCGGCGCGCTCGTGCGTCCCTCGATGCGCGCGACGGCGCGCTTCCCGTGCACGAGGACGAGCGTCGGCACCTCGCGGATGTGGAACCGCTCCGCGAGCTCGGGACGTTCGTCGATGTCGACGCGCGTCACCCGCAGGCGCTGGCGCTCCTTCCGCGCCACGTGCGCGAGGAGGCTCTCCATGCGCCGGGCGGGACCCGAGCGCTGGGTCGAGAAGAAGACGAGCAGGGGCCGGGCGTCGTCGCTCATGCGTCCTCCTGTGAGGTACCTCGGAAGGGAGTCGGTCCTTCCCGCGCCCGGGGCGGCGCAAACTGCTCACTAGACTTTCGTCGTGGGCGACTGGTACACGATCGGGGTCGCGCTCGGGCTCGGGGCCGCCGCGGGGATCCTTGCCGCCGCGCTGCTGAGCTCCGTCCCCGCGGGACGGGTCGCCGCCGCCATCGTCGCTGCGGCGGGAGGGGCCGCGATCGGCTGGTTCGTCGCCGACCCCCGCTGGGCCGCGATCCTCGCGGCGGCCGCGGGCGCGGCGGCAGCGGTCGCCGCCGGCGACGTGGTGCGGGGAACGCTGCGCCGCGGCGGGACGCGAGGCGGCACGGGCGTCCTCGTCGCCGCCGCCGCACTCGCCGCCGCCGCGCTCGCCGTGCTCCCGGTCGTCGGATATCTCGAGGCCCTCGTCCTGCCGTTGCTCGCGGTGCGGTTGCGCCGTCGTGCCGGCGAGCGCTACGAAGGTCTCCGCATCCTTGCCCGCGACTAAGGCCGTGCTGGTGGTGATCGACGGGCTCACGCCGTCGATCTTCGAAGCCGCCGTGGCGGGAGGCGACGTGCCGTCGCTCCGCTACCTCGCCGAGCACGGCAGCTACCGCCGCGCGGTCTCGACGTTCCCGTCGCTGACGCCCGTCTGCCTCTCCTCGCTCGCAACGGGTGCGCACCCGGACGTCCACCGGATCCCGCACCTCGTCTGGTACCACCGCGAGGAGGAGCGGCTCGTCGAGTACGGATCGTCGTTCGGCGCCATCCGAGCGGCGGGGCTCGGTCGGTCGCTCCGCGACACCGTCCTCAACATGAACCAGCAGCACCTCGGCCGTGACGCGGTGACGGTCTTCGAGGCGCTCGAGGACGCGGGGCTGACTCCGGCCGCTGTCAACTTCACGTGCTACCGCGGACGGACGCGCCACCTTGCGGCGATTCCGGGCGTGCCGCCCGCCTACGGGCCGAAGAGGTTCTTCTTCTACAACCTCTTCGAGTCGGACGTCACCGGCGCGCCGCTCGCGGTCAGGAACCGCGCGGCCGGGTCGATCGACGACTACGCCGCTGCCGTCGGGCGGTGGCTCGTGACGCGCGACGGCTTCGACTTCCTCGTCTTCTACCTCTCCGACTACGACTACGCCTCGCACGCGTCCGGGCCGGACGGGTCGCACGACGCGCTCGTGCGTGCGGACGCCCACATCGGCGCGCTGCTCGCGGCGGCGGGCGGCCCCGACGAGTTCCTCGAGCGCTACGCCGTCGTCGTGTGCTCCGATCACGGTCAGACCCGCGTCGAGCGGGCGATGCGCCTGCAGCGCCCGTTCGACGGGGTTCGCTCCGTCCTCGTCACGGCCTCGAACCGCGCCGGCATGGTCTACCGGTTCGACGACTGTCCCGAGGACGTGCGCTCGCTCGCCGAGCGGCTCGACGCGGAGGCGGACGCGGAGGTTGTCCTCTTCTGCGAGGACGGCGCGGGCGTGGCGCGGCGGGAGGGCGAGGAGCTGCGCTTCGGTCCGGCCGAGGACGGCTGGAGCACGAGCGGCGACACCGCGATCCTCGACGTCCCGCACGGGCTCGAGCGCGCGTGGGCCGCGCTCCGGAACCCGAACGCCGGCGACCTCGTCGTCGCCGCGCGCGCCGGCGCGGAGTTCACGGATCTCGGCGGCTGGCACCACCTCGGCGGCGGCAGCCACGGCTCGCTCGTCGCCGGCGACTCGGAGGTCCCGATGCTGACCGTCGGTCTCGAGCTCGAGCCGCGCAGCATCACCGACGTCGCGCCCGCGGTGCTCGCGCACTTCGGAATCGAGCCTCCCGACTACGCCCGTGAGCTCGCGCATGCCGCCTGAGCTCGACGTGCAGCGGCGGCGCATGGTCGAGGAGCAGCTGCGCGCGCGCGACGTCGTCGACGAGCGCGTGCTCGCGGCGATGGAGCGCGTCCCGCGCGAGCTGTTCGTCCCGGAGCGACGGCGACGCCACGCGTTCGCGGACGCAGCGCTCTCGATCGGCGCCGGGCAGACGATCTCGCAGCCGTACATGGTCGCCCGCATCTGCGAGGCGCTCGCGCTACGCGGTCACGAGCGCGTGCTCGACGTCGGGACGGGTTCCGGCTACCAGGCCGCGGTGCTCGCGGAGCTGGCGGCGGAGGTGCACACGATCGAGCGCGTGCCGGAGCTCGCGGAGCGGGCGCGGCGGACGCTCGCGGAGGCGGCATACGAGCACGTTCGGGTGCACGTCGGCGACGGGACGCTCGGGCTCCCCGGGCACGCGCCGTTCGGCGGCATCGCGGTCGCGGCGGCGGCGCCGCGGCTGCCCGACGCGCTGTTCGAGCAGCTCGAGCCGCACGGGCGGCTCGTCGTCCCGGTCGGGCGCAGGCGCGGCCAGGAGCTCCTCGTCGCGGTGCGCAGCACGGAGGGCCCGGCGATCGTCCGCTCCGTCCCGTGCCGCTTCGTCCCACTCGTCGGCGAGCAGGGCTTCGACGCGTGAGTTTGGACGCCCAGCGGCAGGGGACAAGCCCCAAAGTGGGGCGCCCGGGCGACGTTCTCCTCGCGCTGCCCGTGCGGCTGCACGGGATCCAGCTCGGCCACGTCGTCGACGTTGTGCTCGACGCCGAGAGCCTGCGCGGCGTCGGGTTCGAGATCCAGTGCGGTGACGACGAGCGGCGCTTCCTGCCGTTCGCCGCCGCGCGCATCGCCGAGGACGCGATCGAGCTCGGATCCGCGCTCCTGCTGCTCGAGGGCAGCAACCTGAGCTTCTACCGCAACCGGACGCGTTCCCTGCGGTCGCTGCGCGGACGCGGGGTCGAGCGTCTCGGGCGGCCGCTCGGGACACTCCACGACGTCGTGCTTGCGGACGATGCGTCCGTCGCGGCCCTGGCGGTCGAGTCGCCCGCGGGCGTCGAGCACGTGGCGCTCGACGGGAGCGTCACGATCGCCGACCTCGGCACGGCGTCGGCGGCGTAGCGCGACGCGAATGATCGAGCGCGCGCGCGCGGTACTGTCCGCTGACTCCCGATTGGCCGCGACGCGCGCCGGGCGCGCGCTGCGGCGGCCGCACAACTGGGCCCAGCTCGCGAAGTTCTGCACGGTCGGCGCGAGCGGCTACGTCGTGAACCTCGCGGTCTACTCGGGGCTCGTGATCGGACTCGGCGTCGACTACCGCGTGGCCGCCGTCTGCTCGTTCCTCGTCGCCGTCACGAACAACTACACGTGGAACCGGCTCTGGACGTTCCGCGCGCAGCGCGGCCACATCGCCTACCAGGGTGCGCGCTTCCTCGTCGTCGCGACCGTCGCCCTCATCGCCAACCTCGCACTGCTCGAGCTCCTCGTCAGGCTCGGTGCAGGCAAGATCCCTGCCCAGGCCGTCGCGATCGTGCTCGTCACCCCGCTCAACTTCATCGGCAACAAGCTGTGGTCGTTCCGGCGCTAGCGCGGGCGCTCGCCCCCTTCGCGAGCGCGCTCGCGCTCGTCTCCGCGCCCGCAGCCGTCGCCGCGCCGCCCGACCCGAAGCTCACGGCCGCGGCCGCGACGGCGATCTTCCTCGCACACCCGAAGGTGGATTCGTGGCTCGAGCGCTACCCGCCGAAGCCGGTCACCGAGGCGACGTTCGACGAGGATCGCCGCGTGTGGCTCGTCAAGGTGTGGTCGGGCGACGCGGGCCAGATCGCGGACGGGAAGGTCGAGGACCGGACGGGTGCGGTGACGGAGGCGTGGACGGGCCCGCAGGTCGCGTGGGGGATGGCGCGCGGCGGCGGCGGCGCCTTCGGCGGGGAGCAGATCAACAACCCGCTCGTGTGGCTCTCCTTCTGCGCGCTCTTCCTGCTCGGGCTCGGCGACCTCCGGCGGCCGATGAGCATCCGCAACCTGGACCTGCTCGTGCTGCTCTCGTTCACGGTCTCGCTGTGGTGGTTCAACCGCGGCGAGGTCTTCTGGAGCGTTCCGCTCGTGTACCCACCGCTCGCGTACCTCGTGGCGCGGCTCCTCTGGATCGGGATGCGCGGACGCACGCACCGCGGGTCTCGCCCCGTCTGGCCGGTCTGGCTGCTCGCGGGCGCGACCGTCTTCCTCACCGGGTTCCGGGTCGGGCTCAACGTGCAGGCGTCGAACGTGATCGACGTCGGCTACGCCGGCGTGATCGGCGCCGACCGGATCGCGAACGGCGAGATGCCGTACGGCCACATGCCCACGCAGGGCGAGCTGAAGGCGTGCGGGCCGTCCGATCCGGAGGGGGAGACGCGGGAGCGGATCCAGACGAACGGACGCTGCGAGGCGTCGAACGATCGCGGCGACACCTACGGGCCGGTGTCGTACGCCGCGTACCTCCCGGGGTACTGGGCCTTCGGGTGGACCGGGAAGTGGGACGAGCTTCCGGCGGCGCATGTGACGTCGGTCCTGTTCGACTTCCTGTGCATCGTCGGACTGGCGCTCGTCGGCCTCCGCTTCGGCGGCGCGCGCCTCGCCGCGACGCTCGCATTCGCGTGGGCCGCGTACCCGTTCACGCAGTACGCGTCGAACTCGAACACGAACGACGCGATCCTGCCCGCGTTCCTGATCTGGGGCTTCTGGCTGCTCACGGCGCCCGCGGCTCGCGGGTTCTTGGCGGCGCTCGCGGGGTGGACGAAGTTCGCGGCGCTGATCGTCGCGCCGCTCTGGGCGACGTACCCCGACCGCCGCCCGAGCCTCCGGTTCATCGGCGGATACGTGCTCGCGACGCTCTCGGCCTTCTCCGTGCTCCTGCTCGAGCCGAACGTGATCGAGGCCGCGCGCGTGTTCGTCGAGCGCAGCCTCGTCTGGCAGATCGGCCGCGAGTCGCCGTTCTCGCTCTGGGGCTGGGGCCAGTACCACGCCGAAGGGATCCCGGACCTCCACCGCGTGCAGCAGGTCCTCCAGGCCGCGCTCCTCGTCGCCGCGCTCGTCCTCGCGTTCGTCCCGCGGCGCAAGTCCCCGTTGCAGCTCGCCGCGCTGACCGGCGCGCTCCTCGCGGGGTTCGAGCTCGTGCTGACGCACTGGTTCTACCTCTACATCCCATGGTTCTTCCCGTTCGCGGCGATCGCACTGCTCGCGGCCGCGCCCGTCGTCGCCGCCCCCGAGCCTGCGCCGGAGCCACATGAGCGCGAGCCGCGCGAGCTGGTCCCGACCGGCTGAACCCGGTTCCGTCGCGGTCGCGACCGCTGCGGCGATCCTCGTGTTCCTGCTCTCCTGGGGGCTCCTCCACGACGGGTTCTACGAGCGCGACGAGATCGTCGACACCCCGGTCTACGAGCGCTACGGCGACGCCATCGCGCGCGGCGACGTGCCGTACCGCGACTTCGGGCTCGAGTACCCGCCCGCGGCGCTGCCGGCGTTCGCGCTCCCGTCGCTGATCGCAGGGCCGTCCGCCCCGCTCGACGAGTACGAGTTCTGGTTCGAGTGGTTGCTGGCTGCGTGCGGCGTCGCGCTCGTCGCGCTGATGGCGGTCTCGCTCTCGTCGCTCGGCGCGTCGCGTGCGCGAACGGGTGCGGCGCTCGGCTTCGCCGCGCTGGCGCCTCTCGCGCTCGGGTCGGTCGTGCTCTCGCGCTTCGACCTCTGGCCGGCGGCGCTCGGGGCGGCGGCGCTCGCGGCGCTTCTGGCGGGGCGCGCGCGGCTCTCGGCGGCCGTGCTCGCGCTCGCGGCCGCGGCCAAGATCTATCCCCTCGTGCTCGCGCCCGTCGCCGTGGCGTGGGTCTGGCGGCGGCACGGCCGGCGCGAGGCGGCAGTGTGGGCGGCGCTGTTCGGCGCCGTGCTGCTCGCGTGCTTCGTCCCGTTCCTCGTCGTCGCGCCCGACGGCGTCGCAGCGAGCCTCGCGCGACTGCTCTCGCGCCCGCTTCAGGTCGAGAGCATCGCGGCGGCGGCGCTCACGGCGGCGGGCGCCGGGGTCGAGATGGAGTCGAGCCACGGCTCGCAGAACATCGCCGGGACGATCGGCGTCGTGGCCGGCGTCGTGCACACCTCCGTCCAGGCGGCTGCGCTCGTCTGGATCTGGCTCGGGTTCGCAGGCGGCCGGATGGACCGCGAGCGGCTCGTTCGCTACTCCGCCGCTGCCGTACTCGCGTTCGTCGCGCTGGGCAAGGTGCTCTCGCCGCAGTTCCTGATCTGGCTCGTCCCGCTCGTCCCGCTCGTCGCGGGGCGGCGCGGACTCGTCGCGTCGCTGCTACTCGGAGGCGCGCTCGTCCTCACGCAGCTCTGGTTCCCGTTCCGCTACTGGGACTACGCGCTCACGCTCGACCGCGGGATCGCGTGGCTCGTGCTCGCGCGCGACCTCGTCCTCGTCGCCGCGCTCGTCGTGCTCGTCAAGGAAGCGCGCGGCGCAGGAGAGGAGCCTCACGACGAGCTCCGGCCGGCAGCGCGCGCAGGCATCGCCGAGCGATAGCCACTCGTACGCGTCGTGCTCGTCCGAGAGGCGGACGCGGGCGTCTGCCGGCGCTTCCGCGACGAACACGGGAAAGACGTCGCCGCCGCAGCCGGTTGCCACGACGTCGAGGGCGAGCCCCGTCTCCTCCGCGAGCTCGCGACGCGCCGCATCCTCTGGAGGCTCGTCCGCGTCACGCGCGCCTCCGGGCGAGCCCCATGCCCAGTCGCCGGCGAACCCCGGTCCCCAGAGGGCGCGGTGGAGCAGGAGCCATTCGCGCCGGCTGTCGCGCTGGCGCCAGACCGCGACGACGACGCCGATGTCCGTCTCGGTCACGGCACCGGCACGCGGACGGGCTCGCAAGAGGTCGCGCGGCCGTCCGTGCTGCACTCAACGACGACGCCCTCGATCCGGACGTCGCCCTCCGCGGGGCGGAAGCGCACGGGCAGCCCCGTCCGCATCCGGCGGATGGCGAGCTCCGCCTCCACGCCGATGACGGAGTCGTGCGGCCCCGTCATCCCCGCGTCGCTGATCGCGGCCGTTCCGCCGGGCTGGACGCGCGCGTCCGCCGTCTGCACGTGGGTGTGCGTCCCGATCACTGCGGTGACGCGTCCGTCCAGCCAGCGCGCGAGCGCGACCTTCTCGCTCGTCGCCTCGGCGTGGAAGTCGACGACCACGACGTCCGCCTGCCGCCGCGCCTCCTCGACGAGCTCGTCCACGAGCGCGAACGGCCCGACGGGGACGTCGAGGAACAGGAGCCCCATCAGGTTGATGACCGCGACGGGCGTTCCGTCGTCGGCGGGGGCGACCGCGAGCGCGCGTCCCGGAGCGTCGAGCGCGTAGTTCGCGGGTCGGATCACCCGCTCGGCGCCGTTCAGGTACGGCAGCAGCTCGCGCTTGCGCCAGGCGTGGTTCCCGAGCGTGACGACGTCGGCCCCGGCGGCGAGCAGCCGCTCGGCGAGGCGCGGCGTGAGGCCGCTGCCGTCCGCGGCGTTCTCCCCGTTGACGACGCAGAAGTCGACGCGGAGCTCCGTGCGAAGGTCGCGCAGTCGCTCCTCGACAGCCCGGCGTCCTGGGTCGCCGAAGACGTCTCCGACGAAGAGGAGTCTCACCTCGCGCCCCTCGCCGCCGACGCCTCCCGGCGGGCGGAGCCCGCCTTCGGCACCGGCTGACGCCGCTGACGGCGCGCTGCCTTCCGGGCCCGTGTGCCGAACACTGTGCCCTCCGGCATCACACCGCCAGCGCCGTTCGAGGAACGCGAGGCTAGGGCAGCGCGAGCGTGGGCGCGGGCCGCACCTCGAGCGTCACGTGGTTGCCCGCGTCCTGCGTGTAGCGCGCGAGTGCCTGCCGCTCCAGGCCGGACAGGTCGAGCACGGCGCCGAGCCGCGAGCTCGCGGCGACGACGGGAGATCCGACCGTGAGCTGCGGGTCGCGCCGCAGCCGCGTCACGGAGACGACGAGCGACGGCGCGCTCGTCGGCTGGATGTCGACGCGGACGCCGTGCTGCCTGCCGTTCAGCTCGTGGCCGGTGATCCCGATCACGGTTCCGTCGACGGGCGAGAAGACGTCGGTGTCAGGCGCGGCGCCGACGTCCAGCGCCGCCGTCGACGGGCCGGAGCCGCCGCCGAGCTGGTAGTAGACGAGCCCGTCGCGACGGCTGCCGAAGATCCGGTCCGCGATGCGGCCGAGGAGCCCGCGATTGCCCTGCTTCCCGAGCGGCTCGAGCGCGAGCGCACCCTCGGACGCGTGGTAGCCGATCGCGGTCACGCGCGGCTGCGAGATCGGCAGCTGAAGGCGAAGCGGTCCCTGGAGCGCGACGATCTGCGGCTGCGGCGGCCCGGTCGGCGCGAGGTGGCTCGGCGCGGCGGCGACCTCGGCGCTCGCGGTCGTGGGGCTCGAGCCGAACGCGGTGAGGACGAGCGTGAGCACGACGACGGCCGCGACGAACGCGAGGGACGCGACGCTGCGGGCGTCGACCGCGGTCCGCAGGCCACGCGCGCGACGCCCGCGCCCTCGGGCTCGGGCGTGGGGCGATGGCATGCCGGGGACGGTAACGGACGCCAGGACGGGTTTCAACCGCGGGCGGCGGCGGCGAGTTTGTGACACCACCGTTGCCGATGGCTCCACGGGTTCCTCCCACAGTTCGTGCGGGTCGAGCGCGAGCGCTCCGTCCTCGAAGAACGACCACTCCCACTCGGGCGGCCGGAGGTCGATCACCTGCACCGGCCGGGCGTGCTCGGCGGGGCGTGCAGCGTGGCGGCGGCCGCGCGTCACCGGGCGAAGCGTAGGACCCCCGGCGGACGTGACCGCGGTGCCGCGGCCGTACATTTCCGGCCATGAGCCTCGTCGCGTGCGTCGCCGCGCACTGGCAGCTCGACGTCCGCGCGCCGCCGCAGCAGCTTCACGGCGGCTTCGCGAACCTCGTGCTCCGCGTGGACACGGCTAGGGAGCCTGTGGTCGTCCGCGTCGCTCCGGACGACGTGGACGACGCGTCGATCGAGTGGGAGCACGCGCTGCTGCGCTTCCTGCACGCTGCGATCGCGCAGGTTCCGGAGCCGCTCCAGGCACGCGACGGCTCGACGTGGCTCGTGCACGATGGCCGCGTCGTCTCGCTCACGCCGTTCTTCGACGGCGCGCACCTCGACAAGCGCGACCCGCAGATGCGCTCCGCGGCGGCCGCGCTGCTCGCGGAGATCCACCGGCGCGCGCTCGACTGGCCGCGCCGGCTCGAGCCACGCGTGAACTTCCCGTCCGTGGCCGAGTTCGACTGGGAAGCGAACGTCGTGTACTCGTGGCGCGACGTCGTCGCGTTCCTCGGTGCGAGCGCCGCGCGGCCGCTGCGTCGGGAGCTCGACGAGCTTCGCGAGTGGGTGGCGAGTGTCCCCGCCGACGCCGTCGTCGCCCCGATCCACGGGGACTACTACGCCCGCAACGTCCTCGTGGTGGACGGGCGGATACGTGCCGTGCTCGACTGGGACAACGCGCGGCCGGAGTGGCTCGCGTGGGAGCTCGGCCGATCGACGTGGGAGTTCGCGCACGAGGGCGCCGAGTTGCCGCGCGCGGCCGCCGCAGCGTTCCTCGAGGCGTACCTCGCGTCGGGCGGCCCCGTCCCCGCTGCCGACCTCGACCTCGTCATGCCGTCGATCCGCAGCGTCCGCCTGCTCGAAGCGCTCTCGGCGTACACCGAGGCCGCGCGTCGCCGCGAGTGGGACGCCGAGTACACGCAGCAGAACCTCGACGCGCTCGAGCGGCTTCGCGACGAGCCGCCGCTCGTGCGCGCGTAACCTTGTCCGCGTGAGCTCGTTCCCGGTCACGCGGCTCCGGCGGCTGCGGCGGACGGCGCCGCTCCGGTCGCTGGTGCGGGAGACGAGGCTCGACCTCGACGACTTCGTGCTGCCGCTCTTCGTGGGGCCGGCGACGGACCCGAACGCGGCGCTGCCCGCCCTTGGGCGGCTCGCGGTCGACGACCTCGCCCGCGAGGTCGAGGAGTGCGCAGGCCTCGGCGTTTGCGCGTTCCTCCTGTTCGGGATCCCCGAGACGAAGGACGAGGAAGGAAGCGGTGCTTGGGACGAGGACGGGATCGTGCAGCGGGCGCTGCGGGAGCTCCGGCCACGCTTCCCGGAGCTCGTGCTCCTGACCGACGTCTGCCTGTGCGAGTACACGACGCACGGCCACTGCGGCGTCCTCGACGGCGACGAGATCGCGAACGACGAGTCGCTCGACCTCCTCGCGCGCACCGCCGTCAGTCATGCCGACGCGGGAGCCGACGCGGTGGCACCGAGCGACATGATGGATGGACGCGTGGCCGCGATCCGCGCCGCGCTGGACGAGGCGGGGCACGAGACGACGCCGATCCTCTCGTACGCGGCGAAGTACGCCTCGGCATTCTACGGGCCGTTCCGCGAGGCGGCCGGCTCCGTCCCCTCGTTCGGCGACCGCCGCGGCTACCAGATGGATCCTGCGAACGTGCGCGAGGCGCTGCGCGAGTGCGCGCTCGATCTCGCGGAGGGCGCCGACGTCCTGATGGTGAAGCCGGCGCTCCCAAACCTCGACGTGATCCGCGCCGTGCGCGAGCGCTTCGACGTTCCCGTCGCCGCCTACAACGTCTCGGGCGAGTACGCGATGGTCAAGGCGGCCGCGCGCGAGGGCGCCCTCGACGAGCGGCAGGCGGCGCTCGAGTGCCTGACCGCGATCAAGCGTGCGGGTGCCGACGTCGTCGTCTCGTACTGGACGAAGGAGCTTGCGGCGTGGCTCGTTTGACCCCTCCTCGCAGCTGCTCGGGGCGCCTGAGCCGCGTCCATTGCGTCGTCCCTGCGCCCGTCAAACGAGGACGCGTAGCGTGGCTCTGAGGGAGCGCTCCGCCCTCTACCGGCGCGCGCTCGAGCTGATCCCCGGCGGCGTGAACTCGCCGGTGCGCGCGATGCGCGCGGTCGGGCTCGACGAGCCCTTGTTCGTGCGCCGCGGCGAGGGCGCGTACCTCGAGGACGTCGACGGCGAGCGGTACGTCGACTGGGTGCTCTCGTGGGGCCCGCTCCTCTTCGGCCATGCGGATCCGGAGACGGTCGAGGCGGTGCGCGAGGCTGCGCTGGACGGCACGAGCTTCGGCGCGCCGACGGAGCGCGAGGTCGAGCTCGCCGCCGAGATCGCCGACGCGGTGCCGTCGGTCGAGATGGTGCGCCTCGTCTCGTCCGGGACGGAGGCGGCGATGAGCGCGATCCGGCTCGCACGGGCCTGCACGAGCCGCGACCGCGTGCTCAAGTTCGCCGGCTGCTATCACGGCCACGTCGACGCGCTGCTCGCGAGCGCCGGCTCGGGGTTCGCGACGCTCGGCATCCCGACGACGCCCGGCGTGCCGACCGCAGTCACCGCGGACACGATCGTCTGCCCGTACAACGACGTCGACGCGGTCGCGGGTGCCGTCGCGCGCTACGGCGAGGGTCTCGCCGCGATCGTCGTCGAGCCGGTCGCCGGGAACATGGGCGTCGTCCCGCCGGAGCCGGGCTTCCTCGAGACCCTGCGCATGCTCTGCGACGCCTCGGGCGCCCTCCTCGTCTTCGACGAGGTGATCACCGGCTTCCGCGTCGCACGCGGCGGCGCGCAGGAGCGCTTCGGCGTGACGCCGGACCTCACGATCCTCGGGAAGATCGTCGGCGGCGGGCTTCCGCTCGCCGCGTTCGGCGGCCGGGGCGAGCTGATGGAGCGCCTGGCGCCGACCGGCGCGGTGTACCAGGCGGGCACCCTTTCCGGCAACCCGCTGGCGACGGCCGCCGGGCTCTCCGTCCTCCGTCGCCTGCGCGACGCCCGCGTGTACCAGGAGCTGGAGCGGCGCGGCGAGCGGCTGGAGCGCGGGCTCGAGGCCGCGGCCGGCGGGGAGGCGGTCGTGCAGCGCGTCGCCGCGATGGCGACGCTCTTCTGCCGCAGCGAGTCCGTCCGCGACTTCGACGCCGCCGCCGCGAGCGACGTCGACCGCTACGGCGCGCTCTTCCGCCACCTGCTCGGGCGCGGCGTCTACGTCGCGCCGTCACAGTTCGAGGCGATGTTCGTCTCGCTCGCGCACGGCGACGCCGAGATCGACACCACGGTCGACGCGATTGGCGACTTCTTCTCCGCCGGCTGACCTCTGGGCGCAGCTCGCGCAGGAGGCAGAGCGGGAGAGCCCGTTCTGGCGACACGCGCTGCGGCCGCACGACGAGCGGGAGCACGAAGCGGTCTTCTCCCCGCTCGCGCCGCCGAGGTTCGCGCTCGGGCTCGAGACGATCTACGAGGGCTATCTCGTGCACTACGGGCGGCCGCGTCTCTTCGCACCGCCCGATCCCGACGCTGCGCTGCTCGTCGGCGACTACCTCTACGCGCACGGGCTCGTCCGCATCGCGGAGCTCGGCGACGTGGACGCGGTGCGCCAGCTCGCGGAGCTCGTCTCGGTGTGTGCGCACCTGCGCGCCGAAGGGGCGGCGGGAGACGCCGAGGCGTGGGTGCGTGCCGCAGCGCGCCTCGCCGGGCGCGAGCCGGACCCCGAGGCGGTCGAGCGGGCGCTCGCCGCGCACGCGGCACGGTTCACTCGCTAGAGTCGGCGCGTGCTCGACGCCCTCGCGCTCTCCCTCCCGCTCGCGTCCGAGGACGCCGCCGAGGAGGGCTTCAAGATCATCGTCGCGATGCTGCTCGTCGGGCTCACGTTCCTCGCCGTGATCGCGCTCGGCGAGCTCAGCCGCTGGCTGCGGCACCGGCGCCACTAGCGCCGGAACGCCGCACCTCGGCCACTAGACTGGCCTCGTGGCCCCTCCCTCGGACCTGCGCGAGTGGATCGCGCTGCTCGAGCGCGAGGGAGAGCTCGTCCGGGTGAGCGCCGAGGTCGACCCGGACCTCGAGATCACCGAGATCGTCGACCGCACGGTGAAGGCGGGCGGCCCCGCGCTGCTTTTCGAGAACCCGAAGGCGCGCCACCCGCTGCTGATCAACCAGTTCGGCACCGAGCGCCGGATGTGCATGGCGTTCGGCGTCGAGCGGCTCGACGACGTCGCCGAGCGCCTCACGGACGTCCTCGAGATGCAGCCGCCGGAGGGCCTCGCCGAGAAGCTGCGCGGGCTGAAGAAGCTGAAGTCGATCGCGGACTCGCGTCCCAGGAGCGTGCGCAGCGGCGCGTGCCAGGAGGTCGTGCTCACCGGCGACGACGTCGACCTCGGCCTGCTGCCGATCCAGCGCTGCTGGCCGGGCGACCCGGCGCCCTTCATCACGCTCCCGGCCGTGATCACGCGGGACCCGCGCAACGGCAACCGGAACGTCGGCATGTACCGCATGCAGAAGATCGACCGCCGCTCGACGTTCATGCACTGGCAGATCCACAAGGACGGCCGCGCGGACTACCTGTTCACGGACGACCGGCTCGACGTCGCCGTCGCCCTCGGTCTGGACCCGATCACGGCGTACTCGGCCTCCGCGCCGCTCCCGAAGCACATCGACGAGCTGATGCTCGCGGGCTTCCTGCGCGGCGAGCCGGTCGAGCTCGTGCGCGCGAAGACGGTCCACCTCGAGGTGCCCGCCAACGCGGAGATCGTCCTCGAGGGCTACGTCCGCAGGGGCGAGCTCGGCGACGAGGGGCCCTTCGGCGACCACACCGGCTTCTACACCGCGCCCGAGCCGTTCCCGGTCTTCCACGTCACTGCGATCACGATGCGCCGCGACGCGATCTACCCGTCGATCGTGGTCGGCAAGCCGCCGCAGGAGGACGCGTGGCTCGGGAAGGCGACGGAGCGGATCTTCCTGCCGGCGATCAAGATGACCGTGCCCGAGATCGTGGACTACGACCTCCCGGTCGCGGGCGTCTTCCACAACTGCGTGATCGTCTCGATCAAGAAGGCGTTCCCCGGCCACGCGCGCAAGGTGATCCACGCGGTCTGGGGCCTGGGGATGCTGTCGCTCACGAAGTCCGTCGTGGTCGTCGACGCGCACGTGAACGTGCACGACTACGAGGAGGTCTTCTTCTACGTCGGCGCGAACGTCGACCCGAAGCGCGACCTCGTCGTCTCCGAGGGGCCGCTCGACCACTTGGATCACGCGCCCACGCTCCAGTTCGTCGGCGGGAAGCTCGGGATCGACGCGACCGCGAAGGGGCCGGCCGAGGGAACGCGCCCGTGGCCGGAGGAGATCCGGATGACGGCCGCGATCCGCGAGCTCGTCGACCGGCGCTGGCAGGAGTACGGGATCGGCGGCGGCAGCGGGCACGCCGCGAACGGCCGCCGCGGCGCGTTGCGTCAACTGTTACGTCGTTGACGTGAAAAGTCGCCAGCGGAGACAATCGCGGTAGTGGAACCCCCCGCGGGTCAACACCGGCCGCACGCGCCGCCGCCGAGCCTCTGGCCCGTCGGCTTCGCCGTCGGCATCGCGGTTCTCCTGACGGGCGTCATCCTGGGGTGGGTCGTCGTCGCGATCGGCGCTCTGCTGACCGCGATCTTCGGCTTCCTGTGGGTGCGCGACGTCACCGGCGGGCTGCGGACGGTGCCGGACGTCGAGCCCGAGCGGCGCGAGGTTGCGCCGCCGGCTGCCCCGATCCGCGCCGACGAAGGCGGCGCGGGCATGGTCGCGTCCTCCGAGTCGGAGATCGAGCGCTTCCCACGCAGCAAGTTCCTCGAGGGCGCGACGCTCGGGCTCGGGGCCGCGATCGGCGGCGTCGTGACGGCGCCGGTGCTCGGGTTCGCCGTGCTGCCGGCGTTCCGCGGCGGCGAGCACGAGGAGGTCGACGTCGGCGCAGTCGACGATTTCCCGGAGAAAGAGTGGATGATCACGACGTTCCGGCTCGACCCCGACCTCGGCGACGTCACGGCGCGGACGGCGTACGTCCGCAACAACGGGATGCTCGACGGGCGGCCGAGCTTCACGATCGTGTCGAACCGCTGTGTCCACCTCGGCTGCCCCGTGCAGCCGAACGGGCCCGCCGAGGACAAGGGGACGCAGTTCGACAACAAGGGGCGTCCGAACCAGGTCATCCGCGTCCCGACGAAGCCCGCGGGCTTCGGCTGCCCCTGCCACGGCGGCCAGTACGACACGGAGGGGAACCCGACGGCAGGTCCGCCCGTGCGGGCGCTCGACCGCTTCGAGTTCTCGATCCGCGGCGGACGGCTCTTCATCGGGAAGCCGTACAGCGTCGGCGGTGTCAGGGGCGAGGCCGCGGACGCCGTGATCCGCAGGTACGACCACGTCCTCCCCGGTGTGCACGTCGAGGGCCCGTCCGCGCTCATGTACCCGCTCGAGCCGCCGAGGTGAGGCGCTAGTGCCCCGCGCGAAGTCGGCCCGGCGCCAGCAGATCGAGCGCGCCGTCCTCTACCCGCTCGACTGGCTGGAGGAGCGCTCCGGCCTGATCGGGGGCGTCAAGTACTTCATCTTCCGGAAGGTCCCGCAGGACATCGGCTGGCCGCAGACGCTCGGCTCCGCCACGCTCACGGCGTTCATCGTGCAGGCGGTCACCGGCGCGATCCTCGCGATGTACTACAAGCCCCACCCGGAGACCGCCTACGAGTCGATCCGCTACATCACGAACGACCTCACGCTCGGCTGGCTCGTCCGCGGGATGCACCGCTGGGGCGCGAGCGTGTTCATCATCCTGATGTTCTTCCACATGGCGCGCGTCTTCCTGTACGGCGCGTACAAGTACCCGCGGGAGCTGAACTGGATCATCGGCGTCCTGCTGCTCGCGCTCGGGATGTTCGAGGGCTTCACGGGGTACCTGCTGCCGTGGGACCAGACCTCGTACTGGGCCTCCGTCGTCGGGATCAACATCAACGGCACCGCGCCCTTCCTCGGGCCGTTCCTCGCGCAGTTCCTCCAGGGGGGCGCCGAGATCGGGGCGGACACGATCAGCCGCTTCTACGCGCTGCACATGCTCCTGCTCCCGGGCGCGCTCTTCGCGCTGATCGGGCTCCATCTCTACCTCGTGATCCGGCTCGGCGTGACGTCGCCGCCGTGGTCCCCGGAGGCCGCCGGCCGTGACCGCGCGGAGGTCGCGCCGACGACGAACGGTCGCGCCGGCCTCGTCCGCCCCGGCTCGCGCGGCGGCCTCACGCGGACGGGCGTGCGCAAGTAGCTCATGGCGGTACGGAGCCCACTCGAGCAGCGGCGCGCGCAGCACCAGCGCTACAAGGAGGACGTCCAGCGGACGGGGAAGCCTTTCTACCCGTGGGCGATGTTCCACGACACGGTGATGAGCCTCGTCGTCGTCTCCGTGATCGTCGCCCTCGCCTGCATCTGGTACTTCACCTCGGGCGAGAGCCCCGGCGAGCCCGGTCTCCTCGGCCCGCGCTTCACGTCGGAGGCGGATCCGGGGACGACGAGCTTCATTCCGCGGCCCGACTGGTACTTCTACTTCCTCTTCTACCTGCTGCGGATCTTCAAGTGGCCGGAGTCGGTGATCCTCGGCACGGTCGGGATCCCGACGATCCTGCTCCTGCTCATGCTCGCGCTCCCGTTTCTCGACGTCCGGCGCGAGCGGCGGCTGCTGCGGCGCCCGGTCGCCGTCGTCGCCGCGATCCTCGTCGTCCTCTCGATGGGGATCCTCACCTACAAGGGCGCGACGACGGAGGAGTCGCTCGGCGGCGACGAGGCGCTGATCGAAGAGTGGATGGAGGCGAACAACCTGCCGGAGGAGGCGCGCGCCGGGGCCGTGCTCTACGCCGAGACCGGCTGCCAGCAGTGCCATCTGTACCTCGGCGCGGGCTCGGCGAACCTGGGCGCGCCCGAGCTGACCGCGATCGGTGCGGAAGGCGGCAAGGGCGTCGACTACTTCGCCCGCTACATCGGCAACCCGCGGCAGTTCGGCAACACGGTGATGCCGATCTACGGGGAGAGCCTCAGCGAGGAGAACCTGAGGCAGATGGGGATCTTCCTCGACGCGTCGAAGGGGCCCGGCGGCGGCGGCTAGGCGCCGCACCGTGCGCGTCTTCCTCGGCATCACCGGCGCATCGGGAGCGCCGTACGCGGCGCGGCTCGCGCACGCGCTCGTCGCCGCGGAGTGCGAGGTCGGCATCAGCGCGTCGAGTGCCGGCGTCGAGGTGCTCGCGACGGAGCTCTACGGCGATGCGCGGCTGCCCCGCGACGAGGTGCTCGCGCGCTTCACGGAGGGGCTGGGCGACGCCGCGACGGTCTACGACCCGGGCGACTACAAGTCGCCGTACGCGAGCGGGTCGGCGAAGGTGGACGGCTACGTGATCTGCCCGTGCTCGATGTCGACGGTCGGAACCGTCGCCGCGGGCGCGATGGCGAACCTGATCCACCGTGCGGCGAGCGTCGCGCTGAAGGAGGGGCGGCGGCTCGTGCTCGTCCCGCGCGAGACGCCGCTCTCGGCGATCCACCTCGAGGGGCTCCTGAAGCTGCGGCAGGCCGGCGCCGTGATCCTCTTCGCCGCGCCCGGCTTCTACCACGGCGCCGAGTCGATCGAAGACCTCGTCGACTTCCTCGTCGGCCGCTGCCTCGACCAGCTCGGGCTCGACAACGCGCTGATCCCGAGGTGGGGCGAATGACCGTCGAGACGGGTCGTCTCGCCCCGGACGCGGTGCGGACGATGTTCGACCGGATCGCGCCCGTCTACGACGTGATGAACCACGTGATGAGCGCGGGGCTCGACGTACGCTGGCGGCGGGCGACCGTGCGCGCCGTGGTGCGACCGCGCGACCGCGTCCTCGACGCGGCGTGCGGGACCGGCGACCTGGCGCTCGAGGCCGCGCGAGCCGGAGCGCGCGTCACCGGCCTCGACTTCTCGCCCCGGATGCTCGAGCGTGCGCGGCGGAAGGCGCCCGCCGTCGAGTGGGTCGAGGGCGACCTGCTCGCGCTCCCGTTCGCCGACGGCAGCTTCGACGCCGCGACCGTCGGCTTCGGCGTGCGCAACGTCGCCGATCTCGAGCGGGCGCTGCGCGAGTTGGCGCGGGTGCTACGCGAGGGCGGGCGGCTCGGGATCCTCGAGATCACGCGCCCGCGCGGGGCGCTGCGCGTCTTCTACTCGCTCTGGTTCGACCGCGTCGTGCCGCTGCTCGGGAAGGTGCTTCAGGGCGGGGCGGCGTACACGTACCTCCCGGCGAGCGTGCGCCGCTGCCCGGAGCCGGAGGAGCTGGCCTCCGTCCTGCGCGGCGCGGGCTTCGAGGGCGTGCGGTACGAGCTCTTCGCGGGCGGGCTCGTCGCGCTCCACGTGGCGGAAGCGCGATGAGCGCGCTCGCCGTCATTCGGCAGACGCCGGGTCTCGGCGACTACCTCGACGCCGTCGAGGAGCGGCTCGAGGAGGTCATCGCCGCCTACCCCGGCGTCGCCGCCCAGGCGGGTCGGCACGCAGTCGCGGGCGGCAAACGACTTCGCCCGCTGCTCGTGTTCGTCGCGGCGCCGCCCGGCACGACGCCGAGCGTCGAGGCCGGAGTCGCCGTCGAGCTCGTGCACATCGCGACGCTCGTGCACGACGACCTCGTCGACCGGGCCGCTCTTCGGCACGGGCGCTCCGCGGTGTGGATCCTGCACGGGCCGAGCGTCGCGGTGGCGACGGGCGACTACCTGTTCGGGCGCGCGTTCGCGGAGCTCGCCACAACGGGCGACCTCGCCGCCGTCCGCGTCCTCGCGACCGCAGCCGTGTGCCTCTCGCGCGGCGAGGCACTCCAGCGGCGGCAGGCGCACGACCCCGACACGACGATCGAGAGCTACTTCGAGCGCTGTGCGCTCAAGACGGGGAAGCTGCTCGAGGCCGCTTGCCGGCTCGGCGGCGGCCCGGGCGAGTTCGGCCTTGCGCTGGGCGTCGCGTACCAGATCGCCGACGACATCCTCGACTGCACCGGAGATGCGGCGCACACCGGCAAGCTGCCCGGGACAGACCTGCGGGAGGGGACGCCGACGCTCCCGCTGATCCTCGCCGCGCGTGAAGACGAGATCGTTCGGCGCGCGCTGGCCGGGGATGCGCCGCTCGACGGCGTGCTCCTGCGCGTGGCGATGACGCGTGCGCTCGAGCGGTCCAGGGAGGTAGCGCTCGACTATGCTCGGGAAGCGAGGGGGTTCCTCGCGAGCGCGCCCCGCAGCGACGAGCTGGAGGCCCTCACGCACATCGTCATCGACCGCGAGAGGTAGGCGTGACCGTCCTCGACAGCATCTCCACGCTGGAGTCGATCCGCGCGAAGGTCGAGGCGAACGAGCGCCTGGACTTCGAGGACGGGCTCGCGCTGCTCGAGTCGGACGACCTGCTCGCGCTCGGCGACCTCGCCGACCTCGCGCGCCGCGTCCGCGGCGGCACCGACGACGTGTACTTCGTCCAGAACCTGTACTTGAACCAGACGAACGTCTGCCGCGTGAAGTGCAAGTTCTGCGCCTTCGCGCGCACGCAGAAGCAGGACGGCGCCTACACGCTCTCGATCGCCGAGCTCGTGGACGACGCGGTCAGGCAGCGAGAGCTGACCCGGTTCACCGAGATCCACATGGTCAACGGCGAGAACCCGCACGTCGGCTTCGAGTTCTACGTGGACACGGTCCGAGCGCTGCACGAGGCGCTACCCGACGTGCACCTGAAGCTGTACACGGCGAGCGAGATCCACCACATGACGACGCTCGCGGGGCTGACGCACGAGGAGGTTCTGCGCGAGCTGCGCGACGCCGGACTCGGGTCTCTGCCGGGCGGCGGCGCCGAGATCTTCGCGGAACGCGTCCGCGGGCTGATCGCGCCCGGCAAGGAGCATCCCGACTTCTGGTTCCACACCCACGACACGGCGCACCGCCTCGGGATCCCGACACACTGCACGATGCTGTACGGGCACGTCGAGACGTACGAGGAGCGCGTCGACCACCTGCTGCGCCTGCGCGACCAGCAGGACCGGACGGGAGGCTTCCTCGCGTTCATCCCGCTCGCCTTCCACCCCGAGAACACCGTGTTCGAGCGCCGCGGCTGGCGCTTCACGACCGGCGTGGACGATCTGAAGATGATCGCCGTCTCGCGGCTCCTGCTCGACAACATCCCGAACGTGAAGGCCTACTGGATCATGATGGGCATGCCGCTCGCCGCCGTGGCGCTGCACTTCGGCGCCAACGACGTGCAGGGCACGGTCGTGCGCGAGCAGATCTTCCACGCCGCGGGCGCGGTGACCGAGACGGAGCAGAAGATCGGCGAACTCGTCCGGTACGTGCGCGAGGCGGGGCGCGTGCCGGTGCAGCGCGACACGCTCTACAACGAGCTGCGCCGATGGGACGACTGAATGTTGCAGATTCGGCACACGTCGTCACACGCACGTGCGTCTTCGAGGGATAGGCTCGCGCCTGAGCAGGGGGCGGGTCGGGACCCGAGTTACACGCGCGTGTACCTGGAACGGTCGCGCTGGTGATCCGGCTCGGCCGCATCTCGTACGTGAACATGGCGCCGGTCTTCCACCGGCTGGACGCGGACGTCGAGGAGGTCGCCGGCGTCCCGACGGAGCTCAACCGCGCGCTCCTCGCCGGTGCCGTCGACGTCGCGCCGATCTCGTCGATCGAGTACGCGCGGAACGCGCAGCGGCTTCGCCTGCTGCCGCGCCTGTGCGTGTCGTCGGAGGGTGCGGTCGATTCGATCCAGCTCGTCTCGCGGGTCCCCCTCGAGCACGTCCGTTCCGTGGCGGTGACGCGCGAGAGCGCGACCTCCGTCGTCCTCACGAAGGTGCTCCTCCCGGAGGCGGAGCACGTGGACGAGACGGAAGCTGCGGACGCGCGGCTCCTGATCGGCGACGCGGCGCTCGAGAGCGCGTTCGAGGATCCGACCCCGCACCACGACCTGGGGCGTCTCTGGCTGGAGCGGACGGGTCTGCCGATGGTGTTCGCGGTGTGGGCCGCGCGCGAGCCCGTTCCGGCAGAGGTCGTGGAGCTCGAGGAGGCGCTCGTCGCGTCCGTGCGGCTCGCCCGCGCCGAGCCGGAGCGGCTCGCGCACGAGGCCAGCGCGCGCTACGGCTATCCCGCCGGCTTCCTCGCGCGCTACTTCGAGAAGCTCCGCTACTCGTTCGGCCCACGCGAGCGCGCAGGTCTGCTCACGTTCCTCGAGCTCGCCTGCGACGCCGGCGAGCTGGAGCGCGTTCCGGAGCTGCGGTTCGCGCATGCGGACGCGGTGGCGGTATGAGCGCGGTCGCCCACGTTCTCGAGAAGGCGCTCGACGGCGAGCGGATCGGCGACGACGATGCGCTGACGCTCCTGCGGTCGCGCGACCTCGTCTCCATCGGGCGCGCCGCGAACGAGCTCCGCGCGCGCAAGACCGACGCGACGCGGATCACGTTCATCGTCGACCGCAACCTGAACTACACGAACGTGTGCGTGACCGACTGCGACTTCTGCGCCTTCTATCGGCGTCCGGGCGACGGGCGCGAGGGTTACCTGCTCCCGAAGCCGGTCATCTTCAAGAAGATCGAAGAGACGCTCGCGCTCGGCGGAACGGGGCTCCTGATGCAGGGCGGGCACCACCCCGACCTCGGAATCGACTACTACGAGGACCTGTTCAGCTCGATCAAGGCGCGCTACCCGATCCACCTGCACGCACTCTCGCCGCCCGAGGTGCAGCACATCGCGCGCCGGTCGAAGCTGACGGTCTGGGAGACGCTCTCCCGTCTGCGCGACGCGGGCCTCGACTCGGTTCCCGGCGGCGGCGCCGAGATCCTGGTCGACCGCGTGCGCGAGATAATCGCGCCGAAGAAGACGTCCGCCGGCGAGTGGCTCGACGTCATGCGCCACGCGCACCGGCTCGGAATGTCGACGACGGCGACGATGATGTACGGCCACGTCGAGACGCTCGCGGAGCGCGTGGAGCACATGCGCCGGATCCGCGACCTCCAGGACGAGACGCGTGGCTTCCGCGCGTTCATCTCGTGGACGTTCCAGAGCGACGGCAACCGCCTCGCCGACCGGGTGTCGCGTGACTCGATGCCGACGTCGTTCGACTACCTGCTCACGCAGGCCGTCAGCCGCATCTACCTCGACAACGTCGACCACATCCAGTCGTCGTGGGTCACGCAGGGAATGAAGATCGGGCAGGTGGCGATGGGCTTCGGCGCCGACGACATGGGCTCGGTGATGATCGAGGAGAACGTGGTCTCGGCAGCGGGGACGACGCACCGCACCTCGAGCGAGGAGCTCGTCCACCTGATCCGGGCGCTGGGGAAGACGCCGGTGCAGCGCGACACGCTGTACCGCGACGTCAAGGTCTGGAACTAGCCGCCGAGCGTCAGCGGCGCACGGCGACCCGCACGAAGCTCCCGAAGGCCGGGCTCGTCGTTTCGCGGACGCAGCCGCCGGGCGCGGCCGCCCTTGGCCCCGTGCAGCGTCCGACGTAGACGTCGACGAACGCGAACAGGTAGATCGTGCGCGCAATCCTCTTCCGGACGGCGAACGTGCCACCCGCACGCGTCTTCGTCGATGCGAAGCGGCGCGGGGTTCCGCGCGGGCGGTCGGTCGCGAGGATGTCGACGACGACGCCGCGCTCGCCCCTGCCGCCGACGGTGAGCCTCCCCGTCAGCACGACCGTGCGCGTACGTCGGTCGTAGCGGGCTCGCATCGTCAGCCTCTGCGAGAGGAGGACGAGCGCGCGCACCTCGACCTGGGCGGCCGGATTCGGCGCCGCGTTTCCGACGGCGTACGGCGTCACGAGCGCGCGCCAGCGATACGTCGTGCTCTGGCGCGGGTTCGTGAGGATGCGCGGGAGGTTGATCGACAGCGTCCGCAGCCGCGACCCCGCGGTGCCGGGCACGACGTCGGCGGGGAAGCACACCGTCATCCGGTAGGCACCGAGAGCCGCCTGCGTGCCGGCGGCGGCATCGACGAAGACGGCGATCGTCACCGGCTGCGGTCGCGTCAGCGTCAGGAGCCAGACGCCGGCGTGCGTCCCAGGGTCGCACGGGTTCGCAAGGTGCCGCACCGGGTCGTCGACGACGACCGTGCCCGTGAAGCGCGTCGGCCTCGTGCCCCCACCGGCGTAGAGCTCGACCGTGCCGATCCTCGTCCCGCTCGCTTGGCCGACTGCGACCCGGTAGCCCCGCGGGACGAAGACGTCGACCCGCTGCGCGGGCGCGAGCCGTTCGGGGAACGTCAGGTCGATGTCCGTGGCCGCGACGTGGCCGGCGGCGTTGGAGAACGGAACCACCACGAGGCTCGGCTGCGCGGTGGCGAGCGCCGGCCACGCCAGCGCGGCCGCGAGGCCCGCCAGAATCGTCCGTGCCGGCCTGTTGCTCATCCGCACTCCCTTCCCATGACGGACTTGCGTCAGCGACAGCATGCGCCTGTCGCCTCACTTGTGTAAACAGTGGCGCGGGCGGTTCAGCCGCCGAACTCGATCGAGCCGTCGCGGCGGCCGCCCTCCGCGAGCCGGTCGAACGTCAGGAGCGCCAGCGCGAGCCACGCGGTGCCGACTGCGAGCTCGAGCGCGACGTTCGGCAGGAGCGTCGCGAGCGGCGCGCCGCCGACGAGGTCGCGGATCGCCTGCAGGCCGTGCGTCAGCGGCAGCGCGTGGGCGAACCACTCCACCGGGCGCGGGTAGAAGTCGACGGGGACGTTTACGCCGCCGATGGCGAGGATCGTCGTCCACGCGACGTTCGCGACGACGTTGCGCGTGCTCATCGCGCGGAGGACGAGCCCGCCGAGGAACGTTCCGAGCGCGTATGCGGACGCGCCGACGAGCGCGACGAGGAGCGGGATGAGGAGGGCGCGCGGCCACGGCAGGCCGAGGTCGAACAGGGGCGCGACGACGAAGAGCGCGCCGAGCGAGCTCAGGAAGCCGTCGACGAGCGCCCAGGTGCTGCGGCCGACGAACACGACGACCGGGCTCGACGGGCTCGCGACGAGGAGCGGCAGCGTCCCGGCGCGCCGCTCCCACGTCGTCCCCGCGACCGCGAACAGGCTGCCGAGCGCCGCGAGCATGACCGCGTTCCCGAGCAGCAGGTAGTGCACCTGCTCCGTGGAGCCGAGCAACCGCCCCATCAGCGCGAAGAACACGACCTGCGCGAGCACGCGGAGGTACCACCCGCTGAGCCATGTCTTCCAGGTGAACGTCACGGAGTAGTCGAGGAAGCCGTTGCGGGCGGCGAGGGCGAGGACGTGCAGCGTGTGCCGGAGGCCGCTCATGCCGCGGCGAGCTCGCCGCTCGTGCGCACGCGGCGCAGGATGCGATGGAGCAGGAGCTGCCCGGCGGCGAAGCCGAGCACGCCGAGGCCGAGGATGACGCCGAGCCGCAGCGGGACGTCGCGGATCGCGTCGGGCTGGAGCGTGTCGCGGAGGAGCCCCGCGCTCCACGAGAGGAACACGCCCGCGCTCAGCGGCTCGAGCCAGTCCGGGAGGAGCGACACCGGCACGAGCACGCCGCCGAGGACGTAGAACGGGTAGCTGAGCGAGTTCTGGAACGTCCGCGCGCTGCGCGCGAGCACGAAGAGCGCCGCCATGATCGTCGCCGTGCCGGCCATCGCAGCGGAGCTGGCGAGGACGGTGAGGACGAACGCGGTCGGGTGGTGGATCTCGATCGGGATCCCGAAGAGCAGCCGCCCGACGATCCAGACCTCGACGAAGGCGAAGAGCGCGACGGACGTGACGGCGAAAACGCGCCCGAGGACCACGGCAGGGAACGATGAAGGCGACGCGACGCCGGGCTCCAGCGTGCCGCTCCAGCGGTCACCTTGGACGATCTCGCCCGAGGCGGAGAGGGAGAGCGCCCAGAGTGCGATGAGGACGGGCGCCATCAACGCGTACTCCGCGAGGTCGCGGCGCCCGGCGTGCTCGATGATCGCCAGGAACGCGACCGCGAACAGCGGCACGGGCACGAGCGGCATGAAGTAGTCGGGGTCGCTGCGGATGATCCGGAGCTGGAGGCGGAAGCCGGCCGCGAAGGCGCGCATCAGCTCGCGAACTCGAGCGAGCCGTCGCGGCGCCCGCGCGCTGCGAGGCGGTTGAACGTCGCGAGCGCGACCGTCATCCACGCGACCGCGACCGCCGCTTCGAGGGCGGCGTCGCCGAGGATGGTCGTCGGATCGGCGCCGCCGAACACGCCGCGGATGCCGAGCAGCCCGTTCGTGAGCGGCAGCAGTCGCGAGAGCCACTCGAGCGGCTCCGGGTAGAACGAGAGCGGGACGTTGACGCCGCACGCCGCCATCAGGCTGACGTGCGTCGTGACGACGACGAGGTTGTTGACGCTCCGAAACCGGAAGACGAGTCCGGCGAGGAACGTCCCGAAGCAGTACGACGCGACCGCGACGAGTCCCGTCAGCGGGACGACGGCGAGCACGTCCGGCCACGGGAGCGAGACGCCGAACATCGGCCCGGCGACCGCGAGCGCGGCGAGCGCGCTGAGCGCGCCGTCCACGGCCAGGTACGCGCCGCGCGCGGAGAAGACGACGACGGGGCTCGACGGGCTCGCGACGAGGAGCGGCAAGGTGCCCGCGCCGCGCTCGCTCGTCGTCATGTTCAGCGAGAAGACGCCGACGACCGCGGCGATCATGATCGAGTTGCCGACGAGGAGGTACATCGTCTTCTCGTCGTCCTCGAGGCGCTCGCCGATCAGCGCGAAGAACGCGACCTGGGCGATCACGCGCAGGTACCAGCCGGCGAGCCAGCTCTTCCAGGTGAAGATCGCGCGGTAGTCCGCGAGCCCGGCGCGGAACGCGTTGCGCATCACGTTCAGGGTGACGGCGACCCTCGTCACACGGTCGCCAGCTCGCCCTTCGCGCGCATCCGCGCGAGGACGTGGAAGAGGATGAGGCGGCCGAGGAGGAAGCTGGCCGCGCCGAGCGCGACGATCATCGCGAGTCGCGACCAGAAGTCGCCGATCCCGTCGCGCTTCACCGTGGCGCGCAGGAGATCCGCGCTCCACGACATGAAGACGCCGCTCGAGACCGGCTGGATCCACCCGGGAAGGAACGCGACGGGCACGAAGACGCCGCCGAGCAGGTAGAGCGGGAAGCTGAGCGAGTTCGTGAACGTGTACGCGTTCCTCGTCATCACGAAGACCGCCGCGAACGCGATCGCCGTGCCCGCGGTCGCGAACGCCGTCGCGAGCAGGGTGAGAGCCATCTCGACCGGGTGCTCGAACGGGACGCCGACCCCGAAGACGAGCTTGCCGACGATCAGGACCTCCCCGAACGAGAGCAGCCCCAGGCCCATGAGCGCGGCGATCCGCCCGAGCAGGATCGTCGCGAGGCTCGTCGGGGTTGCAATCACTGGCTCGAGCAGCGCCTGCCAGCGGTCGCCCGTGATCAGGTGGCCGGCGTGCTGGAGCGCGACCCACCAGAGCGTCATCAGCACGGGCGCCAGCAGCGCGTCGGCCTCGAGGTCGGCACGTCCGCTCTGGCGCACGATCGCGAGGAAGACGAGCGCGAACAGCGGCGCGGTCAGCAGCGGCATGAGCGCGTCGGGAGCCGCGCGCACGATCCTCAGCTCGAGCCCGAAACCGGCGAGGAAGCCGCGCACTAGACCTCGAGGCCGCGTTCGCCGATCAGCTGGACGTAGACCTCCTCGAGGCTCGGGAGCGACGTCCGCACCGACGTGACCCCGGCGTCGACGAGCCGTCGCAGCACCTCGGCGGTCGCGCCCTCCTCGCTCACCTCGATCCGCGCGCCTCCGTCCTCGGTGCGCGTCACGGCGCTCACGCCCTCGAGGGCGGCGATCCGCCCGAGCACGGGCTCCGGCGCCCCCTCGACGTCGACGCGCTGGAAGCGCGAGATCACGTGGCCGAGGCTGCGGGGCGACTCCGTCGCGATGATCTTGCCGCGGTCGATCAGCGTCACGCGGTCGCAGACGGTCTCCGCCTCGACCATGTCGTGCGTCGCGAGCAGGATCGTTCGCCCCTCCCCCTTCAGCTCGCCGATCAGCGTGCGGAACTCGCGCCCGGCGATGGGGTCCATCCCGGTTGTCGGCTCGTCGAGGAAGAGGACCTTCGCATCGCCGATCAGCCCGCGTGCGAGGTGCAGGCGCTGCTTCATCCCGCGCGAGTACTGCTCGACGCGCTGATCGGCGCGGTCGGCGAGCCCCACGCGCTCGAGCAGGGTGCGCGTCCGCTCCCTCACGGCCGCCGGCGGCAGCCGGTAGAGCGCGCCCCAGTACTCCAGGTTCTGGCGCCCGGTGAGGCGCCAGTAGAGGCCGCGCTCGCCGCCGAAGACGATCCCGATCAGCGGACGCACCGCCTTCGTCTCCTCGACGACGTCGTGACCGCAGACGCGCGCGCGACCGGACGTCGGCAGGAGCACGGTCGAGAGGATCTTGACGAGCGTCGTCTTTCCGGCGCCGTTCGGCCCGAGGAGGCCGTGGATCTCGCCTTCCGGGATCGTGAGCGACACCTCGTCCAGCGCGACGACGCGCTCGTCCTTCTTCTTGCGCGGCTCGAAGACGCGCGTGACGTCCTCGACCTCGACTGCATCCGGCATGTCGTTCTCCACCTTCGCTCGCCGCTGTACGAATGTTGTTAACCCCGCGAGGCGCCGCCGGGGCCTCGGCTAGTTTCGAGAGGGGTCTCGTGCTGTGCAAGCTTCTCATGGCGGCGCTCGTCGCCGCGGTCGTCGTCGCGCCCGCGCGCGCGGCCGAGCGCGTCCTCCTGATGCCCGGCGTCGCCTACGAACGGCAGGTCGAGTTCACCTCGCACGGGCCCGTCGCGATTCACGTCCTGACGGCGCCGAGGCCGGGCGGCCTCTGGAGGCTGCAGCCGGTGCTCTCGAACGGCGCCGTGGTCGCGCGCGACCGCTTGAGCGCCATGCAGCGTGCGCTCGGCGGTCAGGCGACGGTGGCGGGCGTGAGCGGCGACTTCTTCGCGGACGACGGGCGGCCGGAGGGGATCGTCCTCCAGGACGGCGTCCTGGCGCACCAGTCGCACCTCGACCGCTCGAGCATCGGGATCGCGCGCGACGGAGCGCTGCGCGTCGAGCGCGTGCGGACGTTCGGGACGTGGCGGGGGACGCAGCGGCGGCCGCTGAACCTGAACGAACCGCCGGGCGCGAACGGCGCCGCCCTCTACACGCCGGCCTGGGGTCCGGTCGCGCCCGCGATCAGCGGTGCGACGACCGCCGTGCTCCCGTCGCTCGCGACGATCGTGCCGAACACGGAGCTCTCGGGAACGGTCTCCGAGGTCCGCACCGGCGCCGCCGCCAGCGCGGCCGCCGCGATCCCGCCCGGAGGCGCACTGCTGGTCGCGCGCGGCATCGCCGCGCAGCGGCTCGCGGCCGAGGTCGGCACCGGCGGCACGATCACCGTGCGCTTCGTCCTCAGCCCGGACTGGTCCGCGGTGCCGGACGCGCTCGGGGGCGGCCCCGTGCTCGTCCGCGACGGGCGGGCCGTCTTCCGGCACTCGGAGGTGTGCTCCGCGCCGCAGCTCGGCCGGAACCCGCGCGCCGCCGGCGGGCAGCTCCGCGACGGGCGGATCGTGCTCGTCGCCGTCGACGGGCAGCAACGCGGCTACAGCGTCGGGATGACGAGCTTCGAGCTCGCGCGGACGCTCGTCCGGCTCGGCGCCGTCACCGGCGCCGGCCTCGGCGCCGGTCCCGCGACGACGATGGCCTTCGAGGCGAAGGTGCTGAACCGCCCGGCCGGCGGCGGCGAGACTCCGGTGTCGAACGGGCTCTTCGTCCTCTACCGCGGCGTGTACGCGGCGCCGCCGAGCGAACCGGTCGTGTCTCCGAACGGCGACTCCTTCGCCGACAGCACGGACCTCACGTACAAGGTGGTGCGCCCGTCGCGCGTGACGGTGACGCTCGTCGGACCCGATCGGATCGCACGGCAGCTCGACGTCGCGGACAAGGAGCCCGGCACGTACCGGCTCGTCTGGGGGGGAACGAGTGCGGCTGGCGGCGCCGAGCCGGAGGGGCGCTGGCGCTTCTCGGTCTCGGCCGTGGACGAGCAAGGACAGGCATCCGTGGCGGAGCGCATGTTCTCGGTGAACAAGACCCTTGCCGGGCTGACGGTGACGACGGCGCCCGGTCGTGCGAGCGCGCGGTTCACGCTCACCCGCGCCGCGCGCGTGACCGCGTCGATAGAGAGCCAGAGCGGCGCGCTGATCGCCGTCGTCGCGCGCCGGAGCCTCGCCGCCGGCGCGCACTCGATCTCGTGGAACGGCCGGATCGGCGCCGGCCGCGCGGCGCGCGGGCGCTACGTCTTCCGCATCGCGGCCGCCAACGCCGTGGGCGGGATGGACGTCGCCGCGGCGTTCGCGCTCGCCGGCAGTCGCTAGAGTCCCGCGGTGCCGCTCGCGTCGATCCTCTCGGAGATCACCCACGCCGTCACTGGCGCGATCGGCGACTACGGCCTGTACGCGGTGTTCCTCCTGATGCTGATCGACGCGGTCCTGCCCGCCGCGAGCGAGGTCGTGATGGTCTACGGCGGCGCGGTCGCGGCGGGCGCGGTCGCGGGGCAAGAGGTCGTCCTCTTCGGCGAGAACGGCTTCGCCGCGGGCCTGCCGGCGTACCTCGCGATCTCTGTCGCGGGCACGGTCGGGTACACGCTCGGCTCGATCGGCGGCTGGGCGATCGGGCTCTACGGCGGGCGCCCGTTCGTCGAGCGGCACGGGCGTTGGCTGCACGTCAACGAGAAGAAGCTCGAGCGTGCGGACCGGTGGTTCGCGCGCTACGGGCAGAAGCTCGCGTTCATCGGGCGCGTGACGCCGGTCGTGCGCTCGTTCGTCGCGATTCCGGCCGGGATCGCGCGGCTCGCGGTCGGGCCGTACACCCTGCTCACGTTCCTCGGCTCGGCGATCTGGTGCTTCGCCCTCGCCGGCGTCGGGTGGGCGCTCGGGGCCAACTGGGAGCGGTTCCACCACGCGTTCCGCTACGCCGACTACGCGGTCGCGGCCGCGATCCTGATCGGCGCCGGCGCGCTTCTGCTCCGCTGGAGGTCATCTAGACTTGCCCGCCGTGCCGCAGATCCCGCTCGTTGACGTCAAGGCGCAGTACGCGCCCCTCATCCCCGAGCTGAAGCAGCGCATCGCGGACGTTCTCGACCTCGGCGTCTTCGTCTTCGGCCCGAACGTGGCCGCGTTCGAGGAGGAGGCGGCGCGGTACCTCGGCGTTCCGCAGACGATCGGCGTCGGCAACGGAACCGACGCGATCGTGCTCGTCCTGAACGCTCTCGAGCTGGGCGCCGGCGACGAGGTGATCTGCCCGGCGTTCACCTTCTACGCAACTGCCGAGGCGATCGTCCGCGCGGGCGCGACGCCCGTTTTCGCCGACGTCGACCCGCACACGCTGAACCTCGATCCCGAGTCCGTTGCGGAGCGCATCACGCCCCGGACGAAGGCGATCGTGCCGGTCCACCTGTTCGGCCGGCCCGCGCCGCTCGACGAGCTGGCGCAGCTCGGCCTCCCGATCGTCGAGGACGCCGCGCAGGCGTTCGGCTCCCCCGCGATCGCGCGCACTGGAGTCGCCTCGACCTTCAGCTTCTACCCGACGAAGAACCTGTTCGGGCTCGGCGACGGCGGCCTCGTGGCCGTCACCGAAGAAGAGCTCGGCGAGCGCGTGCGCATGCTGCGCTTCCACGGCTCGAAGGCGAAGAAGATCTTCGAGTACGTCGGGACGAACTCGCGGCTGGACGAGATCCAGGCCGCGGCGCTCCGCGTGTTCCTGCGCGAGCTCGACGGCTGGAACGCGGCGCGGCGCGAGGCGGCGGAGCGCTACCGGGAGCTGGGCCTCGGCGAGCTCTGCGAGGTGCCGGCCGACGATCCGGCGCACGTCTACCACCTCTTCGTCTGCCGCTCGCCGCTCAGCGACGCGATCCGCGCCGCGCTCAGCGAGGCCGGGATCGGGAACGCGCAGTACTACCTCCCGCCGCTGCACCTCCAGCCGGCGCTCCGCTTCCTCGGCTATCGCGAAGGCGACCTGCCCGAGACCGAGCGCGCCGCGGCGGAGAACTTCTCGGTGCCGCTGTGGGCCGGGATCACGGCGGAGCAGCAGGAGCGCGTGGTCGAGGTCGTAAGGGCCGCGGCCGCGGTGGCGGTGCATTGATTGCGGTGAACAGGCACCGCGTCTGGCAGCTGGCGGCGGACGCGTTGCTGATCGCGGCCGCGTTCTTCCTCGCCTTCAAGCTGCGGTTCGACGAGCTGGTCGTGCCGAGGAACTACGACGCGTACGACGACCCGTCGACGATCGCGATCGTCGTCGCGATCAAGCTCGGCGTCTTCGTCGCGTTCGGGTTCTACAACCGCTGGTGGCGCTACGTCTCGACCCGTGACATGTGGGGCGCCGCGCGCGGCGTCGTCGCGGCGTCGCTGCTCACGTACCTCTTCTTCTACTTCGTGCCGATCGACGAGCAGCGCGTTCCGCGCGCGATCCCGTTCATCGACACGCTCCTGCTGCTCGGCTTCGTCGCCACCTCGCGCATGCTCGCCCGCACCGTCTTCGAGCGTCCCGGCGCCGCCTCGCTCGTCGCGCGCGGCCGCGAGGTGATCGTCGTCGGCGCGGGCGACGCGGGGCAGCTCGTCCTCCGCGAGCTCCTGAAGTCGCGCGCCACGACGCCGATCGGCCTCGTCGACGACGACCCGCGGAAGCGCAACATGCGGCTCCACGGCGTGCGCGTCCTCGGCACGACGGACGACCTGCCGCACATCCTGCGCGACAACCCGCCCGACGAGGTGCTGATCGCGATCCCGTCCGCGTCGGGAGAGACGCGGCAGAAGATCGTCGACATCGCGCGGAAGGCGGGCGTGCCGGTCAAGACGCTGCCGGGTCTCTACGAGCTGATCGAAGGCGACCTGGATCTCGCCACCCAGATCAGGCCCGTCCAGGTCGAGGACGTGCTCGGGCGCGAGCCGGTCGAGGTCGATCTCGGCTCGATCGCGACGTACCTCGCCGACGAGACGGTGCTCGTGACCGGCGCCGGCGGCTCGATCGGCGCGGAGCTCTGCCGCCAGATCGCCCGCCTGGGCGCGGCGCGTCTCGTCCTCGTCGAGAACTCGGAGCGCGCGCTCTTCGAGATCGGCCGCGAGCTCGTCGACGAGCGCGGCTTCGCCGCCACCGCCGAGGTGATCGCCGACGCCGGGAACCGCGTGAAGATGCGCCAGCTCTTCGAGCGCTATCGGCCCGGCGTCGTCTTCCACGCCGCGGCGTACAAGCACGTGGCGCTGCTGGAGGCGAACCCGGTCGAGTCCGTCCGGAACAACGTGCTCGCGACGAAGGTGATGGCGGACGTCTCGGTCGAGTTCGGCGCGAAGCGCTTCGTGCTCATCTCGACGGACAAGGCGCTCAACCCGAGCGCCGTCTACGGACAGTGCAAGGCGATCTGCGAGTGGATCGTGGAGGCGTACGGACAGCGGGAGGACGTCGCGACGCGCTTCGTCGCCGTGCGCTTCGGCAACGTGCTCGGCTCGTCGGGAAGCGTGATCCCGATCTTCCGCCGGCAGATCGAGCGCGGCGGCCCGGTGACGGTCACGCACCCGGAGATGACGCGCTTCTTCATGACGATTCCGGAGGCCGTCTCGCTCGTGATCCAGTCGGGCGCGATCGGCGGGCGCGGGCAGATCTACGTCCTCGACATGGGCGAGCCGGTGAAGATCGTCGACCTCGCGCGGAACATGGTCCGCCTCTCCGGCAAGGAGCCGGACCGCGACGTCGCGATCGAGTTCATCGGGGCGAAGCCGGGCGAGAAGCTCCACGAGGAGCTGTGGACGGAGGACGAACGCCCGACGCCGACGGCGCACCCGAAGATCCTGCGGGCGACGCGGCCGTCGGTCGACGCCGCCTGGCTCGAAGAGGAACTCGAGGAGCTCGCGCGCCTCGTCGACGAGGGCGACACGCTCTCCGTCGTGGCGAGGCTCGCGGCGGCGGTACGCGCCCCGAGGCGCACCGCCGCCGCGCAGCAAGAGCCCGTGTCCTAACCGGTTTTGCGGATCGCGAGCAGCGAGGGCTTCGGCTTCGACGGCGTGCCGGTCCGCGCCGTCTTGTTGCCCTCGGGCCACCACGAGGTGTACGTGTTCGGGTTGCCGGGGACGCCGCCCCGGTTCGGCGTCTCCTCGCCCGGGTGCTGGACGTTGAGGAACAGCGTCTTCTGCTCCGGCACGAAGTACGGGCCCGTCAGCTCCGCCTCGACCGGCCCGTTGGCGAAGCGGAAGGCCGTCATCGCGTTCGGTCCGCGCAGCGGGACGTAGAACATCGCGTTGTTCGCGTGCCACTCGAAGCCGCGGCCCGGGACGTTGAGCGCCGAGCTGGAGACGTCCGTGACGATCCAGAGCTCCCGCTCGGACGAGAACGCCATGTTGTCCGGGTTCGCGAAGCCCTTCTCCTGACCACCTTCGAGCAGGTCGACCCATTTGAAGCTCTTCCCGTCCGGATCCTCCGTGTCCTCGTTGAGGAGGCGGACGACGCCGTAGGCCGCCGGATCTGCGGGCCGGCCGCGCGCGCTCGTGAGCGCGATCAGCACCCGCTGCGGCGCCCCCGGGATCACCTCGCAGTCCTCGGCGCGCGGGACGCGGAACTGCCGCAGGTCGCCGCCGACCCGCGGCGCGATGTTCTTCTCGATCCACTGCGTGGTGAAGGCGAGCGCCTCCGGGTTCTTCATGTCGAGCGGATGCCAGAACCCCTGGCCGCGATCGACGCTGGGGTCGTTCGCCTGCGGAAGCCACTGCGCGACGAAGAGCTGGCCGTCCGACAGCAGCTTCATCGCCTCGGCGCGCCGCATGCCGCGGCGATAGCGCCCACGCGAGACGAACTTGAAGAACATGCCGTCGGCCGCCGGTGCGTCGTCGCCCGTGTAGCAGACGACGCGCCCGTCGCGGGCGACGCGGAGCCCGACGTTCTCATGATGGATGCGGCCGAGGGCCGTGTGCTTCACGGCGTTGCCCGTGTACGGGTCGACCTCGGTGACGTAGCCGTAGTACGGGAACTCGTCGGCGACGCGCTGCCGGTCGACGTTCGTGCCGGGCTCGCCGACGTAGTAGTTGACCTCTTCGCGGTTCGCGCCGTTGTCCTTGATCCAGCCGAGCTGGAACGGCATCCGGCGCTCGAGCCCGAAGCTCTGGAAGTTCTCCTCGCAGCTCAGGACGGTGCCCCAGGGCGTGCGCGCGCCGGAGCAGTTTGCGATCGTGCCGAGGACCGTGCCGCCGGACGGGACGAGGCTTGTCCCCGCGACCGGCCCGTCGTAGGGGATCGGCGGGCCGTCCGCAGCGAACCTGCGCCCGTAGCGCGAGTTGACGACGACCTCCCAGCGGCCGTTCCGGCCGGTCCGCCGCACGTGGACGATCGAGCCCCCGACCTCCTTCTTCTCGCGCTCCATGATCGCGCGGTGCTGAGCCGTCCGCGGGTTCCAGGTCGGGTCCTGCGCACGCGTCCAGTCGCTCGTGAAGAACGGGATCACGTACTCGTGGTTCACCCAGATCAGCCCCTCGTCGGTCTTGCCGGCCTGGAGCGGGTAGAACGCGCAGTAGTCGCAGTTGTAGCCGAAGCGGAGGCCCGGGCCGAACTCGTCGCCCCACTTGAGCAGCGTGTCGACGGCGTACCCCTCGGGCACCTCGAACGCGTCGGCCGAGCTCGGCGCGATCGCCCGGAAGTGCGCGAAGTCGCCCTTCCGGATGTGGTTCTCCGCCGAGGCGAGCGCGCGCCCCGTCGCCGAGTTCGCAGCCCACGTCGCGGCGCCGGCGGCGGCGATCCCCTTGACCAGCCGGCGCCGGGTGAGCGGCGCGTCGAAAGCGGATGCGAAGAAGTCGGTCATGACCCCCCTGACGAGTCGTGAAGGATGGGAGCGATCCTAGAGCGCGGCCGCCGGAAGGTCGAGCAGGATCCGCTCGATCGCCTCCGCGGCCCTCTCGCCCGCGTGGCCGTCCCACAGCGGCGGCGGGTCGAGCTCCATCCGTTGCGACACTCGGGCCGGGATAGTCCGGATCGCGTCGGGGTCGAGGCCGAGGACGACGTTCGTGCCGTGCGTGACCGTGACGGGGCGCTCGGTGTTGTCGCGCAGCGTGAAGCACGGGACGCCGAGCACCGTCGTCTCCTCCTGGATCCCGCCCGAGTCGGTGAGCACGGCGGCGGCGGCCGTCTGGAGCGAGAGGAACGTGCGGTACGGGAGCGGCGGCGTCACGATGATCTTCTCCTCGTCGACCAACGCGACGTTGCGCGTGCGCGGGTGCATCGGGAAGACGACCGGCAGCTCCCGGGCGACGTCTTGCAGCGCGAGCAGCGTCCGCGTCAGCAGCTCAGGCCTGTCGACGAGGGCGGGCCGGTGGAGCGTCACGAGCACGTACTGCTGCGGCTCCAGCCCGTAGTCGCGCCACGCCGCGGCCTCACGCGCGGCGTCGACGCTCGCGAGCAGCGTGTCGATCATCGTGTTGCCGACGAACCTCACGCGCTCCTGCGCGATGCCCTCGCGGGCGAGGTTCTCGTTCGCGCTCTCCGAGTGCGTCAGCAGTAGCGTCGACAGGTGGTCCGTGAGGCGGCGGTTGTGCTCCTCGGGCATCGACCAGTCGAAGCTGCGGAGGCCCGACTCGATGTGGCACACGGGGACCCCGAGCTTCACCGCGGCGAGCGCGCCCGCGAGCGTCGAGTTGACGTCGCCTGCGACGACGACGAGCGCGGGCCGGTAGAAGTCCCCGAGCGCGTCCTCGAACACCGCCTCCAGCCCGATCAGCGCCTGCCCCGTCTGGTAGGCATGCGAGCCGGAGCCCACCTCGAGCTCGACGTGGGGCCGCGGCAGTGGGAGCTCCGCGAAGAAGACGTCGTTCAGGAGCGCGTCGTAGTGCTGGCCGGTGTGGACGAGCCGCTGCTCGACGTCCCCGCGGCGCTCGAGCTCGGCGTAGACGGGCGCGACCTTCATGTAGTTCGGCCGCGCGCCGACGACGTGGACGACGAGCGGCCGGGCCGGCATGGGCGGCAGTCTACGAGCCGCCCGCCGCGGCGCCTCCCGCTAGAGCGCGTGCAGCCGCGCGTCGAGCGGCGGAGACGTCGCGCGCGGCGGGATCGCGGCCGAGAGCCAGCTGAGACAGCCGCAGTGCGGGCACCCCGCCGTCTTGCCCGCCTGTCTGGTGGGCACCGCGTAGACCTCTCGGCAGTGGATGCAGCGGACCTCGTCGTCCCGCCTCGTGCGCTTGCCGATCTCCACGTGGAGGAAGACGTCGCGCCGCTCGCGACCTTGCGCGCCGCTCTCGGGCGGCTTGCTCGATAAGTTTTGCGGCAATTATATACTTGACAAACCCAAGCGGGGCTGAGACAATGCAGGCATGGAGCAAGGCGACCTCACCTTCAGCGTCTACGACCCGCGCTTCACGGACGCGACCGCGGCGGCTGAATACCTAGAGTCGATCCGCTGGCCGAACGGTCCCGTGTGCCCGCACTGCGGCGAGAATGAGCGCAAGGCGTACCGCCTGACCAAGAGCAAGCGCCGCCTCTGGAAGTGCGCCGCCTGCCGCAAGCAGTTCACGGTCACGGTCGGCACGATCTTCGAGTCGTCGCATATCCCGCTGAACAAGTGGCTGCTCGCGTTCTACTTGCTCTGCTCCTCGAAGAAGGGCATGAGCGCCCACCAGCTCCATCGGATGCTCGGCGTGACGTACAAGAGCGCGTGGTTCATGGCGCATCGCATCCGCTACGCGATGGAGCAGCCGCCGTTTCAGCGTCAGCTGACGGGCACGGTCGAAGTCGATGAGACGTATGTCGGCGGCAAGGTGCGGCGCTCGAACAAGCGCCCGGTGCAGTCGCTCGACCCGTATGCGCCGAACAAGGGCAAGCAGATGGGGCGCGGCACGGACAAGACCGCCGTCGTCGCCCTCGTTGAGCGCGGCGGCGAAGTGCGCTCGTTGCGCGTCGCCACGGTCACGGCTGAGAATCTCGGCGGCGCGATCCGCCGGCACGTCTCACGCGAGGCGCACTTGCGGACGGACGCGTTCAAGTCCTACACGCGCGTTGGCCGCGAGTACGCGAGCCATGAGACGGTCGACCACTTCAACGAGTACGTCCGTGGCGACGTTCACACGAACACGGCGAAAAACTTCTTCTCGATCCTCAAGCGCGGGATCAACGGCGTCTATCACCACGTCAGCCCGGCGCACTTGCCGCGCTACCTCGCGGAGTTCGACTTCCGCTACAACAACCGGATCGCCAACGGCGTAGACGACGCGGAGCGGACGCGACGGGCGCTGACGATGGTCGCGGGTAAGCGGCTTCGGTACGCGGATTAGCTACGTGAGCGAAAAGCGTGGGAAGCCGAAAAGGCCGCCGCCGCAGCGAAGCGACTCGCTAAGTCTCGATCTTCCGGTCGAGGACGCTCTGCGCGCGGCACTTAACACGCCGCCGCCGCCACGACTCACGCCTGCTCCTCCAACTCCTCCTCCGTCCAAATCTCGAGAAGAGTGAATTCACGCTGGGCGGAGTCCGCGTGAAAGATGATCACCAGTGGTGGCAAGTCCCAATGCTGCGGAACTTCCTCAAAAACGAACCGCCGCACCTCAGGGAGCGATTCCGCTACTGGAACCGATCCTCGGATGGGATTGTCCTCTAGGTTCTCCTCGATCGCGTCGCGTACCACGTCAAAGTCGTAGTACCCAACGTTGTAGCGCGCACAGATGCGACGGCAGTGGTCCGCAAACTCCGGGTCCTTCTCCGTCCGCTTCCACGTCACAGGTCGCCCAGAGTACTGAGGAGGCCTGACGGTCCACGACCCGTCAGGCGCGAGCGAACCGTGACCTAAGTGCCGCGTCAGCCCTTTCCGAAAGCGGGCGGATGCTTAGCGGCGCTGACGAATACGGGATTAGTTCCGCGCGCCCCCGTTCTCGGAGTGCAGCTTCTTTGACCCGCCAACCCACAGAGGTCTCGTGCGACCATTCGCTCACGCTCTTCGCTCCATGCGGACGAAGCTCCTCAAGCGCTCTGTCGACGATCGCAAGCTCCTCGTCGGCGAAAACCCCTTGATTCGCCTCGTGTCCTTCCACGACCAGCGGAACCTCCCGCGTATAGGGGCCAGCAGGGACCTCGTGAATGGTCATAACGCCCCTAGTCGCGAACCGCCTCAGGAGACTCGGAAGGTGTGCCGCTACGGGTCCGAGCTCCTGCGCCTTGTACTCCTCACCGGTAATCGAGGCACCTAGCAGCCGGTACGCCTCGAAGTCCGACCGGAAGAGAAGCTTGTTGAGCTTGACTTTGCCGTAGCCGAGGTCGTCGGCTGATCGCTCAGCCAAATAGAGAACGAGGTTCTCGAACCTCTCCTGGTCGTACTGACGCCCTCCTGCCATCGGGCACTCACCTTCCGCTTCCGTGGGGAACGGGTATTACGATAGCTCGTGATACCGAGTTGGCCCCGTTTGATATCAATCCTGCGTGTTCTGATATCAAAACGCTCGGATGGCAGAGTCGACACCGGACCGGCACGAGTTCACGACGCGCTTGCCGCCGCACGTCTTTCGGGAGCTAGAAGGTCTGTTCGGGAGCTACAGGCGGCACTTCAGGGGGCACATAGGGGCGAGCGACATGGTCGGCGCGTTGATCCTGCGCGCGCGGCGCGACCACTATGGCCTCATGGAAGACCTCGCGACGTACATTGACGTTCGCGATGCGTTCCAGAAGGAAGGCGTCGAGTTCCTGCCTGACGTATAAGCTTTCCTCATGCGCCTGCTTGCCATGCATGACGGATGCTGCCGCGTAGCGGTGGGTTCGTCAAGTATATAATTGCGAGTTTTGCTCATGCGTCCGTTCGCGGTTCATGAGCAACATCCGTTGAGGCGGACGTCGGCGCGTACGGTGGCGGTCGCCGTGGGCGTCGGCGCGGCGCTCGGCGTCGGGCTGTTCCCGTTCGAGGTCGAGGAGCATCGCGACTGATGGACACGCGACAGCTCGCCGCTTTCTGCGCCGTCGTCGACCGCCGGAGCTTTTCGCAGGCGGCCGACGCGCTCGGCGTCTCGCAGCCCGCCGTCAGCCTGCAGGTCCGCGCGCTCGAGCAGCGCGTCGGACGGCAGCTCCTCGACCGCTCCGGACGTCGTGTCGAGCCGACCGAAGCCGGGCTCGCCCTCTACCGCGGCGCCCAGCGCCTGCTCGCGCTCGAGGAGCAACTGCTGGAGGAGGTCGTCGGGAACGCGGACGGCCCGCTGCAGGGGCGCCTCGCGATCGGCGCCTCGTCGGGGCCCGGCGAGACCGTGTTGCCGCTCCTCCTCTGCGAGTTCCAGCGCCAGCACCCGGACGTCACCGTCGCGCTCTCCGTCTTCGACACGCAGACCGTCGTCGAGCTCGTGGCGCAGCGCGAGCTCGAGCTGGGCGTCGTCGGGGCGGCGCGCCGGCACCGCTCCGTCTCCTTCATGCCCTTCTTCCGCGACGAGGTCGTGCTCGCGTGTCCGCCCCGCCACCGCTTCGCGGACCGGACGATCGGCCTCGACGACCTGCGGAGCGAGCCGCTGATCCTGATGCAGGAAGGCGCCGGCGTCCGTCAGGTGATCGAGGACGAGCTGCGCGCGGCCGGCGTCCGCTGGCGCGACCTCGACCTGCGCCTCGAGCTCGGGCTTCAGGAGTCGGTCCGGAGCGCCGTTCGCGCCGGCTACGGCGTCACGTTCATCTCCCGCTCGGCGATCGAGTCCGACCTCGCGGCGGGGACGATCGCGGCTGCGCGCGTCGAAGGTCTCGAGCCGTCGCGCGAGATCTACCTCGCGCGGGCGACGGGCCGGACGTCGACGCGCGCAGCCGACGCGTTCGTCGCGTTCGCGGGCGGACGGCTGTGATCGTCCGCTGGGGACTCGGGCAGGTCGGGGACGTCCTCGGCGAGATCGGCAGCGAGCGTCCGCTGCTCGTCACGAGCCCGCGCTGGAGCGCGCTCGAGCTTCCGGTCGCTTCGCGGTTCGACGGCGTGCGGCCGCACGTGCCGCGCGGCAGCGTCGAGGAGGCGGCGCGCGCAGCGGAAGGAGCCGACGCGCTCGTCGGCCTCGGCGGCGGGAGCGCGATCGACACCGCGAAGGCCGTGTCGGCGGCGACGGGGCTGCTCGTCGTGTCGGTTCCGACCACGTACGCGGGCGCGGAGTGGACGCCGTTCTTCGGCATCCGCGACGAGGCGCGCGGCGTCAAGGGCGGCGGCGGCGGCGCGCGGCTCGCGGGGATCGTCTACGAGCCGCGGCTGACGCTCGACCTCCCACGCGCGGAGACGGCCGGGACTGCGATGAACGCGCTCGCCCACTGCGCGGAGACGCTGTACGTGGACGGCCACAACGACGTGGGCGACGCGCATGCGCTCGCGGGCGCGCGGCTGATCGCACAGTGGCTCCCGCGCGTGCTCGAGGACCGTCGCGACGCCGCTGCGCGCACGCGCCTGCTGGAAGGTGCCGCCGAGGCGGGCGCCGCGCTCGGCGCGGCCGGGCTCGGCCTAGGGCACGCGATGGCGCAGGCGCTCGGCGGGCGGTACGGGCTGCCGCACGGAGCGCTGAACGCGGTCTGCCTCCCGGCTGCGCTGCGCTTCAACCTGCCGGTCGCCGATGAGCCGATCCGGCGGCTCGGCGCGACGATGGGTGCGCAGGACGCCGTCGCGAGGGTCGAGGAGCTCGCGCGGCTCGGCGGCTTCGCGCGGCTCCGCGACCTCGGCGTCCCGGAGGACGAGCTCGACGAGGTGGCGGAGCTCGCCGCGGTGCGTGCAGGCGCGAAGGCGAACCCGCGCGCTGCGTCTCCGGCCGAGATCGCGGAGCTGCTCCGCTCGGTCTGGTGAGCTAGCCGGCTTCGGGCGACGCTGGAACGGGCGTCCCGATCTGCGCGCCGACCACGCGGCGCAGGCTCACGACTCCGAGGACCGTCTCCCTCTCGACGACGGGCAGGTGCCGGAAGTTGTTCTCGATCATCGTCTTCGCGGCGTCGTCGACGTCCGTGTCGGGCGGCGCGGTGACGGGATCGCTCGTCATCCACTCGCGCACCCGCGACTCGCTCGTGTGCACGCGCGCCGCCATCGCCTTCAGCAGGTCGCGCTCGGTGACGATCCCGATCAGCCGCCCGAAGTCCTTGACGACGGCGGACCCCGCGCTCGCGGCCACCATCTTCTCGGCGAGCTCGCCCAGAGAATCCTCGGGTGCGACGGTCACGTAGTCGCGCCTCATGACGTCCCGGAGCTGCGGCATCGCCCGAGTCTACTCCGGTCCGCGCGGCGCGCGGTGTCTCGCGCTGTCGAGCGGGCGGAGCGGGAGGCGCGCGGTCCGGAGCAAGCGCGGTGGCTCGACATCCTCGAGCGGGAGTACGGGAATCTGCTTGCGTGCGGCGACGATCCCGAGACTGCGGATCGCTGCAGGCTCACGGTTCTTCTCCTGTGCGCTCGGCTACCTCGTCGAAGAACGCCGCGTCCTTGGCTCCGCGCTGGGCTTCGACGTCACTCCGCTCGGTTGTCGAGGTCAAGGCATGGACGGGCGCGGGCGTGCTCGCTGCGGAGCAACGCGACGTAGACGCCGCCAAACCTCCTGCGGAGCTCGTCGAGCGAGAGCCGCCGCAGGACTCGCCGCGGCGCGGGTGATGCGCGGATCCCCGCTCCACTGGCCACCCCCGCCCCCTGCCGCTCCGCGCCCACGACCATCGTCTGCAGCTTCAGCAGCTCGAAGGCGACGCCGTCCTTCCCGACGCGCGCCTGCCGGTAGAAGACCGCCCCGCCGTCCTCCAGCTTGATGGCGGCCGTGGCCGCAGCGAGCGCCGGCACCGCAAGCGCGAGGCCCGTCAGAGCGCGGCGACGTCGAGACATCGTCTAGCGTCGACTCGTGGAGCAGAATCCGCCACCGGAAGGAAACCGCACTGCCGTTGACGGCGGGAGCGCAGCGTCGCCGCGGTCGGCGTTGCACCGCGCGCGGACGCTCGTCCGGAAGGCGCTCCCGCGGCGCCTCCACGCGCCGGCCACGACGCTGCTCCTGCGCACGGCTGCCGTTGCGCTCCGTGGAAACCGCGTGGAGTGCGCGTGCTGCGGCGGGCGCTTCCGGCGGTTTCTCGCCTATCCGAGCCTCTTCTGCCCGCGCTGCGGCTCCTACGAGCGGCACCGCGCGCTGTGCCTCTGGCTCGACCGCAACCCGGGGTTCTCGTCGCCGCCGCTGCGCCTGCTCCACGTGGCGCCGGAGCGGGCACTCGAGCCGGTGCTGCGGCGATCCGGCGTCGACTACGTCTCGATCGACATCGAGTACGCGCTGGCGATGCATCGGATGGACGTGACGAAGATGACGTTCGAGGACGGCTCGTTCGACCGCGTCGTGGCGGTGCACGTTCTCCAGGACGTTCCGGATCTGGAGGCCGCGCTGCGGGAGATCCACCGCGTGCTGCGTCCGGACGGTTGCGCCATCCTGCAGCTCCCGATGGAGTTCGATGACGGGTTCGACGAGACGGCGCGCGCCGCGGGATTCCTGGTCGACCGCCAGTTCGTCGCCGCCGACGCGGCGCGGAACGGGCTCGAGCCGCGCGAGTCGTTCCTGCTCGCCCGCCCCGCTAGCGACGCGCGCGCATGATCGACTGCCCGAGCAGCGAGACGTGCCGCCAACGCGGCGTCGACCGGACGTGGCGGACGAGCCGCGACGTCTTCAGGACGAACGAGATCGCACCGTCGCCCGGAGAAATGCCGACGCGCGGCCAGCTGAGGGGCGACGGGGACAGCGACGAGACGCCCGCGACGGTGGCGCCGGCGGCGTAGCCGGCGTGCTGCGCCGCTGCGACGACGCGTTCGTTCACGCGGCCGAACGGGTACGCGATCGAGCGACAGGCGGAGCCGAGCGCATCCTCGATGGCTTCGCGTGACGACGCCAGCTCCACCCCGAGCGCAGCATCCCCGAGCGTCGTGAGGTCAGAGTGCGTGACTCCATGGGAGCCGATCTCCCAGCCTGCGGCCGACAACGCGCCGACGTCGCTCCAGGTGACGAGTCCCGGCTTGCCGACGGTGCTCGTGACCACGAAGAGCGTCCCGATCATTCCGAGCCGCTCGAGAACTGCGACGCCGTGGTCGAGGATCGCCCGGTCGCCGTCGTCGAACGTCACTGCGAGCACGCGCGTCCGCGACTTCGTCACCGCCTCGGTGAACGTCGCCGGGCGGTAGCCGCGGTCGAGGAGCGAACGCATCTGCCGCTCGAACGAATGAACCGCGACCTCGAGGCGGGTGGCCGGCCGCTCCCGCACCCCGTGGTAGGCCAGCACGACGACGTCCCGGCTCACCTCAGCGCCCTTCTGCCTTCTCCCACGTCGAGGCGCCCCCGTGCCGGAGGCAGCGCACGAGTGCGTCGACCGTCGCCCACGTCACGAGGACGTTAGTACCGCGCGAGGCCTCGCCGCGCCGCCGCGGCTGCGCCGAAAGCGGCGTGCAGACAGAGCGCCACGCAGTACAGCCCCTGATCGTCGCGCAAACGCTCGCGACGATCGCCGCGCTCCAAGCCCGTGCGGGCCGCCGTCCTCTTCGGCGTCTCCGACGCGGCTTGCGAGGCGATCGCTGCGGCGCCTCGTGGCGACGAGCTTCCGCTGGACGAGATGTGTGTTGACGCGGCTCGGCAGCGGCTCGACACGCGCCGCTTCACCGCGTCGTACGAGCGCGGGTCCCCGGATGACGCTGGACGTCGCAGCCGCGCGAGCGGCCCAGGCGGCGATGCGATAAGCCGCACTTATACGACGAATTAAACACGGGCTGGTACGATCGTCGGGTGCCGGCGCCGAACTTCGACGTGCTCGTGATCGGGAGCGGCGCGTCCGGCCTCGCTGCCGCGCTCTCGGCGCAGCGTGCGGGCGTGCGGGTCGGACTCGCCACGAAGGCTGCGCTGCAGTCCTGCAACTCGGCGAAGGCGCAGGGCGGGATCCAGGCCGCTGTCGGCGACGACGACTCGCCCGAGCAGCACGCGGAAGACGTCTGGCGGAGCTCGCACGAGACGGCCGACCGGCGCCTCGTCTCCGTCCTCACGAGCGAGGCGCCCGCGGCGATCGCGTGGCTCGAGGAGCTCGGCGTCGAGTTCACGCGCGACAACGGCGGCTACCGGCTTGCGCGCTGCGGCGGCGCGTCCGCGCAGCGGCTGCTCCAGGTCGGCGACCGGACCGGGCACGCGATTACGACTGCGCTGCGCGAGGCGTACGAGTCCTCCGGTGGTACCGCGCTCCCGCACCACCCGCTCGTCGCGCTCGAGCAGACGCCGACGGGCTGGCGCGCGACGTGCGAGCGCAAGGACGGCGAGCGCGTCGAGATCGACGCGACGACCGTCGTCCTCGCGGCCGGCGGGCGCTGCTGGAAGGAAGCCGAGGCGCGCGGCGAGCTCTCGACGAACCACCCCGGAGCGACCGGGGAGGTCACGCGCATCGCGCTCGAGCTCGGCGCCGAGGCGCGCGACCTCGACGCGCTCCAGTACCACCCGAACGGGGGCGCGTGGCCGCCGAACATGCAGGGCTACTCGATCCCGGAGACGACGCGCGCCTACGGCGCGACGCTCCTGAACGCGGACGGTGAGGAGTTCACGGACCCGCTCGGGCCGCGCGACGAGGTCTCGGCGGCGATGTTCAAGGAGGTCGAGGAGGGACGCGGCGTGACGACTCCGGACGGGCGGCCCGCGGTCGTCCTCGACACGACACGGATTCCCGAGGCCGACGCCGACATCTCGCTGCCGTACATGCTCCGCCGCTATCGCGGTGCGGGCATCGACCCGCTCCGCGAGCCGCTGCTCACGTACCCGGTACTCCACTACCAGAACGGAGGTCTCGTGATCGACGAGGACGCGCAGACGACGCTCGACGGGCTGTACGCGTGCGGCGAGATCGCCGGCGGCACGCACGGCCGCAACCGGATGATGGGCAACTCGCTGCTCGAGTGCTGCGTGTTCGGACGCCGCGCCGGGCGGGCGGCCGCGGCGAGGGCACGAGCATGAGCGTCGTCGACGTCGATCTCGCCGGAGCCGTCGAAGGCGCCGCGGCGCATCTCTACGTCTGGTCGCTGAAGGACATCCCACAGGACCTCCGCGACGCCCTCGCGGACGCGTCCGAGCGGGAGACGTCGGTTACCGGTCGCCGCGTCCTGTCGACGATCCTCCGGAACGTCGAGGTCGCCGACACGGAGCGCAACCTCGTCTGCCAGGACACGGGGATCGCCGTCTACACGTGCCGCGTCGGCGAACGCTTCCCCCTCCACCCCGCGCGCATCTACGAGGCGCTGAAGGCGGGGACGGAGCGGGCGACGCTCGAGCACCCGCTGCGCTCGAACGCCGTGCACACGATCACCCGCGAGAACACCGGACCGAACACGGGCCACCGTCTCCCAATCGTCCACTGGGAGTTCGTGCCGGACTGGGACGGGCTGGACGTGAAGTGCGTGCCGAAGGGATCCGGCTCCGAGAACATGAGCTTCCTGAAGATGTGCGTCCCCGCCGACGGCGTGAGGGGGATCAAGCAGTTCGTGCTCGAGTCGATCGTCGGCGCCGGCGGCAAGCCGTGCCCGCCCGGGATCGTCGGCGTCGGGATCGGCGGCTCCGCGGACTACGCCATGTACCTCGCCAAGGAGGCGATCGCACGCCCGATCGGGACGCGCAACCCCGACCGGCACGTCGCGCAACTGGAGGACGAGCTTTTCGAGCTGCTGAACGAGACCGGGATCGGGCCGATGGGGCTCGGCGGCGACGTCACCGTCCTCCAGTGCCACGTAGAGCACGCGGACACGCACATGACCCTCAACCCAGTCGCCGTCAACTACCAGTGCTGGGCTGCGCGCCGCGCCACTGCGCACGTCAGCGCGTCCGGCGACGTCGAGTACGACCGGGAAGCGTAGTGGCGAGCCACCGCATCACCTTCCCGGCCTCCGAGGCCGACATCCGCGAGCTCCGCGCGGGCGACGAGGTCGTCGTCGACGGCCACATCGTCGGCATCCGCGACCGCACGCAGATCCGGATCTTCGACCAGGGCGTCCCCCCGCCGCTGGACCTTTCGGGCGCGCTCCTCCTGCACACGGCGCCGAACGTCCGCAAGGTCGGCGAAGGACGCTACGAGAAGATCTGCATCGGCACGACGACGAGCGCGCGGATGGTGCGCTTCACGGAGCCGCTCGGCGCGCAGTACGGCGTCCGCGCGATCTGCGGCAAGGGCGGCCTCCCGGACGAGGCGATCGAGCCGATGCGGCGCCTCGGGATGGTCTACCTCGCGATCGTCGGCGGCGCGGCCGCGCTCGAGACCACGCAGATCGAGGAGATCGAGGAGGTGGCGTGGGAGGAGCTGATGCCCGAGTGCCTCTGGAAGTTCCGCGTCCGCGACTTCGGTCCGCTCACGGTCGGCATCGACTCGCACGGCAGCTCGCTCTACCACGACGTCCAGGAGCAGGCGCAGGAGCGCCTGAAGGAGATCCTTGCCCGCATCTGACTTCCTCGGCCTGACCCCGCGCGCCGGCGGCCTGACGCACGTCCTCGACAAGGGGCTCGGCCCGCGCGCGTGGGAGGACGTGCTCGAGACGAGCGGCGAGTACATCGACGTCGTCAAGCTCGGCTGGGGGACGGCGTACGTCACGGCGGGGCTGCGCCGCAAGCTCGACGTGCTGCGCGGGAAGGCCGTCGTCGTCGGCGGCACGCTCTTCGAGGTCGCGTACGCGAAGGGGAAGCTCGACGAGTACCGGCGCTGGCTCAGCGACCTCGGCCTGACGCACGTCGAGGTCTCGGACGGGACGATCGAGATCCCGCGCGAGCGCAAGCTCGAGCTGATCGAGGAGCTGGCGCGGGACTTCACCGTTCTCTCCGAGGTCGGCTCCAAGGACGCGAGCGTCGAATTCGGGGCCGACGAGTGGACGCGGTGGTTGCGCGAGGAGCTCGACGCGGGTGCGTGGAAGGTGATCACCGAGGCCCGCGAGGGCGGCACAGCCGGGATCTTCAGCCGCAGCGGCGAGATGCGGACCGAGCTCGTGGGCGAGATCGCGCGCGAGCTCGAGCCGCAGCGGCGAGATGCGGACCGAGCTCGTGGGCGAGATCGCGCGCGAGCTCGACCTCGGGGACGTGATCTGGGAGGCGCCGACGAAGGCCGCGCAGGCGTGGTTCGTGCGCGAGCTCGGGTCCGAGGTCAACCTCGGGAACATCCCGCCCGACGAGGTCATTCCCCTCGAGACGCTGCGCCTGGGACTGCGCGGCGACACGCTGAAGGAGGTGCTCCTTGGCGACCGCGCCGGCGCTTCCTGAGCTCGACTTCGAACAGATGTCCGCGGAGAAGCTGATCCGCTGGGCGTACGTCGAGTACGGCGAGCGGCTGTGCCTGACGTGCTCGTGGCAGAAGCAGTCCTCGATCCTCGTGCACATGATCTCCGAGCTCGGGCTGCCGATCCGCGTCGTCGAGCTCGACACGCAGCTCTTCTTCAAGGAGAGCTACGAGACCCGCGACGCGCTCGTCGGGCGCTACGGGCTCGAGCTGATCCGGCCGCACGTGCTGACCGTCGCGGAGCAGCACAAGCGCGAGGGGCCGAACCTCTGGGAGAGCGATCCGGACCGCTGCTGCCAGCTGCGCAAGGTCGAGCCGCTGATCGAGGCCCTGCGCCCGTACGACGCATGGATCTCGGGCATCCGCCGCGAGCAGTCGCCGAGCCGCGCGCAGACGCCGAAGGTGGAGTGGTCGGAGCGCTACGGCGTCTGGAAGATCCACCCGCTCGTCGACTGGGACGAGAAGCGCGTCAACGCGTACATCGAGGTCAACGAGATCCCGTACAACCCGCTGCACGACACCGGCTACCGCTCGATCGGCTGCATCCCGTGCACGCGGCCGACCTCGCCGGGCGAGGAGGAACGGGCCGGCCGCTGGGCCGGCTCCGACAAGCTCGAGTGCGGCATCCACCTCGACACGCCCCTCGTCCAGAACCCGGCCGCTGAACAGAAGGAGACGCCTTGACGGAGCACATCTACGCGCACGAGCACCCCGAGTCCGACCGCCGCCGCGACGGCGGCTTCACGCTCTGGTTCACGGGGCTCTCGGGCGCCGGGAAGTCGACGATCGCGCACCTCGTGGGGCCCGAGCTCGAGCGGCGCGGCCACATCGTCGAGTACCTCGACGGCGACACCGTCCGCACGCACCTCTCGAAGGGGCTCGGCTTCTCGAAGGAGGACCGCGACACGAACATCGAGCGGATCGGCTGGGTGGCGGCGCGGCTGACGCGGCACGGCGCCGCGGTGATCGCGGCGGCGATCTCCCCCTACGAGGAGACGCGGCGGCGGGCCCGCGAGCTCGTGGAGGAGTGGGGACCGTTCGTCGAGGTGTACGTCAAGGCGTCGGTCGACGAGTGCGCGCGCCGCGACGTGAAGGGGCTCTACGCGAAGGCGTTCGCAGGCGAGATCACGGGCTTCACCGGCGTCGACGACCCGTACGAGGAGCCCGCCGACCCCGAGATCGTCGTGGACACCGAGGAGCACGACGCGGAGGCGTCGGCGCGGCTCGTCGTCGAGCGGCTGGAGGAGCTCGTCCTGGTGCCGGCGGCGGTGCGCGCGTGAGCGCCGTCGCGACCGAGCGCCTGATCCGCCCGCACGGAGGCGAGCTCGTCGACAGGACGGGGGAGCGACCGTACGACGTCGAGTCCCTCGACCGCTTCGTCGTCACCGCGCGCGAGGCGTCGGACCTCGACATGCTCGCGTCCGGCGCGCTCTCGCCGCTCCACGGCTTCATGGGCCGCGAGGACTACGAGCGCGTGCTCGAGGAGATGCGGCTCGCGAACGGTCTGCCATGGGCGCTGCCGGTGTGCCTCCCGGTGCCCGCTCCCCCGAAGACCGACCGGATCGCGGTCGCGGACGAGAGCGGGACGTTCAGGGCGGTGGTCGACGTCGAGGAGGTCTACGAGTACGACAAGGAGCGCGAGGCGGAGCTGTGCTTCCGGACGAGGGACCGCGGGCATCCGGGCGTCGCGCGGCTCCACGGTCAGGACGGGCTGTACGTGGGCGGCCGTGTGACCGTCTTCTCGCGCGCGGAGCCGCAGTTCCGGTCCCTCGCGCTCGACCCCGCTGAGACGCGAGCGGCGTTCGCGGAGCGCGGGTGGCGGCGCGTTGTCGGCTTCCAGACGCGCAACCCGATCCACCGCGCGCACGAGTACCTGACGAAGGTCGCGCTCGAGACGGTCGACGGGCTGCTCGTCCACCCGCTCGTCGGAGAGACGAAGTCCGACGACGTCCCGGCGGCGACGCGCGTCGAGTGCTACCGCGTGCTCCTGCACGGCTACTACCCGCCGGACCGCGTGCTCCTGTCGGCCTTCCCCGCGGCGATGCGCTACGCCGGGCCGCGCGAGGCGATCTGGCACGCGATCTGCCGCAAGAACTACGGCTGCTCGCACTTCATCGTCGGCCGCGACCACGCAGGCGTCGGCGACTACTACGGCACGTACGACGCGCAGCTGATCTTCGACGAGTTCGCGCCGCACGAGCTCGACGTCGAGCCCATGTTCTTCGAGCACTCGTTCTGGTGCCGCGCGTGCGGCTCGATGGCGAGCGCGAAGACGTGCCCGCACGGCGCCGACGAGCACGTCTTCCTCTCCGGGACGAAGGTCCGCGAGCTGCTGAGCGCGGGCGAGGTGCCGCCGGAGGAGTTCACGCGGGCCGAGGTCGCGGAGGTGCTGATCGAGGCCTATCGGTGACGTGGGAGCTGTCGCTCGCGGGCCTGCTGATCGGCGTGCTCGTCGGCATGACCGGGATGGGCGGAGGCTCGCTGCTGACGCCGCTCCTCGTCCTCGTGTTCGGCTTCAAGCCGACCGTCGCGATCGGCACCGACATCCTCCACGGCGCGATCTTCAAGACGGTCGGCGCGATCCGGCACCGCCGCCTCGGGACGGTGCACGCGCGCCTGAGCGGCTGGATGTTCCTCGCGAGCGCGCCGATGTCCCTCGTCGGTGTCGGTCTCGCCACGTGGCTCAAGCACCGCTACGGCGACTCCACTGAGTCAGTGTCCGCACAGGTCCTCGGCGCCGCGCTCGTCGTGGGCGGGATCGGGCTCGCCGCGAAGTGCTTCGTCCGCTACCGCGAGAAGAGCGACGCGCCGTTCATCCTCACGACGCGTGATCGGGTCGCCGCAGTCGTGATCGGGTTCTTCGGCGGCCTGATCGTCGGTCTCACGTCAGTCGGCACGGGCGTCTTCTTCGGGCTGACGATGCTGGTTGTGTTCCCGCTCCGCTCGGCCAAGGTCGTCGGCACCGACATCTTCCACGCCGCTGCGCTGCTCTGGGTCGCGGGCCTCGGGCACTCCGTTGCCGGGAACGTGGATCTTCGGGCCGTCGCGTGGCTGCTCGTCGGCTCGATCCCGGGGGTGCTCCTCGGGAGTCAAGTGACGGTCCGGATGCCCGACCGCGCGCTGCGCGTCGCGCTGGCGAGCGTGCTGACGGCGAGCGGGTTGAAGCTGCTCGATCCGCCCGCGTCCGACGCGCTCGCCGTCGGAGTATTGGCACTCGGCCTCATCACGGGCGCGGTGCTCGCGCTGCGCACTTCCGGCGGCCGCGGCCCCGCACTCGCAAGGCACTAGCCGTGACTCACGGCCGCGTCGACGCGGTCCTCCCGCTCGCCGCGCGCGACCTTGACCGCGCGCAGCTCCTCTTCCGCTCGCTCGAGCGATTCTTCGAGCCGCTGGGGACGCTGTGGGTGGTCGTTCCCGACGCGGAGCGTGGCGAGATCGAGGTGCCCTTCGGCGAGGTCGTGCGCGACTCCGAGCTCGTGCCGGAGCTCGGCGAGGTCGAGGGCGTCCACGGCTGGCACGTCCAGCAGCTCGTGAAGCTCGCCGTCGCCGAGGGCGTCGAGACGCCGTTCTACCTCACGCTCGACGCCGACGTCTTCTGCGTGCGGCCGACGCGCTACGAGGACCTCGTCCGCGACGGGCGCGCGCTCGCGCAGATCACGCCCCCGCACCACCCGGAGTGGAACGACGACGCCGAGCGCGTGCTCGGGCTCCCGCGATCCGGCCGTCAGCACGGCGTGACGCCGGCACTCCTCAGCCGCGACGGCGTGCTCGCGCTCCAGCGTCACCTCGCGGCGTCGGCCGGCGAGCCGTGGCGCCTGCACCTGCTGCGCAGCCTCCCGTGGACGGAGTACTCGCTCTACAACACCTTCCTGGAGGGCACAGGTCGCTGGGACGACCTGCACGTGAACGGCGGCGAGTCGGCCCTGTACGGGAACTCCGTCTGGATCCACGGCCAGTGGGACGACTGGAAGGCCGCGGACAGCTTCGACGGCGCCGCGCCGTTCTTCTTCTCCGTAGTCCAGTCGGCGACGCGCGTGCCGCCGCACGCCGTCTGGGAGAGGGTGAGCCCGTATCTCGTCGCCCGTTGACGCAGCGGAATCGCGGCTACTCTGCGTTTCGGTGCGGGGGCTGCGGGATACGAGGCGGGCGTCGTGACGCGCGTCGAGAAGATCGGCAACCTCTTCGGCGTCTCCGGCCCGTTCGCCGGCTTCCTGCTCTCGATCTACCTGCTCTGGGGGAGCTACGTGACGACGCGAGACATCGTGATCCTCGTCGTCGGCTACTTCCTGACGTGCCTCGGGATCTCGATCGGCTTCCACCGCCTGTTCACGCACCGGTCGTACGAGACGTACAGGCCGATCCGGTACACGCTCGCGCTCCTCGGGACGCTGGCGGTGCAAGGACCCGTGATCACGTGGGTCGCCGACCACCGCAAGCACCACAACTTCTCCGACCAGGAAGGCGACCCCCACTCGCCGCACGTCGGCCACGGTGTCGGCCTCCGCGGCGCGCTGCGCGGGCTCTGGCACGCGCACGTCGGCTGGCTGTGGGCCGACCAGGGGCACGCCGACCGCGAGAAGTACGCGAAGGACCTGCTCGCCGACCGCGGCATGGTCTGGCTCTCGAAGCTCTTCCTCCCGCTCGTCGGCGTCTCGCTGCTGATCCCGTTCGCGATCGGGTGGGCGTGGGGCGGAACCCTCGGCGCCGGCGTCCAGGCGCTCTTCTGGGGCGGCGTGATGCGGATCTTCCTCCTCCACCACGTCACGTGGTCGGTCAACTCCGTCTGCCACTTCTTCGGGCGTCGCCGCTTCCGGGTCAAGGACGAGTCGCGCAACGTCTGGTGGCTCGCGCCCTTCTCGCTCGGCGAGGCGTGGCACCACAACCACCACGCGTTCCCGAGCTCCGCGTTCCACGGCCTCAAGCCGTGGGAGATCGACATCTCGGGGCTGATCATCCGTGGCATGCACGCGCTCGGCCTCGTCTGGAAGGTCGTCCGGATCTCGCCGGAGCTCCAGGCGCGGAAGCTGATCACGGAAGAACGCTGACGCGCCCGCAAACCGCGCGAAAATAGAATCCCCACGCCTTGGCGCGTCTGCTTCCGACGCTGCTCGTCCTCGCGCTGCTCGGCGGCGCCGCGGCGGCGTTCGGGGTCACCGAGCGGCTGAAGCTGACGCGGAGCCCGATCACGAGCACGCGGGTGCCGCACAAGGTGATCTCGCCGGTGTGCGAGTGCGACAAGCGCGTGGCGGTGGTGCGGTTCGCCGTCCGGCGGGAGGGTCGGGTCTGGGTCTCGTTCGTCGACGAGGACGGCCGCGTCGTGCGCTCCCTGCCGCGGCGCACCGGCTCCGGCACGATGCGCTTCGAGTGGGATGGGCGCGACGCCGGCGGCGCGGTCGTTCCCGAGGGGTCGTATCGGCCGCGGGTGCGCCTTCCGGATGAGCGGCGGACGATCCTGTTGCCGAACCCGATCCGCGTGGACGTCACGCCGCCGCGCATCCGGCTTGTCGACGTGCGGCCGGACCGGCACTTCTCGCCGGACGGCGACGGGCGCAACGAACGGGTCAAGGTGCGCTACGAGGTGAACGAGCCCGCGCACGGGCTCCTCCTCGTAAACGGGCGGCGGGAGCTGCGGAGCCGCGCGCAAAGGCGCGAGTGGGGCGTCGAGTGGTTCGGGCGCAGGAACGGGCGGGGACTGCCGCGGGGCGATTACCGGCTCGCGCTCGCCGCCGAGGACCTCGCCGGCAACGTGTCCGCGCCCGGGCCCGCCTTCAGCGTGACGATCCGGTACGTCGAGCTGGCGCGCGACGTCGTCCGCGCCCGCGCGGGAACCCGCTTCGGCGTCGGCGTGCTGAGCGACGCACGGACCGTCCGCTGGCGGTTCGCCGGGCGCACCGGCACGCGGAGCGCCGGGCTGCTCGTGCTCCGTGCTCCGCGCAAGCCGGGCCGATACACGCTGTTCGTCGAGGCGAATCGGCGCGCCGACCGTGCGACCGTCGTCGTGAGGGCGCGTGGGCGCTGAGGCTGCGCGCGTCGCGGGAGCGCTCGGGTGCGCCGCGCTCGCCGCGCTGTATCTCGTGCCGTGGCGGTGGGCGCGCGTCGCCGCGCTCGCGGGCTGGGCCGCCGGAGCGACAGTGCTCCTCGTCTACCTCGCGCCCGGGGGCAGCCCACGGTTGCTCGCCGCGGCCGCGGTCGCGGCGATCGTCGTCGCCGGCGGCCTCGGCGCGCTCTTCCTGCGCTGGCCGTGGCTCGTGCCGATCGCCGCGCTCGCGTGCGTCCCCGTGCGCGTGCCGGTCGACGTCGGCGACGAGCGCGCGAACCTGCTCGTGCCGCTCTACGGGGTCGTCGCCGGCGCCGCGGCGGCGCTGGCGTGGCGGCTGCTGCGCGGCGACGACCGCGCGCGCGAGCTCGGCGCACTCGCGTGGCCGCTCGCGGCGTTCCTGCTCTGGACGGGCCTGTCGCTCCTCTGGACCGAGGACGTGCGCGAGGCCGCGGTGTCCATGCTCGCGTTCTACCTCCCCTTCGCGCTGCTCGCGCTCGTGCTCGCGCGGCTTCCGTGGAGCCGCCGCTGGCTCACGGCGCTCGGCGTGCAGCTCGTCGCGATGGCGCTTCTCTTCGCCGGCGTCGGGATGTACCAGTGGGTGACCCGCGACGTCTTCTGGAACCCGAAGGTCGAGGTCGGGAACGCGTACGCGCCGTTCTTCCGGGTGAACTCGGTCTTCTGGGACCCGTCGATCTACGGACGCTTCCTCGTCGTCGCGATCCTCGCCGCGCTCGTGATCGTCCTCTGCGCGCCGCGGCCGCGTGTGGCTCTCGGGGCGACGGCCGCGATCGTGCTCGCGTGGATCGGCCTCGCCCTCTCGTTCTCGCAGTCGAGCTTCGTCGCGCTGACGGCGGGAGTCCTCGCCGCGGCCGCGTTCGCATGGCCGCGGCGCGTCGCCACGACGGTCGGCGCCGCGACCGCGGTGCTCCTGCTCGCCGGCTTCTCCGCGCCGCAGGTGCGCCACGCCGTCTTCGAGGACGTGCAGGGCGGGCTCGACCGCGCTACGAGCGGGCGCGCGAGCCTGGTCGCGAACGGCGTCCGCATCGCCGCGGACAACCCGCTCGCCGGCGTCGGCCTCGGGAGCTTCAGACGCGCGTACGCGGACGAGACGGGCCTGCGCGGCGAGGCTCCGAGGCGCGCGGCGTCGCACAACACCCCGGTGACCGTCGCCGCCGAGACAGGCGTGCCCGGCATCCTGCTCTTCGTGTGGCTGCTCGCCGCCGCGCTGCTCGTCCCGCTCCGCCGCGCCTCGCGGAGCTTCGCCGGCCGCTCCTCGCTTATCGTCGGAGTCGTCCTGACCGCGATCGCGGTGCACAGCCTCTTCTACAACGCGTTCTTCGAGGACCCCGTGACGTGGGGCGTCATCGGGCTCGGCGCGCTCGTCGCGGCGTGGCGCGGGGGCGAGCGGAGAGCGGCGCCGGCGTGATCGGTTCGTGGAACCGGGTGCTGGTCCTGGCGCCGCACACCGACGACGGCGAGTTCGGCTGCGGCGGGACGATGGCGCGGCTCGCCGACGCCGGCGCCGAAGTCCGCTACGTCGCCTTCTCCATCGCGACGAAGTCGCTGCCGGACGGCTTTCCGCCCGACACGCTCGCGCGCGAGGTGCGCGAGGCGACGGCCGAGCTGGGCATTCCGGACGCCAACCTGACGGTGCACGACTTCGACGTGCGGACGTTCCCGGCGCGCCGGCAGGACATCCTCGAGCTGCTGATCGACCTCTGGGAGGAGTGGCAGCCGGACGCCGTCTTCCAGCCGAGCCTTCACGACGTGCACCAGGACCACCAGGTGATCGCCGCGGAGGGGCTGCGCGCGTTCAAGCGGACGACGATCCTCGGCTACGAGATCCCGTGGAACAACTTCGACTTCGCCTACCAGATGTACGTCGCGCTCGACCGCTCGCATCTGGAGCGGAAGACCGCCGCGCTTGCGCGCTACGCGTCGCAGCAGCACCGCCGGTACGCCGACTCGGAGTACATCTGGAACATCGCGCGCACGCACGGGATCAACGTGAACCGCGAGTTCGCCGAGGTGTTCCAGGTCTACCGCGTCGTCGCCTAGGCCGGCCGGCCCGCCATCACGCGGGCTTCACATCGAGCCTCTAGCGTTCACGTGATGGACGCAGAGCGGATCGGGCGCGGGTACGCGGCGCTCGCCGGGTCGCTCGCCGTGGCGGTCACCCTCGGGTCGGCGGAGCTCCTCGCGGCGGTGGCCGGCGCTCGCTCCTTCGTCGTCTCGGTGGGCGACGTCGTGATCGACACCGTGCCCGGCTGGCTCGAGCGGGCGGTGATCTCGACGCTCGGCGCGAACGACAAGCCGTTTCTGATCGTCAGCATCCTCGTCGTCTCGGCGCTGCTCGGCGCTGCGCTCGGCACCCTGGCCGCGCGGAGACTCGCGCTCGGAGCAGCCGGAATCGCCGCGATGGTCGCGGTCGGTGTCGCGGCCGCTCTCGCCGACCCCCAGGGGTCGGGAGCCGGTGCCGTCGCGGCCGGACTGATCGCCGCGGGCACCGGCGTCGCTGCGCTCCGGCTGCTGCTCGGCGCCGCGCAGTCCGGTGTGGCGACAGAACCGCTTCCGCGGCCCCGAGACCCGGCCGACGGAGGGCTGGCGAGCCGCCGCCGCTTCGTCGGCCTCGCGGCCGGTGCCGTGCTCGTCGCCGGTGCGGGCGCCTGGGGTGGGCAACGGCTGGCGGCCCGGAAGCGCGTCGACGCGATCCGCCAGGCGATCCGCATCCCGCGCCCGGCTCGTCGCGCGCCGCCCCCGCCGGCGGGGGCAGCGCTCGACATCGCCGGGCTCACGCCGCTGTACGTCCCGAACGACGACTTCTACCGCATCGACACCGCGCTGGTCGTCCCGCAGATCGACCCCGCGACGTGGTCGCTGCGGGTGGAGGGTGCTGTCGACCGGCCCTTCACGCTCACCTATGCCGATCTGATGGCGATGCCCCAGATCGAGGCCGACGTGACGCTGGCCTGCGTGTCGAACGAAGTTGGCGGAACCCTCGTGGGCAACGCACGGTGGCAAGGAGTGCCGCTACGGGACCTTCTGGAGCGGGCGGGGCTTCGGCGCGGCGCGACGCAGGTGCTCGGACGATCGGTCGACGGCTTCACCGCGGGCTTCCCGACCGAGGCGGCGCTCGACGGCAGGAACGCGATGGTCGCGGTGGCCATGAACGGCAAGCCGCTCCCGCCGGAGCACGGCTTTCCGGCCCGGCTCGTCGTGCCCGGGCTGTACGGCTACGTGTCGGCGACGAAGTGGCTGACCGCGCTCGAGCTGACGAGCTTCGACGAGGTCGACGGCTACTGGATCCCGCGCGGCTGGGCGAAGGAAGGGCCGATCAAGACGCAGTCGCGGATCGACGTCGCCTCACGGCGGGTCATCGCGGGCGTCGCGTGGGCGCCGACGCGTGGCATCGAGCGCGTCGAGATCAGGATCGACAACGGGCCGTGGCGGGAGGCGACCCTCGCCGAGCCGCTGAGCGATGACTGCTGGCGGCAGTGGTTCATGCCGTGGGACCCCGCCGCCGGCGAGCACGTGATCGCGGTCAGGGCGACGGACGGCGGCGGCCGCACCCAGACGGCCGAGCGGACGGACGTCGCGCCCGATGGCGCCACGGGGCATCACACTATCCGCGTCGCCCTCACATAAGCCTCGCGGGCCGAGGGCCGGACGCACTAGATTTAGGCTAAACTAAATTCCGTGCTGGGTGAGGCGGGTGAGGACTACCTCAAGGCGATCTGGAAGCTGGCCCCGGACGGCCGCGTGACCACCAACGCGCTCGCTGCCGAGCTGGGCGTCTCCCCCGCGTCCGCGACCGGGATGGTCAAGAAGCTCGCGACGCTACGGCTCGTGGAGCACGAGCCGTACCACGGCGCGACGCTGACCCCGGCCGGCGAACGGGTCGCTCTCGAGATCGTCCGCCATCACCGGCTGCTCGAGCTCTACCTGCGTGAGGCGCTCGGCCTGTCGGAAGCGGAGGTGCACGACGAGGCCGAGCGGCTCGAGCATCACCTCTCCGACGAGGTCGAGGCCCGAATCGACGCGGCGCTCGGGTTCCCGACCCACGACCCGCACGGCGCGCCGATCCCGGCGAAGGACGGCACGCTCGCCACCGAGCGCTGATGAGCGCTGACGAGCGGGCGCGCGCTCGAGCTCACCGAGCGAGGGCGCGGAGTGGCCCGCGCAGCACTCGCGCGCTGATCGCGCGCCGCTCCGCCGGCAGGTAGAAGCCGAGCGGGAGCAGGAGGAGTGGGTACGCCGCTGCGAGCGCGAGCGCGGCCGCGAGCGGGGCGTCGAGCGTCTTCGCGAGGACGGTGAGCGCGACCGCGACGCCGGCCGCCGTCGCGACGCGGCGCCACTGGTACGGGACGTGGAAGAGCCGCTGCGAGCGCCACGTCATCGCGACGAAGAGCACGACGTACGCCGCCACTGTCGCGGCCGCCGCGCCGGACATCCCGTAGCGGGGGATCAGGAGCAGGTTCAGGGCGACGTTCACGCCGGCCGCGAGGCCCGTGACGACCCAGTTGAAGCCCGTGCGCCGCGTGCGGCCGGCGCCGATGAAGACGACCACGTAGCCCGCGTAGGCGGCGGTCGCGAACGCGAGCGGGGCGACGACCACGGCTCCCGCCCAGTAGTCGGCGTTCTCCGGCGCGAGCAGCCGCACGAGCCACGGCGAGAGGAGACCGAGCGCGAGCGCGACCCAGCTCGAGGCCAGCACGAGGTAGGTCAGCACGAACGAGTACGTCCGCCGTGCCTCGTCGTCGTCGTCGATCGAGTACGCGAAGGCGGGCCAGGCCATCCGGAACGCCGTCAGCAGGAGCACCATCGCGGAAGCGATCCGGACGCCGAGCTCGTATCGGCCCACCTCGTCCGCGCCCGCCAGGTGCACGAGGAAGAAGCGGTCGCTGAAGTTGACCGCGATCAGCGCCAGTGCCGAGGGGACCAGGGGCATCCCGAAGCGCTGCATCTCGCGCAGCAGCGGCCGGTCGAACTGGAGCCCGAGTTGCTCGCGCCGGTAGGCGAGCAGCGCGAGATAGACGGCGAGCGTGCCGGTGAAGTTGCCGACGACGACTCCGAGCGCACCCTGCTCGAGCACGACGACCAGCACGAGCGTCGCCGCGACGGTGACCGCGATGTTCGCGAGGCTCGCGAGCAGGAAGCCCGTGGAGCGTTCCTCTACGCGGAAGAGCGCCGTCAGCTGCTCGTAGTTCATCTGCGCCCACAGCCCCACGAACGCGGCGCGGACGAGGTTCGCCTGCCCCTCGAGGCCGAGCACCCCCGCGAGCGGCTCGGCGAGCAGCAGCCCCGCGACGAGCGCCGCGCTCGCGCTCGTCATCGTGAACCAGAAGGCCGTTCGCACGACGACGAGGCGGCGCGCGGGCTCCGTGGAGTCGAAGTAGAAGCGGAAGAACGCGCTGGTCGAGATCCCGCCGCGGAGGATCGTGACGAGCACCGCCGTCAGCGCGATCAGGACGCCGACGGCGCCGAGCTCGGCGGTGCCGAGGTACGCCGTGTAGACCGGCAGCAGGAAGATCGCGACGATGCGAGAGACGACGCCGCCGAGCCCGTAGATCGCGGAGTGGCGCGCGAGGCGCTTCATCTGCTCGAGCACGAGTGCCCCTTCCAGTGATGCTGGCGAGATTCTGCGTCGGGAGCACCAAGCGAGGCGCCGCACTCGGCCGGAGCCAAGGCTGGTGGCCTTGGTGAGGTCGAGGGTGGTGGATCGCGCCGCGTGATCGCGGGCCGGGAGCCGCCGTGTATCGCTGGACGGGGCACTTAAAGCCGAGCGTAGAGCGCCAGCAGGCGGTCGGCGACGCGCTCGACGTCGTGCACCTGCTCGACGTACGCGCGGCTCGCGGCGCCGATCCGCGCGCGCTCCTCCGGCGAGTCGACGAGCGCGCGCAGCCGCTCGCGCAGCGTCTCCTTCGTCGCGGAGACGATCGGGACGCGGACGCCGAGCTCCGCCTCCGTCCGGCGCAGCGGCTCCTCGCGCAGGTACGTCACGACCGGCTTCCCGAGCGCCATCGCCTCGACCGCGAAGAGCCCGTACCAGCCGGCGTTGAGCTGGTCGACGACGATGTCCGCCGCGCGGTAGCGCTGCTTCGCCTCCTCGTGCGGCACTCCCTCGACGAGATCGAGGTCCGCGTCGAGGTCGGCGCAGGCCGCGAGCACGTGCTCGCTGCCCTTTCTCGCGCGGCTCGACGGCGCGTGCACGATCAGCGGCCGGCTCTTCGTGGCGTCGGGTATCGCGGCGTCGTACGCCGAGAGGTCGATGCCCGGTGGCACGACCTGGGCGTCGGGCACCCACCGCAGTGCGTCGTACGACCCCACGACCTGCGCGCCGGCGCGGCGCCCGTACGCGAGCTGCTCGGGATCCTTCCCGCGGATATCGGAGCCCAGGAAGTGGAAGAGCGACTTCTTCCGCAGCGCCCGGAGGATCGGGAACTGGAGCGACTTCGGGACGAGCGTCAGCCCGAAGTAGAAGTGGAAGACGTCCGTGTGCGGGAGAAGCTTCAGGAGCGCCCGCCACTGCACCGCCTGCCGCCGGACGAGCCCGTCGGGCCGCGCGAGGTCCCAGTCGGCCTGCGGGTGCAGGCGGTAGCGCTCGAAGACGACGAGCTTCGCGTCCACGTCGCGCCGCCGCAGCGCCTGCACGTTCGTCCACGGGATGCCGGCGGTATTCACGGGGCAGTGGACGACGCGCAGCGCGCTGTCCCCGCCGCGACCACGTGGAGAAGTCACCGATTCGGCACGAACGCGTAGCCCCGCCGCGCGTCGTCTCCCCTATCGTGAAGAAACCCCCTGGGTGGGTGGGGGTTAGGGATGGGACCGCGGCGGTGGCCGCTCGGGCCTAGTCCCATTCGACCTGGTCGAAGTAGCGCAGCGCCTTCCGCCCCGGCCGCACGCGCTCGCGCAGCGCCGCCAGCTCGTCCGCGGAGACCTCGCCCAGCGCGTGCTTCACGCCGAGGTACGGCAGGTTCAGGTCCTCCTGGTAGACGACCGTCGAGATGCGCGGGTTGATCTCGATCACGTGCTCGCCTACGAGCTGGATGTTGAAGAAGTGGTCGAGGGCGAGCTCGGCGACGATCTTGCCGGCGCTCGCCATCAGCTCGGCGTCCTCCAGTGTCTCGAAGAACATGGCGAGCCCCGCGCGCACCGCCTCGCGCGTCTTCGGGTGCCCGAGCGCGATCCGGCCCGCGCTCGCGATCCCGTCGACCGTGCGCTCGGGCCCGCGCGCGAGCTCCATCACGAGCAGCTCGGTGTCGTCGTCGGGCGGCAGCAGCTCGAGCAGATCCTCGAGCCGCAGCGCCTCTGCCACGCCGGGTCTGTTCGTCAGCAGCTGCTCGCGCCGATCCGCGGAGGCGGAGAGGACGCGGAAGCCGCGCGAGCCGGACGAAAAGACCGGCTTCATGCAGACGTCCTCGCCGGGGTAGCCGAGCTCGTCCGCCGCGGCCGCGATCGCGTTGGCGCCGCGCACGCGCCGCCAGGCGGGGCCGCGGACGCCGAGCTCGTCGAGCAGCGCGTACGTGGCCGCCTTGTCGTTCGAGCGCCGGATCGCGTCGGGGGCGGACACGATCGCGGCGATGCCGGCGGCCGCGAACCGCTCCCTCGCCTCTGCGAGCCCGAGCAGGTCGAACGACGACTGCGGCAGCACGGCGTCGGCGCCTTCGCGCGCGCAGACGTCGAGCATGGCGTCCGCGAAGCCGCTGTGGGAGCCGGCAGGCACGACGTGAAACGCGTCGCAGAGGTGACGCCCGATCGCCCGCTCGGACATGTCCGTCCCGACGAGTCGGACCTCCCGCTCGCCGTTCTGCCGCAGCGCGCGCAAGAGCGCGGCCGTTCCCGGCGCGCCGGAAGCGGAGACGAGGATCGTCAGCGGCTTCACGACAGGTCGATCCTGTCCTCGGCCAGCTGCGCGAGGCGCCGCTCGCGCTCCGCGTCGAGCATCGAGAGCATCGTCTCGCGCATCGTCGCGCCCGGAAAGACCCAGATCTCGGGATGGATCAGGAGCTGGAGCCACTCGAACGCGCCCGCGGCGAGCGCCTCGTGCGGGCAGCCGGAGCGCCAGCGCTGGTTCGAGTCGGAGCGGTACGTCTGCGGCGAGAAGAACCGCGGCTCCATCACGTTCGCGGCGCGCGTCACCGGCTCGCTCATGTAGTCGGCGTCGGGGTTGTGCCACGCGACGACCGGGTCGAAGCGCTCGTCGAGATCGACGCGCGGCCAGACGGCGTGCAGGCCGACGGCGTGCCCGAGCTCGCGCAGCCGGTTGATCGCTCGCACCCCGACCGGCGAGTCGAGGTTGTAGAAGACGCTCGTCGTCATCAGGAAGTACGTCGCGCGCGCGCCGGCCGCGCCCTCCAGCTCCGCGAGCTCAACGGCCGCCTCCAGCGAGAGGTCGACGTCGTGGCGCAGGAACAGGTCGCCCGCCTCGGGATCCTTGTCGAAGAAGGCGAACCCGTAGCCGCCCACGCGAGCGGCGTCGAGCAGCTCCGCGTAGTGGGCGAGGTCGAACGCGCAGCTCATTCGACCGCGACGTCGAGCAGGCGCGCGGCCGACTCCGCTCGCTCGAGCGCCTCTACGTTCGTCGCGCCGACCGCGATCACGTAGCCGCGACGGTCGCCGTCGAGCTCGGGTCGGCGGATCGTCTCCCCGGGCTGGATGTAGACGTCTGCCTGGAGCACGCCCGGAGACGCGAGCATCTTTTCGAGCGCCCCGACCGCGCGGACCGTGCCCGTCGGGAGCGGCCCCGGCTCCGCGGTGAGGAAGCGGATCGCGAGCGGTTGCTCGAAGCGGGGCCGGAGGAGCTCCGCGGCGACCTCGAGCCCGAGCGCCTGCCGCGCCGCCACCGCGACCAGGTCCACGCCGACGGCGTGCAGCGCGAGGTCTCCCATCTGCCCGCCCGGGATCCGCGCCGCGACCTCGACCACGCGGACCACGCCGTCGCCGCCCGCGAGGAGCTGCGGGTACGCGATCCCCTCGCGGAGCCCGAGCGCGCGGACGGCGGCCGCTGCGACGCGCTCGACCTCGGCGAGGAGGTCGCCGAAGAGCGTCGAGGGGTACAGGTGCGCAAGCGCGACGCCGAACCCGGGCCCGCCGGGACGCACACGGTCCGACGCGGTCACGAGGTGCACGTCTCCGCCCGTCGCCACGAGCAGCGTGTTCACCTCCAGTCCCTCGTGAAAGCGCTCCAGGATCGCCTCCTCGCTCGGCGACGCGGCGAGCGCGGCGTGCAGGTGCGCGTCGAGGTCGTCCGCCGACGCGAGCAGGAAGATCCCGCGCTGCCCGCTCGAATCCGCCGGCTTGAGCACGGCGGGGAAGCGGATGCGCTCGGCGGCCGCGCGGCCCTCGTGCAGCGTGCGCACCGCGGCGAACTCCGGCTGCGGCACGCCGTGCTCGGCGAGGCGGCGGCGCATCGCCACCTTGTGCGTCATCAGGTGCGCCGTCTCGGAGCCGATCCCCGGTAGCCCGAGGCGCTCGGCGACGGCGGCGACGACCGGAACGGCGCGGTCCGAGGACACGGTCATCACGCCCGCGACGCCGTGGCGCCGGCCGACCTCCGTCACCGCGTCCACGTCGAGCGCGTCCACGACCTCGCCGGCGTCGGCGACAGCGAGACCCGGAGCTTCCGCGTTGCGGTCGACCGCGACGACGCGCAGCCCGAGCTCGCGCACGAGGGCGATCGCGCGCCGCTGGTGGCGCCCGGCTCCGACGAAGAGGATCGTCCGCGCGCGCGGCCGCGAAGCCGCGGCCGTCACTTCACCAGGAACGACATCTTTGCCCCGAGCGGGACGGGCTCGCGCGCCTGCTCGGCGGCGAACTCCGCGAACGCCGCGTTGACGTTCACGTCGTCGGCGATCAGCGCGCCGCCCGGCCGCAGCGTCCGCCACGCGTGCCCGAACTCGAACGACATGCACTCGTACGAGTGCTCGCTGTCGTGGACGAACGCGTCGATCGAGCGGAGCCGCTCGAGCAGCGGCGGGAGCTCGTCCTGCGTGCGTCCGAGGATCAGCTCCCAGTTGCCGCGCAGGTGCTCCGGGATCATCCAGCCCGGCTCCTTTCCCTCCGGGACGACCGCGCCGCCCTTGCCCTCCCAGAACGCCCCCGCGTCGTACTCCTCGCCCGTGAACTCGGGGAGGTCGATCGAGTGCAGCGTGCCGCCGCCGTTCCGCTCGAGCGCGAGCAGCAGGAACGCGCTCGAGACGCCGTTGCACACGCCGGTCTCGACGGCGACCGTCGCTCGCAGGTGGCGCAGGATCGCGTACAGCCGGATCCCCTCGCCGTATCCGGCGCGTCCGGTGACGCGGCCCGTGTTGTAGCGGTGTCCGCGCGTCGTGACGCCCTGGACGGTGCTCCAGAAGACCTCCGCCTGCCGCTCGAGGTGCTCGACGAGCCTGCTCGCGCGCACCTCCTGCTCGTAGCGCTCGAGCGCCGCGCGATCTCCGAGGAAGCCGGCGACGAAGCGCTGGTCGATGTGCGCGTCCGCCGCGCCCTGCGCAGTGCCGGCCGTCGTCACGACTGCGCCATGTTACAGCGGAGGTGCCGGCGGAACCGGGCGCGGGCGGCGCTACGAAAGCCTGATCGGGAAGAGGAACGCGACGCGGTTCCAGCGCGCGATGTTGCAGCCGTCGCCGCGGTTGAAGCGAGCGTAGACGGACCTGCCGCGGTGACGGCCGCGGACGAGGGCCTCCTCCGGGCCTCCGTAGATCTGCGTGCAGACGCTGCCCTCGGGAACCGGCCGGAACGGGGAGTCGAGACGCGCCAGCGCCGTGCACGCGGCCGCGCGTCGGGGCAGCGTGCCTCCGACCGGGCCGCAGCGGAGCGTCCAGCTCTTCGACGCGGCGCCCTCGCCCGCGGGCCACACGGTGATCGTCAACTGCGTCCGGGGCGGGGTCGTCGCACCCTGGGCGCACGCGACCGCGACCGAGACGAGCAGGGCGAGCGATGCCACTGCGACGCGCATTGGCCTAGCGTAGCGCCGTTAGACTCAGCGTGGTGCCCCTCGCCGGGAAGCGCATCTTCATCACGGGCGCGGCCGGCTTCATCGGCTCGACGCTCGCGCGGCGGCTCGTCGACGCGAACGAGATCGTCGCGCTCGACAACCTGCATCGCGACGCCCTGACGGGGACGGACCTCGCCGCGCACCCGAACCTCGAGTTCCACCAGGGCGACATCCTCGAGGCCGAGCTCGTCCGCGAGCTCGCGGTCGAGGCGACGCACGTCGTGCACTGCGCGGCGATCGCGGGCGTCGACACGGTCGTGGAGAGCCCGGTGCGGACGATGCGCGTCAACCTGATCGGCACCTACAACGTGCTCGAGGCCGCGTACGCGACGCTCGGCAGCGTCGAGCGCTTCGTCGACTTCTCGACGAGCGAGGTCTTCGGGACGCACGCGTTCCGCGTCCAGGAGGGGCAAGTCTCGACGATCGGCTCGGTCGGCGAGGCGCGCTGGACCTACGCGGTGTCGAAGCTCGCGGGCGAGCACATGGCGCACGCATACCACGACGAGTTCGGGCTCCCGGTGGTGACCGTGCACCCGTTCAACGTCTACGGCCCGGGGCAGATCGGCGGCGGCGCGATCCGCGCGTTCATCGAGGCGGCGCTCGCCGGCGGCGACCTCGTCGTCCGCGGCGACGGCTCGCAGATCCGCGCGTGGTGCTACGTCGACGACATGGTCGACGCCGTGCTCCGCTGCCTCGAGCGGCCGGAGGCGACGGGGAACACGTTCAACGTCGGCAACCCCCGCTCGGCGGTGACGATCTACGACCTCGCACAACGGATCAAGCGGCTGACGAACGCACCCGGCGAGATCGTGTTCGAGCCTCACCGCTCGGCCGACGTCGAGCTGCGCATCCCGAACGTCGAGAAGGCGCGCGAGGTGCTCGGGTTCGAGGCGCGCGTCGAGCTCGACGAGGGGCTCGCGAGGACGATCGCGTGGTACCGGCAGCGGACGCTCGCATCCGCCTAGCGCCCCCCGACGTCGGCGCGGAGGAGGCCGCGGCGGTCGCGGAGGTTCTCGAGTCTGGGCAGCTGACCATGGGGCCGAAGGTCGCCGAGCTCGAGGCGGAGCTCGCGCGCGCGTGCGACGTCGAGCACGCCGTCGTCGTCTCGTCGGGAACGGCGGCGCTTCACCTCGCCGTGCTCGCGCTCGGCCTGGAGCCGGGCGACGAGGTGCTCGTGCCGGCGTACACCTTCCCCGCGACGGCGAACGTCGTCGCGCTCAGCGGCGCGCGCCCCGTCCTCGTCGACGTCGACCCGCGCACGATGAACCTCGACGCGGCGCGCATCTCGGCCGCAGTCACGCCGCGCACGCGCGCGGTGCTACCGGTCCACCTGTTCGGGCGCCCGCTCGACTGGGACGCGGTCGCCGAGGCCGTTCCGCCGGGCGTCGCACTGGTCGAGGACGCGGCGGGCGCGCTCGGAGCCCGCCGCCGCGGCAAGCCGTGCGGGGGGCTCGGCGTCATGGGCTGCCTCTCGTTCCACCCGCGCAAGATCGTCACGACGGGCGAGGGCGGAGGGGTGACGACGAACGACGCCGAGCTCGCGGATGCGATCCGGCGGACGCGCCACCACGGGATCGAGCCGCGCGGGGAGTTCGAGATTCGCGCGCCCGGCCTCAACTACAGGCTCTCGGACATCCTCTGCGCGGTCGGGATCCCGCAGGTGCGCCGCCTGGACGAGCTCCTCGCCGCTCGTGCACGCGTCGCGGACGCGTACACGCGCCGCCTGGACGGGCTCGTCGAGGCCCCATCTGCGGACGACGGCGACACGCACGGGTGGCAGGCGTACGTCGTACAGCTCGACCGGCGCGACGAGGCGCTCGCGGCGCTGCGCGCGCAGGGAATCGAGGCGCAGATCGGCACGTACGCCCTGCACCGGCTCGCGGCGTACGCGGGCGCGGGCGATTTCCCCGGAGCGGATGCCGCGTTCGCGCGCGCGCTCGCGCTCCCGTTCCACTCGCAGCTCGACGACGCGGACGTCGACCGCGTCGTCGCCGCGCTCCGGCCGTACGCCTAGTCGAGGGTGCGCGGCGGGGTACGCGGGCGCCCCGCGGCAGTCAGTCTCGGAGCTCGGCCCCGCGCAGCAGCTCGTAGCCGACCGACAGGAACGGTGTCCGGTCGATCAGCGCGCGCACGTCGTGGGCGCTCGCCGCGCCCTCCTCGGTGACGATCTCGTCGATCAGCTCGGGCGGCGTCAGGTCGAAGATGTCTGCCTCCTCCTCGAGCGCGGGAGCGTCGGCCGCGTCAACCGGGACGAGCTTCAGCACCTCGCAGGCGACGACGGTCGCGATCCCGCGCTCGTCGGCGGCGCGTGCGAGCGGCTCCGTCCCGATCTTGTTGCAGACCGTGCCGTCGCTGTAGACGGCGTCGGCGCCCAGCAGGAGCAGCGTGGAGTCGCGGACCGCCTGCGTCGCGTCCTCGTCACGAATGAGCTCCGCGCGCACGCCCGCCTCGCGCAGCTCCTCGACGAACGCGCGGCCCTCCTCGTGCGGGTGCGAGACGGTGCAGACGACGCGCTCCGGAGGCGTGTGCACGAGCGCCTCGCGGACCGTCTCGGACGCCGAGTGCGTCAGCACCAGCGCGTCCGGCAGGCGCGGCGCGAGCTGGATCGCGATCGAGCGCGCGGCCCGCTCGCCGCTGCCGAGGATCCCCTGCACCTCTGCGGCGACGAGCCGGCGCAGCTCGTCCGGCGGGAGGTGCGTCTGCAGTCGCGCCGTCGCGAGCACGCGCCCCGCGGCGCCCGCGATCGCCCCGACCCCGGGGCGGCTCGCGGCGAGCCGGCGGCCCGCCTCCGTGAGCCGGTCGAGCAGCTCCTCGCTCGTCTCCGCCGGCTCCTCCGCGACCTCCAGCAGCGCCTCGACGTCCGCGCGGCGAGAGCGGACGGCATCCAGACGATTGTAGTGCGACTGCGTATCCTCCACTCGTGCTGTACGCCACGCAGGTCGCCGAGCAGCTCGTCTCCTACGACGAGCGCGTCGCCACGCGCATCCTCGCCGCGCTCTGCGCCGAGCTCGGCGGACCGACCGCGACCGGGCACCCCGACCTGACGCGGATGAAGGCGTTCCTCGGGCAGCCCGACGCGCGCGCGCTCGCGGAGACGGACGATCCGCAGACGACGACGGCCGAGTGGAAGGCCGACTTCGGCCACTACGAGGCGACGCGAAGCCTCGCCGGCGCGCTCGCGGCGCTTCTCGACCGGTAGGCGCCCCGTGGCGCGGACGGAGACGCTGACGAGGTCGACGCGGCTCGAGGAGCTCGCGGCGCCGCCGGACGTCTCCGTCGTCGTGACGCTCCTCGACGAGGAGGCGAGCGTCGAGGAGCTGTGTCGCCGCGCGGTCGCGGCGCTGGAGGCGCTCGGGCGCCCGTTCGAGCTCATCTTCGTGGACGACGGGTCGCGCGACGGGACGTTCGCGATCCTCGAGCGCCTGCACCGCGGCGACGGCCGCGTCCGCGCCGTCCGCTTCAAGCGCAACTTCGGGCAGCACCCCGCGATGCACGCCGGGCTCTCTCGCGCGCGCGGCGACGTCGTGGTGACGATGGACGGCGACCTGCAGAACGCGCCCGAGGACATCCCGCGGCTCGTCGCCGCGGTGGACGCGGGTGCGGACGTCGCGAGCGGCAGGCGCGCCGCACGGCACGACTCGTGGGGCAGGACGCTGCCCTCGAGGCTGATCAACGGGATGCTGCGCCGTTTCACCGGCGTCTCGATCTCCGACTTCGGCTGCGCGTTCAACGCGTACCGGCGCAGCGCCGTGGAGCCGATGCTCGGCGCGATCGGCCGGCAGAAGTTCACGAAGGCGCTCATCCTCTCGGGCGGCGCGAGCGTCGTGGAGGTCGACGTCGCGCACGCGCCCCGGCGCGGCAAGTCGCGCTACTCGCCGCTCCGGCTCACGCGGCTCGCGCTCCACGTGCTCGCCGGGTTCTGGCCGCAGCCGATCCAGTGGATCGGGGTCGGCCTCGGGATCCTCTGCACGCTGCTCGCCACGATCCTCGGCGTCTACGGCGCCTGGTACTGGATCGACCGCTCGGACTTCCCCGGACCGCTTCTCGGCGGCGTCGCCGTCCTCTTCGTGCTCGGGATGCAGGGCTTCATCCTCGCGCTCGTCGGCGAGCACCTCGGCCGCATCCAGCGCGAGGTCGAGGGGCGGCCGCTGTACGCGATCGAGCGCGAGCTCTGAGCGCGCCGCCGGCCGCCGGCCCGGAACGGGAGCCGCGGCACGAGATGGAGGCGGCGGAGGTCGTCGCGGTGCTCTCGGAGCTGGAGCGGGCAGGCGTGGAGGCGTGGGTGGACGGCGGCTGGGGGATCGACGCGCTCCTCGGCGAGCAGACGCGCCCGCATGACGACCTCGACCTCGTCGTCGCGCTCGAGGACGTGCCGACGCTCGAGCGCGCTCTGGGCGACCGCGGCTACGCGCACGCGGGAGGAGGTGCTCCGATGAGCTTCGAGCTCACCGACGCGCAGGGTCGCCAGATCGACGTCCACCCGGTCGTGTTCACGGATGCGGGCGGGGTCTACACGATGCGAACGGGTGAGCAGTGGACGTACCCGGCCGACGGCTTCCGGGGGTCGGGTGAGGTGCTCGCCGTCCGCGTGCGGTGTCTCACGCCGGAGGTCCAGGTTCTCTGCCACGCCGGCTACGACCTCGACGAAGACGACCTGCACGACCTGCGAGCTCTGCGCGAGCGCTTCGGCGTCGCCGTCCCCCGCTTCGCCTGAGCTAGCCTCCCGCGCATGGCCAAGCGCGTCCTCGTAACCGGCGGTGCGGGGTTCATCCCGTCGAACTTCATCCGCCACCTGCTCGCGCACACACCGTACGAGGTGGTCTCGCTCGACGCCCTCACCTACGCGGGCAATCTGGAGAACCTCGCGGACGTGATGTCGCACGAGCGGCTCTCGTTCGTCCACGGCGACATCCGGGACGCGGCGCTCGTGCGCGACGTGGTCGCCGAGGTGGACGTGATCGTGAACGCCGCCGCCGAGTCGCACGTCGAGAAGTCGATCGAGGAGGGCGCGTCGGAGTTCGTGACGACGAACGTCGAGGGCACGCAGATCCTCCTGGACGCGATCCGGGCGCGCCCGATCGAGCGCTTCATCCTGATCTCGTCGAGCGAGGTCTACGGAACCGCCGAGCGCGACCCGATGGACGAGCAGCACCCGCTGAACCCGCGCAGCCCCTACGCCGCGACGAAGGCCGGCGGCGACCGCCTCGCGTACTCCTACTACGTCACCTACGGGCTGCCGATCGTGATCGTGCGCCCGTTCAACAACTACGGGCCGCGCCAGCACCCCGAGAAGGTGATCCCGCGCTTCATCACGCAGGCGCTCTCGGACGAGCCGCTGACGATCCACGGCGACGGGCACGCGAGCCGCGACTGGCTCTACGTCGACGACGACGCGGAGGCGATCGAGGCGATCATCGAGGCGCCGCTCGACCGTGTCGCTGGCGAGGTGCTGAACGTCGCGACCGGCGTCGACATGTCCGTCGCGGCCATCGCGACGAGTGTGCTCGAGGCGCTCGGGAAGCCGCTCTCGCTGCGCGAGCACCTCCCGGAGCGCCCCGGGCAGGTCGACCGGCACATCGGCTCGACCGAGAAGATGGAGCGCCTTACGGGCTGGAGGGCGCGCACGTCGTTCGCGGAGGGGCTCGAGCGCACCGTCGCCTGGTACCGGGAGAATGAGGCGTGGTGGCGGGCGATCCGTCGCGAGCACGTCAGCAGCGCCTCCTCGTCCTAGGAGCGGGCCCGGCGCAGCTCGGCTTGCTCGCGGCGGCGCGCGCGCGCGGGCTGTTCGTGATCGCCGCCGACCGCGACCCGTCTGCCCCGGGGTTCGAGTACGCAGACCGGCGGGCGCTCGTCTCGGCCGAGGACGAGGACCGGATCTGCCGGCTCGGCGAGGCGGAGCGCGTCAACGGCGTCGTCGCGCCGGGGATCGACTGGCCCGTCGCGATCGCGGCGCGCGTCGCGGAGCGTCTCGGGCTGCCGCACGCGATCTCGGGCGCGACCGCGGCCCTCGCGACGTCGAAGCTGAAGCAGCGGGAGCGCTTCCGCGCCGCTGGCGTGCCGCAGCCGGCGTTCGAGCTCTGCCGCTCGGTGGCGGAGGCCGACGAGGCCGCGGCGCGCCTCGGCTACCCGTGCGTGCTGAAGGCGCCGGACCGCCAGGGTCAGCGCGGACTCGGGCTCGTCCGCGGGCCGGAGGACGTCACGGCCGCGGCGTCCGAGGCGGTCGAGGCTTCGCGCGGCGGGCTCTGCCTCGTGGAGGAGTACGCCGAGGGGCGCGAGGTCACGGTCAACGCCTTCCTAGCGGGCGGACGCTTCTTCCCGCTCACCGTCACCGACCGGGACGTCGCCGAGCCGCCCGCGTTCGGCGTTGCGCTCGCGCACGTCTGGCCGAGCGCCCTCGAGCCGGAGCAGATCGGCGCGGCCGTCGAGGCCGCCGCGGCCGCCGCGGCCGCGCTCGGGATCTCGGACGGCCCTACGTACACGCAGATCCTCGCGACGGCCGATGGCCCCCGTGTCGTCGAGCTCGCCGCGCGCCTCGGCGGCGGCCACGACGCGGAGCTCTGCAACGCGGCGCTCGGCGTGGATCTCAACGCGCTGACGCTCGCCGGCGCGCTCGGCGAGGAGGTCCGTGACGAGGCGCTCGCGCCGACGGCGCGCGCGGGCGGCGCCTGCGTGCGCTTCCTCGTCCCGCCGCCGGGGCTCGTGCGCGAGGTGACGGGGCTGGACGCCGCGCGTTCGCTCCCGGGCATCGAGCTCGTGCGCGTCTACAGGTCGGCGGGCTACGTGTTCGGGCCGCTCCGCCGCGGCTCCGACCGCGCGGGCGCCGTCCTCGCCGTCGGCGCCTGCCGTGCGGAGGCCGTGGAGCGTGCGGCCGCCGCGGCCGACGCAATCCGCTTCGCGACGGCCGACGCCGTCGAAGCGATCGCCTGACCGGCGCGCGACAGCGGCCGGCGCGGGATCGGCGGGTACGCTTCGCGCCCGTGCAGGAGGTCTCTCAGCGGCGGGCGACACCGCTCGGCTTCCAGCCCCCCGCGATCGGCGACGAGGAGATCGCGGCCGTCGTCGAGACGCTCCGCTCCGGGTGGCTGACGACCGGCCCGCGTGCCGCGGAGCTCGAGCGGCGGATGAGCGAGTACCTCGAGGCGGAGCACGTGATCGCGGTCGCTTCGGGCACAGCCGCGCTGCATCTCTCGCTGCTCGCGCTCGGCGTCGGCCCGGGCGACGAGGTGATCACGACGCCGATCACGTGGCCGGCGACGGCGAACGTGATCGTCCACGCGGGCGCGACGCCCGTGTTCGCGGACGTGCGCGAGTCCGACCTGAACATCGATCCCGCGCGCGTCGCGGAGCTCGTGAACGCGCGGACGAAGGCGATTCTCCCGGTGCACCTCGCCGGGCAGCCGGCCGACCTCGACCCGATCCTCGCGCTCGGCGCGAAGCACGGACTGAGCGTCGTCGAGGACGCTGCGCACGCCGCCGAGAGCGCGTACCGCGGCCACAAGGTCGGCGGCCTCTCCGACGCCACCTGCTTCTCGCTCTACGCGACGAAGAACATCGCCGCGGGAGAGGGCGGGCTCGTCTCGACCGACCGCGACGACGTTGCCGCGGCGATCCGCGACCTCCGGCTGATGCGCCGCGGCGACGGGTCGCTCTACGACATCGCGGTCCCCGGGTACAAGGCGAACCTCTCCGACGTGCTCGCCGCGATCGCCCTCGTCCAGCTCGACAAGGTCGAGGCGCACGGCGAGATCCGGCGCCGCCAGTTCGCGCTCTACAACGACGCGGTCGGCGACCTCGACGGGATCGAGCCGCTCGCGCGCGACGACCGCGACACGCACGCCTACCACCTCTACGTCGTCCGGATCGACGAGGAGGGCGCCGGTGCGACGCGCGACGCGTACCAGCGCGCGCTCGCCGCTGAAGGCATCGGGACGAGCGTCCACTTCCTGCCCGTCCACCGCCTCTCGTGGTACCGCGAGCGCTTCCCGGAGCAGCCGCCGCTCCCGGTGGCGGAGCGCGCCGGAGCCGAGATCCTCTCGCTGCCGCTCTCGCCCGCGCACTCGGACGAGGACATCGGCGACGCGATCGCCGCGCTCCGCCGCGTGCACGCGCAGTTCACGGGATGAAGACGACGCTGCGCGTCGGTGCGACGCTGCTCGTCACCGGCCTCTGTACGGCGTACCTGCTCTGGAAGATCGACGTCCGCGAGACCGCGGAGATCGTCGCGAGCGCTCGCGCGGTGGACGTCGCCGCGGCGATCGCGATCATGCTCGTCACGGTCGTCCCGATGGCGTGGCGCTGGCAGCTCCTGCTCGCCGCGCGCGGGATCAGCGACCGTCTCGGTTGGCTCCTGCGCGCGTACCTCGTGTCGTACACCGCGGGGCAGATCCTCCCGACTGCGGTCGGCGGCGACGCGATGCGCATCTACGAGTCCGCGCGCCGCCACCCCGGTCGCGGCGGGGACATGGCCGGGTCGGTCCTGCTCGAGCGCGCGCTCGGCGGCGCGGCGACGCTCGCGCTCGCCGCCGTCGGCTTCGCGCTCGCGCTCGGCCGCTACGACGTGGGCGCGTACCTCTGGATCGAGCTCGTCTTCATCCTCGGCACGATCGTGCTCGGCTTCGTCTTCTTCTCGCGCTCGCTCCGCCGCCCGCTCGCGGCCGCCGCCCCACTCCTGCGCCGTCTCCGCCTCGAGCGGCCGCTGCGCTCCTTCTACGAGGGCGTCCACGCCTACCGCGACCACGCGCGCCTCCTGCTCGGCGTGAGCGCGATCACGCTCGCGCTCCAGGCGGTCAGGATCTTCGCGATCTGGTTCACGGGGCGCGCCGCGGGCGTCGACCTCTCGCCGCGCGTCTACTTCGTGATGGGCCCGCTGCTCTTCCTCGTGATGCTCGTCCCGTTCACGATCAACGGCCTGGCCGTGCGCGAGGCGTTCTTCGTCAGCTTCCTCGGCACGGTCGGCGTCGGCGCCGACGCCGCGTTCGCCACCGGCTTCCTCATCTTACAGGTGTCGATAGCGATGGCGCTCCCGGGCGGGGTGTTACTAGCCGGGGAGGGGGTTCGGGGCGCCGGGCGGCCCAGCGTCGGCCATGGCTAGAAGCGATATCAGCGTCGTCGTCGTGACGTACGACGCGCTGCCGTACCTGGAGCAGTGCCTGGAGAGCGTGCGCGCGTACGAGACGATCGTCGTCGACAACGGCTCGACGGACGGCACGGTGGCGTTCGTGCGCGAGCGGTTTCCGGAGGCGACGCTCGTCGAGCAGGCGAACCGCGGTCTCGCCGCGGGCTGGAACGCGGGGATGCGGCTCGCCCGCGGGAGCTACTTCCTGATCCTGAACGCCGACGCGTGGCCGGTCGAGGACGCGGCCGAGAAGCTCGCGGCGTTCGCCGACGCGCACCCGGACGTCGCCGTCGTCGGGCCGCGGCTGCGCAACCCCGACGGGTCGCTCCAGCGCTCCGTGCGCGGTTTCCCGACCGCCTGGCGGATCGCCACCGAGTACTTCTTCCTGCGCAAGCTCGCGCCGCGCTCGCGGGCGCTGAACGCGTTCTACGGCGAGAACTTCGCGCACGATCGCGTCCGGGAGGCCGAGTTCGTGATGGGCGCGTGCATGCTCGTGCGCCGCGCGGCGGTGGAGGACGTGGGGCCTGCCGACGACGCCTTCTTCCTGTTCAGCGAGGAGACCGACTGGTGCTACCGGTTCCGCCGCGCCGGCTGGAAGGTCGTCTTCTACCCGGGCGCCGACGTCGTGCACGTGCTGGGGGCCTCGCACGCGGGCAGGCTGTTCCGGGAGCAGGTCCGCGGGCACCTCCGCTTCCTCGCCAAGCACCGCGGCCTGCGCGAAGCGGAGCGGGCGCGCACTCTGATGCGGGTCGCACTGCGCGCGCGCGGGGCGATCTTCCGCGGTGAGCGCGGCCGCGCGTACGCCGAGACGGCACGCTGGCTCGACTCGGGACGCGTCCCGGAGCTGCTGTGATCGCCGGAGCGCTACGCGTCGTGATCGCGCTCGCCGCGCTGCTCGAGCTCGCGTTCGTCCGCCTCCTGCCCGAGAGCGGGCCCGGGCTCTACGCGCGGCTCGCGGCCGCGACCGTCGTCGTGCTCCTCCCCGGGGGCCTGATCTGCGACGCGCTGAACCGGCGCAGCGCGTCGGCGACGCTCGTCTGGAGCCTCGCCTCGCTCACCGTCGCCCTCGTCGCCGTCTTCGCCACCGGCTCGTCCCTCTCGCTCGCGCTGTGGGTGCTCGCGGGGATCTCGGTCGCGGCGCTCGCTGTCTCGATCGCCCGCCGGCTCCCGCGCCCGCCACGCATCGGCGGGAGCGCGATCGCCGCCGCGGCGGGAGCGCTGTTCGGCATCGCGCTCTGGCACGTCGCGGGGCCGGTCGACGGGGACGCGCTCTTCCACCTCGCGCGCGTCCGCAAGCTCGCGGCGTTCGACGAGCTCTCGCTCCACGCGGTGAACGAGTTCGCCGACGGCGGGCTCCACCCCGGCTACGCGTTCCCGCTCTGGCACGCGTTCCTCGCCGTCGTCGCGCAGCTCGCGGGCGTCGACCCGCAGCTCGTCGTGCTGCACGAGGCGAGCGTGCTCGCGCCGCTCGCGTTCCTCGTCGTCTACGAAGCGGGGACGATGCTCTTCCGCTCGGGCTGGCTCGGCGGCGGCGTGGTGGCCGCGAACACCGCGCTGATCGCGCTCGCGCCGGGGCACGGCGGCGCGTTCGCCTCGCTCGCGCTCCCCGCGACGTCGAGCCGGCAGCTGATCGTTCCCGCCGTGCTCACGCTCGTGTTCACGCAGCTGCGGGAGCCGTCCGCGGCCGTGCTCGCGGGGATCGGCGCGGGCGCGCTGACGCTGACGCTCGTGCACCCGTCGTACACCGTGTTCCTCGGCGTGCCGCTCGCGGGATTCCTGCTCGTGCGCGCGCTCTGGGACCGGCGCGACGCGCTGCGGCTCGGCGCGGCCGCCGTGGCGTATGCCGTCCCGACGGGAGCGGCGCTCCTCTGGCTGCTCCCGATCGTGCGCGAGACGGCGTCGCACAACCCGTCGCGCGGTGAGGTGCGGCGTGCGCTCGAGCAGTACCCGGGGCAGCTGGAGGTGCTGCGGGACGGGAGCTACCGGCTCGGGCCCGAGCTCTTCTCGCGCAGCGGCGCCGTCGCGGTCGCGGCGCTCGCGCTGATCCCGCTCGCGGGGCTCGCCGGCCGGCGGCGCTGGGCGTCGTTCGTCCTCGGCGGCTCGGTCGCGGTGCTCGTGGTGATGCTCCTGCCGGAGCTCTTCACGCGCCTCTCCGACGCGACCTCGATCTCGCAGTCGCGCCGCCTCGCCGGTTTCCTCCCGTTCGCGTTCGCGGTCGCGGGCGGCGCGGCCGTGCTCGCGCGCCTGTTCTGGGTCGGCGTCGTGCCGCTCGGGCTCGTGGCGGGGATCGCGCTCCAGCGCGCGTTCCCGGGCGACTTCACGCTCAAGATCGAGGGCGGCGGCGGGCCGGAGCGGCTGACGTGGTTCGCGCTCGTCGGCGGACTGGCCGGGATCGGCGTCACGCTCCTGCTGCGCGTCCTGCGCCGGCGCGGGGTCGACGCGGGACGGGAGTGGCTCGCGGGCGTCGCGGTGATCCTCTTCGCGCTCCCGGTCGCGGCGCACGCCGCGCGGAACTGGAGCCCCTCGCCCGAGCGCGAGGCGAGCCCGCTGACGCCGGGCCTCGTGCGCGCGCTGAGCGAGCACGTCTCCGAGCGCGCCGTCGTCTTCTCCGATCCGCAGACGAGCTACCGCATCGGCGCGGAGCTCCCGGTCTACGTGGCCGTTAACCCGGAGACGCACGTCGCGGCGACGAAGAAGAACCGCCCCTACGAACGGCGCGACGACGCCCTGCGCTTCTTCCGCAAGGGCGGCGACCTCGCGATCCCGCGCCGCTACAGGGCGGGCTGGCTCGTGGTCGACCGGAAGGAGTTCAAGCGCGTGCGCGTCGAGCTCCGGCCGGTGTACGAGGACGACCGCTACGAGCTCTACCGGCTGCGCGCGCGGCGCTGAAAAAAAGCGACGCCCCACCCATCGGGTGGGGAGCTTCCACCCTCCACCCGCCGCTGACGCTACCGCCGAACGACGCGCGCGTCCGTGACGGGAGCGTGCCGAGTCCGTGCCGATTCGTCCACGGCGGCGCCACTAGGATCGTGTCGCCGTGAAGGTCCTGCTCGTGACGATGTACTTCCCGCCCGCGGGCGGCGCGGGGGTGCAGCGGCCGCTCAAGTTCGCCGCGCAGCTCCCCGCGCTTGGAATCGAGACGCACGTGCTCGCGCCGGACGACCCGAAGTGGATCCACCCGGACCCGGAGCTCCAGCCGCCGACGCAGGCGTGGATCCACCGCGCGCGCTACGTCGGCCCGGGCGGCCTGAGGCTCGCCGAGGAGCTGCACGGGAAGCAGGGGCTCGAGCGCGCCTCGACCCTCGCGCGCGTCGCGTTCCGGCGCGCGCTCGTCCCCGACGAGAACGTCACCTGGAACGCGACGGCCATCCCGGCCGCGCTGCGGATCGTGCGCGACGAGGGGATCGACGTCGTCCTCACGACCTCGCCGCCGAACTCGGTGCACCTGGTCGGGGCGGCGGTCAAGCGGGCGACGGGCGTGAAGTGGGTCGCGGACCTGCGCGACTCCGTCGTGGCGCACCCGCACCGCCGGTCGGAGCGGCTCGCCGCCCGCGCGAAGGAGAAGACGCAGGACGTGGTCGCGCGCCTCGTCGCGCGCTCCGCCGACGCGATCGTCGCCGTCTCGGACGCGATCGCGGACGAGGCGCGAGCGTTCGAGCCGCGCGGCCCCGTCCACACGATCGGCAACGGCTGCGACTTCGACGACTTCGGCGAGCTCCGCTACCGGCGCGCCGACCGCTTCCGGATCACGCACACGGGCAGCTTCTTCGGCAAGCGCGACCCGCGGCCGTTCCTGGCGGGGCTCGCGGAGTCGCGGCTCGACGTCGTCGCTCGCTTCGTCGGCGACTTCCGCAGCGCCGATCGCGAGTGGGCGGAGTCGCTCGGGCTCGGCGACCGGCTCGAGCTGCACCCGTACGTCCCGCGGCGCCGGTCGCTCGAGCTCCAGCGCGACTCCGAGGCGCTGCTCCTGCTGATCCCGGACGCCGGCGGGCGCGGGCGCGGCGTCGTCTCCGGCAAGGTCTTCGAGTACCTCGCGGCGGAGCGGCCGATCCTCGCGGCCGTGCCGCCCGACGGCGCGGCGGCGACGCTGATCCGCGAGACGGGGACGGGCGTCGTCGCCCCGCCCGACGACGTGCCCGCGCTCCGTGCGGCGCTCGAGGAGCTCCATGCACGCTGGTCCACCGGCACGCTCGACGCGACGCGGCTCTCGGAGCGTGACCGGGAGCGGCTCTCGCGCGGGGCGCGCGTCGAAGAGCTCGCGGACGTCCTCCGCGCCGTGGCGTGACGGTTCCCTTCCTCGAGCTCGCGCGCGAGACGCAAGAGCTCCGCGACGAGCTCGACGCGGCGATCGACCGCGTGCTGCGCGCGAGCGCGTTCGTGCTCGGCGAGGAGGTCGAGCGGTTCGAGCGTGACTTCGCCGCGTACTGCGGCGCGGAACACGCGGTCGGCGTGGCATCCGGGACGGACGCGATCGCGATCGCACTACGCGCCGTCGGCGTGCGCGCGGGCGACGAGGTGATCACCGCCGCGAACACGTGCACGCCGACGATCGCGGGGATCGAGCACGCGGGTGCGGTGCCCGTCCTCGCCGACGTCGACGCCGGGACATACACTCTCGATCCGGCTGCCCTCGAGCGCGTCGCGACGCCGCGGACGCGCGCGATCGTGCCCGTCCACCTCTATGGCCAGTGCGCCGAGATGGAGCGGATCCTCGGCTTCGCCCGCGCGCACGGGCTGAAGGTCGTCGAGGACGCGGCGCAGGCACACGGAGCCGAGTACGGCGGCGCTCGGGCGGGCTCGCTCGCCGACGCCGCGGCGTTCAGCTTCTATCCGACGAAGAACCTGGGCGCGCTTGGCGACGGCGGCGCGGTGCTCACGAGCGATGGCGACGTGGCCGAGCGAGCGCGCCGCCTGCGGAACTACGGCGAGCGCGAGCGCCACGTCTCGGACGAGCGCGGCACGAACAGCCGCCTCGACGGCCTTCAGGCTGCGCTGCTCGGCGTCAAGCTCGCGCACCTCGAGCGCTGGAACGAACGGCGTCGCCGCCTCGCGAGGCGGTACGACGAGCTGCTCGACGACACCGCGTTCCACCGCCCGCAGGAAGCCGGCGGGCGCCGCCACGTCTACCACCTGTACGTGCTCCGGAGCCGCGAGCGCGACCGCGTCCGCGCGGCGCTGCACGCGCGAGGAATCGAGACGCTCGTCCACTATCCTCGCCCGGTGCATCGCCAGCCGGCGTACTCGGAGCTTGCGCCGGAGGGGGGTTTGGAGGTGAGCGAGCGGCTCTGCGACGAGGTGCTGAGCCTCCCGCTCTATCCGCAGCTCGCCGACGCCGAGCTCGAGGAGGTCGCCGCGGCACTCGCGGACCTCGCGGCGCCGGCCACGTGAGCGACCCAGCTCCCGTGCCGGCTGCGGCGCGGATCCGCTTGCTGGTCAAGAGCGTGACGCCGCCCTTCCTGTGGCAGCTGCTGAAGCGGGCGAAGGACGCGGCGCGGCCGGCGGGCGCACCTCCCGCGGCGGCCGCGCCCCCCCAGCCGCAAGAAGACGGGCCACGGCCGCGCCCCCCGGAGTGGGAGTACGTCCCGGAGGGATGGGCCAGGCAGGCGAGCGATCCACGCGTCAAGGGATGGGACGTGAACGCGATCGCAGCCTCGTACCGTGCGAAGTGGCCCGCGTTCGTGCGGGCGCTCGAGCCGCCGCGCCCGCTCGGGATCGCGCACGAGGTTCCGGTCGGGGTCGAGGTGCCGAACGACGATCGCGCGGCACACAACACGCTCGTCTCGTACGCATACGTGCTCGCGCTCGCGGCGGGCGGCCGCCCGCAGGTCTCGCTGCTCGACTGGGGCGGCGGCAGCGGCCACTACTACCTGGTCAGCAAGTCCGTCCTGCCGGGCGTCGAGATCGACTACCACTGCAAGGACGTTCCGAAGCTGTGCGCGCTCGGGCGGGAGCTCGTACCGGAGGGCCGCTTCTACGACGACGAATCGTGCCTCGAGCGCACATACGACCTCGTGCTCGCGAGCGGGTCGCTCCAGTACAGCGCGCCGTGGCAGGAGACGCTCGCGCGGCTCGCCGCCGCCGCCGCGCGCTACCTCTTCGTCACGCGCCTGCCGATCGCTCTCGACACCGACTCGTTCGTCGTCGTTCAGCGCCCGTACGCGTACGGGTACGAGACGGAGTACCTGGGCTGGGTCCTGAACCGCGGCGAGGTCATCGCGGCCGGCGAAGCGGCCGGGCTCGAGCTCGCGCGCGAGTTCCTGATGAGCGCGTGGCTCTCGGCCGAAGGAGCCCCCGAGGTTCCGGTCGAGTACCGCGGCTACCTCTTCCGCCGCCCCGAGCGCCCGCGCCACGCGAGCACCCGTTAACCTCCGTAGCCCGCGAGAGGGGCGATGCAGACGAGCGAGGCAGAACAGGCGGCGACGGCGTCGGCGCGCGCCGTCGAGCGGGCGCCGGAGAACCTCGGGACGGGGTCGGTCGCGCTCTCCGTCTGCTGCATGACGGCAGGGCCGGGTCCGCGCGTCGCCGCGCTGCTCGAGCTCTTTCGCCCCGTCGCAGGCGAGATCCTCGTCGCCGTCGACGACCGGGCCGGCGCGGACGTCCTCGCCGCGCTCGAGCGCGTCGCCGACCGGCTCCTCGTCTACCCGTACGCAGACCCTGTCGACCGGCCGCTCGCGTGGCTGCACGCCGAGTGCCGCGGGCGCTGGGTGCTGCTCCTCGACGACGACGAGATCCCGAGCGGGCCCCTCTTGCGCGGGCTCCCGGCCCTCGTCGCCGCGAACGACGTGACGCACTACTGGCTACCGCGACGGTGGGTCTTCCCCGACGCGACGCGCTACCTCGACGAGCCTCCGTGGCGCCCTGACTACCAGCTCCGGCTCGTCCGCGACGATCCGCGCTTCGTCCGCTTCTCGGACGAGTTCCACCGTCCGATCGTCGCGCGGGGCGCTGGCCGGTTCCTCGAGGAGCCGCTGTGGCACGTCGACTGCGTGCTCCGCTCCGAGGCGGTACGTCGGGAGAAGGCGCGCAAGTACGAGCGCAGCCGCCCCGGAATGCGCATCGCCGGACGCGCGTACAACTTCGCCGTCTACGTGCCCGAGCTGCGCCCGGACGCGGTCACGTCGCCTGTGCCCGAGGAGGAGCGCCGGACGATCGCGCGGGTGCTCGCGGGCGACGTCGCCGCGGGCGACGGCTCGGCCCACCTCGCGCGCGTCGGGCGAGTGGAGATCGACCGGCTCTGGCCGGGCCGGCCGCTCGCGGCGGAGGCATACCGCGCGCGGCTCGAGCCGCTCGAGCCGGCGCGGCCACTCGTCGTCGGCGAGCAGCGCACGATCGACGTGCGCGTCCACAACCTCGGGCCGGAGCTGTGGGACTGGGGGCGCGACGCCGAGCCGAGCATCCGCGTCGGCACGCGGTGGCGCGACGCGAGGGGCGAAGCGGTCGCGGCCGAGGAGCTCAGGAGTCACTTCCCCGCGCCGCTCCCGCCCGGCGAGTCGGATCTCGTCCCGGTCCACGTGCGCGCGCCGGGTCAGCCCGGACGGTACCGGCTCGAGGTCGACCTCGTCCACGAGCACGTGCGGTGGTTCGACTGCGCCGTCGGGTACGACGTCGAGGTACGTCCGCGGCGCCGCATCGCGATCGTCGGCGACGAACCGAGCGTCGAGCGGAGCCTCGAGCTTCTCGGCCTCCTCCCGGAGCTCGAGCCGCTGCTCCTCTCGCCGGGCGAAGAGCTGCCGATCGAGCGCCACGGCTACGCGCGCGCGCCCGGGCTCCGCTCGTACCTCCTCTTCGGCGCCGCGGATGCGGGAAGGGCGGTCGTCGCGGCGACGCTCGCTGCCCGAACCGCCGCTCTGCTGCGCGCGGCGCGCGCGCGCCGCGACGGTCGCGCTGCGGCGCCGCTGCCGAACGGGGCGCAGACGTTCCTCGAGCAGGTGTCGCAGTGCGAGCTGCTCCTCGTCGCCGGCAACGACGCAGAGCCTGGCTCCGCGGTCTCGCGCGAGCTGTGGCGGCTGGCGGCGACGGTGCTCGCCGCCGACGCGCTCGGTGTCCCCGTCGCGTCGCACCGCGGCGTCTTCGGCGGCGCGCGACGCCGCGTCGACGACGCGCTCGTGCGCCTCGCGCGCGCTCGCGTCGCGGCGAGCTTCGACGACGCGCTCGATCTCGCGCCGCGTCTCGCACAGCCGCTGAACCGCGCGCGCGCGTGATCGCACCGGACCTCGCGGAGGAGTTTCGCGGCAAGCGAATCCTCGTCACCGGCGGCCTCGGCTTCATCGGCTCGCACCTCGCGCGCGCGCTCGTGGCCGCGGGCAGCGACGTCCTGCTCGTCGACTCGCTCATCCCCGAGTACGGCGGCAATCTCGCGAACATCCGCGGGATCGAGGAGCGTGTCCGGGTCAACGTCTCCGACGTCCGCGACGCGCACAGCCTGCGCCAGCTGGTGCGCGGCCAGGATGTCGTCTTCAACCTCGCCGGCCAGACCAGCCACGTCGACTCGATGAGCGACCCGCTCACCGACCTCGAGATCAACTGCCGTGCGCAGCTCTTCATCCTCGAGGCGTGCCGTCGCCACAACCGCGACGCGACGATCGTCTACGCCGGAACGCGCCAGGTCTACGGGCGCCCGCAGTACCTGCCCGTCGACGAGGCGCACCCGGTGACGCCCGTCGACGTGAACGGCGTCAACAAGCTCGCGGGCGAGCAGTACCACCGGCTCTACGCGGAGGTGCACGGCCTGCGCTGCTGCGTGCTCCGGCTGACGAACACCTACGGCCCGCGCATGCGGGTGAAGGACGCGCGGCAGACGTTTCTCGGCGCGTGGCTCCGCGCGGCCGTCGCAGGCGAGGAGATCGTCGTCTTCGGCGACGGGCGCCAGAGGCGCGACTTCAACTACGTCGACGACGCCGTGCGTGCGTTCCTGCTCGCGGCGGCGCGGGAGGAGGCGGCGGGGGAGGTCTTCAACCTCGGCGACGACCGCGTCGTGACGTTGCTCGAGCTCGCCGAGCTGCTCCTCGCGATCCACGGCTCCGGGCGGTTCCGTCTCGAGCCGTTCCCGGAGGAGCGGCGGACGATCGACATCGGCGACTACTACGGCGACTACCGGAAGATCCGCGACACGCTCGGCTGGGCGCCCACGGTCCCGCTCGAGGAGGGGCTGAGCCGCTCGCTCGACTTCTACGCCGACCACGGCGACCTCTACTGGGGCGACCCGTGACACGCACGCACCGGCTGACCGACCTCCTCTTCCTCGCGACGCTCTTCAGCATCACGTTCGAGAAGCTGCGCTGGGAGGCGCTCGGGGGGGCGATCCTGCCCGACCTGCTGACGATCCTCTTCCTCGTCGCGTTCGCCGCGGATCGCGTCGTGCGCGGAGACGTGCGGCTGCCGCGCGCGGCCGCGACGGTCGGCGTCTTCTTCGTCGCGTTCCTCGCGGTCTACCTCGTCGGCTTCTTCAACCTCGAGACGGAGCAGGCGCTGGTCCAGTACGCGAAGGGGCTCGCGAAGTTCGTGCTCCACTTCCTGTTCCTCGCCGCGGGAGTCGCGCTGCTCGTGCGGCGGTCGGAGCGCTTCTACTGGCGCGCGCTCGCGACCCTCGTCGTCGGCATGGCCGCGAACGCGGCGTACGGCGTGCTCCAGCTCGCGGCGGCGCGCGCCGGCGTGAACCTCGACAGCGTGGTGCTGGCGCCGCTGACGGGCGGGGCGAGCGCAATCAACGTCTACGGCGCCGTCGAAGGTGCGCGCGTCTACCGCACGAACGCGCTCACGGGCGACCCGAACCACCTCGCGATCATGCTGCTCGTGCCGCTGCTCGTCCTCGCGCCGCTCTACCTGCGGCTCGAGCGCGGGCACCGGCTGCGCCTCCCGCTCGCCGCGCTGCTCGCGTTCCTGCTCCTGGTCTTCCTCTCCACGCTCTCGCGCAGCGGCGCGCTCGGCCTCCTCGTGGGGCTGCTCGTGCTTGCGGTGCCGTACCGGCGTCTGCTCGTCTCCCGCGCGCTGCTCGCGCCCGTCGCCGCCGCCGCCGCCGTGGTCGCGTACGCCGTCTACCGCCGCCTGGACTTCTTCACGGTGGTGCTCCGCTCCCGCTTCCAGACCGACGACCGCTCGACGTCGGTGCACCTCGAGGTGTACGAGTTCATCCCCGACGTGCTCGCGGCGCACCCGCTGTTCGGCCTCGGGCTGAACAACTTCTCGGTCTACTACGAGTTCGTCACCGGGAAGACGAACTGGGGCCCGCACTCGTTCTACGTCGCCCTCCTCGTCGAGACGGGGCTCGTCGGCCTCGTCGTCTTCGCGGTCTTCCTCCGCTGGCTGTTCGGGCGGATCCGCGCCGCGCGCTCGGTCGGGAGGGCGCTCGCCGCGCTGCGCGACCCCGCGGCGGCGCGCGTGCGGCCGCTCGCGTGGGGGCTGACGGCGGCGCTCGCGGGCACGCTGGCGGCCAACCTCTTCTACCTCACGATGATCCTCTACTACTTCTACGCCTTCGCGATCGTGGCGGTCGCCGCGCCGGCAGTCTTCGACCGGCGTGTGCGACCATATGCTTAGATATGACGAGTGGCGCGCCGCCAAGTACTCGTGCAGCTCTCGGACTCGCTCCTGTCGCTACTCGATCAGCGAGCCGCGTGCGCAGGCATCTCGCGGTCGGAGCTCATCCGGCGCTCGCTCGAGGCGCACCTCGCCGCGGATCGCTCGGCTGCGATTGATCGCGCGATCGTCGAGGGATACACCCGCATCCCGTCCGGGCGCCGAGACGCGTGGTCCGTCGCCGCGCTCGACGAGTCGCTTCGGGACGAGCCGTGGTGACGCGCGGCGAAGTCTGGTGGGTCGAGCGCCCCTCCGGACGCAGGCCGCATCTCGTCCTGACCCGGCAGGCCGCGATTCCCGTCTTGCACTCCGTCCTCGCCGTGCCGGCGACGCGAACGATCCGCGGGATTCCGACTGAGGTGAAGCTTGGGCCTGAAGACGGGATGCCGGCTCACTGCGTGCTCACGCTCGACAACGTCGTGACGGTGAGGCAGGCGTACTTCGTCGATCGCATCACGCGGCTTCGTCCGGACAAGATGGACGAGGTCTGCGCGACGCTCGCGATCGCCGCCGGCTGCGGCTGACGCGTCGTGAAGGTCGTCGTCCTGACGACGTCGTACCCGCGCTATCCGGGCGACGCGGCCGGGCGGTTCGTCGCTGACGCCGTCGAGCACGTGCGGGAGCGCGGGGTGGAGGTCGAGGTCGTCTCCCCCGCAGAGTTCCGCCACTACGGGATCGCGTACGGGTCGGGCGTCGTCGGCAACCTGCGGCGGCGCCCGTGGCTCGCGTTGTTCGTCCCGCCGATGCTGGTCACGTTCGCGCGTGCGGCCCGGCGCGCGACGCGCGACGCCGATCTCGTCCACGCGCACTGGCTGCCCGCGGGTGCGGTCGCGCTCGCGACGCGGAAGCCGGTGGTGGTCCAGGTGTGGGGGACGGACGTGGAGCTCGCGCGGCGGGTGCCGCGGCTCGCGCGGCCCGTTCTCCGCCGCGCGCAACTCGTCATTGCCGCCTCGCGCGCGCTCGCGGACGCGGCGCGCGAACTGGGCGCGCGCGAGGTGCGAGTGATCCCGAGCGGCGTCGACATACCGGCGGAGATCGGCGAGGAGGCCGAGCCACCGGAGGTGCTCTACGCGGGACGGCTCTCCGCGGAGAAGGGCGTCCTCGAGCTGATCGAGGCCGCGCGCGGGATGAACCTCGTCGTCGCCGGCGACGGCCCGCTGCGCGACCGTGTGCCCGGCGCGCTCGGGTTCGTCCCGCACGACGAGCTCCAGACGCTGTACGCGCGCGCCGCCGTCGTCGCGTGCCCCTCGCATCGCGAAGGCTTCGGCGTCGCGTGCGCGGAGGCGATGGCGCACGGCAAGCCCGTCGTCGCGAGCGCGGTCGGCGGTCTCGTCGACCTCGTCGCCGACGGCGAGACCGGGATCCTCGTCCCGCCGCGGGACGTCGAGAGCCTGCGCGCGGCGCTCGAGCGACTGCTCGCAGAGCCCGAGCTGCGGCGGCGGGTCGGCGGGGCGGCACGGGCGCGCGCGCGTGCAAGATTCTCGTGGACGGCCGCGACAGACGCGACCCTCGCCACCTACGCAGACGCGCTGAACCGATCCTGAGGAGCGCTCCGCGCCGCGGGTAGTGCGCGCGGGCGAGGCCGGCCTACTAAGAAGCTCTAACGGAATGACGACGCGTCGCGCGACGGCGGCCCGTCCTTCGGTTCGTTAGAGCTTCTAAGCCACGCGGCGGCGCAGCGCGACCGCCACGCCTCCGGCCGCCACGAGCGCCCCCGCGATCGAGGCGAGCAGGATCGCCAGCCGGCTCGAGCCGTCGTCGTCGGCGGGCGGAGCTGCCGCTGCCGCCGAGGCGTCATCGTCTGTAGTGACCGCTCCGCCTCCCTCGCTGCTTCCACCCTGACTGCTGCTTCCACCCTGACTGCTGCTTCCACCCTGACTGCTGCTTCCACCCCCACTGCTGCTTCCACCCTCACCTTCACCCTCCTGGGCGCCCGGGGCCGCGCGTCCGCCGGAGTCGTTCCGCGATCCGCCCGCGCCGCCTCGCGCCCGTTGTGTCAGGGACTGCTGCGGCGCCCCGTAGGCCGGCGAGGTGGCGAGCTGCTCGAGCTCCTCCGCATCGGCCCCGCCCTGTTGTTGCAGGCGCCGGGCGCTCGCCTTCGCCAGCGGCTTCTTTCGCTTCGTCGGCCGTCCGGCTTCGGCGGGCCCGGCTCCAGTCGGCATCTGCTCGACGTACTGTGCGATCGACGGGTCCGTAGGCGGAGTCGCTGCCGGAGCCGCCGCGGACAGCGCGAGACCGGCAAGAGCGCATAGCGCGTAAAAGGACGCTCGCGGAGAGATGCGATTGGGAGTCGACATCGAACTCGTCGATACGCTAGCAGCGTCTTGTCGGTGCCGAACGGAATGTTTACACCGGGGAAACGGGTTTGGGTGAACGTGACCGCCGCGTCGGTGGGGCTGGTCACGCTCGTACTCGCGTACGACGGCGGCGCCTACGCGCTCCTTCCGCGCTCGCTCCTCGCGATCGGCGTCTGGAGCGCGATCGTCATCGCCACCTTCCTCGGGGTCTGGCGAACGCACTCGCTACCCCGACCGGCTCTCGCAGCCGGTTCGCTGCTCGGCGCCTTGCTCGTCCTGACCGGACTCTCGATCGTCTGGACAGAGAATCCGGAGAGGACCTTCGCGGAGTTCAATCGCGTCGCGTTGTACCTGGGCGTCTTCGTCGTCGCGCTCATGCCGCGCCGCCTCCCGACCGCACGCGCGTGGAGCAACGGGTTCGCGATCGCAATCGTGCTGACGGGCCTGCTCGCGCTCGCGAGCAGGCTCTTCCACGATGCAATCGGCGCAGGCGACACCACACCTCTCCTCAGCCATCCGATCGGGTATTGGAACGGTCTGGCGATGCTCGTCGGGATCGGGATCCCGCTGCTCCTGCGGCTCGCAGTCGACGCGGAGGGCGCGATCCGGCGAGGGCTCGCCGTCGCGCCGTTCCCGGCGCTCGTCGCGACGCTCTACCTCACGTCGTCGCGTGGCGGAAGCGTGACCGCCCTCGTGGGTGCGGCGGCGTTCGTCGCGCTGAGCCGGCGCCGGTGGCAGGCGAGCCTCGCGCTCGCGCTCGCCGCGCTCGGCGGCGCCGGCGCCGTCGCGGTCCTGCGCGGCAACCGCGCGCTCGTCGATGGACCCTTCGCCTCCGCCGAGGCGGCGAGGCAGGGCGTCGTCGCGGCGCTCGCGATCGGAGGGCTCTGCGCCGCGGCCGCGCTCCTCTATGCCGCGTTCGGGCGCATCTCGTTACGCGCACGCGTGGGCGCGCCCGCCCGCCGTGCGCTCGTCGCCGGAGCCGCCGTCGTCGTGCTCGCCGGCGTCGGCCTGTCAGACCCCCTCGAGCGCTTCGACGACTTCCGCGCGCCTCCCGGGGACAACTCTGCGTCCGCGGGGCTCGTCGAGTCGCACTTCACGAGCGTCAACGGGAGCGGGCGCTGGCAGTTCTGGACGGCCGCGATCGATGCGTTCGAGTCGGCGCCGCTGCTGGGCCGCGGCGCCGGCTCGTTCGAGGCGTGGTGGGCGCAGGAGCGCACGATCAGCATGTTCGTGCGCGACGCGCACTCGCTGTACCTCGAGACGCTCGCGGAGCTCGGCCTCGCAGGCTTCCTCCTCGTTATCGGCATCGTCGCGACGGGCGTCGCCACCGGCGTCAGGCGCGCGGCCCGTGAAGGCGGCGCCGCGTCAACGGCGGCGGCGCTGACGGCGGCCTTCATCGCGTACGCGGCTGCCGTCAGCATCGACTGGATGTGGGAGATGACGGTCGTCAGCGTCGTCGGCGTCGCCTGTCTCGGGCTGCTGACGGGCGCCGCGACCACAACGCCATCGCCGCACCTGGTCGGGCTCGAGGTCGGTAACCGTCGCGCGCGCGGGAGGCGCTTCGGTCTCGGCGCTGCCGGCCTCGTCGCGGGATGGCTCCTCGTCTGCGGGCAGGCGATTCCGCTGCTGACGCAGCTGAAGATCGAGGACAGCCAAGCGGCGGTCGCGCGCGACGATGCCGCCGCGGCCCTCGACGACGCGCGCGCCGCGCGCGGTCTCCAGCCATGGGCGGCGTCACCGTACGTGCAGCTCGCGTTGGTGGAGGAGCAGCTCGGAGAGCTCGACGTCGCACGCTATTGGATCTCCGAGGCGATCGAGCGCGCCGACGACGACTGGAGGCTCTGGTTCATCAAGGCGCGCCTCGAGACGAATGCCGGAGACATCGACGAAGCGCGCGAGAGCCTCGCGCGCGCGCGAGAGCTCAACCCGCGCTCGCAGCTCTTCCTGTGATGAGATGAGCTTCGGGCTGCTACCGCCGACTCTCCGTCAGCTGCGCGCCGGCGCTCGGACGCTCGCGGGAGGACGTGACGATGATCGAGCGTGAGCGTTCGCGGCTCCCGACACGGGAGCCCGTCGAGGGATCCGATTCGCGCGGCCTCCTCGAAACGCTCGTCGATCCCACGGGCGAGCTCGCGCCGGGTCACCGCGCCGGTGTCTGGCGCGATGCCCTCCTGCGCCGGATGCTCGCCGTCGCGGACGCAGCCGCGGTCGTGCTCGTCAGCGTTGCGATTGGCGTGGCACCCGAGGACGGCGCCGACGCCGGTCTCTGGTCGGCAGTCCTCCTTCCCGTGTGGCTCCTCCTCGCGAAGCTGCACGGGCTCTACGACCGCGACCAGCGCTCGCTCCGGCACCTCACGGTCGACGAGCTGCCCGGCGTGTTCCTCTGGGCACTCACCGGAACGGCCACGATGTCGTTCCTGCTCATGCTGACGCCGGCGGGGTCGCTCGAGCTGACGACGTTGCTCCGCGCCGCCATCGTCGCCGGGGTCGCGGCGTTCGTGCTCCGCAGCGTCGCGCGCCTGCTCTGGCGGTGGAGCACGCCGCCCGAGCTGACGCTCATCGTCGGCGACGGAGCGCTCGCAGCCGCAACACGGAGGAAGCTGGAGCTCTTTCCCGACACGCACGTGCAGCTCGTCGCGGGCGAGGCGGAGGTGACGCTGGACGAGCTTCGCGAGCACCGTCAGCGCCTGGCGCAGCACGACCGCGTGATCCTCGCGTCGCAGACGATCGACGAGGCCGTGATCGCGGAGCTCGTCGCCTTCTGCCGCGAGGCGCACGTCAAGCTCAGCGTCGTCCCGCCGGCGCGCGGGATGTTCGGCACCGCGGTGCGTCTCGACCACCTCGCGGACCTCCCGATCGTCGAGTACAACACGTGGGACGTCTCGCGCTCGACGCTCTTCTTGAAGCGCGTGCTCGACGTCGCGGTCGCGACCGTCGCGCTCGTGGTGCTCCTCCCGGTGTGCGTCGCCGTTGCGGGCGCGATCCTCGTCGACAGCGGTCGCCCCGTGCTGTTCGCGCAGCGGCGCGCGGGCATGCGAGGCGCGCCCTTCGACATGTTCAAGTTCCGGACGATGGTCCGGAACGCGGAAGACCTGCTCGGCGAGCTCGTCACCTTCGGCGAGCTGCGCGAGCCGATGTTCAAGCTCGTCAACGACCCGCGCGTGACGCGTGTCGGTCGGTTCCTCCGGCGCACGAGCCTCGACGAGATCCCACAGCTCTTCAACGTGGTCCGCGGTGACATGAGCCTCGTCGGCCCACGCCCCGAGCAGGTCGAGCTCGTGGAGCGCTACCTGCCGGAATACCGCTTTCGGCTCGCGGTCAAGCCCGGCATCACCGGGCCGATGCAGGTCTACGGCCGCGGCGACCTCACCTTCGAGGAGCGGCTGGCCGTGGAGCGCGAGTACGTCGAGAACGTCTCCTTGCGCCGCGACCTCAGAATCCTGGCGCTGACGGTCTCGGCGATCTTCGGCGGCCGCGGCGCGTTCTGAGGCCGCGCTACGGCGAGACGGCTTCCGCGATCAGCTCCGCCCACGACGGCCCGAGTCGCGCGAGCGCGCGCGACCGCTCGAGCGCAGCGGCTGCGAGCTCCGCGCGGCGCCCCTCGTCGCGCGCGAGCAGGCGCAGGTGGGCCGCGAGCGCACCGGCGTCGCCCGGCTCGAAGTAGAGGACGGCGTTGCCGCCGATCTCGCGATGCGGCGGGATCGCCGTTGCGATCGTCGGGAGACCGAAGGCGAGGCTCTCCGCGACCGGCAGGCCGTAGCCCTCGTACGCGGAGGGGCTGACGCTCGCGTGGGCGCACGCGTACAGCCGCTCCAGCTCGAGCTCCTCGAGCCATCCCGCGAAGCGGACCGTGTCCGCTACCCCCTGAGCCGCCGCGCGCCGCTGAAGCTGGTCCTCCCGGCCCTCGGTCGGGCCCGCGAAGACGACCTCGCGACGCTCCTCCGGATCGAGCAGCGCGACGGCGTCGATCACCGTCTCGATCCGCTTGTACGGGCGCAGGGCGCCGACGACGATGATCGGACCACGTACGTCGCCGCCGGGCCTCGACACGCGCGGCCGCGGGTGGTGCGCGACCACGCGTAGCGGCACCTTCTCGCCGAGGGTGGCCGCGATCTCACGGCGCGAGAATTCCGAGACCGTGATCATGAGACGCGCGCGACGCGCGGCCCGCGGCACGACGAAGCGGTAGTAGGCGCCTTCGAGGCGGCTACTCGTCGCCGGATCCGTAAGGCGCCGCACGTCGTGCACGACGAGCACGAGTGACGCGCGTCCCCAAAGCGCTCCCTGTTCGCCGAGCGCGACGACGACGGTCGCGGGGCCGTCGCGCAATGGTGCCAGCACGTGCTGCACGAGAATCCGCAGGAGCCGCGGCCGCGTCCTTGCGATCGGCGACCAGAACCGCGTCCCTGCCGGGAACACCTTCTCCAGCAGCGCCCGCGTCTCGCGCGCGCACCGAACCTCGAGCTCGACCTCCGCCGGCGGCACGGCGGCGAGGTCGGAGGCGAGCGCGAGCACTTGTCTTCCGACGCCCGAATACTGCGGCGCTACCTGGAGAGCGTCGAGTGCGAGCCGGCGCGGGGCGGCTGGAAGAGTGCGTCCGATACGATCCCGCCTCTGCGGTCGAAGAGCAGGGACGAACACGATCCTTCCAAAGACGGAGACTCTGTACCTCGAGACGGAGATGGATGCGTTATGAGCCTCATTCCCAACCGCGGCCCCGGCCTGCAGATCGAGAGCGTCGAGATCGGCGATGCGACCGACTGCTACGTGATCGCGGAGATCGGCCACAACCACCAGGGCGATCTCGAGCAGGCGAAGACGCTCTTCACCGAGGCGCAGCGGTGCGGCGCGCAGGCGGTGAAGATCCAGAAGCGCGACAACCGCTCCCTCTACACGGCGGAGTTCTTCAACAAGCCGTACGACAACGAGAACAGCTTCGGGCCGACGTACGGTGCGCACCGCGAGGCGCTCGAGTTCGGCCGCGACGAATACCTCGAGCTGAAGCGCCATGCGGCCGAGCTCGGAATCGCCTTCTTCGCGACCGCCTTCGACTTCGCGAGCACGGACTTCCTCGTGGATCTCGACATGCCCGCGTACAAGATCGCGTCCGGCGACCTGACGAACACGCCGCTGCTGCGCTACGTCGCGCAGACGGGGAGACCGGTGATCTTCTCGACCGGCGCAGGGACCCTCGACGACGTGCGGCGGGCGTACGACACGGTGTCCGAGATCAACCCGCAGGTGGCGATCCTCCAGTGCACAGCGGGGTATCCCGCAGAGTGGGAGGAGCTGGATCTGCGTGTGATCGACACGTACCGGCAGCTGTTCCCGGACACCGTCGTCGGCTTCTCGGGCCACGACAACGGCATCGCGATGGCCGTCGCCGCGTACGTCCTCGGCGCCCGGATCGTGGAGAAGCACTTCACCCTCAACCGCGCTGCCAAGGGGACGGACCACCGTTTCTCGCTCGAGCCGCAGGGACTGCGCAAGATGGTGCGCGATCTCCAGCGCACGCAAACGGCGCTGGGAGACGGCACGAAGACGATGTACCCGAGCGAGGTCGAGCCGGCGCGGAAGATGGGCAAGAAGCTCGTCGCCGCGCGCGATCTGCCCGCGGGCCACACGCTGTCGAACGGGGACATCGCGCTCAAGTCGCCGGGCGACGGCCTGCCGCCCTACGAGCTCGAGCGGGTCGTCGGTCGCATGTTGCGCCATCCCGTGCAGGTCGACACCGCGCTGACGTTCGAGCATCTCGAGGAGCTCCTCCCGACGGAGATCGTCGGCGTCTCCGGAGCCGGCGCGATGCGCCAGCTCGGCGACTGACGACGCGGCTCGCCGGCTTTGCCCGCGGGAACGATGCGACAGGTCTCCGAAACGGCACTCGCGACCGTCGACGCGCCACTCCGCGGCCGCATCGCGATCGTCACGGGCGCGCTCGGCAAGCTCGGGCCCGTGTGGGCGGAGGCGCTCGCGGAGGCCGGAGCGACCGTCGTGCCCGTCGACCTTCGCGACGGTGACGGCGTGCTCTGCGCCGACGTGACCGACCGCGCAGCGCTCGACGAGGCGCGCGAGCGCGTCGAAGCCGAGCACGGCACGCCGCACGTCCTCGTGAACAACGCCGGCGTCGACCAGCCGCCGGCGGCGGCCGCGACGACGTACGCCGTGGAGGACGTGCCCCTCGAGGACTTCCGGCGGACGCTCGACGTCAACCTGGCCGGAACGTTCAACGCGATCCAGGTCTTCGGGTCGGCGATGCGTGACGCCGGCCGCGGCTCGATCGTCAACATCGGCTCCCTCTATGCGTCGATCGCGGCAGAGCCGCGCTTCTACGACCACATGGACGCCGACCCGCCGTTCCTGAAGCCCGCCGCGTACGGCGCGTCGAAGGCGGGCGTCGTCAACCTGACCCGCTACTTCGCGCGGCTCTGGGGGCCGAGCGGCGTACGCGTGAACGCGCTCTCGCCCGGCGGCGTGCGCGGCGGGCAGGATCCCGACTTCCTGCGCAAGTACAACGAGCGCGTGCCGCTAGGCCGGATGGCGGAGGCTGACGACCTCGTCGGGCCGCTGCTGTTCCTCGCGTCCGATGCGTCGCGCTACGTCACCGGGCACGAGCTGCGCGTCGACGGAGGATTCACGGCATGACGATCGTCGCACCGCCCGAGACGGAGACGGTGTCGAACGTCATCGGCGGCGAGGAGCGCCCGGCCGCGAGCGGCGAGACGTTCGAGAAGCTCAGCCCTGCCACCGGGCGCGTGATCAGCGTCGTCGCACGCTCCGACGCGCGCGACGTCGACGCTGCCGTGACTGCGGCAGTGGCGGCGCAGCCCGAGTGGGCGCGGACCACGGTCGCCGAGCGCGGAGCACGCCTCCGGCGGATCGCGCAGCTCCTCGAGCGCGACCGGGAGGAGCTCGCCGCGATCGTCCACGTCGAGACGGGCAAGTCGCCGAAGGACGCGCGCGGCGAGACGGACGCCGCGATCGAGATGGGCTACTTCGTCGCCGGCGAGGGCCGCCGCTTCTACGGCCGGACGACGACGAGCGCGGTCGCGAACCGGCAGGCGATGACGGTCCGACAGCCGCTCGGCGTCGCCGGGCTGATCATCGCGGCGAACACGCCGATCGCCAACGTCGCGTGGAAGGTGTTCCCCTCTCTCCTCTGCGGGAACGCGGCCGTCCTGAAGGCGTCCGAGGACACGCCGCAGACGGCGCTCGCCTTCGCGCGGCTCGCGGCCGAAGCGCGTCTGCCCCCCGGCGTCCTCAACGTGGTGCACGGCTTTGGCAAGGAGGCCGGACAGCCGCTCGTCGAGGACGAACGCGTCGCCGTCGTGAGCTTCACGGGATCGACCGCCGTCGGGCGCATGATCGCGCGCGTCGCAGGCGAGCGCTTGGCCAAGGTCTGCCTCGAGCTGGGCGGCAAGAATCCGCTGATCGTCTGCGACGACGCAGACCTCGAGCGTGCCGCGGAGGCTGCGGCGCTTTCCGCCTTCTCGAACGCCGGGCAGCGGTGCGCCGCGGGCAGCAGGATCCTCGTCTTCGACTCGGTCTATGACCGCTTCAAGGAGCTCCTCGTCGAGCGCGCGAACGCGCAGCGCGTCGGCGCTGGTGAAGACGACGACTTCGGCGCTGTGATCAACGAGCGCCAGCTCCAGTCGATGCTCGACGCGATCGACCGCGCCCGCGACAACGGCGCGACCGTCGTCACCGGCGGCACGAGGCTGACGGGGCCGGAGCACGACGGCGGCTTCTACCTCGCACCGACGCTCGTGGAGGACGCGGCACTCGAGGACGAGATCTCCTGCACGGAGCTGTTCGGGCCGATCGCGACGCTGCACCGCGTGTCGTCGTTCGAGGAGGCGCTCGACGCCGCGCACGCGACGCCGTACGGGCTTACGGCCGCGATCTGGACGGCGAGCATCCACCGTGCTCAGGAGTTCGTCGCACGCGTGCAGAGCGGGGTCGCGTCCGTGAACGGCCCGACCTACGGCTCGGAGCCGCACATGCCGTTCGGCGGCTTGCGCAACTCCGGCACGGGCTGGCGCGAGGCCGGGACGGAGGCGCTCGACGTGTATTCCGACTGGAAGACGGTGTACCTGAACCATGATCCCGCGGCCCTCTAGCGTCGCGCTCGTTCCGGCGCGGGCCGGGTCGTTGCGCGTGCCGCGGAAGAACGTCCTTGCGCTCGCCGGCCATCCGCTGATCGCATACACGATCGCGGCGGCGCGCGAGAGCGGCGTCTTCGAGGCGGTGGTCGTCTCGACGGACGCGCCGCAGATCGCCGAGATCGCGAGTCACTACGGCGCGGACGTCTGCGAGCTGCGGCCCGCGGAGCTCGCGACGGCGACCTCGCCGGACATCGAGTGGGTGCTGCACGCGATGGACGGTCGCGAGGAGGATCTGTTTGCGATCTTGCGGCCGACGAGCCCGTTCCGCACCGGCGCGACGATCGTGCGGGCCGTCGACCGTCTGCTCACGCTCGGGGAGGACGCCGACTCGATACGCGCCGTCGAGCTCGTCCGGCAGCATCCGGCGAAGATGTGGGAGCTGGAAGGAGATCTGATGCGGCCGCTGCTGCCACAGCCGGCGGACGGGACGCCGCTGCACTCGCGCCAGTACCAGGCCCTGCCGCCCGTCTACGTCCAGAACTCGAGCCTCGAGATCGCTTGGACACGGGTGCTGCGCGACGACGGCACGATCTCCGGCCGGAGACTCGCTCCGTTCTTCACCGTGGGCCACGAGGGCTTCACGATCGACTATCCGGAAGACGTCGAGCGCGCGGAGGCGCTGGTGGCGCGGGGCGAGGCCGAGCTTCCGCGCGTCCGCGAGACGGTCGCGTGAGCCTGCGCTACGTCCCGTACCACGAGCTGGAACGGATCCGCTCGCTCGACGCCGACCCGCGCGAGCGCGCCGCCGCGTTCGCCGATGCGTGCCGCCTGAACGTCCTCTACATGGTGATGCGCGCGGGATCGGGACACATCGGGACGAGCTTCAGCTGCATCGACATCCTCTCGTGGCTCCACCTCGAGGTGCTCGGCGACGACGACCGCTACTTCTCGTCGAAGGGACACGATGCACCCGGCCTCTACTCCGTGCTGATCGGGCTCGGCCGGATCGAGTTCGACAAGCTGCACGCGCTGCGCCGGCTCGGCGGCCTCCCGGGGCACCCGGACGTCCTGGCGACGCCGCAGGTGTTGACCAACACCGGGTCGCTCGGAATGGGCGTCTCGAAGGCGCGCGGGTTCGTGCTCGCCGACCGCCGGCTCGGCCGGTCGGGACGCGTCTTCGTCCTCACCGGCGACGGCGAGCTCCAAGAGGGGCAGTTCTGGGAGTCGCTCCAGCCGACCGCGAACCGGGGCATCGACGAGCTGACGGTCATCGTCGACCACAACAAGCTCCAGTCCGACACGTGGGTCGAGCGCGTCTCGCCGCTCGGCGATCTGGCCGCGAAGGTGCGTGCGTTCGGGTGGCAGGTCGGCCGTTGCGACGGGAACGACGTGCACGCGCTCGCAGCGGAGCTCGACCGGCTCGCGAGCGAAGGAGAGGGCGCTCCGAAGCTCCTGATCGCGGACACGCGCAAGGGCGCAGGCGTGCACCGGATGGAGCCGCACGACGTCCCGGACGAGGAGACGTCGCTGTACGGCTTCCACTCCGGCGCGCCCGTCGCCGACGATTACGAGGCCGGCGTGGAGGAGATCGCCGCGCGACTCGCGCGCCGGCTCGGTCGCGACGTTGAGCTGGTCGAGGAGCCGCTCCCGCGGCGAACGCCGCCCGAGCTCCCGCAGCGCCTGATCGAGGCGTACTCGCGCGCGATCCTCGACCTCGGCGAGCGCGAACCGAGGCTTGTCGCGCTGGACGCCGACCTCAGGCTCGACACCGGCCTCGTCCGCTTCCGCGACACCTATCCCGAGCGCTTCTTCGAGTGCGGCATCGCCGAGCAAGACATGGTCTCGATGGCCGGCGCGATGGCGCTCGGCGGCCTGCTGCCCGTGTGCCACTCGTTCGCGTGCTTCGTGACCCCGCGCGCGAACGAGCAGATCTTCAACAACGCGACCGAGGGCACGAAGGTGATCTACCACGGGTCGCTGGTCGGGATCGTCCCGGGCGGGCCGGGGCACTCGCACCAGATGATCCGCGACATCGCGCTGATGGCATCGGTGCCGGGAATGGCGGCGATCGAGCCGTACTGCGACGCCGAGGTGGCGGCCGCGCTCGAGTGGGCGGTGCGCGACGCGGAAGGGCCCGTCTATCTCCGCCTCGTCTCGCCTCCGTGGGAGCTCGGCTTCGATCCACCGGTGACGCAGCTGGAGCAGGGCCGAGGTACGGTGCTCCGAGAGGGGGACGACGGCGTCTTCGTCTGCACGGGGCCGGTGCTCGTCTCGCAGGCGTGGGCGGCGTGCGAGCTGCTCGCCGGCGAGGGCGTGCGGTTCGGGCTCGCCGCGCTCCCGTGGCTGAAGGACGTCGACGGGGCGTGGCTCGCGGAGGTCGCGGCCGGAGCGCCGATCGTGTGCCTGGACAACCACTACGTCGTCGGCGGCCAAGGCGACGCGGTGCTGTCGGCGCTCGCCGCCGCCGCTCCCGAGTCGGCGGCACAGGTGCGGAAGTTCGGCGTCGACCGCGTCCCGGTGTGCGGCGCCAACGACGAGGTCCTGCGCGCGCACGGGCTCGACGCCGAGAGCGTCGCCGCGCGGGCGCTGTCGATGCTCCATTCGCGCGTGTGACGAAGCCGCCCGTGTATCCGCTCCAGTGACGCCGGCAACCGCTCGCCACCGGCCGTCGCGCGAGGCGCTGCGCCACACCGCTCTGGAGGTACGGCGCGTCGTCGGCGCGCCGGTGCGCCTGGCCCGCCAGCTCGGCCGGCTCGATCACCGTCTCGGCACGACGCTCGACGTCGGTCGCCTCGACTACCCGCATGACGACATCTACCTCCGCCTCGATTCCCGCTACGCACCTTGGCGTCTCCGCTCCTGCGCGAAGGAGCCCTGGACGGTTGCGTGGATCGAGCGCTGGCTCGAGCCGGGCGAGACGCTGTACGACGTCGGCGCGAACGTCGGCGCGTACGCGCTCGTCGCCGCCAAGGTGGCGCCCGACGCGCGTGTGGTCGCGTTCGAGCCGGGCTACGCGAGCTTCGCCTCGCTGTGCGAGAACATCCTGCTGAACGACGCCGCAGAGACGGTCCACCCGCTCCCAGTCGCCCTCGGCGCCTCGACCTGCCTCACGCTCTTCAACTACCGTGAGCTCGACGCCGGAGCGGCGCTGCACAGTCTGGGCGACGACGGCGGCTTCGTCGCAGCGTACCGCCAGCCCGTGCTCTCGTATCGCCTGGACGACCTCGTGGCCACGTTCGGCCTTCGGCCGCCCAACCACGTCAAGCTCGACGTGGACGGAGCCGAGTCGGACGTCCTCGAGGGGGCGCGGGACCTGCTGACATCCGAGACCTTGCGATCGCTGATGGTTGAAGTCGACGGACCTGCGGAGACCGCGATTGTCGGACGGCTCGCGGCCGCCGGCCTGGAGCTCGTGGAGCGGTACGAGCCACGGCAGACGCGTGTCGGCCATTCTCCTACCCATTGGTCGGGGTTGTTCGCGCGGCGCCATGTCCAGCGACCGACGGCGGAACGACGATGAAGGTCGTCTTCTTCATGTCGCACGGCGTCTTCGCGAGGAACTTCGAGTGGACGCTTCGCCTGCTCGCCGAGCGCGGCCACGACCTCGTCGTCGCGCTCGACGCACCCACGGACCAGCGTGGCCGCAGCGTGGACGAGCCGCTCGCGTCGATCGCGGCCGCGCACCCGAACGTCCGCGTCGTCGCGTCTCCGCGGCCGCGGCCGCGGCGTCGGCCCTCCTCGCTCGCCGGCGTGCTCGCCCGCCGCTGGCTCGACTACCTCCGGTATCTCGAGCCGCCGTACGACGACGTCGCGGCACTGCGCGCAAGGGCACGCGCCGCCGCGGTCGGGTCGAGCCTCGTGCCGGAGACGGTGCTGCGCCGGTCCTCCATCCGGCGCGGCCTGAGGCGCGCGTTCACGCTGGCGGAGCGGCGCCTGCCGCTACCGCGGGAGGTACTCGCCTTCCTCGCGTCGGAGCGGCCCTGCGTCGTGCTCGTGACGCCGGTCGTCGATCTCGGCTCACCGCAGACGGAGTACCTGCGCGCGGCGCACCGGTGTCGCATCCCGACGCTGGTGCCGGTTGCGAGCTGGGACAACTTGACCGTCAAGGGCGCCCTGCACGAGCTGCCCAACCGGATCGCCGTCTGGAACGAGACACAGCGACGCGAGGCGGTCGAGCTTCACGGCCTCCCGCGCGACCGGATCGTCGTTACCGGTGCGGTGGCGTACGACCACTGGTTCGACTGGACGCCTAGTCGCGACCGCGCGTCGTTCTGCAGCCGCGTCGGTCTCGACCCGCGACGCCCGTACGTCCTCTATCTCTGCTCCTCTCCCTTCGCCGCACCGGACGAAGCGGCGCACATCGTCGCGTGGGCGTCCGCGCTCCGAGCATCGACCAGGCTCCGGGACGTCCAGGCGCTCGTTCGCGAGCATCCGCAGAGCACGTTGGAAAGCGACGGACTCCACGAGCTCGCGAGGCTCGACGGTGTCGCCGTCTACCCGCCCGGCGGTCGAAGCCCCGTCGACGCCGCCTCGCGGGCCGACTACTTCGACTCGATCCACCACAGCGCGGCCGTCACGGGCGTGAACACGAGCGGGTTCATCGAGAGCTCGATCGTCGGCCGGCCGGTCCACGCTCTCCTCTCGCGCCGCTACCGCGGTAGCCAGGAGCAGACGCTCCACTTCCACTACCTGCTCGAGGCGAACGGCGGCCCCGTGCGCGTCGCCGCCTCGTTCGGCGAGCACGAGCGGCAGCTGGAAGAGGCGCTCGCGACGCCGCCCGAGGCGACGCGCGGGCGCGCGCTCCCGTTCCTCGAGCGCTTCGTGCGGCCGTTCGGGCTCGGCGAGCCGGCGTCGCCGCGCCTGGTGGCGGCGGTCGAGGAGCTGGCGTCCGGCCGCCGGACCGCGACGATTCCGGAGGGGCACGTCTCGACGAGCCACGCCGCGGCGCGCGCGCCGTAGCACGCGACCGCCCACCCGGCTCTCGAGCACGTCACGCCGCGCGCGGACCGCGAAGCACAGCTGCCGGCTCGCTGCGAGTATCCTGCCGCCACGGTGTCGCCGGAGAATTTCGAGCTCGGCGACCGCGCGGGTCGCGAAGGGCGTCTGCGCATCCTCTTCTTCATGCTCGCGATCAACTTCGATCGCGTCTTCGAGTGCTTCCTGCGCGAGCTCCTGGAGCGGGGGCACGAGGTACGCGTCCTGCTCGACCGCCAGAAGACCGGGCTGCCAGCCGGCGAGACCGCGCTCTTCGACGCGCTCCGCGCGGAGTTCCCCAACTTCTCGTACGCGCTGCTCGGGCGCCGCCGGACGCCGTGGCTTCGGGCGGCGACCGCGGTTCGGCACGCGATCGACTACCTCCGCTACCTCGAGCCGGAGTTCCGGGACGCCCACGCGCTGCGCGAGCGCGCCCGCTTGCGGGCCTCACGCCTCGTACGGGCTCCCCTGCGGCTTCCGCTCCTCCGCGCGCCGAGCGGCCGGTGGGCGGTGGGCCGGCTCCTCCGACGAGTCGAGGCAGCGCTGCCGATCCCCGCGAAGCACCGGAAGCTCGTCGCCGGTCACTCGCCCGACGTCGTGCTCGTCTCGCCGCTCGTCGGGCTGGGCTCGTGGCAGGGGGAGCACCTCCGCGTCGCGGCGCAGCTCGGCATCCCGAGCGTCCTCGTCGTCGCGAGCTGGGACAACCTCACCAACAAGGGAATCATCCGCGACGTGCCGACCTGGACGATCGTCTGGAACGCCGCGCAGGTCGACGAGGCGACGCGGCTACACGGGTTGGCCCCCGAGCGCGTCGTCGCGACCGGCGCGCACACGTTCGATCACTGGTTCGGCTGGTCCCCGAGCACGACACGCGCCGAGTTCGCCGGGAGGCTCGGATTCGATCCCGCGCGGCCGATCCTTCTCTACGTCGGCTCGTCGAGGTTCATCGCCGAGGACGAGGCGGAGTTCGTGTCCGAGTGGGTGCGACGGCTGCGCGCGAGCGGCGATCGGCGGCTCGCGGAGGCGGGCGTGATCGTGCGGCCGCATCCGCAGAACGCCGGCCAGTGGCGCGAGTTCGACGTCTCGGAGCTCGGAAGCACCGTGGTGTGGCCGCGCGCCGGCGCCGCGCCGACCGACGCGGAGCGGAAGGCGGACTACTGGGACTCGCTGCACCACTCGAGCGCCGTGATCGGGATCAACACGAGCGCGCTGATCGAGGCGGCGATCGCCCGCCGGCCGGTGCTCACGCTCGCCGACGAGCGGTTCCGGCAGACGCAGGAAGGGACCCTGCACTTCGCGCACCTCGCGGGCGCCGAGGGCGACGGGGGCGTGCTGACAGTGGCGCGCTCCTGGGGCGAGCACCTCTCCCACCTCGTCGCCGCGCTCGACCGGCCCGACGTCTTCGCGAGGCGGATCGAGGGCTTTCTCGAGAGCTTCGTGCGGCCCGACGGTCTCGACCGCGCCGCGGCGCCGCAGGCGGCCGATATCGTCGAGCGGGCAGCGGCGACCGCCGTCGAGCGCGTTCCGGCGCCGGCCGCGGCCTCGGTCGCGCTCCGCGCGCTCACGCCGATCGTCGTGGCGGCGGCGGTCGCGCACGATCTCCTGCGCTTTCCCGCGCGGTGCTCGCGGTGGCTGCTCGCGCGGCGCGCGGAAGCTCAGGTAGGCCGGCGACCGAGCTCGGCCGGGCCTCGGCGCGACGTCGTCACGCCGGACGCAGCCACTCTTCCCCCGGCACGGCGCGCATCCCGTGAGCCGCTACGCTGAGACACGGGCCGGCGTGTCCGGCCCGCCACACGAAAGACCGTGAGTTCCACGCCGGAGACGATCGCGCCCCCCGTGAGGCCGACGCCTGCCGCCCCGCCGGCGGGCGCGGTTCAAATCATCACGCGCAGGCAGACGGTCGCCGAGTCCCTCGTCGAGGCGTGGCGGTGCAGGCACGTCCTCTGGGCTCTCACGACCACGTCTTTCACCGGGATGTTCGACCAGGTGCTCCTCGGCCCGTTCTGGATCCCGATCACCATCGCCGTGCAGACGCTCGGTCCCGCCCTGATCTTCGGCGCCGTGCTCGACGCGCCGACCCCGAGCGGAATCCCCTACCTGCTGTTCTTCCTGGTGGGGATGACGGTGTGGAGCACCTTCCGGCGGAGCCTCAAGTTCACGATTCGGAGCTTCCACCAGTTCAGGCGGCTGACGCGCGAGGTGTCGTTTCCGCTCCTCCTCGTGCCGCTCGCGGCGATCGCGCAGCTGGCGCTCGAGATCTTCATCCACTTCGTGTTCATCGCCGGCGTCGTCTGGTACTTCTTCTACACCGACGGCGTCGTCCACGTCACCCTCGGCCCGCAGCTCCTGCTCGCCCCGGTCGCGCTGCTCTGGGCGCTGACGCTCGCGGCGGGGATTGCGTTCTTCACCGCACCGGTCTTCATGCGCGCGCGCGACATCCGGATCATCGTGAGGCTGGCGCTGCCGTTCTGGATGTTCGTCACCCCGATCATCTATCCGCTCAGTCACCTCCAGGGCGGGGCCCGGACGGCGGCCCAGGTCAACCCGATGACCGCGATCACCGAGCTCTTCAAGTTCGCGGTGCTCGACAGGGCCGTGGTCGAGCCGGTCGCGCTCGTGTGGAGCGGCTTCGTGACGGCGGCCGTCTTCCTGAGCGGGATCTGGTTCCTCAGCACCGTGGGAACCCGCCTGGTCGGCGTCCAGTCGCTCGCGGACGAGGACGAGGACGATGGCTCGGTTCTCGTCTAGCGCGCCGTCGCCGCCGCCGACGGTCGACTGGAGGCGCCTCGCGGACGGCCGGCCGCGGCGTCTGAAGCGCGGCCGGCACTTCGACGCGGAGGTCTCCGATCTCGTCGAAGACGCGCACCGGGTGGCCCGCGAGCTCGGCCTGGCCGTGCGCACGTACGCCGACAAGCGCGATCCGGACAAGTACGTCTGGTTCCAGTTCGCCCGAGCCGAGATCGGGCGCGGCGAGCCGTGTCCGTGCGGCGGCACGAGGCTCCGTCGCGTCCACCTCCACTTCCTGGCGTGCGACGACTGCGGTGCGCGCCTGATCCTGCGAGACAGCGCGGCGCCGCCGCGCGAGCAGCAGGTCGAGGAGACGTTGCTCGAGGAGGCGTTGCTCGCGGAGGAGGCGGCGGCGTTCGAGGAGGCGCTGACCGAGGAGGCGAGAGCGAACGAGCGGCGGGATCACGAGCGGCGGGAGGCGAGGCGGATCGCGCGCAAGGTCGCGCGATCCGCCTCGCTCTCCACGTATCGCGACGTTCACCTCTCGAAGCAGGAGGTCGCCGGCCTCGACGCGTACGTCGGCTTCGGCGTCGACCCGATCGGGCGCGACGTCCTGCTGGTCGTCTCCGTCCTCCACGAGAACGGCGCGCCGATCCCGGATCCCGCCTCGCCGCTCGGGTACGCGCACAGGGTCGAGCGGTGGCCCGTCTGGCGCTTCCCGGACGCCGTCGACACGGCGGCTCTGCGGTCGCGCGACTGGGAGATCCACCTCCCGTAGCTCGACGCGCTGCGGCCGGCGCCGGCACGCCGACGTGTCGACGCCGCCCTGGTGCTCTCAGCCGCTGTTCCCGCGGCGCGAGACGACCTTCGCCGCGCGGGCGAGGGCCTTGAGCGGCCGCCGGCGAAGCTCTCGCTCGAGCGCGAGCTTCTCGCGCGTGGCGGCCAGCTTCTCGCTCAGCACCCGCACCCGTCTGCGCAGCTTCTCGAGCTCGCGCGCGTCCGGGTGCACCTCGGCGGCGCGGATCGCGCGGGCGAGCTCGCCGCGGAGGTCGGCGGCGGGCCCGGGGAGGTCGGGCCAGGCGAGGCGGGCGCCGGGGTCGGGTTCCGGGTGGGGATGGTTGGGCGTGCGGCCGGCGCGAAGCGCGGCCAGCCGTTCCTCGAGCCGCTCGTCGACGACGAGCCGTCCGGCGCGGATCCCCTCCGCGAGCTCCTCGTCGTCGAGGAGGACCTTGTCGTAGAGCTGGCGCAGCCGCCCCTGACGGTACTCCTCGTACGGTTGCCGCTCGGGCACGGCCGTCCCGGGTGGGGGCGGCTGCTCGCCTTCCTTGCGGTGTTGCAGCCAGCCCTGGTACTCGGGGTCGAACTGCCGGCCGCGGCTTGCGACCTTGCGCTCGTAGTCGGCGTAGCTGCGCATCGGGAAGTGGAGGCACTCGATCGGCGTCCACGCCGCCGGGACGGTGGCCAGGTCGCTGTCGACCAGGTTGTGGTTGCCGCCGACGACCCGCACGTCCGGGCGGGCCCGGTGGGCGATGTTCTTGAACCGGGAGCTCGTCCCCGGCTTCGTCGTGTACGTCTCGCGGACGGTCATCCGCTCGTAGAAGGCGCCGTCCTCGTCGGGGCGGGGGAGGAAGTTGTAGACGGGGATGTCGAGGACCCCGTACTCGGGCGGGACCGCCCGGAAGACGTCGGCGAGCGAGCCGCGGCGGGCGAGATAGAACTCGTCCGCGTCGCCGTTGATCACCCAGTCGGCACCGTGCTCCGTGCAGGCCAGGCGGGCCATCCGCGTCACCCACTCCGCCTGCAGGAAGTCGGGGCTCTCCTCGCGTAACAGGACGACCCGCCCGCCGGCGGCGTACCGCTGCACGGTCTCGACCGTCCCGTCGCGCGACTGGTGGTCGGTGACGATCACCACGTCGACCCCATGGCTCAGGTGATGCTCGAGATTCGCCCCGATCACCTCCCCCTCGTCACGCACCAGCAACGTCAGCGCGAGCTTCATCCGTTCCCTTCGCGCCTCGCGGCGCGCCGCGAGACGGCGCTCGCGGCCCGCGCGAGGGCTCGCATCGGGCGCGGCTCCGCTTCTCGCGTCCGCGCGAGCTTCGCCCGCGCCTCGTCCAGCTTCTCTCGGGTGGCGGCGAGCTTGCGGTCCTGCGCGGCCCGCCGCTCGCGCGCCTCGGCGAGCTTCTCGCGCGTGGCGGCCACCTTCTCGCGCTCGGCGGCCAGCTTCTCGCTCAGTACGCGCTCGCGCCGGCGCAGCTTCTCGAGCTCGCGTGCGTGCACCTCGGCGGCGCGGATCGCGCGGGCGAGCTGGCCGCGGAGGTCGGCGGCGGGCCCGGGGAGGTCGGGCCAGGCGAGGCGGGCGCCGGGGTCGGGTTCCGGGTGGGGATGGTTGGGCGTGCGGCCGGCGCGAAGCGCGGCCAGCCGTTCCTCGAGCCGCTCGTCGACGACGAGCCGTCCGGCGCGGATCCCCTCCGCGAGCTCCTCGTCGTCGAGGAGGACCTTGTCGTAGAGCTGGCGCAGCCGCCCCTGACGGTACTCCTCGTACGGTTGCCGCTCGGGCACGGCCGTCCCGGGTGGGGGCGGCTGCTCGCCTTCCTTGCGGTGTTGCAGCCAGCCCTGGTACTCGGGGTCGAACTGCCGGCCGCGGCTTGCGACCTTGCGCTCGTAGTCGGCGTAGCTGCGCATCGGGAAGTGGAGGCACTCGATCGGCGTCCACGCCGCCGGGACGGTGGCCAGGTCGCTGTCGACCAGGTTGTGGTTGCCGCCGACGACCCGCACGTCCGGGCGGGCCCGGTGGGCGATGTTCTTGAACCGGGAGCTCGTCCCCGGCTTCGTCGTGTACGTCTCGCGGACGGTCATCCGCTCGTAGAAGGCGCCGTCCTCGTCGGGGCGGGGGAGGAAGTTGTAGACGGGGATGTCGAGGACCCCGTACTCGGGCGGGACCGCCCGGAAGACGTCGGCGAGCGAGCCGCGGCGGGCGAGATAGAACTCGTCCGCGTCGCCGTTGATCACCCAGTCGGCACCGTGCTCCGTGCAGGCCAGGCGGGCCATCCGCGTCACCCACTCCGCCTGCAGGAAGTCGGGGCTCTCCTCGCGTAACAGGACGACCCGCCCGCCGGCGGCGTACCGCTGCACGGTCTCGACCGTCCCGTCGCGCGACTGGTGGTCGGTGACGATCACCACGTCGACCCCATGGCTCAGGTGATGCTCGAGATTCGCCCCGATCACCTCCCCCTCGTCACGCACCAGCAACGTCAGCGCGAGTCTCATCGCGCGGTCCGCCGCGCTCGCAAGTGCCGCCGGAGGCCGACCCGGCGCGCCGCCCGCAGCGCCCCTCTCCAGCCCCGGCGGACGCCCAGCCGGCGTGCCGCACCCACGGCGCCGGCGCGGACGGTCGTGGCGAGTAGCCATCCCGCGTGCCGGTTCAGCGCGCGTCGGGCCTCGTCCCGCTCGGCGGTCACGCGCTCGAGCCTCACCTCCGCTCGCACGCGCCGCTTCTCGGCGCGCTCGAAGCGCTCCTTCCACTTGGCGACCTCGGCCTCGAGGATCCTGCGCGCGCGCTGCTCGGGGTCGAAGCTCATCCAGCTGCGCGCCGCGTAGTGCTTGGCGTACGCGCCGTCGACGTCGTCACCGGGGTAGAAGAGGTGCGCCGGGAACACCTTCGCGTCGGGAAAGTCGGTGATCACGGATTGGAACGCCAGCGTCCCCGTGCCGTACTTGTCGTACCGGGCCTCCTCCTCGCCGGGGCGCTCGTAGTGGACGAAGCGCGCCTCGGCGATCGCGCGGTCGAGAAGCGGGTGGCCCGGGGCGGCGCCGAAGATCCCGAGGGCGATCCGCCCCGGCTTCTGCTCGGCCGTGAAGAAGTCGAGCCCCTCGATCAGCTCGTCGATCGGGCGCAGGCACTCCATGTCGGTGTCGACGTAGACGCCGCCGTAGCGCCAGACGACCTCGTAGCGCAGGATGTCCGCCCGCTCGGCCGGCATCCGGTGCGGCTCGAGGATCTCGCGGCGGCGCAGCTCGGGGAGGTTGTCCTCGGTCCAGAGCCGCATCTCCCAGCCGGGGTGGTGCCGGGCCCACGTCTCGCCGAAGCGGACGAACTCCTCCGGCATCGGCTCGTGGCCGACCCAGACGCGGTGGAACACGCGCGGGATGCTCACGACGCGGAACCTTAGCTTGCGCGCCCGGCGGGACGAAGCCGCACGCCGAGCGACGGCGGTGCATGCTCCGGCCGGACCGGCTCTCGTCCGGGAGGTCCGGCCGGGCCGGCCACGAGGCTCCACGGTCAGCGCCGGAGGCGGGCCAGGATCCACGGGAGCGCGCCGGCGCGGAGCGGCCGGCGCCGCGCCGCGCGACCGGCTCGCCGCCGGGCGCGAAGGACCGCCAGCTCCTCGCGCGCTTCCTCGAGACGAGCCTCCGCCTTCCGAAGCCGTACCAGCAGCTTCTGCTCCCGCCGTTGCGCCTTTCGCAACGCCGCGTGCGTCCGCTCGAGGCGCTCCTCGACGGGCATCCAGCTGTTCACGCAGTGGTGGTCGGCATACGCCCGCTCGCGCTCCTCCGCGGTCGCCGGGTGGAAGAGCTCGGCGGGGACGACGTGTGCGTCGGCGAACTGCTTGACGTGGCGGTGCCAGAAGCTCGGGCCGCTGCGCGACGGCACGACGCGGGGCGCGTCCTCTCCCGGGTGCTTGTAGTTGACGGCGCGGGCGTCGCGAACGGCGGCCTCGAGAATCGGATGGCCGGCAGCGGCGCCGATCGGCGAGTTGTTCAGCTGCCGCCCCTTCTTGTGCGCGGCGGCGAAGAAGTCGACGCGCTCGACGAGCTCGTCGATCGGTCGCAGGCACTCCATGTCGGTGTCCACGTAGACGCCGCCGTAGCGCCACAACAGCTCGTAGCGAAGCAGGTCCGACCGCTCCGCCGGCGCCCGGAACGCCTCGAACACCTCGCGACGCCTCAGATCACTGGGAAGGTTGTCCTCCGTCCAGAGGCGGTGCTCCCAGCCGGGATGGTGCGCCTTCCACGTCTCTCCGTACTCGACGAACTCCTCGGACATCGGCTGATCGCCGAGCCAGATGCGGTGGACGATCCGCGGGATCGACATGCGCCGACACAGTAGCGGCGCCGTTCGCGTCCGTCTTCCTGCGCGGCTACGTTCGCTCGAACGCCGCCCGCGAACCGGTCTCGTGCGTCCGGCAGCGGCGCGGATCGACCCGAGTGGCCGCCGCCGGCGACGGCGGCGAAGACGTAGTGCCGCGGCGGCGAGGGCGAGCACGAACGGCGACCGAAGTGTCGCCGTCCCGAAGCTCGAGGCGGCGAGGACCCCGCCCGCGCAGGTGTCCGTCGCAGACGTCGTCAGCCGGCAGATCGCCGGACGCGGGCCAGAATCCGCGACAGCGCGCCGGCGCTTAGCGGCCGGCGCGGCGCCGCGCGACGGGCTCGGCGTCGCGCGCCGAGAACCGCCAGCTCCTCGCGCGCCTCCTCGAGACGAGCCTCCGCCTTCTGAAGTCGGGCCACGAGCTTCTCCTCCCGAGCCTCGGCCTTCCCGAGTCGCGCCTGGAGCTTCTCCTCCCGAGCCTCCGCCTCCCGAAGCCAGGCCCCGAGTCGCGCCTGGAGCTTCTCCTCCCGAGCCTCCGCCTCCCGAAGCCAGGCCAGATGCTTCTGCTCGCGAGCCTCGGCCTTCCGGAGTCGAGCCAGGAGGTTCTCCTCCGCGCGGCGTGTCGTGCTCAACACCCGCTGGACCACGACGAGGCGCTTCTCGACCGACATCCAGCTGTTCGCGTGGTGGTGCTCCGCGTATGCCCGCTCGCGCTGCTCGGCGGTCCCGGGGTGAAAGAGCTCGGCCGGGACGATGTGCGCGTCCGCGAACTGTCTGACGTGGCGGCCCCAGAAGCCGGGGCCTGTGCCGTTCCCGCGGTACTGCGCCGGCTCCTCTCCCGGATGCTCGTACTCGACGCTGGCGGCGTCCCGGACGGCGGCCTCGAGAATCGGGTGGCCAGGGGTCGCGCCGATCGGCTGGTTGTTGATCTGCCTCCCCTTCTTGTGCTCGGCGGCGAAGAAGTCGACGCCCTCGGCGAGCTCGTCGATCGGTCGCAGACATTCCATGTCGGTGTCCACGTAGACGCCGCCGTAACGCCAGACGAGCTCGTAGCGGAGCAGGTCGGAGCGCTCCGCCGGCATGCGGAACCGCTCGAGGATCTCGCGCCGCCTCAGATCACTGGGAAGGCTGTCCTCCGTCCACAGGCGGTGCTCCCAATCGGGGTGGTGCGCCTTCCACGTCTCGCCGTAACGAACGAATTCCTCCGGCATCGCGGCGCCGCCGAGCCAGACCCTGTGGAGGATCTTCGGGATCGCCACCGAGCCAGCTTACGCGACAGCAGCGGCACGGCGACTCCGCGAGCTGTCAGTCGCGCGGCCGCTCGACCCGCCGCGCGTACAGCGCTCGCCGCAGGGCCCGGCCGCCGCGGCGGCGAAGGCTGCGAGCGTGGTTCGTGCCGCGTGCGACGCGTAGGCGGTTCGTCTTCCGCGCGCGCCGGAAGCGCCGGCGGCCCGTCTTCCGCGCGTGCTCGAGACGCCGCCGGCCCGTCTTCCGCGCGTGCTGGACGCGCCGGCGGACGAGCTTGCGCCGTCGCTCGCGCTCTCGCTCGCTCGTCTCGAGCGCGGCCAGCAATCGCGCGACGAGGCGGAGCAGCGGCCACACGAGCAGAGCGCGCACCCGGGACGGCTCAGGTGACCGCTCCCGGCGGCCCGTCCGCTCGATGACGTCGGCGAGGATCGGGGCGGCCGGCCGGTCGAGGCCGTGCGGCCGGACGAACTCGCGCAGGAACGCGCTCGCGTCGGGCGGCGGCTCCTCCCCGCGCAGGAGCGCCGTGAGCTGCTCGGCGTGCTCGTCGACCGAGCGCGCGAGCCGCATCATCCCGCCGCCCACGGTGTGGAGGTACGCGAAGTGGGCTGACCCCTGCTGGGTTCGCCTGAACTCGTCGGTCAGGACCGAGAGCACTGGTCTTCCGACGACGGCGCTCTCGATGAGAGCCGTGGTGTTCACGCCGACGACGGCAGCGCTGTGGAAGATCGAGTCGAAGAAGTCGTCGTCCTCCCGTTCGTGGGAGCGGTCGATCGACGGCGAGGGCCAGATCGTCGCGTTCTCGCCGAGGGCCGTGCTCACGCCTGGGTCGACCCACTGCGACGTCGCCTTCGGGTGCGGGCGCACCAGGACGCCGATCCCCTCCAGTTCCGGCCTCGAGCGCACAGTCCGCGCCCAGCGCACGACCCAGTCGGGCTCGCCCGCGCCGGAGATGAAGTTCGACGACGCGAGGTAGAGGACGTAGGGTCGCTCGGGATCGAGGCCCGCCTCGGCGCAGAACGCGCTGCGGTCGCGGCTCGGCTCGCGCTCGAACCACTTGTCGAACGGCTGCGCCCCCGTCGCGACGACGACGTCCGGGGAGACGCCGTGGATCTCGATCGCCTCGCGCCGCTGGGTCTCGTTCCAGACGGTGATCACGTCGGGGACCTCGGCGATCACGCCCTTCGAGGTCAGGTTGTCCCAGCTCCGCACGGCGCCGACGGAGGGAATCCCGAGCCGCTTCGCGGCCCTGATGAACTCCGCCTGCCTGGGATCGACGACGAGGGCGGACACGATCAGGAGGTCCGGCCGGCGCTCGCACAGCCAGCGCGTGACGGCCGGTCCCGGAGGCATCGTCTCGACGACGACACGGAGCACGCCGGCGAGCGCTCGCCCACCCCCCGCGCACCGGCCCCCCCGGGGCCCCGCCAGCGCGTGCACCGGCCCCGGCGCGGACATACACGCCCCGTCTGGCCCCCCGTCCGGGCCCCCGAACCGGGGGCGCCGCTGCGCGGCCCTGAGTAACCCCGCCGGCGTGGGAGCGCCGCCGCGGGCGCACACGATCTGGCGGTCCGGCCGGCGCTCGCACACCCCGGGGGTGCCGGCGGGCCCCGGAGGCATCGTCTCGACGCCCACCCGGCGCACGCCGGCGCGCGCGCCCCGACCCCGCTCGCTCCTGCCCCAGCGGGTCCCGGCGAGCGCTTGCACGAGCCGCGGCGCGTACTTCCACGCCCGGTCTGGCACCGCTTCCGTGCCCGCGAAGCGAGGCGCGCGGTAGTGAAGCGCCGCGAGTCCGGTCCACGCCTTTCGGAAGAGGACGGGCTCCGGGTCGTCGTGGTCGTCGAGGCGCAGCCACTCCCGGGTGATCGCCGGGAACTCGGCGCGCAGGCGGCGGATGACGACCGTCGTGGCTTCCGGCGAAACGACCTTGCCGAAGACCATGGCTACGCTGTGGCCGCGCTCGGCGAGGATCCGCAGCGTCGGCGCGAAGACGTACGCCTGGCCCTCGACGTCGATGAGGAACGCGATTCGCAGCCGTGTCGAGGCCATACCGGCGGCGTCCCCTACGGCCAGCGGAGGCGTCCGGCGGCCCGTGCGGCGAGCGCGCGCGGCGCTCTGCGTGCGCGCCGCCGCAGCCGCGGCCACGCGACGCGGACGCGATGGCCGCCGCGCTCGAGCGGCTCGAGCGCCAGCCGCAGTGCCATCCGGCGCTCGACGCGGTCGCCGAGGGCGAGGGCGAGCTTCGCCCTCGTGCGCTCGAGCTCGGCCCGCGTCAGGTCGAGCTCCGCCTGCGCCTGGGCGAGGCGCTGCTCCGCGATCAACGTCGCCTCCCGGAAGCCCTTCGCGTCCTTCCAGCTGCGAGCCGCGTGGTGGACGGCGACCGCCCGTTCCCGCTGCGCGGGCGTCACGGGGTAGAACAGCTCGGGCTCGAAGATCCTGATCTCCGGGTACTGCTTGACGAGCGCGTCGAAGAAGAGTGGTCCGGCGGCGTGCTTGTCGTAGCCGTGGAACTGCCGCGGGCGCAGCTCCGCGAGCGCGCGGTCGAGGATCGGATGCTCGGGCGCCGAGCCGATGATCGCGTTGTTCACGCGGCCCGGCTTTAGGTAGGCGGTGAAGAAGTCCGCGCCGTCGATGAGCGGCTCGATCGACCGGCGGCACTCGAAGTCGGTGTCGACGTAGACGCCCCCGTAGCGGTAGAGGACCTCGAGCCGGAGGATGTCCGAGCGCTCGGCCGGGACGCGCAAGCGGTCGTACACCTCCGGGCGGCGAACGCCCTCGGGAACCGTCTCCTCGGTCCACAGCCTCACCTCCCAGCCGGGGTGGTGCCGCTGCCAGGAGCGCCGGTACTCCTGGAACTCGTCGGGCATCGGGTCGGGCCCGACCCAGATCTGGTGGATGATCGGCGGGATCACGGCGCGTACCCTAGCCCGGCCGCTGGCCGAGGCCGAGGGCCGCGAAGAACTCGTCGGGCGGCGGGAGCCGCTCCAGGAGGAGCCACGGCGCGTGCTCCGCGAGCTCGGCCGCCGTATGCGACCCGGTCGCCACCGCGACCGTCCGCGCGCCGATCGCGTTTCCGCAGCGAATGTCGTACGGCGTGTCGCCGACCACGTAGACGCGCCCCTCGCTGTCGTCGGCGAGCAGCTTGCGCGCGAGGCCGGCCGCTTTCCGCGCGATGTCGACGCGCGGCCCCGGCGCCTCGCAGAAGGCTCCGGGGTGCGGAAAGAATGCGTCCAGCGCGTAGTGCGCGAGCTTCGCGGTCGCGCCCGCGGCCGTGTTCCCGGTCAGGAGCAGGGAGGCGACGTCCGGCCGGTCTCGCAGCTCCGTCAAGATCTCGACCACCCCGGACAGGGCGGCGCCCCGGCGGCGATGGAGCGACGCGGGGAGGTGCCGCTCGTACGCCCGCAGGAACGCGTCGACCGTCGCCGGGTCGTCCGGCTGCCGCGCCGTGCGCAGGGCGAGCGAGGCGACCTCGGCGTCCGTCAGCCCGGAGGTCACGAGGGACGAGAGGTCGGCGTCGACGCCGCGTACTTCACGGAGCGCCTCCTCCAGAGCGAAGACGCCGGCCCGCGCCGTCGTCAGCAGGGTGCCGTCGAGGTCCCAGAACACGACGGCTTCGACGCGGCCGGTCACGAACGCGACGCGACGAGGCGGGCGCTCGCGCGTGCGGCCAAGTCCTCGCGCGCGACGCGGTCGAGCGTGCCCGCGAGCGCTCGCGCGTTCTCCGGCGAGCGGTCGACGAGCACCGGCGCGCCGGGCCGGCAGCGGCGCATGGCGGCGTGAAGGAAGCGGGTGATCCGCTCGGGATCGGGCCGGTAGCGCAGCAGCGCGGGGACGCCGTGCCGGATCTCGGCGAACGACGCCAGGTCGACCGTGACGCCGAGACCCGCGTAGAACGGCTGCCCGAGCGTGAGCACCGGCTTCTCGTAGAGGAGCGCCTCGAGCCCGACCGTCGAGCTGATGACCGCGACCGCGTCCGCGCCGCGGATCAGCGAGTGCGAGCTCGTCAGCGGATGCACGAGGCGGGTGTTCTCGCGGCTCTGCAGGCGGCGCAGAAGCGAGAGCTTGTTCCGCCCGATCGACATCGGGTGCTCCTTGAGGACGAGGTCGTACCCGGCCGGCAGGGCGTCCGCGATCTGCTCCGCGATCGACGCTTGGTCGACGCAGTGGGGGATCACGCGCTTGATCTTGTAGTCGTCCGTCACGTGCAGCGGGAAGTACACGTACCGCCGATCGGGCGCGGGCCGGGCGTAGAGCGGGCGTGCCGCGACGTGGCGCGCGCGCTCGCCGATGTGGCCGGCGAGCCAGCGACCCGGCCTGAGGTACTCCTCGTCGCGGTCCTCGCCCAGCCGTGCGCCGGCGTGCTCGAGCCACTGGCCCACGCGCGCCCTCGTCAGCCCGGTGCTGCGGTGCGCGCGGATAGGCTCGCCGCGGTCGGTGAAGCGACTGCGGAACCGCTCGACGTCGGTCCGCTCCTCCGGGGAGAGCGCGCGCAGCTCCTCGGGCGCGACGATCGGCGCGTGCATCGTGTCGACGTAGAGGCGCAGCGGGTCGGGGAAGATCGTGTAGAAGAGGAACAGCGTCGGGATCCCACGGTCGAGCGCGACGAGGTGCGCGGCCGTGCGGACGGTCTCGGAGCCGACCTCCGGTACGACGACCTCGGGCTCGAGCTCGTCGAAGAGGCGCTCCATCGCGCGTACGTGGCGGATCGTCCGGCGCAGGCACCACTCCTCCGGCTGCCCGGCGCACGGGCGGTCGGTCCGGTAGACGTCCCGGATCGTGGGCAGGGAGTAGCGGCGCTCGATCCGCTCGGCCTCCGCCCACGGGTCGTCCGGCTCGGAGAGCTCGGCCATCACGTCGCGCAGCGACCTGGCGTCGATCCCGCGCGCGCGCAGCCGCGTCCGCGACCGCCGCGAGACGGTCACGTGCGCGACCTCGTGGCCGCGGCGAGCGAGCTCCTCCCCGACCGTGCCGTAGAAGTCGCTCTCGAAGCTCTGGATGGTGACGAAAAGGAAGCGGATAGCAGGCTCCTTGGCGCCGTTAGATTAGACGCGGTCGCATGCGTGCCCGGCGCCCCTACCAAGCTGCGGCGCTGACCCGCCTTCGCCTGGCCCCCGACACCGACGAGCGCCACGCGCTCGCCGCCCGCCTTGCGGGACGGCCGGAGACGGTGCTCGACGTCGGCGGGGTGAAGGGGCAACTCGCCGCGCTCCTGCCGCAGAGCCGGGTCACGACCGTGAACGTCGACGAGCCGGCAGACGTCGTCTTCGATGGAGCGACGCTGCCGTTTCCCGATCGATCCTTCGAGCTCGTCACGAGCCTCGACGTGCTCGAGCACCTCCAGCGCGAAGAGCGCGCGGCGCACCTCCGGGAGCTCGCGCGCGTCGCCGCCTCGCACATCGTCCTGTGCTGCCCGCTCGGGACGCAGGCGCACGCGCTCGCCGAGGCGGAGCTCGCCGCCTGGCACGCCGCCATCGTCGGCCGCCGTCATCGTTTCCTCGACGAGCACGTGGTCAACGGCCTGCCGACGGAGGCCGAGCTGCGCGATCTCGTCGCGCCGATCGGCGACTTCTCGTTTCAGTTCCGCTACCACGGAGACTTCCGCCGGATCCAGGAGGTGTTCCGGCTCGGCGTCGTCGCCAAGGCCCGTCGGCGTCCGCGCGCCCTCGCAGCCTATGCGCGGCGACGGCTCACGAACCGTCCCGACCTCGTGCTCGACGACGCCGCAGGCCCGTTCACGAACCGCGTCTTCCTGCACGCGAGGCGGCTATCGTCACCGGCCGCACGACCATCCGTGACCGAGCATGGCGAACCACGACCAGATGACGAACGCTGAAGCGCGCGAGGCGCCGCTCGTAAGCGTGATCATCGTCGCGTACCGCTCGCAGGAGCTCCTGCGAGCATGCCTCACCTCGCTGCGGTCGTTTGCGCCTCGGGCGCCGATGCTCGTCCACGTCGTCGACAACGACTCCGGCGACGGAACGCCCGAGATGGTCGAGCGCGAGTTTCCCGAGGTCGATGTCCTGCGCGCTGGCGGGAACCTCGGCTTCTCGGCCGCGAACAACCTCGCGATCCGGCGGACGGCGGGCAAGTACGTGCTCGTCCTGAACCCCGACACGCGCCTCCTGCCCGGCGCGCTCGAGCATCTCGTCCGCCTGATGGAGGAACGGCCGGAGATCGGGATGTGCGGCCCGCGGCTCGTGCGCGAGGACGGCAGCCTCGACCACGCCGGCAAGCGCTCCTTTCCGAGCGTTCTCAGCGCTCTCGGGCACTTCACCGGCGTGGGCCGGCGGGCAGCGGGCGGCAAGCTTGCGGCCTACCGCGCGCCCGCGGTCGAGGGCGGTCGCGTCGATGCCGTCAACGGCGCGTTCATGCTGATCCGCCGCGCGGCGCTCGACGAGGTCGGCCTCTTCGACGAGGGGTACTGGATGTACATGGAGGACCTCGACCTCTGCTACCGGTTCGCGCGAGCGGGCTGGATCACGTGGTACGAGCCCGCAGTCGAGGTCGTCCACGTCAAGGCGGGGACGACAGGCCCGAGCCGGAGCGCGCGGCTCGACTACGCCTTCCACTACGGCATGCACCGCTTCTACCGCAAGTGGTACGCGCCCCGGCGGTTCTTCGCGACGAACGCCGTCGTCTACGCGGGCATCTGGGCCAAGTTCGCGCTCTCGGTGACGCGGTCGTCCGTGCGCCGCGCCCGCGCACGGACGCCGGCGCGGCTGCATCCGGCCGCTGTAAGACGTTCGTAAAATCGCGCCCGACTCCGGGCGGCCGTATCTATCGTGGTGATCGTGCGAGGGGTCGCCGCAGCAGTGCTCGTCGTCGTGCTCGCGTCGTTCGCGGCGACGGCGCGCGCCGCCGGTCCGCTCGACACCGCGATCTTCGATCCCGAGACGTTCGCGGGTCCCGAAGCGTCGACGGCGTTCGCGCGCACGCGCGCGGCCGGCGCGACGTCCGTCCGCCTCGCCCTCAACTGGATCGACGTCGCGCCGGGCGGGTCGCAGCGGCCGGCCGCGTTCGACGCGGCCGATCCGTCGGAGCCGCGGTACCGCTGGGCAGCCTTCGACCAGCAGGTGAGGCTCGCGGTTGCGAACCGGCTGACGCCGATCGTGAGCATCCAGTTCAGCCCTGTATGGGCGCAGGGACCGGGGGAAGGCCCGGACGGGGTCGTCGCGCCGAGGCCGGCGGAGTTCGGCCTCTTCGCGAAGGCGGCCGCGCGCCGGTACGGCGGCGGCTTCGGCGGTCTGCCGCGCGTCCGTTACTGGCAGGCGTGGAACGAGCCGAACATCGGGCTCTACTTCCTCCCGCAGTTCGTGAACGGGGAACCCGCCTCGCCGCGCATCTACCGCGAGATGGTGAACGAATTCGCGGCATCCGTGAAGTCCGTCCACAGCGACAACGTCGTCGTGGCGGGCAACACCGCACCCTTTCGGGACCTCCACCCGTCTGTCCTGCGAGTCCATAATCGCTGGGGGCCGTTGACGTTCATGCGGGAGCTCCTGTGCCTCTCGCAGGCGCTTCAACGAACGTGCAACGCGAAGGTTGCGTTCGATGTCTGGGCGCACCACCCGTACACCTCTGGCGGGCCGCAGCACACGGCCGTCCTTCCCGACGACGTGTCCCTCGGCGACCTGCCCGAGATGCGACGCGTCCTCTCGGCCGGCGTCAGGACGGGCGCGGTCGTCTCACGTGCGCCTGTCCGGTTCTGGGTCACGGAGTTCAGCTGGGACTCGAACCCGCCCGACACGTGCGGCGTCCCGACGGCGCTCCTCACGCGGTGGGTGGCGGAGGCGCTGTACCGGATGTGGACAAACGGCGTCAGCCTCGTGACGTGGTTCTTGCTCCGCGACGAGCCGCTGACGAAGAGCTTCTACCAGTCCGGCCTGTACTACCGGGGGGAGGCGACCGCCGCGGACCGGCCGAAGCCGGCGCTCCGCGCATTCCGCTTTCCGTTCGTCGGCCTCCGCGACCGCGGGCGCGTCCTCGTCTGGGGTCGGACGCCCGTCCGCCGGCCGGGCCGCGTGCTCGTCGAGCAGTCGTTCAGGGGCGGCTGGAAGAAGCTCGGCGTGCTCCGAGCCGACGCCAACGGGATCTTCCAGCAGCGGTTCCGGAGCGCGCCGGTCGGCTCCGTTCGCGCTCGACTCGTCACGACGGGCGAGCGCGCGGTGCCCTTCTCGCTCGCCTTCGTCCCAGATCGCTTCTTCAATCCGTTCGGCCATACGGTGATCTTCGAGCACCCCGAGCAGAAGGCGAACTGCTGAGGATGCGAGCGGCCGCGCGGAGCGGTCGACGAACGGCGGCGGCGAGCACCTGGCGCGCGAGGTGCAGCGCGGGACTCGGCGCCGGCGGTGGTGGTGCGTGCGACGGCACCGCCTCGGGGCGCGGCGACTGGCGCAGCCGCCGTAGCCGTGGCCGCCGCACGAGGCGGTCGAGCGCGTCGATGGCATGCGTCCATGCGAGCCGCTCGCGCGCGAGCCGCTGAGCGTTCCGGCTCTTCGCCGCGACGAGTTCCGGTTGCTCGAGGATGTCGCAGACGACGGACCGGAGCGCGCGCGCATCGAGCGGGTCGAGCGTCCAGCCCGCGTCGTAGTCGCGGATATAGCCGGAGAGCTCGGAGTAGTCGTCGTAGATCACGGGCAGCCCCGACCACAGGAAGACCGCGGCGCGCATCGGCACGGCGAGCTCGCGCGCGGCGCTGCGCGCCACGAGCTCGATCGCAACGTGCGCGCGCGACAAGAGCGAGCTGACGTCGTCCTCGCCGGCGCGAGCCGTGGTGACGCGCGCGCTGTGCGCGACGTCTTCGGGGAGCCGTACGTGCTGCGCGCCGGCGGGCCGCGCATCGTCCCCGTCGATGACGTGCAGGCGGCCCATCCCGCGCGCCTCCAGCTCGTGGACGAGGACTCGCAGCGACTGGCCCGAGTCCCGCCACGGAAGAAACGTGCCGTTTGCGACGAAGCTGATCTCGCCGCGCGGGTCGTGCGCGGGCAGCTCCGGGTCGAGGCAGGCAGGTACGACGCCGGTGAGGTCGCGGCGCTCGTCATCCGTCCAGCCGGCGTCGCGCAGCCAGCGCTGGAAGTGCTCGTGCTGCCGGTTGCCCACGCACGTGAAGGCGTCGGCTTCTCGCAGCGCCCGCAGCCTTTCCGCCGGGCTCTCGCCCGGCGTCGTCAGCCCGTGAAAGTCCCGGTCGAGGACGTTGGGACCCGGCTCGTCCAGGATCAACGGGACGCGGATACGCGGGTGTTGCGCGAGGTGGTCGCTGAGCGCCGACCCGCACAAGACGACGACGTCGGGCGCGACGCTCGCGATCGTCTCGCCGATCCGGTGGTGCTGCCATGCGGTTCCGAGCGAGTCCGCAGGCACCCGGTCCTCGAGCCCGTTGAGGGAGCGCCGCGGCATCGAGAAGACGACGTCGTGGCCGCGCGCGCGCAGGCCCTGGCCGAGGCCCCACGCGCGCAGCCCAGCGTCCCCGGTTCGGGCGCCGGCGGACGGCAGGCGGTCGGCGCTGACGACGAGGACGCGTTTCGGAACGGCCGCGAACAGCTCGTGAACGCCAAGCGCCTCGCCGGCAGCGTAAGCCGTCTCCGGCCACGTCCACGGGACGGGCGGGTGGTATGGGCGCATGAGCGCGACGATCTCGGCGTCCGGGCGCCTCCGCCGCTCCTGAACGGCGCGCCTCTTCGCCATCGTCTTCGAGAGGTTCCGGGCGAACTCGTGCAGCGCGACGAGGCTGGCGGCGTTGCAGCGGTCGATGCGGACGGGCGTCGCGTCTCCGCGCGCGTCGCTCGTGAGAGCGAACGACCGTAAGTCGAGGCTGCCGCCGTCGGCGGCGCACTCCGCGACACCGGCGCCGAGTGCGAGCAGCGCGGCCGGAAGCGCGGCCACGAGCGCCTCGTCGCCGTAGTTCTTGACGATCGTGTCGAGTGCGTTGCGGCGCAGCAGTACCTCGTAGCGGTGCTCGGGTAGGCGGTCGAGCGTTCCGTGGTGGCGGTGGCGCACACGCGCGCGCGGCGCGTAGACGACGCGGTGGCCGAGCACCCAGAGACGCCACCCGAGGTCGACGTCCTCGAACAGGAGGAAGTAGTCCTCGTCGAATCCTCCTCCCGCGAGGAACGCGTCACGTTCGATGATCATCGCGCCACCGCAGGCGAACAGGATCGGACGCGGCACGTCGAACTCGGACGCCGCCGCCGGCGCGCCCATGCCGAGCTGTGCCGCGTGGCCTGCGAAGTTCACCGTGCTGCCGCCGAAGTCGATCCGCTCGCCGCTCCAGTCGAGGATCTTCGCGCCGGCGCACACCACGTCGGGCTCCGCGGTGACGGCGGAGACGAGCTCCGTGACGAACGGCGGCTCGACGGCCGTGTCGTTGTTGAGGAAGACGATGTAGTCCGCCGTCGCGGCCTCGGCGCCGCGATTGTTCCCTGCTGCGAACCCGACGTTGGCGCCGAGCCGGACCACGCGAACCTCTGGAAAGGCCTCCTCGACATGCTCCGGCGAGCCGTCCGTCGAGCCGTTGTCGACGAGCATCACCTCGAGCGAGTCGCGCGGGTACGTCAGCTCGCGCAGCGACGCGAAGCACTCGTCGACGTGCTCCAGGCCGTCGTAGTTGAGGACGACCACGGAGACGCGCGGCGTGCTAGCCACTGCCGTCTCGCGCGCTTGACGCGAAGCCCGGCTCCGGGTCCGGCGGGTCGCCTACGAGCGGGCGCAGAAGCACCGCGGCTGCCGAGGAGGTGGAGGTCGGTCGAAGTAGCGGATCGGGTTTGTCTGCTCGGTGAGTCGCTCGCGTCGAACTCGGGGGACGCGTGCCCGAGAGGCGCACGTGCTAATCGTTCCGACGCGGTCACGCCACGGCTCTTCGCAGGTCTCGGCGCCAGAGCGCGGCGCTAGCCTTGCCTGGCTGTGCGGTCGCCGGTGGTTGTAGTGCTCGAGCCAGTGTGGCAGTGCTGTGGCGCGTTCGCGGTGGGTGGGGTAGATGAGGCCGTAGGCCCATTCGCGCGCCATCGTCTGGTGGAAGCGCTCGACCTTGCCGTTGGTGCGCGGTCGGTAGGGCTGTGTGGTGAGGTGGCGGATGCCGCGCGCGTTGAGCAGCTCGCGCAGTGAGCGGTTGCGCACGTAGGCGAAGGCGTTGTCGGTCATCAACCGCTTCGCGCCGACGCCGTGGCGCTCAAGTGCGCGAGCGCGCGCTCGACGAAGGCGGTGACGGTTGCTGCGCGATCGTTGTCGTGGAGCTCGACGTAGGCCAGCCGTGAGTGGTCGTCGACGATCGCGTGCGCGTAATCGAAGCCGACGCGGGTCTCGGGTCGCATCCAGTGGCGTCCGGCCTGGGAGCGCTCGCCGGTGAGGGCCCAGCCGGGACGCGCGAACCGCGCGTAGCGGCTGACGTCCATGTGCAGCAGGTCGCCGGGACACGGCCACTCGTAGCTGTTCGCGGGCTCCTTCGCCGTCACCCGGCGGCGCGCGAGGCCTGCCCGGTTGAGCACCTTCCACACAGTCGAGTGCGCGAAGCCGGTCGCGCCGGCGACCAGCCGCGGCCCCCAGCCGGTCTTGCGGCGGCAGTCGCAGATCCGCTCCTGCAGCTCGGGCGCGAGCAGCCGCGGCGAGCGGCGCGGCCTGCTCGAGCGGTCGAGCAACGAGCTTGCCTGGTGGCCGCCCTCGAGCCAGCGATGCCACCAGCGATGAGCGGTCGCCGCCGAGACGCTGAAGGCGGCCGCGGCCGCCTTCAGCGTTAAGACCATCCTCGATCGCGCGGACCAGCGCGAGCCGGCCAGCCAGTCCGAGCTTGGCGTTAGCGTGCAGGTACATCCGCGCCCTCCTTTGAGCGTGAGTCCGGGAAGACCCACAGCCTCGAAGGAGGGCCGGACGTTTCTCTCAGCCGTTCACAACCTCTGTAGGCGGGACAGCTAGGGCCGGCGGGCGCGGCGAGCTACCGCTGCCGCTCTCGCTCTCGCCGGAGCTCCGCGCCGACGCCGCCGTCGCCGCGGCTCGCCGCTCGCTCGGCTGCGGAGCCTCCGCCGGGTGCTCGCCGCGGTCTCGGAGCGGCTGACGCTCTCGCGCTTCCTCGAGAACGTCCGGGTCGCGGTCGAGCTGCCGCGCTTCCGCCTCCCGGGGACCCCGTCGCGGCCGAGCGTCAGCTGTGCGTCGCAGGCGCCCGATGACGCGTGCGTCTACCGCGCCGCGGCCAGGGGCGCGCGGCGGGCGAAGATCCTGATCGGCTCCTCGGCGAACTCGAGCCGCACGGTCGCCACCTCCTTCAGCCGCTCCCGCTCGATGATCGGTTGCAGAGGCACCCGAAAAGAGCGAGCGGCGGGTCTAGACCGCCGCGCGCCGCCGGCAAGCGCTTCCAGGTAGATCGCCTCGCTCGCCCAGATTGTGCGTGAACGCCGCGACGCTGCCGCTGTGTACCGTCGCTCCCGCCTCGCCCAGCTGCTGTGCGCCGCGCGCCTCGAGCGGCTCGCGACGTCCGAGGCGTACGGCGCGCCGCAGTCGCGGTCGCTCCAGAGCGCGAAGCGCTCGAATTCGCCTGAGGCCGCCCCGGGGCCGGTGTCGGCGTAGCGCTCCTGCTCGTGCTCGTCGCGATCCTGTTAGCGCGATGATCGCCGTCGCGGCTCGCGCGCGTCGCCGCGGCGTTCTCCGGGCACCTAGCAAGGGAGTGAGCAGCGGCCGGGCGGCAGCCGCGCGGCACGCCGAAGCTTTCCTGCCGGCGCCGCAGCGACGCGGCACGCACTACAGTACGCAGGTCGAATGAAGCGGCCGCTCATCATGTTCGTCTTCGCCACGGCTCTCGCGGCTGGACTCGTTGCGGGGACGTCTTACGCAGACACGTCGGCGCCTCAAGCTGCCCCCGGCGTCCGTGCGCAGACGACGAACCCTTACGTGGAGGTCACGCTCTTGGTCACGTCGTTCGTGACGAGACCGCGTCCGCCGAGAGCGGGCACGACCTTCACCGCGCTCTTGCGCGTACGCCGCAGCGACACCGGAGAGGCGCCTGCGCGCGCGCGTGTCTCATGTGTCGCGACGGCGGCCGGCCGGCGCGTCCGCCTTTCGTCCTCGCGCTACCGAGCCGGGGTTGCGACGTGCATCTGGCGCCTTCCGTCGCGCGCGCGAGGCAAGGTCCTGCGGGGACGGGTTGCGGTCACGGCGGCGTCACTGGTGGTCGGGCGTAGCTTCGCGAAGCGGATCCGCTGACGCGAGACGCGCGTCCGATCTCACGACCTCCCGGATGCGCGGCGCGACGCGGAGGGCGGCCGTCGCGGCGAGGATGAGGACGCCGATTACGAGCAGTCTCGCGGGCGGTCCGGTCTGAAGAGCGTCTGAGACGGCGGACAACACGCTCGGGCGCTCGAGCGTCGTCGTCGGCGAGGCGTTAGGATCGCCCGCCGCGGCGCGCGGAACGGGCGGCGCTACCGCGCGCGGAACGGGCGGCGCTACCACGCGCGTCCGGGGTTTCCGCCTAGTTGCTGCGGTCGCGGGAGCGCGTACGCCGGCGAAGTCGTGACTCGCTCCAGCGTGCGCGCATCCACTCCGCGTTCGCGGCCGATGGCGGCGCGTAGCGAGTTGGGGAGCGGAGCGCCCGCTCCCCCGCGCTCGTCCCGGTGCCGCGCCGGCTCGCGTACGGCGCGGCGGCGGCGGCGATCGTCGCTGGGCGATCGTGTGCGGCACCGGCCTCCGCACGGCCTACGCGGGCACGATGAACTTCTCGCCGCCCGCGTTGATCGCGGACGAGCGCGACTGGTACGCCGCGTTCGCGCGCCGGCGCCACCCGGTCACGCTCGAGGACTACGGCCGCGCCTTCACCGTCGTGGGCGGGCGCGCGCTGAAGGAGCGCGCGGAGCGTGGTGAGCGCGTCGTCACCTTCGGGCAGCCCGGCACGACGGAAGTGATCCGCGGGCGTCCCGGCCACGAGAAGTACCTCCCCGACCCGTGGGTGCTCGCGCGCTTCTCGCATCGCCGCTCGCTCTCGCCGGAGCTCCGCGCCGACGCCGCCGTCGCCGCGGCTCGCCGCTCGCTCGGCTGCGGAGCCTCCGCCGGGTGCTCGCCGCGGTCTCGGAGCGGCTGACGCTCTCGCGCTTCCTCGAGAACGTCCGGGTCGCGGTCGAGCTGCCGCGCTTCCGCCTCCCGGGGACCCCGTCGCGGCCGAGCGTCAGCTGTGCGTCGCAGGCGCCCGATGACGCGTGCGTCTACCGCGCCGCGGCCAGGGGCGCGCGGCGGGCGAAGATCCTGATCGGCTCCTCGGCGAACTCGAGCCGCACGGTCGCCACCTCCTTCAGCCGCTCCCGCTCGATGATCGGTTGCAGATAGTCGAGGTACGCCTCCGGCATCACGACGATCGCCGCGGGCCGCGTCCGCTCGAGATCGCGTACGACCTCGTCCCAGGGCGGGTCGAACAGGTACGGGAAGGCCGGCATGATCGCGGGGAAGATGTAGCGCGACGCCGGCAAGCGCTCCCCCAGCCAGTACGCCGTCTGCCCCTCGAACGGCGTCGCGACGTACACCCGCTCCGACGGCGTCGTCACCTCCTGCACGATCCTTGCCACCTGCTTCTGTGCGTCGAGGGCGAAGCTCGTCCCGTAGGTGAGCCGCTCGCGCGCCGGGACAAGGGCGAGGAGCAGGAAGACGGGCGCGAGGACGGCGACCGTGACGGCGCTCCGCGCGCGCGGCTCCGGCACGACGAGCCGCCGCTCGAGGCTCGCGACGCCCGCCGCGACGAGGACGGCGAGGGGCGGGACGATCGGGACGAAGTAGTGGCTGAAGTCGCGCACGCCGGCCTTCGCGCCGATCAGCATCAGCGCCGCCCACGCTCCCGAGATCAGGACGAGCCGCCTGTGCTCGCGGACGAGGAGCGAGAAGGCCCCAAGCGCCGCGGCGAGCGCGATGAAAGGCTCGCCCGCCGCCGAGATCGCCCAGTCGATCTGCTCGTCTGGCGCCCGGCCGAAGAGGTCGACGCGGCCGGCGCCGGCGTACAGGCGGTTGTAGTCGAGCAGGCTGTGCTGCGCGGCTCCGAGCGCTCCGGCCAGCGCGTACGGGAGCATGATCGCGCCCGCGGTGAGGACGCCCGCTCCCGCGGCCGCCACGAGCGCGCGAGCGCGCCCCGGGCGCGGCAGGAACAGCAGCAGGCCGACGAGCGGCGCCGAGAACGCGAGCTGCGGCTTGAAGAGCGCGAGACCCGCGACCGCGGCACCGGCCCCGGCGGCGAAGCGAGCGCGCCGGCTCGCGGCGTAGCGATCGGCGAGGTCGATCGCCGCGATCCCGAGCGGGAGCGAGAGCTGCTCGAGGTTCGGATCCGCGCCGTCGTAGACGTCTCCGGAGGCAGCCACGGCGTAGACGAGGACCGCGAGCCACGCCGCCCGCTCGCCTGCGTGCCGGCGCACGAGCGCTGCGAGCGACGCGAGCGAGACGACGAAGAGCGCGAAGAGCAGGAGGCGCACCGCGTGGGGCGAGGTCGGGGAGACGAGCTCGAACAGCGCGAAGAGCTCGTAGACGAGCGGCCCCTTGTGGTCGAAGACGTCGCGGTAGGGAACGAGGCCGCGGAGCCAGGCCGTCGCGATGGTGAGGTAGACCGAGACGTCGATCGTCACGGGATCGTTGATTCGCGGCAGGCGGACGAGGCCGCCGGCGAGCGCGCCTGCCACGACTGGCCGCGCGAGGAGCCCGTGCGACGCGGCGAGGGCCCGGCGGCCGAGGCGACGCGGGATCTGCGCGGTCCGGCGTCCGAGGCCGGGCGCGGTAGACGCCATCGGCCAAGCATGCCCGATCGACCGCGGTCTCCTGCGGACGAGGCGTATGAGGGCGATCGGTACTCTGCGAGGCGTGTGGGGGCGGGCGGAGGTCGCATGAGCGGAGGCTCACCCGCGGCGGCAGACCCGGCGGCCGAGAGCGAGCTCTCGCGCGCCCGCGACTCGCGCACGTGGATCGTCGGGCTGGTCGTGTCGATCGTCTCGCTGGCGGCTGTAGCGTGGTGGGCGGTTCACCAGGAACGGCCGACGCTGCCGTCGGACAGCGGGGGGATCGCGGCGCTGCTCGCGGCGATCGCCGTCTACGGGCTGGGAACGGCGCTGCGCGCGGAGCGATGGCTCTACCTGCTGCGCGGCGCCGGCGCGCGCTCGGCGCGCGCGGACGTCTACCGGCTCACCGTCGTCGGCTACATGGGCAACAACGTCCTCCCTGCGCGAGGAGGCGACGCGCTCCGGATCTGGCTGCTCGCGCCGCGCGCGGCCACCTCGAAGCGCTCGATCCTCGGGACGCTCGTGGCCGAGCGCGTTCTCGACGTCCTTGTCCTCGTGGCCGTCTTCTCGATCGTCGCGTACGGCGTCCTCACGGACGTGGCGGTTCCCTCGGGAACGCGGCTCGCCGTCGCGGGGGCGCTGGCGGCGGCCGTGCTCGGAGCCGTCGCCGTCGGGCTCGTCGTCGCGCGGCGCGCGCGCCGGCTGCGGCGGCTCGCGGAGCTCGGGCGGCCGGTGCTGGCGGCGGGCGCGGCTCTCCGCGGCCGCGGCGCGGCTGCGCTGCTCGCGCTCACGGTCGCGATCTGGGTGCTCGAGGCGGCGACCTATGTCGCGGTCGCGCACGCCGTCGACCTCGACATGAGCGCCTTCGAGGCGCTCTACGTCGTCGCGCTCACGTCGATCTTCGTGATCGTCCCGTCCGGACCGGGGTACGCCGGCACGCTCGACGCGTCGGTCGTCTTCGCCACGAAGGCGATCGGTGCGACGGGTGCCCTCGCCGTCTCGTACCTCCTCGTGCTCCGCTTCGTCCTCGTCGTGCCGATCACGGCCCTCGGCTTCGTCCTGCTCGCCGTCTATTACGGCGGCGTCTCGCGCGTGCGCGGGGCGCGTCTGCGGATGGGCGAGGCGTGAAAGTCGCGGTGATCGGGGCCGGGGTGGCGGGGCTCACCGCGGCGCACCGGCTCTCGGCGGGCGGCCACGTCTGCGACGTCTACGAGCGCTGGCCGGGACTCGGGGGCCAGGCCGCCACGATCGACGTCGGCCAGGGGCACCTGCTCGAGCGCTACTACCACCACCTCTTCACGAGCGACCGCCACATCGCCGAGCTCTACGACGAGCTCGGCCTGCCGGACGAGCTCGAGCAGCGCCCCTCGACGGTCGCGATCTTCACCGGCGGGCGCAGCTATCCGTTCACGACGCCGCTCGATCTGCTCCGGTTCCGGCCCCTCCCGCCGCTCTCTCGGGTGCGCATGGGACTCGCGGTGGTGATGCTCCAGAGGCGTAACGGCGGTGTCGAGCCGTTCGAGTCGCAGACCGCGCGCGAGTGGATCCAGCGGACGATGGGCGGGCCGGCGTACGAGAACGTGTGGGGCCCGCTGCTGCGCGGCAAGTTCGGCGACCGCGCGGACGACCTTTCGATGGCGTGGCTCTGGAGCAAGCTGACGCTCCGCCGCCAGATCAAGGGAGAGCAGGCGAGGCAGGAGGTGCTCGTCTACCCCCGCTCGAGCTGGGAGCTCCTCTTCCAGCGGCTCCAGTCGAGCATCGAGGCGTGCGGAGGCCGCGTGCTGATTGACTGTCCCGCTGCGCGCATCTCGCGAGACGGGCCCCGCTTCCGCGTCACCCCCGGCGAGCCCGGCTCGTTCCGCCGGGGCCACGATCCCCGCCGGTTCGGCGTCCGCCCCGAGGTCGACGGAGGCTACGACGGCGTACTTGCCACCGTCCCGTCGGACGTCTTCGAGCAGCTGCTGGACGCCGAGCTCGCCGCGGAGGTGGGATCCGCGTACCTCGAGCGGCTCCGCTCGATCGAGTACTACACCGCGCTCTGCCTGCTGCTGGAGCTCGACCGCCCGCTGTCGCCGTACTACTGGACGAACGTCGCCGACCTCGAGCTCCCGTTCGTCGGGCTGATCGAGCACACGAACCTGATCGAGCCGCGCCGGTACGGAGGGCGCCGCTTCCTGTACGTGGCGAACTACAAGCCGGCCGGCGACGAGCTGCTCTCGCTCGACGCCGACGAGCTCCTCGAGCGCTACGAGCCGGGCCTGCGGAAGGTCAACCCCGCGTTCTCACGTTCGTGGGTGAAGCAGCGGTGGCGCTTCCAGGAGCCGGCTGCGCAGCCGATCGTCACCGTCGGCTACCGCACACGCATCCCGCCGGCGACGACCGGCGTCCCGGGGCTCCTGCTCGCGAACACGACCCAGATCTACCCCGAGGACCGGGGTACCAACTACTCGGTGCGGCTCGGGAACGAGGCCGCGCGGCTGCTCGAGTCCTCGCTCGCGGACGCCCGGCCGAGTGCGGTCCGCGGCGCGGCCGGCGGAGCGTCCGCGTGAGCGCGACGGAGCAGAGGCGCGAGGTCGAACTGCTCAGCGTCGTCGCGCCGATGCTGAACGAGGAGGCGATCGTCCGCGAGTTCCACCGCCGCGTCACCAGCGCACTGGAGGGCGTCCCGTTCGAGCTCGTCGTCGTCGACGACGGTTCGACGGACGCGACGCCTGCGATCCTCGACGAGCTCGCGGCCTCCGACCCGAGACTCCGCGTCATCCACCTCTCGCGCCCGTTCGGGCACCAGCTCGCGCTGACGGCGGGCCTCGATCACGCGGCGGGTGACGCCGCCGTGATGATGGACGGCGATCTCCAGGATCCGCCCGAGGTCGTGCACGAGCTGCTGGAGGAGTGGCGCCGCGGTGCCGACGTCGTCGTCGCGAGGCGGCGCGAGCGGCCGGGAGAGACGCGGTTCAAGCTCGCCACCGCGCGCTGGTTCTACTCGCTCATGGGCCGCCTCGCGAGCATCCGGCTCGAGCCGAATGCCGGCGACTTCCGCCTGCTCGACCGCGCTGCGCTCGACGCGCTCCTGCGGCTGCGGGAGCGCGCGCGCTTCCTGCGCGGGATGACGGGGTGGGTCGGGTTCTCGCACGCGACCGTCGACTACGACCGCGACGCGCGGTTCGCGGGCGAGACGAAGTACCCGCTGCGCAAGATGGTCCGCTTCGCGATCGACGGCGTGTCGTCCTTCTCCCACGTCCCGCTCCAGATCGCGAGCTACATCGGCTTCCTGGCCACCGCGGTTGCGTTCCTCGCGCTCCCGCTCACGATCATCGCGCGCTATGCCGGCATCTACGAGCGCGGCGTGCCGACGCTGCTGTTCGCGATCCTGTTCATCGGCGGCATCCAGCTGATGACGCTCGGGCTGATCGGCGAGTACATCGGGCGCATCTACGACGAGGTCAAGCACCGGCCGCTCTACGTCGTCCGCTCGACGGCGAACCTCGGCGCGCCGAGGCGTGCTCGCACCGCGGCGGATGCGCTCGAGCCGGACCCGGGCGAGCTAAGCGGCGCGGTGGATCGGCGTCTCTAGGGGCCGGCGCGCCCGAGCGCGTCCACGTAGATCGCCTCGAGCCCGCGCACGGCACGAGCGGCGTCGAACCGCCGCTCGACGTGCGCCCGTCCCGCCGCGCCGAGGCTGCGTGCACGCTCCGGATCTCGCAGGAGCTCGACCACCGCGCACGCGATGCTGCCCGCGTCGCGGCCGTCCGCGACGATGCCGGTCTCGCCGGGGACGAGGACACCGCCGCCCGTGCGCGTCCCCGTCGCGACGACGGGGACGCCTGCGGCGCCGGCCTCGATCGCCGGGAGCCCGACCTCCGGGCCCTGCGACGGCACCACGACGACGTCGGCCGCGTGGAAGTACGGTGCGGTGTCGCCGTACGGGACGAGCCGCACGACGTCCGCGAGGCCGAGCGACGCGACGAGCTCGCGCGCCTCGTGCTCGTAGTCGCGGGTGAGGCCGAGCCGGAGCAGCGCCCGCCCGCGCGCCCGGCGGAAGAAGTCACGGTCGCGGACGCCGCCGCCGACGAGAAGCCACGTCGCCTCGACGCCGACGTCGCGCGTGCGCGCTGCCGCGCCGATGAATTCCCGGAAACCCTTCGCCGGGTAGAGGTAGCCGAAGAAGCAGACGAGCGGGCGCTCCTCGTCGAGCCCCAGCTCCGCCTTCGACCGGCGTCGCTCGGCCGGCCGGAAGCGGTCGAGGTCGACAGGATCCGGGACGACGGCGGCGCCGACGTCGAAGCTCGTCGCGACGTCGTCGTTGATCGCGACGGTCCTCGTCGAGAGCGTCCGGATCGCGCGGCGCAGGAGGACGCTTCGCCGGCTGCCGTCGTCCTCGGGCAGCGCGGAGCGCAGGTGCCAGACGACGGGCAGTCCGGCCCGCCGCGCGAGCCACGCGGCAGGAACCAGGGGTGAGTCGTTCAGGTGGACGAGCGCGAAGTGGCCGCGTCGCAGCGTTCGTCTCAGGCCCGCGAGGTGCGGTGCGAGCCACGCGAGCTCGCGCACGAGCAGTAGCCAGCGGCGGCCGTGGTACGTGCTCGCCCAGATGTGCGTGAACGCGGCCACGCTGCCGGTGTGCACCGTCGCTCCCGCCTCGCGCAGCTGGTGTGCGGCGCCGCCGGCCGCGCAGAAGACGTGCGGCTCGAAGCGCGTCCGGTCGAGCCGTGAGACGAGCCCGGCAAGCGCCCCCGAGGCGCCGCTGCGTTCGCTGCGGTGGTGGACGTACAGGATCCGGACCGGCTCCGGCACGGCATCCGCCACGCCGTCACGCCACGGCCGTCACGCGTGAATCCCGGGGCCGGAGCGCCGCGGTGCGAACGAAGCCGTCGATCGGGGCGATCGTTCGGTCCCACGTCAGCCGCTCGCGCACGAGCCTCTGGGCATTCGCGCTCTTCTCGGCGACGCGCCGCTCGTCGTCGAGGATCTCGGAGATCGCCGCGCGAAGCCCGTCCGAGTCGGCCGGATCGAGCGTCCAGCCGGCGTCGTACTCCCGGATCAGCTCCGACAGCTCCGAGTAGTCGTTGTAGATCACGGGCAAGCCGCACCAGAGGTACTCGACCGTTCGCGTCGTGAAGGCGAGCTCGCGCTCCGCGTTCCGCTCCATGAGGTCGATCGCCACGTGCGAGCGCGTGTACGCGCCGATCAGCTCTGCGTGCGCGACGTGACCGGCGACGTCCGCGTGCTCGCTCGCCTCGAGCCGCTCGAGCAGGTCGTCGTAGACGCCCGTCGGGATCGGGAGCCACGGGTGCTTGCCGCCGAAGATCCGGAGCCTGCCCCGCCCGCGCCGCTCCAGCTCGTCCACGAGCGTCGTCAGCGCGCGCGTCGGGTCCTGCCACGGGAGGAACACGCCGCCGAAGACGAACGACGGCTCCGCCTCCGGCGCGCGCGCGGGCAGCTCGGGCGCAAGTGAGACGCGCACTGCGGCCGCACGCTCGCGCCGCTCGCGCTCGGTCCACCCGGCCCGCTCGAGCCACGATTCGAAGTACGGGCGCTGCCGCTCGCCGGCGCACGAGAAGTAGTCGCACGCGGCAAGGGCGGCGGTCTTGACGGCCGCGTTCGAGTCGCTTTCTCCGAAGCCCTGGTAGTCGCGCTCGAGCATGTGCGGTCCGTGCTGGTCGAGGACGACGGGGATCCGTCCCGCGCAGCAGGTCCCGAGGTGGGGCGAGAGCGCCCACCCGCAGAGGACGACGACGTCGGGCTGCACCGCGCCGACGACGTCGCTCATCGCGAAGTCGTCCCACGAGTGAGCCACGACGTCGGCGCTGACGACGCCGGCGTAGCGAGCGAGCGAGACGCGCGGCAACGAGAAGACGACGTCGTGGCCGCGACTCTGGAGGCCCTGGCCGAGACCCCACGCGCGCAGCCCGGACCCCGTCGTCGGCAGCCCCGAGATCGGGACGTGGTCGCCGCTGAACACGAGCACGCGCTTCGCAGAGCGGCGCCGGAGCCGGCGCAGGCCGCCGTAGAGAGCGCGCGCGCCGGCCGTGTAGCGGAAGGTCCGCGTCCGGCGCAGTCGATCCAGCTCTGCCTGCGCCTCCGCGAGCGCGCGCGCCAGCTGCGCGTCGGGAGTCGCGGCGGGATGCGCCGACGCGAGCTCGCGCTCGCGGCGCGACAGCTCGTCGCGCTGCTCGATCAGCTTCTGGCGGACGCTCTGGTTCTCGCGCAGGAGTTGCCAGAGACGGCGCTCGTACCGCGCGAGCGCCCGCGCAACCGGTTCGTCGACCTTGCAGTACCGCGCGGCCCACGGAGTGATGAACGACCCGTCGTACTCGACGTCGCGGAAGAACCCGTGCCGGCCGAAGAGCTCCGCCCAGTACTCCGGCGGCTGGACGTTCACGTGCGTCGCCTCGTCGAAGTCCGAGGGCGTCGACGAGAAGATGACGTCGCGCGTGTGGGCGCAGATGTTCGCGACGGCGGCCTCAGCTGCCCGCGCCGGAAGGTGCTCGAGCACCTCTATGCACACGATCAGGTCGTAGTCGCGCGGGAACGGGTCGGTCACCGATGCGCGCCGGAACGCGTCCCCGATCGCCGGCGGGACCTGCGCGAGCGCGTACTCGGACACGTCGATGCCGTACGCCTCGACCCCCCGGTCGCGGAGCGCCTCCACGAGGAAGCCGACGGCGCAACCGGCGTCGAGGACGGTCGCGGGGCCGATGTCGCGCACGATCCGGTCCGCGATCTCGCCGAAGAACGCCGTCCAGTGCGGCTCGTCGCGGGTGTACCGGAGCCCGCAGCTGTGGGCGAAGTAGTGCGCGTTGTGCGCGATCGCGTTCATCGGTCGGCGCCGAGCCTCGGCGTCGCTGCGAGCCGCGACGCCTCGACCGCGCGACCGAAGAATAGACGCGGCCGTGGACGAGGTCACGCGCACGGCGCGTGCACAGCTACGATCGCCGGAGCGTGTCCGTCGCGCGCCTCCACGACGGCCGGCCGGGGGTCGGCGTGCGAGTGTCGCTCTCCGGTCTCCTCCTCGGCGCGGCCTGGATCTGCGTTGCGACGGCTCTGCAGCTCGCGCGCCAGCCCGGCGTGCCTTCGTGGGACAGCCTCTGGCAGGAGGACGGCGGCATCTTCCTGACCGACGCGCTCGACGGCGCGTTCCTGCCGACGCTGTTCGAGCCGTACAACAGCTACCTGCATCTCGTGCCCAGGCTCATCGGCGCGCTCGCGGCGGCCCTGCCGATCGACGCGGCCGCGTTCGTCTTCGCCGCGTCGTCCGCCCTCGTCGTGTCGCTGCTCGCCGTCTACGTCTACTTCGCGGCAGCCGCGATGTTGTCGTCGCAGTGGGCGCGCGCGCTGCTCGCGGTCCTCTTCGTGCTGCTCCCGGCCGCGGGGTACGAGACGAACGCGAACGCGGCCAACCTCCACTGGTACCTCGTCTTCGCGTGCTTCTGGGTCTTCCTGTTCGCGTCCGACTCGTGGCTCGCAGTCGTCTCCGGCGCCGTCGTCGCCGTCGCGGCCGTCCTCAGCGACCCGCTCGCCGGGCTGTTCCTGCCGCTCGCCGTCCTGCACGCGGTCAGGAGCCGGACGTGGCGGGTGCGTTCGGTGCCGATCCTGTTCGCGGCTGCGCTCGCGCTGCAGCTCGCCGTCGGCGCCGCGAGCGATCCGCCCGACCCGTACGCGGAGTCGCGCTGGAGCGACGTCCCGAGCATCTTCGCGCTGCGGGTCGCCGGGTCGCTGCTGGTCGGGGACGTGTTCCTCGACGACTTCTGGATCAGGTTCGGCTGGTGGTTCGCCTACGGCGCCCTCGCAGTGGTCGTGGCCGTCACCGTCTATGCGCTCGTGCGGGGTGACCGGCGCACGCGTCTGCTCGTCGCTGCGAGCGTCGCGTACTCCGCCGCCTTCCTCGCGGTGCCGCTGATGTTGCGCGGGACCGAGAACTTCCTCGACCGCGCGAACTTCAACCTGAACGGGTCGCGCTACACGGTCGTCCCGATCCTGTTCCTCGTCGTGGCGTTCCTCGCGGTGCTCGAGCGCCGCGATCCGCGCGTCAGCAGCGTCGGCTGGCGGAACCTCCGGTACGGCTTCACCCTCTTCATGGGCGCGCTCGTGCTGACGAGCTATCCCGTCGTCGCCGTCCGCACTGCCGGCCCGAGCTGGCGCGCGACGCTCGCGGAGGCACGCGACTATTGCCCGGAGACGCGCCGACCGGGCGAGCGCGTCCCCCTCGTCGGGTCGCTCCTGGAGAGGACGCGGCCGCCGAACGAGACGCGGATACCGATCGCGCCGAACATCCAGCCCCCGACCTTCGCCGTGACCGCGACGTGCCGGCGGCTCGGCTGGGATCCGGCGAGCGAGACGGCGTCCACCTCTCCGTAGCGCCTGACTCCGCCGATATCGTCTCCGGCTTGAGGCAGCCGTCGCACGAAGCGCAGGTCGTGAAGCAGCCTGCGCCGACGACCGAGCACGTCGCGCCCGCGCCCGGAGGGGAAAGGGCCGGGCTCGACCCGCAACCGCGCGGCAGCGTAGCCGCAGCGCTCCTGCGCGGGACGCGGCCGAAGCAGTGGCTGAAGAACGCGCTCGTCGCGGCGGCCCCGGCAGCCGCGGGCGTGCTGACGGACGGACCGACAGCATTCCGCGTCCTCCTCGCGTTCGTCGCCTTCTGTCTCGCCTCGAGCGGCACGTACCTGCTGAACGACGTGCGCGACGCGGAGGCCGACCGGCGCCATCCGCGCAAGCGGAAGCGGCCGGTGGCGGCGGGGCTCGTGACTCCGGCGCAGGCGGTGACGGTCGGCGTTGCGCTGCTCGCCGCCGCGCTCGCGCTCTCGCTCGCCGTCGGAGTCCGCTTTCTCGGCGCGATCACGTTCTACGTCGTGCTGACGACGAGCTACTCGCTCTGGCTGAAGCGCATCGCTGTCGTCGACATGGCGGCGGTGGCGTCCGGGTTCATCGTCCGCGCCGTCGCCGGCGGGCTCGCAGCTGCCGTACCGCTCTCGCGCTGGTTCCTGATCGTCGCGTCCTTCGGCTCGCTGTTCGTCGTCGCCGGGAAGCGCTACGCCGATCAGCGTGAGCTCGGCGAGGCTCGCCCGGCCGTCTCGTCGCAGACGCCGTCGCGCGACTTCTTCCGCTACGTGTGGGCGTTTGCCTCCGCGGTGGCCACGACCGCGTACTGCCTGTGGGCGTTCGAGCAGGCGGCGCTCGCCGACGGCTTCCCCTGGTACGAGCTCTCGGTCGTCCCGTTCGTGCTGTTCGTGCTGCGGTACGCCCTCCTTCTCGACGGCGGCGGCGGCAGCGCGCCCGAGGAGATCGTGCTCGGCGACCGCACGTTGCTCGTCACCGCCGTCGCGTGGCTCGGCGTCTTCGCCTGCGGGGTCTACCTTGGTGGCTGATCGCGCGGGCGCACGTGCCTTCGCTGCGCCAGGCGTTCTCTCCGGCCCGGCGCGGGAAGCTCGATCGCCGTGCGCGCTGTAGCACAGCGCGGCGCAGCGGCTCGCGAGCCGGTCGCCGCCGCCGCGGTGGCGGACGAGCACCCGCCCACGGCCGCCTCGGACCGGCGGCTGCTCAGCGGCTGGGGACGAACCGCGGCGACCGCTGCCAACCTCTACGAGCTGCGCAGCGACGCGAGTGTCGCGCCCGCTCTCGCCGCGGCCGGCGGGCGCGGCGCGATCGCGCGCGGCCTGGGGCGCAGCTACGGCGACGCGGCGCAGAACGCGGGCGGCCTCGTCCTCTCGACGACGCGTTTCGACGCCGTGCGCGACATCGACCTCGCTGCGGGCCGCGTGACCGTCGATGCGGGGATCAGCCTCGGGAAGCTCGTCCGGACCCTCCTCCCGCTCGGCTGGTTCGTCGCCGTCACTCCCGGCACGCGCTTCGTCACCGTCGGCGGCGCGATCGCGTGCGACGTCCACGGCAAGAACCATCACGTCGACGGCAGCTTCTGCGACCACGTCGTCTCCTTCGAGCTCGAGACACCGGATAGAGGGCGGGTCACGGTGACGCGCGAGACGGAGCCGGACCTGTTCTGGGCGACGGCCGGCGGGCTCGGCCTCACCGGCGTGATCCTCGCCGTGACGCTTCAGCTCCTGCGCGTCGAGACGGCGTGGATCCGCGTCGACCGGGAGCGGACGCGCGACCTGGCCGACGTCATGGCGCGGATGGAGCGCGGGGACGACGCGTATCGGTACTCCGTCGCCTGGGTCGACTCGCTGGCGCGCGGCGCGCGGCTCGGACGCTCGGTCCTGATCCGCGGCAACCATGCCGCGCTCGCCGACCTGCCTCGCGGGCATCGCGCCGACCCGCTCGCGGTCTCGCCGCCGCGGACGCTTCGGGTTCCGGCGTGGACGCCGAATCTGCTCGGCCCGGCCGCGATCGCCGCGTTCAACAAGCTCTGGTTCCTCAAGGCGCCGGCGGAGGAGCGGGATCGACTCGAGTCGCCGTACTCGTTCTTCTATCCCCTCGACGCGCTGTCGGACTGGAACCGCCTGTACGGGCGGCGCGGCTTCATCCAGTACCAGTTCGTGGTGCCGTTCGGCGCCGAGGCGACGCTCGAGAAGGCCCTGGAGCGCCTGAGCGGCGCCCGCACGCCGTCGTTCCTCACGGTGCTCAAGCGCTTCGGCGCGCAGCGCGGGTTGATCTCGTTCCCGATGCCGGGCTGGACGCTCGCGCTGGACATCCCGGCTGCGACGCCGGGACTCCCGGCGCTCCTGGACGAGCTGGACGAGGAGGTCGTGGCCGCCGGCGGCCGCGTCTACCTTGCGAAGGACTCGCGGCTCAGGCCGGAGCTGGTTGCGGAGATGTACCCCAGCCTCGAGCGTTGGCGCGCGATCCGAAACGGCGTCGACCGCGAACGCGTCATGTGTTCCGATCTCGGGCGGAGATTGCGGCTGCCGTGACCGCGGCGATGCGGTGAAGGACGCTCTAGGATCCGTCCAGTCGGTCCTCGTCCTCGGCGGCGGCTCCGAGATCGCCCTCGCAACCGTGCGGCGGCTCGTCACGGGCCGGGCACGTACGGTCGTCCTCGGCGCGCGCGACCCCGAGCGGGTGCGGTCGGAGGTCGACGAGCTCCGGCGTGCGGGCGCCGCGACCGTCGACGCCGTGCGCTTCGACGCGCTCGAGACGGAAACGCACGGCGCCTTCGTCGACGACGTCTTCGACCGCCACGGTGACATCGACCTCGTGCTCGTGGCGTTCGGCGTGCTCGGCGAGCACGCAGTGAGCGAGACCGATGCCGAGGCGGCGCTCGCAGTCGTCCGGACGAACTTCGTCGGCGCCGTATCGGTGCTCGTTCCCCTCGCCGCTCGGTTGCGCCGCCAGGGTCACGGCACGATCGTCGTGCTCTCGTCGGTGGCCGCGGAGCGTGCGCGCAAGTCGAACTTCGTCTACGGCGCCTCGAAGGCCGGACTCGACGCGTACGCGCAGGGCCTCGGCGACTCGCTCGCCGGTACGGGAGTCCACGTCCTCGTCGTCCGCCCGGGCTTCGTGCGCTCGAAGATGACCGCGGGGCTCAGGCCCGTGCCGTTCGCGACCACGCCGGAGGGCGTTGCCGAGGCCATACTCGACGGCGTGCGCCGCGACGCCCACACCGTCTGGGTGCCGCCCTTCTTGCGCGTCGTGATGTTTGCGCTGCGCCAGCTCCCGCGGCCAGTCTTCCGCCGCCTCGAGATCTGACGTGGACACCGCCGCGAGCCAGAGCACCGGAACTGGGGTGACAACGGTCGGACGGCGCCGCGACGCGCGGCTCGAGCCCGCGTTCCGCCTCCTCGACGGCGGCTCCGTCGGCGTCCTGTCGCTCGACATCTTCGACACGCTGATCTGGCGCAAGGTGCCCGAGCCGGTCGACGCGTTCCCGCTCGTGGCGGAGCGGCTGCGCGAGCGCGACGCGCTCGCCGTCCACGTCGCTCCCGGCGCCTTCAAGAAACTGCGGATCGCGGCGGAGCAGCGCGCGCGAGCTCGCCTGTACGGCGCCGGGAGGGGCGTCGAGGTGTCGCTGCAAGCCGTGTACGAAGAGATCCCGCCGCCGATCTTTTGCGGCCGCGCCGTCGACGAGGTGGCGCGCATCGAGCTCGAGGTCGAGCGCGACTTGATCGTGCCGGACCTCGACGTCGTCGAGCTCGTCCGCTTCGCCCACGAGCGCGGGAAGGCCGTCGTCGGCGTATCGGACACGTACCTCAGCGAGGAGGAGATCCGGTTCCTGCTCGCGGACACGCTCTCGCTCGTCGCCGTCGACCGGATCTTCACGTCGAGCCAGCACGGCAAGGGGAAGGGGAGCGGGCTCTTCCGCGTCGTCCTCTCGTCCCTTCGGAAGCAGCCGCACGAGCTGCTCCACATCGGCGACAACGAGGACGCGGACGTGCGCTCGCCGGCCCGCCTCGGGATTCGCACGATCTACTTCGAGCGACGGCCGGACGAGCTGCGCGAGATCATCGCCCGCGAGGGTCCCCCGGAGCTCGACTCGCGCCACGGCGACTTCGGGCTCTCGGCGCTGCGCTCGAAGGTCCTCCACCGATCCGACCTCGAGGAGCTTCCGGAGGCGCTACAGCCGTACTGGCGCTTCGGCGCCGTGAGCCTCGGCCCGGCCTGCACCGCGTTCGCGGAGTGGGTGCACGAGCGGGCCCAGGCGCGCGGCGCGAAGAAGGTGTTCTGCCTGATGCGCGAGGGCGAGCTGCTCGCGAGGCTCGTGAACAACGCGGCCGGCCCGCTCGGCTCGGGAGTCGTCGCCGAGCCGCTCTGGCTCTCACGCCGCGTCTGCGTGCGCGCGGCGATCCTCGAGGGGAGCCGCGAAGAGGTGACGCGCCTGCTCCTGCGTCGCCAGATGCCGACGGTGTGCGAGCTCTGCGCGACACTCGGGGTCGACGTCGACGAGTCGCCCGTGCTCGCTCGGCACGCCGCGGCGCGGCTGAACGACGCGCGCGTCCGCGACGCGGTGCTCGACGAGCTCACGTCGAACGCCCGGGTGCGCGAGCGGGTCGTCGCGAATGCCGCGACGCTTCGCGACCGCGTCGTCCGCTACCTCCGCGAGAGGCTCGAGCCCAACGGGGAGGCGGTCCTCGTCGACATCGGCTGGGCGGCGACGATCCAGGCGTACGCGCAGCGGATCCTGCGCGCCGCGGGCGTCGACGTCGAGCTCGTCGGGCTCTACCTCCTGACGCAGGAGCGGATCGTGGACCGCCTGCTCGACGGGGTGCAGGCGGAGGCGTTCCTCGCGCACGTCGGCGTTCCCGACGCGGCCGTGCAAACCATCATCCGCAGCCCCGAGATCCTCGAGCAGGCGTGCATGCCGCCGTACGGCTCGCAGATCGGGTTCGACGCCGCGCTCCGGCCGATACTGGCGGACGCGACCGACCTTGCCGCACAGCAGCGGCAGGTCGAGGCGGTCCAGCGCGGGATGATCGCGTTTCAGCGCGAGTGGAGTCGGTACCGGAGCGAGGTGCCGGCGCAGATCGCGCCGCTCGCCGACGGTGCGCAGCCACTGCTTCTCGCGAGCATCGTCCGCGCCGTCGCGGCGCCGACGCGCGGGGAGGCCGAGACGCTCGGGACCTGGCTGCACGACGAGAACTACGGCTCGCACGAGAACGAGGGCGTGACGGCGGGACGCGCCGCGGCCATGGCGCGCCACCTCGACCCGGCCGGCCTCATCTCGCTTCCGATGACGGAGCTCTACTGGCCCTTCGGAACGGCCGCGCTCGCCGACGCGGAGCTCGGCGCCTCGACGGCCGCGGTGGCGACTGGAGCGATTCCGTGGGAAGCCTTCGGCTCGCCGCTCGAGACCGGGCTCTTCCACATCTACATGGGACGCGCGTGGGGGTATTCCGCCGACGCGAGCGTCCAAGTCCTCCCACGGCGGAACCGGCTCGGCCTGTCGTACGTGCGCGGCATGCTCGCCGGCGACGGGATCACGAGCATCCGGCTGGACCCGGTGCGCGTCCGCGCCCTCATCCGCTTCGACCGGCTCGTCGTGCGCTGCTGGCGCCGCGGCGGCGCAGACGCCGTCGAGATCGTGCTCGCGGACGACGGCGACTTCGCTGCGCTGTGCCCGCTTCACGCCCACGCCCTCGCGCCGCGCGTGTACCACCTCGAAGGTAAGCATTCGAGCCTGAGCCTCGAGCTCGCGCCGCTGCTCGGCCTCCGCGGCAGCACCGCCGACGTCTACCAGGTCGAGGTCGAGTGCGCGTTCGCGGCGCTCCCGCTCGGCGACGCGGGGGTGGAGCCGCACGCGATCTTCCAGCCGCTGCCGGAGCCGAGCTCGTACGACGAGATCTCGGCGCGCCGCGACCGCCTGAAGCGGGCAGTCCTGCACGCGCAAGCGGCATCGGGGCTCCCGCTCGTCCCGCTGCTCCTGCGCCTCCGCTGGCAGCTACGCAGGCTCGCGCAGCGCGTCCGCCGACGCTGAGGCGGCTGGCTGCGGTTCGTGCCGCCGCTCCGCGACCCCCGGCGACGACGCATCCTGCGGGAGCTCGCCGCGATACGCGGCGATGACGTCCGCGGCCGCGTCGAGCGCGCCCGCGGCGCCGTTCGCGAGCAGGAGCGCCCGGTCGCAGAAGCGCTCGACGGACGCCAGGTCATGGCTCACGAACACGACCGTCTTCCCCTCCGCACGGAAGCGGTCGAAGGTGCCGAAGCACTTCTGCTGGAAGCCCTGGTCGCCGACGGCGAGAACCTCGTCGAGGAGGAGGATGTCGAAGGGGACCTGGATCGCGATCGAGTACGCCAGCCGCAGCTGCATCCCCGACGAGTAGTTGCGCAGCCGCTGGTCGACGAAGCGCTCGAGCTCGGCGAAGCCGACGATGTCGTCGAACTTCCGCTCGAGCTCGCGCCGCGTGAGGCCGAGCAGGGTGCCGTTGATGCGGATGTTGTCGCGGGCATTCAGGTCGGGGTTGAAGCCGACGCCGAGCTCGATGAAGGGCGAGAGCGCGCCGTGGACGCGGACCGTGCCCGAGTCGGCACGGTAGATGCCCCCGACGATCTTCAGCAGCGTGCTCTTGCCGCTCCCGTTCGAGCCGACGATCCCGAAGAACTCGCCTTCCTCGACGACGACCGACACGTCGCGGAGCGCCTCGTGCTCCTCGTAGGTCGTCCGCCGGCCGGGGTGGAGGAAGCGCTGCTTCAGGCTCAGGTGCTGCTCGTGCGGGAGGCGGAAGCTCTTCGAGACGCCGTCGACGGCGATCGCCGGGCGGGTCATACGCGCTCTGCGAACCACGGCTCCTCGCGTCGGAACACGAAGATGCCTGCGAGCAGGACCGCGAGCGCGACGCCGATCGGCACCAGGCGCCCGGTGGACGCGCCGTAGACGAACGCGACCGTCTCCCGCTCCGGCAGTCCGATCACGATCTCCCGCAGGTCCTGGATCACCTGCACGAACGGATTCGCGACGAGGATCGGCTTCGCCCACGGCGGGAGGAACCCGAGCGGGTAGATGATCGGCGAGGCGTAGAACAGGAGCTGGACGCCGAGCTCCCACACCTGCCCGATGTCGCGGAAGCGGACGAACAGCGTCGCCAGGATCAGCGACACGCCGAGGACGAATGCGTACAGCTCGAGCAGCAGCGGCACGATCAGCAGCCACGCGGCGGAGGGCACGACCCGGTTCCACGCGACGAACGCGCTCACCGCGAGCAGGTTCACGCCGAAGGTGAGCGCGGCCGTCGCAGTCACCGAGACCGGGATCACGAGGCGCGGGAACGCCAGCTTTCGCAGCAGCGCGCCGCGCGTCACGATCGAGTGCATCGCGAGCGTCGTCGCGTCGGAGAAGTACGTGAAGAGGACGATTCCGAGCAGCAGGTAGAGCGGGTAGTGCTCGACGCCGACCTCGAGCCTGAAGAACCGGCCGAAGACGAAGTAGAGGACGGAGAAGATCGCGAGCGGCTTGATCAGCGACCAGACGTAGCCGAGCACCGACTCGGCGTACTTGAGCTTGAACTCCGACGCGGCGACGACCCGGAGGATCCGCGCCTGGTGGAGCAGCCTCTCGCGCCTTTCGCGAGCCGGAACGACGTACGCGCCCACGCTCATCGGCCGCTTACCCTAGCTTCGGCCCGCGCGCCCGCGCGCGCCCGACGAGCCGCCCCGCGGCGCCGCGGGCACCGTGACGGAGCAGCGCGAGCCGCAGGCGCAGCGACACGTACTCGGCCTCCGCGGCGCGTAGCCGCACGGCCGGAGCCACAGCGGCCCCGGAGCGCGCCACGAGCTCCGCGAGCGGCTGCGCGACGACGGGCCACGCGAAATCCTCGCGGGCCTCGAGCACGTTCGCGCGCGCCCGCTCGTACGCGGCCCGGTCCGCCAGCAGCTCGTCGATCGCCGCGACCCAGCCCGCGACGTCCTCCGGCGCGAGCGCGCGTCCGAGCTCGCGCACCTCGACGAGCTCGCCCAGCGAATCGCCGCGGCTCGTGAGGATCGGAAGGCCCGCCCAGAGATAGTCGACGAGGCGCATCCGGAACGCGTAGCGTGTCTCGAGGTCGTCGAAGTGCGCCGACACCCCGACGTCGGCCTCGGCGAGGTAGCTGCCGCGCTCCGCGTACGGGATCCAGTCGAAGTTGAAGAAGACGACGCGGTCGCGCAGCCCGAGCTCCTCGGCGAGCGCGACCGCCCGGCGCGTCATCGCCATCTCCTCCACCTCCGGGTTCGGGTGCCTCAGCCCGATGAAGTAGAGGCGCACGTCGTCGCGGCGCTGCGAGAGCTCACCGACCGCGCGGATGACGGTGAGCGGGTCGAACCAGTTCCAGACCCCGCTTCCCCACAGCAACACGCGGTCGGACGGCCGAATCCCGGGGACACGTCCCTTCAGCACGGGCTCGGGCGCCGGGCGCGGCGGCTCGCGGTCGAGACCGAACGGCACGACGTCGACGAGCGCGCGCAGCGACGAGTCCTCGTCGTAGCGGGCGCGGTCGACGCGGCCGAGCGCCGCGAGCTGGCCCAGCCAGAGGTCGCGCTGCGTCTCGTTCGCGCAGACGAACCCGCTCCCGGTGAGCAGGCAGGTTCGCTCGGTGAGGACGGTGAGGCGGTACGCGAGCTCGAGGTAGCGGGACGGCTCCTTCCGCGCGTCGATCGCGAGGTTCTCGACGCTGAGCGGCGCGTAGAGGTCGTAGACGACCCGGACGCCGGCGCGTGACAGCGCGGTCATGGTCGGAACCGGCAGCTGTTGCGCGACGACGGCGTCGAACCTGCTCGCGATCGCCGTCAACCGCCGCGCGTCGTCCCGCCGCGCCACGAGGACCGGCAGCGAGTCGTCGGCGAGATCGGTCTCGAACGGGACGACGAGCGTGACGTCGAACCGCTTCGCAAGCTCCCGCGCGAGCCTGTAGGCGCGGATCGCCGGCCCGGCCATGCGCGTCCCGACGTGGTCCCACGAGACGACGACGACCTTCATGGCTGCCCCGCCAGCGCCCACTCGAAGAACGCGCGTGTGGGGCGGAGCTCCCGGCGGAGGCGGAGGATCTCGGGCAGCTCGCGCAGCACCGACGCGAGGGCGGGTGCGATCACGCGCGGGTGCCGCGGGAGCCGCAGGAGCTCGCCGGCGACGACGCGCGCGGCCTCGTCGGCCGGGAAGCACTTGAGGGCGAAGCGGACGATGTTGTGGTGGGAGTTGACGAGGCGCCGCCGCCGGATGTGCGCCGTCGTCGCGCCGACGTGGTGGCGGAGCCATGCGTCGGGCACGTAGACGCTCTCCCAGCCGCGGAGCCACGCGCGCCAGCAGAGATCGAGGTCCTCGAAGTCGAGGAAGAACGTCTCGTCGAAGCCGCCGAGCTCGAGCAGCATCGAGCGTCGCACGAGCATCGCGCCGGCATTCGCCTGAAGCGTCCGGACGAGGCCCGGGGCGTGCGCCGTCAGGTCGAGCCGGAATCCCGGCAGCGGCTGCCGGACGTAGGGACCGCGACGGAGCTCGACGCGCGCGTGTACGAGCCGCGAGGCCTCCCAGTCGACCTGGCGCGGGTCCGCGGCGAAGCGCGCTCCGTCGTCCTCGAGCGCCGACGCGAGCAGCTCGAGGCAACGCTCGTCGAACGCGACGTCGTTGTTCGCGAGCAACACGAGCTCGGCGTCGGACGCGCGCGCGCCACGGTTGTAGAGGTGGCCGAGGCCGCGATTGTCGGTCGCGACGACGCGCGCGCCGAGCTCCTGCGCGAGCGTGACGCTCCCGTCGCTCGAGCCGGCGTCGACGACGACGATCTCGGCAGGCGCCCTCGTCTGTCTGCGGAGGCTCTCGATGCAGTCGCGCAGCAGGTGCGCGCCCTGATGGTTCCCGATGACCGCGGCGATGTCAGCCGTGGGCGTCGAGCTCCGCGAATGCGTCCGCGAGGAGGGCGCGGAAACGAGCCGGCGAATGCTCGCGCACGACGTACTCCCGTCCGGCGCGGCCCATCCGCGCCAGCGTAACAGCGTCGCCGAGCAGCCTCGTGAGGGTCGCCGCCAGCTCGTCGGGGTCGTGCCGATCGAGGACGACGCCGCCGCTCGAGGCGCGCACGAGCTCCTCCGGGCCGCCGCTCGGCGTCGTCACGACCGGGACGCCGCTCGCGAGCGCCTCCGCCGCGACGATCCCGAACCCTTCCTGGAGCGAGGGGAGGACGAAGAGCGCGGCGCGGCGGAGCTCGTCGGCGGCGGCGGCGACCTCGCCGACGACCTCGACCCCTCGGGGCAGGACGGTCGCGGGCGGCGGCGGCGGGCCGACGAGGCGAAGTCGCAGGTCGGGGATCTCGGCACGCGCCGCGCGGAAGGCGGCGAGGAGGAGCGCGACGTTCTTGCGCGGGTCGTCCGCGCGGCCGACGAAGACGAGATTCGGCCCGGCCGGCGGGGCGCCGGGTGCGAAGCGGACGACGTCGACGGGAATCGGCAGGATCCGCACGCGCTCCGGCACGAGGCCCGCGGGCTCGGCGAGGCCGGCGCGGCTGGCGGGCGACGTCGCGTACACGGCCGTGGCACCCCGGAGGACGTCGCGCTCGAGCCGGCGCAGGATCGGCGCGTTCGCGCGGAGGGCGAGGCGGCGCGAGCGCGGCAGGCCCGCGGCGCGCGACGCCCATTCCGCCTCGAGTGCCGTCCCGATCCAGCACGCATAGCGCCGCCCGCTCCTGGGCGCGGCGGCGCCGTGCGCGGCTGCGGCGGCGACGACCCACAGCGAGCGCGAGGGCCGCACGAGCGGCGCGAGCCGCTGCGCCGCCGCGAGCTGGGCGAGCGCCTCGACGCGCGGCACGAGCGACGACACGGCCGTCTCGACGACGTCGCCGGCGACCAGGTCGCGCCCGCCGAGGTGAGGCCGCGAGAGGTAGAGCAGGTGCGGTCGCCGCCCGAGCTCGCCCGCGCCGCGGCAGAACGCACGGGTCTGCTCGAGCGCCCCGCCCCGGAAGCGCGGATCCTGCGTCAGCACGGCCAGATCCGCAGCGGGCACCATCGGGCGCGGAGACGATATAGCGTGAAAACGTGCCGCAGAACGCCGGTCGTCCGCGCCTGCTCGTCCTGAACCAGTACTACCGGCCGGGTGTCGAGGCGACCGCGAACCTGCTCACGGAGCTGTGCGAGGAGCTCGCCCGCGACTACGACGTCACCGTCGTGACGGGGAGCCCGCGCGCCCGCGCGAGCGGCCGGGCGCTCGAGAACGGCGTCGACGTGATCCGCGTCCGCTCCACGGCGTATGACCGCCGCCGCCTGTCGCGCCGCGCGCTCAACTACGCGACGTACTTCGCGCTGACGCTGCTCGAGAGCCTCCGGCAGCCACGACCCGATGTCGTGCTCTGCATGACCGACCCCCCGTTCATCGGCGACGCGGCCGCCGTCGTCGCGCGTCGCTTCCGCGCGCCCCTCGTCGTGATCAGCCAGGACGTCTTTCCCGAGATCGCCGTCGAGCTCGAGCGGCTCGACAACCCCCTCGTCGTCGCGGCGCTCGGCGCGCTCGTCCGCTACTACCTCGAGCGCGCGGACCGCGTGGTCGCGATCGGCGAGACGATGCAGCGCCGGCTGGAGGCGAAGGGCGTGCCGCCGGAGCGCATCCGCGTCATCTCCAACTGGGGCGACGCGCAGGCGATCGAGCCGCTCTCGCGCGACAATCCTTGGGCGCGCGAGCACGGCCTCGTCGAGTCCTTCGTCGTCATGCACTTCGGCAACGTCGGCCACGCGCAGAACCTCGACGCGCTCATCCGCGCGTCCACGTTCATGCGCGACCTCGACGACCTGGTCGTGACGATCATCGGGACGGGCGCACGCCACGAGGAGCTCGTCGCGCTCGCGGAGCGGCTCGAGGCGGACAAGGTGCGCTTCTTCCCCTACCAGCCGTACGAGACGCGCGCGCAGCCGCTCGCGACCGCGGACGTCCACGTCGTCGGGCTCGGCCGCGGGCTCGCCGGCTACATCGTCCCGAGCCGGATGTGGGGGATCCTCGCGGCGGCGCGGCCGGTGATCGTCGCGGCCGACGAGGAGAGCGAGACGGCGCGCTTGGTGCGCCGCGTCGGGTGCGGCGTCGTCGTCCCGCCCGGGCGGCCGGAGCTGCTGGCGCGCGAGATCCGCGCCGCCCACGTGGGGGCGTACGACCTCGAGGAGATGGGGCGGCGCGGGCGCGAGTTCCTCGTCGCGGAGGCCGACCGGCGGGTGGCGGTCGAGCGGTACCGCGCGGTGTTGCGGGAGGTCCAGGCAGCTCGTGCTTAGGCCGCTGTTCTGGGGGTCGCTGGCGGCGCTCGCGTGGACGCACGTGGGTTATCCCGCGGCCGCGGCGGCTCTCGCGCGCGTGCGGGCCCGGCCGGTGCGGAAGGCGGAGCTCACGCCGACGGTGAGCGTGGTCGTCGCGGCGTGGAACGAGGAGGAGGTGATCGAGCGGCGGCTCGAGAACCTGCTCGCGCTGGAGTACCCGCCCGAGCAGCTCGAGATCCTCGTCGCGGGGGGGGCGTCCGACGCCCGCCCCCACCAGCACGGCGAGGACCGCGCCGCCCCCCCCCCCCCCCCGCGCCACGGGCCCCCCGCCCCCCGGCCCCCGGGCGCGGCGCAGAACCACCCGCGGCGGCTGCGCGCGGACGAGCACACCACAGAACACAACACAAAATAATCGAACTCTG
>JAUJMY010000032.1 GCA_030446625.1 Gaiellaceae bacterium
ACGGCGTCTCTTTCCCGGGTATATACTGGCACTTCGTGTACGTCTTGTGGAGGGTCTTGTACGCTACGTTTTACCTCCTGTCGCGCCCTAATCGCCACCGGAGCTTCGGGCGAAGATGGGGCCACACCACGAGCAGGCGGAAAAGCCGCGTGCAGGTCATACGGCGACAAACGTGAGAGCGCGAGGTGGTGGCTTTGCCGCCGCCTCGCGCTGTCGACCCTCCCAAGCCGGAACTCCGCATCAGTTCCGGCTTATCATCGGCGATGTGCTGAACCCGCTCCGGAGCGAGGCCGAGGCGTTCCGGTTCGTCCTCCTGCTCCTCGGCTACTTCGCGGCGATCGTCCTCGCGAAGGCCGTGCTCGGGACGACGGCAGCGCTCGTCGTATTCGTCGCGCTTTCGGTCGCTGTGGCGGCGTGGATCGTCCGCGCGCGCAGCGCCGCGTAGCCGCGGCCTACTTGCCGCCGGCGATGTACTTCGCGACGGCCTGGATCTGCTGCTCGGTCAGGTCGTCCTTGTAGGCGGGCATCCCGCCGCCGCCGTTCCTGATCTGCGCGACCGCCTCCTCGAGGCCCGGCTTCGCCTCGTCGAGATTCGGCCCGACCGTGCCCGTCGCGCCCGCCTTCGAGAGGACGTGGCACCCCTGGCAGCCCTGCGAGTTGAAGATCTCCTTCGGGTCGGTCGTCTCCTTGCCTCCCCCGGCTGCCTGCTGGCCCGTGTCCTTCACCGGCAGCCCGGCGACCGCCGCCACGTACACCGCGACGGCGTCGGCGTCCTCGCCGGTGACGAGGTTCGCGGGCATCCCCGGTGCGTCCGTCGCGGGATCCTCGACGGGATAGGCGATCTGCCCGCGGATCACGTCGCGGATCGTGCTCTCGTCGAAGCCCTGGCCGGGATCGTCGCTGCGAACCGTCGCGAAGGCAGCGTCGAGATCGGGGCCGATGACGCCGCGCGCGCCCGCGTCCTTCAGCGCGTGGCACTGCGCGCACTTCTGGTTGAAGAGCTCCTTCCCGCGCGCCTGGCTCCCGCCCTCCACGCGCCCGACGGTGCCGCAGCCGGCGAGGAGGACGGCGCTCGTCGCGAGCGCAGCCAGCGCGAGGAGTCGCGCGGCCAAGTCAGGCAGGCGTCGGGCCGGCGGTCGCGATGCCGTCGACGGCCTCGGCGCGCGTTGCGTAGATCGTGAAGACGCGGTCGAGCCCGGTGATCTCGAAGATCTTCGTGATGTTGCGGTCGGCGCAGACGAGGGCGAGCTGTCCGTCGGTCGAGCGCAGGCGCTTCACGCCGCCGACGAGAACGCCGAGCGTCGTGGAGTCGATGAACGTCGTGTCGGTGAAGTCGACGACCACGTTCTTCGCGCCCTGCGCGATCACGTCGAGCAACTGCTGCTTGAACTCGGGCGCGGTGTAGAGGTCGACCTCGCCGGCGAGCGCGATCACGTAGCGGTCGTCGCCCAACTGCTCGGTCTTGATGTCGAAGTTCATCTGGCTCCCGGGGAACTGGTTTGAGCGGCTGGTTCCGCGTCCGCGGCAGTCTAACCGCCGGGCTGGAGCGCGGACGCGGCCTGGAGGCGCTTGATCTCCTGCCTCACGAGCGGCGTCGTCGGATCGTCGGGCGCGAGCTTCACGAAGCGGCGGTAGGCCGTCAGCGCGGCCGGCGTGTCGCCGGAGTTGATCGCGGCGTCCGCGAGCTGGAGCTGGATGCTCGGATCCTCGGGCGCGAGCCGCGCGAGCCGGACGTAGGTCTCCTTCGCGTCGCGGTAGGCGCTCTGCATCTCGCCGTAGACCCTGGTCAGGCGCTCGTTCGCGCGCTGCGTCGCCGCCTGCGTGATCGGGGCCTTCGAGAGCGCCTGCCCGAACGGGGTGTTCGCCGGCGGCTGGAAGATCGTCCCGGGCGCGAGCGCCTGCGCCTCGAGCTGCGCCTCCTGCGCCTCGTTCCGCAGCCGTGTGGCCTTCGTCAGGTGCACCCCCGCGAGCTGACGGAGCACCTCCTCGTCGTTCGGTCGCAACCGGACGTAGCGCTCGAGCGGCGCGATCGCCTCCTCGGGACGGCCGTCGGTCTGGAGCGCGGTCGCGAGGTCGCGCAGCGCGGTCGGGTCGTTCGGGTTCTCCTCGAGCCGCTCGCGCGAGTCCTCGACCGAGGGCTGGCCCGTGCCGCCGCCGCCCACGCCGATCGCGTCCGCGATTCCGCCCTGCACGTCCGACCCCACGCCGAACGCGACGAAGCCGACGCCGAAGACGAGCGCGAGGAACACGAACATCCACTTGGCCTGGCGCCGCAGGCGCTGGAAGAACAGTTCGTCGGTGCCTACGTGAGCGCTCTCGTACCTGGCGACTGCAACAGGCGCCTTCGCGCGCTGGTCGCGCCGGCGGTCACTGCGTGCCATTCGGTCCCTCCTCTCCGGTAGCGCTCGACACCGTCGACGACCGTCAAGAGTACGCGCTCCGGCGAGCCGCCGAAGACGACTGCGGCCGCCGGATCCTCCCAAGGCAGGTACGGCGAGCCCGCGAGCGAGACGACGGCGAGGTCGGCGCGCTTGCCGGGCGCGAGCGACCCCACCTCCTCCACGAGGCCGAGCGCTCGCGCGGAGCCGATCGTCGCCAGCTCGAGCGCCTCCGTCGCCGACAGCGCGTCCG
>JAUJMY010000004.1 GCA_030446625.1 Gaiellaceae bacterium
GAGCACGCGCCGCTGCCACCGCCGGTGGGGGCTGCTGTGTCCGACGCTGGCGCCGGCGGGGCCCGCGCCCTCCGTGCGCCCGCGCTCGCCGGCGCGCCCGGCGGCTGCGAGCGTCGCGGCCGGACGGTCGGTCCCTACGAGGCGGAAGCCGAGCCCTGCGAGCGCGGCGGCGACCGAGACGATCTGGGGCTTGTCCGCGTCGCGCACCGAGAAGAACGCGGTCCCCGAGGCCGGCAGCGGCCGCCCCGCGGCGCGCTCGGCCTTCGCGAACGCGGTCGGAAAATCGGCGGCACTCGCCATCACCTCCCCGGTCGAGCGCATCTCGGGGCCGAGCACCGGATCGCTCCCCGGGAAGCGCGCGAACGGAAGGACGGCGGCCTTGACGCTCACCTGCGCGGGCGGGCGCTCGGCCGGAAGCGCAAGCTCGGCGAGCCGCTCGCCCGCAGCGAGGCGGCACGCGGCGGCGACGAGGTTGACGCCGGTCGCCTTGCTCGCGAACGGCACCGTGCGAGAGGCGCGCGGGTTCACCTCGAGCACGTGCAGCTCGCCGCCCGCGAACGCGAGCTGGACGTTCAGCAGCCCCACGACGCCGAGCGCCGCGCCGAGCCGGCGGACGACGTCGTTCACCTCCAGCGCCTGGAGCGGGCCGAGCGACGGCGCCGGCAGCACGCACGACGAGTCGCCTGAATGAACGCCCGCCTCCTCGACGTGCTGCATCACCGCCGCGACGTACGTGTCGCTCCCGTCGCAGAGCGCGTCGACGTCGACCTCGACCGCGCTCTCGACGAAGCGGTCGACGAGCACGCGGCCGGCGGCGCCCGCCATCGCCGCGCGCACGTCCTCGGGCGAGTAGCAGACGCGCATCGCGCGCCCGCCGAGCACGTACGACGGCCGGACGAGCACGGGGTAGCCGACGTCGGCCGCGGCGCGAACCGCCTCGTCGGCGCCGTCCGCGATCGCCCACGCGGGGCAGCGGATGCCGAGGCGCCCGAGCAGCGCTCCGAAGCGCTCGCGGTCCTCCGCGAGGTCGATCGCGTCGAACGGCGTGCCGAGGATCCGGAACTCGGCCGTCTCGAGCGCACGCGCGAGCTTGAGCGGGGTCTGGCCGCCGAACTGGATGACGACGCCGTGCGGGCGCTCGCGCTCGCACACCGCCAGCACCTCCTCGACGCCGAGCGGCTCGAAGTAGAGACGGTCGGACGTGTCGTAGTCGGTCGAGACCGTCTCCGGGTTGCAGTTGACGAGCACCGCGTCGTAGCCGAGGGCCCGGAAGCTCTGCGCCGCGTGCACACAGCAGTAGTCGAACTCGATGCCCTGGCCGATCCGGTTCGGCCCGGAGCCGACGATCACGACCGACGCGCGGTCACGGTCGGCGGGTTCGTCCGCCTCGCCCCACGTGGAGTAGAGGTAGCTCGAGCGCGCCTCGACCTCACCGGCGCAGGAGTCCACGCGGCGGTACACCGGACGCACTCCGCACGCCCGCCGCGCCGCCCGCGCGCGCTCCTCCGACGCTCCGCACGCGTCGGCGACTGCGGCGTCGGACCAGCCCGCCCGCTTCAGGCGCAGCCAGTCGTCCGCGACGAGATCGTCGAGCGACGCGACGGAGCCGAGCGTCGCCCGCGCGCGCTCGAGCTGCTCGTGGAACCAGGGGTGCACCTCCTCCGGAACCTCGGCGAGGTTGCCCCACGGCGCGGGCACGCCTGCGTCGAGCTCGCGCGAGCGCATCGCCTTCAGGAAGGCCTCGCTGAACGTCCGCCCGATCCCCATCGCCTCGCCGACGGACTTCATCTGCGTCCCGAGCGTCCGGTCGGCACCGGGGAACTTCTCGAACGCGAAGCGGGGAAACTTCACGACGACGTAGTCGAGCGTCGGCTCGAAGCTCGCGGGCGTCGTCCCGGTGAGGTCGTTCGGGATCTCGTCCAGCGTGTAGCCGACCGCGAGTTTCGCCGCGACCTTGGCGATCGGGTAGCCGGTCGCCTTCGAGGCGAGCGCGGACGAGCGCGACACGCGTGGGTTCATCTCGATCACGCGCAACTCGCCCGTCTCGCGGTGGCGCGCGAACTGGATGTTCGAGCCGCCGCACTCGACGCCGACCGTGCGCACGACGGCCGCCGCCGCGTCGCGCAGCTCCTGGTAGGCCCAGTCGGAAAGGGTCATCTGCGGCGCGACGGTGACGGAGTCGCCGGTGTGGACGCCCATCGGATCCAGGTTCTCGATCGAGCAAACGATCACGACGTTGTCATTGCGGTCGCGCATCACCTCGAGCTCGAACTCGTCCCACCCGCGCACCGACTCCTCGACGAGGACCTGCCCGATCGGGCTCTCGTGCAGCCCGCGCTCGACCTGCCGGCGCAGCTCGTCGCCCGTCGCCACGAAGCCGCCCCCGTGCCCGCCGAGCGTGAAGGCCGGCCGCACGACGGCGGGGAGGCCGATCCCGCCGAGCTCGCTCGCGTCGCCGACGATCCACGACGTCGGCACCTGCAAGCCGGCCTCGCGCACGGCGTCGCGGAAGAGCTCTCGATCCTCGGCGCGCTGGATGGCGGGCAGCGTCGCGCCGATCAGCTCGATGCCGAGCGCGTCGAGGACGCCGCTCTCGGCGAGCTCGCGCGCGAGGTTCAGCGCCGTCTGGCCCCCGAGCGTCGGGAGCAGGGCGTCGGGCCGCTCGCGCTCCAGCACGCCCGCCACCGAGTCGAGGTCGAGCGGCTCGACGTACGTCCGGTCCGCGAACCCGGGGTCGGTCATGATCGTGGCCGGGTTCGAATTGACGACGATCGTCCGGAAGCCGTCGGCGCGCAGGACCTTCAGCGCCTGGCAGCCGGCGTAGTCGAACTCGCACGCCTGCCCGATGACGATCGGGCCCGACCCGATGACGCATATCGAGTGGAGATCCGTCCTACGCGGCATCGCGCAACTCCTCGACCCACTCGTCGATGATCGGCCACGCGTCGTGCGGACCGGGGCCGGCCTCGGGGTGGAACTGGACGGAGCGCGCGCGCAGCTCCGGGTAGTCGAGGCCCTCCACGGTCCCGTCGTAGAGCGAGACGTGCGTGGCCTCGCGCGCGTCCGTCGCCTCGACCGCGAAGCCGTGGTTCTGGCTCGTCACGAGCACCCGCCCGCTCGCGCGCTCGACGACGGGGTGGTTCGCGCCGCGGTGGCCGAAGCGGAGCTTGAACGTCGCGTGCCCCGTCGCGCGCGCGAGGAGCTGGTGGCCGAGGCAGATCCCGAGCACCGGGACGCGCCCGAGCACCTCCGTCAGCGTCGCCACCTCGCCCTCGAGCGGCTCCGGGTCGCCGGGGCCGTTCGAGAGCAGGACGCCGTCGTAGCGCGCGAGCTCGTCGGCGTCGGCGTCGTGCGGCAGCACCGTGACGGACGCGCCCGCTCCGGCCAGGCGGCGCAGGATCGAGCGCTTGCAGCCGTAGTCGACGACGGCGACGCGCGGCGCGCCGGCGTCCGCGTAGCGGTACGGCGCCTGCGTCGAGACCGACCCGGCGAGCGCCCGGCCGCCCATCGGGGGCTGCGCGCACACCGCCGCCAGGACCTCCGCGCCCGAAGCGGCGCCGCCCACCGCCCCGGCGCGCATCGCGCCGCCCTCCCGCAGCCGCAGGACGAGCGAGCGCGTGTCGACGCCCGCGAGCGCGACGACGCCGCGTTCGTGGAGCCAGTCCGTCCACGCGTGGCCACCGGCCTCGCGCATCACGACGGCACGCGCGTGCACGCGCGTCGACTCCGACCGCGCGGCCGCGACGCCGTAGTTCCCGACCATGGGCGCCGTGAAGCAGACGAGTTGCTCCGCATAGCTCGGATCGGTGACGACCTCCTGGTAGCCCGTCATCGCAGTCGTGAAGACGGCTTCGCCGCACGCGAAGCCCTCGGCGCCGACGGACTCGCCGTGGAACACGCTCCCGTCCTCCAACACGAGGAAGCCGGTCACGCGGCGAACGCCACCCGGCCCGCCGCGATCGTCAGCGCGACCTTGCCGCGCAGCCGCTGCCGAAGGAGCCACGAGTTCGCCGACCGCGAGCGGAATCCGTGCTCGTGCACGCGCCACGTGGCCGCGGTGTCGAGCAGGACGAGGTTCGCCGGCGCCCCGACCGAGATCCGCGGCGGCTCGAGCCCGTACGCGCGCGCGGGCCCGTCGGACATCCGCGCGAGCAGCGTCTCGAGCGTCAGCAGGCCCGGCTCGACGAGGTGCGTGTACAGCGCGCCGAACGCCGTCTCGAGTCCCGTCACTCCGAACGGCGCGGCCTCGAACGGCACCTCCTTCTCGTGCCGGGCGTGCGGCGCGTGGTCGGTCGCAACCGCGCCGATCGTCCCGTCGCGGAGCGCGTCGAGCAGCGCGCGCCGGTCCTCCTCCGCACGCACGGGCGGGTTCATCTTCAGGTTCGAGTCGAGCGAGCGGACAGCCTCGTCGGTGAGGCAGAGATGGTGCGGCGTCACCTCCGCCGTCGCCTCGACTCCGCGGTCGCGGGCCGCGCGAAGCGCGTCGACGGACTCGCGCGCCGACAGGTGGAGGAGGTGGAGCGGGCGCCGCTCGTAGTGCGCGAGCGCGAGGTCGCGCTCGACCATCAGGCTCTCGGCGACGGACGGGTAGCCGGCGAAGCCGAGCTCCGCGGAGACCGCCCCCTCGTGCATCTGTCCGTCCCGCGAGAGGCTCTGCTCCTCGCAGTGCAGGGCGAGACGGCGGCCGGTGACGGCGCCGTACTGGAGCGCCCGCCGCATCAACCCCGCCGACGCGACGGGACGCCCGTCGTCGGTGAAGCCGATCGCGCCCGCGTCGGCGAGCTCCGCCATCTCCGTCAGCTCCTCGCCCGCCTGCCCCTTCGTGATCGCGGCGAGGAACCCGACCGGCACCTCGGCCTCGGCGCGCGCGGCGTCGACGAGGGCGCCGAGCACCGCCGCGGAGTCGACGGCCGGATCCGTGTTCGGCATCGCGAGGATCGCGCAGTAGCCGCCGGCCGCCGCGGCGCGCGACCCCGACGCGATCGTCTCCTCGTCCTCGCGTCCGGGCGTGCGCAGGTGGACGTGCGGGTCCACGAAGGCCGGCGCGAGCACCATGCCGCGCCCGTCGACGACGCGGTGCTCGTTCGTGTCGAGGTCGGCGCCGAGCTGCGCGATGACGCCGGCGTCGACGCGCACGTCGAGCACCTCGTCGAGCGCCTGGACCGGGTCGAGCACACGCGCGCCGCGGACGACGACGTCGTCGCGCGGAGTGTCTCTCGAGACGAGCATCACGCCACCTCCAGCGCGGCCTCGGCGGGAACGGGGATCGGCCCGTGCGTCAGCAGGTCGTAGAGCACGGCCATGCGCGTGACGAGCCCCGCGCGGACCTGCGACTGGATCAGCGAATCCGCGGCATCCGCGACCGCCGGATCGATCTCGACGCCGCGGTTCATCGGCCCCGGGTGCATCACCTTCTGCCCCGGCCGCAGCCGCTCCGGCGTCACGCCCCAGCGCGCCGTGTACTCGCGCAGGCTCGGGACGTAGTTCGCGCCCGCCTGCATGCGCTCGCGCTGCATGCGGAGGACGTAGACGACGTCTGCGTCGCGAATCGCACCGATGTCGCTCGACGTCTCGCACCCGAGCTGCTCGATGCCGCGCGGGAGGAGCGGCGGGGGGCCGACGAGCGTCGTCCGCGCGCCCACGAGGTCGAGCGCCTGGACGAGCGAGCGCGCGACGCGCGAGTGCAGGACGTCGCCCACGACCGCCACGTGAACACCTTCGAGCCGGCCGACCTCCTGCTGGATCGTGTAGAGGTCGAGCAGCGCCTGCGTCGGGTGCTGGTGCTTCCCGTCTCCCGCGTTCACGACGCGCGCGGAGCAGTAGCGGGCGACGAGCTGCGGCGCGCCGATCTGCGGGTGCCGGATCACGATCACGTCGGGGTCGTACGCCCCGAGCGTCAGAACGGTGTCCTTGAGCGATTCGCCCTTGTCGACGGCGGAGCCGGCGGCCTTGATCGACATCGTGTCGGCGGAGAGACGCTTCGCCGCGAGCTCGAAGCTCGACGACGTGCGCGTCGACGACTCGTAGAAGACGTTGACGACGGTGCGGCCGCGCAGCGTCGGCAGCTTCTTGACCTCGCGCTCGAGCGAGTGCTCGAACGTGCGCGCCGTCGCGAGCAGGCGCTCGACGTCCTCGCGCGTCAGGTCGCGGATCGAGATCAGGTGCCGCCGCGGCGGCTGGGCGGGCGGGAGGTCCTCCCGCATGACGCGGATGTCAGCCACTTCGAAGCTCCTCTTCGGGGGTCGAGAGCAGGAGGACGCGGTCGACCTCGTCGACCTCGACGAGCTGGACCTGCACGCGCTCGCCGCGGCTCGTCGGCAGGTTCTTGCCGACGTAGTCGGGCCGGATCGGCAGCTCGCGGTGACCGCGGTCGACGAGGACGGCGAGCTGCACGCGCGCGGGTCGCCCGTAGTCGAAGAGCGCCTCGACGGCGGCGCGGATCGTGCGCCCCGTGTAGAGGACGTCGTCGACGAGGATGCACGTGCGCCCCTCGAGCGGGAAGTCGAGCTGCGTCGCCCGGACGATCGGCTGCGCGTGCAGCGGCGCCTCGCCGCCGCGGATCTGGACGTCGTCGCGGTAGAAGGTGATGTCCACGGCGCCGGTCGCGACCTCGACTCCCGCCCGCTCCGCGATCAGGCGCCGCAGTCGGTGCGCGAGCGGGACGCCGCGCGTGTGGATGCCGACGAGCGCGACGGCTTCGAGCTCCGCGTTGCGCTCGATGACCTCGTGCGCGATGCGCGAGAGCGTCCGCTCGATCGCGTCGGCGTCGAGGAGGAGCTTCTCCTCCGCCACCGGTGCCGCGGTCAGAGCGCGCGCGAGGTCGGCGGCCGGCGCTGGGTCGTGTGCTGCATCTGGACTCCTTCCCGGCCTCGCTGGACCGAGTTAAAGGGGTTGTGTGTCGGAAGCAGCCTACGCGTCGCTGCGGACGGAGTCGCGGTGGAGGCCGCGCGCTCTACGATGGCGCACCGTGGCGAGGCTCGCCGTCGTGCCGGCGTGGGTCGGCCTGATCGCGCTCGTGCTCGTCTCGAGCCTGCTCCGGCTCCTCGCCTCGCTCCCTCTGCCGGGGCCCTGGATCGCGCCCGACGAGATGGTGTACGGCCTGCTCGGCCGCGGGCTGTACGAGCGCGGCGAGCTCGAGATCCTGTCGGGGCCGACGCCGTTCGTCAGCCTCGTGTACCCGGCGCTCGTCGGCTTGCCGCTCGCGCTCGACGACCTCGAGCATGGGTACGCGCTCCTGAAGGCGCTCCAAGCCGTCGTGATGTCCGCCGCCGCGATTCCCGTGTTCCTGTGGGGACGCGAGCTGATGGCGGAGCGGTGGGCGCTCGCAGCCGCGGCGCTGACCGTCGCGATCCCGGGACTCGCCTACTCCGGGCTGATCATGAGCGAGGTCGCCTACTACCCGCTCGCCGTCGTCGCGTGCTGGGCGATCGCGCGCGTGCTCGTCGCGCCGACGCGGGCGCGGCAGATGCTGCTCGTCGCGGCGCTCGTGGCCGCCGCCGCGACGCGCGTGCAGGCCGTCGCGCTCGTGCCGACGCTCGTGACCGCCCTCGGCGTCTACCGCGTGCTGGGCGGGCGAGTCACGCTGCGGCGGCTCGCGCCGACCGGCGCCGCGCTCTGCGCAGCCGCGCTCGCGTGGACGCTGTGGCAGGCCGGCAACGCCGGATCGTGGACGAAGCTCCTGGGCGTGTACGCGGCCGCGGGCGAGACGTCGTACTCGCTCCGCGACGCGCTCGTCTGGACGGCGCATCACGCGAGCGCCGCGGCGCTCTTCACCGCCGTCGCGCCGGCGTCCGCGCTCGTCCTGCTCGTCGCCGGCGCGGCGCGCCGCCGCGATCTCCCGCCGCCACAGACCGCGTTCCTCGCCGTCACGGTGTCGTACTCGCTGTGGCTCGTGGTCGAGGTCGGAGTGTTCGCATCGCGGCACATCCTCCGCGTGGCCGAGCGCGATCTGCTCACGCTCGCGCCGCTGCTCTTCCTCGCGCTCGTGCTGTGGCTGCGCGCGCGGCGCGCCGCGCCCGCGACTTGCCGCCGGAGTGACGGCGCTCGCCGTCGCGGGGCTCGCGCTCGCGATTCCCGAGCGGCACCTCACGGGCGCTGCCGCGGTTCCCGACGCACCGACGCTCGCGGCGCTGCGCGCGCTCTCCGGGTTCCCGGACGTAGACGTCCCCGTGTACGTCGCGATGCTCGTCTTCGGCGGCGCGCTGCTCTTCGCACTCGTCCCGCGGCGACTGCTCCCGCTCCTGCCGGCCGTCCTGGTCGCGACGTTCGCCGGCCTCTCGTACGCGGCGTCGACCGAGTTCGCGGACCGCGGGCACGCCTTCCGCTCGCAGCTCGTCGGCGGCGACCCGCGCTGGATCGACGTCGCGGCCGACGCCCCCGTCGCCTACGTCTACGACGGCGACAGGAACTGGAACGCGGTGTGGGCGCACGCGTTCTGGAACCGGCGCGTCGAGCAGGTGCTCGACCTGCCGCGCGCGCTCGTGCCCGGGCCGCTTCCGCAAACGCGCCTCCGACGCCGGCCGGACGGTCGCCTCGTGCGCCTCGACGCCGCGCCGATCACGACGCGCTACGTCGTCGCCGGCGCAGCGCTTCGAGCTGCTCGGGACGCGCGTGCGGACCGTGCGGCAGCCCGGCGCGCACCACGGCGCCGTCGTCCTCTGGCGCGTCGCCGAGCCGCTACGGCTCTCGCACACGCGCACGGGAGTCGAGGCGAACGGCGACATGTACGGCGCGGCGCGGCTCACCGTCTACGCGTGCGGTCGCGGCGTTTTCCGCCTGACGCTGATCGCGAAGGAGGCGCGACGCGTCGAGGTGCGGCGCGACGGCCGGCGCGTGAACGTCGTGCGCTTCAAGACGAGCGACGAGACCTGGTCCGTAGAGATCCCCGCCCCGGCCGACGCGAACGGTCGCGGCGCCTGCACGCTCGAGCTTCGTCCCGACGCGTTCCTCGGCTCGACCCGCTTCGAGTTCGTGCGGAGCGACTAGCGGCTCAGGCCGGCTCCCGGGCTCGGTGAGAGCCTCGATCGCATCCTGCGCGGCTTCGAGCGACGACTCCGGAACGAGGACGGTGAGCGGGTCGTCCTCCGCCGCCTGGAGCTCGGCGTCGATCCCGGCGTGGCGGAGGAGCGTTCGATCTCCTCGGCCTCCGTGACGTCGCCGGCCACGGCGACCTGCACCATCCGCGCCATCGGTGCGCGATTATGGCACCTCGGCGGAGACGTGCTCCGGCCTCCGCTCGTGCGCCGCGCCGCCCTTGACGAGTCGCGGCGGCCCGCGCTCCGCGAACGGCACCTCGATCAGGTCGAAGTCCTTCGGGACGACCGTGTCGGAAAAGATCGCGCGCGCCGGGCGCGGCACGTCGCGCGCGATGTACCGGTTCGAGAGATGCGTGAGCGCGAGCAACGCCACCTCTGCCGCGCGCGCGACTCCGGCGGCCTCGGCCGCCGTGGAGTGGTCGGTTTCCCGCGCCCGTGCGCGCTCGTCCTCGCAGAACGTCGCCTCGTGGACGAGCAGGTCCGCGCCGCGCGCGGCGTCGCGGACGGACTGCGCCGGGGCCGTGTCGCCGCTCAGCACGACCTTGCGACCGGGACGCGGGGGCCCCAGGACCGCGTCGGGCGTGACCGTCGTCCCGTCCCCGAGCGTCACCGCCTCGCCGCGCTGAAGCGCGCCGCGCTCGGGGCCCGGCCCGACGCCCAGCCGGTCGGCGGCTTCCACGTCGAAGCGGCCGGGGCGCGGGAGCTCGACGAGCGCGTAGCCGACCGCGACGACGCCGTGCTGGACCGGGAAGACGACGAGGTCGTACTCAGGCCGCTCGAGCACGTCGCCCGCCCGGAGCTCGACCAGCTCCACCTCGTACGTCAGCCGCCCGAAGATCCGCCGCAGCGCGCCGAAGAGCTCGCGCAGCCCCGGGGGCCCGTAAACCGTCAGCGGTAGCTCGCGGCCGCGGAGCGAGAAGGTCTTCAGCATCCCCGGCAGGCCGAGGTAGTGGTCCGCGTGGTAGTGCGTGAGGAAGATCTCGCGCAGCTCGACCAGGCCGATCTCGGAGCGCAGGAGCTGGCGCTGCGTCCCCTCCGCGCAGTCGAACAGGAGCCGCTCGCCGCCCCGCCGGAGGAGCGTCGCCGCGGGCGCGCGCTGCGGCGTCGGCATCGATCCCGACGTGCCCAGGAAGACGAGATCGAGATCCACGGCAGAAGTCTAGGTTCGCGCCGTGCCGGCTACCCCCTCGGCAGGACGAGGCGCTGCCCCGGGCGGAGCAGCGTGCCCTCGAGCCCGTTGCGCTCGCGCAGGCGCCACACGCCCTCCCGCGGATCGCCGCCGTAATGCGTCTTCGCGATCGACCAGAGCGTGTCTCCGGCGCCGACGACGTACGCGCGCTCGGGGCCGGCGCCCTCGGACGAGCGGGCGAGGACGGCCCACGCCACGAGGACGGCGAGCGCCACGGCGAGGATCCTGGCGAACATCTGTTCGTACGGTAGTACGAACGCGTGTTCGTGTCAAGAGGGCGGCGGCAGCGGCTCGAGCCGCGGCGACAGTTCCGCCCCACGAGCTTCGAGCACGAGCATCGAGTGACGGGGTGCGGAGCGGCGCTCGGTGGGACTCCCAGGGTTGAGGATCCACACGCCGTCCGTCCTGTCCACCTGCGGGATGTGGGTATGGCCGTAGACGACCGCCACGCAGCGGGGAAAGCGCTGCGCCAGCCGCGCCTCGCGCCCCGTACGCGGCCCCGCGTCGTGAACCATCCCGATCCGCGCCCCTGCGATCTCGACGACGCGCTCGAGCGGCAGTCCCGACTGGAGCGCCGGCTCGTCCATGTTCCCGGCGACGGCGGCGACCGGGGGTCCGAGCGCCTCCAGCTCCACCAGGAACGCGAGCGACGTCAGGTCGCCCGCGTGGAGAATTAGGTCTGCCTCGCGCAGCCGCTCCACGCACGCGTCCGGCAGTCGGCGCGCGCCGCGCGGGAGATGCGTGTCCGAGATGACCGCGATCGTCGCCATCGCCTACGCGCCGCGGCGCGCGAGGACGGCGTCGAGGAGCTTGCCGGCGCCGAACCGCACGGGGTCGTCCGCTGGGAGCCCCGTCTCGCGCTCCGCGTCCGCGACGGCGGCGCGCGCCTCACGGTCGTCGAGCAGGCGCGTGTTCAAAGCGATCGCCTCGACCCGAGCCGGCCTCGCCCGGAGCGCGATCCGCTCGTGCAGCTCGACGAGCTCCGCGAGCGACGGGAGTGCGTGCCCCGGGTAGCCCTCGACCTCGCTGCTCCCGGCAAGGTGGCAGAGGAGGAACGCGTGCGGCGCGCTCCCGTGGACGAGCCCGAGCGTGACGCCCGAGTACGCGGGATGGACGAGCGAGCCCTGACCCTCGACGAACAGCACCTCGCCTCCGCGCCGCACGCCCTCGACGACGAGCCGCTCCGTCGCCCCCGCGAGGAAGTCGGACACGACGGCGTCGACGGCGATCCCCCAGCCCGCGATCGCGATCCCGGTCTGCCCGGTCGGGACGAACTGCGAGGCAATCCCGCGCCGCCGCGCCTCGCGGTCGAGCTCAAGCGCGACGGTCATCTTCCCGATCGCGCAGTCCGAGCCGACGGTGAGGACGATGTGCGCGCGGACGTCCAGGTTCGCGCCGCTCGGCACGTCGAGGTCGTCCGGCGGGCGACGCAGGTCCACGAGCTCGACGCCGTGCTCGCGCGCCAGCGCGACGAGCTCGGGATCGTCCGTCAGGAACTCGTGCAGCCCGCTCTCGATCGAAAGGCCGCTCGCGATGCAGCTCTTCAGGAGCTCGCGCCACACCGGCGGGAACCGCCCGCCCTGCGTGGCGACGCCGACGAGCGCGTGCGTGGGCGCAAGCGGAAGCGCCTCCTCGGGTCGCCCGACCACCGGCAGCCCGTCCTGCGTCTCCGCCGCGCGTGTCGAGTCGAGCAGCGCGACGACGTCGTCGCGCCGGTAGCGCAGGACGCCGCGCGCCGTCTTCCCGTAGTGCGGGTCGCCGGAGAAGCCCTCCGCGAGGATCAAGTACCGCTTCCTTGACACTTCCGTGACTGTGTCTGACACCGGGACGTGTCGGGCACCGGACCGCGCCGCGGCGCGCGACGACGGTCAGTACGTCCCCCGCGTGCCGATCTCGTACACGCGCCGGCACACGCCTGTGACGGTGCCGGGCACCGGGGACGTGTCTTGCCGCGGACTCGGCGCCGTCAGCCGGCCACGCGCCCGGCGGCACGGACGCCGAGGCCCGGTGCGTCCGCCGGCAGCTGGACGCCGTCGAGAAGCTCGACGCCCGGCCAGGGATCTTGCTCGAGGAGCAGGTTTCCGTCGAGGTCGACGTGGTCGCAGAGGCTCGCGAGCTGCGCCGCCGCGGAGATGCCGAGCCCGGACTCGACCATGCAGCCGAGCATCACGCCGGCGCCGAGGGCGCGTGCGGCGTGCGCCATCCGGACGGCCTCGCGGATCCCGCCGCACTTCGCGAGCTTGATGTTGATCCCGTGCGCGCGCTCCGCGCACCCCGCGACGTCCGTCAGCGTGTGGCAGTCCTCGTCCAGGTAGATCGGGAGCGGCGAGCGCGCTTTCAACTCCGCTGCGGCGGGGTCTCCCGCGGGGAGCGGCTGCTCGCAATACTCGACCCCGAGTCCGGCGAGCTGCGGGAGCGCGTCGAGCGCTTCCTCGAGCGTCCAGTACTCGTTCACGTCGACCTGGAGCGGCACGTCCGCGACGCTGCGCACCGCGCGCACGCGCTCCACGTCGAGCCCGTCGCGACCGCCGAGCTTCAGCTTCAGCCGTCGGAAGCGCCCGCGCACGCGCTCGGCGCGACGCGCCATGTCGTCGGGATCGCCGAGCCAGATCGTCCACGACGTCGGCGGGCCGCCGCGCCGCAGCCCGAGCAGGCGCCAGACGGGGAGTCCGCAGAGCTTCCCGCAGAGGTCGTGGAGCGCTGCGTCGAGGGCGGCCTTCGCGGCCTGCTCGCCCGGCCGCTCCGCCAGCCGCTCGCCGATCTGCTCGAGAGCGAAGGGGTCGTCGCCGAGCACGTCCGCGCTCGCCTCGACGAACGCGAGCGCCGATGCCGCCGACTCCGCGTACCGCTCCACCGGCGCTGCCTCGCCGAACCCGCTCACGCCGGCGTGGCGCAGCTCGACGTGGACGACCTCCGCCTCGTCCGCCGCGCTGCGCGCGATCACGAACGTCTCGGCGAGCCTCAGCGTCACGATTCGTGCAGCAACTTCCACGCGGCGATCGTACGCAGACCTTGCGTTCTCTCGCGAAAGCTCATACGCTCCCCCGCGAATCCGGTTCGCACTTGACGGAGGACGGAACGCTTTGAACGGGGTCTCGAAGCGGCGTTGCATGCGCGCCGCGCTCTTGGTACTCGTCTTCGCGGCCGTGACGGGCATGTCCGTTTCGCCCGCCGCGGCACACAGCGGCCACAAGGCCAAGAAGGTTTCGGCGTCGGCCTACTGCGGGCTCAAGACGCCCGCGGCGTTCGATTCGCTGCGTCAGCTCACGAACGTCGGCTCGTTCGCCCGTGGTGACGTGGCGCGCGAGCCCGACTCGACGGAGACGGCGGAAGACGTGCCCGCGTCGGCCAAGGGCAAGGGCGGCGGGAAGAGCTTCCGCGCGACCGTCGAGACGTGGGTGCACGTCGTCAGTGACGGCCAGATCGGGAACGTCTCGGACAAGGCGATCACCGACCAGATCGACGTCATGAACGCCGGGTACGGCGGGTTCGAAGGCGGCGTCGCGACGGGCTTCAAGTTCAAGCTCGTCGGCATCACGCGCACCGACAACGCCGCGTGGCACTACGCGAACTACGGGAGCCCCGAGGAGCGCGCGATGAAAACGGCGCTCCACCGCGGCGACGCGAGCACGCTGAACATGTACCTGAACACGGCGGGGCCGTATCTCGGCTGGGCGACGTTCCCGTCCTCGTACAAGACGCACCCGCACATGGACGGGCTCGTCGTCGACTGGGAGTCGATGCTCGGGACCTCGACGCGCTACGCCGGGAAGTACGACCTCGGCAAGACGGCGACGCACGAGGTCGGGCACTGGTTCGGCCTGTACCACGTGTTCCAGGGCGGCTGCAACTACTGGGGCGACTACGTCGATGACACCCCGGCGCAGTGGACCGCGACGTACGGCTGCCCCGAGGGCCAGGACAGCTGCTCGAAGCCCGGGATCGACTCGATCCACAACTACATGGACTACTCGTTCGACTCCTGTTACAACCAGTTCACTGCGGGGCAGGCTGCGCGCCAGCAGGACCAGTGGCTGTACTTCCGCGCGGATGGAGGCAGCACAGTCCGGTAGTCGGACCGCCGACCGAGCGTACGCAATCGCAACGGGCCGGCCTCAGCGCCGGCCCGTTCGCGTTCCGGCGCTAGACTTCCCGGTCCCGCGCCTGTAGCTCAGGGGATAGAGCGTGCGCCTCCGGAGCGCAAGGTCGCAGGTTCGAATCCTGCCAGGCGCATCCGCAACGACCTCGGAGGTTCCGATGCCACGGTCGCGCTCGCTTCTCGCCCTGATCGTCGTCCTCGCCGTCGCAGCCGCGGGCGGCGTCGCCTTCGCCCACGGGCACGCCACGGCGCCGAAGGCGAAGCGTGATGCCGCCGGCCCCGTTTCGGTGGCCGCGCGCTACATCGGCGTCACGCCGCGGACGCTCCTCGGCGAGCTGCGGACCGGGAAGTCGCTGGCGCAGGTCGCGACTGCGCGAGGCAAGTCCGTGGAGGGCTTGAAGCAGGCGCTCGTCACGGCGCTCCGCACCCGGATCGACGCCCGCGTCGCGGCCGGAAGACTCTCGGCGGAGCGCGCCGCCCGGCTGCGCGAGCGCGCGCCGGAGCGGATCGAGCGGCTCGTGAACGCGACGCGGCTCGCGCGGCACCGCACCCACGCGCGCGGCGGGATCCTCCTCGCCGCCGCTCGGTACATCGGGCTCGCGCCGCGCGAGCTCTTCGCGGAGCTTCGGGCGGGGCGCTCGCTCGCGGACGTCGCGACGGCGCGCGGCAGATCCCTCGAGGGGTTGAAGCAGGTGGTGCTCGAAGCGCTGCGGACCCGCGTCACGGCGGCCGTCGCGGCCGGCCGGCTGACGCAGGAGCGAGCCGACCGCATGGTCGCGCGCGCGCCGGCGCACGTCGACCGGCTCGTCACCCGCGAGCGCCGCTAGCGACACCTCCGGCGCCCGAGCGGGCGGCGGCTAGCGTGCGGCGGTGCGCCCGCTCGCGGCCTACCTGCGCTCGCTGAACCCCGACCTGCCGCGCGTGGTCTGGGTGATGCAGGCGGGCGGGCTCGCGAACGCCTTCGGGAACGGGGTCGTGCTCCCGTTCCTGATCATCTACCTGCACAACGCGCGCGGGCTCTCGCTCGGCATGGCCGGGCTCGTCGTCGCGGCGAACGCCGCCGCCGGCCTCGTCTCCGGCCCCTTCGCCGGCGCGCTCGCCGACCGCGTCGGCCCCCGCCGCGTGCTCTTCACCGCGCTCGTCCTCCAGGGCGCGTCGGTCGCGACCTTCCCGCTGATCCGCGAGACGTGGCACGCCTTCGCTCTCAACCTGCTGATGGGGACGGCGAGCGGCGCGTTCTGGCCCAGCCAGTCGAGCCTGCTCACCGCGCTGACGCCGCACGACCGCCGGCCAGCCGCGTTCGCGCAGCAGCGCGTGACGATGAACCTCGGCATCGCGCTCGGCAGCCTCGTGGGCGGCCTGATCGCGGGTACGTCCGGCGCGGGCGGCTTCACGACCCTCTTCCTCGTCGACGCCGTCACCTTCCTCGCGTTCGCGGCCGTCCTGCTCCGGATCCCGTCTCCCCCGCGCGCAGCCGCGCACGCGGAGCTCCGCGGCACGTACGCGGACGTCCTGCGCGATCGGGCGTTCGTGCGCTTCACCCTCCTCAACGCGGTCCTGATCACGGCCGCGATCGCGCCCCTCGTCGAGCTCTTCCCGCCGTTCGCGAAGAACGAGGCCGGAGTCTCGGAGCGCGCGATCGGCGTGCTCTTCTTCCTCAACACGCTCGTGATCGTCGTCGCGCAGCTCCCGGTCGCGAAGCTGCAGGAAGGCAAGCGGCGCATGCCCGCGATGGCGATCACCGGCCTGCTGTGGGCCGTCGCGTGGCTCGTCGTGCTCGCCGGGGGCGCGTGGCTCGGCGGGACGAACGCGGCACTCGCGTTCGCCGCCGGGCTCGTCCTCTTCTCGGCAGGGCAGTGCCTGCACGGCGCCGTCCAGGGGCCGCTCGTCGCCGGGCTCGCGCCGCCGGCCCTCGTCGGGCGCTACATGGCGCTGCTGAGCCTGACGTGGCAGCTCGGGTTCGTCGTCGGACCGGCCGGCGGCGGCTTCCTGCTCCAGCACGAGCCGCTCGCGCTCTGGGCGGTCGCGGCTGCGATCTGCGTCGGCGCGGCGGCGTACGCGCTCGCGCTCGAGCGCAGGCTCCCGCACGAAGTCCTGCGGACGCCGGTGCGCACGCAGCCCGCTCTCGCAGAGGGCTAGGGGCAAGGCATTCCGGGTACCATGGCGAACCTGATGGCGACCGCGATGGACGACCCGCTCAGTACCGATGCCCAGCCTGCCCCGCATCAAGCGGCCGGGTCGCCGCGCCGTCTCCGGCGAGGTCCTGACGCGGCCTGAGCCGCGGCTCGACGAGCTCAGCCACAACAGTCTCACCTGGGTGCACCTCGACGCGCTCGACGCGCAGGCGGCAGCACGCCTCGCCGAGCGCTTCGGCTGGCACGAGCTCGACCTCGAGGACGTGCTGTCGAAGCGCCAGCGGCCGAAGATCGACGACTACCCCGAGTACCTCTTCGCCGTCCTCCACTTCCCCTGGTACGACAAGACGATCCAGCGGCTGAACGCGGGCGAGCTCGACCTCTTCCTCGGGCCGGACTACCTCGTCACGCTCCCCAACGTCGAGCTGCTGCCGGTGTCCCGCCTCTTCGCGCGCTGCCGCGAGGACGAGGAGTTGCGCGAGGACCTCTTCGGAAAGGGCTCTGCGTACCTGCTCTACCACGTCCTCGACGACCTCTTCGACTACTGCTTCCCGATCCTCGACAAGATCGGCCACAAGCTCGACCGGATCGAGGACGAGATGTTCGAGGGCCGCTCCGAGGAGGTCGTCCGCGACATCTCGAACGTGAAGCAGGAGATCATCTCGTACCGCAAGATCATCAAGCCGGAGCGCTCGACGCTGAGGCTGCTCGAGCGCTACGCGGGGCGGTATCTGCCGGAGGCGCTCGAGGACTACTACGACGACATCGTCGACGCGGCCGAGCGGATCTGGGATCTCCTGGACAACTACAAGGAGGTCGTCGAGGCGCTCGAGGACACGAACGAGTCGGTGATCTCGCACAAGCAGAACGACGTCCTGCGCGTGCTGACCGTCTTCAGCGCCGTGCTCCTGCCCTTGACGCTGCTCGCGAGCATCTTCGGCATGAACGTCGCCTTCCCGGGCGAAGGCACGCCAGCCGCGTTCTGGGCGATCGTGGGCGCGTTGCTGGTCACGTTCTCGGGGCTCGTCGCGTTCTTCCGCTACAAGCGCTGGATCTGAGCGAGACCGCGTAACTGCCGCGTCTCGCGGTCTGTTTGTACCGTCGTCTTGTACCGCCGCCCCGCAGCACCGTAAGGTTGCGGGACGGCATGAGCAAAGACGAGATCCGCTACGTGGCGTTCTTCATCGACAGTCGCTCGCGAGCCAAATAACCCGTTCACGACGACGAACCCCGACGAGGCCGCGCGGGAGAGCGACCGGCCGTACCGGCAATGACCCGTGTCTGACGACGACGAGTTAATCGCCAGCGCGGCGGACGTCGCGCTGGGGCGCCTGCGCTGCTCCGAGTGCGGTCGGCCGTCGCACGGAAAGGCGGACGGGTGGCGCGCGTATCTCACGGCCGACGAGCCGCCGGGGGGTCGGGGTGTTCTGCTCCGAGTGCTGAGCGCGAGTTCGGCGACGACTGAGGCGACGAGCGATCCCGCTTCAGCCCATCACGCTAAAGTCGCTGCGCTGTGGCGATCGGCAAGCTGCGCAGCTTCGTGATCGACGTCGAAGACCTCGAGGTCGGCGGCGCGTTTTGGTCCGAGGTGACGGGAATTCCACGGCTCTCACTGCCTGCGATCGCGTCCGGCTGGACCGAGCACGCTTATCTCGGCTACCAGGACGAGAAGACCTGGAAGCACGAGATCATCCTCCACCGTGTCCCGACCGCGAAGAGGTCGGACCCAGGCGCAGTCGACGTGGCCCGGCGGCTCGATCCCGCCGCTAACCGCGCACACATCGACGTCACTGTCGAAGACATCGACGCGGCAATCGCCCAGATCGAAAGGATCGGCGGCCGACTGAAGTACCCGCCAACGGTGTACCCCGTGCCACACGCGTACGAAGGCGCTCGGCCACTGATTGATTGGGCGGTGATGCAGGACCCGTTCGGCAACGAGTTCTGCCTCGTCCGCGGGCTCGCCGCCACCGAGCGCGAGGCCCTGGAGGTCGCGGCGGAGCAGGGCCCTGCCGCGGACGCACACTGGCGCGCCGTCGCCCGCGCCGCACGATACGGCGACTGACGATTCCCCCCGCCGTATCTTCCCGAACGACGAGGAGGTGCGAGCGCCCCTGCGCCGTCTGCTGAGACGGGTCAAGCCGACGCTCCTGCGCCCGATGTCGTAACCCCGGCCGTAACTTTCGCTCGCGTGCTCGCGCCGTGTCACGACGATCACGCGTCAGCGGCTGAGCGTCACCTTCTGCCTGCGACACGAGCGTGAGCGACCCGGCGAGCTGCTGCACCTCGACACGAAGAGGCTGGGGCGCTTCTGGGAGCCCGGCAAGCGCGTCCTCGGCGCACAGGCAGGCAGGCCGCAGCGCAACCGACGCATCGGCTGGCAGCACTTGCACGTCGCGATCGACGACCACTCGCGGCTCGCCTACGCGGAGCTCCTGCCCGGCCAGGACGCCGAGAGCTGCGTCCGCTTCCTCGAGCGGGCGACGGCCTGGTACCGCGCCCACGGCGTCGAGATCGAGCGCGTGCTCACTGGAGAAGGCGAAGGCCTACCACTCGCGCGCGCCTGGCTCGACGCGACCGCGTGGCTTCAGCTCGAGCGCCGCTACACCCGCATCTACCAAGCCAGGCACGAACGGCAAGGCGGAGCGCTTCATCCAGACGCTGCTCGCCGAGTGGGCGTACGCGCGCAGCTATCCATCGAGCACGGCGCGTGCCCGCGCGCTCGCCGGCTACCTACGCTGGTACAACAGACGCCGTCCGCACAGCCTCGCTGCGAGCGCGGCCGCCGACTAGCCGTGTCTCACATCTCTGTGGTCACGACAGCTAGCTAGGCGCGCTCTCGCCGAACGCGTGGCGTTACGGCCCGGCGGAAGCCTGAGCTAGCGCAAGAGCGGCTCCACGCTCGTCTTCGGCAGGAGGTTCGCCCGCCGCAGACCGCACGTCCGTCACCGGGGTCCACCGCCGGTCGCCGGTCGAGGGATCGGCCAGCTCGACCCGCGCCGGTACGACGCCCATCGGGGTGAGTCCGACCACCGCGTGGCAGCTATCGCCGTAGATGACGTTGTCGCCGATGGAGAACATTTCGCCGCAGAAGCGCGCACCGCCCGCGCCGCCGTCCGGTCTCGTTCCTCGGCTCGCCGGTTCTCAAACGTGGCGGCAGCCCGGGCGCGTCGCCGGCTCTCGCGTCCGGCGTGGTTGCGACGTTGCCGCGCGTGGAACAAGAAGCCGTGTGAGCTGCCGCGTCGTCGACAGCACCGGGGCGAGCCTCGCCGACCTCGACCGGGCGACGCTCGAGGAGCGGCGCGCGAACGGCTTCTTCTGGCTCGACCTGCACGACCCGACCGCCGAGGACCTCGAGCTGCTCGGCGACGTGCTCGGCTTCCACGCGCTCGCGCTCGAGGACTCGGCGCACTTCGACCAGCGCCCGAAGCTCGAGGAGTATGACGACTTCGTCTTCCTCGTCCTCTACGGACACGCGCCCGACGAGGACGGGCTCGTCGAGGTGCATTGCTACGTCTCGGAGCAGTTCCTGGTCACGCTCCGCCGCGACGACTCGCCGGCGCTCGCCGCGCTCCACCGCTCGTACGCCGGCGGGCGCGACGTGCACCCGGACCCGGTACGGATGCTGCACCGCGTCGCGGACGCGCTCGTCGACAGCTTCTTCCCGGCGCTCTCGCACTTCGACGACCGGCTGGAGCTGATCGAGGACGACCTCATCCGCTCGCCGAAGCCGGCGCACCTCCAGGACGTGTTCACCATGAAGCGGCGGCTCGCACGCCTGCGGAAGGTGATCGTCCCGCAGCGGGACCTCCTCGGGCGCCTCGCGTCCGGAGCCGCCGAGCTGCCGCAATCCTCGCCGGAGGTGGAGCGGCACTTCCGCGACGTGTACGACCACCTGATCCGCCTCGCCGAGATGATCGAGACCTCGCGCGAGGTGATGACCGCGGCAGTCGACGTGTACCTCTCGTCGTCGTCGAACCGGCTCGGCGAGGTGACGAAGCAGCTCGCCGTGATCGCGACGATCTTCCTGCCGCTGACCTTCATCACGGGCTTCTTCGGACAGAACTTCCCGTGGCTCGTCGAGCACATCGGTGGGCTCTGGTCGTTCGTCGCGCTCGGGATCGGCACGCAGCTCGTCGGCGCTCTGATCCTGCTCGTCTACTTCAAGCGCCGCGGCTGGTTCTGAGCGCGCCCCTGTAAAAGTCCTGTCAAGAGCGGGAACTCTTCGTGGTGCGCGGCGTCGTATCGAATGACGCGAGTCACACGACCGAAAGGATTCACGATGAATCGCGACAAAGGCAGGCTCGTTTTCGTCGCCGCGGGGAGCATCCTCCTCCTGCTCGCGGCGATCGCGGCGTTCGCGGGCAAGGGGACCGCGGCGGCGCAGGCGGCGCCGAGGAACGTCACACCGCCGACGATCTCCGGTACACCACAGGAGGGGCAGACCCTGACCGCGAGCACGGGGACGTGGACAGGGACGGCGCCGATCACGTACACGTACCAGTGGCTGCGGTGCGGACGAAACGGCGGCAGCTGCTCCGAGATCAGCGGCGCGATCGGCAGGACGTACGTCCTCAAGCGCGTCGACGTCGGAACGACGCTTCGCGTTCGTGTCACGGCACGGAACCCGGACGGCTCGACCCGCGCCACCTCGGTTCCGACGGCCGTGGTCAGGCGGGCTCCGCAGGCCCCGCCGACGACCGGCTGTGCCGCGAATGCGCCGCTCCAGGTCGGGAACATCTCGGCGCCCGAGCGGCTCGAGGTCAACCAGGGCGACATCAGCCCGGGCATCGTCCGGCGCTCGACGCAGACGATCACCGTTCGCTTCCGCGTCACCTGTAGGGGCAAGGCAGTGCAGGGCGCGCTCGTCTACGCGACCGCCGTGCCGTTCAACCAGTTCACCGTCCCAGCGGAGCAGCCGACCGGCGCAGACGGCGTCGGGCAGCTCTCGATGACGCAGCTGAGCGGCTTCCCGGCCGCGGCACGCCAGCAGCTGCTCGTCATCTTCGCCCGGGCGCGCAAGCCTGGCGAGAACGCGCTGGGCGGCACCTCCACGCGCCGGCTCGTCTCGTTCCCCGTCGATCTCAGGCGGTAGGTACGTCGTTCTTCGCGGGGGATCGCTCAGGCGGTCCCCCGCGAGGTCTCCCGGTTGTACGCTCGCCGGGTGGCGAAGCAGCTCTGGGCGCCGTGGCGGCTCGAGTACGTCGAGTCCGCGGACGAGCAGCCGGGCTGCGTCTTCTGCACCGCGCGCGACGGCGACGACGAGGCGCGGCTCGTCGTGCGGCGCGGTGAGCGCGCGCTCGCGCTGCTGAACAAGTACCCGTACGCGTCCGGGCACCTGATGGTCGCGCCGAAGCGGCACGTCGGCGAGCTCGCCGAGCTCGAGACGGCGGAGGCGCTGGAGATCCACGGGCTCGCCTCCGAGGCGCTCGCGGCCCTCGCCGCCACGTTCGCGCCCGACGGCTACAACCTCGGCTGGAACCTCGGCCGCGTCGCAGGTGCCGGCGTCGTCGACCACGTCCACCTGCACGTCGTGCCGCGCTGGGCGGGAGACACGAACTTCATGCCGGTGCTCGCCGACGTGAAGGTGCTTCCGGAGCACCTGACCGAGACCCGCGCGAAGCTCGCCGCCGCGTGGCGGCATCACCGGGCGACACCGAGGTGACCGCTTCGAAGGCGCGGCCGCGGGGCGTTCAACGCGCAAATCCCGGTGACATACTGTTGCGACCCCTCCAGTGGCACACTTCGATCTCCAGGGGGGAGGTGGGGTCAATAAAGAGATTCGCAATCGCAGCAGCGCTCGCCGCGATCGGCCTAGCGGGCCTCGCGACGGCATCCACGCTCACGACGACGTCCGTCAGCCAGGCTGAGACGGACACGACGACGACGACGACCGGGACGACCGAGACGACCGGGACGACGGAGACGACCGGAACGACCGAGACGACCGGAACGACGGAGACGACCGGAACGACCGAGACGACCGGAACGACCGAGACGACCGGAACGACGGAGACGACCGGAACGACGGAGACGACCGGGACGACGGAGACGACCGGGACGACGGCCACGACGGCCACGACCACGGCGGCCGCGCGCAAGGTCACGATCTGCCACCGGCCGCCCGGCAACCCGGAGAACGCGCACCGCGCGCAAGGTCACGATCTGCCACCGGCCGCCCGGCAACCCGGAGAACGCGCACACGATCACGGTGGGCGCACCGGCCGTCGCGGCGCACCTGCGTCACGGCGACACGCCGGGCCCGTGCCCGCCGCGGACGACGACGACGACGCGGAACAAGGGCAACAACGCTCCGCGGACGAAGACGCACACGACGCCGACCCGGACGCACACGACGCCGCGCCGGACGCGGACGACGGTGACGACGACGTCGACGGAAGACAGCGGCAGCGGCAGAGGCAGGGGCCGCGGCCGCGGGAACAGCGGCGGCGGCGGCAAGGGCTAGTTCGCCGCACGCACACTGAGCTCGGCAGAGGCGGCCCGCGAGGCCGCCTCTGCCGTCTCCGGCCGGCGCGCGCAGGAATCGATCGCGGCAACGCGAAGACGTGGCGTCCCGTGAGCAGACGGTGCCTCATCGGCGTTGCGCTCGCTGCGGCCTTCGTGGCTCCGGCGCCCGCGCACGCGCTCACGAACCACCAGATCGCCGGCCTCCAGGTGGCTCTACGGGCGCACGGTCTCTACCGCGGCCCGCTCGACGGCGTCGCCGGGCCGCAGACGAGGCGCGCCGTGATCGCCTTCCAGAAGAACGCCCGCCTCTCCGCGGACGGGATACCCGACCACGGGACGCGCCTCGCGCTGGGGCCGCTCGGCCAGCCGCTCTACGGCCGCCGCGTGCTCGCAGCGGGGAAGGTCGGGTGGGACGTCTCCGTGCTCCAGTTTCTGCTCGCGCGCCGGGGGCTCCTGCCCGTTCGCGCACTCGACGGCCGCTTCGGCGGGATGACCGCGCGCGCGGTGCGGCGGTTCCAGCGCCGCACCGGGCTCGCAGTCGACGGGATCGCCGGACCGGCGACGCTGTCGCTGCTCGCGTCCGGCCGCAGGCCCGCGCGCGCGGCGTCACGCGTGCAGCGCTTTTCCGTGCGCTCGTCGATCGACCGCTGGGCGCGCGAGTACGGCCTCGAGCCGCGGCTCGTGCGGGCGCTCGCATGGCAGGAGTCGGGCTACCAGACCCACATCGTGTCGCGCGCCGGCGCCTACGGCGTGATGCAGGTGACGCAGGGGACGTGGGAGTTCGTCGAGACGGTGCTCGTCGGCCGCGCCGTCCCTCGGACGCCCGACGGGAACGTCCGCGTCGGGACCGCGTTCCTGCACCACCTCCTCCACGTCTTCGGCGGGAACACGCGCCTCGCGCTCGGCGCGTATTACCAGGGCGCCGCGTCCGTCCGTCGGCACGGCCTGCTCCCCGAGACGCGGCGCTACGTCGCGAACGTGATCGCGCTCAGGACGCGCGTCTGAGATTTCGAGCCGGCGAGGCGCGCGGGCCGCCGCAATGCCCGCGCAGCCTCGCCCAGCCAACAGATTCCGCCCGCGGGCGAAACTTGCGCTTCAAAGGGAGCCGGGGCGGGCTAGGGCTGCGGCCCCCCGCCACTTCCCCGACTCCCCGCGCCGCAGCGGTGCCGTGAAGCCCGTGGCGAAGGGCTTCGCGGAGGAGCGGGCGATGGGGCTCGAACCCACGACCCTCAGCTTGGGAAGCTGATGCTCTACCAACTGAGCTACGCCCGCGCAGCGTCCGCAGGATACCGGGAATCCCTCGGGGAGGTCGCTCTCCGCGACCGGTGGAAGCCGGCGCGTCGGAGCGGGCTGTTCGAGCTCCGAACTTCCGGGGAGCGAGGCTACACCGGCGGCGAGATATCCTGGTGGCGGAGAACGACCGAAGGAGGGGGAATGGCCGCCCAGGACCTGGAGACGACCGCGAAGGAGCTCGTCGCGGAGGGCAAGGGGATCCTCGCCGCGGACGAGAGCAGCGGGACGATCGAGAAGCGCTTCAAGAGCATCGACGTCGAGTCGACGGAGGAGAACCGGCGCGGCTACCGCGAGCTCCTCTTCACGACGGCAGGGGTGGAGGAGTTCGTCAGCGGCGTGATCCTCTACGACGAGACGATCCGCCAGTCGACGACAGACCGCACGCCGTTCCCGCAGCTCCTCGAGCAGCGCGGGATCATCCCCGGGATCAAGGTCGACAAGGGCGCGAAGCCGCTCGCCCTGACCGAGAGCGAGACGATCACCGAAGGTCTCGACGGGCTCCGCGAGCGCCTCGAGGAGTACCGCGGGCTCGGCGCGCGCTTCGCGAAGTGGCGCGCGACGTACTCGATCGGCGCCGGCCTCCCGAGCGAGTACTGCGTCTGGACGAACGCGCACGCGCTCGCCCGCTACGCCGCCCTGTGCCAGGAGGCGGGGCTCGTGCCGATCGTCGAGCCGGAGGTGCTGATGGACGGAGAGCACTCGCTCGAGCAGGCATCGAAGGCGACCGGGCGCGTCCTCCAGGCCGTCTACACCGAGCTGCACGACCAGCGGGTCGACCTCCGCGGGACGCTGCTGAAGCCGAACATGGTCCTGTCGGGCTACGAGGCGTCCGAGCGCGCGTCGATCCAGGAGGTCGCCGAGGCGACGCTCGAGTGCTTCTACCGCCACGTGCCGGCGGCCGTCCCCGGCATCGTCTTCCTCTCGGGCGGCCAGAGCGACGAGGACGCGACCGCGCACCTGAACGCGATGAACGCGCTGGGCCCGCACCCGTGGGAGCTCTCGTTCTCGTACGGCCGCGCGCTCCAGGCCCCGGCGCTGAAGGCGTGGCGCGGGAAGCCCGAGAACGTGGAGGCCGCGCAGCGCGCGTACTACCACCGGGCGAAGCTGAACGGCGCAGCCCGCACAGGCATGTACGCCCCCGAGATGGAACGCGAGGCAGCGGCCGTCTAGTTCTCGCTGGATTGATCGGACGAGCGGAAGCCAGCGCAGCCGCTTCCGCTCGGCGCGATAAGCACCTGCGCCGCGAGGATGTCTGTCGCCGGCGCGCGGCCCCCGCCGCGCCGACATGACAGCGCTCCTGGAACTTCCTGCGCCCCCCGTCGCCGCCGGAGCCCGGCTGCGCCGGGCGGGAGGCGCAGCACGAGCCGCGCGTGCACTGCGGCGAAAGGAGGGGGCTCGTGGGGGAACCAAGGGGTTCCCCCACGCTTCTAGCGGTACGGACGGTGCCGGAGCGGGAGCGCATGACGATCGAGTCCGTCGCGGCGCCGTCGCGCGTGTAGCGGACGCCGCGTAGGAGCGCCCCGGACGTGACGCCCGTCGCGGCCACGAAGACGTCCTCGCCGGAGACGAGGTCGTCGGTCGTGAGCACGCGGTCGACGTCGTAGCCAGCCTCGACGAGCTGCCGGCGCTCGTCCTCGTTGCGCGGCCACAGCCGTCCCTGGAGCGCGCCGCCGAGGCACTTGATGGCCGCCGCGGCGATCACGCCCTCCGGCGTGCCGCCGATGCCCATCAGGAGGTCGACGTCGGCGACGCCGCCGTGGGCGGCCGCGATCGCCGGCGCGACGTCGCCGTCGCGGATCAGGTTGACCTTCGCGCCCGCGTCGCGCAGCTCGGCGATCAGCGCGTCGTGGCGGTCGCGCTCCAGCACGATCACGCTCACGTCGCGCGAGGCTTTCCCCTTCGCATCGGCGACGCGCTCGACGTTCTCCGTCGGCGACGCGTCGATGTCGATCGCGTCCGCGGCCTCGGGCCCGCACGCGATCTTGTCCATGTAGACCGCGGCGCCCGGGAAGAACATCGTCCCCCGCTCCGAGACGGCAATCACGGCGATCGCGTTCGGCTGCCCGAGCGCCGTCAGCCGCGTCCCTTCGAGCGGGTCCACGGCGACGTCCACCTCCGGGCCGTTCCCGCTCCCGACACGCTCGCCGTTGTAGAGCATCGGCGCCTCGTCCTTCTCCCCCTCGCCGATCACGACGTTCCCGTCCATCTGGACGGTGTCGAGCATCAGCCGCATCGCGTCGACCGCCGCCTGGTCGGCGCTCTCCTTCTCGCCGCGGCCGATCCAGCGCGCGGCGCCCATCGCCGCGGCCTCCGTGACGCGCACGAGCTCGAGGGCGAGGTTCCGGTCCGGGGCGCTCATCGCGGCCGATCCTAAGCCAGCGTGCGCCGCAGTGCCGCGCGCGCCGCGAAGTATCCGCACAGGCCGTGGACGCCCCCGCCCGGCGGCGTCGAGGCGGAGCAGAGATACAGACCCGGCACCGGCGTCGCGTACGGGTTCACCCGCGCGGCCGGCCGCGTCAGGAGCTGCCGCAGGTCCTGGAGCCCGCCGTTCACGTCGCCTCCGACGTAGTTGGCGTTGTACCGCTCCAGCTCGCGGGGCGGATGCACGGCTCGCGCGAGGACGACGTCGCGGAAGCCGGGCGCGAACCGCTCGAGCTGCGCCTCGATCGCGTCCGTCATGTCCACGGTCGACCCGTTCGGGACGTGGCAGTACGCCCACGCCGTGTGCTGCCCCGCGGGGGCGCGCGTGTCGTCGAACAGGCTCTGCTGCGCCACGAGCACGTACGGCCGCTCCGGATGCCGCCCGCGCGCGACCGCCTCCTCGGCATGGGCGATCTCCTCGAGCGTCCCGCAGAGGTGCAGCGTCCCCGCGCGCGCACACACGGGCGCGCGCCACGGGATCGGCTCGGACAGCGCCCAGTCGACCTTGAACGCGCCCGGCGCGTACCGGAAGCGCTCGAGCGCGCGCCGGTAGCGCGGTGGGAGCCGGTCGGCGGCGATCGCGACGACCTGCCGCGGCGTCACGTCGAGCAGCACGGCTCGGGCGCGCGGGACGTCTTCGAGCGAGTGGACGGGGCGGGCGGTGACGAGCTCGACCCCGAGCGCCGCGGCGTGCGCGGCGAGCGCGTCCGCGAGCCGCTGCGTCCCGCCGCGCACGACCGGCCAGCCGACGGCGTGACCGAGCAGCGCGAGCACGAGCCCGAACGCGGCCGACGGGGAGCGCGTGAGCGGCAGGAGCGCGTGCGCGGCCATGCCGCCGAACAGGGCGCGCGCCGGCTCGTCGCGGAACTCCGCCGCCGCGAGCGCGGTCGAGGAGCGGAGGCCCTTGAGCGCGAAGCGCGCGAGCGCGACCGGGTGGCGCGGCACCCGCACCGGTCCCAGCGCGCCCTCCATCAGCACCTCCCAGTCGTCGACGAGCGGGCCGAGGAGGCGCGCCCACGCGGCGCCGTCGCGCCCGAGCCCCGCGGCCGTCTCGTCGAGCGAGCGCTCGAGCACCGCGGCCGAGCCGTCGTCGAGCGGGTGGGCGAGCGGCGCCGGCGGATCGACGAGCTCCAGCCCGTGCGCGGCGAGCGGGAGGTCGCGGAAGAACGGCGAGGCCGCCGCGAGCGGATGGATCGCGGAGCAGACGTCGTGCACGAAGCCGGGCAGCGTGAGCTCCGCGGAGCGCAGCCCGCCGCCGATCGTCTCCGCCGCCTCGAGCACTCGCACCGAGCGTCCGGCGCGTGCCAGCTCGATTGCGGCCGCGAGCCCGTTCGGCCCGGAGCCGACCACCAGGGCGTCGAGCTGCTCGCGCACGTCCCCGTTGTCCCCGCTCGGCCGCAGCGCAACCGTCCGACGAACGAGGGGCGCCCGCCGCAGCGCCGCCCCTCGTGCTGATGCTAATCGGTCCGGGGCGCGCGTGGAAGCGGCGCGCGTCGCGCGGTCACGTCACATTCGCTCGGGCGCCTCGACGCCGACGAGGTCGAGGCAGCGGGCGATCACGCGCTGCGTCGCGCGGCAGAGGGCGAGCCGGAACGCCTGCGCGTCGCTCTCGAGCACGCGGTGCTCGTGGTAGAAGCGGTGGAAGTCGTCCGCGACCTGGATCGCGTAGTACGGGATCGAGTGCGGCGCGCGCCGCTCGGTCGCCTCCGCGACGAGGGGCGGAAACTCGGCGAGCCGCTTCACGAGCTCCCGCTCCTCCGGCGCCAGCGAGTGCGTCGCGTGCGCGCTCACCTCGGCCTCCCCCGCGTTGCGCAGGATCCCCGCAATGCGCGCGTGCGCGTACTGGACGTAGTAGACCGGGTTCTTCTGCGTCTTCTCAGCGGCGAGGTCGACGTCGATCTCGATCGTCTGGTCAGCGCCGCGCGAGACGAGGTACCAGCGAGCCGCGTCCACGCCGACCTCGTCGACGAACTCGTCGAGCGTCACGACGTCGCCGCGGCGCTTCGACATCTTCGTCACCTCGCCGCCGCGCGTCAGGTGGACGAGCTGGTAGAGGAGCACCTCGACGCGCGCAGGGTCCTGGCCGAGCATCCGCGCCACGGCGCCGTACCAGTTGCGCGTGCCGTGGTGGTCCGCACCGAGGACGTAGATCGCGCGGTCGAACCCCCGCGCGAGCTTGTCCTCCAGGTACGCGACGTCCGCGGCGCGGTACGTAGGCCTGCCTTTAGAACGGATCACGACCCGGTCCTGCTCGTCGCCGTAGGCGGACGACCGCGCCCACGTCGCCCCCTCCCGCTCGTAGGTGTCGAGCCGCGGCAACAGCTCGGGCAGCCGCCGCTCCAGCTCGCTCTGGAGCGCCCACCCGTCGAAGTGGATCCGGAACCGCTCGAGCGTCGCCTCGATCTGCGCGAGCATCGCGGGAACAGGGTCGCCGCCCGCGCGCGCGAGCTCGGCGACGTAGTCGCCGCGGTAGCCGTCCTCCGGCGGCTCCTCCCCACGCCGCACCGCGTCGACGGAGGCGCGGAAGCGCTCCATCTGCGTCCCGGCGTCGTTGTAGTAGTACTCGCGCTCGACGTCGTGGCCCGCGAACTCGAGCAGCCGTGCGACCGAGTCGCCGTACGCGCCGTTCCGCGCGGCCGCGACGGTGATCGGTCCCGTCGGGTTCGCCGACACCATCTCGACCTGCACGCGCTCCCGCTGAGGCGCGCTCGCTCCGCCGAAGTCGCTCCCGTCGTCGAGGATCGCGCCGAGCGTCTCCTCGAACCACGCGTCGCCGAGCCAGAGGTTGACGAAGCCGGGCCCGGCGACCTCGGCACGCTCGACGCCGGGGAGCGCGGCGGCGAGGCGCGCAAGCTCCTGCGCGAGCTCTCGCGGCGGCGTGCGCCGGACGGGCGCGAGGCGGAGCGCCGCGTTCGTCGCGTAGTCGCCGTGCGCGGCGTCGTTCGGCCGCTCGAGCTCGATCGCCGCGCCGGCGGCGTCCCCGAGCTGCGCCGCGAGCAGGTCGACGGGTGAGGGGCGGGGACGGAGCGGCGCGCTCAAGGCGCTGTATCGTAGGGCCGTGGACGGCGACGGCTCCGAGCCGCAGATCAACCTGCACATCGACGCGGAGCACCTCGCCGGCGTCTACGCGAACTACGCCACGGTCGGGTTCTCGAACTACGAGTTCACGATCACGTTCGCGCGTCTCGAGCACGAGGCCGAGGGCGACATCCCGGGCTACGTCGTCTCGCGCGTGAACATGTCGCCGGCTTTCACGCAGCAGCTGATCGCGCTGCTCGCGGACACGTGGTCGAAGTGGGAGAGCCGCGAGGCGATCAGGAACCTGCCGGAGGTTCCGCCGCCCGCCGCGTAGCCCAGGCGCGCGCGAGCTCCGTCCGCTCCACGAGCGACGGATGCGTCGCGAGCAGGGCGTACGCCCACTGCGGCGGCGCAGGCTGGACGAGGCTCGTCTCGGAGAAGCGGCGCAGCAGCGTCTCTGCCGCGACCGGATCGCGAGTCGCCTCCAGCGCGACCCAGTCGGCCTCGGCCTCGTAGCGCCGCGAGAGCACGTTCGACAGCGGAAGCAGCGCGAGCTGGAGCGCGACGACCGTGAGCACGGCCAGCGGCGCGGCGGCAGGTTCCGCGATCCCGCCGCGTCGCCGCGTCACCTCCGCGAGGACGAAGACGCCCGGGAGGGCGAGGAGCGCGACCCACGCGAGGCCCTTCCAGAGGTGTCGCCGCGCGACGTGCGCGAGCTCGTGCGCCGCGACGAAGCGGATCTCGCCGCGACTGAAGCGCCCGTCGAGCAGCGTGTCCCACAGGATCACGCGTCGCGTGGGCCCGAGGCCGGCGACGGCGGCGTTCGCGGTCGTCGTCCGCTCGCTCGCCCTCTCGACCTGGACCCGCGGCTCTTCGAGACCGAGCTCGCGTGCGAGCGCGCCGATCTCGCGCGCGAGCCGCCTGTCCTCCAGAGGATCGAGGCGCGGCGCGAGGACGAGCGGTTGCAGGAGGATCACGCCGGAGCCGATGACCGCCAGCAGCGCTCCGCCGGCGAGCCACCAGCGGCGCCCGAGGCGCCGTGCGAGCAGTATCGCCGCCGCGAGCGCGACGCACGCGACGCCGACCGCGGCGAGGAGCTCGAGCCACGGCGTCAGGATCCAGTCGGCGTATCCCTGACGCGAGAGCCCGTGCCGGCGCCGCCACGCGTGCGCGGCGGCCGCGAACGGGAGCCGCACGAGCCAGGCGAGCGCGAGCGCAACCAGCAGCAGCTGCAGCGCGCGCAGCACGCCTCCGCCGCGCGCGCGGGCTTCGAGGCGCGGCGCGGCACGGACGAGCAGGACGAGAGCCGTGACCTGCGCGAGCGCTCCGGCGACGAACAGCCCGCGCAGGACGCGCGCGTACTCGCGCGTCTCGCGCAGGTGCGCGGAGGGAAACAACGCGCTCGCGTCCAGGTCCGGCGGGCGCAGATCCGTCGGAACCTGCGTCCGCCAGAGCAGCGACGCCGCGAGTAGCCAGAGCGCCGATGTGGCACATCCCGCTGCGATGCGCGTCGCGGTCATCTCGGACGTCCACGCTAACCTCCACGCCCTCGAGGCGGTCCTCGCCGCGCTCGCCGCGCAGGAGCCGGACGAGATCTGGTGCCTCGGCGACGTCGTCGGCTACGGCCCGCGCCCGAACGAGTGCTGCCGGCGCGTGGCAGAGACCGCGGCGGTGTGCCTCGCCGGGAACCACGATCTCGCGGTGCTCGGCGCCGTCACGATCTCGGACTTCAGCGGCGACGCCGCGGCTGCGGCGACGTGGACACGTACGGAGCTCGACGCGGACGCGCGCGCGTTCCTCGAGCGCCTGCGCCCGAGCGGCCGCGCCGCCGGCGTCGACCTCTTCCACGGGAGCCCGTTGGACCCGGTCTGGGAGTACGTGCTGTCGGGCGACTCTGCGCTCGAGGCACTCGAGCTGACCTCCGCGCCGGTCGTCCTCGTCGGCCACAGCCACGTCGCGCTCGCGATGTCGCTCGCGGGCGGCGAGCTCGACGGCGGTCTCGCCCCCGCCGGGACGGAGCTCGACCTGTCGCGCGGACGCTGGCTGCTCAATCCGGGGTCGGTGGGACAGCCTCGCGACAGCGATCCGCGCGCCGCGTTCCTGCTCCTCGACCTCGGGCGCAGGTTTGCGCGTTTCCACCGTGTCGAATACTCCGTCGAGCGGACGCAGGCGGAGATCCGCGAGCGCGGGTTGCCCGCCCTGCTCGCCGCGCGTCTCGAGCACGGTCAATAGAGCGAAAGGAGCCGGCATGGCGGAGCTGACGAATATGGAGACGAAGCTCGGTGAGGTGATCGGGCTGGCGATGGCGTCGCAGGGCGCGGTCGACCGCGTCTCGAAGCTCGTGCAGAAGCAGGGTGACCGCGAGCTGGTGCAGCGCCTGACGACGATGCGCGAGGAGGCAGCGCAGGCCGAGAAGCGGGGCGCGGAGGTCGCGGGTAGCTTTGAGGGCAAGAAAACCGCGATCATGAAAGAGGCCCGCGAGGTGAAGGCGAAGGCGCAGAAGATGATGACGACATACCTCGACCGCGGGTCCGACGCGCTCGACGGCTTCGAGTTCCTGACGATGGCCGAGGCCGCCGAGGTCGGGCACTGGACGGTGCTGAGCGAGATGAACAAGAAGGCGCGTCACCCCGGCGTCCGCCAGCTCGCGCAGGCGCAGATCCCGATCCAGAAGCGGCACTTCAAGGAGGTCCAGCAGGCGTCGGTCTCGCTCGCGACCGCGGAGGATCCCAACGCGGCGGCGTAGCCTCCCCTGCCTCGCGGCGCTCGCGTGCGCGCTCGCCGGCTGCGGCGGGACGGGCGAACGCGCCGCGGAGCCTCGCCTTCCCGCTCCGCTCGGGCAGGACCTCGCGGCGCGGAGCCACGCGATCGCGGATCAGCTCGCGGCCGGCGACGCCTGCGGGGCCGACGCACGCGCCACGGAGCTTCAACGCGACGCGATCGCGGCCGTCAACGAGGGCCGCGTCCCGCCGGCGTTCCAGGAGGAGCTGCTGAGCGCGATCACGGCACTCGTGGAGCGGATCGAGTGCACTCCCCCGGCTGCGCAGCAGGACGAACCGGCGCCGGTCGAGACCGGGCCGGAACAGAACGAGGAGCAGGAGAAGGAGAAGGAAGAGGCCGAGCAGGACGAACCCCCTGCCGAGCCGGTCGAGCCCGAGGAGCCGCTACCGCCGATCGAGACGCTCGAGGAGGAGTTGCCGTTCGACGACGGCGAGGAAGGCGAACCCGGCAACGGCAACGGCAACGGCAAGGGCAAGGGCAAGGGCAAGAAGTGAGCGACGTCGTCGCGGTCGGCGGCGGCCGCTACCGGATCGAGCGCCGCCTCGGCGCGGGCGGGATGGCGAGCGTCTTTCTCGCCCGCGACGACGAGCTCGGCCGCGCCGTCGCCGTCAAGCTGCTCGCGGAGCACCTGACCTACGACGAGGGCACGCGCGCCCGTTTCGTTCGCGAGGCGCGGCTGGCCGCGGCGCTCGCGCACCCGAACATCGTCACGATCTTCGACGCGGGCGACGAGGGTGCTCGCCCGTACATCGTGATGGAGTACGTCGAGGGCCAGACGCTCGCGGACCGGCTGCGCGCGGGCCCGCTCGCGCCGGGCGTCGCGATCGACGTCGGGATGCAGGTGTGCGCGGGGCTCGCGCACGCCCACGCCGGCGCGCTCGTGCACCGCGACGTCAAGCCCCAGAACCTGCTCGTCCGTGCGGACGGCGTGGTCAAGATCGCCGACTTCGGGATCGCGCGCCTCGGCCACTCGACACGCGTGACGGAGGTCGGGACCGTTCTCGGGACGGCCGCGTACCTCGCCCCGGAGCAGGCCGCCGGCGAGGAGGTCACCGCCGCGGCCGACATCTACGCGCTCGGCGCCGTTCTCTACCAGGCGCTGGCGGGGCGCCCGCCGTACTCGTTCGAGACGCTCGCGGAGCTCGTGGTGAGGCAGGCAACGGAGCCGCCGACACCGCTGAGGGAGATCGCACCCACCGTTCCCGTCGCTCTCGAGCGCGTCGTTCTCCGCTGCCTCGAACGCTCGCCGCATGCGCGCCCGGAGTCCGCCGCGGAGGTCGCGCACGAGCTCGCTCTCGCCTCTCCGGAGCCGCCGACGCAACCGCTTCCCTCCCGCGTCACCGCGGCCACGCGCGTGCTGCCGCGGGCGGAGGCTGGGCCCGTCGTCCGAGGCGGCCGCCCCCGCGCACGCCGCGCGCGGCTCTGGGTCGCGGTCCTCGCGACTCTCGCGGCCGCCGTCGCGCTCGCCGGTCTCGGCGTGGCCGCGTCCGACGGCGGCGACGACGAGCCCGCGCCGACGCGCGTCGAGCGCGTGGAGCCGGGCGCGACGCCGGAGCAGGGCGCGCGGAACCTCGCGGAGTGGCTGGAACGCTACTCGGGCTGAGAAGCTAGACCGCGGGCGCGGCGGCCCCGGCCTCCGCGTCGGCGTCGCCCCTCGACGAGCCGAGCGTGATGCCCTCGCGCGCGAGCGCGACCTGGACTTCCTCGCGGGCCTTGTAGATCCGCCACTTGACGGTCGCGAGCGTGATCTCGAGCGCGTCGGCGATCTCCGTGTACGAGAGGCCAACGACGTCGCGCAGGAGCAGGGCCATCTTCAGGTCGACGTTCAGGTTCTCGACCGCGCGCCAGACCGCGTCGATCGCCTCGAGGCGCTCGAACGGCGCGTCGACGACCTCGAGCGGCGGGATGTCCTCGAGCGCGACGACGGCGCGCGGTCGGCGCTCGGTCGCGCGCAGCTCGTCGAGGACGCGGTTCTTCGTCACCTGGAACATCCACGTGGTGAACTTCGAGCGCAGCGAGAACTTCGGCAGCCCCTGGAAGATCCGCAGGAAGACTTCCTGCGTGAGGTCCTCGGCGAGGGAACGGTCGCCGACGAGGCGCAGGACGTAGTTGAACACCGGCACCTCGTACGTGCGCACGATCAGCGTGAAGGCGCGTTCATCGCCTCGCTGTGCCTTCCGCAGGACCCCGAGATCAGGCTGTGCGAGCGACAAGGTGCCGGAGTATACCCGGCGATCAGCGTTCCCTCACCAGCGCGCGACCGCTCATCTGTAAGGGTTTTCTCAATCCGAGGAGGCGGATCACGGTCGGCGCGAGGTCGGAGAGCTCGCCGTCGCCGCGGAGCTCGACCGCCTGCGACGTGACGACGAGCGGCACGGGGTTCGTCGTGTGCGCCGTGTGCGGGCTGACGCCGTCTGGCTGGAGCATCTGCTCGGCGTTTCCGTGGTCCGCCGTCACGAGCCCGACGCCGCCCGCGCGCTCGACCGCGGCCAGGACGTCGGCGAGGCACGCGTCGGCAGTCTCCACCGCGGCCACGACCGCCGGGATCGAGCCCGTGTGGCCCACCATGTCCGGGTTCGCGAAGTTGAGGACGGCGAACGATTGGCCGTTCGGAAGCTCGTCCGCGAATCGCCGCGCGACTTCCCGCGCGGACATCTCGGGCTTGTGGTCGTAGCTGGGCACGTCGCGCGGCGACGGGACGAGCACGCGCGTCTCCCCCGGCCATTCGTCCTCGCGGCCGCCGTTGAAGAAGTAGGTGACGTGGGCGTACTTCTCCGTCTCGGCGACGTGGAGCTGCCGCAGTCCCGCCACCGACAGCACCTCGGCGAGCGTCTCGTGCACTTCGTGCTCCACGAACGCAACCGGGCACTCGAAGTCGTCCCGGTAGCGCGTCATCGTCGTCACGTCGAAGCCGGCGGCGAGCAGCTTCTGCGTGAGCTGGCGCGCGCGGTCCGGGCGGAAGTTGAAGAAGACGACCGCGTCGGTGCTCGCGTCGAGGCGCGGGCGCCCGGCGAGGGTCACCGGCGTGATGAACTCGTCCGTCACGCCCTCGTCGTAGCTCTTCTGCACCATCGTGACGGGGTCCGATCCGGCGAGCGCTTCGCCGCCCGTCGTCATCGCTGCGAGCGCGCGCTCCGTTCGGTCCCAGCGCGCGTCGCGGTCCATCGCGTAGTAGCGGCCGCAGATCGTCGCGATCCGCTCCGCCGGCAGCTCGGCGAGGTCGCGCACGGCGCTCGTCGGGGAGACGTCGCGCCCGTCGGTGAACGCGTGCACCCACGTCCGCTCCTCCACCCCCTCGCGGCGCGCGAGCTCGAGCAGCGCCCGCAGGTGGTCGACGTGCGAGTGCACGCCGCCGTACGAGACGAGCCCGAGCAGGTGGACGTTGCCGCCGCGGTCGCGCGCGCGGCGGAATGCGCTCCGCAGTGCCTCGTTCGCGAAGATCGCGCCGCTCGCGACGGCGCGGTTCACGCGCTGGAGGTCCTGGTCGAGGATGCGCCCGGAGCCGATCGTCAGGTGCCCGACCTCGGAGTTGCCCATCTGGCCCGGCGGCAGCCCTACGGCCTCGCCCGCAGCAACGAGGGTCGTGTGCGGGTACGTGCGCCACAGGTGGTCGAAGACGGGCGTTCGCGCGAGCTCGACGGCGTTCCCCGGCCCCGGCGGTGCGCAGCCCCAGCCGTCGAGGATGACGAGCGCTACGAGCGGATACGTGCGGCCGTCGCGCAAATCGCGGTGAACGAGTCGACGTCGAGCGACGCGCCGCCGACGAGGGCGCCGTCGACGCCCTCCTGCGCGAGCAGCTCCTCGGCGTTCTCGGGCTTGACGGAGCCGCCGTAGAGGACGGGAACCTCGAGCATGCTCTTCACGAGCGCGTGCGCCTCGTGCGCCGTCTCCGGGGTCGCGGTCTTCCCGGTCCCGATCGCCCAGACCGGCTCGTAGGCGACGACGAGGCGCTCGTGCGCGCCGACCGAGTCCGCGAGCGCCTCGACCTGGATCCGGAGCACGAGCTCCGTCTGCCCCGCCTCGCGCTCCTCCTCGGACTCGCCGACGCACGCGATCACGCCGAGCCCCGCCTCGAGCGCGGCGACCGCACGGCGCGCGACCGTCTCGTCCGTCTCGCCGAAGTACTGGCGGCGCTCCGAGTGTCCGACGATCGCGCCGGCGACGCCGAGCTCGGCGAGCATCGGCGCCGAGACTTCCCCGGTGAACGCGCCTTCGGCAGCCCAGTGCACGTTCTGCGCGTACACGCGGACGCCGCCCGCGGCGGCCTCCCGCAGCGAAACGTACGGCGGGCACAGGACGACGTCGACGCCCGGCGGAGGTTCGAACGCCTCGACGAACTCGTGCGTCGCCCGTCGGCCCTTGTACATCTTCCAGTTGCCGGCGATCAGCATCGCGGCACTACACTTGCCCGGCCTCGCGACAGGGCCGCGACGATCTCCGCCTCGTCCGCCTCGACCGTTCCGTGCTCCCGGACGAACGTCGCGAGCGCGTCGTTCGAGAGGAGCGGCTCGAGCCATCGCAGTGCGTAATCCGCCAGGACGGCGCGAACGTCCTCGCCGAGGCGTGCGAGATGGGCCTCGTGGTCGATCGTCCACCAGACGTCGCTCTGCCCCGACAGCGACCCGATCCGCTCGCGGACGACGCAGCTCGACTCGGCCGGACGACGGCCGCCGCCCCACTTCCACGGCGGATGGTCGCGCAGGTGCTCGGACGTCGCGCCGACGTTGACCGTGAAGCGCACCTGCGCGGCGGTGCTCGAGGCGCTGCGCTGGAAGTTGACGACGCCCCACGCGTCGTCGCGGCGCACATGGAACGTCGACCCGCTGCGCGCAAAGCCGCGCTCGCGGAGGAACGGCGCGATCTCCTCGTCGACGAACCGCTTGAAGACGCTCTGCGCGCGCGTCTCCAAGGTCACGCTGCCGGAATCGCGGCCACGCCCGGCAGCTCCTTGCCCTCGAGCAGCTCGAGCGACGCGCCGCCGCCGGTCGAGACCCACGAGATCGACTGCGCGAGCCCGAGCTCCTGCACTGCCCGCACCGAGTCGCCGCCGCCCACGACCGAGAACGCCTCCGCCTCCGCGACCGCCCTCGCGACCGCGGTCGTCCCGTCCGCGAACGGCGGCCACTCGAAGACGCCCATCGGGCCGTTCCAGAAGATCGTCCGCGCCTCTGCGATCAGCTGCGCGAAGCGCTCGCGCGTCTCCGGCCCGACGTCCAGCCCCAGCCACCCCTCCGGCAGCTGGTCGAACGGCGTGACGCGCGTCTCCGCGTCCGGCGTGAAGGCCGACGCTGCGACGACGTCCACCGGAAGCTCCGCCTCGTACGGGAGCGGGTTCTCCCGCCGCAGCTCCTCGGCCATCTTGCCGCCGACGAGCACCGAGTCCGCGCGCTCCCCGAGATGCCGCAGGACGCCGAGCTTGTCGTCGACCTTCGCGCCTCCGGCGACGAGCATGAACGGTCGCTCCACGTCCTCCAGCAGCCGGCCCAGCATCTCGAGCTCGCACTCGAGGAGGAGGCCGGCGTACGCAGGAAGCACCCGCGCGACGGCCTCGGTCGACGCGTGGGCGCGGTGGGCAGAGCCGAACGCGTCGTTGACGTAGAGGTCGCGGCCGCCGGCGAGCTCGCGCGCATACCCCTCGTCGTTCTTCGTCTCGCGCGGGTCGAAGCGCGTGTTCTCGAGCACCGCGACGCGCTCGTCCGGCAGCAGCGAGCGCAGGTGAGCTTCGACCGGCGCGAGCGACCACGCCGGGTCGACGCCCTTCGGCCGCCCGAGGTGCGAGCAGACCGCGAGCTCCTCCGCGCCGCGCTCCAGCAACAGCTCGAGCGTCGGGAGCGCCGCGCGGATGCGCGTGTCGTCCGCGACGGCGCCGTCGTCGAGCGGCACGTTCAGGTCGGCGCGGACGAGCACGCGCCGGCCGGCGACGTCGGCCTCGCGGACGGAGCGCGGGCGACGCACCTACGAGGCGCGCGCCTCGACCGGCTCTCGCTCGGCTGCGGGCAGCGTCTCCCCCACCCGCGCGACGAGGTCGACGAGCCGGCAGCTGTACCCCCACTCGTTGTCGTACCAGCCGAGGACCTTGACCATGTGCCCGCCGCCCATCGTGAGCTCGCTGTCGAAGATGCACGAGTACGGCGAGCGCTGGATGTCCGTCGAGACGAGCGGGTCGGCGGAGAACTGGAGGATCCCCTCCATCGCACCCGTGTCCGCGGCCGCGCGGAACGCCTCGTTCACGTCGTCGACGCCGACCTCCTGCGACAGGTGGACGACGAGATCGACCACGGAGCCCGTCGGGACCGGCGCCCGCATCGCCATCCCGTCGACCTTCCCCTCGAGGTCGGGCATGACGAGGCCGATCGCGCGCGCCGCTCCCGTGGACGTCGGGATGAGGTTGATCGCGGCCGCCCGCGCGCGCCGCAGGTCCTCGTGCGGGAGGTCGAGGATGCGCTGGTCGTTCGTGTACGCGTGGATCGTCGTCATGAAGCCGTGCTCGATCGTGAAGGCGTCGTGGAGCACCTTCGCCATCGGCGCGACGCAGTTCGTCGTGCACGACGCGTTCGAGACGATGCTGTGGGCATCCGGGTCGTACGCGTCGTCGTTGACGCCGAGGACGACGGTGATGTCGGGCTCGGTCGCGGGTGCGGAGATGATCACCTTGCTCGCGCCCGCGTCGAGGTGCTTCTGCGCGCCGTCGCGCTTCGTGAAGATGCCCGTCGACTCGATCACGACGTCGATCCCGAGGTCGCCCCACGGCAGCGCCGCCGGATCCCGCTCGGAGAGGTGCTGGAGCTCGTGGCCCGCAGCGCGGATCACCCCGTCGCCGGCCTCGACGTCGTCGTCGAGCCGACCGAGGACGGAGTCGTACTGGAGCAGGTGCGCCATCGTCGCGGCGTCCCCGAGGTCGTTCACGGCGACGATCTCGAAGTCGGCGCCGCGCTCGAGGTGCGCGCGGAAGAAATTGCGCCCGATGCGCCCGAACCCGTTGATCCCTACGCGTACGGCCATGGCCTCCTCCAGTCGGTTCCAGCCGCGAGTCTAACGGGGCACGCAGCCACGAATCGCGTGCACGCGGCGGGGGCCCCCGGTTGTTTTGTGCCGAGCGCATCGTCATACTCAGCGCCAGGCGGGTCCGTGCTCGTCCGGCGTCGAATTCAGACCCCGTTCGGCGCCAAGGTCCTGAGCGTGGTTCAACCGGAGGGGGAGGTCGTCCTCGGAGCTTCCCCTCCGGCCCGCCCTTTACGGGCGGCCGATCGGGCCTTCAGCGGCCTGCCGGCCAAGCCGGCAGACCTCTTGGTGTCGGCAGCGCAAGCGCTGCCTTAGCGGCCCGCAGAGCGTTGAGCGCGGCATCGCGAGCGACGCCGCGCGCGCCGCTCGTCGTCACGGCTTGAGAACGCGTCCGCTAGAGCTGCGCGAGCTCGACGAGCTTCGCGAGCCGCCTCTGCATCGCCGCTTTCGTGATCGGGCGGTCCGTCTTCGCCGCAAGCTCGCGGAGCGAGCCGGCCGGGTGGCGCCGGCGCAGCTCCGCCGCCTCGCGAAGCCGCTGCGGGAGCTTCTCGAGCCGCCCCTCCGCCTCGAGTCGCTTCACGGCCTGGAGCTGCACGTGCGCGGCCCGACTCGTACGCACGAGGTTCCCGTGGTCGGCGTTCGCGAGCCTGTTCGCGTTCGCGCGCGTCGAGCCGACGACGGCGCGCTCCTCGAAGCGCAGGACCGCGTCGCTGGCACCGGCCGCCGCGAGAACGCCGCCGATCCCGTCGCTCCCCTTCGCGTACGCGATCGCGTGGCGGCCGCGGTCGCGGACGCGCAGCGTCGCGCCCTGCGCCTCTGCCACCGAGGCAAGGAACGCCGCGCCCTCGGCGCTTCCGCTGCGCAGCTCGAGGTGCGGCGCGCGCGGCCCGCTGAGCGACCCCGCTCCGAGCAGCGCGCCTCGCAGGTACGCGGCCCGGCAGCACGCCCGGGCGACGAGGCGCTTCGGCGGGCGCTCGAGCGGAGCGAGCCGCGCCCCGAGCACCCCGCTGCGACGCAGCGTCGCGAGGCCGCGCTCGTCGCCGCGGACGTGGAGCTGGTACCGCGTCGGGCGGCCGAACGCGCGCTGGCGGTAGCTGCGGATCTCGGACTCGACGCCGAACGCGCGCAGGAGGCTGAAGCCGCGGCGGGCGACGGCGGGGCTTGCGACGTCGAGGTGCGCCGAGACCTCGCCGCGCCCGCGCAGGTGGTAGCTCCCCGCCGCATGGAAGAGTCCCGAGAGCTCGGCGAGGCGGTCGCACTCCCGCTCGGGCGCGATCGACGCAAGCTCGTTGCGCAGGTCTTCGGAGAGCGACACCCATCTAGAATCGTGCCGCATGACGGCGCCCGGCCTCTTCCGCCCTCCCGTTCCGCAGAACGAGCCCGTCAAGGGCTATGCGCCCGGGTCGCCGGAGCGCAGCGAGCTGCGCCTGCGGCTCCAGCAGATGGAGGCGGAGCGGATCGAGATCCCGCTCGTGATCGGCGGCGAGGACGTGCGTACCGGCGACACGTTCGAGGCGGTCATGCCGCACCGCAAGAGCCACGTGCTCGCGGACGTCCACGCAGGCGGCCCCGAGGAGGTCGAACGGGCGATCCGGGCCGCCGGCGAGGCGTGGCACGACTGGTCGCGGACGCCGTGGGAGGAGCGCGCCGCGGTCTTCCTCCGCGCGTCCGAGCTGCTCGCCGGCCCGTGGCGCGCGACCCTGAACGCGGCGACCATGCTCGGCCAGTCGAAGACCGCGCACCAGGCAGAGATCGACGCGGCGTGCGAGCTGATCGACTTCTGGCGCTTCAACGTCGAGTTCATGCTCCGGATCTACTCCGAGCAGCCGATCTCGTCGCCGGGGACGTGGAACCGCATGGAGTACCGGCCGCTCGAGGGCTTCGTCTTCGCCGTCAGCCCGTTCAACTTCACGTCGATCGCGGGGAACCTCCCGACGAGCCCCGCCCTGCTCGGGAACACCGTCGTGTGGAAGCCCGCGTCGACGTCGGCCTTCTCAGCCTACTTCATCATGCGTCTGCTCCAGGAGGCCGGACTTCCCGACGGCGTCGTCAACCTCGTCTACGGCTCCGGCGCCCGGATCGGGGACGCGGCGCTCGCGAGCGCCGAGCTCGCCGGCGTCCACTTCACCGGCTCGACGCCGGTTTTCCACAGCATGTGGAAGACGGTCGGCGACAACATCGGGGCCTACCGCAACTACCCGCGCCTCGTCGGCGAGACGGGCGGCAAGGACTTCATCCTCGCCCACCCGTCCGCGGACGTGGACGCGCTGGCGACGGCGATCGTCCGCGGCTCCTTCGAGTACCAGGGGCAGAAGTGCTCCGCGGCGTCGCGCGTGATCGCTCCCGCGAACCTGTGGCCCCAGCTGCGCGAGCGAATCGCGGAGGAGGTCGGCTCGCTCCGGATGGGCGACGTGACCGACTTCGCCAACTTCATGGGCGCCGTCATCGACGGCGGCTCGTTCCGTACGCAGCGCGAGGCGATCGACGAGGCGCGCGCGGCCGGCGCGGAGATCGTGGCGGGCGGCGGGTACGACGACAGCGAGGGCTACTTCGTGGAGCCGACGGTGATCCGGACCGACGACCCGCAGTTCCGGCTGATGCGCGACGAGCTCTTCGGGCCGATCGTGACGGCGTGGGTCTATGCGGAGAACCGCTGGGACGAGGCGCTCGCCGTCGCGGACAAGGGCTCGCCGTACGGGCTCACCGGCGCCGTGTTCGCGGAGGATCGCGCGGCGATCCAGGACGCGTCCGAGAAGCTCGAGTACGCCGCCGGCAACTTCTACGTCAACGACAAGCCGACCGGCGCGATCGTCGGCCAGCAGCCGTTCGGCGGCGCGAGGGCGTCGGGGACGAACGACAAGGCGGGCTCGATGTGGAACCTGATCCGCTGGCTCAGCCCGCGCACGATCAAGGAGACGTTCGTCCCGCCGCGGGACTACCGGTACCCGTTCCTCGCAGCCGACGCAGACGGCTCGGGGCCGACGGACCGCCCCTAGCCGCCGACGAAGAACGGCCACGCGACGGCGGCGGCCGCGTCGTCCGTCGCGGCGAACGCGACCACGTGGTGGCGCCCGGGCCGCAGCGCCATGCGCGGCGTCGCTTCGAGGTGCGCGCGGAACGTCGTCCGTGCGAGCTCGAACGGGAGCAGCCGCCCGTCCAGCCACACGACCACATGGCGCGGGGGCTGCGGCGCGTTCACCGTCGCCGCGACGAGCGGCCGCGCGTCCGTCTCGTCGTGCGGCTCGGGGCTGAGCCCGTCCACGACGAGGCCGCCCAGGTCGAGCCTCCAGCCGCGGCGCTCGCGCCTGAGCGCAGCGCCGTAGGCGAACGCCTCGCGAACGCCGTCGACGGTGCGCGCGCCCGCCACCGCCGCGACGCCCCAGCGGGTGCCGCCGACGACGCGCGAGAGGATGACGCGACCGCCTTCCATCGTCCCCGCCCCACGCTCGAGATCGCGCGCGGTGCCGGCGCGGAACACGGCGAGCGTCCCCCCGTGCGTCGCGCGCGTCTCCGCAGTCAGCAGCGACCACATCGCAGCGGCGTCGCCCCGACGCGCGCCGCGGACGAAGCGCACGAGGACGCGCCCGGGCTCTCGATCCGCGCGCGTCGCCTCGGCCGCCACGGCGGCGGGCGCCGCCGCCGACCCACCACGGGCGTCGCCATCGGCGTCACCGCCGCCGCACGCGGAGACGAGCAGCACCAGCGCGAGCGCCGCGCGAGCGCGCACGCGCGGCACAGGTAGCGGCCCCGGCTCCGCGGGGACGCGGCGTTCGCCGCCGCCCGTCCTCACGGCATCGCCGCCCGCTGCGAGACGCTACGACGGATGCCGTCACCGATCGCGATCAGCGCGTCCACGACGTCATCGAGCGGTCTGCTCGAATCGATCTCGTGGGTGCACGTCGCCCGCAGCAGCGGCTCCACCGAGTCGAGGTGGAAGAGGATCCGCTGGCGTTCCCCGGGGCCTTTCCCGTAGTCGTTCGTCGTCCTGTTCGCGACGCGCTCGAGGATCACCTCGGCGGGAGCGCTCAGCAGGACGATCGCGTCGAAGCGGTCGTAGAACTTTGCCTGGTTCGACATGCACCCCGACACGTAGAGCGTGTGCGCGTCCTGCGAGGCCAGGAGCTCGGCCATGCGATCCTCGCGCCAAAGCCACTCTTCCTCCGAGCCGCAAGCAGCAGGGACCCATTCGCTCCACGCGGCGGAGTCCGTGTCGACTGTACGGAAGCCGCGGCGGCCGAGCTCCGCCAGCGCGGTCGACTTCCCGGTCCCCGACATCCCGGTGACCAACACTCTTGCCACGCCCGGACACTAGTCCCGGGGGTGCCTGCGCGCGCAGAGCCCGCCGTTCGCGACGCTCGGCCTGGAGCTGAGGCATGGCTGAGGACAGCCGGATCGCGCATGCCGACCGGCTGAGACCTCCAGGGGGAGGTCGCCCTTCGGCTTGAAGGTGTACTACGCGCGGCCGGTCTTGTGGAGCTGCGCGTAGATCGCGCGGGCGGTCTTCGCAGGCAGCTCCGGGACGCCCTCGAGGTCCTCCTGCGACGCGGCGAGGAAGCGCTCGACCGACCCGAAGTGGCGGAGGAGCGCTCGGCGGCGCGTCGGGCCGACCCCCTGGAGCGTGTCGAAGATCGACTCGAACGAGCGCGACTCCCGGCGCTGACGATGGAAGCCGAGCGCGAAGCGGTGCGCCTCGTCGCGCAGCCGCTGGAGGAGCTGGAGCCCGGCGGAGTGCGGGTCGAGCAGGATGGGATCCGGCCGCCCCGGCACGTAGACCTCCTCGATCCGCTTCGCGAGCGCGATCACTGCGACGCGCGGGAGGTCGTACGCCTGCATCGCCGCAAGCGCCGCGGAGAGTTGCCCTTTCCCGCCGTCGATCACGACCAGGTTCGGCACCGCCGCGAAGCCCTCGTCGTACTCGTCGGACGCTACGTCGCGGACGCGCGCGAACCGGCGCGAGATCACCTCCGCCATCGCGGCGAAGTCGTCCTGCCCGTCGATCCCGCGGATGCCGAACTTGCGGTAGTGCGCCTTCTTCGGCATCGCGTCCTGGAAGACGACCATCGAGCCGACCGGCGACTCGGCCTGGATGTTCGAGATGTCGAAGCACTCGATCCGGATCGGGAGGCTCTCGAGGTTGAGCGCCTCGCGCAGCTCCTCGAGCGCCTCGACCCGCCGCAGGCGCTTCTGCTCCGTCGCGGCGGTCTCGGAGGCGAGTGCCAAGCGCGCGTTCTCCGACGCCAGCTCCTGGAGCCGCCGTTTCTCCCCCCGCTCCGCCGGACGCAGCTCGACGCGCGCGCCCCGCCGCTCCGACAGGAACTCCGCGAGCGCGCTCAGGTCGCCCGCGTCGCGCGGGACGACGAGCTGCGGCGGGACGCTCGGCGCCGAGCCGTAGTACTCGAGGCAGAACGCCTCGAGGATCGTCGTCAGGTCCTGCCCCGCGACGTTCTCGAGATGGAAGCTGTGGCGGTCGATGAGCTTCCCGTCGCGCAGCGGGAACACCTGGACCGCCGCCCGGTCCTCGTCTGCGGCGATCCCGAGGACGTCGATCGTGCCCACGGAACGGCGGTCGGCAGCCTGCCGCTCCGCGAGGTGCTGGACGGCGTACAGCCGGTTCCGGTGCCGCGCCGCTTCCTCGAAGCGCTCCTCCGCCGCCGCCCGCTTCATCTTCCGCTCCAGCTCGCGCAGGATCGGGCGCGTCTCGCCCGACAGGAACTCGATCACGCCGTCGACGATCGCCCGGTAGCCCTCCTTCGACACGTAGCCGACGCAGGGCGCGAGGCAGCGCTCGATGTGGTAGTCGAGGCACGGGATCCCGGAGTGGCGCCCCGGCTTGGGCCCCTCGCACGGGCGGTACGGGAACACGCGGTTCAGCACGTCCAGCGTCTCGCGCACCTTCTTCGCGTTCGCGTACGGCCCGAAGTAGACGACGCCGCGGCGGTGGCGCTCGCGCGTGAACATCACGCGCGGGTAGTCGTCCTCGACCGTGACCGCGATGTATGGAAAGGACTTGTCGTCGCGGAGCCGCACGTTGAACGGCGGGCGGTGTCGCTTGACGAGGTTCTGCTCCAGGTGGAGCGCCTCGACCTCGGACCCGGTGACGATCACCTCCACGTCGCGGACGCGGCTCGGGAGCTGCGCGATCGTCGCGCGCGAGTCGCTCGAGCGCTGGAAGTAGCTTCGGACGCGCGGCCGGAGGGACTTCGCCTTCCCCACGTAGAGGACCTCGCCGCGCTCGCCCCGGAACAGGTACACGCCGGGCTTCGCAGGCACCGATTTCAGCTGCGTCTTGACGTGTTCGGACAATGTTTGGCAAGCCTAGCCGTGGCCCTCGCCGCGGCTATCGTGGGCGCCGAATGCGGCCGTTCCTCGCCCTCCTCGCGGCGCTCCTGCTCGCTCCCGCGGCACACGCGGCCGGCCCGTTCACGCTCGTCGGCGTCGCGGAGGACGCGGTCAAGCAGCCGGATCTGGTCGGCGCGAAGGCGCGAATGACGCTGATCCGCCTCGCCGGCTTCGACTCGGTGCGCATCACGTCGATCTGGGCGCCCGGCGAGACGCGCCCGTCCGCGACCGAGGCGGCGCAGCTGCGCAACGTCGCGGCCGCGGCGCGGCTGAGCGGGATCCGCGTGATCGTCTCCGTCTACCACTTCGGAAGCCGGACGACGCCGCTCACGGACGAGGCGCGCGCCCAGTTCGCGAGCTACAGCGCGGCCGTCGCGCGCTCGCAGCCGTCCTTCCGCGACTTCATCGTCGGCAACGAGCCGAACCTGAACCGCTTCTGGATGCCGCAGTTCGGGCCGAACGGCGAGAACGTCGCGGCGCCCGCGTACGTCGAGCTCCTGGCGCGCACGTACGACGCGCTGAAGGCGGTCTCGCCGAAGCTGATCGTGTACGGCGGCGCGGTGTCGCCGCGCGGCGGCGACCGCCCGGGCACCGGCCGCGACACGCACTCGCCGACGGCGTTCATCCGCGGCATGGGCGCCGCGTACCGGGCGAGCGGGCGCCCGCGGCCGCTGATGGACCAGTTCGCGTTCCACCCGTACTGCGACAACTCGAGCCAGTCCCCGCGCGAGTGCGAGCACCCGCGCACGACGACGATCGGGATCGCCGACTACGAGAAGCTCGTCGCGCTCCTCGGCGAGGCGTTCGACGGGACGGCCCAGCGGGGATCGACGCTGCCGATCCTCTACGACGAGTTCGGCGTCGAGTCCGAGATCCCGGCCGGGAAGCTGAAGACGTACACGGGGACCGAGCCCACGACCACGAAGCCGGTGCCGGAGGCGACGCAGGCGGCGTACTACCGGCAGGCGCTCGAACTCGCGTTCTGCCAGCCGAACGTGCGCGGGATCCTCCTCTTCCACGCGTTCGACGAGCCCGCGCGTCTCGCGTGGCAGTCCGGCGTCTACTACGCCGACGAGACGCCGAAGGCGAGCCTCCGCGGCGTCGCGAAGGCGACGGCCGAGCTCCGGCGCGGGATCGTCGCGAAGTGCCGCAGCCTGCCGCTGACGCCGAGGGTGCGGCGCTTCGCTGCGCCGCGGGAGCCGCTCGACCAGCCCGCGCGGATCGCGTTCGCGCTCGAGTGCCACATCGACTGCGCATACACGGCGCGCCTCGAGCGGCTTCCAGCTCGGACGCCGGTGCTCGGCGCGAAAGGCCGCGCCGCGGGGCGCCTCCCGACCCGCGTCGCGTTCGCGCCCCGCCGAATCGCCCCCGGCTCGTACAGGATCAGTGTCACGCTCGTCGCTCCCGTCAACCCCGGCCGCACCGTCAGGATTGCGAGCGGCGCTTTCGAGGTTCGTTAGGGAAAGGTTCGGAGGCGGTGCGTCGGGCTAAAGGGTCTGGCAAGCTCCCGCCGAAGGAGCGAGTGAGCGCTCCGCGACCTCTCATGCCCACCCGCCTCCTCATCCTCCCCCTCCTGCTCGCGTGCGCCCTCGCCCCGCCCGCCCACGCGGGCGAAGGCATCTTCGTCGGCGCCGCAGAGGACGCTGCGCGGAGTCCCGATCCGGTCGTGTCCAAGACCAAGATGGACATCGCGAAGCTGGCCGGGTTCGACGCGATCCGGATGACATCGATCTGGTCTCCCGGGCAGAGCGCCCCGACGCCACACGAGCTCCTCGTCCTGCGTAACGCGGGCGCGGCCGCGCAGCTGAACGGGATCAGGCTGATCCTCTCCGTCTACCACAAGGACCAGCGGACGACGCCGCTCACGGCTCGCGCCCGTGCCGACTTCGCCTCCTACGTCGCGACGATCGCGCGCGAGGTGCCGGGGATCTCCGACTACATCATCGGCAACGAGCCGAACCTCAACCTCTTCTGGATGCCGCAGTACACGCGGACGGGCGCGAACGCGGCCGCGCCCGCGTACGTGAGGCTGCTCGCGCAGACGTACGACGCCGTGAAGGCGGTCTCGCCGGACGTGAACGTGATCGGCGGCTCGATCTCGCCGCGCGGCCAGGACAAGTACCCCTCGAAGCGGCACACACACTCGCCGACGACGTTCATCCCGGACATGGGCACCGCGTACCGGAAGAGCCGGCGGACGAGGCCGATCATGGACGCGTTCGCGTTCCACCCGTATCTCATCCCGTCACGCCTGCCGCCGACGTTCCGCTTCAAGAACCCGAAGAACACGACGGTCGCGCTCTCGGACTACGACAAGCTGACGCGACTGCTCGCGCGCGCGTTCGACGGCACCGCGCAGGCGGGGTCGACGCTGCCGATCGTCTACGACGAGTTTGGCTACCAGTCGATCATCCCGCCGCACAAGCAGCGCTTCTACACGAATCTCGACTCGCCGGCGGCGCGCGACGCGATCCCGGAGGCGACGCAGGCGGCGTACTACCGGCAGGCGCTCGCGATCGCGCAGTGCCAGCCGAACGTGACGGGGATCCTCCTGTTCCACGTGACGGACGAGAGCGACGCGCGGACGTGGCAGTCGGGCGTCTTCTACGCCGACGACACGCCGAAGTCGAGCCTCCCCGCCGTCCGGCAGGCCGCGCTCGCGGCGCAGCGCGGTACGCACGCTGCCTGCCCCCGCCCGAAGCGGGTGAATCCGGTCGACGAGGTCGTCTTCCCGCCGCAGGCGCCGGCGCCGGGCGAGGCGCCGGCGCCGGGCGAGCCGCCGAGCGCGATCGCGCCCGACGTCGAGTCGCCCGGGCCGGATCCGGCGAAGCGGCAGGTCCAGCTCGTGTGCGCGCAGGCGTGCCGGTTCGTGGCGCGGCTCGAGCGCGTGCTCGCACCCGGCGCGGCGTTCAGCGCCGAGCCCGCGCAGCGTCCGAACGCGCTCCGCGTCGACGGCTTCACTTCACCCCGGAACCGCCACACCGTCCAGTTCCCGCTCGACCCGCTCGCGCCCGGCACCTACCAGTACGTCATCCGCGTGACCGCGGTCGGGAAGGCGGGGACGGCCGTGACGCGGTTCAGCGACCCGTTCACGGTTCCGGCGCCGCAGCCCGAGGAGTCCGAGCCGGCGCCCTCACCTGGCGCGCAGCCCTAGCCGCGAGGCGCGGCCGGGCTACGATCTCGCCGTGGCCGGGCAGTACGTCGCCTACACGATCTTCAAGGTCGACCCCGCGTGGAGGCGGCTGCCGGTGGAGGACCGCGTCGCCGCCAACTACCCGTTCGCCGAGGTCGTCGAGGACTGGGCTGCGCGGGTGGCGTCGCTCCGCGCGTACTCGGTCGCCGGCGTCAGGCCCGACTGCGACTTCTTCCTGTGGAAGATAACCGAGCGCTACGCCGACCTCGGCGAGCTCGGCGCCGCGCTCAACGCGACTCCGCTCGCAGGCTGGCTCGAGACGCCGTACTCGTACCTGGCGACGACGAAGGCGTCTGAGTACACGCAGGCCCGGCGTCCGCGCCAGGTGATCCCGCACGGCGCGCCGTATCTCGTCGTGTACCCGTTCGTGAAGGTGCGCGCCTGGTACGCGCTCCCCGCGGAGGAGCGTCAGCGCGCCATGGACGAGCACATCGCGGTGGGTCGCGGGTTCCCGACGATCACGAACCACACGACGTACTCGTTCGGGCTCGACGACCAGGAGTTCATGACCGCGTTCGAGTGCGAGGAACCGGCCGACTTCATGCACCTGATGCTGGCGTTGCGCGAGTCGGAGGCGAGCCGCTACACCGAGCGCGACACGCCGATCTTCGTCGGGCAGGCGATGGAGATCCGGGCGTGCCTGGACGCGCTCGACGGGGCGTCGGCGCGCGTCGAGGCGTAGCGCGCCCTACTAGCCGTACGTGTGCTCGTCGCGCCAGACGCGCCACATCGCGAAGCCCGAGAACGCGAGCACGAGCACGAACGCGAGCGCGTTCAGCCCCGCGAGCGACGGGCCGGCGGGCCAGAAGACGACGGCGAGATCCGCGACGATCAGCGCGAGCCCGCCGTAGAAGACCCACTTAGCGCGCGACGACCACGTCTCGATGTCGCCGCGCATCCGGTCGCGCCAGAGCAGGTAGAGGACGAAGGCGATCGCGAGGAAGAACGCGATCCGCAGCAGCATCCCGATCGCGATGACGGTGCCGTAGAGGTTCAGCGCCATCACGGCCAGGACGACGAGGGCGATGAGCAGGAACCCGCGGAGCGTCGGGTTCATCTCGGCGAGGAAGCGCCTCATCGTCCTCCCGTCGTGTAGGCGCGCACGGCGAGCGCGCACGCGAGCAGCGTAGCCCCCGCGAACCAGAGCAGGCGGCGGCGCGGCTCGCGCGGCGCGTACAGCCACGGCGCGAGCACCGCGGCGAGCGCGAGCGTTCCGTAGACGTAGTGGAGGTCGTCCGGTGCGCGGCGGTCGTCCGAGAGGAGGAGCAGCCCGAGGGCGACCTGTCCGATCAGGAGCGTCTGCGCGAGGGCCAGCAGCTGCCTGAGCAGCGCGCCCGGGTCGCGGCCCCGGCGGTGCGAGACGAAGCCGAGCACCGCGGCGGCGGCCGCGACGGCGATCGCCGCGACGGCGAGAACGGCATGCGCGGCTAGCATCGGAGGCGGACCCTAGCGAGGAGCGCAGATGATCCAGGAAGGCACGCCGGCACCGGATTTCGAGCTCGCGAGCGACGACGGCGAGCGCGTGCGCCTCTCGTCCCTGCGCGGGAAGCCGGTCGTCCTCTACTTCTATCCCAAGGACGACACGCCCGGCTGCACCACGCAGGCGTGCGGGATCCGCGACGTCTACGGCGAGCTCCGCGCGCGCGGCGCGGTCGTGCTCGGCATCAGCCCCGACGACGAGGCGTCGCACGAGCGGTTCAAGACGAAGTACCAGCTGCCGTTCACGCTGCTCGCCGATCCCCAGCACGAGGTCGCGGAGCGCTACGGCGTCTGGGTCGAGAAGACGAACTACGGCAAGACGTACATGGGCGTCGAGCGCTCGACGTTCGTGATCGACGCAGAGGGCGACGTCGCGCAGGTGATGCGGCGCGTCAAGCCCGACACGCACGCCGCGCAGGTGCTCGAGGCGCTGCCGGCGTAACCCCCCGCACGCCGGCCGATGCCGAAGGTGCTGACGTTCAAGCATGAAGACCGTTAGGCCGCCAGCCCGTGGCGCCGGTCTTCATCATCGATCCTGCGGATCCGCCAAGAATCGGCGAGACGGTCGAAGGCGCGGAGTACGGGGAGCTGACGCGCAGCGAGGCGAAGGAACTCGCTCGGGTGCGACTTCCAAGGGGACTAGCGGGCGCGTCGGCGCGGCACTCGAACGTTCGAACCGCTATGCGGATGAGAGGACTTGAACCTCCACGGGGTTCCTAGAACAGTGGCGGGAAATGGCGAAACGTGGCGGATGCAGGGATTTATCGGCATCCTGTCGGCGCTCTGAGACCCGCATTCGCCAGGTTCGCGGACTGAGCGCGGACTACAATCGCGCCCATGCGAGCGCACGACGTCGCGATAGTCCCGAGGTGCGACGAATGCGACGCGGTGTGGCTTCCAGCCGACGAGGAACGATGGCGCGCCATCCTGGATCGACGACGGACCAGACGACGTGCTGCTGTTCTACTGCCGTGAGTGCAGCGAGCGCGAGTTCGGTTGGCGCTGATCTAGTTCCGCTAGCCGCTTAAAGGCGGGAATGGATATCCGACTGGCTGACGCGCACCCTCGCTGGCCCACCGCGCAGGGCCGCCCTGGATCAGAGACTCGCCGGTGCGGATGACGACCTCCTCACCTCGCGACTCCAGCTGCAGGATCTTGTAGATGCCATCGCCGTTCGGCGACTTGAGGTGAACGCAGTTGTCTTGGGACCCGATCTTGACGATTTCCGCGCTATGCGTATCCGGCAGCCCGAACGGTTCTCGTCCCGCCGGGTGAATGACGACGCGCTTACCCTGAAGTACGTCTTGCGCTCCGGTCATGTTCTTCCACCTCCGCTCTGAGAAGTGTTCGCGCTTCGGTAGATTCGCACGATTCTGCGCCAGCGGCGTTTTTGCGCGGCGCGGTGGCGAGGGTTTCGTGGTAGCCGCCCGTTAACTACGTCGGAGCCGCCCGCTAGGGCGGCTCCGACCGTATCGCCGCCGTGGGCGAGCCCGAATGGGTGCTGCTGCTACGGATGCGTCTTGCAGGCCCGCTTTGCAGCTTTCTGCGACTGCTTGAAGTTCTGCTTCGCGGTCTTCTGCGACTGCTTGAACGCCTTCCGCTGCGCTCTCTGCTGCTGTTTGAACGCCTCCTTTGCGGCCTTCTGCTGCGCCTCAAAGCCTGCCTCTCCGCCTCCGTCGGCGCCGGCTGCCGCGCCTCAAACGCCGCCTTGTCAGCCCGCTGCTGCGCCTGGAACGCGCGCTTCGCCGCCTTCTGCGACGCGTTGAACTCCTGCTTCTGAGCCTTCTGCATCGCGTGGAACGACTTCTTCGCCTGCGCGACCGCCTGCATGCAGTTCGACTTGTCGTGCGAGGCCGCCGCCGGCATCGCGGCTGTGAGTGCGAGCGTCGTACACGCAACCAGCAACGTCAGCTTCCTGAACACCTCGACCCCCTTGCTAGTTGGACCGTGCGAACGAACGAGTCGTTCCACGATCGGCGTGAGCGTAATCATCACTATTGATTGCGACGGCCCTGGGTCGACGTGGAAGCCGACCCCGGATTCGGCCGCCAGCGGGATCACGACCTCCACCATCGTTCGTTTTTGCGCAGCGCGGTGGCGAGGGGTGCCGCGTTGGCCTGAAAGACAACGTCCGAGGTTCCGCGATTTCTGGACGTCCGCGGAGCCCCAAACGGTCTGGCAGTCGCGCGAGGCGTCCGAAGGTGCGGACTGCCAGTAACACGTTTACGGACTGAGGGCGGACTAGCGGAACGGCGCCAACGCCGTTCCGCCTGCAACCAGCGCTATGCGGATGAGAGGACTTGAACCTCCACGGGGTTTCCCCCACACGGACCTGAACCGTGCGCGTCTACCAATTCCGCCACATCCGCGGGCATCTCGATTTTAGCGGCCGATCTCGCCGCCCCGGCGTCGCAGGCGGAGCCGGGCTTCGCCCGTGCGCAGCCACGCAGCGGTTGACGGTCAGCTCGCCGAAAATCTGAAGCCGGATGAAGTCGTTCGCGAAGCGGACTTCATCCGGACATGATCCGTGGCGTCTACCAATTCCGCCACATCCGCGCGGAGCGAAATTGTAGCCGCGGGTTGCGCGTACGATGGAAGCCTGATCAGGGGTCGTCGGTTCGCTGCGGTGGTCGCCGTCGCGCTCGTCGCGGCCGCCCCCGCGCGCGCGCACGAGACCGAGGTCGTCGTCGCGCTCGACTCGCCGCCGCTCGCGACGGCGGTCGCGTCGAGCCGCGTGCTGACCGTCGCGGCGAAGCGCGAGCGGCTGGATGTCCGCAGCGGGACGAGTGCGTCGTACCTGCGCGACGTCTCGGCCGACCAGCGCGCGCTCGCGCAGCGGATCCGGCATGCGATCCCGCGCGCGCGGATCCGCCGCAGCTACAGCGTGGTCGCGAACGCGCTCGCGGTCGTCGTGCCGGCCGGTGAGGCCGATCGTCTCGGCGCCCTCGCCGGTGTCGCGCGCGTCTATCCGAGCATCCGGTACCGCGCGCGCGCTCTCCACCCGAACGTGATCGCGACGGGCGCCCCGGCGCTGTGGTCGAGCGACCTCTCGACTGCCGGCAACGGGATCAAGATCGGGATCGTCGACGACGGCATCGACCAGACGCACCCGTACTTCAACCCGCGCGGGTACGCGTTCCCGGCCGGCTTCCCGAAAGGCCAGACGGGCTTCACGACGCCGAAGGTGATCGTCGCGCGCGCCTTCCCCCCGCGCTCGCCGTCGTGGCGGCACGCCGCGAAGCCGTTCGACCCGGAGCAGTCGGAGCACGGGACGCACGTCGCCGGGATCGCTGCCGGCAACAACAGCGGCATCGTCGTCGCGCGCGACACCGTCTCGGGGATCGCGCCGCGCGCGTACCTCGGGAACTACAAGGTGCTGACGATCCCGACGGCGTCGGGCGTCGGCCTCGACGGCAACTCGCCGGAGATCGTCGCCGGCATCGAGGCGGCTGTCCGCGACGGGATGGACGTGATCAACCTGTCGCTCGGAGAGCCGGAGATCGAGCCGAGCCGCGACATCGTCGTCCGCGCGATCGACGCCGCTGCGGACGCGGGCGTGGTTCCGGTGATCGCGGCCGGGAACGACTTCGACGAGTTCGGCCGCGGCTCGATCGGCTCTCCCGGCAGCGCTCGCAAGGCCGTGACCGTCGGCGCGACGACCGAGACGCGGACGCCGGCGCCCTTCTCCTCGAGCGGCCCGACGCCCGTCTCGCTGCAGCTCAAGCCGGACCTCGTCGCGCCGGGCACCGGGATCATCTCGTCCGTTCCCGCACGCGAGGGCACGTGGGCGGCGTTCAGCGGGACGAGCATGGCCGCGCCGCACATCGCCGGAGGCGCAGCCCTGCTTCGCCAGCGGCACCCCGGCTGGAGCGTCGCGCAACTGAAGTCCGCGCTCGTCCTCACGGCGAGCCCGCTCGCCGGCGTCCCGACGACGCGTCAGGGCGCCGGGTTCGTCAGCCTGCCGCGCGCGAATGCGCCGCTCGTCTTCGTGTCGCCGAGCGCGGTCTCGTTCGGGATCCTGCGCGGCGGCGCGCGTGTCACGCGGACCGTCGAGCTCGCGGACGCGGGCGGCGGCGGGACGTGGCGCGTGGACGTCGCGCCGCAGGGCCCGTCGCCCGTGCGGATCACGGCACCCACGACGCTCCGCATCCCGGGTCGCCTCTCCGTGTCCGCCGCCGTGACGTCGCTGCGCGACGCCGACGTGACGGGCTTCGTCCGGCTGGTGCGCGGTGACGACGTCCGCGTGATCCCGTACTGGGCGCGCGTCGCCCCGCGCACGCTCGCCCGGCATGCGGTCCGGCCCCTCAACCGCACGGGGACGTACAGAGGGAACACGCGCGGCCGCCCGGCCCTCGTCTCGTCGTATCGCTACCCCGAGCGCTCGCCGACCGGCGCCGACCGGTTCGCCGGACCCGAGCAGGTGTTCCGGGTCCGCGTCGGCCGCGGCGTCGCGAACTTCGGCGTCGCGATCGTCAGCGCGGCGCGCGGCGTCCGCCTGAGCGCTCGCGTCGTCTTCGCCGGCGACGAGGACCACCAGGTCGGCTACACGGCGCTCCCGGTGAACCTGAACCCGTACCTGCCGACGTTCCTCCAGCCGCGTGCCGTCTCGGGCGCCGTCCTGCCCGCCCCGGGCGCGTACGACGTCGTCTTCGACTCCGCAAGCCGCGCGACCGCGGGGCGCTTCACCTTCCGGTTCTGGCTCAACGACACGCGCCCGCCGACCGTGAGGCTCGTGACGCGATCGGCGTCGGCAGGCGGCGCGCTACAGGTGCGCGTCTCCGACTCCGGCTCCGGCCTCGATACACGCTCGCTCCTCGTGCGAGTCGACGGCCGAACGGCTGCCCGCGCCTCCCTCCGCGGCGGGCGCCTCACGATTCCCGTGTCGGGCCTCGCGCGCGGCAGGCACTCGCTGCTCGTGCAGGCGTCCGATCTCCAGGAGACGCGCAACATGGAGAACGTGCCGAGGATCCTGCCGAACACGCGGCGCCTCGAGACGACGTTCGTCGTCCGCTAGGAACTAACGGCGCTCTTCGCGGTCGACGTCGATCGTCGGCAGCCGCGAGAGGTCCCGCTGGACGCTCGCGGCGAACTCGTCCGCGTCATCGGCCTCGGCGGGATCGCAGTGCAAGAGCGTAAGGCTGGCCTTCCGGCGCTCGCGGTCGCGCCGACGCCGCGCTTCGCTCCCGAACCGCTCTTCGAGCCGCGGCCATTCCGCCCCCACGAGAACGGCGATCGCGGCCGCGAGCAGGACGAGCATGAACCAGCTCACGCCCGCAGTCTACCCGTGGCGGTCGCGCGCTCCGGAGGCCCGCGGGCGCGTTGCTACAGTCGCGAGCGTGCGCCGGCTCGCTCTGCTACCAGCGCTCCTGATCGCGGTCCTGACGTGGTGCGGAAGCGCGCTCGGCGCGCGCGAGACGCTGACTTTCACGACGCAGGCGATCAGCGTCCCCGGCTACGGCGTCGCGACGGCGCCGATGCTCGCCCGCTCGCCCGCCGTGGACGGCTACGTCGTCGCGATGGACGCCGAGGTGGTCGACTCTGCCGGGAACGTGCAGGGCGACGACGACATCATGCTCCACCACGTCGTCTTCGCGAAGATCGGCACGCCCGACTACACGTGCGCCGGCGCCCTCGAGCGGTTCTACGCGATAGGCGAGGAGCGCGTGCGCTTCGCGCTTCCCCCGGGCTACGGCTACGCGAACCGCGGGAGCGACGCCTGGGGCCTGCTCTACATGCTCATGAACCACCGGAAGGAGAAGCTGACGGGGTACATCCGCTACCGCGTCGAGTACGTCACCGGCGAGACGCTGACGCCGGTCCGGCCGGTCTGGCTCGACGTCCGCAACTGCAAGGGTCTCGACCCGAGCTTCGACGTGCCGGGCACGGGCGGCAGAGGCTCGACGTTCACGGAGGCGACGCGCCTGACGATGCGCGAGAGCGGTCGCTTCGTCGCGGGCGGCGGCCACCTCCACGGGGGCGGGATCCGGCTCGAGCTGCGCAACCGAAGCTGCGGAACGACGCCGTTCACGTCCCTCCCGACGTGGGGCGGCCCCGAGCCCAAGCCTTTGCTCCACGAGCCCGGGCCGGTGAAGATGTCGCAGTTCGCGAGCCCGCGCGGCGTCCCGGTCTCAGCCGGCGAGACGCTCGAGCTCGCCGCCGTTTACGACGACGCTCGCCCGCACACGCGCGCGATGGGGATCATGCTGCTCTACTTCGCTCCCGGCGTCACGGCCCCGTGCGAGTTCGGGCCGCCACTCGCGCTGGAGCTCGGGAACCCGGGCCCGCCGCCGCCCTTCTCGATGCCGCTGCCGCGCAAGCCGCGCGGGCCGCTCTACCGGAACCTCCGCTCGACGTGGGTAGGCGACTATCGCTACGGCCACGAGCGGATCGTGATCCGCCGCGGAACCACGTTCACGTGGCGCTTCGTCGGCGCGGTCGAGCACGACGTCACGCTCGTCAGCGGCCCCGTGGGCTTTTCCTCGCCGTGGACGCGGCGCGGGACCTTCCGGCACAAGTTCGTGCGGCCGGGGACGTACAAGCTCTTCTGCTCGCTGCACCCGGCGCACATGACGCAGGAGATCGTCGTCCGCCGCTGAGCGGCTCAACCCCGCGGCGCCGCTGCCGATATAAGAGATCCGATGACCCTCACGCTGTTCATCCTCTACCTCGCCCTCGTCGCGACGCTGATGCGGGCCGTGCTCGTGAAGGCGCGGGTGGCAAGCGCGAGGTGTGCGCAGTGCGGGCTGCCGTTCGAGCGCAAGGAGCTCGGCGAGTCGGTCTGTCGCTGCGGCCGGTGACGCGCGCCGGCGGCTGATCGCGCCGCGGCCGCCGCAATCAGCCGGGCAGGAACGGCACGTCCCACAGGAGGACCGCCGCCATGACCGCCGCGACCGCGAGAGCGAGCAACGCCAACTCGAGCGCCTTCTGCCGTCCGTTCCAGCGCGACGCGCGCTCGCTGAGCCGGTCCAGGCGCAGCGCCATCCGCTCGAGCAGGCGCTCGGCACGGTCGAACTCCAGCGCAAGCATCCCGAGGCCGACGACGGCGAGCAGGAGCCCCGGCCCGGGAACGCCGGGTGCGCTGAGCAGGAGGCCGAGCACGATCAGCAGCGCGCCCACGGTGCCGAACACGATCCTGTAGAGACGGCCGCGCTGCTTGTGCCGCTCCTTGCGCGCGCGGACTTGCTCGACGATCCGCTGGCCGCGCGGCGTACGCTCGGCCGCCACGGGGGCAGCTTAGCCGCGGCTAGGATCTCGGCCGTGCGCGAGATCGCGGCCGACCTCGAGCGCTGGGCCTCGCGCGGCGAGCCCTTCGCGCTCGCAACCGTCGTCGCCACGAGGCGCTCCGCGCCGCGGCCGGTCGGGTCGAAGCTCGCAGTCTCGGCGACCGGCGAGCTCGCCGGCTCCGTCTCCGGCGGTTGTGTCGAGGCGGACATCGCCGAGGTCGCGCGCAGCGTCCTCGCCGGAGCGCCGGCGCGGCTGCTGACCTTCGGGATCTCGGACGAGCTCGCGCTCACCGCTGGGCTCCCGTGCGGCGGCGAGATCGACGTCTACGTCGAGCGCGGCGACTCCCCGGCCCTCGGGGCGCTCCGGCGCGTCGCCGCTCGCAACGAGTGGGCGGCACGCCTCGTCGTCCTCGAGGGGCGTGACGCGGGCTCGGAGCTCCTCGTGCTCGCGAGCGGCGAGCACGTCGGCCGCGCGTCTCCCGCGCTCGCCGCGCTCGCGCGCGACGCCGTCGAGTCCGGGCGCAGCGGCATGGTCGCCGCAGACGCGGCCCGGGTCTTCTGCGACGTCGTCGCCCCGCCCGCACGCCTGCTCGTGTTCGGGGCAGTGGACACCGCGGAGGCGTTGTGTCGTGGCGGCCGCGCGCTCGGCTGGCAGACGATCGTCAGCGACCCCCGCCGGCGCTTCGCGACCCGCCGGCGCGTGCCGAGCGCGGACGAGCTTCTCGTCGCGTGGCCGGAGGAGACGCTCGAGCGCGTCGCTCCGGATCGCTCGACGGCCGTCGTCGTCCTCACGCACGACGACAGGTTCGACATTCCGGCCCTGCGCGGCGCGCTCGCGAGCGACGCGTTCTACGTCGGCGCGCTCGGCTCGCGCCGGAATCAGCGGCGGCGCCGCGAGCTCCTCGTGGAGGCGGGCGTCGACGAATGGGACCTCGACCGCCTCAGCGGCCCGTGCGGCCTCGACATCGGAGCGAGCTCGCCCGCCGAGACGGCGGTGTCGATCCTCGCCGAGATCGTCGCGCGCCGCGCCGGACGCCAGGGTGGACCTCTGAAGGAGGCACGTGGACGCATCCACGCAGACGTCGTCTAGCGCTCCGATCCCCGCGCAGACGCTCGAGCGCTACGCGGAGCTGATCGTCGGCCTGGGCGCAAACGTCCAGCCGGGGCAGGTCGTCTCCCTGCGCACGGAGCTCGGCAAGGAGGAGCTGACGCGCGCCGTCGTAGCGAGCGCATACCGGCGCGGCGCGAAGTTCGTCGACGTCGAGTACTTCGACCCGTACGTGCGGCGCGCCCGGATCCTGCACGGGAGCGACGAAGCGATCGACTTCTACCCATCGTGGCACCGCGACCGCGTCCTCCAGCTGGGCGAGCAACGCTGCGCGCGCATCGGCCTCAGCGGGGTCGGGGCACGCGGCGTCTTCGACGACCTCGACCCCGAGCGGCTCGCCCGCGACCGGTTCCCGTTCATCCCCGAGTACATGCAGGTCATCAACGACGGAACGACGAACTGGACCGGGGCCGGCTGCCCCACGACGGACTGGGCGACGCTCGTCCACCCGGACCTCGAGCCGGAGGAGGCGCTGGCGCGACTCTGGGAGCAGGTGCTCCACATCTGCCGCGTCGACGAGGACGACCCGGTCGCTGCTTGGCACGTCCGGCTCGACGCCCTCAAGGAGGCTCGGAGCCGCTTGAACGAGCGCCGCTTCGACGCCCTCCACTTCGAGGGTCCCGGCACCGATCTCACGCTCGGCCTGCTCCCGACGTCGACGTGGGACAGCGGAATCGCGCAGACCGTGGACGGCATCGCGCACCTCCCGAACATCCCGACGGAGGAGACGTTCACCGCGCCCGATCCGAGCCGCGCCGACGGCGTCGTGACGGCCACGAAGCCGCTCCAGCTCGGCGGCGGCATGGTCGCGAGCGGCCTCCGGATTCGCTTCGAGGGCGGCCGCGCCGTCGAGATCGACGCCGAGACGGGCGCGGAGGCGGTGCGCGCCCGCTGCGCGCGCGACGAGGGCGCGTCGCGGCTGGGCGAGGTCGCGCTCGTCGATCGCGAAGGACGCGTCGGCGCGCTCGACACCGTGTTCTACACGACGCTGTTCGACGAGAACGCCGCGAGCCACCTCGCGTTCGGCAGCGCCTACGTCGACACCGTCGGCGAGGAGGACCGCGGCCGCGTCAACGAGAGCTCGATCCACATGGACTTCATGATCGGCGGCGACGACGTCGACGTGACGGGCATCACGCACGCCGGCGAGCGCGTTCCGGTGCTGCGCCGCGGCACCTGGCAGATCTGATCGGCGGGCACGCCGACCCCGCGGCCGTCATCGGACCATAGAAGTTCGCCGAGCCGGTTTCGCTTCCGTCCGCCGCCCCCGCCAGCTTTCCGCTTCCGCGTACGACCGCCGGGTGTGGCTTCGTCCTACTCGCGCTCCGTGCTCGGCGCAGGGGGAAACTACGAAGACGGCGGGCGACGGTCAAGCACGAAGTCTGCGCTATTTGCGGACTTCGACCCGTCACCCGAGCGGCAGTTTTCGCAAATAGCGACCGCTGCTTTAGGCCGGCTGCGCGTTCGGCGCGCTGGGGCGATCGAGCGCGCGCAGCTCGTCGGGCGACCGTACGTCGCGCGCCGGCGAGAACCGCCTGAGCCTGAGCGAGTTCGAGACGACGAAGACGCTCGACAACGCCATCGCCGCGCCCGCGAGAAGCGGGTTCAGCAGCCCTGCCGCGGCGAGCGGCAGCGCGGCGACGTTGTAGGCGAACGCCCAGAAGAGGTTCCCCTTGATCGTCCGCAGCGTGCGCCGCGACAGTCGGATCGCATCCGCCGCGGCGCGGACGTCGCCGGACACGAGCGTGAGGTCGCTCGCCTCGATCGCGACGTCCGTGCCGGTCCCGAGCGCGAGCCCCAGGTCCGCCTGCGCCAGCGCCGGCGCGTCGTTCACGCCGTCGCCGACCATCGCCACGACGCGGCCCTCGTCCTGGAGCGCCCGTACCACGTGCGCCTTCTCCGCCGGCAGCACCTCGGCGAGCACGCGCTCGATCCCGAGCTCGCGCGCGACGGCGCCCGCGCTATCCGCATTGTCCCCGGTCAGGAGGACCGGCTCCAGGCCGAGCGCACGGAGCCGCCGCACCGCCTCGGGCGACGTCGACTTGATCGCGTCCGCGACCACGAACAGGGCGCGCGCGGCGCCGTCCCACCCCGCCGTGACGACCGTCCTGCCGGCGCGCTCCGCGTCCCGCCGCGCGGCGTCGAGCTCCGGCGGAAGCTCGAGGGCGCGTTCCGCGAGGAGCGACGGGCGCCCGACGACGACTGCCGTCCCGTCGACGACGCCCTCGACGCCGAGCCCGGCGTGGTTGTCGAAGCTGTCGGGCGCAGGGAGCGGCCCCGCGGCGGCGTCCGCGATCGCGCGCGCGATCGGATGCTCGGAGGCGCGCTCGAGCGCCGCGACGAGCCGGAGGGCGACGTCGCGCTCCACGCCCGGCACGGTGACGACGTCCGTGAGCGACAGCTTCCCGCTCGTCACGGTGCCGGTCTTGTCGAGGACGATCGTGTCGATCCGCCGCGTGGACTCGAGGATCTCGGGCCCTTTGATCAGGATGCCGAGCTGCGCGCCGCGGCCGGTGCCGACGAGGAGCGCCGTCGGCGTCGCGAGGCCGAGCGCGCACGGGCAGGCGACGATGAGCACGGCCACGGCGGCTCCGAAGGCAAACGCCGCGCCGCTCCCCGCGCCGAGCCAGAAGGCGAGCGTCGCGACCGCGAGCGACACGACGGCGGGGACGAAGACGCCCGAGACGCGGTCCGCGAGGCGCTGCACGGGGGCCTTCCCCGACTGCGCCTCCGTGACGAGGCGCGCGATCTGCGCCAGCGCCGTGTCCGCGCCGACGCGCGTCGCGCGCACGACGAGCCGCCCGCCGACGTTGACGGTCGCACCGACGACCTCGTCTCCGGCGGCGACCTCGACCGGGACGCTTTCGCCGGTCAGGAGCGATTTGTCGACCGCGGAGCGGCCCTCCACGACGACGCCGTCGGTCGCGATCTTCTCGCCCGGCCGGACGACGAAGCGATCGCCAACGCGCACGTCCGCGATGGGGACGCGGCGCTCGTCCCCGTCCGCGTCCAGCACCGCGGCGTCCTTCGCACCGAGCTCCAGCAGCGCCTTCAGGTCGGCGCCTGCGCGCCGCTTCGCGCGGGCCTCGAAGTAGCGCCCGGCGAGGATGAACGTCGTCACGACCGCTGCGACCTCGAGGTACACGTGCCCGCCGGGATCGCCGCGTGCGACGAGGAGATCGAACGGCATGCGCATCCCCGGCTCGCCCGCGCCGAGGAAGAAGAGCGCCACCATCGACCACCCCCACGCGGCGAGCGTCCCGACCGAGATCAGCGTGTCCATCGTCGCGCTGCCGTGGCGGAGGTTCCGCAGCGCTGCGAGGTGGAACGGCAGGCCGGCCCAGAGGACAACCGGCGTCGCGAGCTGGAGGGCGAGCCACTGCCAGTTGTCGAACTGGAGCGCCGGCACCATCGACAGGAGGAGCACGGGGATCGAGAGCGCCGTGGAGACGACGAGCCTCCGACGCAGCCGCTCGGCCGGGTCGGCAGCCGCGCTCGCGCCGTCTTCCGGCGCCGCGCGCTCCTCCGGCAGCCGCGCGCGATAGCCGGCGGCTTCGACGGCGGCGACGAGCTCGACCGGTGCGACGACGTCGGGGTCGAAGTCGACCGCCGCCTGCTCCGTCGCGTAGTTGACGGACGCGCTCACGCCCTCGAGCTTGTTCAGGCGGCGCTCGACGCGGTTCGCGCAGGCCGCGCACGTCATCCCCTCGATCGGGAGCTCGACCCTGCGCGTCGTGGGCGCTTCCGCGCTCAATGCCGCACCTCGAGCGTGAACGGCGCGGTGTGGACGCGGCCACGGTCCTTGAACTGGAGGAACAGGCGGTACGTCCTCGGTGACGGGAACGTCGCGGCGAACCGGATCTCGCCTCTCGTCCCGCCGCCGACGGGATGCACGTGGAGATACGCGAGGTCGCCGGAGCGCAGCGCGACGAGGTGGCCCTGCGCGCCCAGGTACGGCTGGAGCTCCGTGGCCGTCCCGTTGCGCGTGACGTGGAAGGCGAGCTCGCTCTCAGCACCCGCGCGCGGATGCGCGTCCAGCTCCACGCGGTACTCGCCGACTCGCGTCGCCGTCGCCTCGGGGGCGAGCGGCTCCGGCGTGTACATCCCGCGCACGAAGAGGTCGCTGCCGAGGACGACTCTCCGCCCGTCCTGCTCGAAGTCCGCGAACGCGCGGTAGACGCCCGGCGCCCGCAGCCTGATCGGCGTGGACCACGTGCCGTCGGCCCGGACGCGCGGGTGGAGGTGCTGGTAGCCGACGAGGTCGCGGCGGACCACGATCAGGTGCATCGCCACGCCGCCCTCGACCTCGGGGTCGCGCAGCGCGCGCCCCTCGGCGTCCAGGATCCGGAAGCGCACGTCCGTCGGGCGGTTCGGCGCGAGCTCCGTCTCGTCGAATGCGAGCGCGTATCCGCCCCCCACCGTCGCCAGCCCCGACGCCTGCGCTTCCGTCGTCGGCGCCTCCTGGGCGTGGTCGGCGTGCGCGTCGCCGGTCGCGCGCGCGGACGTGCTTCCCTCGGCCTCACCCTCGGCGTGCGTCGCGCGCCCGAGCGCAGCCGCAACGGCTGCGACGAGCACGAGCGCGGCGCCGAAGACGGCGAGGCGGACGAGCGGCGAATCGAGTCGGTTCCTCATACCCTGGAGGGGTATGTTACACGCGTTTGCGGCGCGTCGGCGCTGGATACGCCAGCGTCACCCGACACGAGGAGGTCATGGTTGTCTCCGCTGCTGTTGATCGTTCTCGTCGTGCTCGTACTCCTGGCCGTCGGCGGCGGCGTGTTCGTGAACAACCTGCTCTGGTTGCTGCTCGTGATCGCGCTGATCGTCTTGCTGTTCAACCTTTTCTCGGGCCGCCGCGCGCTCTAGCTGTCGTCGAAACGAGGAAGCCCCGCGGCGACGCGGGGCTTTCTTTCGTGCTCCCCGGGTTGGACTCGAACCAACAACCCTCCGGTTAACAGCCGACTGGAACGGGGTGGCGGCAGGTCGGAACCGCATGGTTGAGAGGTGCTAGGTGCTGCCGGATGCGCTCAGGTCGGCTCAGGTCGGTACAAAAAGCGGTACAAAGTTCGTCGTGGCCCTGAAGCTCGAGCAGCTACGGAGAATGAGCGTCGCCGAGCTCGAGCGTGAGCACGACAAAGCCGCGACGAACATGCCGGACGGGATCAACGAGTACCGCGCTGAGTTTCGTCACCGGCAGATGTCACGGCAGACGCGGACGCTGATCGTGCTCACGATCATCATCGGCGTCCTGACGGCGGCGAACGTCGCGCCGGAAGTCGCGGTCGGGGGCCACCGCAGTGGCGCCGCCACGGCCCGTCGTCGCCCGCGCCGGAACTTCCTGAGCCGCCGAACCTATCGCGGGTCGCGTGCGAATCATCCGCGACATCCAGGGGAGGTGCGAAGTGACTCCAGATCGGAACGACGGAACGTCGACGACGGCTCTTGCAGAGCTCGCTCGCGACCCTTCGTCGCGTAACCGGTTCTTGAAGCTGATGGGCGGCGGCGTGGGCGCCGCGTCGGCGTTCGGTCTCGTCCTCGCCGCATGCGGCGGAGACGACGAGGACGGCGCGGCCGGCACTACGACGGGCGGCGGCGGAGCGACGACGGCCGAAGAGCAGTCTCGAGACATCGAGATCGTCAACTACGCGTTGACGCTCGAGTACCTCGAAGCCGCCTTCTACGCGAAGGTCATCGACAGCGGGCTGTTCAAGGGAAGCCAGCTGAACCTGATCAAGATCATCGGCGATCACGAGGCGCAGCACGTGGAGGCGCTCGCCGGAACGGTCCAGAAGCTCGGCGGGACGCCAGCGAAGAAGCCGAAGACGAAGTTCCCGCTCAAGAACGCCGCGTCCGTGCTCGCCCTCGCAGCCACGGTCGAGAACTTGGGTGCCGCCGCGTACCTCGGGCAGGCGTCGCGGATCATGGACAAGGAGATCCTCGCTGCCGCGATCTCGATCCACTCCGTCGAGGCGAGGCACGCCTCGGCGCTGAACGTTTTGACCGGCAAGTCCCCGACTCCGGACGGGGCATTTGCGAAACCGGCGTCGATGGACGAGGTGCTCCCTCAGGTGCAGCCGTTCATCGTCAGCTAGCGGCCGAGGCCGAGAAAGGAGCAGACAGATGTCCGATGTGAAGACGACAGCTCCCGAGCTGGCCGCGGCCGAGATCGAGGAGATCAGCCGCAGCGCGTTCATCCTCAAGGGCGCCCTCGCAACGGGTGCGGTGTACGGCACGTGGGCAGTGAGCCCGTTCGTGCGCCAGGCGCTCGCACAGGAGCTGATCCCGGGTGGCGGCGAGGGTGACGTGGGAATCCTGAACTTCGCCCTCACGCTCGAGTATCTCGAGGCGACGTTCTACGAGCGGGCGATGAAGCTCAGCCTGAGCGGCGACGTGATGCAACTCGCCGAGCTATTCGGGAAGCACGAGAGCGAGCACGTCGCAGCCCTCAAGAAGACGATCAACGACCTCGGCGGGAAGCCCGTGCCGGCACCGAAGGTCGCCTTCCCGATGAAGAACGAGGCCCAGTTCCTGAAGCTCGCGCAAACGCTCGAGGACACCGGTGTCGGCGCGTACAACGGCGCCGCGCCGCTGATTCAGTCGAAGGAAGTCCTGGCGGCCGCCGGCTCGATCGTGCAGATCGAAGCTCGTCACGCCGCGGCAATCCGGCTCCAGACCGGAGCGAACCCGGCACCGGCTGCGTTCGACGAGGCGCTGAAGCCAGACGCCGTGCTCGATGCCGTCAAGCCGTTCGTGAAGGGCTAGACGAGCGACACGGGCGGGGCGGCGTCGCCGCCCCGCCCGCCGGCTCGACTTCTTCGCACGTGCCAGCGCCGCTCCGGCGCGCAAAGTCATTGGCGGCCTACGCGGCGAAGCGCGCGGCCGCCGTCCTGGTACGCGACGACGTCCGCGCGCTTCGCCGGCTCGATCGTCCCCAGCTCGTCCTCGAGCCCCATCAGCTCGGCGGCGCTTCGCGTCGTCGCCACGAGCACGTCCTCCGGCGGCATCCCGCACGCCGCCATCAGCTGGAGCCTCTTCGTGTCGAACTGCAAATACGCGGACACGAGCCGTCATGGGTCGCGCGCTGCGTCATTCTCTGAGCGCTGTCGGCGTAGCTTCGCCGCCGGACTCGGAGCGACGAGGGGCGAGCCCGGCCTGCGCGTGTCGAACACGGCCTCGGCCGGCTCGAGCTCGAAGCATCCGTCCTGACGATCAAGGAGTCGCAGCTCGCGCTCTCGGCGCTCGCGGCGCTTCCCTCCGGCGACGAGGAGGTGCGTGCGCTCCTGCGCCGGCTACTGCGGCGGGTGAAGCCGACACTCGTGCGGCGGACGTCGTAGGCGTGGTCGCACGTCTAGGTTTGACGCTTCGAGCGCGAGTTCGGCGGCAAGTGGCCGCGCGGTAGCGCCTGCTACTGCTTTTCGCAGGCGATGCCGTCCTTGTCGCGGTCGAGTCCTCGATTGTGCGACATCGCAATCTTGTAGAGCCGGGTGTTGCGCGTGAACGACGTCACGGGCTCGTCGCTTGTCTTGTCGACGGCCCCGGCGCGGCCAAGGCCGTGCGGGTACTTCTTGTTCAGGTTCGTGCAGTTCTTGTAGACGGCCGGCATGGCAGCGCTTGCCGCGACGGCCGTCATCAGCGCGAACGTCGCGGCGCATGTGAGCGCGAGCAGTAGACCCCTCATCGTTTCCTCCACACGTAGGAGATGCCTCTCATCAGGCGCAGCGAGCCGCCAAGCCCCGGCGCCTGCTCGCCGAGACGGCTGAGGCGGGGTCGCCGAGCGGCAAAAAGTGCGCCGCAAACGCAGTTGTGGAGCGGGACGAAGTGGCACTAACGCGCGAACCGCGAGTACACAGTCGTCCGCTGCGCTCTCGGCCTCCCCTGGACGGATTCGCGTCGCTTCGAGAGCTCGACGCTTGGCTGGATCGAGAGCGCGCGTGAGCGAGCGCCTCCTCACGAGCGAGGAGCTCGCCGAACGGCTCAGCGTGCCGCCGAAGTGGCCGCTCGAGCAGGCGCGCGAGAATCGCATCCCGCACCTGCGCCTCGGCCGCTACGTCCGCTTCTCCTGGCCGGCAATCGAGGAATGGCTCGCCGAGCAGCAGGCGGGGCCGTGGCGGAGCATCGGCCGAAGGTGTCGCCGTGACCTTGCAGCGGACCGCTCGAAGTGCAAAAGTGCGGCCATGCGTGATAGTGGCACGCATCCTGAGCGGTTCATATGCTGCGCTTGGCCCCCGGGCCGGCGCCACTATCGCCGTGCTCGGGGGTCTTTGCGCTAGGAGGCGATATGCCTAGCAGCACCACGCCGGACCTGCCGACGCCGGAGGAGCTCGGCGCCGTCTGGACCCAACTCGCTGACCTGGAGGAGTTCGGGGTCGACCCGGTCGCGAGCCGCGTCTTCCGCGCGACCTCGTTCGAGGGCGAGCAGAAGGTGACTTACGACCACATCGGCTCGCTGCTCGTCTTCGCGGACGACCTCGCGAGGTTCGCGGAACGCTTCACGACGGTTGCCGAGAAGATTCGGCGCGCGACCCTCGCCGACCTCGAGGGCATCCGCCGCGAGGGAAGGCAGGGCAGCGTCCCCGTCTTCGACGAGTACGGAGACCGCACGGAAGGCGACGATGGCTTCCTCACCGACCGCGCCTTCGACCGCTACTTCGGCTGGACGAAGGAGAAGAGCGATGCCTGAAACCGTCACGATCGCAACCGACACCATTGAGGATGTTCTCGTCACGATCGGCGCTGTCAGTACGTTCCTCGGCCTCATCGGAGGCACCGAGACGGACCTGAACCTCCAGCTCGACGAGGCGTGGGGAAAGCTCTTCTCAGCCCTCGGCGACACGTCCGACGAGCGGATGGAAGCGCTCAGTGACCGCGACGAGGCGTTGGCGCGGGGGTGGCTCCTCGAGGCGGCGCACCGCGGGAAGGGAGCGCCGACAAATGCCTGACGCAGCCGACATGACATGCTCTCCGGCGACGTTGCGGATCGGCGGGCGAGGCTCGCCGAGTACTCCGAGTTGAGCGCCGTTTCGTCGTTCCTCACCAACCTCGGGTTCGGGCTCAGAGAGGTCTTTCCCCGCGTCGACTTCGAGAACGGCTTGATCATCAGCGGGGAAAACCGGTTGTTCGAGGAGCTCTACCCCGGCGACGAGGAGCCGACGCCGGCAGAGGATGCGTGGTCGATGCTCCTCCAGGCGCGGCTCTGCCGTGGGTCGCGGACAACGCCACGGCGTTGCGGGAGGAAGCTGACCGCCTCCTCGCGTGCGCAGCCGCGCAGTTGCAAAAAGGCGTCGACGAAGGTGGCGACGATGCCTAGCGGATCCTGTGTCGTCGTCTACGAAGGCAAGCGAGGCCGCGTCTTCCGGGCGAAGTTCCGCGACACCGACGGGCGGCAGGTGCAGCAGACGCTCGGCACCGCGCGGGACGGCTGGACACAGCAGCGGGCCGAACGCGAACTCGGGAAGCTGCTCGACAAGGTCGACCGGGAACGGTGGCGAAAGCCGACCGGGGAACGGCTCTCGTCGCTCGTCGCCGACTATCTCGACGAGTATCTGCCGAGCCGCGGCCGCCGCCGCTCGACGATCATCGACTACACGAACACCCTCCGGCGGCACGTACTGCCGACGCTTGGCGACCTCGACCTCCGCGAGTTGGAGACGCGGCCGGAGCTCCTCGACCGCTACATCGCCGCCAAGCGTCGCGAGGGGCTGTCGCCGAAGACATCGCGAACCACCTGCGGACGTTGTCGGCGATGTTCGAGTACGCGCGTCGTCGACGGCGTCTGACGCTGAACCCGGTGAAGCTGCTGGAGCCGGTGTCGGTGCCGACGCCGGACACGCCGGTCCTGCGCGCGAGGAGGAGGTCGCTGCGCTCCTCGTCGCCTACCGGGTTGCGGAGGACGCCGCCGAGACCGTAGAGGCGCCGTGGTGGGCGCTGGCGCGGCGTCTGACGGCGTTCGCGCTCGGCACCGCACTCCGGCGCGGCGAGATCCTCGCGCTGCGGTGGGCGGACGTGGAGATGCTTGAGCAGCGGCTGCACGTCCGGCGCTCGCTCGTCCGTGGAGAGATCGGCGAGCCGAAGAGCCGCGCCGGGAAGAGGACGATCGGCTACGGGCCGCGGACGGCGGCGGTGCTCGCCGAGCAGTTCCAGACGAGCCTCTATCGCTCACCCGAGTCGCTCGTGTTCTGCCACCCGCAGCTCGGGACGCCGCTTGACCCGTCGAAGCTGAGCGGCTACATGCGCAAGGCGATCAAGCAGGCCGGGATCGAGCGGGCGCTGCGGCCGTGGCACGACCTCCGACACACGGCGCTGACGCACGACGCCGCCGCCGGCAACCCGGCCGTCTACGTCCAGGCTCGGGCCGGACACGCGCAGGCAACAATGACGGAGCGGTACGTCCACGCCGCGCAGGTCGCGTTCCTCGGTGCGGCGGAACGGTCAGAGGAGCGGCTGTTCAGCGGCGTCCGCGACTGACGCGGGTACAAACTCCGGTACAAAAGAAGGGCGCCTGCGTGAGGCGCCCTTCGCGTTTCTTTGGCTTTGCAGGAGGTTCGAGGCTCCCCGGGTTGGACTCGAACCAACAACCCTCCGGTTAACAGCCGGATGCTCTGCCAATTGAGCTACCGGGGATCGGGACGGGCAGTTTAGCCCGAACCTCCTTCGCGCTTCGGGCGGAAAAGGGTCCACAGCTCGAGCAGGCGGCGAAGCCGCCTCGCGGGTCTTCCAGTTTTGTTGCATCCGCACAGAGAGCAGCGGCGGCCGCGTTAGCTGGAAGCTAAGGGGCCTTAGAGCCGCGTCCGCACGTCGTTCAAGCGTCCACAGCTCCGGGAGAAGGCTGCGCGCCCCGGAGCTCTCCATGGAAGCAGCAGGAGTGCCTAGTCGGGCACTCCTGCTGCTGTGGACCCTTCAGACGCGGGTCCTTCCTGCCTCCGAGGCCGACCTGGCCGCGTTAGCGGCCGCGCGCGGCCGCTAGCGGGCCGCGCGGCCGCCACAGCTCCTCCGCACGTACGCCACAAACTGAAAGAGCTGGGAGGGGGCGGCTTTGCCGCCCCTCCCAGCTGTGGACTCCTTGATCGCCGCGAAGTTTGTCAGGACTTCGCGGCGCTAAGCGAACTCGCGGAACGCCGTCCGGATCTTCGCGAGCGCCTGCTGGAGATCCGGCAGCCGCTCCTCGTCGGCGACGGCGAGCTCGCGCCGGAGCCGCCGCTCGCGCAGGCGCAAGAGCAGCTGCTCGCCCGTCTCCTCGTCGATTCCCTCGGACGCCGCGCGCGCGTCGAGCTCCGCGAGCAGCGCGACGAGCTCCGCGTCCGCCGAACCGCGCTCGAGCAGGTGCTCGCACAGCCTGCGGTGCAGGACGACGTCGAAGTGGTCGGGACCGAGCTCCGCGAGGATGCGCAGGAGCCGGGGTGCGCGACGCAGCCCGCGAGCGCATCGCGCTCGAGCCGCTCCCCAGCGGCGAGCAGCTTGGGCGAGACCGTCCCGGTCGCCGCGCGAGCGCGGGGCGCGAGGCCGGCCTGCGTCTCCTTCGGCAGGTCGAGCCGGTCGGCGACGAGCCGCATCGCCGCCTGCCGCTCGGGCGAGTCCTCGAACCGCGCCAGCACCTCGCGCACGCGGACGAACGCCTCCTGCCGGTCGGGCGCGCGCTCGAGCTCGAGCCGCACCCGGTACGCGAGGTAGCCCTCCGCGGTGCGCAGCGCTCCTCGAAGCCGTCCGCGACGTCGGCCGGGTCGACGCCGGGCGGGAGCGTGACGACGTGCAGCTCGAAGCCCTGCGCCGCCGCGAGCTCCATCCGCGCAGCGTCGCGGCTTCGCCTGCGGCGTCGCCGTCGAAGCAGAGGTAGAGCTTGTGCGTCAGCCGGCCCAGCTCCTTCAGCTGCCGCTCCGTCAGCGCCGTTCCCATCGACGCCACGACAGGGTCGAAGCCGGCCTGCCGCAGGGCGAGCACGTCGGTGTTCCCCTCGACGACGCACGCGCGGTCGGCCTTGGCGATCGCGTTCCGCGCGCGGTGGAGCCCGTAGAGGAGGTCGCCCTTCCGGAAGAGCTCGCCCTCGGGCGAGTTAACGTACTTCGCCTTCAGCGGGTCGTCCTCGCGCAGCTTGCGCGCCTGGAACCCGACGACGCGTCCGCGCGCGTCGGCGAGCGGGAACATCAGACGCCGCGCGAAGTAGTCGTGACCCCGGCGGTTGACGAGGCCCGCCGCCGCGAGCTCCGCGCGCGTGAATCCCTTCTCGACCGCCTTGCGCGCCAGCGTCGTGCCGCCGAGCGCGAGCCCGAGCCTGAACTCGCGGCAGACCTCCTCGCGCAGGCCGCGCCCCGTGAGGTAGTCGCGCGCCCGAGAGCCGGCCTGCGACTCCCACAGGTAGCGCTCGTAGAAGCTCGCGGCCTGGTCGAGCAGCTCGTGGAGCCGCTTCGTCCGGCCGCGCTGCGCCTCGAGCTGCGGTGACGTCTCCTCGTACTCGAGCCGGACGCCGAAGCGATCGGCGAGCCACTCGATCGCGCCCGAGAAGTCGACGTTCTCCGTCTCCCGCACGAACGAGACGAGGTCGCCGCCCTTCCCGCACCCGAAGCAGTAGAAGAGCTTGTCCTGCGCGTTGACGGAGAAGCTCGGCGTCCGCTCCTCGTGGAACGGGCAGCGGCCGGTCCAGCGGGCGCCGGAGCGGCGCAGCTGCGTTCGCGCCGAGACGACCGCGACGATGTCCGCCGCGACCTTCACCTCCTCCACCGACTGCTGCTTGATCCGGGCCATCGCCTAGCGCCGCAGCGCCTCGGCGTACGAGAGGGCGAAGCGGTCGGTCATGCCGGAGACGAAGTCCACGATCGCGTCCGCGTCGGCGCCGTCGCCGGCGAGGTGCTCGAAGATCTCGCGGACGACCGCGTGCGCCCGCTCGTGCTCGCCGCGCGCGTGCGGGCCGAGGTAGACGCGGCCGAACATGAACGTGCGCAGCGCCAGCATCGCACTGCCCACCTCCTCGCTCTGCGCGATGTCGCCCTCGCGCGACGAGGTCTCGACGAGGTCGTGGACGAGCGTGTCGATCCGGCGTGAGCCCGTCGGACCGAGCAGCTCGACCTCGTCTCGCGGCAGGTCCTCCGGCGCGAGGATCCCGAACCTGACCGCGTCGTCGATGTCGTGGTTGATGTACGCGACGCGGTCGACGATCCGGACGATCTTGCCCTCGAGCGTCTGCGGCTCGTCGGGCCCGGTGTGCGTGAGGATGCCGTCGCGCACGTCCGCCGTCAGGTTCAGCCGCTCCGCGAGCCGGAGCGACTGCTCGTTGTGGCGGAAGCGGCGGCCGAAGCGCTCCTCGAGCGCGCGGTCGAGCGCCTCCTCGCCCGCGTGCCCGAACGGCGGGTGGCCGATGTCGTGGCCCAGACCGATCGCCTCCGTCAGGTCCTCGTTCAGCGCGAGCGCGCGCGCGACGCCGCGGGCGATCGCGGTCGTCTCGAGCGTGTGCGTCATCCGCGTGCGGTAGTGATCCCCGGCCGGGTCGATGAAGACCTGCGTCTTTCCCTTCAGCCGGCGGAACGGCTTCGAGTGCAGGATCCGGTCGCGGTCGCGCTGGAACGGCGTCCGCAAGCGGCACTCGTCCTCTTCCTCGCGCAGCCGCCCGCCGGTCTCGTAGGAGCGGACGGCGAGCGGCGACAGCCAGGCGTCCTCGTGCTCGCGGACGCGCTGCTCGAACGCGTCGGCAACTCTTCCGGCGACCTCGGGCATCAGCGCAAGCGTAGTCCTCGCCTCGGCGGTGCCGAACGACGTTTTCGACGCACGATCCGCACTTCTCGCAGCGCCGACGCAGAAGTCGCAGGTTCGGCACGAACCTGCAACACACGCGTGCGGGATTCGGCGGTAGGCTGACGCCTGAGCAGGGGGCGGGTCGGGACCCGAAGTTACTCGCGCGCGCGAGGAAATAGTAGGTGCGTCGGGGCGGCGGCCGTTTCCTGCGCCGGGGTCAGACGATGATCGGAACGGTGCCGCCGTCCGCGCTCCACGCAGATCCCGTCACGTACGACGCGCGGTCCGAGCACAGGAAGACGACGACGGCCGCGATCTCGTCCGGCTCGGCGAGCCGACCGAGCGGCCGCCCCGCGCCCACCGCGGCGAGCACCTCCTCGCGCGTCCGGCCGCCGCGGGCGGCCTGTTGGTCGGCGAGGCCGCCGGCGCCCGTCCACGCCGCCGTCGCGGTCGGGCCCGGAGTGACCGCGTTGCAGCGGATCCCGTCCTTCGCGTAGAGATCCGCGACCAAGCGGGAGAGCGAGAGCACCGCCGCTTTCGTCACGGAGTAGTGCGGCATCCTCGTCGACGGCCGCTTCCCGGCGGTCGACGAGACGTTCACGATCGCGCCGTGCCCGCGCGCCTGCATCCCCGGCACTGCGGCACGAATCGCGCGGACGTAGCTCATCACGTTCAGCTGCCACAGCTCGTCCCACTCCGCGTCGGCCACGTCGAGGAACTCCGAGTCATACGCCGCGCCAACGTTGTTCACGAGCACGTCGAGTCGCCCGAGCTCGCGCTCCGCCTCCCGGACCAGCCGCTCCGGCTCGCCGGCTTGCGCGAAATCGCACGTGAGGTGGAACTCCTCTCCGGCCGCCGGCGCCGCGCCGCGGCCCGAGGTCACGACGCGTGCGCCTTCCGCCGCGAGCCCCCGCGCCGTCGCGCGCCCGATCCCTGCGGTCGAGCCCACGACCACGCAGACGCGGTCGTGCAGTCCCAGATCCATGCGCCACTAACGTACAAGCGTGACGACGACGATCTTGCTCGCCCGGCACGGTGAGACGGACTGGAACCGCGACAACCGCTTCCAGGGCCACGCGGACCCACCGTTGAACGCCGCGGGTCGCGAACAGGCGCGTCGCCTCGCCGCGGCGCTCGCGCAAGACCCTCCGGCCGCGATCTACGCGAGCCCGCTCCGGCGGGCGCTCGAGACGGCCGATATCGTGGCGCGCGAGCTGGGGCTGCCGGTCGCCACGCGTGAAGAGTTGCGCGAGGTCGACGTCGGCGAGTGGACGGGTCTGACTCGCACCGAGGTTGAGCAGCGGTATCCGGATCAGTTCCGCCGCTGGGTCGGGTTCGGGCGGGGCTGGGAGGACGGCGAGACGTACGAGCAGCTCGCCGAGCGCGTGCTTCCGGCGTTGCGCGAGATCGCGTGGCGGCACGCCGGCAACACGATACTCGTCGTCGCTCACGGCGGGACGCTACGGGTCGTGCAAGCGGAGCTCGAGCGCGTCGATTACGGCGAGGCACGGCGCCGCCGGCGGGCGACGGAGAACTGCGGCGTGTGGCGAGTCGCCGTCGAGGATGGAGCGGTGCGCCGAGTAGACTGACCGCGCGTCGTGGAGGACTACACGAACAAGTACAAGGGCGAGCAGGTCGAGATCGCGCTCTTCGGCGGCGAGTACCAGGAGGGAACGCTGACGGCCTACTGCTACATCGAGGACGTCGCGCACATCGAGCTCAACGGGCACATCCTCGTGCCGCTCCAGAACATCGCCTCCCTCCACTGCTCGAGCCGCTGCGACGCTCCCGCCGACCACTGGCCTCCGCGCGGGCTCGCCGAAGAGCCCGAAGACGACGAGTCGTAGCCGTGGGCGGCGCTCTCGCCGTCGTGCGCAACATCGCGAAGGCTCTCGCGCTCCTCGGCGCCCTCTGCGCCGCGTTCGGCGCGGCCGGGTGGATCGCCGGCGGGTACCGGCTGACGCTCCTGTTCGGTGCCTGCGCGTTTCTCCTCGGCGGCACGATCTACTGGTACGGCGACCGCCTCGTACTCGGGATGCTCGGGGCACGCGAGCTCCCGCTCGCCCAGGCGCCCGCGCTGCACTCGACGCTCGAGCGGTTGGCGGCGGTGGTCGGCGTCGCGAAGCCGAAGCCGTACGTGATCCGCGACGGGCACCCGCGCGCCTTCGCGGTCGGACGCGGCCCCGCCGGATCTGCCGTTGCGGTCACGGACGGCCTCCTCGGTGCCGCGCCGCCGGCCGAGCTCGAAGGCGTGCTCGCCCACGAGCTCGCCCACGTCGCGAGGCGCGACGTGCTCGTGCAGACGGTCGCCGTCGTCGTCGCCGCAACGCTGATCGAGCTGAGCCGCGTCGGCGGCTGGCTCGCACGCGCGCTCCTCTTCGTCCTCGGGCCGGTGGCGGCGGCGTTCGTCCACCTCCTGCTCTCGCCCAAGCGCGAGTTCGCCGCGGACCGTGAGGCGGCGCGTGTCTGCGGCTCGCCGCACGGGCTCGCCGACGCGCTCCTCCGCCTCGAGCAGGTGAGCGAGCTCGTCTCGTTCAGCGCCAATCCTGCGACCGCGCCGCTCTACACGATCAACCCGTTCCCGGAGGAGGGGCTCACCGCACTCTTCTCGACGCATCCTCCCCTCGGCGAGCGCGTACGCCGGCTGCGCGACCTCGATCCGGAGTGGCGCCAGAAGCTCCGGGCCGCGTGACGGGGCAGGAGCGCGCAGCGCGGCCCGCGAACTCCGGGATCGTGCGGGCCACGTGTCGCAGCTGCGTCGTCGCGCTTGCCGCGCTGGTCGGGGCGGCCGTCAGCTTCGCCGGCGACGTTCGCGCGGCCACGCCGCCGACCGTCGGCGCCTACTACTACGGGTGGTACGGGCCGGAGGGGCGGCACTGGGACCTCGGCTACCTCCGCAGCCGCCTCTCGACACCACACCGGCCGGTGCTCGGCGAGTACGACAGCCGCAGCAGCGTGACGATCTCGACGCACTACGCATGGGCGCAGCGCTACGGCGTCGACGTCTTCATCTCGAGCTGGTGGGGCCCGAACGGGTACGACGACGTGACGGTCCGCGACCACCTCCTTCCGTCGCCGGCGCGCGGGCCGACGCGCGTCGCGCTCCTCTACGAGTCGATCGCGCGGCTGGGCCCGCGCACGGGGCTCGCGCTCCGGTTCGACGCGTCGACGCGCGCGCGCCTGCTCGCCGACTTCGACTACCTCGCGCGGACGTACTTCCGCCACCCCGGCTACTACCGGATCGGCGGGAGGCCGGTCGTCTTCCTCTACGTCTCGCGCATCTACCGCGGCGCGTACGCACAGGCGATCACCGCCGTGCGGGCGCACGTGCTGAAGCGCTACCGCCAGCGCATCTACCTCGTCGGCGACGAGGTCGACTTCGACGCGCCGCCGAATCCCGCGCGGATCCGGCTGTTCGATGCGATCACGCCGTACACGATGTACACGCCGAGCCAGGCGTGGACGGGCTGGGGAGCCTCCGCCGACCGGCTGCTCGGAGCCGTCCGCCGGAAGTACGTGCTGTACCGGAGCGTCGCGCGCCGCGCCGGCGTCCGCTTCATCCCGAACGCGCAGCCGGCCTTCAACGACCGCGGCTTTCGGCTCGAGGACAACCACTACGCCCTGCCGCAGGACTTCGGCGGGCCGCGCGGCGGCGTGTCGTTCTTCGCTCGCTTCCTCGCCGTCGCGCGCAGCTTCGTCGACCCGCGCGTGAACGCGCTGACGGTCACGTCCTGGAACGAATGGCACGAGGACAGCCAGATCGAGCCGACCGCTCCCGCCGAGCCGACGGCGTCCCCGCACGAACGGACGGGCGGCTACACCTATCACTCGTACGGGTTCGGGCTCCTCGAGCTGCTCGCGCGGTTCAAGGCGTCGTACCGTCCGTAGAGCCGCGCCGGCGCAGCGGCTACGATCGGCGCGGCGTGAGCTGTCGCTGCGACACGGTCGAGGAGCTCTACGGCGGCGAGGCGGAGGAGTACGCCGGCGAGCACCTCCGCTCGACCGGCACGAGGAGCGACGCGCTCGAGGAGGACTACGTCTGCCCCGACGCCGGGAAGCGCTGGCTGCTCGACTACCCGAACCGCACCGAGCGCGAGGCGGGACAGGCACGCCTGCGCGCCGAGCTCGTCTAGCTCTCGACGAGCGGCAAAGAAAAGGGCCGCTCACGCGGCCCTGGAAGGATTGGCGGCTACCTACTCTCCCGGGAGGTTGCCCTCCGAGTACCATCGGCGCAAGTGGGCTTAACTTCTCTGTTCGGAATGGGAAGAGGTGTTTCCCCACCGCTATGACCGCCAAATTGTCGAGCGGCGCGCCGTAGTCGCACCCTCAAAACTCCATAGCGGAACGTCAGTGTTCAAAATCAAGACCTCGGGCAATTAGTACGGGTCCGCTGAACGCATTGCTGCGCTTGCACGTCCCGCCTATCAACGTGGTGGTCTCCCACGGCCCTTACTCCCTCGAGGGGATGGGAAGCCTCATCTCGAGGTCGGCTTCCCGCTTAGATGCTTTCAGCGGTTATCCGATCCAGACGTGGCTAATCAGCAGCGCCGTTGGCACGACGACTGATACACCAGAGGTCTGTTCGTCTCGGTCCTCTCGTACTAGAGACGACTCCTCTCAAGCTTCCAGCGCCCATGGTGGATAGGGACCGAACTGTCTCACGACGTTCTGAACCCAGCTCGCGTACCGCTTTAACGGGCGAACAGCCCGACCCTTAGGACCTGCTCCAGCCCCAGGATGCGACGAGCCGACATCGAGTGCCAAACCCTTCCGTCGATGTGGACTCTTGGGAAGGATAAGCCTGTTATCCCCGGAGTACCTTTATCCGTTGAGCGACGGCAATTCCACTCTTAACCGCCGGATCACTAAGGCCTGCTTTCGCACCTGCTCGACTTGTCAGTCTCGCAGTCAAGCTCCCCTTATGCCTTTGCGCTCTACGCACGATTTCCAACCGTGCTGAGGGAACCTTTGCGCGCCTCCGTTACATTTGGAGGCGACCGCCCCAGTCAAACTACCCACCTCACGCTGTTCCCGAGCCGGATCACGGCCTCGGGTAGAAGCCCAGAACACGAAGGGTGGTATCCCAAGATTGGCTCCACGAGGACTGGCGTCCCTGCTTCACAGCCTCCCACCTATCCTGGACAACGTACCCCAGACTCCAACGTAAAGCTGTAGTAAAGGTTCACGGGGTCTTTCCGTCCAACCACGGGTACTCGGCATCTTCACCGAGACTACAATTTCACCGGATCCCTCGTTGAGACAGCGCCCAAGTCGTTACGCCATTCGTGCAGGTCGGAACTTACCCGACAAGGAATTTCGCTTTACCTTAGGACGGTTATAGTTACCGCCGCCGTTTACCGGGGCTTGGATTCAAGGCTTCGCCCGAAGGCTAACCTCTCCTCGTGACCTTCCGGCACCGGGCAGGCGTCGCCCCTATACGTCGTCTTGCGACTTCGCAGAGACCTGTGTTTTTGGTAAACAGTCGCTCGGGCCGTTTCACTGCGGCCCCCTCGAGCTCCACCCGCAAGGGCTTCACTCTACTGGTGGGGCGTCCCTTCTCCCGAAGTTACGGGACCATTTTGCCGAGTTCCTTAACGAGGGTTCTTCCGATCGCCTTGGTATTCTCTACCTGCCCACCTGTGTCGGTTTTGGTACGGGCACGTCCCACCTCCCTAGACGCTTTTCTTGGAGGCATGGCTTCTGGAACTTGACCCTTAGCGGGCTTCGGCATCCGTCTCAGGCTTAGTGGGCGACGGATTTCCCTATCGCCCGCCCTACGCGGTTACCCAGGCACTACCAATCGCCTGGCTTCCATAGCCTACACCCGTCCCGCCATCGGTGATAGCGGTGGGGACGTGGTACAGGAATATCAACCTGTTGTCCATCGCCTACGCCTTTCGGCCTCGGCTTAGTGTCGACTAACCCTGAGCAGATTAGCTTTACTCAGGAACCCTTGGGCATTCGGCGGAGGAGTTTCTCTCCTCTTTCGTTACTCATGCCAGCATTCTCACTTCCCAAGCCTCCACGACTGGCTTACGCCGCCGCTTCGCCGGCTTGGGAACGCTCCCCTACCACTCCACGCAAAGCGTGAAGTCCGTGGCTTCGGCTTCTAGCTTGAGCCCCGTTGAATTGTCCGCGCCCGACCACTTGACCAGTGAGCTGTTACGCACTCTTTGAATGGTGGCTGCTTCTAAGCCAACATCCTGGTTGTCTCTGCAATCGGACATCGTTTGCCACTTAGCTAGAAATTAGGGGCCTTAGCCGACGGTCTGGGCTGTTTCCCTTTCGAGCACGAAGCTTATCCCCCGCACTCTGACTGCCATGCTCTGGAATACCGGCATTCGGAGTTTGCCTGAGTTCGGTAAGCTGGTAGGCCCCCTAGCCCAAACAGTGCTCTACAACCGGTATTGAACGCATGACGCTATACCTAAATATATTTCGGGGAGAACCAGATATCTCTGAGTTTGATTAGCCTTTCACTCCGACCCACAGGTCATCCGCTCGGTTTTTCACCCAAGTCGGTTCGGTCCTTCACGGGGTCTTACCCCCGCTTCAACCTGCCCATGGGTAGATCACTCAGTTTCGGGTCTACCTCCAACGACTGAATCGCCCTGTTCAGACTCGCTTTCGCTACGGCTCCGTTTCCTTAACCTTGCCGTTGAAGAGTAACTCGCTGGCTCGTTATGCAAAAAGCACGCCGTGACGGCGCGAGGCCGCTCCGACCGCTTGTAAGCACACGGTTTCAGGTGCTATTTCACTCCCCTTCCGGGGTACTTTTCACCTTTCCCTCACGGTACTAGTTCACTATCGGTCGCCAAGGAGTACTTAGCCTTGCGGGGTGGTCCCCGCGGGTTCCGACCGGGTTTCCCGTGCCCGGCCGTACTCAGGTACCTGTCAAGGAAGGCCGTACGTTTTCGTCTACGGGACCATTACCCTCTGTGGTGAGTCGTTCCAGACTCTTCGACTAACGCACGACTTTGTAGCTTCCCGACCCGCCGGCAGACGGATCAAGACAGGCCCTACAACCCCACGTGACAACGGCTGCCGCCTATCACGTCACGTAGGTTTGGGCTCTTCCCTTTTCGCTCGCCACTACTCGGGAGTCGAGGTTTCTTTCCTTTCCTCCGGGTACTAAGATGTTTCAGTTCCCGGCTTGCCACTGCTCGCCCTATGTGTTCAGGCGAGAGCACGCGCGCATTACCACGCGTAGGTTTCCCCATTCGGAAATCCCGGGATCATAGGTTGGTCAGCACCTACTCCGGGCTTATCGCAGCCGCCCACGTCCTTCATCGGCTCTTGGCGCCAAGGCATCCACCGTGTGCTCTTGTTCTCTTGATCGAAAAGAACACTTCTGTTGCCGCTATGGAGTTTTCAAGGTGCGCGCGGGCCGGCGCCCGCCCAGCTGAGAAGCCGCCAGCGGCGGTCTCTCAAAACTCAGCAGCGTGACGTCCGACACGTCGAGGTCGACGTAGTTCCAGGCGAGCCCGGACACCGGACGAACTCGAGCGAGCTCGAGGACATCGACGGCCGGGCGCCTACCGGAGTAATGGCTCCGGTATCCCTGAAAAAGAGGTGATCCAGCCGCAGCTTCCGCTACGGCTACCTTGTTACGACTTCACCCCAATCATCGACCCTACCTTCGACGGCTGCCTCCCTTGCGGGTTAGCCCACCGGCTTCGGGTATTGCCAACTTTCGTGGTGTGACGGGCGGTGTGTACAAGGCCCGGGAACGTATTCACCGCGGCATTGCTGATCCGCGATTACTAGCAACTCCGCCTTCATGGAGGCGAGTTTCAGCCTCCAATCCGAACCGGGACCGGCTTTTGGGATTCGCTCACCCTCGCGGGTTTGCAACCCTTTGTACCGGCCAATGTAGCACGTTTGTAGCCCAGGACATAAGGGGCATGATGACTTGACGTCATCCCCACCTTCCTCCGATTTGTCACCGGCAGTCTCCCATGAGTCCCCGTCTTTCACGCTGGCAACATGGGACAGGGGTTGCGCTCGTTGCGGGACTTAACCCAACATCTCACGACACGAGCTGACGACAGCCATGCACCACCTGTGCACTGGCCCCGAAGGGAGGCCGTATTTCTACGGCTTTCCAGTGCATGTCAAGCCCTGGTAAGGTTCTTCGCGTTGCGTCGAATTAAACAACATGCTCCGCTGCTTGTGCGGGCCCCCGTCAATTCCTTTGAGTTTTAGCCTTGCGGCCGTACTCCCCAGGCGGGGTGCTTAATGCGTTAGCTTCGGCACGGACGGAGTCGACACCGCCCACACCTAGCACCCATCGTTTACGGCGTGGACTACCAGGGTATCTAATCCTGTTCGCTCCCCACGCTTTCGCGTCTCAGCGTCAGTACCGTCCCAGAGAGCCGCTTTGCCACGGGTGTTCCTCCTGATATCTGCGCATTTCACCGCTACACCAGGAATTCCACTCTCCTCTTCCGGACTCTAGCCCGACGGTTTCCATCGACGTCTGAAGGTTGAGCCTTCAGTTTTCACAACGGACCTGTCTGGCCGCCTACACGCTCTTTACGCCCAATAAATCCGGACAACGCTTGCCCCCTACGTATTACCGCGGCTGCTGGCACGTAGTTAGCCGGGGCTTCTTCTGGAGGTACCGTCACCCTCTGGGCTATTAACCCGAGTGGCTTCGTCCCTCCTGAAAGAGGTTTACAACCCGAAGGCCTTCTTCCCTCACGCGGCGTCGCTGCGTCAGGCTTTCGCCCATTGCGCAAGATTCCCCACTGCTGCCTCCCGTAGGAGTCTGGGCCGTGTCTCAGTCCCAGTGTGGCTGATCGTCCTCTCAGACCAGCTACGGATCGTCGCCTTGGTAGGCCGTTACCCCACCAACAAGCTAATCCGCCGCGGGCTCATCCTCGGTCGGAGGCCGAAGCTACCTTTTCTCACGAGCCCGAGAGCTCGAGAGGCTATCCGGTATTAATCCGGGTTTCCCCGGGCTATCCCAGAACCGAGGGCAGATTACCCACGTGTTACTCACCCGTTCGCCGCTGTCCCCGGTCCCGAAGGACCGGTTCTCGCTCGACTTGCATGTGTTAAGCGCGCCGCCAGCGTTCGTCCTGAGCCAGGATCAAACTCTCCGTGAAGAAGTGTTGTCACATCGACCCCGAGGGGCCGGTTGGACAGCTTGTTCAGGATGAGCTTGTGCTCAAAGTCGCGCCCTCGAAGAACGAGGACGTGACGGAGTAAGCCTCAGCCCCGAAGGACGTGAGGTCTCGACGTAAACGCACGCTGCTGAGTTTTCAAAGACCGCGCCACCTGGAGCGCAAAAAAGCCTCCGACTCGCGCCAGAGGCCCTCGAAGCTCGGAACTGCTCGTATCCGACTGCGTCCGAAGGCGCTCCAATTGTCGAGTTACAGGGACTTTCCTACGCGCCTCTTCGAGGCAGCCCGCGAATGGTAGCAACGTTCGAGGGTCTGTCAAGTGCTTTCGTCAGGCGCGAAACCGCGTGAAACGGCGTTTTCCGGCCTGGACGAGCGCACCCGCGAGTGTAGCGCGCGGGACGTCGAGCGCCTCGGCGGGCCGGCCGTCGATGCGGACGGCGCCCTGCGCGATCAACCGGCGCGCCTCGCTCGTCGACCCGGCACCGAGGTGGTCGACGAGGAGCGCCGGCAGGTGCAGCGGATCGCCGTCCGGCAACGGCGCCTCCGGCACCTCCTCGGGGGCCCGTCCCTCGCGCACGACGCGCGTGAAGTGCTCCTCCGCGCGTGCCGCGGCCTCCTCGCCCCACGAGCGCCGCACGATCGCGCGCGCGAGCTCGAGCTTCGCCTCGAGCGGGTCGCCCGTGGGAGCGCCGTCGCGCTCGAGCACGAGGCGGTACCACTGGTCGAGGAGCTCGTCGGGGATCCGCATCGCCTTCCCGAACTGCTGCTCCGGCTCCTCGGCGAGGCCGATGTAGTTGCGCCGCGAGCCGCTCATCCCGGTGCCGTCCCAGCTGTCCAGGTAGGCGACCGTGAGCGCGACCTGCGGCTCGAGGCCGTATGCCTCCATCACGTCGCGCCCGACGAGGAGGTTGTAGAGCTGGTCGGTCCCGCCGAGCTCGACGTCGGCCTCGACCGCGACGGAGTCGTACGCCTGCATCAGCGGGTACAGGAGCTCCGAGATCGAGATCGGCGCCCCCGCGGCGAAGCGCTTCGCGAAGTCGTCGCGCTCGAGGATGCGCGCGACGGTGGTCGTCCGCGCGAGGCGCAGGAGCTCGCCGAAGTCGAGCTTCGACAGCCACTCGCTGTTGAAGCGAACCTCGGTCCGTTCGGGATCGACGATCCGCGACGCCTGGTCGAAGAAGCGACGCGCGTCCCGGTCGATGACGTCGGGGTCGATGATCGGGCGCTCGAGCGACCTGCCGGACGGATCGCCGATCCGCGTCGTGTAGTCGCCGACGATCAGCACACCGATGTGGCCCGCGTCCTGGAATGCGCGCATGCGCTGGAGCGGGATGCCGTTCCCGAGCGTGACGTCGGGCGCGGTCACGTCGATGCCCATCTTCACGCGCAGCGGACGGCTCAGCGCGAGCTTCCGCTCGAGCCCGCCCTCGGGGAGGACGGCGACCGCGTTGCGTGTCAGCTCGGCGGCGCCCATCGCCGCGAGTGTAGATCTGCGAGTCGGCGCCGTCCGGCGTGCGCCTGAGCCTCAGCCGATGCGGGCGAGTTGCCGCGCGCGCGGGCTCCAGAGGATCGAGAAGTTCGGATCGCGCCGCAACGCCTCCCGCAGCCACCGCCGCGACTCTGCGACCCGTCCCAGGCACCGCTCGATCATCCCGCGGTGGAAGAGGGCCGCGGCGTCTCGCCCGCCGAGCCTCAGCGCGCGCTCCGAGGACGGCAGCGCCTCCTTGCAGCGCCCGTTCCGCGCGAGCGCCCACGCATAGACGTCGTCGCCGAGCACGCTCGGTCGCGCCGCGCGCCCCGCCTTCGCGAGCCGGAGGGCCGCCCGCAGGTCGATGCCGTGGTCGAGGCGGAAGAGCGCTGCCTCGAGCTCGGTCCGGGATCCGTTCGCGCGGAACTCGGCGTCGAGCTCGAGGTAGCGCGCGTACTGCGCGCGCGCGAGATTCTTGCGGCCAGAGCGCGCGTACATGTCCCCGAGCGCTTCCACGTAGTGCGGATCCGGAACGCGCGCGACCGCGCGCTGCTGGAGCGGGATCGCCTCACCGAAACGCCCTTCGGCTGCGTACGTGTCCGCGAGCGCGTCGAGCGCGGCGGCGTCGTTCGGCGAGAGCTCGAGCGCGCGCCGGAAGTGCCGCCGCCCGACGGAGAGGCGCGAGGCGAGGTCGCCGAGCTGGAGATGCGCCCAGGAACTCGCACGCGGATCGCCCGCAGCCGCGTCGGCCGCCAGCTCCATCGCGGCGACCGCGCCGCGCTGATCGCCGAGGAGCTCGCGCGCGTACGAGATGCGCGCGTAGGACGCAATGCTCGGCTTCAGCGAGCCCATACGATCGAACGCGGCGAACGCCTCCTCGTAGCGGCCGAGCTCCAGCAGGGCGTCGCCGACGATGCCGTAGCCGGGGGCAGCCGTCGGCGCGGCGCGCGTCAGCCGGCGTCCGATGACGAGGGCGCCGCGAAAGTCGTGTCTGATCAAGGCGAGGCCGCCGAGCCCGGTGAGGGCGAGGCGATCGCCGGGCGCGAGCCGGAGCGCACGGCGGAGCGCTTGCTCCGAGAGGCGATAGAGATTGGGGTCGCCGGTCTCCTTCACCCGTTGCTGATAGGCGAGCCCGAGCAGGGTCAGCGTCTTCGCGTCCGGGTCCTGCGCACGCAGGTCGCGGATCAGGCGCGCCGCCGACGGCGCACTCCACGGCGCGAGCAACCGCTGGGCGTCGGGTGCGGGAGCCGCAGCGGGAGCCGCGGGGCTACCCGCGAAGACGCCGCCCAGCAGGAGGACGGCGGCGGCAAGCGCCGCCGCCGTCCCAGCGATAGCGAGACGAAGCGTCATCGCTACGGCTTCTGCTGGCCCTTCGTGTTCTCGAACCCGCTGAACGGGTCCGCCTGGTACGGGAACGTCTGCTGGAACGGGACGTCGTTGCCGTTGACGCCGTCTCCGAGGAGGAGCGCGACCGCGTTCCCCTTCAGCGCGCCCGCGACAGCCTTCTCGGCGATGTCGATGACGTCGTCCTCGAGCCGCCGCCCGTTCGGGAAGCCCGCGTTGTCTCCGCCCACGACGCCGAGCCTGTTACCGGCCCCGACGGCAGCCGTGGGAGCGATCGAGAGGTTCAGCCGCAGCATCTCCGCGCGGGTCGTTCCCGTGTTGTTCAGGTTCGGGAGGCCCGTGAGGAAGATCGCCTCGATGTCGTCCCGGTTGCGCTCCGGGGCGTTGACGACGCCCGGGTACAGCCGGTTGATCAGCGCGGCGAGGATCGGCTCGCGGTAGAAGTTGCCGAACTTGCGGCCGTCGTCGAGCGGCGTGCCGCGGTTCCACTCGTCCTTGCGCTCCGTCGGGATCAGCACCTCGTTCACCAGCGGGTTGCCGAGGCGCGAGACCTGCACCCACGGGTTGCTGATGACGCGCCGGAGGACCGTCCGCCGCACGAGCCTGCCGCGCACGCGCACCCTCGTCCGCACCTTCACGTTGCGGACCTGGAGGCGCTGGCGGTCGGTCGACGACCAGACGCCGATGATGTTGTTCCGGGCTTGAAGCTGCGCGATCGGGAGCTGGAGCGCGATCGAGTGCACTCCGTAGCCGGCGAAGAAGTCCTTGCCGCCGCCTGCGTTCCCCGGGAAGCGCCGGAAGTTCAGCGAGTCGAAGATCGCCCCGATGTCGCCGAAGAACGCGTCGTCCCGCTGACCCGCGAAGACGGACCCGCCCCCGGCGAGGCTCGTGACGGCAGCGCGAGCGAGCTGCGCGTAGTTCGGCGTCGTCCTCGGACCGACGTTGTTCGGCGGGGTCATCCCGCCTCCGACGTTCTCCGCCCGGCCGTTCGTGATCCGTGTGACGCTGTACGGCTGGACAGTCGTGCGCAGGAACGCGAGCGGCGCGCTGCCCCGGAAGCGGAACCGGTAGACGATGTTGGCGCGGCCGTCGCCGTTCGTGTCGATGTTGATGTTGTACCGCGCCCCTGTCGAGAACTGGTAGTACATCGGGCCCGCGGCTGGATCCTCGGCCGGGATCCAGTTCGAGATGATCGAGACGGTGTCGCGGCGATCCGGGCTGCGGAACGCGTAGACGTCCGTGTTGTCCGCGGTCGGGTCCTCCGAGATGAGCGGCGCCTCACGATGGCTCGACGCCGTGCTCGCGGTCGGTGCCGGACCGCGCACGAGCGCGGCGACCACGACCGCGGCAACCGCGACGAGCGCGACCAGAAGCAATGGGATCTTTCGCATTGGTGGTGCTCCTTTCCGCGACGACCGGGTTGTAGAAGGCGGTCGTCGTTTGATGCTTCTTCGCGTAGCGCGGGTACTTCGGTTCGACGCCCTTGGCGAACCGGGGAAGCGTGGGGGACGAAGGTGTTGCGATGGCGACGTACGCTGCGGCCTCGGGTTTCACAATCCCTCGTCGGCGGGAATGCCGCGAGCAGATGCCGCGCGACCTCGCCCACCTCTCGGACGAGGCCGTCGTGGCCCTCGTCCCGCGCGGCGACGACAGCGCGCTCGCCGAGCTCTACGACCGCTTCGGCGCTCCCGCGTACGGTCTCGCACGTCGCATCCTGCGTGACGACCAGCTGGCGCAGGACGCGGTGCAGGACGCGTTCCTCGCGATCTGGCGGAGCGCCGCGCGGTACCGGCCGGAGCGTGGCAAGGCGAGCACGTGGGTCCTCACGCTCGTGCACCGGCGTGCGGTCGACCTCGTCCGGCGCGAGAGCCACAGGCGGACGGAGTCGCTCGACGACGCGCCGGAGCCGAGCGGCGCAGCGACGCCCGACGTCGTCTGGATGCGGCTGGAGCGCGAGCGCGTCCAGGACGCGGTACGGCAGCTGCCGGACCAGCAGCGCGAGGCGATCGAGCTCGCGTACTACGGCGGGTTCACGCAATCGGAGCTGGCCGAGCGACTTGGGCAGCCGATCGGCACCATCAAGAGTCGAATGTTCAGCGGCCTCGCGCGCCTGCGCGAGCTGCTGGCGGACCCCGCAGACCCGTCCCTGCCCGAACAACCCGAGCGATGGCGGAAGAGAACGTCCACGAGCTGACCGCCGGTTACGCGCTCGACGCGCTCGAAGCCGACCAGGAGCGTCTGTACGAGGCGCACCTGCGCCGCTGCGACGCGTGCCGGCGCGAGCTCGCGTCGCTGTACGACGCGGCCGGCGCCCTCGCCTACGCCGTCGAGGGTCCGCCGCCGCCGCCGGAGCTGCGCGAGCGAATCGTCGCCGCAGCGCGTGCCGAGCGGTCGAACGTGCGGCCGTTCCGCTCACGCGTCCCCGTGCTCGCGCTCTCGGGTCTCGCCGCTGCGGCCGCCGCCATCGCGGTCGGCGTCGGGATCTGGGCGGCGTCGCTCTCGAGCACGCTCCAAGGCGAGCGGGAGGCGCAGGCGCAGCGCGCGCGCGGGGTCGAAGTGCTCGCGGACGAGGACGCGCGCCGGATCGCCCTCCTCGGTGCCGAAGGAACGCTCGTCGTCGCACCGACGCGCGAGGCCGTGCTCGTGCTCGACGACTTCGCGCGTGCGCCGGCCGGCAAGACATATGAGGCGTGGGTTCTCGAGGACGGCGCGCCGCGTCCCGCCGGCACGTTCGAGGGCGGCGAGGGCGTGACGGTGCACCGGCTGAGTCGACGCGTCCCATCGGGCGCACGCGTCATGGTGACGGTCGAGCCGGAGGGCGGAGTCGACGCGCCCACCGGGTTCCCGATCGTCCGCGCGCGGACGACGTAGCGCGGCGAGCGGACACGCCCGGTCCGGCCGAACCACGCGGCGCTCGTCCGCGAATCACCCTGCGATGACGCACTGCAATCAAGGAGCTTTCATGAAGCAAGGAAGATGGCTCGCGCTCGTCGCGATGCTGCTCGTCTCGGCCCTCGCCCTCACGGGGTGCATGAGCGGCGACGGCGGAGGCGACGAGGGCGGCGAGGCCGCTCCGGCGGCGACGACGATGGAGACGCACGAAGGGATGACCGACGACGGGAGCGGCGAAGGCGAGGCCTCGGACGGCTCCGCCGCAAACGGGATCTCGAGCCCCGCCTCGGACCTGCGGATCACACTCGACCGCCTGCTCGGGGAGCACGCGCTGCTCGCGGCCTTCGCGACGCAGAAGGGCCTGATGGGCGAGAAGGACTTCAAGGCGATCGGCGCGTCGCTCGACGCCAACAGCGTCGAACTCGCGGACGCGATCGGGTCCGTCTACGGGCCCGAGGCACGCAAGGAGTTCCTCGACGGAAAGCTGAAGTGGCGCCCGCACATCGGCTTCTTCGTCGACTACACCGTCGGGCTCGCGAAGAAGGACAAGGCGATGCAGCAGAAGGCGGTCGGGAACCTCAAGGGCTACATCGAGTCGTTCAGCTCGTTCCTCGCGACGGCGACGGAGCTCCCGCAGCCCGCGCTGCGCGGCGCGATCAACGAGCACGTCGGCCACCTCAAGGGCCAGATCGACTCGTACTCGCAGGGCGACTATCCCGAGGCGTACGGGCTCCTGCGCGAGGGGTACGCGCACATGTTCATGACCGGCGACACGCTCGCGGACGGAATTGCGAACCAGTCGCCGGAGAAGTTCGACAGCAGCGAGGTCACGGATTCTGCGGCCGACCTGCGCGTGACGCTCGGGCGGCTGCTCGGCGAGCACGCGATGCTCGCGATGGTGGCCACGCAGAAGGGCCTCATGGGCGAGAAGGACTTCAAGCCGATCGCCGCGGCCCTCGACCGCAACAGCGTCGAGCTCGCGGACGCCATCGGCTCCGTGTACGGCGCGAAGGCGCGGAAGGAGTTCCTGGACGGCAAGCTGAAGTGGCGCGCCCACATCGGCTTCTTCGTCGACTACACCGTCGGGCTCGCGAAGAAGGACAAGGCGATGCAGCAGAAGGCGGTCGGGAATCTCAAGGGCTACATCGAGTCGTTCAGCTCGTTCCTCGCGACGGCGACGGAGCTTCCGCAGCCGGCCGTGCGGCAGTCGATCACCGAGCACGTGAACCAGCTCAAGGGCCAGATCGACGCGTACGCGCAGGGCGACTACGCCCGCGCGTACGAGCTCGCGCGCGAGGCCTACGCGCACATGTACATGACCGGGGACACGCTCGCTGGCGCGATCGTGAAGCAGTCTCCGGACAAGTTCTCGTCGTAGAGCCGCGCAAACGGGGGAGCGGCGTCGTGCCGCTCCCCCGTCGCACTCCGGGCACAGATCGGTCCGACGCGCGTGCCTACACTCGCTCGGTGAGCGATCTGCGCGCGCCGCTGCGCGAGCTCTTCGGCTTCGAGGAGTTCCTCCCGGGTCAGGAGGCGGTCGTCGAACGCGCGCTCAAGGGATGCGACACCCTCGCGCTCATGCCGACGGGGTCCGGGAAGTCGCTCCCGTACCAGCTCGCGGCGATGCTCCGGCCCTCGCCGACGCTCGTCGTCTCGCCGCTGATCGCGCTGATGAAGGACCAGGTCGACAAGCTGCCGCCGCCCGTCGCGGCGCGCGCGACGCTGATCAACTCGTCGCTCGAGCCGACAGAGGCGAGGAGGCGCGTTGCCGCCGTCGCGGCGGGCGAGGTGAAGCTCCTGTACGCGGCGCCGGAGCGCCTGCGTCAGCGCTCCTTCGTGGGCGCGCTCGCCTCGGCGGGCGTCGGGCTCGTCGTCGTCGACGAGGTGCACTGCGTGAGCATGTGGGGCCACGACTTCCGGCCGGACTACCTCTTCATCCGCCGCGCGCTCGACGAGCTCGGAGGCGCGCCGGTGCTGGGGCTGACGGCGACGGCCACGCCGGACGCGGAGCGCGAGATCGCGGCGTCGCTCGGACGGAGCTTCGACGTCGTGCGTGCGAGCGTCGTCCGGCCGAACCTGCGACACGTGGTCGACGAGGTCGAGGACGAGGAGGACCGGCGGCGGCGGTTGCTCGAGCGCATCGGCGCGGGGCGCGGCGCCGCGGTGGTGTACGCCCGCTCGCGCAAGAAGTGCGAGGAGCTCTCGCGCCTGCTCCACGGGCACGGCGTCGCAGCGGCGCACTACCACGCCGGGCTCGACGCGGCGTCTCGGTCGCACGTGCAGGAGGCGTTCCTCTCCGGAACGAACCGCGTCGTCGTCGCGACGACGGCCTTCGGGATGGGCATCGACAAGCCTGACATCCGGCTCGTGCTCCTCTACAACTACCCGGGCTCGCTCGAGGACTACGTGCAGATGGTCGGTCGCGCCGGCCGCGACGGCGAGCCCAGCGAGTGTGTCCTCTTCGCGGGACGGCGGGACGCTGCGGATCTCCGTCGTTTTGCGCGTGCCGATGCGCCGCGCCCCGAGGCGCTGCGCGCGCTCTACCGACGCCTCCGCGACGTCGCGGCCGACCGCGTTGCGGAGGCGACTCCCGAGGAGCTGGCCACCGGAGACGCCGACCCGCGCGTCCTCGTCGGGATGCTCGAGCAGACCGGGCTGGTTCGCCGCGGCTACGACGCCGGCCGCGCCCTGCGCGTCGAGCTCCTCGAGCCCCCGCCCGACGCGGCAGCGCGCATGACGGCGCTGCTCGAGCGGTACGGGCAGCAGGCCCTCGCGCGCGTGGACAGGATCCTGCGCTATGCCCGCTCCGGGCGCTGCCGCCAGGCGCAGATCGCCGAGCACTTCGGCGAGGCCGTTCCCGAGGTTTGCGGGACGTGTGACCGGTGCGCGCGCCCGGCGACGACCGGCGTCCGGGCGTTCGCCGACGATGCGGAGCGCGCGCCGCGGCTACCCGACAACGTCGGCGCCGCGATCCTCGATGCCGTCGCCGCAGTCCGCTGGCCGCTAGGCAAGAGCGGGCTCGCGGCGATGCTGACTGGCTCGGTCTCGGCGCCTCCGTCCGCGCGGCGGAGCCCGAGCTTCGGACTGCTCGCCGCGGCGCGTCCCGGCACCGTCAAGAGGTGGCTCGACGCGCTCGTGTCATCCGGGCACCTCGAGCCGTACGAAAGCGACGACGGGTTCCCGCTGCTGCGCCGCGGACCCGCGAGCGACCCGCCGCGCCTCGCGGGCGTGCGGAGCGAGCGCGACGACGACGACGACGAGCTGTCGGAGGCGGCCGTCCCGCTGTTCGAAAGGCTCCGGGCGTGGCGCAGCGAGCGAGCGCGAGCGGACGGCGTTCCGGCGTACGTCGTGTTGCCCGATCGGGCGCTGCGCGCGCTCGCGCGCGAGGGGCCGGCGAGTCCTGGCGAGCTGCTCTCGGTGCCGGGGATCGGGCCCGCGAAGCTGGAGCGGTACGGCGAGGGTCTGCTCGCCGTGATCGGGGGCGATTCGGGCTAGACTCGGCGGCTTCGTGCCGGGCCGAAGTGCCAAGCAGGCGCCGCGCAGGCGCCGCAGGATCCGCAAGCTCCGCCTCTACTCGCTTCTCGCGGTGCTCGGAAGCCTCACGTTCGCGTCGTTCACTTTCGGGATCGTCGCCGCGATCGCGGGCGAGGTCCCGTCGCTCGACCCGGCGCGGCAGAAGGGCCAAGTAAACGGGTACGTCTACGCGGCCGACGGCCGGACGGTGCTCGCCGTGTTGCGTGGCTCGGAGAACCGCGTCCTGCTCGAGTACGACGAGATCGACCCGCACGTGAAGGCGGCGATCGTCGCGATCGAGGACCGCCGCTTCTGGGAGCACCGCGGGGTCGACGTGCGCGGGATCGCGCGTGCGCTCTGGGCCGACATCCGCCAGCAGCGCGTGGTCCAGGGCGGCTCGACGATCACGCAGCAGTTCGTGAAGAACGCCTACGTCGAGAACCAGCGCACGTTCGGGCGCAAGGTGCGCGAGGCGGCGCTCGCGTGGCAGCTCGAGCAGCAGTGGGACTCGAAGCCGAGGATCCTGACCGCGTACCTGAACACGATCTACTTCGCGAACGGCGCGTACGGGGTGCAGCAGGCAGCGAAGATCTACTTCGGGCACGGCGCGGAGGACCTGTCGATCGCCGAGTCCGCGCTCCTCGCCGGGATCCCCGCCGACCCTTCGAGCTACGACCCGGTCGCGAACCCCGACGCTGCGCGCACGCGCCGCGAGCAAGTCCTCGACGCCATGCTCGAGCTCGGCTACATCAACCGGACCGAGCGGGCGCGCGCGAGCCGCGCACCGCTGCCGCGACCCGAGGACGTCCGGCAGCCGGGGACGCAGGGGCAGTTCGCGCCGTACTTCGCGAACTACGTCAAGGACCAGCTCGTCCGGAGCCTCGGCGAGCGGAAGGTCTACGGCGGCGGGAGACGCGTGCGGACGACGATCGACCTCGGCGTCCAGCACCTCGCACGCGCCGCGATCTCGAAGTGGCTCCGGGACGAGGACGGGCCGTCCGCTGCGCTCGTCGCGATCGACCCGGCGAACGGCAACGTGCTCGCGATGATCGGCGGGAACAACTTCCGCGAGAGCCAGTTCAACCTCGCGGTGCAGGGGCGACGTCAGCCGGGGTCGACGTTCAAGCCGTTCGTGCTCGCGTCGGCGCTCGAGCAGGGAATCGCGCCCGCGACGACGCTCGTCTCGCAAGAGGTCGAGATCTCCCTCGGCGACCGGCTCTGGCCGGTCAGCAACTACGAGGAGTCGTACCTCGGGCCGATCGACCTGGAGACGGCGACGATCCACTCCGACAACGCGGTGTACGCGCAGCTCACCCAGCTGGTCGGTCCCGGTGCCGTCGTGCGCACGGCGAGGCGGCTCGGGATCAGGAGTCCGCTCCGCCCTTACTTCTCCGTCGGCCTCGGATCGCAAGCGGTGAACCCGCTGGAGCTCGCGCGCGCGTTCTCCGCGTTCGCGAACGGGGGCCTCCGAATCGACACGGACCTCGGCGGCGACGGGAGCGTGACGAACGGGCCGCGCGCGATCGCGGAGATTCGCGAGCCGGACGGCGACGTCGTCCGGAACAAGATCGTCAAGCGCCGCGTGCTCTCCCGCCGCACTGCGGCGATCGTCAACGACCTGCTGCGCAAGACGATGGACTCGGGGACGGCGGTGCGGGCGGCGCTTCCGAACTGGCCGGCGGCCGGGAAGACGGGGACGACCGATGACTACGGCGACGCGTGGTTCGTCGGCTACACGCCGCAGCTCGTCGCGGCGGTGTGGGTCGGGTACCCGAAGGCGCTGCGGCCGATGTTGACCGAGTTCCACGGCGAGCCCGTGGCGGGCGGAACCTACCCCGCCCTGATCTGGAAGAGCTTCATGGAGCGCGTGCTGCCGTTCCTCGGCAAGGAGCCGGTTCCGTTCCCGCCGCGTCCCTACGTGTACGCGACGCCGCGCTCCGTCGTGCACCGCGACGGGGGGGTGCAGCTCGACAACGGCGTCTGCACCGGCGCCGTCAGCGTCTACTACGTCGAGGGCGCCGCGCCGCGCAAGACGGCGAACTGCCTGCCGAACGAGGTCGACGTTCCCGACGTCGTCGGGAGCTCGCTCGAGGCGGCGAGGGAACGGCTCGCGTCGCAGCCGCTGACGCCGACGGTCGTCTACAGGCCCGCGGCCGCGGCGCAGCCGGTCAACATCGTGCTCGACCAGATTCCGCGCAAGGGGCGGCTGTCGTCATACGACAACGTGACGCTCGTGCTCGCGAAGCCGGTGTACGGCGTCGTCCCCGACGTCAAGGGCGTGACGCTGAGGAAGGCGCGCGAGCGGCTGCGAAAGGCCGGCCTGCGCGTCGCCGTCGTCGGCTCGACGGACGGCCCCTCCGGGCGGGTGGTCGCCCAGGCTCCCGCGAGCGGCGTCGCGGCGGGGCGGCGGATGACCGTCAGGCTCGTGGTAGGCCGCGGCTGAGGAAGCGGGAGCCGCGGACGACGTAGCGCCACGGCAGGTCGACGGCCTGCGAGATCCCGATCCGCGGCGCCGTCGCGATCTCGGGCTCCGTCACGCGCGCGACCAGCGCGAACGGCGCCTCGTCGAGCGGCAGGCCGTCATGCTCGCGCGTGATCCCGAGCGCCTGGCAGAGGCGGCCCGGGCCCGAGCACAGCAGGCGCGCGTCCTCGAGCCCGCGGCGCGCGCGCATCGCGTCGAGTCCCTGCGTCGGCTCGACCGCCCTCAGCAGGACGGCGCCGCCGACCGCCTCGTCCTCGCAGACGAGGTTCACGCACCAGTGAATCCCGTACGAGCGATACACGTACGCGTGACCCGGCGGCCCGAACATCGACGCGTTCCGCGGCGTCCTGCCGCGATAGCTGTGGCTCGCGGCGTCCGACTGGTGGTATGCCTCGACCTCGACGATCGTGCCGCCGACGCCGTCGACGAGGAGGGTCGCGCCGAGCACGTCTCGGGCTACGTCGTGCACGCCGCGCGCGAAGAAGTCGCGCGAGACACGTTCAGGCATCCCCGTCGAGCGCTTCCCCGAGATCGCGGCGGTGGACCGTGATCCATTCGAGCTGCTTCTGCCACCACTCCGCGTCCCCAGCCCGCCCGCTGGCGCGCAGTCGGTCGAGATTGCGCGCGACGGCGTCCGCGACCGCACGGACGACACGCTCGTCCGCCGAGATGCCGTACGCGGCGCAAAAAACGCGAATCCGCCGCGCCTGCTCCGGCGGTGCGGGGCCGTCGGTGCCGAGGTTGAGCCACAGGAAGAGCGCGTAGCCGACATCGTCGAGCCGCCAGCCCGGTGCAGCCACATCGAAGTCGATCAGCGCGACCGGGCTCCCGCCGCGGAACACGAAGTTGCACGGCGAAAGGTCGTTGTGGCAGATGACCTCCGCGGTGCGGGCGACGGCGAAGTCCGCGGTCGCGTCGTGGTAGCGGCGGATGAGCCGCGCGGCGGCGGACAGCGTTTCGTTCGAATAGCTCCCGTCGAGCTCCGGCGGCACGCGGCCGTCGATGAACTCGAGGACGTCGCGGCCGCGTGCGTCGATCCCGAGCACCGTCGGAGCGGCGTCGAACCCGCGCGCGCGCAGGTGCGCGAGCAGCGAGGCGACGAAGTCCGAGCGCTCCGTCCGCGGCCGCCGCACCGTTTCGCCGACGCGGACGACGCCGGCCGTAACGCGTCCGCCGCCGAGCGGCTCCTCGCCGACGTCGCCCACGCCGGCTAGAACAGCTTCTGCGCCTCCGGCGCGCGCGCCGTCGCCTCGAGGAGCCGCCGCGCGCGCCGGCCGAGGTCGCCCAGGTCGACCCGACCCTCGTCGGCCGCCGCCGCGAGCCGCTCCGCGAGAGCGATCGCGTCGTCGAGCAGCGGCGAGGCGGCCGCGGCGTCCTGCCCCATCTCGTGCAGGATCGCGCGCTCGGTGCGGGACGCGACGATCGGGTCGGGAACGCCTTCGATCCACACGCGCGTCCGCCGTCCGCCTCCGCGCTCGTTGCCCCGCAGCGGCTCGAGCGCGTAGATCTTGTCCGCGCGCGCGTACTTCCCGAAGCCGAGGAACACCATCCGCGGCGCGTCAGCCATCCGCGGCGCGTCAGCCATCCGCTAGCGCAGCGCCGCGCGCAGGACGTCGACGACGCGCTCCTGGTCGCGGGTCTCGATCTGGGGGAAGAACGGGAGCGCGAGCGTCCGCCGGCTCGCGTCCTCCGCGACCGGAAACTGCCCCTCGCGGAACCCGTACCGCTCGCGCATGTACGGCTGGAGGTGGATGCACGGGATGTACTCGGCCGTCGCGACGCCCCGCTCCCGGAGCTCGCCCATCACTCGAGCGCGGTCGACCTCCGGCGCCAGCTCCACGACGTAGACGAACCACGAACGCTTGTGGTCTTCGTCGTCGGCGACGAGCGTCTCGACGCCCGCAACGTCGCGCAACAAGTCGGAGTAGCGTCGGGCGGCGGCCGCGCGCAGCTCGAGCAGGCGGTCGAGCTTCTCGAGCTGCGCGACGCCGACGGCGGCCTGGAGGTCCGTCCAGCGGTAGTTGAAGCCGACGCGCACGTGGTGGAACCAGCCGCCGCCGCCGTCGTACGAGCGCCCCTGATTCCGCATGCTGACGAGCAGCCGCCACGTCTCCTCGTCGTGCGTGACGACGACGCCGCCCTCTCCGGTCGCGATCTGCTTGTTCGGGTAGAAGCCGAAGATCGCCGAGACGCCGTGGCCGCCGACCGGGACTCCGCGGTACTCCGCGCCCAACGCCTGCGCCGAGTCCTCGATCAGCGCGAGCCCGTGCCGCTCGGCGATCGCGCGCAGCTCGTCGAGCTCGCACGGGTAGCCGAAGATGTCCACCGCGACTATTGCCTTCGTGCGCTCCGTGATCGCAGCCTCGACGGCCGCGGGATCCATGTTCAGCGTGCGGGCGTCGACGTCGGCGAAGACAGGCGTGCCGCCCTCGAAGATGAAGCAGTTCGCCGACGCGGCGAAGGAGTACGTGGACGTGATCACCTCGTCGCCCGGCCCGACCTCCGCGACCCGGCAGAGCATGTGCAGCCCGGCCGTGCCGCTCGAAACCGCTGCCGCGTACCGCGCGCCGGTCCGGTCCGCGACCAGCTCCTCGAACCGCTCGATCGTCGGGCCGAGAGACAGCCTCCCCGAGCGCAGCACCTCGAGCACGAGCTCCTCCTCGCGCTCGTCGAGGTAGGGCCTGGCGAGCGGGATCGACTCGTGCGCCGTCGGCGCGTGGGTCACGCCTCGGCGGGCGCGGCAGCGGGCGCGTACTCCAGCCAGTCCTCCCCGCGCGAGCTCCCCCCGCGCACGGTCTCGAGGTACGCCTGCTGGATCTCGAGCGTCACGGGCCCGACGCCGATCTCGGCGGCGTCGATCGAGCGCAGCGGCGTCACCTCCGCGGCGGTCCCGGTCATGAAGACCTCGTCGGCGAGGTACAGGTCGGATCGGATCAGGTTCCCCTGCATGACGGAGTAGCCGAGGTCCTGCGCGATGTGGATGATCGTGTCGCGCGTGATCCCGGGCAGGATCGACGTCGAGAGCGAGGGCGTGTACAGGACGCCGTCCTTGACGACGAAGATGTTCTCACCCGACCCGTCCGCGACGTACCCCTCGGCTGTGAGCAGGATCGCCTCGTCGTAGCCCGCGCGGTTCGCCTCGGTGACCGCGAGCATCGAGTTCAGGTAGACGCCCGTCGCCTTCGCCACGTGCGGGATCACGTTCGGTCCGATCCGCTGCCACGACGAGATCTTCGCGCGGATGCCGCTGCGGAGGCCCTCCTCGCCGAGATACGCGCCCCACGGCCAGCTCATGATCACCGTCTCGACGGGGTTCGTCCCCGCCGCCACCCCGAGCTCGCCGTAGCCGTAGAAGGCGATCGGCCGCAGGTAGCACTCGGGGAGGCCGTTCACCGCGACCAGCTCGAGCGAGGCCGCACGGAGCTCGTCGACGCTGTACGGGATCTCCATCGAGAGGAGGCGCGCCGAGTTGTGGAGCCGGTCGAGGTGGTCCGTGAGCCGGAAGACCGCCGGCCCCTGCGGCGTCTCGTAGCAGCGGATCCCTTCGAAGACGCCGGAGCCGTAGTGGAGGCCGTGGGCGCCGACGTGGATCTTGGCGTCGCCCCAGTCGACCAGCTCGCCGTTCATCCAGATCTTCTCGGTTTCCCGCATGCGGCCTCCTTGTGGGGTGCCCCATCTTAGGCGACCCGCGTGCGGCCTTCCGCGCGGGTCACTCCTCCACGAGGTCGAGCGCGCGGGCGCGGGCGAGCCTCACCAGCTCGGGCGGTGCCAGGCCCGCCATGTGCCGCGGCGATCCCGCGCCGACCCAAACGACGTCGTGCGCGAGCAGCGTGCGGTCGACGAGGACGCGCTCCACACGCGCGAGCGGGAACGGCGCCACGGCGCCCGGCGCGAATCCCGTCGCGTCTTCGACCTCTTCGGCGCGCGCGATCCGCGCCGCCGCCGCTCCGGCGCCGCGCGCGACCTTCGCCGCATCCGCGCGTCGGTCGCCCGGGACGAGCGCGAGCGTCGAGCGGCCGTCGCAGACGAACACGATCGACTTGACGATCTGCGTCAGCTCGCAGCCGACGGCACGCGCCGCGTCACGCGCAGTCGGCGTCCCCTCCGGAAACTCCTCCAGGCGAGCCTCTGCGCCGGCCTCGCGCAAGTGCGCGGCGACGCGCCGCACCGGCTCGGGCCACTCGCGCACGAGTCAAGGCTAACCCGCAACCGGATCGGCCCGGCCGGCGTTTCGACCTTGGGAGCCGACGAACCGGGGGTGCCGATGGACGAGACGACCGGAGTGCCGATGCACGAGCACGAAGAGGTGGCGATCGCGCGGACCGAAGCGCTCTTCCGCGAGGTCAACGAGCGGATCGCCGAGAGCGCGAAGCGCTTCGAGTCGCACGAGGCGGAGTTCGTCTGCGAGTGCAGCGACCCGACCTGCGTCCACCGGATCGCCGCGCCGCTCGACACCTACGAGAGTGTCCGCGAGTGCGGGACGCAGTTCCTCCTCGCGCCGGGGCACGCGGACGAGCGCGTCGAGCGCGTCGTGCGCGAGCGACCGCGCTACGCGATCGTCGAGAAGTTCCAGGAGAGGGTCGCGGCGCTCGTGCGCAGCCTCGACCCCCGGGCGAGCACCGCCTAGTAGAGCCCGGGCACGAAGCGTCGGCGCACGCGCTCGCGGTACGGACGGTACGCCGCGAAGCGCTGCCCGAGCAGCCGTTCCTCGACACGCGACTTCAGGTCGAACACGACTGCGAGCGCGAGCGTCAGCGCGAGCGCAGCCCACGTCGTCGCCAGCGCGATCCCGAGGAAGAGGAGGAAGACGCCCGTGTACATCGGGTGCCGCGCGTGGCGGTACGGCCCCCGTTCGACGACCGCACTCTGCTCGCGCGGACGCGGGAGCGGGGTCAGGCCGCGGCCGAGCGCTGCGGTCGCCGCGCCGAGAAGGACGACGCCGGCGACGACGAGCGGTGCGCTCGCGAGGTCGAGCCGGTCGGGCAGCCGCGGCGCTACCTGCGTCGCGACGCCGATCCCGAGCAGCACGGCGAACTGGAGCGCGACCCAGCCTTCGCCGCGCGGCCCGAGGTCAGGTAAGCGCGATGAACCGGGCGTCGTCGAACCCCTCCCGCAGGCGCTCCGCGAGCGCCGGCGGCGCGGGATTGTCGATCGAGAGCGCCATCAGCGCCTTGCCGCCGCGGCGCGTCCGCGAGACGGCCATGTTCGCGATGTTCACGCCGGCCTCGCCGAACAGCGTGCCCACGCGGCCGATCACGCCCGGGACGTCGTCGTAGCGGAAGAACACCATCAGCGGAGCGAGCTCCATCTCGAGCTCGAACCCGAGCGCGCTCACCAGCCAGTGCCGGTCGTCGCGCCCGATCGTCGTGCCCGCCACGCGGAGCTCCTCGCCGTCCGCGCGAACGGCCACGCGCACCAGGTTCGTGAAGTCGCGCGACGACGACCGGCGCTCCTCGCCGACGTCGATGCCGCGCGCGGCTGCGACGAGCGGTGCGTTCACGTAGTTCACGGGCTCGTCGACACGGCCCTGGAACGCGCCGTTGAGCGCCGCGACGGTGAGCAGGCGCGTGTCGTACTCGGCGAGCCCGCCGTAGTACGCGAGCTCGATGCGTTCGGCCCGCCCACCAGCGAGTTCCATCGCGAGCCGGCCGAGCTTCGCGGCGAGCGGGACGAACGGCCCGAGTACCTCGAGGTCGTCGTGGCCGATCACCGGGATGTTCACCGCGTTCGTCACCAACCCGCCCTCGAGCGCCGCGACGACCTGCTCTGCGACGATGACGCCGGCCCGGTCCTGCGCCTCCTCGGTCGACGCGGCGAGGTGCGGCGTCACGACGACGTTGTCGAGCTCGAGCAGCGGCCCCTCGTACGGCTCCGTCGCGAAGACGTCGAGCGCCGCCGCGGCGACCTTGCCCGAGCGCAACGCCTCGAGCAGCGCCGGCTCGTCCACGAGCTCGCCGCGAGCAGCATTCACGAGGCGGACGCCGTCGCGCATCGCCGCGAACGCGTCACACCCGATCGAGGCTCGCGTCTCCGGCGTCAGCGGCAGGTGCAGCGTCAGGAAGTCCGCCGCGGCGTACACCGCGTCCCGCGTCTCCGCGCGCTCCACGCCGAGCTCGCGATAGCGGTCGCGAGAGACGAACGGGTCGTACGCGACGACGTTCATGCCGAGCCCGAGCGCGCGGCGCGCCACCTGCTGCCCGATCCGGCCGAAGCCGAGCACGCCGAGCGTCTTGTCGGCGAGCTCGACGCCGCCGAAGCGCGACCGCTCCCAGCGCCCCTGCTTCAGAGCCGCATGCGCCTGTGGGATGTTCCGCGAGAGCGCGACGAGGAGCCCGACGGTGTGCTCGGCCGCCGAGATCACCGTCGACTCCGGCGCGTTGGCGACGACGACGCCCTTCCGCGTCGCCGCCAGGACGTCGACGTTGTCGACGCCGACGCCCGCCCGCCCGATCACGCGCAGCCGCTGCGCGCGCTCGATCAGATCGGCCGTCAGCTTCGTCGCGGAGCGGACGACGATCGCGTCGTAGTCTCCGATCACGTCCGCGAGGTCGGACTCGCCGTCGACGTCCACGTCGAACCGCTGCCGGAGGAGGTCGACACCCGCGTCGGCGATCGGCTCGCGGATCAGGACGCGCGGACGCGTCACGCGCGCACGGGCGCGGCGTGCGCCTCGAGCGCAGCGCTCACCGCGACCCCGCGCTCGACGTCCGCACCGGCTTCGAGCAGCGCGAGCTCCACGCCCGCGAGCGCGGTCGTGATGTCGAACAGGTCGAACCAGCCGATGTGGCCGATCCGGAAGATCTTGCCCTTCAGCGCGCCCTGCCCGCCGATGAGCTGGATCCCGTGCCGGTCGCGCAGGTTGAGCAGGAGCTCGTCGGCGTCGACGCCGTCGGGAACGCGGATCGCGGTGACGACGGACGCACGATCCTCGTCCGGCGAGAAGAGCTCCAGCCCCATGGCCTTGACGCCGGCGCGGCACGCGCGCCCGAGGCGGACGTGCCGGTCGAACGTCGCTTCGAGACCTTCCTCGAGGATCATCCCGAGCGCGACGTTCAGCGCGAGCACCAGCGGCACGGCCAGCGTGACCGGTGCGTCCAGCTTCTCCTGCCCCGCGCGCGTCCGCTCCCAGTCGAAGACGAAGCGCGGCGTCGTCGCGTGCTCGGCCGCGGCGAACGCCGCGGGAGACGCGGACGCGAACCCGAGCCCGGGCGGCGTCATCAGCGCCTTCTGCGAGCCCGCCACGGTCACGTCGATGCCCCACTCGTCCGTCTCGAGCGGCACCGCGCCGAGGCTCGACACGGCGTCCACCACCACGATCGCGCCCGCGTCCTTCGCAAGCGCGGCGAGCGATTCGACGTCCGCGACGACGCCCGTGGAGGTCTCCGAGTGCGTCAGATAGACGACGCTCGCGCCGCCCGCCGCAGCCAGCAAAGTGCGGAGGTCGTCCGGCTCCGGCGTCTCGCCCCACTCGTAGCGGAGCTCGAGCACGTCGGCGCCGAACGCCTTCGTCATCTCGATCCAGCGCTCGCCGAAGTAGCCCGCGGAGACGACGACGACGCGGTCGCGGGGGGAGGTGAGGTTCGCGACCGCCGACTCGAAGGCGCCCGTTCCCGAGGTGCTGAACAGGAGCACGTCGTGCTCCGTGCGCGTGACCGTCTGCAGGCGCTCGAGGCACTCGGCGTAGGCGCGCTTGAAGTCGGGCCCGCGGTGATGGACGACCGGCTGGGCGAGCGCCGAGAGCACCTCCGGCGGCACCGGCGTCGGCCCGGGCGTCAGCAGGTAGCGCTTCTCGGGCATCCGGCGTGAGCGTAGCGCCGGCTTCGGCCGTCCGCGCGCCGCGGACTAGGCTCCGCGCGTGGAAGCCGTCGTCGCGTTCGCAGCGGCGTTGCTCGCCCTCCGCCTCGCCGGCCTCCTCGCCGCGCGCTGGCGCGAGCGAGGCCGCCCCGAGTTCGCTGCGTGGGCGGCGTCGCTCCTCGCGTTCGCGCTCGCCGCGGGCGCGCTGGCGTGGGCCGCCGCGGCCGGCTGGAGCGACGCGGCGTTCCGTGTCTATTACCTCTTCGGCGGGCTGTTGACCGCGCCGCTGCTCGGCGCCGGCTCGCTGCTCCTCGTCGGGAGGCGCGCCGCGCTGCCCTTCTCGCTCCTCTACACGGGCCTCGCCGTCGGCATCGCGCTCGCGGTGCCGCTGACGACGCCCGTGAGCGGGAGCGAGATCCCCGACGCGCGCGACCACCTCGCCCTCTTCCCGGCGCGGGTCGCCGCGATCGCAGCCAACTCGGCCGGGACGCTCGCCGTCGTCGCCGTCGCGGTCGCCACGTTCCGCCGCCGACCGCTCGGGAACGCGCTCGTCCTCGCCGGCGTCGCGGTCGCCGCGCTCGGCAGCACGCTCTTCGGACTGGGAGCCGCGCGCGCTGCGACCTCGCTCGCGCTCGCGGCGCTGCTCCTGTACGGCGGCTTCGTCGTCCGGTCGCGCAGCGTCACGTAGCTGTACAGGCTCTGTCGAGATTTTGTAAAGCCTTGCCCCGGCGCGCGCAGGCGCCGCTACCGTCCCCAGCGCATCGCACACCAGCGGGCGGCCGGAGCGCTGCGGACACTCTGCCCCGGGCTCGTGCACTCACACCATGTCCATCTCACTGCGGCATCTCACGCTGCTCGCGCTCGTCGTCGGGCTCGCGTTCGCGCTCGTGCACACGGCCTCCGCCGACGAAGGTCCTGGCGAGGAACTCGCGGTGCCGGTCGCGGCGCCCGTCACCACACGGGTCGCGCCACCCGAGCCCCGGCCGGCGAGCCCGCTGGCGACCGTGGAGAGGCTCGCGGAGGAGGAGCACCTGCTCCCTCGCGGCAGCCGCTACCTGCTCGCCAAGATCGCGCACCACAGGAAGGAGACGTGGCGCTGGCAGACGCTGATGGACAAGCGGCGCACGCCGACGTCGGACACCGCGCGGCGCTCGCGGAACCCGAACTACCGGCGCTGGGTGCTACGCCTGTGGACCAGGCGCGCGGACCAGGCGCGGAGGCTCGCCGCGAACCCGCCTCGGAAGGCCGCGTGGCTCTGCATCCACCAGCACGAGGGCTCGTGGCGCGACCCGAGCCCGCCCTACTACGGCGGGCTCCAGATGGACCTCTCGTTCCAGCGCGCGTACGGCGCCGACCTGCTGCGCCGCAAGGGCACGGCGGACAACTGGACGCCGCTCGAGCAGATGTGGGTCGCCGAGCGGGCGTACCGCAGCGGTCGCGGCTTCTACCCGTGGCCGAACACGGCGCGCTACTGCGGGCTTCTCTAGCTAGCTCTTCAGCTTCTCGCGCAAGCGCTCGTTGACGACCTGCGGGCTCGCCTTCCCCTGCGTCTCCCGCATCACCTGGCCGACGAAGAAGCCGAGCAGCCCCTCCTTGCCGGCCCGGTACTGCGCGACCTGCGGCTCGTTCGCCGCCAGGATCCGGTCGATTACAGGGTCGAGCTCGGACAGGTCCGCGACGGCGCGCTGCGCCAGGTAGGGCTCCGCGGAGAAGCCCGCGCGGGAACTTGCACTCGTAGCCTCGATGACGACGGGTCGCGGTAGCTCGTGGCGCACCGCGTACACGCGGTAGAGCTCCGCCAAGTTCTCGAGCTCGGGCCTCACGTCGATCGCGCTGAACGTGTTCATCAGAGCGTGCTCGGCGTCATCCGCGTGCCACCCAGCTTTGATCATCTCTCGGAAGAGATCAGCGAACGGGAGGCGGCCGATGAAGAGCGCGCTCTCATACGATCTTCCATGCGCGTCCATGAGCAAGCGAACGCGCGAGCTGGGCAGCTCCGGCACCTCGGCTCGCAGCCGCTCGACGAGCTCCGCGGGCGGCTCCACCGGGACGAGGTCCGGCTCGGGCAGGTACCGATAGTCCTCCGCCTCCTCCTTCGTCCGGTGCGGCCGCAGCTTCCCCGTCGCCGCGTCGTAGTCGAAGGTCTGCTGCGTGACCTCGCCGCCGGACTCCCACACCGCTACCTGGCGGGCGACCTCGGCCTCGATCCCGCGGGCGATGAACGAGAACGAGTTCATGTTCTTGAGCTCGGTGCGCGTCCGGAGCGCGCGCTCGCCGGCGCGCCGGACGGAGATGTTCGCGTCGGCGCGCAGCGTCCCCTTCTCCATCTCCGCGTCGGAGATCCCGAGCTCGACGATCGTCTGGCGGAGAAGCTGGAGGAACGCGCGCGCGTCCTCGGGCGAGTGCAGGTCCGGCCGAGTCACGATCTCGACGAGCGGCGTCCCGCCGCGGTTGAAGTCGACGTTCGAGTGCGCGGCGCCGCCGATGCGACCGGACTCGCCGCCGACGTGCACCGTCTTCGCCGCGTCCTCCTCCAGGTGGGCGCGGACGATCTCGATCTCGCGGTCTCCGCCGGGCGCCGGGACGGCGAAGCGGCCGTCGCTGCAGAGCGGGACGTCGTACTGCGAGATCTGGTAGCCCTTCGGCAGGTCGGGGTAGAAGTAGTGCTTGCGGTGAAAGAGCGCGCGCGGCGCGATCCGGCAGCCGAGCGCAAGGCCGAGCTTGATCGTCGCCTCGATCGCGGCGCGGTTCGGCACCGGCAGCGTGCCGGGGTGCGCCAGGCAGACGGGGCACGTGCGCGAGTTTTCGGGCGCCCCGTACGCGAGCTCGCAGCGGCAGAACATCTTCGTCCGCGTCTTGAGGTGGACGTGGATCTCGAGCCCGACCACGGGCTCCCACCCGTTCGTCGTCATGCCGCCAACGCGAGCCTCGGCGGGACGTAGTCGAAGCCGAGCGCGCGCTCGAGCGCATGGCCCGCGCGGAAGAGCGTGTTCTCCGCGAACTGCGCACCGATCAGCTGGAGCCCCACGGGCAGCCCCTCCGAGAGGCCGCACGGGATGGAGAGGCCGGGCAGCCCGGCCATGCACGAGGGGATCGTCAACAGGTCGGAGAGGTACATCGCGAGCGGGTTGGCGGTTCTCGCCCCGAGCTCGAAGGCCACCGTGGGCGACGTCGGGCTCACGAGCACGTCGAAGCGCTCGAACGCCGCCGCGTGCTCGCGTGCGATGACGGTGCGGACCTTCTGGGCCTGGCCGTAGAACGCCTCGTAGTAGCCCGCGGAGAGCGCGTAGGTGCCGAGCATGATCCGCCGCTTCGGCTCGTCGCCGAAGCCGGCGTCGCGCGTGCGCTCCTGGAGCTCGCGGAGCGTGGCGCCGCCGGCCCGGAATCCGTAGCGGACGCCGTCGTAGCGGGCGAGGTTCGAGGACGCCTCCGCGGGGGCGACGAGGTAGTAGCACGGCAGGCCGTACTCGACCGAGCGCGGCAGCTCGCACTCGCCCACCTCCGCGCCCAGCTCCGCACAGAGCTCGATCGCGCGCGCGACCGCGTCCGCGACGCCCGGCTCGATCCCCTCGGCTTCGTTCATCTCGCGCGGCACGCCGACGCGCAGTCCGCGCAGGTCCTCGGCCTCCGGGATCTGCACCGGCTCGGGAAGGTCGACGGTCGTCGAGTCGCACGGGTCGCGCCCGGCGAGGATGCGGTAGAGGAGCGCGCAGTCGCGGACCGTCTTCGTCACCGGCCCGACCTGGTCGAGGCTGGAGGCGAAGGCGACGACGCCGTAGCGCGACACGGTGCCGTACGTCGGACGGAGGCCGACGGTCCCCGTCAGCGCGGCCGGCTGCTTCACCGAGCCGCCGGTGTCCGACCCGAGCGCCCAGGGGGCGAGCCCGGCTGCGACAGCCGCGGCCGAGCCGCCGCCGGAGCCGCCCGGGACGCGCCGCGGATCCCACGGGTTCCGCGTCGGCCCGAACGCGGAGTTCTCCGTCGACGAGCCCATCGCGAACTCGTCCGTGTTCGTCTTCCCGAGGATCGGCAGGCCCGCGTCCTTGCAGCGCGTCGTCACTGTCGCGTCGAAGAGTGGGACGTAGCCCTCGAGGATCCGCGAGCCGGCCGTCGTCTCGACGCCCTTCGTCGTGATCACGTCCTTGATCGCGATCGGGACGCCATCGCCCTCGCTCTCGTCGACGGTGCGCAGGTAGGCGTGGAGCTCTCCGTCGCGCTCGTCGATTGCGTCGAGGTATGCGCGGTGCAGCTCAGCACCCGAGATCTCGCGGCGCTCCACGAGCCCCATGGCCTCCTCGCCTGTCAGCCGGAGCGTGTCGATCACGCGGCCGACCGCCAAACCGCCCCCAGGGGACCCCCGCGTCCCCTGAGAACACGGTAGCGGGCAGCGACGCACGGATCTGCGACGCCCGCGTGCCGGATCCGTGACGGCGAACGGGTCACGGCGTCTCGACCGCCGCGGCGGGCGGGACGCGGAAGAAGTCGCCGTCGCGCTCCGGTGCGTTCGCGAGCGCGTCGTCGGCGGGCAGCGAGGGGCGCGGCTCGTCCTCACCCCACACGTTGACGAGGTCGAGCGGGTGCGAGGTCGGCGGCACGTCGTCCAGCTCGAGCTCCGACACCTTGCCGACCGCCTCGAGGATCGCGCCCAGCTGCTCTCCGAGCCGCGCGACCTCGTCCTCGGTCAGCGCGAGCCGCGCGAGCTTCGCCACGTGCAGCACGTCGTCCCTGCTGATCGCCACCGACGAATCCTCCCAAAAAAAAGGGCCCCCTTTCGGAGGCCCTGGTGTGTTCGGTTCCGAAAGGGGTGCTAGATCGCCATGACGTTCGCGGCCTGGGCGCCCTTCGGCCCCTGCACGACCTCGAACTCCACGCGCTGACCCTCGGTCAGCGACTTGTAGCCGTCCATCGCGATCGCGGAGAAGTGGACGAACACGTCCTCGCCACCCTCGCGCTCGATGAACCCGTAGCCCTTCTCGTTCGAAAACCACTTCACGGTGCCCTGAGCCAACTTTCCTCCTTCAACTGCATGAAACGACGGCCCGGGCACCGAGCCGCCGACCGACAACGAGCGCGCGAACTATAACTCAGGGCCTCGGGAAGGCAAGGAGCCCGCGCCGATACCGCGCCGCGCGGACGGTGTTCGCGAGCAGGAGCGCGATCGTCATCGGACCGACGCCGCCCGGGACGGGCGTGAGGAGCGCGGCGACGTCCGCGGCGCCCGCGTCGACGTCGCCCACGAGGCCGGCGTCCGTGCGGTTCATGCCGACGTCGACGACGGCCGCGCCTGCCTTGACCATGTCCGCGCTGACGAGCCCGGGGATCCCGACCGCCACGACGACGATGTCCGCGTCGAGCGTGTGCCGCGCGAGCTCCTCGGTCCGCGAGTGGCAGACCGTCACCGTCGCGTTCGCGTGCAGGAGCAGCAGCGCCATCGGCTTCCCGACGATCGGGCTGCGCCCGACGACGACGGCGCGCGCGCCCGCAACAGGCACCCGGTATTCCGTCAACAGCGCCATCACGCCGAGCGGCGTCGCCGAAACCAGCGTCTGCCGACCGAGGTAGAGCTGACCCGCGTTGAACGGGTGGAGGCCGTCGACGTCCTTCACCGGATCGACTGCGCGGATGACGCGGGCCTCGTCGATGTGATCCGGCAGCGGCAGCTGGACGAGGACGCCGTCGATCTCGTCGTCGCCGTTCAGGTTCTCGACGAGCTGGAGGAGCTCCGCCTCGCTCACGTCCGCGTCGAGCCGGCGGTCGACGGGCGCAATCCCCACGGACTCAGCCGCCTCGTGCTTGAGCCGGATGTAGATGTGCGAAGCGGGGTCGTCGCCGACGAGCACGGTCGCGAGCCCGAGCCCGCCGAGCTCCTCCACCTCGCGCGCGGTCTCCTCCCGCAGACGCTGCGCGAGCGCTGCGCCGTCCATCGCGATCGCCACCCGCAAGACGTTAACCTTCAGCTCCGATGGAAGCCGCGGAGCTCCGCGAGCCCCAGGCGCGCGCGGGCGAGGATCGCAGCGCCTACGCAGGCGTGCTGCGGTACTACGAGCTGGCGAAACGCGCCGAGTGGCAGGTGCGCGACCTTCCGTGGGGCGAGGTGCCGCCGATCCCGGAGTACACGGGCTCGCCGCAGAAGCTCGCGCGGCGGCGGGACATGTGGCGCTCCGTCGTGACGCAGCAGCTTCAGGCGGACGAGCTCGCGATCGAGATGGCCGCCCAGCTCTTCGCGCTCGCGCCCGATCCCGAGGCGAAGCTGTACTACACGACGATGGTGCAGGACGAGGCACGCCACACGGAGGCGTGGCTCAAGCTCGCGCAGGAGGCAGGCGGGACGGCGGAGCGCGACCCGTATCTCGACGAGCTCGCGCGGTTCGTGCTCGAGGCGGAGACGGTCGAGGAGAAGGTGTTCCTGATGCAGGTCTTCTACGAGCGCCTGATCATCCCGCGCTTCCGCATGATCGCGCGCTCGTCGCGCGGCACCGTGCTCGAGGACCTCTGCAATCGCCTGACCGTCGACGACGGCATCCACCACAGCTCCGGAGTCGCGTACGAGCGCGTCCTGCTCCAGCGCGCGGACGAGAAGACGAAGCGGCAGCTGATCGCGGGCGCGAAGCGGCTCCTCCCGGTCTTCGTGCAGCATGCGCTCTGGCGGCCGAAGGCGCGCGAGGTGATCGGGCGGCTGATGCGGGAGACCGACGAGCGGATGCTGCGCGAGGACATCGAGCAGGGGATCCGGCTCGCACACTCGTTCGGCCTCGACGTCGGCGAGATCGAGCTGACGTTCTGAGCCGTGTACGTCTCGCTCTCGCGGCTGCGCGTCGACGCATCGGAGGCGCCGCGCCTGGTCGAGGCGTTCCGGCGCCGCGCGCACCTCGTCGACGACGCCGACGGCTTCGTCGACCTGGAGGTGTGGCAGTCGGACCGTGACGCGGGCGAGATCGTGATGGTGAGCCGCTGGCGCGACCGCGACGCGTTCCGCGCTTACATGCGGAGCGAGGAGCACCGCGTATCGCATGACCGGATCCCGGCCGACCTGGATGCCGCGATCAGGCTCGACCGGCTCGAGCATCTGCACACGTATGACGTCGTCGCGCGGTAGCGAGGTGCTCCGCCCGCCGCGCGGCGGCTCCCCACCCCGCGACAGCGTCGCGCTCGCGACGGGCGAGGCCGTGTTCCTCGCGCCGATCGCCGCGGAGGCCGCGCAGCGGCACTGGGCGGACACGCCGGAGGATCGAGAGCGCTACGGCGACGCCGGGCTCGCCTGGTGCGCGCACGACACGCAGTACATCCTGTCGTGGGCGTTTCTCGGCCGGTCGGTGCTCGCGGCGCAGCTCGCGTGGCTCGCGCGCGTGCTCGCCGCGCGCGGCTACCCGCTCGAGCACCTCCGACGCGTGATCAAGCTCGCAGCGGACGTGGTCGAGGAGCGGCACGGCGACGCGGCCGCCGAGGCCGTCGCGAGCCTCCGGGCCGAAGCCGCGTCCCTGCCGGTCTAGGCTGCCTGCGATGGATCTCCGGCGCTGGCCCCGGCGGAACGACCCGGCCTCGATCCAGGCGCGGCAGGACGCGGTGCGCGGCCTCACGCAGGACGGCGAGGTCTTCGCGCACGACCTGACTCCGTGGGTGAAGGCGCAGGAGTCGCTGACCGGCGTCGCCGTGATCCCCGTCGCGGTCGTCGGCCCCCTCTCGATCGAGCTCGGCGACTACGAGCTCGACGAGCCGGCCGGGACGCTGCGCGAGCGACGGCGGGCGCCCGAGGAGGTCTTCGTCCCGCTCGCGCACACGGAGGGCAGCATGTCGATCTCACTCCACCGTGGCGCACGCGCGGCTGCCGAGTCCGGCGGCTTCAGAACGTACGTGCTGCGTGACCGAATCACTAGAGCATCTTGCTTCGTCTGCAAGTCCACCGAGGAAGCCGTCGCGCTCGCCCGGTGGCTCGGCGACCAGCTCGAGGCGATGCGTGCGTTCCTGACGGAGACGGACGACCCGACGCTCTCGCGCCATGCGAAGCTCCGCGAGGTCGAGACGCACGTCGTCGGGCCGATGTGCCACGTCCTCTGGGCGTGGACGACCGGCGACGCCGTGGGCCCGAACATGATGACGCGCAACTCGTACGCGCTGAACATGGGCTTCGTGATGCAGCGCGCGCCCGTGCGGCCGCAGCGCGCGATCCTCGAGGCGAACATGGGCGGCGACAAGAAGATCTCGCACCGCTACTTCGAGCGCGGCGGCCACGGCAAGACCGTCCTCGCCGAGTGCACGCTCACAGAGGACGCGGTGCGACGCGTGCTGCGGACGACGGTGGACGACCTGCTCGGCCTCGCGTGGGCCGGAACGCACGGCGCCGTCGCCTCCGGGATGCAGTCCGTGGCGTTCACGCCGGCAACCGCGATCGCGGCGGTCTTCGCGGCGACCGGCCAGGACCTCGGGATGGTCGGGACGAGCTCGATGGCGCACGGGACCGGCCACCGCGTCGACGGCGGCCTGAACGTCGCGATCCGCCTGCCCGGTCTCGAGGTGGGGACGGTCGGCGGCGGCACGACCCTCCCCTACGCCCGCTCGTGGCTCGGGATGATGGGCTGTGCGGGCGCGGGGAAGGTCTACCGCTTCGCGCAGATCGTGGCCGCCGCGACGCTCGCGCTCGAGATCTCGGCGTCCGCCGCAATGGCGACGGCCGGCTCGGAGAACTTCTTCCGCGCGCACCACGAGCGCGGCGGCCTCCGCTGATCCGGCGGCGGCACCCGGCGCGCGCGAGCGACGACGAGCTGGAGCGGGCGCAGGTCGTGCCGCTCCCGCTCGAGGCGACGTTCGCGTTCTTCTCCGACGCCCGCAACCTGGAAGCGATCACGCCGCCCTGGCTCCGGTTCCGGATCGTCGAGGCGCCGGAACGGCTCGGCGGAGGGTCGCTGCTCCGGTACCGGCTGCGCCTCTTCGGCGTCCGGCTCGGCTGGCGCACCGAGATCTCGGAGTGGCGGCCGCCGAGGAGCTTCACCGACACGCAGCTCCGGGGGCCGTACCGGCTCTGGGTTCACACGCACCGCTTCACAGCCGTGCCCACCGGAACCGAGATCTACGACAGCGTCCGCTATCGCGTCCGCGGCGGGCCTCTGGCGCGGCTCGCGCGGCCCCTCGTGCAGCGGTGGCTGGAGGAGATCTTCGCCTTCCGCGCGCGCGCGCTCGGCGAGCTGCTGCAGGCGCCGCGGGATCAAGAACAGCGCCGCTCCGGCCGATAACGCGAGGAGAGGCCCCTGATGCTGCTCAAGATTCTCCTCGCCACCGCCGCGGTCGCCGCCGTGCTCTTCGCCGTCAAGGACGGCCGCATGCTCGAGGAGGCCGGCCTCGTCGGCTCGTGCTCGAGCGTCGCCACGCCCGCCGGGCAGACCGGGTTCTGGCACGCGTGCCGCCCCGGGAAGCTCGAGGGGAGGCCCGACCTCGCGCTCAAGTCGTGCGTCTCCGAAGGAACGAGCGGCGAGGTCGAGTACTGGCGGTGCCCCGCGCGGATCGACGCGCGATCCGGCTAGAACCTGGCGCTCTCGTCGCTTATCCTTGCGGTTCCACCCAGTTCGCCCGGAACCCGAAGCGGGAGGCAGCGATGGCGAGCGTCACGTACGACCGCGTCAGCAAGATCTTCGAGGAGACGACCGCCGTCGACGAACTGTCGCTCGACATCGGCGACGGCGAGTTCCTCGTGCTCGTCGGCCCCTCCGGCTGCGGGAAGTCGACTGCGCTGAGGATGCTCGCCGGGCTCGAGGACATCTCGGAGGGCGAGATCCGGATCGGCGACCGTGTCGTGAACAACGTCGCGCCGGCCGAGCGCGACGTCGCGATGGTCTTCCAGTCCTACGCGCTCTACCCGCACATGAGCGTCTACGACAACCTCGCGTTCGGGCTGCGCAACCAGAAGGTGCCGAAGGAGGAAATCGACCGGCGCGTGCGCCAGGCCGCAGAGATCCTCGACCTCGGGCAGCTCATCAAGCGCAAGCCGAAGCAGCTTTCCGGCGGCCAGCGCCAGCGTGTCGCGCTCGGGCGCGCGATCGTCCGCGAGCCCGCCGCGTTCCTGATGGACGAGCCGCTCTCGAACCTCGACGCGAAGCTGCGCGTCCAGACGCGCGCTGAGATCCTGAAGCTGCAGCAGCGCCTCGGGACGACGACGGTCTACGTCACGCACGACCAGGTCGAGGCGATGACGATGGGCGACCGCATCGCCGTCATGAACGCCGGCGTCCTTCAGCAGATCGGGACGCCCGAGGAGCTCTACACGAACCCTCGCAACGTCTTCGTCGCCGGCTTCATCGGCTCGCCGGCGATGAACCTCGTTCCCGTCGAGGCTGCGACGGACGGAGAGCGCGACGTGCTGCGCCAGGACGGGTTCGCGGTCGAGGTGCCCGAAGGCATGATCTCGCGCCTCCGCGAGCGCGCGCCGTCGACGCTGATGGCGGGCTTCCGCCCCGAGCACCTGCACCTGTCGAACGGCGAGCCGGCCAACCAGCAGGCGCGCATCCCGGCCGTCGTCGACGTCGTCGAGTACCTGGGCGACGAGCAACTCGTGCACCTGCACGCGGGCGAGGTGAACCTCGTCGCGAAGCTCGACATCGACGAGGGGCGCGTCAAGCCGGAAGAGAACGTGCATCTCGCGCTTCCGCTCGAGAAGCTGCACCTGTTCGATCGAGAGACTGAGGAATCGGTCGGCGTCCCGACGCCTGCGTAGTAGAACGGTCGCCGAGCCTCGGGGCGTGAAGCGCCTCGCGCTGCTTCCCCTGCTCGCGCTCGTCGCAGCATGCGGCGGAGGCGAAAGCCCGCCCGCGGCCGAGCGAGGTACGCCGACCGGCCGCACGGCCGGGACGTTCTCGAACCCGGTCTACGACGAGAACTTCCCGGATCCGTTCGTCCTCGAGGAGCGAGGAACGTACTACGCGTACGCGACGAACGGCGACGCCGGCAACGTGCCGACGCTGCGCTCGCGCGACCTCGTGCGCTGGCAGGAGGGCGACGACGCGATGCCCGAGCTCTCGCCGTGGGCGCAGATCGGCCGCACGTGGGCGCCCGAGGTCGCGAAGACGGGGCTGCGCCGCTACGTCCTCTACTACCCGGCGCGCGCGCCCGAGGTCGACGCGCAGTGCCTCGGGCGCGCGGTCGCCACCTCGCCGATGGGCCCGTTCATCGACCGCAGCGCGAAGCCGTTCGTCTGCCAGAAGGCGGAGGGCGGGTCGATCGACGCGAGCCCGTTCCGCGACGCGGACGGCACGCTGTACCTGCTGTGGAAGAACGACGGGAACTGCTGCGGCACGGACACGTTCATCTACTCGCAGCGGCTCTCCGCCAACGGGCTGGAGCTCGTCGGGAAGCGCGTCCGGCTCGTGACCCAGGACGCCGCGTGGGAGGGCCGGCTCGTGGAGGCGCCGACCCTGTGGCGCGAGCAGGGTCGCTACTACCTCTTCTTCTCGGCCAACGCGTACGACACCGAGGACTACGCCGTCGGCTACGCGACGTGCAGGACGCCGCTCGGCCCGTGCAAGGACGCGGGCGAGAACCCGATCCTCGACACCGCGTGCGCCGCCGCGGGGCCCGGGCATCAGACGATCGTGCGCGACGACGACGGCGAGACGTGGCTCGTCTACCACGCGTGGCCGCCGAACGCGATCGGCTCCGTTTACCCTGGACGGATGATGTGGATCGACCGCCTCGAGTGGGAGGACGGGGGCCCGGTGGTGCGTGGCCCGACCTGCGACGCGCAGGCCGTTCCGTAGCGATGCAGTACCGCACGCTCGGCCGGACGGGCCTCGAGGTCTCGACGATCGGCTTCGGCGGGTGGGCGATCGGCGGCGACGCGTGGGGCCCCGTCGAGGACCGCCAGTCGCTCGCGGCGATCGAGCGCGCGCTCGAGCTCGGCGTCACCTTCTTCGACACGGCCGACGTCTACGGCCGCGGGCGCAGCGAGGAGCTGCTCGGCCGGGCGCTCGGCGGCCGCCGCGACGACGTGGTCGTCTGCACGAAGGTCGGCCTCTGGGACTCGCACGTCGACCGCAAGCCGAACATCTACAGCGACCCCGCGCTGATCGTCGAGTGCTGCGAGGCGAGCCTGCGGCGGCTCGGCACCGACCGGATCGACGTGTACCTCTGCCACCTCTGGTGGGACGAGAACACCGAGGCGTTCCTCGAGGCGTTCGAGCAGCTGAGGACAGCGGGGAAGATCCAGCACTACGGCGTCAGCACGGACACGCCGTCGCACCTGCGGCACTTCGACCAGGACGGCACCTGCGACGTGGTGCAGCTCGACTACAGCATCCTCAAGCGGGACGCGGAGCGCGAGCTCCTGCCCTACGCGCAGGAGCAGCGGATCGGCACGATCGTCCGCGGCCCGCTCCGGATGGGGCTGCTGACGGGGAAGTTCGACGCCGACACGACGTTCCCGGAGGACGACGTGCGACACGGCTGGCCGGACGAGCCGTGGTACCGGGACGCGATCGAAACCGTCGAGCGCCTCCGTCCGCTCGCGCAGGACGAGCGCTCGCTCGGCCAGCTCGCGCTCGGCTTCGTCCTCTCGCACCCGGCCGTGCACGTCGCGATCCCCGGCGCGAAGACGCCCGAGCAGGTCGAGGGGAACGCCGCGGCCGCCGACACGCCGCTGCGAGCGGATGAGCGCGCGCGGATCGAGGCTCTCGCTCCGGTCTAGCGCTCGAGCACGAGCGGCCGCGCAAGGCCCGCCACGTCCTGCGTCGGCCAGCGCGGGTCGGCCGTGAGGATCTCCGGCAGCCCGCCGCTTCGCGCGAGGATCGTGTCCTCGGACTTGAGCAGCGGGACGCTCGGGTTCCACGCGAACGCCTGCCGATCCTCCACGAGCGCCGTCGACGACGCGTCGGCGGTGTAGTCGCGCGGTTCGTACCCGGTCGGGCCGCCCTGGTGGTGAAGCCGCCATTCGTCCGCGCCGAAGCCGTGCTCCTCGTACGCGGCGAGGCCGGCACGGAACGGGTCGGCGACGGTCGCCCCCGGCGCCGTCGCGACGTTGAACGCGACGTCGACGTGGAGCAGGCGCGCGTGGCGCTCGCGCAGCTCCTCGGAGAGGCCGCCGACGGCGACGAACCGGGTGATGCTCGCGATCAGCCCGTGGCGGCGCGCGCACGCGACGAGCATGACCAGTCCCCCAACCGCCTCCGCCGTCGGCAGCGGGTGCCGGTGGTACGGGAGGCGCGCCTCGCCGGCGACGAGGAGGACGATCGGATCGGCGCCTCGCGCGACGAGGGCGCGCGCGACGTACGCAGCGGCGGCGTGCTCGGAGTCCGTGGGCGCGAGTGCGTGGCAAGCCTGTGTCAGCGCCTCGGCAGCGTCCCCGCCCAGGGTGCGGTAGCGCTCGACCTCGTCGTCCGTCAGCGAGCGGCGCGCAGCCTCGACTGCGCTCGCGACGTCTCGCGTCCCCGGGAGCGACGAGTCCGCGCCCACGCGCGATCCGGTCGGCAGGAACGCCGCGCGCTGCGCGTTCCACGGGACGATGCGAAAGGCGCCGAGGCCCGGGAGCTCCTCAGTCTCGAGCCGGGCCGCCTCGTTGACGGCGGTGACGACCTCGTCACCTTCCCGCGTCACGACGACGTCTGCGACCCCGACCGCGGGCGTGGCCGTGATGTGGGAGCGCCCGCCCCCGGAGTACCACGCGACGTTTCCCGGGCGTCGCAGGACGAGCGCGTCGAGCCCTTCGGCGTCGAGGAGTGCGAGCACGCGACGACGCTTCTCGGCGCGCTCGGCGTGGCTCACGCGAGCCTCCGCGCGCCGTCGGCGGGCGCGACCGGGAACACCTCGGGCTCCCCCAGCGCGGCGGCGGCGAACGCCGCGCGGACCTCGCGCTCGACGTCGCGCACCCGGTCCGCCGGCGCGAGCGCGACCGCGCAGCCGCCGAAACCGGCACCCGTCATCCGCGCCGCGAGCGCGCCGCCGGTCCGCGCGCCTTCGACCGCGGCGTCGAGAGCCGGCGACGAGACCTCGTAGTCGTCGCGGAGGGACCGGTGCGACCCCTCGAGGAGCGGCGCGAGCCGCCCGAAGTCGCGCTCGCGCAGGGCCGAGACGGCCTCGAGCACGCGTGCGTTCTCCGTCACGACGTGCCGCGCGCGCCGGTAGACGACGTCGCCGAGTGCGCCCGCGGCTGCGTCTACGTCTGCGGGCGTCGCGTCACGTAGCGCCGGCACGCCGAGGACGCGCGCGGCCTCCTCGCACGCCGCGCGGCGCTCCGCATACGCGCCGGCGGCGAGACGTCGCGACGCGCGCGTGTTGATGACGACCAGTTGGAGCTCGCGATCCTCGACCTCGAGCGGCACCTGCTCGGCGTCGAGCGTGCGGGTGTCCAGGAAGAGCGCGTGCTGCTCGCGGGCGAGCATCGACGCCGTCTGGTCCATGATCCCGCTCGGGACGCCGACGACGACGTTCTCCGCGCGCTGCGCCGCGCGCGCGATGGCGGAGCGAGCGAGGCGGCCGTCGTTGAGCTCGGCGAGCGCGATCCCTACGGCGCACAGGAGCGCGGCGCTCGACGAGAGCCCGGATCCGGACGGCACGTCCGACTCCACGACGACGTCCGCGCCGGCGACGGCGACCCCGGCCTCCCGGAGCGCCCACGCGACCCCCTGCGGGTACGCGGCCCACCCGTCGCGCCGCGCGGCTCCGATCTCGGCGAGCTCCGCCTCCTCGGGTCCCCCCTCCTCGCGCGACCAGCAGCGCAGGCGGTCGTCGTCGCGCCGCGCGACGGCCGCGAGCGTCCCGCGCTGGATCGCGAACGGAAGCACGAAGCCGTCGTTGTAGTCCGTGTGCTCGCCGATCAGGTTCACCCGTCCCGGCGCCCACCAGACGCCGTCGGGAGCGCGGCCGGCGCGCTCGCGGAACGCGCTCGCGACCTCGTCGACGCGCTCGCGCGTGCTCACGCGGTCTTCGCGGATCGGGCCGCCGCGAGTATCTCGGCCATCCGCGCGGCGATCGTGTCCCAATGGTGCCGGTGGAGGAGCGGGGCGACGCGCGCCGCGCGCTCCTCGGCATCCTCGGCGAGAGCGCGCCGGCACGCCTCGGCGTACCCAGCCGCGTCGTCGCGGAGGTCGACCACCTCCGCGTAGTCCGCGACGACGTCGGGGACGCGAGTCGAGACGACGGGGAGGCCCGCAGCCAGGTACTCGAGCGTCTTCGTCGGGCTGATCGAGCGCGTCGCCTCGTTGAGCGCGAACGGCATCAAGGCGACGTCGAACCCCGCCATTAGCTGCGGCAGCCGCTCGTAGGGTTGCTTTCCGAGGTAGGCGATGTTCGGCGCGCGCGGCACGCTGCGCGGGTCGATCTTCTCGATCACGGGGCCGACCATCCGCAGCTCCCACTCCGGGAGCGCGTCCGCGAGGCCGCCAATCAGCTCGAGGTCGAGCCGCTCGTCGATCACGCCGACGTATCCCGCGACGGGGCGCTCGCCCCGCGGTGGCCGCGGCACCGCGTAGTGCTCGGGCTCGACGCCGCTCGGAAAGAGGTGCGCGTCGGGCCGCACCTCCGCGACGGCGCGATGCAGCGAGCGGCCCCCGGTGAAGACGACGTCCGCGGCCTCGAGCGCCTCGCGCTGGCGCTCCTTCATCTCCGGCGGCGCCTTCGCGAAGGACGCGAGGTCGTCCATGACGTCGTAGACGAGCAGCGACGGCTCGAGCGCCCGCGCGATGTGGAGCGCCATCGGCGTGTAGAGCCAGACGGTGCGGTCCGCCGACGGCCCGAGGAGCGCGACGAGCTCGTCGAGGTACCCGGCCGCGCGCGGATCCTGGAACGGGACGTGCCACTCGGGCTCGCCGTGGACGTCCATCCACACGCGCGTCACGTCCCCGTGCGACTCCGTCCGGAGGGTCGGCGGCCCGACGACCGTCGCCCAGGGCTCCTCGACGAACCACGTGCGCCGGCCGTGCCCGAGCCGCGAGATCAGCTGCTGGGGGCGCTGCCAGACGAACACCCAGCGCAGGTGCGAGAGGACGACGAGCTCGCCGCTCAGCTCGCCTCTGCGCTCCGCGCGACCGCCCGGCCCGGCCTGACCGGCCCAGACCCCGCGCCCGTCTGCTCGAGCGCGGCGGCGATCGCGTCGAGATCCCTCTCGTCCAGTTCGACGCCGGCGGCGCCGATCCAGCCGTCGACCTGCTCGGGGCTGCGCGCGCCGACGATCGCACCCGAGACGGCGTCCCAGCCGAGCGTCCACGCGACCGCGAGCTCCGGCAGCGTGCAGCCGGCCCCGTCTGCGATCGGCTTCAGGCGCTCGACGAGCTCGAGGTTCCGCGACAGGTTCGGCTCCTGGAAGTTGCGGTGCCCGCGGCGCCAGTCGTCGTCCGGGAGCGATTCCACGCGCTCGTGCGAGAACCGCCCGGTGAGCAGGCCCGAGCCCATCGGGCTGTAGACGATGACGCCGGTGCCGTGCGCGGACGCCCACGAGATCCGATCGGCTGCCGTGTCGCGATCGACGAGGTTGAGCTCGGGCTGAAGCGTGTCGACGTGGCTGATTGCCTCGCAGGCGTCCAGCTCCTCCACGCTGAAGTTGCTGAGCCCGATCGCGCGCACCTTCCCCGCGTCCACGAGCTCCGCCATCGTCGCCCACGAGTCCTCGATCGGCGTGCCGTCCCAGGTTGGCCAATGCATCTGGTACAGGTCGATCGCCTCGACGCCGAGGCGCCGGAGCGAGTCGTCGCACTCGCGGCGGATCGACTCCGGCGCGAGGACGTTGGTGACGCCCGTGTCGGCCTCGTCCCAGACGAGCCCGCACTTCGTGAACACGTAGGGCCGGTCCGCCTCCGGCAGCCGCGTGACCGCGCGCCCGACGACGACCTCGGCGTGCCCCAGCCCGTACGCCGCTGCGGTGTCGATCCAGTTCACGCCGCGCGCCACCGCGTGGTGGATCGCGCGGATCGACTCCTCGTCGTCCTGCGGCCCCCAGCCGCCCTGCCAGCCGCCGCCGCCGATCGCCCACGCGCCGAGGCCGACGCGTGTGATCTCGAAGCCGGTGCTGCCGAACGTGCGCGTCGGCAGCCCCACCGGGGCGCTAACCCTTGATGCCGGTCGAGGAAACGCCCTCGATGATGAAGCGCTGCGCCAGGATGAAGAGCACGAGCGCGGGCACGGTCGCGACGACCGCGCCGGCCATGATGATCTCGTAGCTCGTCGTGTAGCTGCCCTGGAGGAGGCCGAGGCCCGGCGGAAGCGTCAACGCCTCCGGGCTGAAGAGCACGAAGAGCGGGAGCAGGAAGTCGTTCCAGTTCGTCAGGAACGCGAGCAGGAACAGCGTCGCGAGCGCGGGCTTCGACAGCGGCAGGATGACGCGGAAGAAGATCTTCCAGCGGCTCGCGCCGTCGAGCACGGCGGCCTCCTCGAGCTCTTTCGGGAGCGAGACGAAGAACTGACGCAGGAGGAAGACGCCGATCGCGCCGGCCGCGCCCGGGATCGTCACCGCCAGCAGGCTGTCGAGCCACCGAAGCTTGTCCAGGATCAGGTACGTCGGCATCAGGAAGATGATCGCCGGGATGAAGAGCGTCGAGAGGATCATCGCGGTGAGGATCCGCTTCCCCGGGAACTCCATCCGCGCTAGGGCGTAGGCCGCCATCGAAGCCGTGATCACGACGAGGAGCGCCTGGCCGACCGCGGCGAGCATGCTGTTGAAGAACCACCGGAAGACCGGCGTCTGCTCGCTGCGCGTGAGGATCGCGTCGAAGGCGGTCGACGACGGCTCCGCCGGCACCCACGTCGGCGTCACCTGCGTCGCCTCCTGGTTCGTCTTGAACGCGGTGGACCCCATGTAGACGAGCGGCGCGATGAAGAGGATCGTCATCGCGATGAGCGCGGCGTACGACGCGAGCATCGTCAGGACGCGCCGGCCTGCCCCCTCCTCGGGCGCCGCGATCGGCCGCTCGGCTACGGCGGCCATGTCAGCTCTTGCGCTCCCTGAAGACGAACAGGTTGACGAGGCTGATCATGAGCAGGAACGTCGCGAGGACGAAGCTCATTGCCGCCGCGCTCCCCATCCTGAAGCTCTGGAGGCCCTCCTGCGCGATCAGCATGATCGCGGTCCGCGTCTCGTTCCCCGGCGCGCCCTGCGTGATCAGCCACGACTGGCCGAACATGTTCGCCGAGGCCAGGATCGTGATCGTGACGATGAAGATCAGCACCGGCCGCAGGCCCGGGAGCGTGACGTTGCGGAAGCGGCCCCACCTGCTCGCACCGTCCACCTTCGCGGCCTCGTACAGCTCGCGCGGGATGTCCTGGAGCCCCGCGAGGTAGATCACCGCGTTGTAGCCGAGCGTCCACCAGATCGTCACGGCGACGAGGGCGATCCACGCCCACGGCAGCGAGTTCGTCCAGGCGATGTTCTCCTGCGCGCCGACCTTCTCGACGTAGTAGTTGACGACGCCGATGTTCGGGTCGAGCAGGAGCGTCCAGAGCACGCCGATGACGGCGACGCCGAGCACGTACGGCGCGAAGTAGACGGCGCGGAAGAAGTTCCGGCCGGGGAACTTCTGGTTCAGGATCAGCGCGACGCCGAGCGGGAGCACGACGAGCAGCGGCACGCTGAAGAGCGTGAACTTGCCCGTCGCCTCCATCGCCTGCCAGAAGTCGCGGCTCGTCAGCGACCCCGGCGTGAACAGGTCGACGTAGTTCTGGAAGCCGACCCACGGCTTGTTCGGGAGCTGGAAGTCCCAGTTGTGGAGGCTGACCCAGAACCCGTACACCGCCGGGAGCGCGATGAACATCGTGAACAGCGCGAGGTACGGCAGGAGGAACAGGTACGGCGTGATCCCCGCGCCGCCGATCGACCGGGTGCCCCTCGTCCGCGCAGCGCGGGCGAGGGGCGGCAGTGGCCGCCCCCCTCCAGCTTGCTCCGCGCTGCTGGGCCCCGCGGCTGCCACGTTCTAGTAGTCGTACTTCTTCTTGTTGTCCTGGAGGAGCTTGTCCGCCTTGCTCGCCCCCTGCTGGAGCGACTGCTGCGGAGACTGCTTCCCGAGCACCGCCCGGTTCACCGCCTGCTCCATCTCGGCGATGATGTCGCCGATCCCCGGGTACGAGGGGAAGAAGACGACGTAGTCCTGCTGCTTCGCGAGCTCGGACTGGTGCTCGAGCCCCTTGAACTGCGCGCTGTTGCGGACGGTGTTGCGCGCCGGGACCTGGCCGGCCTGCGCCCACTCGATCGACTGCTCGCTGATCCAGTTGATGAAGACCTTGCCGGCCTGGATCTTGTTGTCGTCGGGGCGGCGCTGCTTCATGATCACGAGGTTGTGCGAGCCGGCCCAGGTGGCCTGCTCCTCGCCGATCTGCGGCAGTACCGTGACGTCCCAGTTCAGCTTCGTCTTCTTCAGGTCCTGGGTCTGCCAGATGCCGTCCCAGTGGAAGCTGTTCTTCTGGTTCTTGAACGCGATGTAGTCGGCGTCGCTCGCGACGTTCTTCGGGCTGTAGCCCTCCTTCACGAGGTTCACCATCCACGTCAGCGCCTCGACGCCCGGATCGTCCGCGAAGGTGGCCTCCGAGCCGTCCTCGTTGACGATCGAGCCGCCGAACTGACCGAGGAGCGACGTGAACATCAGGTGCGCCGGCCATGTCGAGCTCTGCCAGAACGGGTGCTGGATTCCGGCGCTCTTCAGCTTCTGAAGCGCCTCCTCGTGCTCCTCGGCGGTGATCGGCGCCTTGTCGATCCCCGCCTTGTCCATGTGCGCCTTGTTGAAGTAGAAGCCGAGCGGGTGCGTGTCCAGCGGGATGCCGTACCGCTCTTCCTGGTAGACGCCCGCGTCCCACACGACCTTCGCGTAGTCCTGCTCGCTCAGGTCGAGCGTCTCGGCGAGGTCGTCCAGCGGGATGATCACGTTGCGCGCGGCGTTCGTCGCCAGCGTGTCGACATGCATGACGCCGACGTCGGGGCCGCGCCCGGCCGCGACCGCCGCCGGGACCTTCTGGTAGTAGTCGCCCCACTGCTGGACGACCATCTTCACCTTGATGTTCGGGTGCTCCGTGTTGAAGCGGTCGACCATCTCCCGCATGAACGGACCGTCTCCACCCGTGAACCCGTTCCAGAACTGCAGGCTGACGTTCGGGCCCGTGTACTCGGCTCCCGCCGCACCCGTCTCCGCCGCCTCGCCGCCGCCGCCGCCGGCCTCGTCCGCCGAGCTGCCGCCGCAGCCGGCGAGCGCCAGGCCTGCGCCCGCGCCGGCCGTGAGCTGCATGAACCGCTTTCGCGTGAGTGGCCGACGCTCGAACGGTAGGTCGTTCGCCATCCGATCCCCTTTCCGCTTGCTCCGTCGCTCCTCGGGTATTCGCCGGGGAATGCGCTGTTCAGCCGATGCGGCCAACCCTAAACCACGGCTTTCGCAATTGCAGCAAGACCGGTGAGCGCCAGGACGTACACGAACCCGGTCTACGCGGAGTACTTCGCCGACCCCTTCGTGCTCCGGCACGACGGCGTCTACTACGCGTACGGGACAGTCGCGCTGCACGGCCGCACGCTGCCCGCGCTGACGTCGGACGACCTCGTCTCGTGGCGGTCGCTCGGAGACGTGCTCGAGGCCGTCGACTTTCCGGTCGCGCACTACTGGGCGCCCGAGGTCGCGCACGCCGACGGCCTCTTCCACATGTACTACTCCGCGGGCGGCGAGGAAGGCGAGGGGCACCAGCTGCGCGTCGCGACGGCGGAGCGGCCGGAGGGGCCGTTCGCCGACACAGGCGTCGTGCTCGACCCGGACGAGCCGTTCACGATCGACGCGCACCCGTTCCTCGACGACGACGGGCGCTGGTACCTCTTCTACTGCCGCGACTTCCTCGAGGGCGAGCGCGCCGGCACGGGGATCGTCGTCCGCGAGTTGCGCGGGATGAACGAGCTCGTCGGCGAGCGCCAGACGGTCGTCCGCCCGTTCGCGGACTGGAACCTGTTCGCGAAGGACCGCCACTGGTACGGCAGGACGTGGCCCGGGTGGTACACGGTCGAGGGCCCGTTCGTGCGGAAGCGCGGCGGCCGCTACTACTGCTTCTTCAGCGCCGGCGCGTGGCGCGAGGAGAACTACGGGCTCAGCTACGCGGTCGCCGACCACCCGCTCGGGCCGTACGTGCCCGCTCCGGGCGAGGTGCCACTCCTCCTGCGGACGGTCCCCGGCCGCATCCTCGGCCCCGGGCACGCGTCGATCGTCAGCGCGCCGAGCGGCGAGACCGACTACCTCGTCTATCACGCGTGGGACCCCGGCCGTGGCGCACGGCTGATGCGGATCGACCGGCTGGAGTGGACGCCGGAGGGGCCGCGCTGCGACGGCCCCACGCTCGACCCGCAGCCGGCGCCTCAATAGGCGAACTTGACGTACGTCTCGCGCCGCGCCGTCTCGACCTCCTCGACGACGTTGCAGCGCAGGAGCCGCTGCGTCTCCTCCGGCAGGCTCTCGTAGAAGTCGCGCGGCACGTCGAGCTCCACGTTCGCCGTGTGCAGCCAGTGCATCACGTACCCCAGGACGACCATCGGCCGCGGCTCGTCGGTGACGTTCGGCGTCCCGAGGTGGAGCGCGAGCGGCGTCCGAATCGTCACGTCTCCCGGCTGCGCGAGGAAGGACTCGACCGGGTTCTCGCCGCTCTCGATCCGGCGCAGCCCCTCCTCGCGCGTCAGCACGTGCGTCCCGCGCGCCATCTTGAACGGCCCGTTCTCCTCCGTCACCTCGACGAGCGGGAAGTTCACCGCGAGCGCGTAGAGCGGCGTCACGAAGTCGTCACGGAAGAGCGGCCGGTAGTCCCGGTGCACCTCCTGTGCCTCCGCTCCGGGGCCCGCGACGTCGGCGCCGAGCTGGACCATCACGTACTCCTGCGCGAAGACGCGGTCGAGCACGCCCAGCACGGTCTCGTTCGCGACGACCTCGGGATCGGCGAACGGCTCGACCCACGGGAGCGTCAGGTAGTGGCGCGACTTGCCGCGCGGCGCGAGCCCGTCCGGGATCCGCGACCGCTCCTCGACGAGCGCATCGAAGGCCTCCTTCCAGCGCTCGACCTTATCGCGCGGGATGAGCTCCCGGATCACGCAGATCCCGTCTCGGTTCAGCTCGTTCGCGAGACGGTCGAGATCGGTCGCGGGAAGGCGTGTCACTGCCGTCGTTGTAGCGGAACGAGAGGCACGCGCGCTGGGTGCGTCGTAGGATCCGCTGCGGATGCTCGCGAGACCGCTCTCGCCGGGCGGGACGATCGGCGTCGCCGCCCCGTCGAGCCCGTACGAGAGTCGCTCGCAGATCGACCGCGGCGTGCGCTGGTGGGAGGAGCAGGGCTATCGCGTGAAGCTCGCTCGCGGCGCGTACGAGCGCGACGACTACGTCGCCGGCGACGCGCGCGAGCGGGCGCGCGACCTCACGGCTCTGTTCCAGGACGAGGAGGTCGACGCTGTGCAGGTGCTCGGCGGCGGCTACGGGTGCTCCGAGGTCGCGCCGCACCTCGACTACGACGCGATCGCCGCGAATCCGAAGCCCTTCGTAGGCTTCTCCGACATCACCGTGCTGCACCTCGCGATCCGGCAGCGGACCGGGCTCGTGACCTTCTACGGGCCCGGGCTGATGGGCGTTGGCGCGAAGGAACGCGGCGCGTTCTCGCGCGAGCGCATCCTCCGCGCCCTGACTGACGCGGCGCCGCTCGGCGAGATCCCGACGAACCCGGACGACGCGTACGTCGGCGCGCTCGGCTCCGGCCGCGTTACGGCGCCTCTCGTCGGCGGCTGCCTCTGGCTCCTCCGCGAGAGCCTGGCGACGCCGTGGGAGGTCGACCTCGACGGCTGCATCCTCTTCTTCGAGGATGTCCACTGCCCGCCGTGGCAGGTCGAGGGAATGCTGACGCAGCTGCGCAACGCGGGGAAGCTCGAGCGCGTGGTCGGCGCGGTCGTCGGCGACATGCACGAGTGCGAGGACTGGCGCTTCCCGAGCCACTGGTTGCGGAGTCGCTCGATGGAGGACGTCTTCGAGCGCCATCTCGGCGCGCTCGGCATCCCCGTGCTGTTCAACCTCCCGCTCGGGCACGGGCCGCACCTGTGCACGATCCCGCTCGGGGTCACGGCGACGGTCGACGCGGACGCGCGGACGCTGACGATCGACGAGCCCGCGTTGGCCGCCGGGTAAGGGAGTGTCCTGGAATACCTAGTGGTGCGGGCTAGCGCGTCGTTTGTGGGGGCCTTTGAACACGCTCCCTGCCGCTATGAACATAGATAGACGGTGTTTCGCCGGAAACAGCCTTAGGGCTGGTCGGTCCTCGCAAGGCGCCAGCCCTAGCTGGCTAGTTCGTCGAGCTCGAAGCTCTCGCGGCCATTTCGATCTGAGCGAGCAAACGCAGGACGGTCTCGCCGCAGGCAACTTCCTGCTCGCGGCCCGATGACGGCAGCACGGTGAGAACTGAGTCGAGCGCCTCCGCTGCCGCTGCGTCGTGGTCGCGCCAGCGACGAGCAAGCTGGTGCCAGCCGGAGATCCACACCTCGGCAGGTGGCTCGCCGTGCTCGACGAGAAGAGAGCGCAGCGCCGGCTTCAGTCGAGTCATCATCAGCCGGACAAGACGCTGACGACGAGCGGAACCGGCCGCGACAGACCAGGCCGCCCGATCATCGGCGATCAAGCCAGGTAGCGCGTCGAGCCAGCGTTTGCCCGCCTGCCGCAGCAAGTCGGGATTGTGGAGATAGGCCGGCTCAGCGGGCAGTTCTCCCCAGAAGACGGCGAAGCTGCCGGGCACGAGCGTTGGAGTCGCGACAGCCGAGACATCAACGAACTTCGTCTGTAAGTAGTCGAACGGCGTCGGTTCCAGATCACCGAGCGCGGCCTGGACTGCGATTGCGTCCTCGACAGTGAACTCGCCGTGGAGGAAGACGGCCAAGTCGAAGTCGGAAAAGTGCGGTATGAACGAGCCTTCAACCGAGCTCCCATACGCGACGAGCGCGACCAGCCGCTCCCGGAGTGCGCTAATGAAGGCTGTTGCGAGACGTTCCTGTAAGCGCGAGATCTGGGCGGCGCCGGCCGGATCAGCACTCGCGGGCTGTGCCTCCGCCACGAGCGGACTCGCATCATCGAGATCACGCGCAAGCAGGGAGTAAAGGAGAACGTCCTGTGGACTGCCGCGCCACGATGCGTAGGCGCGAAGCAAGCCTTCGCGGACAAAGCCGACCTTCTCTAACACCCGCTGGGACGGCAGGTTCCATGGCGCGACCGTGGCCTGGAGGCGAGCGATCCCGGTTTCGGTCGTGAGCGCCCAGCGGCAAAGAAGCCTCGTCGCTCGCTCGGCGATCCCGTGACCGCCCTTCTCGGCAACAACCCACACACCTGGCTCGGCTGCGCCCGGCGGGTGACGGAACAAAAGGCCGACGCCGCCGACGGCTTCGCCCGTCGCTAACTCGAGGATCGCGAACGTCCAGCCTCGTCCGTTCTCCATATGCGCGTGTTGCCGGGCGATCCACTTTCGTCCGCCTTCGTCGTCGAACGGCACCGGCAGATGCTCGATCTCGGCGACGTAATCATCACGGCTCCCCCGCTCCAGCAGCGCCAGGTCTTGCTCCTCCCAAGGCCGCAGCAGCACTACGCCGTCTTCGAGTCGCGGGTTCGGATACGTCAGCGCCATCACGGCGCGAGTATGGGTGACGAGAGCGCTCTGAGGCCGAGTTTCGTCCTCGCGCGGCTCGCTCCGTCTTCATCTCCTGTTCCAGAGTCCGGCCTGCGCGTTCTTGTTCGTCCGACGCACAAGAGCCGGTGCCTCTACGAGATCAGCAGCGTGTGGTGGGCGTCGAGCCACGCTTGCTCAGCTTGAAGGCCGATGAGCGCTTCCCTCCAACCGGATACGCGCGCCTTTTCGCGCATCCGCTCTTGGGCGCGTTCGATGGCACCGAGCAGGGCAGTGTTGGCGGGAACGCCATAGGCCGCCGCCATCAACTTCAGCCGACGCGCCTGTTCCTCTGGCGCGAGGTCAATCAATCCGAGGTTCAGGTGCTTCCAGATGGCGTAGCCGAGATCGTCGAGTCGGGCGCCCGGAGCGGCTTCGTCGAAGTCGATGATCCCGATCGGCAACCGGTCGCCCCAGACGAGGTTCCACGGGCCGAAATCGTTGTGGCAGACGACCTCGGCGTCGCGGGCAATCTCGCTTCCCGCCGTGGCGTCGTGGAACCGACGGAGAAGGGACGCGGCAGCTTCGACCTGATGATCCGCCCAAGCGACCGCACGGCAGTCCGAGGGCACCTCCCCTGCGAAGAACGAGAGCACCTGCCGTCCCTGTTCGTCCAGTCCGACAAAACGAGGCGCTTCGCTGAAGCCAACGGACGCGAGGTGCTCGAGGAGTGCCGCGACCAGCGCGCCGTTCGCTGGCATTGGCCGGCGAACCGTGTCGCCAACGCGAACGACACGGCTTGTGACCCACCCGCCGGTTAGCGGTATCTCGGTGTCCTCGGCCACATCTCCAGGGCGCGACGCCCAACTGCGCGCGCCGGCAGTCCATTCAATGCAAGCAGGACTGGCGGCTGCTGTTGCCGCTCTGGCGCACCGACCCGATTTACCACGAGCTGCGAACCAGCGACTCGCAGTACGAGCGCGTTCATCGCCACTGGCGCGAGCGTTACTTGGTCGCCGGCGAGAGCCTGGCTACGCGCCCGAAGCGGCGCGGCATCGGCTGCCAGGAGCTCCGCGCTCAGGCTGCGCGCTTGGTCGAGTGGCTGCGCATCTCCTGGCGCGAAGGCTGGCTCGGCTCAGCGAGGCGCAACCGGAAGTCGCAGGCTAACTACGACTACCTCGGCAAGCGAGGCAGCAAGGGGTTGCGCAAGAGCCGCGACAAGATCGGCCTGACGGTGCCTTACGGCTCGAAGGCCGCCGAACCGTGAAAAACGCTCGAGGAGCGCCCTATAGCGGCATCCTTGACGCTATGAGCGAGGGATCATGGCACCTGCGCCCTGCGCGGCCTGACGACCACGACTTCCTGTTCAAGCTGAACGCGACGACGATGCGCGAACACGTCGAGCGAGTCTGGGGCTGGAACGACGCCGATCAGGCAGCGTTCTTCAAGAATCGTTTCGCGCCCGACCGCTGGCAGATCATCCAAGCCGACGGCGAAGACGTTGGCGTGCTCATCGTGGAGGAGACGAGCGAGGAGATCTATCTGGCCGAGGTGCAGATCGTCCCGGAGTGGCAGGGCCGGGGAGTCGGCTCGTCCATCGTCCGTTCGCTGATGAACGACGCTGCTGCTGCCGGAAAGCCGCTCACGCTTCGCGTGCTTCACGTCAATGAGCGCGCCCGTGCTCTCTACGAACGGCTCGGCTTCCGCCCGTTCAAGGAGATCGAGACGCATACGTATCTGCGCTGGGAACCGCCCAACCGCACGACTAGCCGGTGATCGTTAGGCGAGCGCGGGAGCCTTCGCGAACAGCGCCCGCCCCCGCTCCGCATCGAGTTCAGCAAGCGCGGCATTGATTCGTGCAGCAGCGATCGGGAGGAATGGCGTCAGCTCGAACGTGATGAGGCGACAGGCATCGGAGAGCGCACCGAGCACGAGTTCAAGCCGCGCGTCCGCATCCTCACCGCCCGCGCGGGCTGCTCTCGCCAGTTCCCACGGGCGCGTGGCTGAAACAAACCGATTGGCTTCCGTCACGACTTCCCAAAGCGCAGCAGTCGCCGCTCGGAAGTCGAACACGCCAAGCGCGTCGTCGATCGCCGTCGGCACCTTTCGCGACAGGGCCTCGAGCACGGCTGCTTCGTCCAGCACAGCAGAGCGCGGGCGGACACCGTCGGGACGATTGCGGCTGAGCAGTGCGATCGTGCGGTTGATCAGGTTGCCGAGGCCGTCGGCGAGCTCATTCGCGCGCGCAGCAACAAGCTCGGCGCGGAAGTCAGCATCGCCCGCGCGCGGCACGTCCCGCAGGAACCACCAGCGCAGCGCATCTGCGCCATAGCGCTCGGTCACTGCCAGCGGGTCGATCGCAGTGCCGAGCGACTTCGACAGCTTCTGCCCTTCAACCGCCAGGTAGTCATGAACGAAGATCGCGGTCGGCAGCGGCTGCCGGGCTGAGAGCAGGATCGCCGGCCAATAGATCGCGTGGAAGCGAATGATGCCCTTGCCGATCACGTGCAGGCGCTCGTCACTCTCTCGCCACCAGTCGCCGTAGCTGTCTCCGCCTCTGCCGAAGTCGAGCGCGGTGATGTAGTTGGCGAGGGCGTCGAACCAGACGTAGATCACCTGCGTCGGATCGTCCGGCACCGGAATGCCCCAGCCGCGTGCCCGCTCCTGCGCCCGCGAGACACTGAAGTCGCTGAGGCCACTCCTGATGAACGCGAGCACTTCGTTGCGTCGATGCTCGGGCTCGATCCGCAACCGTCGCGTTTCGATCAGGTCAAGGAGCGCCTCCTGGTAGCGCGACAAGCGGAAGAACCAGTTGCGCTCGGCGACCGGCTCGGGCGCCTCGTCGTGCTCCGGGCAGCGACCGTCGTGGAGACCGGCGGGCGCGATGAACGCTTCGCAGCCGGAGCAGTAAAGGCCCTCGTAGTCGCGCTGGTAGAGATCACCGGCCTGGGCGCAGGCGCGCCAGAGCCGCTCGACGCCGGGTCGGTGGCGCGGGTCGGTGCTCGTGCGGATGAAGTCGTCGGTCGAGAGCTGTAGCGGCGTGGCGAGCTCGAGGAACTGCTGCGCCTTCTCCGCGACGAAGTCCGCGACCGGCGAGTTCGCCGCAAGCGCAGCATCGACATTCTTGAGCGCGTTGTCGTCAGTGCCGCTGAGGAAGCGAACCTCGTCTCCGCGTAGCCTCCGATGACGCGCGAGCACGTCAGCCTGCACGAGCTCGAGCGTGTGCCCGAGATGCGGGTCGCCATTCACGTAAGGGATGGCGGTCGTGATGTAGAAGCGTCGTCTGTTGCTCATCGGGTTCCTCCTTTCTGGCCCCACGGGGCCAGCAACCGATGAGCGGTCCGGCCCCGTCTCTTGATGGGGCCGGTTGATCGACGGTCGAACTAGAGCACGCCGACAGGCCCTGGCAGCAGGGCCATCATCAGAGTCTGGTGCGTGCGTTCGAACATGTTCAGAACATAGCGCACGATCACGCTCATGCCGCCTGTTTTGGCGGTGCAGCATCGCCGCGCCGACGCAGCAACTTCAGCGGACCTTCCGCGCCGCCCATATCTCCTCGGCGGGCAAATTTCGTGCCCACCCCGGGGGTGACGAAGGAGTAGTACGGGCCAAGGCCGGCCTGGCCACGCCCTACGGCCCCGCTGCTGCCGCCCTTGGCGTTGGCTTGCTCGAACCGCCGTCGCGGCGAGCGCAGGCGCCACCGGGCGCGGCACCACCGACGCCGTTCTAGCGGCGGCGGCCTCGTTAGACGCTTAGAACTCGAATCAGAATGAGTTCTGGAGCCTCCTGAAGCAGACGAGGCAGCAGCCGAGTGCGAGGAAGGCCTCGTGGATTTCGTGACGGCGGTCGTAGCGGACGAGCAGCCGCTTGAAGTGGTGCAGCCAGGCGAAGGTCCGCTCCACGACCCAGCGGGCGCGGCCGAGCCCGGAGCCGTGCTCGGTCTGGCGGCGAGCGATCTCCGAGCCGATGCCGCGTCGGCGTAGCTCGCGCCGGTACTTGTCGTGGTCGTAGCCGCGGTCGGCGGTGACGCGCTCGGGCCGCCGGCGAGGGCGACCGACGCGACCGCGCACGGGCGGGACCCGCTCGAGCAGCGGGATCAGCTGGGTGACGTCGTTGCGGTTACCGCCCGTGAGCGTCCAGGCGAGCGGGATCCCGCTCGCATCGACCAGGAGGTGGTGCTTGGAGCCGTTTCTGGCTCTATCAACCGGGCTCGGGCCCGTCTCGGAGCCCCCTTTTCGCCTGCACGTGGCTCGAGTCGGCCACCGCCCGCGACCACTCGATCTCACCAGCGGCGCGCGCTCGTCCAACAACAACGCATGCAGCCGCTCCCACACTCCCGCCCGCTGCCACTCGTCCAGGCGGCGGTAGCAGGTCGAGCCTGAGCCGAAGCCGAGCAAGCGGCAGATGCCGCCATGCGATCCCCGTGTGCAACACGAACAGGATCCCCTGTAGCGCAGCACGATCGTCCAAACGCTTGCGGCCCGGAAACCGAAAGCGTCGCTCTACTCTCGGCAGCAGCGGCTCGACGCGCTCCCACAGCGCGTCGGACACAACCCACGGCGCGACAGCCATCGGCACCCCTCCCAGCTTGACGACGGATGCCGACGGCCTTCGTCATCAGGGAACGGGTCCCTTCATTTCGATTCGAGTTCTTAGGCGCCCCGCACTAGCGGGGCGTCAGCCTGTCCGTAAGCGGCGGCGACTGTCGCGCAAACCGGCTCTGGGAGCCAGTCGAACCGCTGCAAGGGTTTTTTGCGCCCAAAAAAAGGCCCGCACGCTGGCGGGTCTCTTTTTCGTCGGTATTCCAGAACTCTAGGTGGAACACACCCGTAAGGCGCCGAGCGGATTCGAACCGCTGTACGAGGCTTTGCAGGCCTCTGCCTAACCTCTCGGCCACGGCGCCGCGACGGCGAATCGTACCGCCGCGGCTTTGAGCTTCCGGAGGGGCGGCTTCCTCCGCACGCCCCGCTCAGGTGCGCGGGACGGAGACTCGCGCAGCTAGTGCCTCAGAGCCCCTACGTCGTCCGCGCGCCTGCGAGCACGCGGTCGAGGAAGGAGACCGCCTTCGGGTACGCGTCGAGCCGGTTCTCGAGCTTCGCGAGGCCGTGGCCTTCGTCCTCGTAGACGAGGAGCTCGCACGGGATCCCGCGCTCCGTCAGGACGTGGTGGATCTGCTGCGCCTCGCCCAGCGGGACGCGGGGGTCGTTCGCGCCATGGATGATGAACAGTGGCGCACGCATCCGGTCGACGTGCGTGAGCGGCGACGCCTCGAGCAGGAACTCGCGGTCGCGCTCCAGCGACCCGTACTCGCGCTCGCGGAACGTGCGGCGCCACGCCGCCGTGTTCTCGAGGAACGTGACGAGGCTCGAGATGCCGACGATCTCGACTCCCGCCGCCCAGCGCTCGGGGTGAAAAGCGAGGCCGGCGAGGACCATGTACCCGCCGTACGAGCCGCCGTAGAGGACGGCGTCGCGCCCGCCGAGCCACTCGTGCAGCGCGACCACGTCGCGGACGGACTCGAGGCGGCGGTAGACGTCGTCGAGGTGCTCGTAGCGCTTGCCGTAGCCCGTCGAGCCGCGCACGTTCGGAGCGGCGACGGCATACCCGTGCGACGCGAAGTACTGCGCCAGCGGCGAGAAGATCGGGCGCAGCTGCGCCTCCGGGCCGCCGTGGATCATGATCACGACCGGCGCGCTGCTGTCGCCGTCGCCCTCGTACAGGAAGACCGGGACGGACTCGCCGTCGAACGAGGCGAAGCGGTGCAGCCCCGGCTCGACGAGCTCGTCGCGCCGGAGCGCGCTCGGGCTCGTCGTGAGGCGCGTCGTCGCGCCCGTCTCGGTGTCGCACACCCACACGTCGCCCGGTTCGAGCGGCGAGCTGAAGTGGAACGCGAGCTGCGCGCCGTCACGCGAGAACACGAGCTCCGACGCCACACCGCGCCCCGGCAGCTCGACCTCGCCGCGGAGCTCGAGCGTCTCCGGGTCGTGCAGCGCGAGCCGCGAGTAGCCGTCCTCGTTGGCGTCGACGACGAGCGTACGGCCAGCCTCGTCGATCTTGCAGTCGAGGTCCCACTCCGCCTCCAGCACGTACCGCCACGACCGCGCCGCCACGTCGTAGCGCGCGATCCCGGCCGTGTCGCGGCGATCGCTCGTGGCGAAGAGGAACGCGCTGCCGTCGGGCAGCCACGCCGGCTCGCCGAAGAACGCCTCCTCCTCGTGCGGCGAGACGTGCACGAGCTCTCCGCTCGCGAGGTCGACGAGGTAGAGGTCGCTGTCGCCGCTCCGCTCGGTCTCGCGGACGACCGCGAGCCAGCGGCCGTCCGGCGAGAACCCCGCCGCGTCGCACCAGCCGCCGAGCTCGAAGACGGCGCGCTCGCGGCCGCTCGCGAGCTCGCGCACGAAGATGTCGAAATCGACGCCGTTGCGGCGGTTCGACGTAAACGCGAGCAGAGCGCCGACCCGGCTGAGCCGCGGCGCGCGGTGGATGAACTCGGGCTCGTGCACGAGCGGCTCGAGCTCGGCCCCCGGCACGGCGTCGAGCAGGTAGAGCTGGACCCGCTCGTTCCCGTCCTCGTCCTTCTCGACGAGGATCCGGTTCGTGCCCGGCACGTACTGCCCGGCGACGGGGTCGGGCAGGTCGGTCAGCTGCTCGAGCACCCCGCCGTCGCGCGGGGAGCCGTACAGCTGGAGCGTTCCCGTCAGGTTCGAGGACACGAGCACCGTCTCGCCGTCGCCCGAGAAGTCGGCCGGCAGGGCGATGCGGGCCTCGAGCAGGTCGCGGAGCGAGGGCACGCGCGCTACGCGGCGACGCGGCTGAACTGAGGGATGATCTCGCTGCCGTACGCCTGCAGCGTCTCTTCCTGCCCGTGCGTCATCAGGTAGATGTTGAACTGGTCGACGCCGATCGACTCGAGCTCCTTCAGCTTCGCAGTCGCCTGCTCCGTCGTGCCGAGGACGCTGAAGCGATCCGCGATCTCGTCCGTCACGAACTCGCCGTGCGCGGCGCCGACGCGGCTGTGGTCCTTGTAGTCGTAGAACTTCCGCGCCTTGACGTAGTCCGTCAGGTCCTTCGGGATCTCCGAGTTCTCGCCGTAGCACTCGATCAGGTCCATGACGTGGTTCGAGACCATCGCCGGGAACCAGCGCGTCTGGTCGCGCGCGTCCCGGATGTCGTCCGAGATGTGACTCGGCGCGCACACGATGCACTCGAGCGCGTCCGGGTCGCGGCCCGCTTCCTCGGCGGCGCGCCGTGCGGTGTCCATGATCCACTGGATGATCGTCGGGTCGGCGAGCTGGATGATCACGCCGTCCCCGACACGCCCTGCGACGGCGAGCGCGCGCGGGCCGTAGCCGGCGACGTAGAGCGGGATCTCCGGCAACTCCTCGCGCACCCACTTGAGCTGGAGCTCCTTGCCGTTCCACTCCACCTCGCGCCCGTTCATCAGGTCCTTCATCATCCGCAGCGAGCGCTCGAACTCGGCGATCTTCACCGGCTGGAGCCCGACGACGCGGCGCGACGAGTCGCCGCGGCCGATGCCCATCACCATGCGGCCGTTCGTGACCTCCTGCATCGTCGCGTAGTAGCTCGCCGTGACCGTCGGGTCGCGGATCCCCGGGTTCGTGACGCAGTGGCCGAGCTTCAGCGTCTGCGTGTTCGCCGCCGCGAGCGCGAGCAGCGGGAACGATTCGTGCCAGAGGATGTGCGAGTCGTACGTCCAGCCGTACTCGAAGCCGTGCTGCTCTGCGAGCGCGAGCAGGTCGATCAGCCGCTGGTACGGCGGGTCGGGCAGGACGGTGACTCCGAAGCTGAGCATCTGGGCCTCCGGCGTGGTCGGGCGCGGCAGGGAAACCGTGATCTTTCCTTGAAATGAGGCGCGTGGCAATCTGGGGCTACGTGCTCTTCGCGCTCGCAGCGGGCGCGATGCTGCCCTTCCAGGTCGGGATCAACGCCGTCCTCGCGGGCGCGCTCGGGAGCCCCGTCCGTGCCGCGCTCGTGTCGTTCGTCGTCGGGACGCTCGCGCTGCTCGTGCTCGTCCTGCTCGTAGCGCGGGGGCTGCCGGAGGGAGAGAAGGTGGCGCAGGCGCCCTGGTGGGTGTGGGCCGGCGGCCTCCTCGGCGCGTTCTACGTCTTCGGCAGCATCGTCGCCGGACCGCGCCTCGGCGCGGTCGCGTTCGTCGCGCTCATCCTCGCGGGACAGGCGGTCGCGTCGCTGCTCGTCGACCACTTCGGCTGGGTCGGCTTCGAAGAGCAGCCGATCAGCGCGGGGCGCGTGGTCGGGCTCGCGCTCCTCGCCGCCGGCGTCGTGCTCGTGCGGCTCTTTTAGGAGGGTTCGGCGCAACAGTCGCTGTGTCGCCGCCGCACGCTCGGCGGCGCGATGCTGCGTCCTCGGTCGCCCCCGTATCCACTGATACGCGGACTCCCTGCGTCCTTGCCTCGCCACCGCCCAGCGCACGCCTGCGACGAGGACCGTTCCGCCAAGCCCTCCTAGCCCGACTCGAGGACGCTCTTCAGCCGCGCGAAGCTCGCCTCGAGCTGTTGCTTCGCCTGCCGCTGCACCATCCCCGCCGCCAGGCGCAACGCGCCCCGCGGCTCGCCCTCGGCCGCGACGCGGATCCTCGTCCCGCCGCCGGCGGGCTCGAGCGCGTGGCGGATCTCGATCGGAACGGGTCCCGAGACGACGCGCAACGAGAAGCGGCTGTCCGGCTCCAGCTCCGTGACCTCGACGTCGGTCTCGATCCGCCGGCCGGCGAACGTCAGCACCTGCGTGAACGTCGTCCCCGCCGCGGCCGGCCCACCCGGCGGCACCCGCACCTCCGTCACGCCCGCCTGCCACTCGGGGAGCCGCCCGAGGTCCGTCAGGTACGCGAAGACCTCCGCCGGTGACCGCTCGACGACGACCTCGTGCGCGACTCTCACGCCAGCCGCTCGAGCGTCTTCGTCGTCAGCCGGTCGAGCGCCTCGACGGCGAGCTCGATGTGCTCCGCGCGCGTGTCCTCGAGCTTCGTGTGCGAGAGGCCGCGCAGGCTCTGGACGAAGAGCATGACCGTGGGGACGCCGGCGCGCGCGACCTCCGCCGCGTCGTGCAGCGGGCCGCTCGGGAGCCGGTGCGACGTTCCCGCGACCTCTCGGATCGCCTCGTCCGCGAGCTCGATCAGCGCGTCGTCGAACAGGATCGGCTCGATGTTCCAGATCCGCTCCCACTCGACTTCGATGTCCTCCTCGCGCGCGAACCGCTCGGACGCGTCCTTGGCGTCCGCGAGCATCGACGCGAGGGCGCCCGGATCGAGGTGGCGCTGGTCGAGCAGGCACTCCGCCGTCTCGACGACGGACGTGACGATTCCCGGCCGCGTCACGACGCCGCCCATCGTGCAGACGGCGCCGCCTCCGGTGCGCTTCGCGATCTCGCGGATCTCGAGCTCGAGCCGCGCCGCGCCGGCGAGCGCATCGCGGCGCTTGTCGATCGGCGTGGAGCCCGCGTGGGCGGCCTGGCCGCGGAACGTGACCTGGTGGCGCTCGACGCCGAACGTGCCGAGGACGACGCCGAGCGGGAGGTCGAGCGACTCGAGCACCGGCCCCTGCTCGATGTGCAGCTCGAGGTAGGCCACCGCGTTCTCGAGCTGCCCCCGGGCCTCGCCCGCGCGGTCGAGATCGACGCCGTGCGCCGCGAGCGCGTCGGGCAACGCGACTCCGTCCGCGTCGCGGCGCGCGCGCAGCTCGTCCTGGTCGGCGATCGACCCGGCCGCCGCACTCGAGCCGAAGAGGCTGCGCCCGAAGCGCGCGCCCTCCTCGTCCGCCCAGCTGACGAGCCGTACCGTCACCGGCGGCTCCCCCTCGTCCGCGAGCCGCCGCAGCACCTCCGACCCCGCGACGACGTTCAGGCACCCGTCGAGCCAGCCACCGTGCGGCACCGAGTCGAGGTGGCCGCCGAGCACGAGCTCGCGTCCGGAGCGTCCGCGCAGCGTCCACCACTGGTTCCCGGCCTCGTCGACCTCGAGCTCGAGCGGGTGCCCCGCGAGCTTCTCCGCCATCCAGTCCTTCGCGCGGACCCAGGTCTCGGTCCAGCACACCCGCTGTGCGCCGTTCTCGTCCCCCGTCAGCTCGCGGAGCTCGCGGAGCTCGGCGACGGTTCGGCTCGGGTCCAGCGGCACGGGGTGGGAGGATAAACGGGTGCCGGTGCTGCGCAGAGCCGCGACCTTGCTCGCCGTCCTCGCGGCGCTCTGGGCGCTGTGGGAGGGGTTCAAGGCGTTCGGAGAGGCCGTGGGGCTCCGAATCGGCGCGTTCACCGTCGACGACCTCTCGATGCCGCACCTGCACGACATCGTCGCGCAGCTCTTCGAGCCCTCGCGCCGGAACGGACCGCTCCTGATCGAGGTGCTCGCCGACGCGGCGCTGTTCACCGCGAAGGAAGCCGCGGCGGGCTTCCTGCTCGGCGCCGCGATCGGCTTCGCGCTCGGCGTCGTGCTGCACCACTCGCAGCTCCTCCAGCGCGGCTTCCTCCCCTACATCGTCGCCTCGCAGACCGTCCCGATCCTCGCGATCGCGCCGATGGTCGTCGTCTGGCTGAAGGCGGGGTGGCTCTCCGTCGCGGTGATCGCCGCGTACCTGACGTTCTTCCCTGTCACGATCAACGCGCTGCGGGGACTCGGGTCGGCCGACCCACGCGCGCTCGAGCTGATGCGGTCGTACGCGGCGAGCCGCTGGGCGATCCTCTGGAAGCTGAAGGTGCCCGCGTCGCTCCCCTACCTCTTCTCGGCGTTCAAGGTCTCGGCGACTGCGAGCGTGGTGGGCGCGATCATCGGCGAGCTCCCGTCGTCGATCCAGGACGGGCTCGGCGGCGCGATCCTGAACTTCAACCAGTACTACCTCAGCTCGCCGCCGAGCCTGTGGGCGACGAACCTGATCGCGGCCCTGCTCGGGATCTGCTTCTTCCTCGTCGTCGCCGCGCTCGAGCGGATCTTCGTCCGGCGAGCGCCGGAGCACGTCGCATGAGCGGCGCAGCGGCCGTCTCGATCCGGCGCGTCTCCAAGACGTTCGCCGCCGGCGACGTCGTCGCGCTCCAGGAGATCGACCTCGACATCCGACCGCGCGAGTTCGTCTCGCTGATCGGCCCGTCCGGCTGCGGCAAGTCGACGCTGCTGCGGATCGTGGGCGACCTGATCCGGCCGTCGAGCGGCGAGATCGTCGTCAACGGCAAGTCCGCCCACGAAGCGCGGCTCGACCGCGACTACGGGATCGTGTTCCAGGACGCGGTCCTCTACGACTGGCGCACCGTTGCGCGGAACATCGCGCTGCCGCTCGAGATGGCGGGCTGGGACCGCGCGCGCCGTGCCGAGCGCGTGCGCGAGATGCTCGAGCTCGTGGAGCTGACCGGCTTCGAGAGCCGGCACCCTTGGCAGCTCTCGGGCGGGATGCAGCAGCGCGTCGCGATCGCGCGCGCCCTCTCCTTCTCCCCCGCGTTGCTCCTCATGGACGAGCCGTTCGGCGCGCTCGACGAGATGACGCGCGAGCGCCTGAACGCCGAGCTGCTACGGATCTGGCGCGAGACCGGCTGCACCGTTCTCTTCGTCACGCACTCGATCGCCGAGGCCGTCTTCCTCTCCACGCGCGTCGTCGTGATGTCGCCGCGCCCCGGGCGGATCGCCGAGATCGTCGAGATCGACCTCGCGCAGCCGCGCACCGGCGACACGCGCGAGGACCCGCGCTTCTTCGAGCTCGTGACGGAGGTGCGGGAGGCGCTCCACGGCGGGTCGGACCGCGGGTCGCCGCGGCTGCGGGTGGCCGAGTGACGCTCGTCGCCCCCGTCGCGGGAGAGCGCCTGCTGGGACGCACGCTGCGGCGCGCCCGCGACTGGGCGCCCGCGGCCGTCGTTCTCGTGCTCTCGCTCGCGCTCTGGCAGGGCCTCGTCGCCGCGCTCGAGATCGAGCGCTTCCTGCTCCCGCGGCCGACGCAGATCCTGAAGGCGTTCTGGGAGCAGCGGGACACGCTCTGGAGCGCGGGGCTCTTCACGTTCCGCGAGGCGCTCGGCGGCTTCGCGATCGGCTGCACGGCCGCCATCCTCGCGGCACTGGTGCTCGCGCGCTGGCGGCGACTCGGCGGCGCGCTGATGCCGTACGCGATCGCGGCGAACGCCGTCCCGATCATCGCGTTCGCCCCGATCACGAACCAGTGGTTCGGGCTTTTGAACCCGCTCTCGAAGATGGTGATCGCGGCGATCCTGTGCTTCTTCCCGGTGCTCGTGAACACCCTCCGCGGGCTGACGTCAGTCCGCCCATCGTCGATCGAGCTGATGCGCTCGTACGCCGCCGGCGAGCTCGAGATCTTCCGGCGCGTCCGGATCCCGAACTCGCTCCCCTACGTCTTCTCCGCGTTGAAAGTCGCGAGCGTCCTCGCGATGATCGGCGCCGTGGTGGGCGAGTTCTTCGGCGGCTCGCAGGAGGCGCTCGGCGTCCAGATCCGCAGTGCGACCGCGCTCTTCCAGTTCGAGACCGCGTGGGCGGCGATCCTCGTCGCCAGCCTGCTCGGCATCGCGTTCTACCTCGTCATCGCGCTCGTGGAGCGGTTGACGATGGGCTGGCACCCGTCCACGCGGACGGCCGACTGACGCAAGCGAGAAAGGAGAGAGGATGAAGGGACGGACCTGGTTGTGGCTCGCGGCGCTTCTCGTCGCGGCGCTGTTCGCACTCGTCGGCTGCGGCGGCGGCGACGAGGAGGGCGAGGCCGGCGGCGGCGAGACGGCCGCCGGCGAGACGCAGGAGGCGACGAAGGTCACGCTCCAGCTCAAGTGGGTGACGCAGGCGCAGTTCGCCGGCTACTACGCCGCGCTCGAGCAGGGCTTCTATGAGGACGAGGGCCTCGACGTGACCATCAAGCCGGGTGGGCCGGACATCACCCCCGAGCAGGTCGTCGCGAGCGGCCAGGCCGAGTTCGGCATCAACTGGCTCCCGTCGCTCCTCGCGACGCGCGACCAGGGCGGCGACATCGTCAACATCGCGCAGGTCTTCGCCCGCTCCGGGATGACCGAGGTCACGTGGAAGGACAGCGGGATCGAGACGATCGCCGACATGCGCGGCAAGAAGGTCGGCGTCTGGTGCTGCGGCAACCAGTTCGAGCTCTACGCGGCGCTGACGAAGAACGGCATCGACCCGAAGGACAAGAACGACGTCACGATCGTCGACCAGCCGTTCGACATGAACCTGTTCATCAAGCGCGAAGTCGACGCCGCCGCGGCGATGACGTACAACGAGCTCGCGCAGGTGCTCGAGCAGAAGAACCCGGAGACGGGTGAGCTCTACACGCTCGACGACCTGAACGTGATCACGATGGAGGAGGCGGGGACGGCAATGCTCGAGGACGGCGTCTTCGTCCGCGGTGACTGGATCGCGGAGGAGCAGAACCAGGACGTCGCGCGGCGGTTCCTGAAGGCGAGCTTCCGCGGCTGGATCTACTGCCGCGACAACCCCGACGAGTGCCTCCAGATCGTGCTCGACAACGGCCCGACGCTCGGCGAGGGCCACCAGCGCTGGATGCTGAACGAGATCAACGCGCTGATCTGGCCGAACGACACCGGGATCGGCGTGATGGACGAGGAGGACTTCGAGCGGACGGCGGACATCGCGGAGCAGTTCGGCGTGATCAAGAAGCCCGCGACGGACGACGCGTATCGCACCGACCTCGCCGAGGCCGCGGTCGCGGAGCTGAAGGACGAGGACGTGAAGGGCGAGGGCTGGGAGAAGGAGCAGGTCGAGGTGACGGAGGGCGGCGAGTAGCGCCGCGAGGCAAAGCGAGAGAAGGGAGATCCGCTGTGTCCGTTCTGATCAAGGGCGGCCGCGTCGTGACCGCGGCCGACGACTACGTCGCCGACGTCTTCGTCGAGGACGAGCGGTTCTCCCTGGTCGGCGAGTCGCTCGACGTCGAGGCAGAGCGGGTGATCGACGCGTCCGGCAGGTACGTCCTGCCGGGCTGCGTCGACCCGCACACGCACCTCGACATGCCGTTCGGCGGCACGGTGACGATTGACGACGTCGAGTCGGGTCAGACCTCGGCGGCGTTCGGCGGCACGACGTGTCACGTCGACTTCGTGATCCAAGGCCGAGGGCAGTCGTTCGCCGACGCGCTCGACGCCTGGAAGGCAAAGGCCGACGGCAAGCAGGTGATCGACATGGGCTACCACATGGCGGTCACCGACCTCGAGGAAGGCGGCACGCTCGAGGAGCTCGCGTCGCTCCCCGAGCAGGGCGTCACCTCCTACAAGCTCTTCATGGCCTACAAGGGCGTGCTGATGGTCGACGACGAGACGCTCTACCGCGCGATGGAGGTCGCGTCGCAATCCGGTGCGCTCGTGATGGTGCACGCCGAGAACGGCGACGTGATCGACGTGCTCGTGAAAGAGGCGCTCGCGGCGGGGAAGACGGAGCCGATCTACCACGCCCTGACGCGCCCGCCCGAGGCGGAGGGCGAAGCGACGAACCGCGCGATCCAGCTCGCGCACCTCGCCGGGGCGCCCCTCTACGTCGTCCACGTCACCTGTCGCGAGGCCGTCGAGCCGATCGCGCGCGCGCGCGACATGGGCTGGAACGTTTGGGGCGAGACCTGCACGCAGTACTTCTTCAACAGCCTCGACGACATCGCGAAGCCGAACTTCGAGGGGGCGAAGTACGTCTACTCGCCGCCCGTACGGGACGAGTCGAACTGGGAGTACCTCTGGAACGCCGTGCGCACGGACGCGCTCTCCGCCATCTCGACCGATCACTGCGCGTTCCTGTGGGACGGGCAGAAGACGCTCGGGCGCGACGACTTCTCGAAGATCCCGAACGGCGGGCCCGGCCTCGAGAACCGGCTGCACATGATCCACGAGTTCGGCGTCCGCGCGGGTCGGATCACGCTCAACCGGATGGTCGAGCTGCTCGCGACGAACCCGGCGAAGCTGTTCGGCCTCTACCCGCGGAAGGGCACGATCGCGGTCGGCGCCGACGCGGACCTCGTCGTCTTCGACCCGGAGCGCCGCCACACGATCTCGGCCGCGACGCACCACTCGAGGTCGGACTACAACCTGTTCGAGGGGACGGAGGTGACGGGGTCGCCCGAGGTCGTGCTCCTGCGCGGTCAGGTGCTCGTCGAGAACGGCGAGCTCGTGGCGCAACCGGGGATCGGACAGTTCGTCAAGCGGGCGAAGTTCGGCGAGGAGCTGAAGCCGGAGCGGACTTCCGCCGCGGCCTGACACGCGACCCCGCCGGGGGCGGCCATGCCCTTCGTGACGAGTGTGTGACGATCGCTCCACAACCGTCCCCTGAGGACGGCATCGAGGGTCAGACCCTCGTGACTTCTCTTCGCAGCGCGGCCGCGGCGGCAGTGCGAGCCGCGACCGCTAGTCGATCGGCGCTGGGCTCTCGGCGCCGGGGTAATCCGGGTCTTCGGGCTGCACGTCGCTGCTGGCCGGCGCCTCCTCCTCGCGCACCGAATCGTCGCCGCCCTCGAGCTCGCGCTCCGGATCCTGCGCGTCGCGCGCTTCCGCCGGGCTCGGCTCGCGGTCTATGCCGCTCGGATCCTCGACCATCGTCGTCCTCCTCAGCGCGTCTGCGGGAAGCCGAGGTCGACCTTGCTCGTGGCCGGGTCGGGCCACCGGCTCGTGACGACCTTCCCGCGCGTGTAGAAGTTGATCCCCTCGGGCCCGTAGATGTGCGTGTCCCCGAAGAGCGAGTCCTTCCAGCCGCCGAACGAGTAGTACGCGACCGGCACCGGGATCGGCACGTTGATCCCGACCATCCCGGCCTGCACGTCGAACTGGAACTGCCGTGCGACGCCGCCGTCGCGGGTGAAGATCGCCGTCCCGTTCCCGTACGAGTTCTCGTTCACGAGCCGCAGCGCCTCGTCGTACGTCTCGACGCGCGTGACGCCGAGAACGGGCCCGAAGATCTCCTCGAGGTACACCTCCATCTGCGGCGTCACGTTGTCGAGCAGCGAGGGCGCGAGGAAGAAGCCGTCGCCGTCCACCTCCTGCTCGCGCCCGCCGGCGACGATCGTCGCCCCCGCCTCGCGACCCTTGTCGATGAACGACGCGACCTTGTCACGGTGCTCGCGCGTGATCAGCGGGCCCATCTCGACGTCGGGCTCGAAGCCGTTCCCGACCTTGATCTTCGGCAGGCGCTCCTTGATCGCGTCGACGAGCGGATCGGCGGCGTCCCCGACCGCGACCACGACCGAGATCGCCATGCAGCGCTCCCCTGCGGAGCCGTAGCCGGCGCTCACCGCCGCGTCCGCGGCCATTTCGATGTCCGCGTCCGGGAGGACGACCATGTGGTTCTTCGCGCCGGCGAGCGCCTGCACGCGCTTCCCCGCCTGCGACCCGCGCTCGTAGATGTAGCGCGCGATCGGCGTCGAGCCGACGAAGCTGATCGCGTCGACATCCGGGTGGTCGAGGAGCGCGTCGACCGCCAGCTTGTCTCCGTGGACGACGTTGAAGACGCCGTCCGGGATTCCGACCTCCTGGAGGAGCTCCGCGATCAGGAGCGACGCGGACGGGTCCTTCTCAGACGGCTTCAGGACGAACGTGTTCCCACAGGCGAGAGCCGGCGCGAACATCCACATCGGCACCATCGCCGGGAAGTTGAACGGCGTGATGCCGGCGACGACGCCGACCGGCTGCCGGATCGAGTAGACGTCGACGCCCGTCGAGGCCTGCTCCGAGTAGTCGCCCTTGAGGAGCGTCGGGATCCCGCACGCGAACTCGATCACCTCGAGGCCTCGCGCCACCTCGCCGAGCGCGTCGGAGAAGACCTTCCCGTGCTCCGCGGTGAGCATCCGCGCGATGTCCTCGCGGCGCTCGTAGAAGAGCTGCCGCATGCGGAAGAGGATCTCGGAGCGCTTCGAGAGCGAGGTCGCGCGCCACGCGGGGAACGCGTCGCGCGCCGTCCGCACCGCCCGATCGACCTCCTCGACGCTCGCGAAGTCGACGGCGCCGGTCTGGCGCCCCATCGCCGGGTCGTACACGGGGCCGCTCCGCCCCGACGAGCCCGCGACGCTGCGCCCGCCGATCCAGTGGCTGATCCGCGCGATCTCCTGCTCCTGCTCGGCGGGTGGGGTGGCGAGCTCCGTCATCCGATCCTCCTCAGGCGGGTCTGCGGAGGGTACCGCGACGCACTACGATCCGGGGCACCGACGAGGAGGTGGCGATGGCGATTGTCGAGACGAACTCGCAGCTCGGCCGGCAGGTCGTCGACGACGCGAAGCGCTACGTCCTCCACTCCTGGTCGGTGCAGTCGGCGCTCGAGCCGCTCGCCGTCGCCGGCGGCGAGGGGCGCTACTTCTGGGACTACGACGGCAACCGCTACCTCGACTTCGCGTCGCAGCTCGTCAACGTCTCGCTCGGGCACCAGCACCCGCGCGTCGTCGCCGCGATCAAGGAGCAGGCGGACCGCCTGTGCACGATCGGCCCGCCGATGGCGACCGAGCCGCGCTCGACGCTCGCGCGCCTGCTCGCCGAGGTGACGCCGGGGAACCTGACGATGTCGTTCTTCACGAACGGTGGCGCGGAGGCGAACGAGAACGCGATCAAGCTCGCGCGCTGGTATACGGGCCGGCACAAGATCGTCGCCCGCTACCGCTCCTACCACGGAGCCACCGCCGGCGCGATCACGCTCACCGGCGATCCGCGCCGCTGGCACGCCGAGCCCGGGAGCCCGGGCGTGGTGCGGATGCTCGATCCGTACACGTACCGCTGCCCCGCCGGCCATCCCGACCCGTGCCCCGTCTGCACGGGCGCGCCGCACCTCGAGGAGATCCTCCAGTACGAGGGGCCGCACACCGTCGCGGCCGTCATCCTCGAGACCGTAGTCGGGACGAACGGGATCATCGTCCCACCCGACGGCTACCTGCAGTCGATCCGCGAGGTCTGCGACCGGCACGGGATCCTGCTCATCTGCGACGAGGTGATGGCGGGCTTCGGCCGCACGGGCAAGTGGTTCGCCTGCGAGCACTGGGACGTCGTCCCCGACATCCTCACCGTCGCGAAGGGGATCAACTCCGGCTACGTGCCGCTCGGGGCGATGGTCGTCTCCGAGCCGATCGCGGAGTGGGTGCGCGACAAGTACTTCGCGGGCGGAGCGTCCGCGGTCGCGTCGATCGAGGCGTTATCGTCGAGAACGGCGGCCATCCGCTCGCGGCAGCGTCCGCGGTCGCATCGATCGAGGCTTCTGGGAGGAGGGGATCGTCGAGAACGCGGCCGCGATGGGCGACTCGTCNAGTTTGTGCTGTCTTCCGCGAGGCGCTGACCGGGTCTTCCGCGAGGCGCTGAACGGGCTCGGCGTGCGGCACCCGTCGGTCGGCGACGTCCGCGGCCTCGGCTGCTTCTGGGGCCTCGAGCTCGTCAAGAGCCGCGAGACGCGCGAGCCGCTCGTCCCGTTCAACGCGACGGGAGAGGCGTTCGCGCCCGTCGCGCGGCTCGCGAAGGCCGCGCTCGAGCGCGGCCTCTACCTGATGACGCACTGGAACGTCGTGATGGTCTGCCCGCCGCTGACGATCACGGCGGACGAGCTCGCGGACGGCGTCGCGGCGCTCGACGAGGCGCTCGCCGTCGCGGACGAGCGCTACGAAGGCTGATGGCAGAGCCGCGCTGGCGTCTGGCGAATGTCCTCGACGTCCCCGGAGTCGCGGGGCTTCCGCCTCCGGACGACGGCGTGACGCCCGAAGAACGCGAGGCCGCGCGCGCCGAGATACGCGGCGAGACGACGGGGCGCGTGGAGCTGCCGGGGTACCCGGAGCTGAGCCGGAAGTGGCACGCGCTGCGCCGGTTCTTCGGAGTCACGGCGTTCGGCGTCACGGCCGTCGAGGCCGAAGCCGGAAAGGCGCTCGTCCCCCCGCACCACGAGCTCCCGTACGGCCAGGAAGAGCTCTACGTCGTCATCGACGGGCGCGTGCGGTTCGTCTGCGACGGCGAAGAGGTGGAAGCCGGGCGTGGGGACGCGCTGTTCCTCGAGCCGGAGGTCGTCCGCGGCGCGATCGCACTGACGACGCCGACCGTGCTGCTGCTGATCGGCGGCAAGCGCGGCGCGTACGAGCCGCCGACGTGGGCCTCGGATTGGCGGCCGCCGCAGGAGTGGCTGGCCCGCCACCGCGCCGCGGCCGAGCGCGCGACCGACCCGGCGGGTTAGCCGGACGGGACGAGCTCGCGCTCGAGGTAGAAGGCGAGGTGGCCTTCCGTCTCGATCACCTGCACGAGCTGCCAGCCCTTCGCGCCGAGCTCGTTCAGCTGCCCCTCGGCGCGCGCCTTCGTGCCGACGCGGAGGACGTGGTACTCGAAGCGGCGAGCCGGGTTCTCGTCGCGCTGCCGGCGCTCCTCCTCGAGCCGCGCCCGCTCGGCCCGTTCCTCGTCGGACTTCAGAAAGGCCATGCGGGAACCCTAGCGCCCGCGCCGGCTCGACGCTGAACCGACTCCGACGAGAAACCGGGCGGCCATTCGGCCGCCCGGTTTCGTCGACGAGGTTCCGTGGTGCTGCTACCGCAGCAGACGCTGCACGTCGCCGTGGATCCCGTAGTACCCGGCCTTGACGCCCGGGATCTCCACCGTGACGGTCCGCTTCGACGGGTCGATCGTCCACTTGTGCTTGAACGCTCCCGGCTCGACGTACGACGTCGGTTCCTTGTTGAAGTCCTGGATCTTGAGGTTCTCCAGCACGTTCGCCCAGCGATAACCGTCGTGCAGGTCGATCCGGATGAACGTCGTCGTCTCGTTCCGGCTCATGTGGATGTCGCCGGCGTCGTAGTGCTGGCCCGCGATCAGGTCCACCTTCGACGTCGTGTACTTCGTGTACATGAACCAGTTGTTGCTACCTGGGTAGGTCTTGCCCGCGCCGGTCGCCGTCTCGTCGGCCCACTGCTGGATCGTGCAGTTCACGACGACGGCCGCGCTCGCCTCGAGGTTCGTGTTCGTGCCCGTGAGCGTTGCCAGGTTCGTCGGCGTGAAGCTGTACTTGCCCGTGGAGTCGTACTTCGCCGCGTCCGTCGGACACGTGAACGTCTCCGGGAACGTCTGCGTCTTGTCCGCCGAGATCTGCGTCGAGTACGTGAAGCGAGCGTCTCCGAGCGTCACCGACTCGTCGCCGATCACGTTCGCGGTGTAGCTCACGTCGGCCTTCGCAGTCACGTCGGCGTTACCCGCGGCGGACACCGTGGCGACGTTCTCCTTCGCCTTGGCGGTCGCGGCCGTGTAGGTGCAACTGACGGTCGCCCCGGCGGCGACGGTCCCCGTGGGGCACGAGACGGTCGCCTCGGTCCCGTCGTCCAGCCGGTCGGTGACGGTGAACGTCTGCGCGATCGCGGCCGGGTTGGTGACCGTGATCGTCCCAGTGACCTTGTGGTTGGCCTCGGCGGCGCTCTTCGTCGCAGTCACCGTCCACGTCGAGTTGAACGACTGCCCGGCGTTGCCGCTGTGGCTGGCCGGGCTGACCGACTTCGCGAGCGACCACTCGACCTTGCGGTCGTAGCTGCCGGCCGCGGTCTTCGCGGCCTGCAGCTTGGGCAGGGTGCAGTTGACGGTGACGTTGGCGTCGGCCTTCAGGTCGACGTTGCCGCCCTTCAGGGTCGCGACGTTCGTCTCGGTGTAGCTGTGCTTGCCCTCGCTGTAGAGCGCCGGATCGGCCGGGCAGCGGAAGCCCTCCAGGCGCTCGAGCACGGTCGTCTTGCCGATCGTCTCGGAAAGTCGAGCCGCGGGTCGGCGAGCGTCAGCGAGTCCTCGCCGATCACGCCGCCCTCGCTGAAGGCGACCTCGGCGGTTGCCTTCACGTCGGCGTTTCCTGCCGCCGAGACGGTCGCCGTGTTCAGCTTCGCGTCCTTGGTCGCAGCGGCGGTGTAGGAGCACTCGACGCTGCCGCCGGCCGGGACGGAGCCCGCCGGGCAGCTGACGTTCGCCTCGCTGCCGTCGTCGAGCTTGTCGGCGACGCTGAAGGACTGCGCGATCGCGGCCGGGTTGGTGACCGTGATCTTGCCGCTGACCTTGTAGTTGACGAACGTCTCGGACTTGGTCGCGGTGACCTTCCAGTCCGAGCTGCCGGCGCCCTCACCGGCGTTGCCGCTGTGGCTGGCCGGGCTGACCGACTTCGCGAGCGACCACTCGACCTTGCGGTCGTAGCTGCCGGCCGCGGTCTTCGCGGCCTGCAGCTTGGGCAGGGTGCAGTTGACGGTGACGTTGGCGTCGGCCTTCAGGTCGACGTTGCCGCCCTTCAGGGTCGCGACGTTCGTCTCGGTGTAGCTGTGCTTGCCCTCGCTGTAGAGCGCCGGATCGGCCGGGCAGCGGAAGCCCTGCGGGCGCTCGAGCACGGTCGTCTTGCCGATCGTCTCGGAGTAGTCGAGCCGCGGGTCGGCGAGCGTCAGCGAGTCCTCGCCGATCACGCCGCCCTCGGCGAAGGCGACCTCGGCGGTTGCCTTCACGTCGGCGTTTCCTGCCGCCGAGACGGTCGCCGTGTTCAGCTTCGCGTCCTTGGTCGCAGCGGCGGTGTAGGAGCACTCGACGCTGCCGCCGGCCGGGACGGAGCCCGCCGGGCAGCTGACGTTCGCCTCGCTGCCGTCGTCGAGCTTGTCGGCGACGCTGAAGGACTGCGCGATCGCGGCGGGTTGGTGACCGTGATCTTGCCGCTGACCTTGTAGTTGACGAACGTCTCGGACTTGGTCGCGGTGACCTTCCAGTCCGAGCTGCCGGCGCCCTCACCGGCGTTGCCGCTGTGGCTGGCCGGGCTGACCGACTTCGCGAGCGACCACTCGACCTTGCGGTCGTAGCTGCCGGCCGCGGTCTTCGCGGCCTGCAGCTTGGGCAGGGTGCAGTTGACGGTGACGGCGGCGTCGGCCTTCAGGTCGACGTTGCCGCCCTTCAGGGTCGCGACGTTCGTCTCGGTGTAGCTGTGCTTGCCCTCGCTGTAGAGCGCCGGATCGGCCGGGCAGCGGAAGCCCTGCGGGCGCTCGAGCACGGTCGTCTTGCCGATCGTCTCGGAGAAGTCGAGCCGCGGGTCGGCGAGCGTCAGCGAGTCCTCGCCGATCACGCCGCCCTCGCTGAAGGCGACCTCGGCGTTGCCTTCACGTCGGCGTTTCCTGCCGCCGAGACGGTCGCCGTGTTCAGCTTCGCGTCCTTGGTCGCAGCGGCGGTGTAGGAGCACTCGACGCTGCCGCCGGCCGGGACGGAGCCCGCCGGGCAGCTGACGCTCGCCTCGCTGCCGTCGTCGAGCTTGTCGGCGACGCTGAAGGACTGCGCGATCGCGGCCGGGTTGGTGACCGCATCTTGCCGCTGACCTTGTAGTTGACGAACGTCTCGGACTTGGTCGCGGTGACCTTCCAGTCCGAGCTGCCGGCGCCCTCACCGGCGTTGCCGCTGTGGCTGGCCGGGCTGACCGACTTCGCGAGCGACCACTCGACCTTGCGGTCGAGCTGCCGGCCGCCGTCTTCGCTGGCCGGGTTGACGGTGACCGTGTGTTCCGCCCGTTCAGGGTCGCGACGTTCGTCTCGGCGTCGCTGTCGGCGCCCTTGTAGAGCGCCTGACGAAAGAACGCTCGAGCACGGTCGTCGTGCCGATCGTCTTCGAGTAGTCGAGCCGCGCGTCGCCGAGCGTCACCGATCGTCGCCGTTCACGTTCGCGGCGAACGTGACCTCGGCGGTCGCCGTGACGGTCGCGCGTTTCCTGCCGCCGAGACGGTCGCCGTGGTCGCGTCCTTGGTCGGCGACGCCGTGTAGCTGCACTCGACGCTGCCGCTGGGCGCGACGATCGAGGCCGGACAGCTGACGCTCGCCTCGCTGCCGTCGTCAGCTTGTCGGACGCTGAACGACTGCGCGATCGCGGACGGGTTGGTGTGATCTTGCCGCTGACCTTGTAGTTGACGAACGTCTCGGACTTGGTCGCGGTGACCGACCACGTCGAGCTGCCGGCGCCGCACCGGCGTTGCCGCTGTGGCTGGCCGGGCTGACCGACCGCCCCGAGCGACCACTCGACCTTGCGGTCGTAGCTGCGGCCGCGGTCTTCGCGGCCTGCAGCTTGGGCAGGGTGCAGTTGACGGTGACCGCGGCATCCTTCGACAGGTTCGTGTTCGGGCCGTTCAGCGTCGCCGTGTTGACGTGCGCGTCGCTGTCGGCGCCGTCGGTGTAGTCGCTCTGGTTGCTCGAGCACTTGAAGGGCTCGGGGAACGTCTCGGCCGTGGTCGCGGAGATCGACTTCGAGTAGCCGAGCCGCGCGTCGCCGAGCGTCACCGACTCGTCGCCGTTCACGTTCGCAGCGAACGTGACCGGAACGGTCGCCGTGACGGTCGCGCCGTGCCCCGGCACGACGGTCGCCGTGTTCGACGTCGCGGAGGTGCCCGTCGGCGACGCCGTGTAGCTGCAGACTACGCTGCTGCTGGGCGCGACGATCGAGGCCGGACAGCTCACGCTCGCAGCGGTGCCGTCGCTCAGCTTGTCGCTCACCGTGAACGACTGCGAGCTGGTCGTGGACGGGTTGGTGACGGTGATCGTGCCGGCGACCGCATAGTTCGCCTCCTGCACGGACTTGGTCGCCTTGACCGACCACGTCGAGTTGAACGCGTCCCCGGCCGTACCCGTGTGGCTGTCGTCGTCGACCGACTTCTCCAGCGACCACGTCACGGTCCGGTCGTACGAGCCGTTCGCGGTCTTGGACGCCTGGAGGTTCGGAAGCGTGAGCGGGTTCTCGTTCCAGCAGAACGAGACGTGGCTGATCTGCTGCTGCGCGTTCGGAACGGTGAGGTTGCTGTCGGCCGTCGTGCCCGGCGGCGTCAGCGTGCGGTAGTCGTAGAAGTTGCCGCCCTCGTTGCCGCCCTTCACGAACACGGCGAGCACCGGCACGGTCGACGTGAAGCTGACCTTCTCGCCGTCGTCGTAGAACGTCGCCGTTACCGGTCCGTACGTGCCGGACGTCGGCGGGTCGATCTTGACCTCGTAGGCGGTGTCGCTACCGAGGAGCGACTTGCACGTCATGTTCCCGCTGTACGCGGTCGGCGTCACGAGCGGACCGCTCGCAAGGCTGCCGCCCGCGTCCACTCTCGCGCCGGCCGCGGCCGCGAACACGCCGGCGATCGTCGTCATCAACGCGGCGAGCACGAGCAGCTTGCACGCGCGCTTGACGCCCTTCCGTCCCTGTTCCATCTCCAACCCTCTCTCCCTGCAGGGGCTCCTGCGCGAGCCCCTTGCCGCAGATCACGCCGATTTGGCCGCTCCCGGACGCAGGCGCCCGGAGCGGATGTCACGAAAGGGGCGGAGTAGGCCGCAGTGCCGCAGTCCGTCCCTGTGTCGGTGCGGAACCTAAATGAGATTCACCAGAAATGCAACAAAAACTCGCAAAGCTGGTGCAGAATCGGCGAAAAAAGCTGCTAAACCTGCTGCCGATGGGATGCGCGTGCACTCCCGCGGTCGCTCCGCCGTCAGGAGCGCGAGCGCGACGCACGGCTAGGTCGCTGTGCGACGGTACGGCCGCTTCGCGAACGGCGCGTCACGAACGTCGTCGCGATGATGGTCGCGCGCCTGATCCTCGACCCGTTCAGGCTCTGACCGAGGCCCACGATCAACGGGAAGCGTGCGCTGCACCAGCGGTCTCCTGGCTTATTCGGACGGCCCCCTCCGGCATCGGCGCCGCCACGCGCCGGGCCGCGCGCCCGTTCGTCGCGGCTATAATCGCGCTCGCGCGGATGTAGCTCAGTTGGCTAGAGCGTCTGCTTGCCATGCAGAAGGTCGTGGGTTCGAGTCCCATCATCCGCTCCTCCTCCTCTCATCGCCCGCGCTGGTCCCGCCGCCGTTGTCGCGCAGTACGGTGACGGAACGCCGGGCGCGCCCTTGCGGTGAGCGTCAGGCGTCGGCGGCGTCCAGGGCTTCGTTCACGAGCCGGTCGGCAAGCTCGTTGTGCTCGCGGCGGACGGCGCGGTAGCTGACGCGCTCGAGATCGCGTCCGAGTCGCGCGGCTGCGACCGACAGCGCCCGCAGTGCCTCGTTCTTCACCTTGTACTCGCCGCGCATCTGCTTGACGAGGAGCTCCGAGTCGGAGACGACGTCCACCTCCCCCACGCCGAGCTCGAGCGCCTTCTCGAGCCCGGCGACGAGCGCGCGGTACTCGGCGACGTTGTTCGTCGCAACCCCGATCCGCTCGCCGTGGGCGGCGAGCACGGTTCCGTCGTCCGCCTCGAGCACGTAGCCGAACGCGGCGGGGCCGGGGTTCCCGCGCGCACCGCCGTCCGTCGACAGCTTCGCCTTCACGCGTCGACGAGCGCGTAGATGTCGAACGCGGGCTCTTCGTACGGATGTGCCGCGCGGAGCGCGCGCACGACGTCGGCCTGCCGATCCGCCGGGAACACCGTCTCCAGTCGCAACTCGGCGACGCGCTCCTCGCGCCCGCGCTCTCCGACGCTGGGCGCCGTCTCGGCGCCGCCGAGGAACGTCCCCGTCCCGGCGCCGTACCAGCTGCACCGCTCGTAGTCGCCGATCCGCCCCGCGCCCGCCGCGAAGAGCGCGTCGCGGACGTCCTCGAGCGCCTCGCGCGGGACGAAGACGACCAGCTTGCGGTTCACCAGCCCGCGTACGGGCTCGCGCGGCGACGGAGCTCGTTCCAGTAGTCGCGGTGGTCGACGAGCGTGCCCTCGCCGTCGAAGCGCAGGAACGTCGCGCCGGCGAGCGTGAGCGCGTTGCCGCTCTCCACCCAGCTCCCCCACCACTCGACAGCGGCTCGATCGCCTGCGGTGACGGGCTCGCCGAACCAGCACTCGACGTCGTGCTCCGCGGCGAACGTGTCGGCGAGGTAGCTCGCGGTGCCGCGCGGCTCGCGAAACGCGAGCGCGCGGTACGTGGCGGCGTCGGCGTACAGCGCCGAGATGGCCTCCACGTCCTTCGCCGGCCACGCGGGTGCCCACGTCTCGACCCACTGCGTCGCGGCTTCCCGAGCGTCCACGCGAGGATGCTAAGCCGTTTCAGCCGCCGCGGGCGCGGGAACGGCGGCGCCATGGCGACGATGCAGGTGCAGCCGCGGCCGACTCCGGAGGAGCGCGGCGACAGGCACATCGAGATCGAGGTCGACGAGGGCCTCGAGATCCTCGCGCTGACGATCGAGGACTGGGCGACGCCGCGCCAGAACTGGGAGTTCACGCTCCACGAGGGGCACGACTTCGGCCGCACGAACAACGTCGAGGCTCGACTGCTGTTCGTCTCGGGCGATCAGACGGCGTCGCTCCTCTTCCGCCTCGACCAGCTCGACCGCGCCGACGACGTCGGCGGGGAGCTCGTGCTGATCTTCGAGGAGGAGAACGGGATCGCGAGGCTCGCGCGCGCGAGCGCGACGGGGCTCGACGTCGAGCTCTTCCACATCCTGACGTACACCTAGCGCCGGCGGCACCGAACCGGCGCACGCCGGTCACGCTCTCGTGACGCGGCGTCGAGTACGCTCCCGGCAGGGGCTTCGCGCACCCCCATCGGGGGCTGCGGGTCGGGCCTTCGACTCGCGCTGCGCGGAGCGCCGCCCGCTACGGCGCCGGGCGCTCGACGTTGTCGATCTGCGCACGCTGGAGCCGGCCCGAGTAGTCGACGTAGATCGACTTCCACTCCGTGAAGACGTCGAGGGCCGCCTGCCCCGCCTCGCGGTGACCGTTCCCCGTGTCCTTCGTGCCGCCGAAGGGCAGGTGCACCTCGGCGCCGGTCGTCCCGGCGTTCACGTACGTGATCCCGGTCTGGAGGTCGCGCATCGCGCGGAACGCGCGGTCGACGTCCCGCGTGAAGATCGCCGACGAGAGCCCGTACTTGATCCCGTTCGCAGCGCGGACGGCCTCGTCGAAGTCGCGCACCGGGATCAGCGCCGTCGTGGGGCCGAAGATCTCCTCCTGCGCGATTCGCATCTGCGGCTCGACGTCGCCGAAGACCGTCGGGCGGTAGTAGAAGCCCTTCTCGAGCTCGCCGTCGCTCGCAATCTCGCCGCCCGTAAGCAGGCGCGCGCCCTCGTCGCGGCCGACCTGCGTGTACGAGTGGATCCGGTCGAGCGCCGCACCGCTGATCACCGGCCCGAGATCCGTGCTCTCGTCCCAGCCGACGCCGAGGCGCATCGACTCCGCCGCCGCGACCAGCTTGCGCTGGAGCGCGTCGTACACGCGCTCGTGGACGATCACGCGACTGGCGGCGGTGCAGCGCTGGCCCGAGGTGCCGAACGCGGACCAGACGATCCCCTCCACCGCGAGCTCGAGGTCGGCGTCGTCCATGACGATGATCGCGTTCTTGCCGCCGAGCTCGAGATGGACGTGCTTGAGCGCGTCCGCAGCGGCCTTCGTGACGTGGATGCCCGTCTCGCGGTGGCCGGTGAAGGTGATGATCGGAACGTCGGGGTGGCGCACGAGCGCGTCGCCTGCGTCCTCGCCGAACCCGTGCACCACGTTCAGGACGCCCGGCGGCAGCCCCGCCTCCTCGAAGAGCTCGACGAAGCGCTCCGCCATGAGCGGCGTCTCCTCCGCGGGCTTCAGCACGACGGTGTTGCCGCAGACGAGCGCGGGCGCGATCTTCCACGACGGGATCGCGATCGGGAAGTTCCACGGCGTGATCGCGCCGACGACGCCGACGGGCATCCGCACGCTCATCATGAACTTGTCGCGCAGCTCGGACGGCGTCGTGTGCCCGAAGAGGCGCCTTCCCTCGCCGGCCATGTACAGCGACATGTCGATCGCCTCCTGCACGTCGCCGCCCGCCTCCGGGAGCACCTTGCCCATCTCCCGGCTCATCAGCTCGGCGAGCTCGTCCTTCTGCTCCGCGAGCAGGTTCGCGAACCGGTAGAGGATCTCGCCGCGCTTCGGCGCCGGGACGAGCCGCCACTCCTCCCATGCCGCCTTCGCGGCGGCGACCGCGCGCTCGACGTCGTCGGCGGCGGAGCGCGGGAACGTCCCCAGCCGCTCGCCCGTGGCCGGGCTCGTGCTCTCGAACGTCTCGCCGCTCGCGGCGTCGACCCACTCGCCGCCGACGTAGTTCCGGAAGGTCTGCGCGTCGAGGACGGCCACGACGCGATTCTAGAAGCTAGTCCGCAGCCTCGGTCTCGGGGAACGTCCCCGGCACGCGCGCGCGACGGCGGTCGCGAAGCTCGCGTTTGTCCTCGCCGCTCGGAGCGGCCGCAGCGCGCCGGTCGGGCCCCTCGCGCCGGTCGACGATAACCGTCACGTTCGGGTTGTCCGCGTAGTACTCGACCATCTTGTCGTAGAGCTCGTCCGCGAGCTCCCGCGGGATCACGCAGTAGATCATCCTGGCTCGGAGTGTAGGTGGCCGCGCGCGAGTTCTAGAGGCGCGCGATGTCCGGGACGAGCCGCCCGTCCTCTTCGATGCGTGCGTTCCACGCGGTGAACGCCGGTTCGAGCTCCGACGGGTCGTGCCCACGCTCGGCGAGGCGGACCGGCTGCGGCGAGTCCCGAGTCACGCGGTACTGGTACCACGAGATGTCCCAGGCGACGGTGACGACGAGGTCGGCGTTCACGCCCGACAGCGCGCGGATGCTCGCGCGCGGCTGCCCCAGGCTCTTCGCGATCCCGCCGACGGTCCGGCGGTAGTCGCTCGCGTTGAAGAGGTCCGCTGCCTCGACCGTCGCGAGCTCGGGCTCCGACAGCCGCCTCAGGATCGGCTCCGCGACGACCGGCTCCGTGTGGTGCGTGCGCCGCGACTCGAAGAACCGGGCGAGGCCGCCGGACCGTCGCCTCCGCCGGTCCGCGGCCACGGTCGGCGTCGTCGGGCTCCCTTCCTTCACCCAGCCGCTGTCGAGCGCAGTCCCCTGGCAGAGCGGGCACACGTCGACGAAGTCGTCGCCGTCGGGCGCGAAGCGCACAGCCCGCTCCCCCATGAGCAGCGACCGCCCGCAGATCGCGCACGTCCGGGTCGCCGACTGCTGGATTCGCATCGTCGAAGTGTGCCCGCGCACGCCTACACGCGTGCTTCTTCGCGCTCCCGCTTCGTCTCCGTGATCAGCTTCTGCGCGATGTGCGCGGGCACCTCCTCGTAGCGGAGGAAGTGCATGTGGTAGTCGCCGCGGCCGCCCGTGAGCGAGGTGAGCGACTGCGAGTACGTGAGGATCTCGGACATCGGGACCTCGGCCCTGATCGTCGTCGTGCCGCCCGCCGGCTCCATCCCGTGGAGGCGTCCGCGGCGCGAGTTCAGGTCGCCGTTGACGGCGCCGACGGCCTCGTCGGGGACGGTGACCTCCAGCTCCATGATCGGCTCGAGCAGCACCGGGTCCGCCTTCTCGTAGGCGGCCTTGAACGCCATCGACCCGGCGATCTTGAACGCCATCTCCGAGGAGTCGACGGTGTGGTACGAGCCGTCGACGAGCCGCACTCGCACGCCCTGCACGGGCGCGCCCGCGAGGTCGCCGTGCTGCATCGCCTCCTGGATCCCCTTGTCAACCGCGGGACGGAAGCCCTGCGGGATGACTCCGCCGACGATCTGGTCGACGAACTCGTAGCCGCTGTGCCCCTCCATCGGCTCGAGCACGACGTGGCAGTCGCCGAACTGGCCGCGCCCGCCCGTCTGCTTCTTGTACCGGCCCTGAGCGCGCGACTCGCGCCGGATCGTCTCGAGGTACGGGACGCGCGGCGGGTGCAGCTCGACGTCGACGTTGAAGCGCGAGCGCAGCCGCTCGACCGCGACCTCCACGTGCATCTGCGAGAGGCCGGAGAGAAGCTGCTCGCCCGTCTGCGGATCCCGCCTGAGCTCCAGCGTTGGATCCTCCTCGGCGAGCCGCCGCAGCGACGTCGCGACCTTCTCCTCGTCGCCCTTCGCCTTCGGCGTGACCGCGAAGCTCATCACCGGCGCCGGGAAGTCGATCTGCGGCAGCTCGACCGGCTCCTCGTGGTCGAGCAGGAGGTCGCCCGTCGCGGTCTCCTTCAGCTTCGCGACGGCGCCGATGTCGCCGGTCGCGAACTCGGGCGCCTGCGTGTGCTCCTTGCCCTGGAGCATGAGCAGCGCGCCGACGCGCTCCTTCGAGTGCGAGCGCGGGTTCGCGAGCGTCGAGTCGCTGGAGATGGTGCCGTGGAGGACGCGGAAGACGTTGATGCGGCCGGCGAACGGGTCGGCGATCGTCTTGAACACGAAGGCAGCCGTCGACGTGTTCGGCACCTCGATCGGCTCGCCCTTCTTCGCCGGCGACGGCACGCCCTCGACGATGAGGTCGAGGAGCGCGGTCGTGCCGAGGTTCTTCGTGGCGACGCCGCACGCGACCGGGAAGATCTCGCCCCGCGTCACCGCCTCCTTGAGCGCGTGCGCCACCTCCGCGACGCCGAGCTCCTCGCCCTCGAGGTAGCGCTCCATCAGCGCCTCGTCGGCCTGGACGACCTCGTCCAGGAGTCTCGTCCGGTAGTCCTCGACCTGGTCGGCGACCTCCGCAGGGATCTCGGTCGGCCCGGTCTCGCGTCCGCCCTCCGGGCTCATGTACGCGCACATGTGCAGGAGGTCGACGATCCCGGTCAGCTCGTGCTCCGCGCCGATCGGCAGGTGCACCGCGACGCAGCGCGGCGAGAGCTGCGCCTGAAGCGCGTCGAGGCTGCGGAAGAAGTCGGCCCGCTCGCGGTCGAGCATGTTCACGAAGCTCACGCGCGCGAGCCCGTGCCGCTCTGCGCGCTGCCACATGCGGCCGGTCTGGACCTCCACGCCCATGACGCCGCTGACGACGAAGAGCGCGCCCTCGACGACGCGCAGCGCCGCGACCGCGTCGCCGACGAAGCCGGCATCGCCCGGCGCGTCGAGGACGTTGATCTTGCGTCCCTGCCAGTCGAGGTGCGACAGCGAGGCCGAGAGCGACATGCGCCTCCGCTGCTCGTCCTCCGCCCAGTCGCCGACGGTCGTGCCCTGGTCGATCGAGCCGAGGCGGTTGATCGCGCCGGACTGGAAGAGCATCGCGTCGACGAGCGACGTCTTCCCGGTCCCGCGATGGCCGACGACGGCGAGGTTGCGGATCTTGCCGGGCTCAACGGGCATACGCGCGGATCCTCCTGGTCTGGCGGGGACGGCGCGAGTCTACCCCGACGCTGTGCGGCGCTCGTCCCGGTTCGGCCGTCATTCGCGGAGGGCGGAAGGGATCCGGCGGCGGCTGCTCGACCCTCAGTCCTGGAACGTCGCGTGAGCCGGCGCGCCCGCGAGCCGGGCCTTCAGGCGCAGGATCGCCTTCGTGTGGAGCTGCGAGACGCGCGACTCGGTGACGCCCAGCACCTCGCCGATCTCGCGCAGGGTCAGCTCCTCGTAGTAGTACAGCGTGACGACGAGCTTCTCGCGCTCGGGCAGACGCGAGATCGCCTCCCCGACCGCCTCCTTCACCTCCGTCTCCGTGAGCGCCGACTGCGGGTTCGGCACGTGCTCGTCCTCGATCGTGTCTATGAGCGCGATCTGGTCGCCGCCGACGGACACCGTCCAGAGCTCGTCGAGCGCCGCGATCGACGTGCGCGAGATCTCGGCGAGGCTGTCGTCGAGCTCCTCGCCCGTGATGCCGAGCTTCTGCGAGATCTCCTCGTCCGTCGGCGCGCGCGCGAGGCGCGCCTCGAGCTCGCCGATCGTCCGCTCGATGTCGCGGGCGCGCGCGCGCACCGAGCGCGGGACCCAGTCCAGCGAGCGCAGCTCGTCGATGATCGACCCCTTGATCCGCGCGATCGCGTACGTCTCGAACTTGATGTCGCGCTCCGGGTCGAACCGCTCGATCGCCCCGATCAGCCCGAGGAGCCCGTACGACACGAGATCGTCGTCGTCGACGTGTGCCGGCAGCCCGCTACCGAGCCGCCCGGCGACGTACTTGACGAGCGGCGCGTAGGTCAGGATCAGCCGGTCGCGGAGCTTCCGGTCGCCGTTTCGGCGGTAGTCGAGCCACAGCTTCTGCGTGTCCTCGACGGCCACGGCAAGAGAATACGGCGCGGCGCGGCGATTCCCTCAGCGGCCGCGGAGGCCGCGCGCGGCCATTCCGGCGAGCCAGAACGCAAGCGCGACGGCCGCGGCCGCGACCGGCCACACCCTCGCGCGCGCTGCCGCGAACGCGATGCCGCCGAACAGCGCGGCGAGGACGAAGAAGAGGGCGCCGAGCGCGCGGCGCTGCGCGGGGGCGGCCACCGCGGCTACCCGTCGTCGATCGCCTGCGCGCGCTCCCCCTCGTCCTCGCCGTAGCCCTTGCCCTGCTGCGCCTCTTCGAGGCCGCCGCTCTCGACGGGCTCCTGCTGCGGCTCGCCCGCCCGCCGGCCGCCCTCGCCCGGGTCGTCGAGCGCGCCGCCCTCGACCCCTTCGTCCTGCTGCCGAGCCAGCTCGTTCTCGTCCATGCGCGGCACCATGCCCGCAGGGGCGCGAGTACAATCCCGCGCACGAACCGCAGAGGGGCGTAGCTCAACTGGCAGAGCACCGGTCTCCAAAACCGGGGGTTGGGGGTTCGAGTCCCTCCGCCCCTGTGGCCCCGGCGCTCGTCGGTGATCGACCGGCACCACCCGATCAACGTCCCCCCGAGCGAGCTCGGGGACCTCGCGTTCCACGCCGCGCGTCACGCAGGGGTTCACGCAGGCGAGCCCGAGCCGGGATGTCACCCAGACGCGCGCCCGCACGGGCCCTCGTGGCTCGCGCGTCGTCGCTGCACGGATCTCGCCGCGCAAGCAGCGCTAGCGGCGGCGCTGCCGCAGCACCTCGAACGCGAGGACGGCGGCGGCCGCGGTCGTGCCGAGCGACTGGCGGAAGTCCCTTCCGTATGGGATCGCGACGACGACGTCGGCCCGCTCGAGGAGCGCGCGCGAGATGCCGCGCTTCTCGCCGCCGACGACGAGGAACAGCGCGCGCGCGACGTCGGCTTCGTCGAGCGGCACGGCGCGGTCCGTCTCCGCGGCGCACACGACCGCGAGGCCGAAGCGCGACAGCGCGTCCGCGGCGTCGAGCGCCGTCTCCGCGACCGCCGTCGGCAGGAGCTCCGACGCACCGGCCGACGCGCGGCCGACGACGCCGGCGGCGGACATCCAGTTCCGCGGCCGCACGACGAGCCCGTCGGCGCCGGCCGCGTAGAGCGCGCGCACCGCCTGTCCGAAGTTGAAAGGGTCCTCGATCCCGTCGAGCATCGCGACGAACGGCCGCGACCGTCCCTCCACGAGCTGCTCGAGCGCGACGAAGCGGCGCGGGCCGGCGACCGCGGCGACGCCGCCGTGCGTCTTCCCGCTCGCGACCGCGTCGATCACGTCGGCCGCGACGCGCTCGACCGCGACTCCCGCTGCGCGGGCGCGCTGCTCCAGCTGGACGACCGCGCGCTCCTCGTTGTCCGCCCGGATCAGCAGCGACCGCATCTCGCGGCTGCGCGCGTGCAACGCCGCACGCACGGCGATCACGCCCTCGAGAACCGCCTGCTCCTCCGCCGTTACTCCTCCGGTTGGAGGTGCCGCGCGAACCAGTCGAGCAGGATCTCGAAGCGCTGGACGCGGTGGACAGGCGAGCCCGAGCGCGTGAGCTCGTGGCTCTCGGCCGGGAAGCGCACGAACTCGACCTCGCGCTTCAGGATCCGCAGCGTCGTGAAGAGGTGCTCCGCCTGCTCGACGTGGCAGCGCAGGTCGTTCTCGGAGTGCATGATCAGGAGCGGCGTCGTGATCTGCGTCGCGTACGTCGTGGGCGAGATGCGGAGGAAGGGCTCGGGGTCCTCGAACGGATAGATCCCGACGTACGCCTTGAAGAACGCGCCGATGTCGCTCGACCCGTACTCCGAGAACATGTTGTTCACCGCGCGCTCGGAGCAGGCGGCGCGGAAGCGGTCGGTGTGGGAGACGATCCACGACGTCATGTAGCCGCCGTAGGACCCGCCCATCACGCCGAGGCGGTCGGGGTCGCAGAAGTCGAAGCGGCGGAGAGCCTCGTCCGTGACCGCCATCAGGTCCGCGTAGTCGACCGATCCCCAGCCCGGGCCCGCCTCGCCGGGTCCGCGAATCGCCCGCCCCCACTCCTCGCTGTAGCCGGACGACCCGCGCGGGTTCGCGTAGACGACGACATACCCCGCGCCCGCGTAGACCTGGAACTCGTCGAAGAACCGGTTCCCGTACTGGGTGAAAGGCCCGCCGTGGATGTTCAGGAGCACCGGGTAGCGGCGACCTGCCTCGAACCCTGCCGGGCGGATCAGCCACGCCTCGACCTCCGACCCGTCCTCGCTCGTGGCCGTGAACCGCTCCGGCGCGAGCAGGTCGCGCGACTTCGAGAACTCGCGCGCGACCTCGCTCAACTTCCGCGCGCCCCCGTGGCCGAAGATTTCCGGAAGCGCGGTCGGCGTGGTCGCGCTGTAGACGACGTTCCCGGCGACGCTGTCGTATCCCGTGACGGCGAGATCGCCGACGACGAGTTTCTCGGGCGGCGACGAGCCGGCCGCCGCGACGCGGTAGACGTGCGTGTTCCCCGCGTCCTCGAGCGCGAAGACGACGTGTGCGTCGTCCCAGAGCGGCTCGCGAACGGGCGGGAACGGCGCGCAGTTGCGGTCGAGCGCCTCCGTGAGCACGCGACGCGCTCCTCCGTCCACGTCGACGACGGCGATCTGCGTATGACGCGGGTAGTCCCATCCGCCCGGCGCCCAGTGGCACGCGATCTGCACGCCGTCCGGCGACCAGACGGGCGACTCGTGCACGCTCTCGCCCTCGGTCAGGCGCTCGGCGTCACCGCCGTCGGCGGAGACGATCCAGATGTCCTGGACGAGCTCGATGTCCCAGTCGTCGCCGCGGGCGGACGCGAACGCAAGCCGCGCGCCGTCGGGCGCCCACGTCGGGCCCGTCGCGTCCGAGTCCCCGTCCGTCAGCTGACGCGGCTCGCCGGAGCCGTCCGCCGCCACGACGAAGACCTGCTGCCGCCGGTCGCCCGTCCAGCCGACGTTGTCGAGCTTGTACTGGAGGCGCGTGAACCGCCGCGGTTGCCGCTTGCGCTCGTCCTCCTCCTCGTACGCCGGCTCGCGCACGCGCGAGACGAAGGCGAGCTGGGAGCCGTCGGGCCCCCACGCGACCTGGGTCACGTCCTCGTCCCGGTCGGTCAGGCAGCGCGGTTCGCCGCCGCCTGCCGGCATCACGTAGAGCTGCTTCGCGTCGTGGTTCCGGTTCGACACGAACGCCAGCTGCGTGCCGTCCGGCGACCACCGCGGGTCGCCGTCGAACTTGCTGCCCGCCGTGAACTGGCGCGGTGGCTCGGAGCCGTCGCTCGGGACGAGCCAGATCGCCCCGCGGTAGGTGTTCTCGTCGCGGTCGACCTGCCAGCGCACGAAGGCGACGGTGCTCCCGTCGGGCGAAAGACGCGGATCGGCGGCGCCCGTCAGCGCGTAGACGTCTTCGGGCCGCATGCCTCCCACGTGCGGCAGCCTAACCGCCCTGCGGCGTGCGTTTCCGGATCGTCGTCTGGCGGCTCTGGCCGAACGGGCGCCGGCGTGCGTGAAGGTGCCCTACGCCGAAGGCGGGACGCGCGATAGGCTCGGCCTCGCCATGGCCGTCCTGACCTCGCGGCTGGAGCGCGACTCGGACTCGTTCGAGCGCCGGCGCGCACGGATGGAGGAGCTCGTCGCCGAGCTGCGCGAGCGGACGGCGCAGGCCGCAGCCGGCGGCGGCGAGCGCGCCGTCGAGCGGCACCGCACGCGAGGGAAGCTGACGGCGCGCGAGCGTGTCGACCGCCTGCTCGATCCCGGCAGCGCGTTCCTCGAGCTCGGCGCCCTCGCCGCGTGGGACGTCTACGGCGGTCAGGCGCCGTCAGCGGGGATCGTGACGGGAGTCGGCGTCGTGGAGGGGCAGGAGTGCGTCGTGGTCGCCAACGACGCGACCGTGAAGGGCGGGTCCTACTTCCCGCTGACGGTGAAGAAGCACCTGCGCGCGCAGGAGGTGGCGTCGCAGAACCGGCTTCCGTGCCTCTACCTCGTCGACTCCGGCGGTGCGTTCCTCCCGCTCCAGGACGAGGTCTTCCCGGACCGCGAGCACTTCGGGCGGATCTTCTTCAACCAGGCGCGGATGTCGGCCGAGGGCATTCCGCAGATCGCGGTCGTGATGGGATCGTGCACCGCGGGCGGCGCCTACGTGCCGGCGATGAGCGATGAGACGATCATCGTCAAGGGGACGGGGACGATCTTCATCGGCGGCCCACCGCTCGTGAAGGCCGCGACGGGGCAGGACGTGAGCGCGGAGGAGCTCGGAGGCGCCGACGTCCACACGCGCCGCTCCGGCGTCGCCGACCACTACGCGACGAGCGACGAGCACGCGCTCGCGCTCGCGCGCTCGGTCGTGCGGCACCTCAACCGGCGGAAGGAGCTGCCGTGGGACGTAACCGATCCCGAGCCGCCGGTCGCGGATCCGGCCGAGCTCTACGGCCTCGTCCCCGAGGACTTCCGCCACCACGTCGACGCGCGCGAGCTCGTGGCACGCCTCGTCGACGGGAGCCGCTTCCACGAGTTCAAGGCCCTCTACGGGGAGACGCTCGTCTGCGGGTTCGCGCGGATCGAGGGCTTCCCGGTCGCGATCCTCGCCAACAACGGCGTCCTGTTCGCCGAGTCTTCGCAGAAGGGCGCGCACTTCGTCGAGCTCGCGGCGAAGCGCCGGATCCCCCTCGTGTTCCTCCAGAACATCACCGGCTTCATGGTCGGCAAGGAGTACGAGGAGGGCGGGATCGCGCGCGACGGCGCGAAGCTCGTGATGGCCGTCGCATGCGCCGACGTGCCGAAGTTCACCGTCGTCACCGGCGGGTCGTTCGGCGCCGGCAACTACGCGATGTGCGGCCGTGCGTACGAGCCGCGGCAGCTCTGGATGTGGCCGAACGCGCGGATCTCGGTGATGGGCGGCGAGCAGGCGGCGACGGTGCTGACGATGGTCGGGGACGCCGATCCCGACGAGATCCGCGCGAAGTACGAGCGCGAGGGAAACCCGTACTACTCGACCGCGCGCCTCTGGGACGACGGGATCATCGACCCGCTGGACACGCGGCGCGTGCTCGCGCTCGGGATCTCCGCCGCCCTCAACGCGCCCATTCCAGAGTCCACCTTCGGCGTCTTCCGGATGTGATGCGATTCCTGCCCTGGCGCCGCGCGAAGGACAGCTCGCGACTGCGCCCTCTCGGCGAGGCCGAGGCGTACGGCCGCTCCTACGGCGAGCGGAGCACGGACGTCAAGACGGTGAAGCTCGAGCCCCGACGGCCGCGCTACGCGCTGCGAGTGTCCGGTGAGGATCTGCGCCGACGGTTCGAGGAGCGGCTGAAGGCGCGCGACGACGCCGACCGCGCATGAGCTACGACGTCGCCGACCTCGACGAGATCGACGCGCGCGGCCCCGGCGGAACCGTTCGCATGGTCCGCAAGGCCCTCGGCGCCCGCGCCTTCGGGTTCAACCACTTCCAGTTCCCGCCGAACCACGTCGGGCACGAGCACGACGAGCGCGAGTCGCGCCACGAGGAGATCTTCTTCTGCATCAAGGGCTCGGGCGTGATGCGCATCGACGGCGAGGAGGTGGAGCTGCGGGAGGGGCGATTCGTGCGCGTCGACCCGGAGCTGCGGCGGTGCCCCGTCGCGGGGCCGGACGGGATGAGCTTCCTCGTGATCGGCGCGCCGGTCGACGGCGCGTACGAGCCGCCCCCCTGGGGGTAGGTCAGCCGCCGGGCTGAACGACGCCGTTGACGCTCAGCGTGTAGGGCGCGTAGCTCGTCGACGTGCCGCCGGGGTCGTCGAAGGTGACGATCGCCGCGACGACGTCGACGCGGTCGCCGAGGATCGTCTGGAGCGCGCCGCGGTCGAGCTGCGCCGACAAACCGGGCCCGAGCGGCACGCGGGCGAGATACGCGGTGCCGAGGCCCGCGGACGGGTACCCGACGAGCTGAAGCGTGATGCCGCGCCCTTCCGCCTGCCCCCGCGGGATCACGGTCGAGAACGAGAGCGTCTCGAGCGCCGCGGCGCTCAGGTAGCGGCCGCTCGCGTCGCGGAGGCGCACGTAGTCCGACCCGTTGGGCGGCGCGCCGCGCGCGGAGTGGGTGCGCGGGTTGTCCCAGTTGATCGAGGCCGCGAGCGTCGGCGTCCGGTACGCGGCACGGCGACCGCCGTGGAGCACGACGCGCGCCCCGCGGTCGAGGACGGCGTCGAGCGCGACCATCGCCGCCCAGTCGTGGATCACGCTCTGGGCGCTCGTACGCGCGCCGACGCGCGTCAGGACCCGCTGCACCCCCGCGAGCCCGTTCGCGTCATCGCGGTGCAGTGCCGTCATGAACCGCTGTCCGTAGCGGCCGGCGAGGAACTCCATGAACGTGTACGCGGCGCCGTAGTCGCACAGCGTCTCCCGCGTGTCGCCCCAGCGCGTCAGCGAGTTCTCGGGCCCGCCTGGACGCGGGTTCGGATTCGCGGCCGTCTGCGTCGAGAGCCAGCCGAGGAAGCACTGGACGTGGTTGCTGTGACCGCGGGTGTCGATCGGCCGGCGCGGGTTGACGTAGCCGGTGATCGTCTGCGCGTAGTCGGCGAGGCCCTCCTCGACGAACGTCTCCTCGTCGCGGTCCTCGTAGTGTGCGAGCAGGTGCTGGTACTCGTGCGCGAGCACGGACTCGTACAGGAACGGGCGGCCAGGCGCGCTCGCGCAGAAGTCGTTCGGTACGGGCTCGTGCGGCGGGTTCGCGCCCGTCCGGTGCAGCCAGTCGTAGGAGTCGACCGTGACGACGTTGCGGTCGAAGAGGGTCAGCAGGTCGGACGAGAAGAAGCCGGCGATGTACGGGCCGTTGCGCGAGTTGTCCAGGTCGCGGTAGTTGTCGTCGCGGACGTTGTCCACGAGGACGACGACCTTCCGCCCGTCGCCCGTCGGGTTGAAGACGGCGCGGTTCGCCGTCGCGCGGCTCCCGTCGCGCCTCGGCGGCACGCTGAAGACGCGCGACTCCTTCGGGTAGATGTTGCGATCGAAGTTGCGGACGAGGTTCCGCACCGCCGCCTGCGTGATCCGCAGGCGTGCGCCGCCCTGGATCCCGTTCCGGCAGTCGCCCTCGGGAAAGGCGACGTCGTGCGCGATCCATACCTCCACGCGCGCCCCGACGCCGGCGAGCCGGAAGGGCTTCGGGTAGTAGACGCCCCGCTCGTCGTCGAGGCCGAGCCACGTGCGAACCGTGCCGACGCGCGGCGTGCGCGCGGCCGGACGCGCGACGTTCGCCGTCAGGCTGCTGACGGCTGCCGGGGCGCGCAGCTCGGCCGAGATCGCGGTCGCCGCGAGACGCGACGGCTGGAGGCGCGCGGCTCCTGCGTGCGCGGCCGCGGCCGGAGCGAGCACAGCGCTCGCGGCGAGCGCGGCGGCGGCGGCGAGGAAGCGCCCCGGCGTCAACCGCGTCTCGGGCATCCTTCTCGGGCGGTGCGCGAACACGTCCCGAACGAGATAGCAGACGCCGTGTTCGATTCGTGCAAATTCCGCGGTACGGCGCGATGATCGTCCGCCTCGTGCTCTGGAGCCTCGCCGACTCGAAGAGCAGCGTCGCGGAGCTCCGCCGTTACCTCCGCGACGAGTCCGTCGACCAGTTCGAGCAGGTGGAGGGACTCCGCTTCAAGGCGTGGGTGTCCGACGAGGCGACGGAGCGCTGGGGCGCGATCTACTTCTGGGAGAGCGCGCACGCGAAGGAGCAGGTGCTGCCGAGCCGCGCGCGCGAGCTGATCGGCAAGGACCCGGACATCGTCGAGGAGTTCGACCTCGAGGCGTCGGTGGAGGGGCGGTTCGACGACGAGGAGCTGTCGCGGCGCGGCCTCGCGTTCGAACCGCGCGCCAAGTAACACTGTGTTACTTGGCTGCTAGAGCACGAGCGTCTCGGGGAAGATCGCTCCGCTCGCGAAGCGCTGCGGGCGGTACGGGTCGAGATCCAGCGGCGGCTCCTCGCCGAGCAGCTCGGCGGCGACCGCGTCGCCGACGGCGGGCGCCTGCATGAATCCGTGCCCGGAGAAGCCGCAGACTGCGTAGACGCCGTCCTCGACGTGGCCGATCAGCGGGTGGGCGTCGGGCGTCATGTCGTAGGGACCCGTCCACGCGCGCGCGACACGCGCGCCCGCCGCCGGTGGGTACCGGTGCTCGAGCCGCGCGAGCCGGTCCGGGAACACCGCCTCGTCGACCTCGGCGAGGTCGCCCCAGCGCGGGTCCGCGTCGGCCATGGCGAGCACCAGGCGGTCGCCACGGCGCCGGAAGTGGAAGCCGGTCTCGCTCTCGACGACCATCGGCAGCCGCTCGAGGAGCGCCGGAATCGGCGTCGTCTCGAGCAACTGGCGCGTGAGCGGCCGTACCGGGAGCTCGACGCCGAAGTGCGCTGCGAGCGGCGGCGAGTACGCGCCGCACGCGATCACGACCGTCTCCGCGTCGACGGTCTCCGCCGGAGTGTGCTCACGCACGTCCACCCCGCCCTCGACGGCGCGCCGCACGAGCTCCCGCGTGACCGCGACGGGATCGGCGACGCCGTCACTCCTGCAGACCACGGCGCCGAGCACGTCGTCCGCGCGTACGCCCGGAAGCTCGGCCGGATCAACGCGCTCGACGGGCACGCCCAGCTCGACCTGTGCCGCGCGCCGCTGCTCGAGCTCGACGAGCCCCTCCTCCGTCGTCGCGAGGAAGACGTAGCCGACTTGGTCGAAGAACGGCGTCCCGAGCCCGACGAAATATTCCTTGACCTTATACTTATTCTTAAGGCCGGTATTAACATTTGATACTTCAATCCGGGCGTTCTCATCCACAAAAAGGGCAGTGGCCAGACCAATTGCTGTTTTAATTTTTTCCCGGTCCGAGTTAAGGTCAGTGATTATTTTTAAGTAATCCGTGAAATCATTTACCTTCTGCAAAGCCTTGATTTTAAGTCCCTCAAACTCTGCTTCCGTGATTTCCGCTTTGTTGCCAACGGGCTGCGTAACGGACAAATCAGCAGTAGACGATTTGTCAGTGGTGTCAACAGGCGCACCACTTTGAGCGGATCCGGCGCGGGCCGGTAGAGAAGTGGCTTCTTTGGCTGCCGGAGAATCAGCTGTGGTAGCTACCTGGTCTTTTTCTTTTTTGTCTTCCGGGGCAACTGCTTTTTCGCCCTCTCCTGGAGTTTTCTGCACAAACGTTTGCCTGCTGATGGCTTCTACTTTAGGCTGTACCTTAGCTAATATTTCTGCTGCTTGCGAGGGACTTACCAATAGTTCATGCTGGCCGCCACGGCCAGTCAACAGGGCAATTTGGTCTCTGCTCATACTAAGTTCACCATCTTGCCTTAGCGCATCTTCATAAAGCACTTCATTTTCACTCGCGGAGATAATAAATGCCGGTGTTACCTGCCCATCCAGGGTAATAATAATATCTACATTGGGTTTTGAGGAGGAATTAATAAACTCCTGAACCTCTGCAGCCGGTAGTTTGGCAAGCGGGGCCAATACGAATCGACCGGCATCGTTGAAAATCATGAGTATCTCCTCAGCGTCGGTAGAACGGGTCTGTCCGCTTTCACTCGTGTATTTAACCTTCTTACCAGTAATCTCCGTAATTATTCCCTTCACCGGCATTTCATCAATCATGTAAATAACATCCTTGCCTTGTGCATAGGAGTGGATGTAACCAGCGAAAAGCCCGCTTATAAGCGTAATAAGGAAGGTACGGATAACAATTTTTTTCATAAAGGGTACTGTTTATTCAATTAAAACCAGGTGATTACATTCCAGAATTTGAAATACCAGCCAATATTTCTTCCGCTTCTGTTAGCTCTCCTTCCAATGCTTTAAGCGTAGACCACTGGGATTTCACCTGTTTTCTGATATTCTCTTTCTGAGAACTATTGCTCCAGTTCTTTGCCCACTCCCGGAAATTTCTCCTGGCTATTATCGTGTCCAACTGGGCTAGAAGTAGGTAGCTTTCCTTTGGGATGAGACTGGAAGCCATAGTGTCCGTTTCAGTGCCGCTACCTTCAAAATAAGCGGTTAACGTATCCTTGACTACCTCCTGAGCAGAGGACACCTTAGGAAGAACCAGTTGGTCCCTTTGGGCCACTATCGCCACTATCCGGTTAAGGGAAGTATCCCATCGGGCATCAGCATCCAGCGGAGCAGGCCGCACTTTAGCCATATTCCCGTTAGCACTTGGCTCGTTCCTTTCGGTCTGGTTTTGTTTTGCCTCAGGTGCTTGTTCTAGGTCGGAAGATTCATCCTTTACAAGCGTATTAGGAGAGATGGCAGGAGGTTCTTGTAATGAATCTGGCTTACGTTCCGTCATGCGGGCCAAAGGTTTGTCCTTCCTGACTTGGTTACCTGTCCACCAGCTAAGGGCTAGCATCAGTAATGCCCCTAATGCAATACCTGCTACTAATAGCCGTTTTCGCAAGCCCGGCAGCTTACGTTGTGCGGAATGAAATCCCTCCGCCACCTCCAGTAACACTACGGTGATGTTGTCTTTACCGCCATTTCCATTGGCTGACTCAACTAATTCCTTGCTGGTTTCAACCAGATTTTTGGGCTGACTAATAATCTTCTCAATGGCGGCAGAGGTAAGCATATTATTTAACCCGTCGCTGCAAAGCAGTAACCGGTCAAAAGCCTGTAAAGAAACAACGGCCAGGTCCGGCTGGGGTGGGTTTCCGGGGTTGCCCAGGTTCTGGGTTATAAAATTGCTTTTCGGATGGAAGTCTGCTTCATCGGCACTCAACTGACCGGCTTCCACCAATTCCCATACCAGTGAATGATCCCTGGTAAGCATACGAAGTCCTTCATTGGGGCGGTACAAATAAGCCCGGCTATCTCCGCACCAGGCTAAAATAACCTTACTATTAAGTACCCACGCCAGGATTATGGTAGTGCCCATACCCTCACATTGGGGGTGAGAGCGGGCATGGGCCACAATGGCTTCATGCGCTAAATAGATAGCTTGGGCAAGGTATTCTTTGGCTTGCTTCTCGGAAGGTTGCTTTGAAAGGAGCAATGAGGAGAAAAAATGTTTTATACTTTCCACACTGATTTCTGAAGCAACTTCCCCGGCATTGGCTCCCCCCATCCCGTCTGCTACCACCAATAAACAACCCTGCGGAGAAAGCGGCACGGGCTTTTCATCTACATACCAGTTATTTTTACTTAAGTCCGGGCAAACTATAAAATTATCTTCGTTGTGATCTCGGACTTTTCCAGTATCCATCAAAGCTGTCAAGCTTACATAGTCTGAAACCGGAGTTGCTGTAGCCATAAGAGATAAGTTGAAACCAAACTGATTTTATTTTAAGGCACTAATGGGTACGACCATCCCGGCGTCTGAATTAGTAGCCGACACCAATCCCACATTCACCAGTTGTCCGTCTTTCTCCACAAAAACAGGGCCTCCGGAGTTACCTTGAGCAGCACTAAGATTGGTTACATTAATAAGCCCGCCCACCAAACCGGTTTGGGAAACATGGGCTGTACTGTAAAAAGGGGACGGTGCCTCTCCGGAGTCGCCCAGGCCAAAAGTGTAGCCCAATACATGCAGTACCGTTCCGCTTTTGAGCTGGCTGCAACCGACCGGATCAGCCGGAACCCCAATCAGTGACTTGGTGTCTACGCTGCAAAAGGCCCAATCGGAGCCATCTTCCGGAGAAGCCAGCTGAACCTTTCCCGGACCTAAGCCTACGTCTATATCTGTATAGTATAAGTCTTGCCCATCTCTTACCGTAAATTTTTCGGCTGGCAGTACAATGGTTTTGTTTTCAGGGGAAGTAAGTTCCAACTCTAACTTTATGGTGCCCTTAGGACGATTATAATAGAGCCAGTTAACCAGGAGCCACCGCTGATCGGCCTCTTTTTGCGCCTCTAAATTCACGTAAGCCCAAGGCTGTACGCAATGCCGCGCCGTTATAAACCGGCCGTCGCTCAGCAGAAAGCCGGTACCACTGCCTACGAAGGTGCGATCTGACTCGCCAGCAATGGTTAAATACATTTTAAGGAAATACACATGCCTGCTCACTTGCTCAATCATCTTGGGCAATAAGGCCCCGGAACTAGCCGGAACGGCCACTGGCTGCACCCGAACCGGCGGAGGGGTTTTATTACTTTTTTCCAGCGCCTGCTTCAAACCGGAGAGGTCTTGTTTTAAAGAAGTATTTTCCTGGTTAGCTGCGGCTAGTTTGTTGGCCGTTTCTTTTTGGGCGGCCAGGAAGAGAGAGTCTCCTTTTTTTATTGCCGCTTGCTGGGCGCTGGTTTGTTGGTTAATCTCCTTATAAGCTGATTGGAGCCTTTGATTGTCAGTGCGCAGGGTAACAATCAGATAAGCAGACGCCGCCGCTCCCGCCAGGAAGAGGACCAGCAACGTGATGAGTGCCCGTCGGTAGGGACGTAAAGACTGCTGGGCAAAGAGTTGAATGCGTTTGGATAGGCCAATGGTAGAAGTTTTGGCGGCAGTGGTCAGGTATCGGATTCGAGGACCATTGGCAGAAAGCTGTATTTCGTCGCCATTGGTGAGAAACCACTCTTTTACCACGGGCCGGCCATTAATAAAAGTCTGATTGGTCTGAGAAAGTTGTTTTAATACCGTCTCTGGTCCCCGCCGTTCTATAGCCGCATGTTTCTTACTTACCATTGGCGTGTCTTTCCCGAAAGTCACTACACAGTTACCATCCCGGCCCAATTCAACATAGGGCACTACAATGGTCTGGCTCGTATTCTGAGGGTGCTTTTCGGACTTTGTCAGGAATTCAAGGGTATAGGCAGGCACGTCCGTGCCACTCACCATTTTGAGGCCCGTTCCGACAGCTTTTACCCCCGTTCCGATCTTATTAGTTGCTTTGGACATGGTTATTCGATATGCTTAAATACTGGTTGAATCACACCAACTCAAAGCGTAAAGTACTGTCGCCCAAGGTAATAATATCCCCCGGACGTATCGGCCAACCTTCTGCATCTACCTTTCGGGAATTGACCAACACCCCGTTGGTGGATAAAAACCAGTCGGTACGACTTTCTTTGGTATACCATTGACCGTCCCGGATGTACCATTGCCCGGTATCGGCATCAAATTCCAGCGTGGCGTGAAAACGGGAAATGAAATGCGTAATTTCCTCGGTAATTTCAAGGTCATTCGCTGCTGGAGTAAGCCCGTCACGGCGGCCAATAGTCAGGGCGTACACCTGCTTCCGGCGCACCAGTTCCGTTACATCATAGATCTTGCCGTGCTCATCGCCCTGCATGACCCGTAAAATGTAGTTACCCCTCCTATAGCCAGGGGCTACTTTAGGCTCACCGGTTCGTTCGGTTATGTCCAGCAAGGCTAGTATATCCTCGACCTTCTGAAAACGTTGGG
>JAUJMY010000033.1 GCA_030446625.1 Gaiellaceae bacterium
CTTCTCGTTCGCCACTGCCAACGTGGCCGGCAGCGTCCAGGCCGCGCTCGTCTACGGCCTGGTCGGTAACCCGGCGCTCAGGCCCGAGCAGACCACCGAGTTCGAGACCGGCTTCGACAGCCGGCTGTTCGGCAACCGTGCCACGCTCGAGCTCACCTACTACCACAAGCGGACGAAGGAAGCGCTCATCGCGGCCATCGTGCCGCCCTCGCTCGGCGCGACTCCGCGCGTGAACCAGAACCTCGGGTCGGTGCGCAACATCGGCTTCGAGGGGCTGCTCACCGCACAGGTCGTCGATCGCAAGTCGGTCGGCTTCGATCTCACGCTCAACGCGTCGACGAACGACAACCTGCTCGTGAGCTTGGGCGAGGTCGCGCCGCAGATCACGAACACCACGCGCGTGGTCGCGGGGTACCCGCTCTTCAACTGGTACGCGCGCAAGATCAGCGGTTGGGAGGACCGGAACGGCGACGGAATCCTGACCTACAACGCCGACCCGGCGAGGAACGAGGTGTTCGTCGACGACTCGGCCACCTGCATCGGCGACGCGCGCCCCAAGCACACGGTCGCGCTGACCCCGGGGCTCGAGCTGCTCGGGCGCAAGCTGCGCATCAGCACGCTGTTCGACTACCGCGGCGGCTTCCACTGGTCCAACCTCACCGGGCGGTTCCGCTGCGCGCAGCGCGGCAACTGCCGCGGGCTCAACGACCCCAAGGCCTCGTTCCGCGAGCAGGCCGCGTCGGTGGCGGTCCGCGACCACCCGTCGCGCACCGAAGCCGGCTACATCGAGAAGGGCGACTTCGTGCGCCTGCGCGAGGTCTCGGCGAGCTACACGCTGCCGACCAGCCTCCTCGGCCGGCTCAACGGCGTGCGCTCGGCGTCGATCAACCTGGCGGCGCGCAACGTGGCCCTCTGGACCGGGTACAGCGGCATCGACCCGGAGGCGTTCTGGAACGTCGGCGGCGAGGGCAACGGCCGCGGCCAGGACTTCCAGAGCCTCGGCCCGCCGAGCTACTACATCCTCCGCCTCAACGTCGGCTTCTAACTCCGGACACCCGCCATCATGCCTTCATACATCACCCACGGGCGCGGGGCGAGCCGATTGGCCGCCGCGCGCCGCGCCACCGCGCTGGGGCTCCTCGCCCTTGGCGCCTGCAGCAACGTCACCGAGCCGCTGCTCGAGGCGGACGATCCGGACATCATCGCCCCTGGCGACATCAGCAGCCCGTCGGGCGCCGTGGGGCTCTACCGCGGCACTCTGCTGCGGCTGAACGACATCGCCGCTGGCGACGAGAGCACCTGGCTGTTCGGCGGCCTGCTCGCCGACGAGTACGGCACCGGCTCCACCTTCGTGCAGAACGACGAGGCGGACCGGCGCCTGGTGCAGACGAACAACTCCTCGGTCACGGGCATGTACCGGCGGCTCAACCAGGTGCGCACCGCGGCGAACCAGGGGCTCGCGGCGTACGCCGAGCACTTCCGCGACAGCACCACGTCCCCCGCCGAGATGTACTTCGCTCGCGGATTCGCCGAGATGCAGCTCGCGCAGGACTTCTGCAGCGCGATCCCGCTGAGCAACGGCGCGGGTGAGGAGGCCGTGCTAGCCGGCCCCAGCACCACCGCACAGGTGTTCACCGCGTCGGTCGCGTCGTACGACTCGGCGCTCGCGCGCCTGGGCAGCTCGACGGTCGCGCGCAACGTGACCATCACGCGCGCCGCGCGCGTCGGCAAGGCACGGGCGCTGCTCGGCCTCGGCCGGTTCGTCGAGGCCGGCGCCCTCGTCACCCCGACGCTCGTCCCCACGAGCTTCAGCTACGACCAGACGTTCGCGCTCACCTCGGGCGACAACACGATCTGGGCGCAGGTGCCCAGCGCGCGCCGCTACCTCGTGGGCGACAGTATCGAGGGGAACGCGCGCAACATCATCGTGCGGAACAACCTTCCGTTCTTCTCGGCGAACGACCCGCGCGTGCCCGCGCGGTTCTCGGTCACCGCCAGGGGCGACACGACGAGGTCGCAGGACGGTTCGACGATCTCCCGCACCACGACGCTCTACGGCCGCTCCACGCCGATCCCGAAAGTGAACGGGCTCGACGCGCGGCTCAACGAGGCGGAGGCGGCGCTCCAGGACAACACCCCGGGGCAGCTGCTC
>JAUJMY010000005.1 GCA_030446625.1 Gaiellaceae bacterium
CGCCGGCGCGCACGTCGTGCTCGACGTGTACCCGTCCGCCGGCACCGTCCCGGTCGACGTGAGCGCGCTCGGCGTCGACTTCGCCGTCGGCGGCAGCGTCAAGTGGCTCTGCGGCGGCCCGGGCGCCGCGTGGCTCTACGTGCGGCCCGACCTCGCGGAGCGCCTCGAGCCGACGCTCGTCGGCTGGCAGGCGCACGCGACGCCGTTCGAGTTCGCGCCCGAGCTCGTGTACGCACGCGGCGGCGCCCGCTTCCTGACGGGCACGCCGAACGTGCCTGCCCTGCACGCGGCGACGCCGGGGTACGACATCGTCGAGGAGGTCGGCGTCGCGGCGATCCGCGAGAACTCGATCCGGCAGACGACGCTGCTCATCGAGCTCCTCGAGGCGGAGGGGCTGGAGGTCGGGAGCCCGCGCGCGGTGGAGCGGCGGGGAGGCACCGTCACGGTGCGCGTGCCCGACGCCGCCGCCGTGCACGCGGAGCTCGAGGCGCGCGGCGTCCTGTGCGACTTCCGCCCAGACGTCGGGTTGCGGCTCGGCCCGCACTTCTTCAACACCGACGACGAGCTGCGGCTCGCGGCGGCGCAGATCGCCGAGATCGCGGCGACGCGGGCGGGCGGGCAGCGCGCCACGGCGACCGCCGCCGGCTGACCGTTTCCGCGCCCCGGGCGCGGGTACGCCGGTCCGATGCCGAAGCTGTCGCTCGACGCGCTCGCGCGCGACGCGTTCGGCTACGAGGGGCTGTACCCGCCGCAGCGGGAGGCGATCGAAGCCGCAGTCGGCGGGCGCGACACGCTCGTCGTCATGCCGACGGGCTCGGGGAAGTCGGCGATCTACCAGGTCGCCGGCCTGGCGCTCGAAGGTCCGACGGTCGTCGTCTCGCCGCTGATCGCCCTCCAGCGCGACCAGCTCGAGGCGCTCGAGGAAGCCGCCGCGCCGGCGGCTGTGGCCCTGAACTCGACGCTCCGGGCGTCGGAGCGGCGGGACGCACTCGAGTCTCTCGCGCGCGACCGGCTCGAGTTCCTGCTGCTCGCTCCGGAGCAGCTCGCGAACGACGAGGTGCTGGAGCAGATCCGCGAGGCGGGTCCGTCGCTCTTCGTCGTCGACGAGGCGCACTGCATCAGCGAGTGGGGTCACGACTTCCGACCCGACTACCTCCGGCTCGGCGCTGTGGTCGAGGAGCTGGGGCGGCCGACGGTGCTCGCTCTGACCGCCACGGCGTCGCCGCCGGTGCGCGCCGAGATCGTCGAGCGGCTGCGGATGCGCGAGCCGCTCGTCGTCGTCCGCGGGTTCGACCGCCCGAATCTCCGCCTCGCGGTCGAGGACTTCGCGGAGGACGACGCGAAGCGGGAGGCGGTCGTCGCGGCCGTGGCCGGGGAGGAGAAGCCCGGGATCGTCTACGCGGCGACGCGTGCGCGCGCGGAGGAGCTCGCGCACGAGTTCGCGGCCGCGGGCGTCGAGGCGGTCGCGTACCACGGTGGGATGAAGAAGGACGAGCGCGAGGAGGCGCAGGAGCGGTTCATGGCCGACGAGCTGGACGCGATCGTCGCGACGACGGCCTTCGGAATGGGCGTCGACAAGCCGAACGTGCGCTTCGTCTTCCACCTCGACGTGAGCGACTCGGTTGACTGGTACTACCAGGAGATCGGGCGCGGCGGCCGCGACGGCGCGCCCGCGAGCGCGGTGCTGTTCTACAGGCCCGAGGATCTCGGGCTGCGCCGGTTCTTCGCCGGGGCCGGGAACGTGGACGTGGATGAGGTGGCGGAGGTCGCGGAGGCGGTGCGCGAGCTCGACGCTCCCGCCGAGCCGGCCGACCTCCGCGAGGAGACGGGGCTCTCGCAGACGAAGGTGACGACCGCGTTGAGCAGGCTCGAGGAGGTGGGCGCGGTCGAGGTGCTGACCTCCGGCGAGGTCGTCGCTGCGGACGACGCGGAGGCGAGCGCGGTGGACGACGCCGCCGCCGCGCAGGAGCGCAGGCGCGAGTTCGACCGCTCGCGCGTCGAGATGATCCGCGGCTACGCCGAGCTGCGCGACTGCCGCCGCGCCTACCTCCTCAACTACTTCGGCGAGCCATTCGAGGCGCCGTGCGGGCACTGCGACAACTGCGAGCGCGGGGTTGCGGCCGAGGCGGGCGCGGAGCCGTTCCCGCTCGGCGCGCGCGTGCGCCACGAGCGCTGGGGGGACGGAGCGGTGCAGCGCTACGAGGGGGAGAAGATGGTCGTCCTCTTCGACGAGGTCGGGTACAAGACGCTCGGCGTCGAGCTCGTCGTGGACGGCGGCCTCCTGCGAGAAGTACGCGCGTGAGCCGGTGCGGATCCGCCTCCGTCCCTCGTAGACCGGGGTAGCATCGCGCACGAGCCCGCGACCCGCGCCGAAGGAGAGACGATGCCGTTCGAGGTCCCACCGCTCCCGTACGACTACGCCGCGCTCGAGCCGCACATCGACGAGGCGACGATGCGCCTGCACCACGACAAGCACCACCAGGCCTACGTCGACAAGGCGAACGCGGCGCTCGCCGGGACGGAGTGGGAGGATCGGCCGGTCGAGGACGTGCTCCGCAACCTCGACGCGCTCCCGGAGGACAAGCGGCCGGCCGTCCGCAACAACGGCGGCGGGCACGCGAACCACGCGCTCTTCTGGGAGATCATGAGCCCCGACGGCGGCGGCGAGCCCGAGGGCGAGCTCGCGGCCGCGATCGAGAGCACCTTCGGCGGCCTCGACGCGCTCAAGACGGCGGTGAACGAGGCGGGGGTGAACCGTTTCGGCAGCGGCTGGGCGTGGCTCGTGCGCGACGGCTCGTCCCTCGCGGTGAGCTCGACGGCGAACCAGGACTCGCCCCTGATGGAGGGGCAGACGCCGCTGCTCGGCATCGACGTCTGGGAGCACGCGTACTACCTGCGCTACCAGAACCGGCGCCCCGAGTATCTCGACGCGTGGTGGAACGTCGTCGACTGGCGCACGGTCGCGCGCCGCTTCGCCGCGTAGCTGCGCCGGAGCAACTCGCGCCCGCCGTCGCGGCGTCGATCCCGGCCGGACGGGCCCGTACACTCGCCCGGTGGCCGTGGCGCACGACGTGACCTCCGAGCGCAGCGTCCCGGTCCTCGACCACGGCTTCCTCGCGCTCGACGCCGCTCTCGCGTCCGACCTCGCAGTCGTGAACGGCGCGCGCGTCTCGTTCAACGAGGAGTCGCAGGAGATGGCCGACCGCGACGCCGGGCTGATCCGCTTTCTGATGCGCGAGCGCCACGGCAGCCCGTTCGAGCACGGCTACTTCCGCTTCCTGGTGAAGGCGCCGCTCTTCGTCGTCCGCGAGCACCACCGCCACAGAGCCGGCCACTGTCTACCCGGCAGCGCACTGATCTGGATGGAGACGATCGCGCCACGTGCGGGGCGGCTCCTGCGGAAATGGCCTATCGCGTCGATCTTCCGGAACTGGCACGAAGGCGTCCGCGACTCATTGGGGCGAACACGCCTGCTGCCTGCGTGCAGGAACCTCTCGACGCGCGTGCTGAACGAGGAGACGCAGCTCTTCGAACTCGGGCGGATGCGTGATGTCTTCCGCTCGGGGACGAAGGAGATCTACGAGTTGCGTGCGGAGCACGTTCGGCTTCGCTGCACTTCCGATCACCGCGTCCTCACGGCGGAGGGGTGGGCGCGTGCCGGCGACCTCCGCCGCGGCGACTACGTCGCCGTGAGCGGCGTGCGCGTCACCCGGAGCGGCTCGCAGGTATCGCCGTCGCTCCGCCGCGGGATCGGCGTCTGGACGTCGCTGCAGCGGGCAACGTTGATCAAGCCGGTCGACCGCTGTCACGTCTGCGCCAAGCGGTTCCCGCGCGAAGAGCTCGTGCTCGACCACGTCATCCCCGTGGGGCTCGGCCTCCGTCGCGCGCTCGACGTCACGAATCTTGCTCCGACGTGCACACGCTGCCACCGCTCGAAGACGGATCTCGAGCAGGCGCTGGCAATGCGGGAGAACAAGACGGCGGGGAGCAAGTTCGTCGCGCTGGATAGCGATCCCGAGCGCGTCGCCGAAGAGGAGACGTACGACATCGAGATGGAGGGGCCGCACCACAACTTCGTCGCGGATGGTGTGGTCGTCCACAACAGCTACAACGAGTGGTCCGGGAGGTATTCGCGGATGGACGCGGAGTTCTACGTCCCGGACTTCGTTCGCACGCAGGTCGGGAAGCCCGGTGCGTACACCTTCGAGCCGGTGAGCGACGAGACGCGCGAGGCGGCGCGGCGCGAGATCGAGGAGAACGCCGCGCGGGCGTTCGACGCCTACGAGCGGATGCTCGCGCAGGGCGTCGCCAAGGAGGTCGCGCGGGCGGTGCTGCCGCTGTCGACGTACACGAAGTACTACTGGAGCTGCAACCCGCGCAGCCTGATGCACTTCTGCGGCCTGCGGAACCACGAGGCCGCGCAGTTCGAGATCCGCCAGTACGCGGCCGCCGCCGAAGCGTGCCTCGAGCGGCTGATGCCGGTCACGCACGCGGCCTTCCTCGCGAACGGCCGCGTCTCGCCCTAGCTAGGTCCTCATCACGACCGGCGGGTGCTCCGTGTGCCCGCGCGGGTGGACGAGCACGGCCCAACCGTCGAAGCGCTTCAGCTTGTACGGTGCGTTCAGGTACACGCGCGTCGTGCCGGCATGCACCTTGAACGACCCGCACGGGGCGACTTGCTTCCCGTTGCGCGTCAGGACGAGCTCGTAGTAGGCCTCCGGATGCCTGAGGACGGCGAGCCCGCGCACCTCGAGCACCATCGGCCAGTTGCCGCCCTCGTCCCTCTCGCCGAGCCGGATGACGGCGGTCGCGTCGCGTTCGCCGCCGAGGCCGCGCATCGCGACCGAGCGCGCGTCGAACTCCTCCCCGCCGCGCGCGAGGTAGCCGGCCGCGAACGCGGCTGCGGCCAGCGCCGCGGCGACGAGCAGCGCCGCGCGGCCACGCCTCCGTCCCGCGAGGCGCACGACGCCGCCGGACGTGGACGGCGCACGCGCAAGTGCGACCGGCAGCTCCGGGGGCGGTCCCGCCGCGACGAGCGCGTCGTGGGCGCGGCGCAGCCGTTCGCGCTCCTCCGCGGCGACGTCGGCGAGCAGCTCGTCGAGCTCGTTGCGTCTCACGCGAGGTCCTCCGCGAGCAGCTTCGCGAGGCGCCCGAGCCCGCTGCGCGTGCGCGTCTTCACGGTGCCGAGAGGAATCTCGAGGGCGTTCGCGACCTCGCTCTGCGACATCCCCTTCCAGTACGCGAGCTCGACGACCGCGCGCTCCGGCTCGGGCAGCTCGAGGACGGCGCGGTGGACGCGCCACGCCAGCCAACCGGCCTCGGCGCGCTCGGCGGGCCCGTGCTCCGGCGACGGCGTCTCCGGCAGCTCTGCCGGCGGATCGCCTCGCGCGCGCATCCTGTCCACGATCGCGTTCCGCGCGACGGCGTAGAGCCACGACGCGGCTGCGCCGCGGTCAGGACGGTAGCTGCCCGCGGCGCGCCACACCGACGCGAAGGTCTCCTGGACGGCGTCCTCGGCACGGCCCGGATCCCCGAGCCGCCGCAGCGCGAGAGCGAACACCGGGCGCGCGTAGCGGTCGTAGAGCTCCTCGAATGCGCCACGGTCACCGCGCGCGGTACGGCGCAGCAGCTCCGCGTCGCCCGTTCGGACGACGGACAGGGCGGGGCCGGTTGCGGTTCGGCGCGCGTCGTTCAAGCGGGAAGGTGCCGTCAAGGCGAGGTCCATCTTCTCGTATCGTTTACGCATCCGAGCCGCGTCCGGTTTGCAGGAGCCGCCCGCCGTCGACGACGAGGCTCGTCCCGGTGACGAAGGTCGCTCGCGCCAGGTAGGCGACGGCGTCAGCGACGTCCTCGGGCCTCCCGACGCGCCCGAGCAGCGTCTCGCTCGCTCGCCGCTCGACCTGCTCGGGCTCGACGGCGACGGGGCCGGGCGCGATGCCGCAGACGCGGACCTCGGGCGCGAGCGCGCGCGCGAGCACCTTCGTCAGCATCGCCTGCGCCGCCTTCGCCGCGCAGTGTGGCGCGAAGAGCGGCCACGGCTGGTAGGCGGCGACGTCCTCGATCACGACGAGAAGCCCGCGCGACTCGCGCAGGTGCGCTGCCGCGGCCTGGGCGAGGAAGAACGTGCTCTTCGCGCTCGCGCCCATCGCGGCGTCCCAATCGGCCTCCGTGATCTCGTCGAGCTCTCGCGGCGCAAAGCCGTCCGCAGCGGCGTTGACGAGCAGGTCGAGCCCGCCGAGCTCGGCGACGGCGCGCGCGACGACGGCACGTGCGCCGGCCGCCGTCGCGACGTCGCCGTACGCGCGGCCGGCGGCCACGACCGCGCCTCCGTCACAGCGGACGCGCGCTGCGACCGCCGCGCCGACGCGGCCCGTCCCACCGGTGACAAGCGCGCGCACCGCTTGAGTCATACCACGGTAAGGAATCGGTTAGGTCTTGCCTGCATATGACAGGTTTGGGGCATACCAGGCATCATCTTCGGGCAGGACCATCGATAGGGGGAACACAGCAAATGCGGAAGCTCATCATCATCTTCGCCGCGTTCGCGTCGCTGGTGGCGGCCGCGCCAGTCACCGCCGCGACGTTCAACGTGGGGATCACACGCGCAGGCTTCGTGCCCGACGAGCTGACCGTACGCGTCGGCGACACGGTCACGTGGACGAACCTGGACACTCAGGCGCACCAGGTCGTGTCGCAGTCGCAGGGCAACGTGTTCGCGTCGCCCGTGCTCCAGCCGAACCAGTCGTTCTCGTACACGTTCCGGACCGCCGGCCGGGTGACGGTCACCGATCCGCTGAACCGGAACCGGAGGATGACGATCACGGTCGGCGCCCCGCAGCAGCAGCCGGGGCTCTCCGTGACGATCGCCGCGCGGCCGCAGGTCGTGATCTACGGGGGCGCGACGACGATCAGCGGCACGGTCTCGAGCCAGCGTGCCGGCGAGCGCGTCACGCTCTTCGCACAGGCGTGCGGCGGGGCGTTCGCACGCGTCGCGGACGTCCAGACCGGCACGGGCGGCGCGTACACGTTCACGGGCGTGAAGCCGCTCAACAACACGATCTACCGCGTCGAGGTGCGCAAGGCGACGAGCCCATCCGTCGCAGTCAAGGTCCGGCCGCGCGTGCGGCTCGGCAAGGTCGCGCCCCGGAAGTTCTCGGTGCGTGTCTTCGCGGCCACCTCGTTCGCGGGCAAGGTCGCGGTCTTCCAGCGCTTCAACTCGACCCGCCGCGTGTGGGTGAAGGTCCGGACGGTGACGCTGCGTGCGTCCAACACCGGCATCGCTCCGACCGTCGTCTCGGCCGCGAAGTTCCGGGCGGGGGTCCGGCGGGGGCGGGGGGTTCGCCTCGTCCGCGGCCTGGCGCTGGTGGGCGCGTGCCACCTCCCGGGCCCCACCAACAACATCCGGCGCTGACGCGGGGGGGCGCGGGGGGAGCGCACAGCTCCCCCGGCGCGCCTGCTGCAAGGAATCCGTAAGCGCCGCAACTTTCGCGCGCGCGGCGGCGTCAGCAGTAGGTAGTTGCAGTTCCAACAACTGCCTTGTGGGGAATCATGCGCAGGCTCTTGATCGGCTTCGCGGCGCTCCTGGCGCTCGCGGCCGCCTCGCCCGTCTCCGCCGCGACCGTTTCGATCCGCATCGTGAAGAGCGGCTTCTCGCCGGCCTCGGTCACGATCACCGCCGGCGACACGGTCACATGGACGAACGCGGACCGGGTCAACCACCAGGTCGTTTCCGACCGCGGTGCGTTCGTCTCGCCGGTGCTGCGGCCGGGTCAGAGCTACTCGTTCACGTTCCGCGCGGCCGGGACGTACCGCTATCGCGACGCGCTCGAGCCGACGGAGCGCGCGACGATCATCGTGAGGGGCCCGCCGCCGTCGGTCTCGCTGGGAGCGACGGTCGCGATCGTCACCTACGGCGCGGAGACGCACCTCCAGGGGGTCGCCTCCTCGCGGCGAGCGGGAGAGAGCGTGACCCTGCTCGTCCAGCCGTACGGGCAGGCGTCGTACGCGCAGCTCGCGGTCGTGCAGACGACGGCCGGCGGCGCGTTCGACTTCGTCGTCAAGCCGACGATCCTGACGAACTACCAGGCGCAGTTCCGCGGCGCGTCGAGCCAGCCGGTGACCGTGCAGGTCTCGCCGAAGATCACGCTCCTGCCGGGGCGGAACGGCTACTTCGTGACGCGCGTCACCGCAGGCCGCTCATTCGCCGGACGTTGGGTGTATCTCCAGCGGCGGACCGTCTTCGGGCAGTGGGTCAGCATCGCGAAGTACACGCTCGGCCGCTACTCCGGCAAGCTCTTCCGCGTGCGGCCGCGGACGACGACGACCTACCGGATCTTCATGACGATCAACCAGGCCGGAACCGGCTACCTGGCGGCGCACAGCGGCACCCAGACGAAGCGCCCGCTGCGCCGCGGCTGACGCGCGGGCGCGCGGCAGGTCGGCCCGAGGGGGAGCGTTATGCTCCCCCTCGTCCCGTCCAGCAACCAAGGGGGGTCCCGTGTCGACGCTTGCCTTCCAGTTCGAAGAGATCACCGCGCGAGAGCTGAAGCCGGAGCTTTTCGAGCTCGACGGGATCTCGCGCGCCTCCGTCGAGGCCCACTACAAGCTCTACCAGGGCTACGTGAACAAGCGGAACGAGATCCTGCGCAAGCTCGACGGCATCGACCTCGCGAGCGCAAACCAGGTCTACTCGGAGATCCGCGCGCTGAAGGTCGAGCTCAGCTTCGCACTCGGCGGGATCAAGAACCACGAGATCTACTTCGAGCACCTCGGCGGCGACGGCGGCGATCCGACCGGGCTCATGGCGGACCTGATCAAGCGCGACTTCGGCTCGCCGGAGGCGTGGCGCGACGACCTGAGGGCGACCGGCATGGCCGGGCGCGGCTGGGCCTGGACCGCGTACGACTGGGACGAGGGGCGCCTCTTCAACTACGTCGGGGACACGCAGAACACGTTCCCGATCTGGAACGCGACGCCGCTCGTCGCGCTCGACGTCTACGAGCACGCGTACTTCCTCGACTACCAGACCGACCGCAGCGCGTACATCGACGCGTTCTTCGACAACCTCGACTGGACGACCATCAACGACTGGGCGTCCAGGTACCAGCTCCCGACGAAGTAGCGGCGCGTAGGACGCGGCCGTGACGACGGCGCTCCTCGTGCTCGCCGGCTACCTCGCCGGCAGCATGCCCTTCGGGTACTGGCTCGTGCGGCTCACGAAGGGCGTCGACATCCGCACGGTCGGGAGCGGGAACATCGGCGCGACGAACGTGTGGCGGACGTTCGGCCGCCGCTACGGCGCGCCGGTCGTGCTGCTCGACGTCGCGAAGGGGTTCGTCCCCGCGCTCCTCGGCGCGCTCCTCGTCGACGAGCTCACCGGCGTCTTGGCGGGCTCGGCCGCGATGCTGGGGCACTGGCGGCCGCTCTTCCTCGGCTTCGAGCGCGGCGGGAAGATGGTCGCGACGGGGGGCGGCGTCTTCCTCGGCGTCGCGCCGGTGCTCGGGCTGGCCGGCGCGATCTCCTGGTTCGCGGTCTTCGTGCTCGCGCGCTACGCCTCGGTCGCCTCGCTTGCGACGGCGCTCGCGGTTCCGGTCCTCGCGCTGCTCCTCGACGAGCCGTGGCCCGTCGTCGCGTTCGCCGCGACCGCCGGCGCCGCCGTGATCGTGCTCCACCGCGGGAACATCCGGCGCCTGCGCGACGGGACGGAGAACCGGTTCCACTTCCGCAAGCGGGCGGCAGCCGGGGTCTGAGCAGGCAGACTCGGGGGCGTGAGCCCGGAGCCGCTCGCGCACGCCCGCTGGTTCGTCGACCACGTGCCGCCGAACGAGTGGTCGTTCGCGGCCGAGCCGCGCACGCTCCTCTACCTCGTCGCGGCCGTGGTCGCCACGCTCGCTTTGAGGGTCGCGGCGCGATGGGTGCCGCAGCCGGACATCCGATGGCTCGAGCGGCTCGTCCCGTGGATGCCGTTCTCCGTGCGCGTGCACCTCGCCGTCGCGCTCGTCGGCCTGCTCTCCGCAGGCGTCTTCCTGGCGCCGACGATGAACCTCGACCTCGATCCTGTCGGCATCCTGCTCGGGCTGCTGATGGCCGCGTCGGCGATCCTGCTCGTGACGGGCTGGCACGCCCGCGTCGGCGCGCTCCTGCTCGCCGTCGCCGGACCGCTCGGCATGCTCGTCTTCGGCGTCGGCTGGATCGTGCAGCGCGCCGACATGCTCGGCCTCGCCCTCTTCGTCCTCGTCGCCGGCGCCGGCCGGTGGTCCGCGGACGCGGAGCTCGGTCGCACCGGCGACGCAAACGAGGAGCGTCTCGGGCAAGCGCTCTGGCTCCTGCGGATGGCGACGGGGGTGGCGCTCATCGCCGTCGGCTACGCCGAGAAGCTCGCGAATCCGCGACTCGCGCAGCGGTTCCTCGACCAGAGCGGCGACGAGTTCAACCTCTTCCGGCTCGTACGCCTTCCGGTGGGCGACCTGGAGTGGATCCGCGCGTGGGGCGCCGTCGAGGTCCTCTTCGGCCTGCTCCTGATCAGCGGCGCGCTCCCGCAGCTGCTCGTCGTCGTCGTCGGGATCCCGTTCAACGTGACGCTCTACTTCTTCGGGCTCCCGGAGCTGCTCGGGCACCTGCCGGTGTACGCGACGCTCCTCGTGCTGCTCGTCTACGGGTCGTCGCCGACGCTGCGCCCGTGGACGTCGCGCCTCTGGCCCTGGCGCCGCCGTCTACGAGGTGAGCCAGTCGCGGAGCTCGGTGTGGCGCGCGAGGTGGACGCCGTCCCGTAGCTCGCCGCGGATCTCGCCGACGGTGCCGTAGCGCTCGGCGACGACGTCGTGCGTGTGGATCGTCTCCAGGTTGACCTGCCGCGAGAGCAGGAAGTCGTCGTCGTCGAGCTCGGGGTAGCGCTCGAGCGTCTCGCGCAGCGCGACCCGCACCGAATCTTCGACGAAGCGCGGGCGCAGGTGCGCGTGCTCGACGACGAAGAGCTCGTCCGGCCGCTTCAGCAGCTCGTAGATCGGCGAGCTCATCGAGCTCTCGACGAGGTTTGCGAGCGTCTCCGCGTTCAGCTGCGCCGACGTGCCCACGAGCAGCGTGCCGCGCGCGCGCTGGTTGTGCGTCGCGAGCGGGACGAGCTCGAGGATCCGCTCCACGTCGTCGGCGTCGTACCCGGCTTCGCGGAGCCGCTCCGTCGCGCGGCCGCGCACGAGCCCCTGCGCGCACGGGCACGCGTTGATCCCCGTCGCCTCGACCCCTACGACGCGCCGCACTCGGCTCGCCGACGCGGCCGCGATGCCGATGATCGAGACGAGCTCCTGCGTCGCGAGCCGTGTCACCGGCGTCTCGCGCTCGATCGGGTACCGCGCGACGATCCGCACCTCGGCGCGGAGCGCGCGCTGGCGCTCGACGACGCGGCGTGCGACGTGCTCCGCGAGCGCCTCGACGAGGAGCGCCTCGCCGATCACGACCTCGTCGATCGCCTCCTCGAAGAGCTCGGGGAAGCGCGACATGTGCACGCCCTTCTGCGCCGGGTCGAGGTCGACGGTGCAGTCGATCTCGGCCGAGATCAGCTTCTCTCTCCCGGCGTGACGCAGCCGGATCGCCTTCGAGATCCCCTGCACGCCCGCGCGCGAAAGGCCGATTCGAACCTCGGGCTCCGAGGCCTGCAGATCGTCTGTGAGACTGTGGCCGACGCCGCTCATGCGCTCTCCCGAGGATATGTATTTCGCCCGCCTCGTCTCGCTCGCGTGCCACGACCTGCGGACCCCGCTCGCGACCGTTTCCGGGTTCGCGCGGACGCTGACGCGCATGGGCGGGGTCGAGGAGCCCGCCGCGCGGTACCTCGAGATGATCGAGGCCGCATCCGACCAGCTCGCCGAGCTCCTGGACGATCTGAGCGTCGTGGCGCGGATCGAGGGCGGCCGCTACGAGCCCGCGCGGCAGGAGGTGGACAGCCTCGAGCTCGCGCGCGGGGCGGCGGAGCGCCTCGCCGCCGACGTCGTGCTCGTCGAGGGCGAGGGCGCGCCGGTCGCCGTCGACCCGGACAGCGTCGGCCGCGCGCTCTACAGCTTCGCCCGCTGCCTCGTCCGTCACGGCGGGCTCGAACGGCTGGACGTCCGTGTCGCGGGAGGCGAGCTGACGTTCGCCCCCGTTCCGGCGGAGGTCGCGCCGATCGTGCTCGGCCACGACCTACGCGACCTCGGCGCGGCGGTCGGCGGCCGCGTCGTGCAGGCACTCGGCGGCGCGCGCGAGGTCGAGGGGGCGACGCTGCGCGTGCGCCTTCCGCTCGCGGCCGAACCGTCTAGCTGAGGCGGCGAGCTAGGAGCGACGGCGAACGCCGCCGCTCCCGCTCGGTATCCGCCCACCTACCGCCGGTTGTCGTCGCGCCGGTTCCGTCCGAGCAGCCCTGCGAGCCCGGCCAGCCCGAGGAGCCCTATCCAGCCCTTGTCGCTGCCACCGTCCTCGTCGCCGCCTCCGTCGGTCTCCTCCTGCGCGACGCGCTCGTAAGCCTGAGCCGCCGCCGGAGACGCCGAGCCGATGCCGAGCAGAGCGACTGCCGTGAGCAACGCGAACCGCTTCTTCACGCATGTCCTCCTCTCGTTGCCGAAGCGTCTATGACCGAGCCACCCGCGCCTAAACCGCGAGCTGATCGTGCGGCCCCGCGCCGCGACGGTCCTACCGAAGGAGCCGCGACAGCCGGCGGTCCTTGAGCACGCGCCCGCCGGTCTGGCATCGCGGGCAGTAGTAGACCGTGTGCTCCTCGTAGTCCACGCGTGCGATCGGCTCGCCGCAGACGTAGCACGGCTCGCCGAGCTGGTCGTGGACGCGGTACGTCTTCTCGTCCTTCGCGCCGCGCTCCCGCAGCTCGAGCCCGCGCTCGAGCTCGGCGTCGACGGCAGCCGCGAGCCGCGCCACCTCGTCCGCGTCGAGCTGCGTCGAGATCGCGAACGGCGAAAGCCGCGCGTGGTGGAGGATCTCGTTCGCCCACGCACGCCCGATCCCGGCGATCGCGCGCTGGTCACGGAGCAGCGAGTGCAGCCGGCGCGAGTCGCCTGACAGGATCGGGGCGAGGCGCTCGACGCCGAGGCCGAGCGCCTCCGGCCCGAGGTGGGCGAGCTCCGCCTCCGCCGCCTCCGGCGTCAGCAGCCAGACGCCGGCGCGCTTCTTCGCTCCCGCTTCCGTCAGCACGAGCTGCGCGCCGCCGTCGAACGCGAGCCGGAACGCCGGCGTCTTCGGTCCTGCCTCGCCCGCCCGCAGGTAGCGCAGCCGTCCGGCCGTCATCAGGTGCACGAGCAGCACGAGCTCGTCGTCGTCCGTGGGGAACAGGAGCCGCTTCGCGCGCCGTCGCGCACCTGCGAGGCGCCGTCCCTCGAGCGCGCGCAGGGGCGGGTCGAACGTCTTCAGCGTCGCGATGTGCGCCGGGCCGGCCTTCTCGATCGGAAACGCGCGCACCGGCTCGTCGAGCTGCCGGCGCCACGCCTCCATCTCCGGCAGCTCAGGCATCGGCGGCCTGCGTCTCGAGCGGCAGCCGCAGCTCGTCCGGCGGCAGACCGGGCGGCTCCTCCGGAAGCTCCTTGATCGACGGGAGCGGCGAGAACACCATCGACAGGAAGCAGAAGCACGCGGCGACGGTGCCGACGAGGATCGTCTCGCGGAGACCGATCGCGCTCGCGAGGGCGCCGCCTGCGAGCGACCCCAGCGGGATCGTCCCCCAGACGATGAACCTCCTCGACGCGTTCATGCGTCCGAGGATCCGGTCGGGTGTGAAAGCCTGCATCAGGCTGATCGCGCTGACGTTGTAGAGCACGATCGCGGCTCCCGCCAGGACCTGCGACGCGATCAGGAACGGGATCGGGAAGCCCTGCGGCGCGAGCGGCACGAGCAGGAGCGCCGGCCCCGTCGCTGCGGCCGCCCACACCATCGTCGGTCCCTGGCCGAATCGTCCGGTGACGCGCCCTGCCGCGGCGGCGCCGACGAGCCAACCGACGTTGCCGATCCCGAACACGAGGCCGATCGTCGTCGCCGAGAGGCCGAGTTCGCGGACCGCATACACGAGGAAGATCGAGAACGCCACGCTGTTGCAGAAGTTCGAGCTCGCGACGTAGATCGCGATCGCCCGCCAGCGCGCGTCGTCGAGGATGTAGCGCAGCCCCTCCAGGAGCTCCGCGCGGATCGATCCGCCCTCGCTGCGCTCCGGCTCGGGCTCGCGGGCGCGGATCCGGAAGAGCAGCAGAGCCGACCACACGAAGCTAAGCGCGTCGATCACGACTGCGACTGGAGCGCCGAGGACCCCGATGAGGCCGCCCGCGGCTCCGGGTCCGGCGATCTGCGCGCCCGAGCGGCTCATCTCGAGCTTCGAGTTCCCCTCGACGAGGTGCGGACGGCCGACGAGCGACGGCAGGTACGACTGGTACGCGACGTCGAAGAAGACCGTCAGCGTCCCCGTCAGGAGGCCGACCGCGTACAGCTGCCAGATCGTCAGCGCGTCGAGCGCGTAGGCGATCGGGATCGATGCGAGGGCCGCAGCGCGTCCGACGTCGCTCGCGGCGAGGATGGGGCGGCGCGGCAGCCGGTCGACCCACACGCCGGCGGGCAGCGCGAAGAGCAGGAACGGGAGGAACTCGAACGTGCCGAGGAGCGCGACCTCGAAGGCGCTCGCGTCTAGCGCGACGATCGCGACGAGCGGCAGCGCGAGCAGCGTGATCTGCGACCCGAACTGGCTGATCGTCTGCGAGGCCCACAGCCGGACGAAGTCGCGGTGGCGCCACAGCTCGCCGCGCAGCGGGAGTCGCAAGCTACGACTCTTCAGGCTGCGGAATCGGCCCGGGGAAGAGTGCCTCGCCCTCCGTCTGCGCCAGGCGCTGCGGCGGCTCGTCACCCGTCCCGGGGATCTCGCGGAGCGACCAGATCGGGCCGATCACGAGCGGCACCCACGCAAGGGAGACGCCGATCGCGCCGATCCAGATCGCGGCGCGCAGGTCGACGCCCGTCGCGACCGCGCCGCCGAGCAGCGTTCCGAGCGGCATCACGCCCCAGACGATGAATCGCATCACCGAGTTCATCCGGCCCTGGAGTCGCTCGGGCGTGATCGCCTGGCGCATGCTGAGCTGCGTCACGTTGTAGAGGACGACGCCGTACATCATGACCGTCTCGGCCGCGAGGAGGTACGGGAAGGCGCCGCGAGCGTCCTGCGGCGCGAGCGGGATCAGCAGCGCCGCAACGCCGAACGCGGCGCCGGTGATGATCGCGGGCCCGATCCCCAGCTTCGCCGACACGCGGTTCGAGGTCAGCGCGCCCGCGAGGTAGCCGACGTTCGCGAGCGCGAACATCAGCCCGAGCATGCTCGGGGAGAACTCGAGCACGCGGACGAGGTAGACGATCAGGATCGCGCCCATCAGCGAGCTGAAGAAGTTGAACGTCGCGGTGCACGCCGCGATCGTGCGCAGGTAGGGGTTCCCGAGCACCCACCTCAGTCCCTCGCCGAGGTCCGTGCGCATGCTGCCCTTGGCGGCGCGGCGCTCCGCGCGCGTGGGGACGTTCTCCTCGCGCTTCCGGATCCCGACGACGAAGAGCCCCGAGACGAGGAAGCTGATCGCGTCCACGAGGATCGCGTAGGGCGCGCGGAGCGCCTCGATCAGGACGCCCGCGATGGCGGGGCCTCCGAGCTGCGCGCCCGAGCGGCTCACCTCGAGCTTCGAGTTGCCTTCGACGAGCTGCTCGCGCTCGACGAGCGACGGGAGGTACGACTGGTAGGCGACGTCGAAGAAGACCGTGCAGACGCCGACGAAGAACCCGACCGCGTAGAGCTGCCAGATCGTCAGGACGTCGAGGAAGTACGCAACCGGGATCGTGGCGAGCAGCGCCGCGCGGCCGAGGTCGCCGAAGATCAGGATCGGGCGCCGCTGCAGGCGGTCGACCCAGACGCCTGCCGGGAGCGAGATCAGCAGGAACGGCGCGGTTTCGACGACAATCAGCGCCGAGACCTCGAACGCGCTCACGTCGAGCGTGATCACCGCGACTAGGGGCAGCGCGAGGCCCGTCACCTGCGACCCGAACTGGCTGATCGTCTGCGCCGACCAGAGCTTCACGAAGTCGCCGTGGCGCAACAGGCCGCTCGGGCGTAGCCGGTGCAGGAGCCGAGACGTCATCGAGACATCACTATGACATCACCGTGGCGTCTGATCAAGCCGCAGCTGCGGCGCGCGTAGGCTGCCGCGGGTGGAGCCGCTCAGGGTAGTCGTCCGCCGCGGCGCGGTCGTCGAGTCCGTGCACGAGGTGCATGCCGTGGCCGTGCAGGACGGCGCGGTCGTGGCCGAGCGCGGGAACGGCGGCCTCGTCACCTTCATGCGCTCGTCGGCGAAGCCGTTCCAGGCCCTGCCCCTCGCGCGCGCGCGCGACGACCTCGACGAGCGCGACCTCGCGATCGCCTCCGCGTCGCACCTCGCCGACGACGCACAGCTCGCGGCCGTGCGCGCGCTCCTCGCGAAGGCGCCGGCGGACGAGGGCGACCTCGAGTGCGGCGAGGAGGGGCAGCCGCCGGCGCGGATCAGGCACAACTGCTCCGGGAAGCACGCGGGGATGCTCGCGCTCTGCCGTGGCCGCGGCTGGCCGCTGGCCGGGTACCGCCTTCCGGAGCACCCGGTGCAGCGCGAGGCGCTCGAGACCCTCGCGGAAGCTGCCGAGGTGGCGCCGCGGGACGTGCCCGGCGCCGTCGACGGGTGCGGTGTCGTCACGTTCGCACTCCCGCTCGAGCGCATGGCGCACGCGTTCTCGAGGTTGGAGCGTGTCGACGCCGGCGCGCGTGTCGCCACGGCGATGCGGGCGCACCCGGAGCTGATCCGCGGCGCGGGCGCACCGGACACGCGACTGATGCAGCTTCGGCCCGGCTGGAGCGCGAAGGGCGGGGCAGAGGGGCTCATGTGCGCCGCGGGACCGGAAGCCGTCGGAGTCGCCCTGAAGGTCGTCGACGGAAGCGCGAGGGCCGTCGGGCCGGCCCTCGCCGTGTTCCTCCGCGAGCTCGGACGGCCGGTCGAGGAGCTCGCCGTTGCCACGCTGGAGAACTCGCGCGGCGAGGTCGTCGGCGACATCCGCGCGGACGCCTAAGCGGAGGTCGCCGCCGCGGCGTGTCCAGCAAGTGTCGAAACGTGTAACGGAAGCGTGAGCGGGCGGTAAAAAATCTGTGCTTGACGGCCCGAAATCGCGTGTACTATGCCGCGCACAAAAGGAGCCGGAGGAGCGGTGCGACCCGGCTCAGCGTGTCCAGGTACCGAGTCCCCGTCCCGCCCACGCGAGAAAGCCGAGGTCAATGCTCACCGTAGAGATCGCTCTCCCGGACGTGGAAGAGCTGCAGAAGCTCGTCCAGCACGGACAGGAAAAAGGGTTCCTCACCTACGACGAGATCGTCTCCGGGCTCGAGGACGTCGAGCTCACGAAAGAGCAGATCGAGGACTTCTACACCTACCTGATCGACCATTCGATCGAGCTCGTCGAGGGCGAGCAGCACAAGGCGCTCCCGCACGACCAGCCGGCGCTCGCGGAGGACGAGAAGAGCGCGCCGAAGCTCGACCTGACCGTCGAGCCCTCGCTCGACTCGCTGCGCCTGTACCTGCGCGAGATCGGGAAGGTCCCGCTGCTGACCGCAGACCAGGAGGTCTACCTCGCGAAGCGGATCGAGCGCGGCGACATGTCCGCGAAGACGCAGATGATCGAGGCGAACCTCCGCCTCGTCGTCTCGATCGCGAAGAGCTATCTGGGCCGTGGGCTCTCGTTCCTCGACCTGATCCAGGAAGGGTCGCTCGGCCTCATCCGCGCCGTCGAGAAGTTCGACTACCGGAAGGGCTACAAGTTCTCCACGTACGCGACCTGGTGGATCCGGCAGGCGGTGACGCGCGCGATCGCGGACAAGGCCCGCACGATCCGCATCCCGGTGCACATGGTCGAGAAGCTGAACAAGGTCGTCCACATCGAGCGGCAGCTCGTGCAGCGGCTCGGGCGCGAGCCCCGGCCGGACGAGATCGCCGAGGAGCTCGAGATCACGACCGAGGAGGTGCGCGAGATCCTGCGCATGGCGCAGCTGCCTGTCTCGCTCGAGAAGCCGATCGGCGAGGAGGAGGAGTCGTCGCTCGGCGACTTCGTTCCCGACGAGCAGGCCGAGTCGCCCTTCGACACGGCCTCGCTCTCGCTCCGTCGGGAGGACATCGAGAGCGCCCTCGGCGCTCTGCCCGAGCGCGAGCGCCAGGTGATCGAGCTCCGCTTCGGGCTCTGCGGGGAGCAGCCGCGGACGCTCGAGGAGGTCGGGCGCGAGTTCGGCGTCACGCGCGAGCGCATCCGCCAGATCGAGAACAACACGCTCAAGAAGCTCGAGTCCCTGCCCGAGGCGCAGGGCCTCAAAGACTGCGTGTAATACGTGGGGGAACCCACGGTTCCCCCACGAGCCCCCCTCCTTTAGCCGCCGCGCGTCGCCGCGCCGCGGCGCGCCTCCCGCCGGGCTAAGCCCGGCTTCGGCTGCGTCCGTTCGCGGCTTCGCCACCGCCGATTCGTCAGTCCCCGCCGAGGAGGCCTGGCGGGCACGGCCGGAGCATGAACGTCGATCCGGGACGTTGGACGCGGCAATCTTCGGTTGCCGCGTCGGATGAGCTAACGGCCTCGAAGGCCGCCGGCGCTAGCTCGCCGGGTCGATCAGGTTCCGCTCGTCGACCCGCTCGAACGGGACGAAGAGCTTGCAGTGCGGGCACTTGAAGCCGCGGTAGCGCGGTGCCGCGCCGGCGATCAGCTCGGCCGTGAACGGCTTCCGGCAGTGCGGACAGGTGACGTCGTAGGTCGAGATCTGCGGCGCCTCGCTCACGTCTCGCCAACGTACCAGAGAGGCTTCGGGCGCCCGCCGAAGGGCCGTCCGGGAGCGGCTCTAGGCTGCGGCGGGTGGAGTACGACGCCCTTCGCCGCGCCGTCGCCGAGTTCGTCGGCACCTTCGCCCTCGTCTTCGTCGGCATCCTCGCCGTCGCGCTCGCCGACGACGGCGGCGGCCTCGTCGGCGTCGCGCTCGCGCACGGCCTCGTCATCGCCGTGATGGTCTCCGCCGTCGGTCACATCTCCGGCGCACACTTCAACCCCGCCGTCACGGCCGCTCTGCTCGTGACGCGACGCATCGCACCGGCGCTCGCGGCGGTCTACCTCGCGGCGCAGCTCGCGGCGGCCGTCCTCGGGGCGCTCCTCGTGCGCGTCGTCGCTGGCGTCGAGGCGGTGGAGGCCGGGACGCCGCGCCTCTTCGGCGGCTACGGCTGGGGCGACGCCGTCGTCCTCGAAGCCGTGCTGACGTTCTTCCTCGTGTGGGTGGTGTTCGCCACGGCGGTCGATCCGCGGGGGACGTTCAAGTCGATCGCGGGCCTCGCGATCGGCCTCACGATCACGCTCGACATCCTCGCCGGTGGCCCGCTCACGGGCGCCGCGATGAACCCCGCGCGCGCGCTCGGTCCGGAGCTCGTCGGCGGCGTGTGGGACGACGCGCTCGTGTACTGGATCGGGCCGCTCGTCGGCGCCGCCGCCGCCGCGCTCGCGTACGAGTACCTCTACCTCCGCCCGCTCGCGCCGATCCCGATCGGTCCCGAGGAGACGGGCGTGCTCGAGCCGCGACCGGGTGAGACGGCGGCCTCCTAAAGTGCCAGCGCCTCGATGCGGGCCGCGGCTCGCGCCAGCGCCGGCTCGTCGAACATGTACGGCGTCGCGTTGCCGAGCGCGTGGACCGGCCCGTCGAGCTCGTCCGAGCCCGCGGCCGCGTTGATCGCGTACCGGAGCGGGATCTCGTGGCAGACGACGAGCACCCAGCGCTCGGGTCGCTCGAGCAGGCGCCGGTACGCGCGGGCGTAGCGGAGCCCGGCGCCGTCCAGGCTCTCGCCGCCCGGGAACCGGTCCTTCCGCGAGCGCCCGCGCTTCCAGGCGCGGTAGTCGTCGATCGAGCGCCCTTCGAGCTCGCCGACGTCGATGTCGTCGAGTAGCGGCTCGACCTCGAACGGAACGTCACGCCCGGCGAGGGCGAGCTCCGCCGTGAGCCGCGTCCGCGGGAATCGCGTGTGGACGCAGAGCTCGAGCGGGACGTGCGCGAGCTGGATCGCGAGCCGCCGCGCCTCCTCCGCTCCCTGCTCCGTCAGCGGGACGTCGACAGCCGGGTCGCCGTTGACCCGCTGCTCGAGATTGAGCACCGACTGCGCGTGCCGCGCGATCACGAAGAGGCGCATGCGTACGATTCTGGCCATGGCGACGGAGGTGACGTTCGAGGTGGAGCAGGCAGGCTGCTCCTCGTGCGCCGCCCGCGTGCGCTCCGCGCTCGAGCCGCTCGCTCGCGTCGGTGCGATCGCCGTCGACGTGGAGGCAGACGCCGCGACCGTGCGCTGCAGCGCCGACGCGCTCTCCGAGGCGGCGGTGAACGCCGTGCTCGCCGACGCGTCCGACGGCGCCGGTCACGCGTACCGCGTCCGTCCCGGCTCCTGGCGCACGACCTGACGCGCACGCGCTCGTGGGCCGCACTGAGGCGCGTCGCGGCGCGGGGCTCGACGCGCGCGGGTGCGGCGCTCCTCCTGCTGGTCGGGCTCGGTGCGGCCGCGATCGCATCGCAGACGGGCCGCGTCGGCGACTGGGCGGTGATGAGCGACGAGTTGATGTACGCGAAGCTCGCGACCGCGTTCGCGGAGACGCTTTCGCCGCTCCCGTCGCTGCACGGCGAGCACGTCCCCGTCCTGAACGTCCTCTATCCGCTGCTCCTGGCGCCGCTCTACGGGATGCTCGACCCGCCCGACGCGTTCCGGGCCGCGCACACCCTGAACGGGGTCGTGATCGCGACCGCCGCGATCCCGGCGTACCTGCTGGCCCGGCAGGTGCTCGCGCGGGCGTGGGCGCTCGCGGTCGCCGCCGTGTCGATCGCGCTGCCGTGGATCGTCCTCGGCGGGTTCCTGATGTCGGAGGTCGTCGCGTACCCGGCCTTCCTGTGGGCGGTCCTCGCGGTGCAGCGCTCGCTCGCGGAGCCGAGCGTCAGGAGCGACGCGCTCGCGCTCGCCGCGCTCGTCGTCGCAGTCCTCGCGCGGGTGCAGTTCGCCGCGCTCGCCGTCGTCGTGCCGCTCGTCGTCGTCCTGCACGAAGCCGGGTACGCGGTCGCGACGGCGCCCGTCCGTCGCCGCGTCGCGCTCCGAGACGGTTTCGCGGCGGCGCTCGCGCGGCACCGCGTCCTCGCGGTCTTCTACGCAGCCGCGGCTGCCGTCGCGGCCGCCCTCGCAGCGCGGGGCGCCCTCGGCCGGTCGGTCGGCACGTACGCGGCGGCGACGGAAGGACCGCTGCTGCCCGACGGACTCTGGCGCGCGGCGGCCGTCCATCTCGACGTCGTCGCGGTCGGCGTCGGCGTCGCGCCGCTGCTTCTCGGTGCCGCCTGGGCGGCGACGACGTGCATCCGTCCGTCCGCCAAGCGCGAGCACGCGCTCGCGGTACTGAGCGTCGTGCTCGTCGCCGCGCTCTCGCTGCAGGTCGCTTCGTTCGACCTCCGGTTCGGCGGGCCCGACGTGGTGCGCGACCGCTACCTGTTCTACGTGGCTCCGCTCCTGCTGATCTGCGCGACGGCGGGCGCTCTCCAGGGGCGCGCGCGTTGGGTCGCGGTGCCCGCGGCCGCCGCGTTCTTCGCCGTCACCGTGCGCGATCACGCGTTCGCCACGTTCCGGGGCGTGCACGCCGACACCCCCGCCTCCGTCCTGAACGACGGCCTGCTCGCACAGGCGGGATCGTTGTCGCCGCAGACGTTCGTCGCGGTCGGCGGGTTGCTCCTCGGCGTCCTGCTCGCGGCTGCGACGGCGGTTCTGCCGGGACGCGTGGTCGCCGGTGCGTTGCTCGCGCTCGTGCTCGTCTTCTCCGCGGCCACGGCCCGGCACGCGTTCGAGCGCGTCTTCGCGAGCCCGGGCCTCAGCGGGCGCCCGATGCTCGGCGCCGAAGGAGTCGTGCTGCAGTGGGTGGATGCGATGCTGCCGCGTCGCGCAGCGGCGGCGATCCTGCCGTACCCGACGGCGGAGAGCCCGGAGCCGCTGTGGTGGGACGTCGAGTTCTGGAACCGGACGGTGAAGCGCGCGTTCGTCGACGCGCGGGGGCGGTACTCGTACACGCCGTTCCCGACCGACGCGTTGCGCGTCGACTTCCGTACCGGCAGCGTCACGACGCCGACCGACGCGCCGCGGTATGTCGTCGTCGCCGAGAACGAGAGCCGGTTCCGGCTGGCCGGGCCCCGCCTCGGGGCTAACCTCGGGCTCGAGATCGTCGACGCGCAGGTTCCGTACCGGGCGGACTGGGCGACGCGCGGCGCGGGCGCCGGAGGTTCCATTCGCCCAAGGACGCCGGTGACGGTCCGCGTCTTCTCGCGTCCGGGGGAGCCGGCGACCAGCGTCGCGCTCGAGCTCGTGCTCACGGCGCCGGTCGGGACGGCACCCGGCTACCGCGTCGACGCCGGAACCTCCCGCCGCGAAGGACGGATCCCGGGCGGCGCAACCGAGACCGTGCAGCTCGAGCTCTGCGTGCCGGGAGGCGGCTTTGCCGACGCCGTCCTCGTCAGCGAGCGAGCTGGCGCGGCGTCGGCCGCTGGCATCCTCGCGATCCAGACGACGCGGACGGAAGAGGGCTGTATCCGCTAGGCACCGCGACGAAAGAGTGCGGGTATCCGCACTGTCGCGCGCGGCGCCGTCGGCTAGCGTCGCGCCGATGAACGCTCGTGCCGCCGGCGCAGCCGCGCCGAACCCGTGGATCGTCCTCGTCCTGGTCTGCCTCGCGCAGTTCATGGTCATCCTCGACGCGACGATCGTGAACGTCGCGCTGCCCTCGATTCAGGACGACCTCGGCATGGCGCCGTCGAACCTCCAGTGGGTCGTGAACTCGTACACGCTGCTGTTCGGCGGCTTCCTGCTGCTCGGCGGGCGCGCGGGTGACCTGATCGGGCGCAAGCGCGTCTTCCTGGCCGGCGTGATCCTCTTCACCGTCGCGTCGATCGTGTGCGGCCTCGCACAGAGCGAGACTGCGTTGATCGTGGCGCGCGGCGCGCAGGGCCTCGGAGCCGCGCTGATCTCGCCCGCCGCGCTCTCGATCGTGACGACGACCTTCGCGGAGGGCGCGCAGCGGACGAAGGCGATGGGCGTCTGGGCCGCGATCGCCGTCGGCGGCGGTGCCGTCGGGCTGCTGCTCGGCGGCATCCTGACGGAGACGCTCTCGTGGCCGTGGATCTTCTTCGTCAACGCGCCGGTCGGGATCGCCGCGTTCATCCTCTCGCTGCGCCTCGTCCCGGAGTCGAAGGACGAGCAGGCGCACCGCAGCTTCGACCTCGCGGGCGCCGTCACCGTCACCGCTGGCCTGATCGCGCTCGTGTGGGGGATCGTCCGCTCCGGCGAGTTCGGCTGGGGCTCGGCGCAGGTGATCGGCTCGCTCGTCGCGGCGGCCGTCCTGCTCGTCGCGTTCCTCGTGATCGAGCACCGCTCTCCCGAGCCGCTCGTCCGCCTCTCGATTTTCTCCGTCCGCACGATCCGGGGAGCGAACGTCGCGATGTTCATCGTCGCTGCGGGCCTCTTCGCGATGTTCTTCTTCAACACCCTCTACCTCCAGCGCGTGCTCGGGTACTCGCCACTCGACGCGGGACTTGCATTCCTCCCGTTCACGCTCGGGATCATCATCGGCGCGGGGCTCTCCCAACGGCTCCTGCCCGCGATTGGCGCCCGCGAGGTGCCGCTGCTCGGGCTCGTCCTCGCCGCGGCCGGCGTGCTCCTCTTCCTGCGACTTACCGCCGACGGCGCGTCGTACTGGCTCGACCTCCTGCCCGGGATCATGCTGACGTCGATCGGCATGGGCCTGACGTTCGTCCCGGTGACGCTGATCGCGACGAGCGGGATTCCACACGCCGACGCCGGCCTCGCCTCGGGGCTCTTCAACACCTCGCAGCAGATCGGCGGCGCGCTCGGACTCGCCCTGCTCTCGACGATCGCGACGAGCAAGACGACCGGCGTCACCGAAAATCTGGGCCGGCGTCCCAGCGAGGCGGACACCGCGAGCGCGTTGGTCGACGGCTTCCACCTCTCGTGGATCGGCACCGCCGCGCTGCTCGTCGCCGGCGCGTTGCTGATCCTTGCGCTCCTGCGCCGCCGCGACGTCGTCGCCGCGAGCCACGGCGAGGCCGTCCCCGTCGCCGCGTAGCGGCGGAGCGCCACTACAGCGTCGACGCAACCGGGGCGGAGCGTCGGCGCTGGCCGTTCGCTAGGCCGCCGTCACGGCAGTCGGCGGTCGAGCCAGTCGCGCACGGTACGCCAGGCCTTCGACGTCGGGTCGAGATGCTCGAAGTGGCCGTGGCGCGGATGGACGACGAGCTCGACGTCGTCTCCGGCGACGGCGGCGCGGTGCGCGTACTCCTGGCTGATCGACGCGGGGACGATGTCGTCGCGCCCGCCGTGCACCAACAGCTGCGGCACCTCGAGCGGGAGGAGCTGCGCGGGTGAGGCGGTGTCGTACCGGTCGGGCAGGGCGGCGGGGGAGCCCCCCAGCAGCTCGGCCACGGCGCCGCGGCCCAGGCCCAGCTCCGCGGCGCGGTGCAGATCGACGACGCCGGCCTGCGAGACTGCGTGCGTCACCGGCACGCGCGGCTCCGTCTCGCGCCGTGCCGCCCATAGCGCCAGATGCCCCCCCGCGGAGTGACCGATCGTCACCACCCGCGAAGGGTCGACGCCGAGATCGGCCACTGCGTCGAGGCCCGCCGCGACGTCGAAGAACGTCTCGGGCCAGCCGCCGGTGGGGACGCGGCGGTACTCGAGGTTCCACACCGGCAGGCCGGCGCGCGCGAGGTCGGCGCAGATCGCGTCCATCAGCCGCCGGTCGTACCGCTCGCGCCAGAAGCCGCCGTGGAGTACCACGGCGACGCCCTGCCGCGCCTCGCCGGCCGGCAAAAAGAGCTCGCCGTGCTGGTCGGGATGGTCTCCGTAGCGGTGCGTCTGACGCCTCGTCGCGACCCCCTCGCATCTCGTCTGGGCCCGGACGGCGGACGTGCCGCAGCGCCGCCGTTGTAGGCTGTTCCCATGTGTCGAAGCATCCACACGCTCCACAATTTCGAGCCGCCGGCGACAGAGGACGAGGTGCGCGCGGCGGCGCTCCAGTACGTCCGCAAGGTCAGCGGGTTCACGAAGCCGTCGCGCGCGAACGCGGAGGCGTTCGAGCGCGCGGTCGAGACGGTGACGGCCGCGACCGGGCAGCTGCTGCGGGAGCTCGTGACGACGGCCTCGCCGAAGGACCGCGAGACCGAGGCGGCGAAGGCGCGCGCCCGCCGCGCGCAGCGCGACGCGGCCTAGCGCCGCTCCGAGTGCAGCCCTAGGCCGGTGCTCGCGAGCTTACGCAGCCGGAGCCGGGGCGGCCGGGTCCTGCTGCCACAGACCGAACTCGTTCCCGTGCGGGTCCCTGCACGTCACGAACCAGCCCGTCGCCGGCACCGGCTGTGGCTCGTCGGCCTCGCCGCCGAGTTCCCGGACGCGGGCCGCGCCGTCGTTGGCGTCGTCGACGTCGAAGTACGCGCGCGCTCCGCGCTTCCCGGGGCCCTCCATGCCGCTGATCGCCGCGCCGGTCACGTCCGTGATCTGCGTCAGGTGGTAGTCGACTCCCTCCTGGAAAGGGTCGAACTGCCAGCCGAAGAGCGAGCCCCAGAACTCGCGAGCGCTCGCTGTGTCGTCGGCCGGGATCTCGAGGTGCACGATCTGTCCGGGCATAGTCCCTCCTGTTCGCGATTGTGCGGTCACCCATTAGACCGCACTCTCGCCGAAGATCTCATCGACTCGGAAAGGACGCGCGATGCAGAAGATCACGCCCTGCCTGTGGTTCGACACCGAAGCCGAAGAGGCGGCGAGGTTCTACACGTCGGTGTTCCCGAACTCGCGGATCCTCGACATCGGCTACTACGGCGAGGCCGGCCCCCGTGAGGCGGGCATGGTGCTCGCGGTCGACTTCGAGCTCGACGGACAGAAGTTCGTCGCCTTGAACGGGGGGCCGGAGTTCACCTTCGACGAGGCGGTCTCGTTCCAGGTGTACTGCGAGGACCAGGCAGAGACGGACCGGTACTGGGCCGCGCTCTCCGAGGGCGGCGAGGAAAGTGCGTGCGGGTGGCTGAAGGACAAGTTCGGCCTCGCGTGGCAGATCGTCCCGACGCGGCTCCGCGAGCTCCTCGCCGATCCGGACCCGGAGAGGGCGCAGCGTGCGATGGCCGCGATGCTGACCATGAGGAAGATCCAGATCGACGAGGTCGAGCGCGCCGCGGCGCAGGTCTAGAGACGATGGCGCCTCCGTCTAGACCTCTCCGGTCGCGTCGGCCACGGCGGCGCGATTCCCGTGCCCGGCGGGCAGCACCGCGCGCTCCCACTCGTCGTCGGAGAGTCTGAGCACGGTCGCTCCGACCCAGCCGAGGGCGAGGCTCAGCAAGACCCAGACGACGGCGACGGCGACCTGCTCGGTGCTCCCGACGACGTCGAGCACGACGGCGGCGACTACGAGGAGTGGGACCCACCGCGGTGCGACGCCAGCGCGCCAGAGCCCGACTGCGAGGACGATCAGGCCGATGAACATGCCGAGCAGGAACATCGCGAGGAAGAGGGCCGCGCCGACGCTCGACTGGATCCGGTCGACCAGGGCGACCATCGCGGCACGCTCAGCGCCCTTCGCCATCTCGAGCTCGGCGAGCCCGAGCGCGGTCGTCCCGCTCCAGCCGACGATGCCCGCGAACGCGAGCGCGCCGCCGACGTGCGCGAGGACGCGGCTTCCGGTCACGGAGCAGGTGCAGCAGCGCGAGGACGGCGGGCACGAAGACGAGAATCAGGAGCGCCGTCATCAAGTTCGCCGCGAGAAAGCGGCCCGACTCGTCGGCGAGAACCGCGAGCCGATCGGCGGCATCGAGGGATTGTCTGGCCAGCTCTGGCTCGTCGCCAGGCCGAGAAGCGGGGCCGCGATCTGCGGCGCTTCCTGTGCGGCTCCGACCGCCGGAGCATCCGCTACGCGCGCCTACTCGTCGACACGCTCGATCTTGCTCGAGTACCTCGGCCGCTGGACGGCGTACTCGCCCACGTCTGACCTCACTTGCGGAGTGTGTGCGGTGCGAGGTGCGAGAGGATGCGCGGCCACTTCTGCACGAGGATGTCGCGGCCCGCGTTCGGCACCATCTCGAAGCGCGCGTTGAGCCTGTCTCGCCACCAGTTCCGATCGGAGCTGCGTACGGACTCGACCTCCATGCCGTAGAGCAGCAGCGTCTTCGCCTCGATCGAATCGAGGTCGAGCGGCGCCGGCTTCGTCCCCGTCCCCCGGGGCGGGCGTGGAGACGAGGACGAGCCTGTCCACGAGCTGCTTGTGCTCCGCGGCGAGCGTGAGTGCGGCCCACGCGCCCTCGGCCCAACCTACGACGCCTGCCGGTGTCCCGTCCCATTCGGCAGCCAGCTCGACGTCGCGCTTCGCCGTCTCCTCCGGCATCGGATCGAAGAACCCCGTGTCGTTCGGCAAGCACAGGACGATCCGTCTGGCGCTCACCCGGCGAACGCCTGCGTTCCTAGCCCAGCCACTCCGCGCGATAGCGGGTCGGCTGCCGGCGGGTGAAGCGGGCGTACGCCACCTGGGCGTCGTGGGTCTCCTGCTCGACGCCTGCGTTGTGCCGCAATGCGACTTCGTCGACCGTGTAGCCGCCCCAGTCCGGGGTGTCGACGACCGAGCGGTCGCGGGCCCCGACCGCGAGCACGACGCACGGCCTGTCGCCGGCGCCGACGATGATGTGCTTCGTCTCCGGCGGGCAGTGCACGAAGTCCCACTGCCGTAGCGGCCGCTCCTCGCCCTCGACGAGCAGGAGCGCCTGGCCGGAGAGCACGAGGAAGTCCTCCTGGTCCGCCTCCCAGTGGTACATCCCCATCGACTCGCCGGGCCCGAGGACCTGGACGTTGATCCCGAGCTGCGCGAACTCCGTCTCTCCCTCGAGGTCGCAGAACGCCGAGCGGCCGTCCGCGTGGTACCAGCGCGCGTCCTTCGCGTTCAGGACGAACCAGCCGTCGCCCTTCGCGACGCGGCCGGCGTCGGTCTCCTCGAGCGGCGCCTCGGGAACCACGAGCGCGAGCCTGCCGGACCTGCACGCGCGGTGCAACCCGTGTCACGTCGCAGGGACGGAACCGCTGGGCCTCGGAAACGGCGGCGCGTGGGGCTGCGTGAGCCTGCGACGATCCGGGCGTGGACGAGACCCAGCGACTTCACCGCGCACGCGTGGAAGCCGGCCTCGCGGCGCGCGCCGCCGTGCTCGTCGAAGGCATCAGCGACCAGATCGCGCTCGAGACGCTCGCCCGGCGACGTGGCCGGAACCTCGACGTGGAAGGCGTCGTCGTCGTTCCGATCGGGGGTGCCCAGGCGATCGGGCGGTTCCTCGAGCTGTTCCGTGTTCCGGGTCGTCAGGTGAGAGTTGTCGGCCTGTGCGACGCTGCAGAGGAGACGGACTTCCGCCGGGGGCTCGAGCGTGCCGGCCTCGGCTCCGACCTCACTCGGCCCGACCTGGAAGCGCTCGGCTTCTTCGTGTGCGTCGCCGACCTCGAGGATGAGCTCATCCGCGCTCTCGGTGTCGCCTCGGTGGAACAGGTCCTCGACGCCCACGGCGACCTCGCGTCCTTCCGGACGCTGCAGAAGCAGCCTGCATGGCAGGGACGGCCGCACGAGGAGCAGCTTCGGCGCTTCATGGGCAGCGGCGGCAGACGAAAGATCCGCTACGCGCGTTTCCTCGTCGAGGCCGCCGTGGATCTCGACTGCGTGCCTCGTCCACTCGAGCTCGTGCTCGCTCGGCTCTGACCGGACTTCGGCGACGCGGTCAGGCCGGGCTGCGCGAGACGCGCACGAGGACTCAGCGACCCGACGCGCCGACGCGAGCAGGCGCGTCGACGCCGCGCGCGGGCTCGCCGGCCGCCGGCGAGTCGCCGGGAAGCTCCGCCTGGGCGGCGTCGGGCATGTGCTTCAGCATCGCGAAGGAGAGGCCTTCGCGCGCGAGGAAGAGCAGCCCGAAGCCGACGCCGACCGATGCCTCGATGGCCTGGAGGCCGATCCCGAACGCGAACCCGTGCGCGTAGTCGATCCCGTAGGGGACGAGCGGCAGCGCCACCGCGGCCTGCAGCAGCCCGATGTTCCCCGGCCAGAGCGGGAAGATCGTCGCGACGTTCATCAGCACGAGCACGAGCCCGGCCGCGACGAGCGGCTCGTCGATGTTGAACGCCCGCATCGCCGCGTAGACCGCAAAGAGCTGGCACGCCCAGCCGGCGCACTGCATGGCGACGGCGCCTGCGGCGGCCGCGGGCGCGCGCATCACTGCGAGGCCGTGCCGCGCCATCGTGACGACGCGCCGGACCGCCCCTAGCTCCCCGAGGACGGGGCGGTGGTGGAGCCGCGCGCTCGCGATCCCGAACGCGAGCGCCGCGATGCCGCACGCGACGAGACCGGCGAGGCTCGTGAGCGCCCAGGCGGGGACGCGCGCCTCGACGATCACGTAGACGACGAGCAGGCTGACGGCGACGACGTCGAAGACGCGGTGCGCGAACACCGTCCCGACGAGCGTCGCCCACGCGCCGCCGCCGCGGGGGAGCCGCCGCGAGAGCACGGCGACGCGGGCGAGCTCCCCGATCCGGCCGGGAAGCACGGCGTTCGCGAAGAGCCCGACCGAGAACGCCGCGAAGATCGAGCGGAAGCCGGGGTGCGGCGGCGGCATCGCCTGTCGGATGACTGTTTGCCACGCGACCGCGCGCGCGAGCACGGAGAGCAGGTTCAGCGCGATCGCGAAGAGCACCCAGTCCCAGGAGACGGCGGTGAAGGCGTCGGCGACGACGCCCCAGCTCGGTCTGCGCCACCAGACGACGACAGCGAGCAACGCGAGGGGCGCCGCGAGGAGCGCGAGGCGCGTGCGGCGGCGGCGGGGGAGCGCGAGCCTCATCCCGCCGCCGGCACGCGCGCGGGCAGGGCGGTGACGAGCTCGTAGATACGCGCGAGCCGCGGCGCGATCGCGTCCCAGGCGTAGCGCTCCTCCGCGACCGCGCGCGCGGCCGCGCCGGCGTCTCGCCGCCGAGGCTCGTCCTCGAGCAGCGCCACGACGGCGTCGGCGAGCGCCGGCACGTCGCCGGGCGGAACCGTCAGCCCCGTCTCCGGCGTCATCACGTCGCGGTAGCCGGAGATGTCCGACGCGACGACCGGCGTCGCGCAGGCGAACGCGCGTGTCAGCACCATCCCGAAGCTCTCGCCGCCGAGCGACGGCGCGACGAGCGCCTTCGCGGCGAGCAGCTCCGCGGTCAGCTCGTCCTGGCTGAGGAAGCCGAGCACGTCGATCCCGTCTCCACGCACGCGAAGGCGCGTGAGCAGGAGCCGCACCGCGAGCGGGTCGGCGCCGACGATCCCGAGTCGTGCCCCCGTCCGGCGATGCACGTCCGGCCATGCCCGCAGCAGCACGTGCAGGCCTTTCCGCGGCTCGTGACGGCCGACGAAGACGACGCGGTGCTCGCGCTCGGCGGCGTCTGCGGCCGGCGGAACGAGCACGCCGTTCGGGATGATCTCGTAGTCCCCGGGGAAGTAGCGCTGCGCCGAGCGGCGCGCCTGCTCCGAGACGGCGATCCGGTGGTCGATGCGACCGGTCAGCTCCCCATAGACGGGCTTCGCGATCTTGAGCCAAGACAGATCGCCGGCCGCGTGGAAGGTCGCGACGATCGGCGTCCGCGCGAAGGCTAGCGCCGCGACGCACGGGATCGGCGTCATCGGCTCGTGCAGGTGGAGGACGTCGAAGCGCTCGCGCTCCAGCGCGCGGCGGACGCGGAACAGGGTGCGTGGGCTGAGGATGATGTTCGGGAGCGACCCGTTCGCGGGGACGATCACGGAGCGGCCGACCGGGATGACGTGCTCCGGCGGCGTCCCGTGCCGGCCGAGCCGGGGGTGGAGCGCGCGCGTGAAGCTCCCGGGTGGGTCGTTGCCGATGATCGTCCGCGTCTCGATGCCCAGCTGCTCGAGCGCGGCCGCCTGGAGCTCGGCGTGCTCGACGACGGCTCCCCAGAACGACCAGGAGTACGGGACGACGATCCCGACCTTCATCCGCCGGGAGGATAGAGCGCGCACGGCGCGGTGGAGCGCATCCGAACGCGCGGTTCGCCCGTTTACGAGGGGCCGGGGAACGTAGGAAGGGAGAGAAGCGCTTGTCGGGGAGCGACCAGAGCCCGTATGCCGGCCACGCGCGGGAATTCGTGCTCGACCTGGACGACGAGACGTGGGCGCGGTGGGACGCCGAGGCGGAACGCCACGGGGCGACGCTCGAGGACTTCGTCCGGACCTCCGTGGAGCAGAAGATCGAGCGCGCGAAGGCGTGGGACGGCGTCGAGCGCCGGCGCAGCGCGCGCACCCTCCTCGACGCGACGGGCACGAAGCTGGACGAGCACCGGCCGCGCTAGCGCGTGCCGGTCTGCGGGCGCCGGACTAGACTCGGCGCATGACGGAGGGACTCGCCGAGCTGCACACGCACCTCGGCGGCTCCGTCGCCTCCGACATCCTCTGGACGCTCGCGCACGAGCAGGGGATCGCGCTGCCGGTGAAGGACTTCTGGGAGTTCGACCGGCTCGTGACGGTCTCGGATCCGCGCGGGGTCGCGAACCTCGACGCCCTCGACGCGATCTACCACTGGACGGAGCTGATCCAGTCGAGCCCGATCGCCGTCGAGCGGTCGGTCCACGCGGCGATCGGGGGCGCGTACCGCTCGCAGGGAATCACCACGCTCGAGCTCCGCTTCAACCCGATGAAGCGCAATCGCGGGGGGGAGCGTGACCTCGACCACATCATCATGGCCGCGATCCGCGGGCTCGACCGCGCGAGCCTCGAGTACCCGCAGGTACGCGCGGGCCTGATCCTGATGATGGACCGCACGTTCACGCCCGAGCAGAACGAGGTCATCGTCGAGAAGGCGATCCGCTACGCCGCCCGCGGCATCGTCGGCGTCGACCTGGCCGGGCCACGCCCCGGCGGGGGGCGGTATGACTACCGGCAGGTCGTGCCGATGGTCGAGGCCGCCCGCGAAGCGGGGCTCGGCGTCACGATCCACGTCGGCGAGGAGGGTGGCGAGATCGGGCGCGCGGAGATCGCCGACGTCGTCGACGCGCTGCGACCGGACCGGATCGGGCACGGCATCCTCGCCGCCGGCGACGAGGCGCTGATGGAGGCGCTGCGAGAGGCCGCGATCGTGCTCGAGATCTGCCCGACGTCGAACCTGCTCACGAAGGCGCTCCCGGACGAGGACGCGCTACGGCAGACGCTTCACGCCTTCGCAGCCGCGGGCGTCCAGTTCACGATCGCGACGGACGGGCCCGAGATGATGCGGACGCACCTCCGCGACGAGCTCGACCTCCTGCTCCGGATCGGCGCGCTCGCCGAGGACGAGCTGGAGGAGGCGAACCGCCGCGGGCACGAGGCGAGCTTCGTGCGCGGCCGCGCGCTCCTGCCGACGGCCTGAGGAGGCACTCAGCCGCGCGGCTGCTCGGCGGCGTGGAGCTTCTGAGCCAGCGCCTGGAGCAGCTTCCACGAGATCGCGGCGTTGCTCTCGACCAGCGGGCGGAAGTCCCACGACGTCATCGCGAGGCAGCGCAGGTCGCTCTCGGCGGTCACGGTCGCGGTGCGGTCCGACCCCGTGATGAGCGCGATCTCACCGAAGTAGTCGCCGGCCCCGAGGCGGCCGCGCTCGCTGCCGCCGACGCTGACCCGCGCCTCTCCATCCTCGATCACGAAGAACCCGATGCCGCCCTGCCCCTCCGTCGCCACGGTCTCGCCCGCGCGGAACGTGCGCTCCCGCAGCGTCTGCGACATCTGTTCGAGCTCACGCCGCTCGAGGCCCGAGAAGAGGGGCACACGTCGCAGGAGCTCTGTGCGGTCCTGAGCCACGGCGCGAGATTATGACGCACCCGCGCGTTTCGCAAGCTCCTCGATGCGCCCCTGCGCCGCGTCGAGCTTCCCGAGGCAGAAGCGGTAGAGCTCCTCGCCTCGCTCCCACAGCGCGATCGCCTCGTCGAGCCCGGCCTCGCCGCGCTCCAACCGCTCGACGATCCGGCCCAGCTCCCGCTGAGCGTCCTCGAAGGAGAGCTCCTCAGTCACGGACGTCCTCGACGCGCGCGCCGAAGGCGCCCTCGGCGAGCTCGACGTCGACGCGCGTACCCGCTGCGAGCGCGGCGCTCGAGCGGAGGATCCCACGCTCGTCGCGCACGATCGCGTATCCGCGCGCGAGCGTCGCGCGGGGGGAGAGCGTGCGCAGGCGTCCGGCGGCGTGCTCGACCGCGGTGCGCCTCCGCTCGACGAGTCGCATCGGCGCGTCGGACAGCCGCTCGCGCGTCCGCCCGAGCTGCTCAACGGTCCGTTCGAGCAGCCGCGCCGGTGCGCTCTGCAGCAGGTCGCGCGCGCGCTCGACGCGCTCTGCCTCGCGCGCGAGCGCGCGCCGCGTCCAACGCTCGAGCCCTGCGCGGTTCCGCTCGAGCCCTGCGAGGAGCTCGCCGAGGTCCGGGACGACGAGCTTCGCCGCCATCGTCGGCGTCGAGGCGCGAACGTCCGCGGCGAGGTCGCAGAGGGGCGTGTCCTGCTCGTGTCCGACGGCCGTCACGACGGGAACGCGCGACGCCGCGATCGCGCGCACGAGCCGCTCGTCGCTGAACGGGAGCAGGTCCTCGAGGCTCCCGCCGCCGCGCGCGATCACGACGACGTCGACCTCCGGCTCGGCCGCGAGCGTCCGCAATGCGTCCACGACCGCCGTCGCTGCGCGCGGCCCCTGGACGTACGTCTCCGCGACGAGGACGCGCGCGGGCGGGAAGCGCGCGGCGATCGTGGCGACGACGTCGCGCTTGGCGGCAGCGTCGTTCCCCGTCACGAGCCCGATCCGCCGCGGGAGGAGGGGAAGGGCGCGCTTGCGCTCGTCCGCGAAGAGCCCCTCCGCCGCGAGCTTCGCCTTCAGCCGCTCGAGCGCCGCGAGGTGGTCGCCGAGCCCGAAGCGCTCGATCGACAGTCCGCGCAGGCGGAAGTCGCCGCGCGCCTCGAAGAGCTCCGGGCGCCCGAAGACGTGCACGCGCTCGCCGTCGCGCAGGTCGAGCCGCAGCGCGTCGAAGCGCACCCGCGGCATCGTGACGCCGAGGCACGCGCCGTCGTGCGGGTCCTTGAGCGTGAAGAAGACGCTCGCCCAGGCCCTCTGGCGGCGCAGCTCGGTCACCTCGCCCTCCACCCACACCGTCGGCAGCCGCGCGAGCCAGGACGCGACCCCCTGGTTGAACGACGCGACCGAGTAGACCTGCCGGTCGCCGTAATCGATCGCCTCGACCTTCACGCGGCCAGGATGCCACGCGCGCGAGCGCCGGGGCACGGTCGGCGCTCTGGCGACGGCTTCGCTTCTGGCACCCGGTGTGGCAGCGAAAGCTTTTGCGAGGCGGGGGTAGGCGGGGGTCAGATCTGGGGTAGGCGGGGGTCAGATCTTGCACTGCACGCGTCGGATCACCGCTCCGCCCGCCTGCTCCTCCCGATGCAGCCGGCGGCTGACGGTCGAGTAGTGCACGCCGAGCTGCGCGGCGATCTCGTGTAGCGCGACCCGCGGCGAGCTCCTCGCGCGCGAGCAGCACCTCGAGTGACGACGCGAGCGGCTCGCGCTGCGTGCGCGGGACCTCTGGAAGCTGCTCGCCCGTGCCGCGTCGGCTCGTGACGAGGAGCTCGAGCGCCTCGATACCGACGCGTTTCGTGGGATGGTGTCCGGGACGACGATCATGCCTGCCGACGTTATCCCCCAGCATCGACGCGCCGGGACCGGCTGGACGGAGCGCTGCCGGGGTCGATGTAGACGCCGGCCGAGCCTCCCCCTTCTCCGGAAACATCGAAACAAGCCGCGTTGCGGCCAGCTCGAATCGCGCGACCAGTCCTGCTGACGACGCGTCGCGTCCGCTCGCGCTGCGCGCGGACGCGTGGGGTCTGCGGCTCGAGTGGTCGCGGGTCTTGGCGCTGTTTTCGATGTTTTCCGTCGAGGCTACGCCACTCGTCGCTGCGCGCGAGGCTAAGGCGGCGTTCCTTCTGCCCCCAACCCCGCGGACAACTCAGACTGAGGCACTACCGTCCTGTTCGATCAACGCTCGCCGCGCCACCGGCGCGTGTGGCTCCTGGTCTGCGACCAGGGGGGCCATACGAGCCGGTGACGCTCGACGAGCGTCGACGAGGAGGAGGTAGGCGAGGTTGTCGCTCTCATCCGGTGCGAAGGCTGCGAAGAACACGATGAGGGATGCGCCGATCGTCGTTGCGGCCGCGCCCGAAGAGCTCAACGGCAGGCGCAGCGCGTGACGCTACATCGGGGAATGCCGCACCGCCTCCCCGACGAGCTGTCGAACACGCCCCCGCACGAGCCCCTGATCCACCGGCGACTCCGTTTCGACCACTGGCGCGCGATCCTGCTCGCGACCTTCGTTCCCGAACTAGGAGCCTCTAGCGAAACGCTCTAGCCCGCTGTCGATGCGAGATCGAGGGTGGCGGCCGCGGTGGCTTACCCACTACGACGACGGTGTTAGCCCCACCGTGCTCATTGGTCTCCGGTAGTTCGGGTCAGTTTGAGTCTTAAGACACATGGGCACAGCTGGCCCGATGCGCGTGCTGCTCTACATCGTCGCAGCGGCTTTCGGCGTCTTGGCTTGTTTGTTCGCACTGGCGTCCGCACTGACTGCGTGGGTATGGAATGACGGGCTCACGGGTGTCAATCTCGGGTACTGGCTTGGCACAGAACCGGGGACGCGGTATTACGTCACGTTCCCGACACTGGCGGTGATCTCGTTCCTTGTCGCCATGCTCGCGTTCGTTGGCGCGCGTCGGCTCCGCTGGGCATCTACATGGCGATCACGCCCGAGGAAAACGGCTGGACTGTCGAGGCAGTAGGCAGCAAGCTGCGCAACGGGCATCGCCACGACTTCGACCTGCCGGCCACCGACCTCGCCGCGGCGGACGGGCTACAACACGCCCTCGCGGCGGCGAAGTACATGCTCGCGCGGATGACGGCCGACTTCCCCGCAGCCACTCGCTGACCAGCACCACGCGCGCGGGCGCGGTGTTTTGGGGGTCGCGCTGAGATCCCGCGCGCCTCCTGCGCTGCGCAAAAACGGCGCGATCCGAGAGGGCAGATTGGCTCAACCAAGCCGTTTGTGCTGCTGCCGCGCTGCTTTCCCTCGGCTTCGCGCTCCTCCCAGAGCCGGTTGAGGATGGATTTCCGCGGCGTGCCGCGCGCGGCCGATGCCGACTCTCCCTGGGCTCCTCCAGGTCGAGTACCGCTTACCTGTGTTATCGGTACTGATAACCCCCGGTCGGCTCGATCCGAAGCGGTACTCAACCGCCATGGGCGCCCGCGCCGCGCGCACGCCCGGCGCAGCTAATTGACGATCTGGTACCGCTGAAGCGTGAGCCCTGGCGCCGCGCCGCTGCGCCTCACCTCTACAACCTTGAGAACCTTCGTTGGAGACATCCACCCCTGCGACGGCTTGTGCAACGCATAGCCACCTCCGAGGGTGACTGCAGCATGGTCGACGTCTCCGTCCCTGTTTCGCCAGACGAGCACCGTTCCTGGTTCGTCATCGATTCCGCCTGGCCGACGCGTGGAGGACGCTGATAACGATCACGCGGTCGGCGCCGCTGTCGAGGCAGCCCTGGACGGCAGCGGCGGTGTGATGCCCGCAGTCGAGGACGCCGGCGTGCGGAAAGACGACGACGCCTCCCGACGCGAGCGTGGGCGCGAGATTCCACTCGGCGCGCCCGCTCGAGGCGCTCGAGCGTCCCGCGCTCCCCCATCTCCTCGTGCTTTCGCGGCGGTAGAGCGCGTGGATCTGCTCCTTGAGCTGCTGTCGATCGAGGCTCACTTGCGTACGGGGCAGGTCGTCGCGGTGACACACCGACTCAAGGGCAACCGTCGGGTTCGGAGGGCTGTTCGCCGCAGGTACGCTCGCCGCTCGCCTTCGCGAGGCGCCGCCGCTCCGTCGGCTACGCCGCGCGCCGCACTGATTGCGGCAGCGGCGAACGCGAGGCGAGACTGCGTCTGTCGGTAGAGCGATCGCAGCCGCGTATCGGGAGTAGGCCTGGTCGCGCACCGTTCTACCGCCGTGCTACCAAACCGAGCTAACGCGGCCAAACGGGCGTGCGTCTGACGCCGCTCATCACACTGTTCCAGCCGCAGAGAACCTGCTTCGGCCGTTATCGCACCCAGGAGGTCGGCGGTTCGAGTCCCCAGCTCGTCCTGAGCGGACGGCCCTCGCGTAACCCAGGCCCGGTGCGGCGACTACGAGCGGCTCGTATGGAACGCGAGCGAGCGCGCGGCGACCTCGTCGGCGCCGCGGGAATCCTTCGGCGGGTCTTTGTCGACGCGGTCTTCTTCGGGGATCTCGAGGAACGCCTGGACGCTCGCGACCTTCCTCGCGCAGGTTAGCCGCGCGGAGGCGTCGTTCCGATCGGCGCCCCACCGGGCTCTATCGCCTCGCCGCCTAAACGGCACCGTACCGCTATACGGACCATCATCGCCCACCCGCACACGCGCGCGGGTGATGTCCGATCGGAGCTGCTGTAGCTTCGTGTCGCTACGTCTAGCTGTCCTACCCACGGACGTTGTGAACGCGGCTGATCGGTGGTCGGTCGCCGATCGAGCTGTGCGGTCGCCGGTGGTTGTAGTGCTCGAGCCAGTGTGGCAGTGCTGTGGCGCGTTCGCGGTGGGTGGGGTAGATGAGGCCGTAGGCCCATTCGCGCGCCATCGTCTGGTGGAAGCGCTCGACCTTGCCGTTGGTGCGCGGTCGGTAGGGCTGTGTGGTGAGGTGGCGGATGCCGCGCGCTGAGCAGCTCGCGCAGTGAGCGGTTGCGCACGTAGGCGAAGGCGTTGTCGGTCATCAACCGCTTCGCGCCGACGCCGTGGCGCTCAAGTGCGCGAGCGCGCTCGACGAAGGCGGTGACGGTTGCTGCGCGATCGTTGTCGTGGAGCTTCGACGTAGGCCAGCCGTGAGTGGTCGTCGACGATCGCGTGCGCGTAATCGAAGCCGACGCGGGTCTCGGGTCGCATCAGTGGCGTCCGGCCTGGGAGCGCTCGCCGGTGAGGGCCCAGCCGGGACGCGCGAACCGCGCGTAGCGGCTGACGTCCATGTGCAGCAGGTCGCCGGGACACGGCCACTCGTAGCTGTTCGCGGGCTCCTTCGCCGTCACCCGGCGGCGCGAGAGGCACCCGGTTGAGCACCTTCCACACAGTCGAGTGCGCGAAGCCGGTCGCGCCGGCGACCAGCCGCGGCCCCCAGCCGGTCTTGCGGCGGCAGTCGCAGATCCGCTCCTGCAGCTCGCGCGAGCAGCCGCGGCGAGCGGCGCGGCCTGCTCGAGCGGTCGAGCAAACGAGCTTGCCTGGTGGCCGCCCTCGAGCCAGCGATGCCACCAGCGATGAGCGGTCGCCGCCGAGACGCTGAAGGCGGCCGCGGCCGCCTTCAGCGAAAGACCATCCTCGATCGCGCGGACCAGCGCGGAGCCGGCCAGCCAGTCCGAGCTTGGCGTTAGCGTGCAGGTACATCCGCGCCCTCCTTTGAGCGTGAGTCCGGGAAGACCCACAGCCTCGAGAAGGGCCGGACGTTTCTCTCAGCCGTTCACAACCTCTGTAGGCGGGACATCTAGCTACAAGGTCTCGGGTTCGTCTGACCCTCTGGTCGAGCCGTCCGGCGGGGCGACGGCGCGACCGACGACCGGCGTAAGCGACTCCGACCTCCGGCACGAGTCGTCCTCGACGACGCAATCCCGCCCCGCGGACAAAGGGGCCTCGCAGCCCGTGCAGCCAAGAGACGATGCTCACGACGCGGACGATGCCGAGCTCCTTCGCGAAATCACGCGGCTACGCCGCGAGCGGGAGATCGTCGCGAGGCTGATCGGCGGTTGGGAGCCGATCTTCCGCGGCTGGCTTGTCTCCGCGTCAGGTCTCCAGGCCGCGAACCGTCCGTAGCGAATGTTCGTGAGCGCAGCGGCAACGGCGGTCGCGATCGCGATCGCGACGGCGATCAGGATCGGAATCGAACCAGTCGTCTCGCGCGCCGGGTGTCAACCTGCAGCGCGCCGGCGGTCGGGGCGATGTCGGTCAGCCCGGACCGATCGCGGTCGGCGCGGACGGTGCGGTGGTGGTCGAACTCGAGGTCGGCGGCAGCGACCATTGGGGTTCGTCGCGCGTCGACCCGGAACGCCTTGCCGACGGCATCCGCCGCCCGGTCAATTCGCGCTCCGCGCCTGGGAACGCATCGATCGCCGCGACGAGGTCAACCAAGTCGCGGCGGCCGTTGCGATTCCCGAGGCGCAGCACAAGGTCTTCGGGCCGTCGACGCACTCGAGCTCGATCTCGATGGGCTCGTCGCTGCCAGCGCTGGTCGTCGCGCCGGAGCCGGCGGCGGTCGTCCGTCGTGCCGACGTCGCCTCCGACGAGCTCGTGCGGCGGCTGGTCGCCGAGGTGCGCCGTGTGTTCGCGGACGCGGGCGCAGTCGACCGATGAGTGCACGCCCGCCGCTCACCGAGCCCGAGATCCGCACGCTGCCGCTGCGCGACGTGGCGTTCCGTCTTCTCGAGGAGATGCACCCGATCCATTCGATCGACGTCGGCAACGCCATCTCGCGGCTCCTCGAGAACCTCCCGCCGCGCCCCGGCGAGCTCCGCGTCGGTGGGCGGTCGTGGTTGTCGGACCCGGAGCTGACGCGCCTGGTCGGCGAGGCATGGGACTGGCTGTTCATCAACGGCCTGACGGCTTGCGAGCCTACGCAGACCTCGGCCCGCTTCGTCACGCGACGCGGGCGCCGAGTCCTCACCGACCCCTCGCAGCTGCCCGACTAGGGCCGCAATCGCGTTCGCGAGCGAGGACGATGCGCGATCCTCTACCGGCGACAAAGGCCGCGCCGACTCCACCTGCCGCGCGTGGAACACGTACTCGCTCCCCGCTCACGTTCGACAAGTTCACGACTACGCGACGTCCTCGTCGGCGGCGAGGGACGCATGACCCTCACGCTGCTAATGCTCCGGGGATTGACAATCCCCGGAGCAGCCGCGCGTGGTAGCACCAGTCTCCGGTTCGGAACACGAGCATTAACTGCTCATCGGCGCAGCACGCGACGAGCGGGAACGCCCTGAGCTCGATACGCACCGAAAGGCTACGTCACCACGAACCGCAGTCGCATCGGCATACTGAGCAGTCGCTTCGACGCAGGCGCGATGCGAGCCTACGATCGGCACCGCTAATAACGCCGCGGGATAGCCGGCGAGACACGGCGTAACAGCCGCGCGCAACGGCGCGCCGTCACGCCGGTTCGTCGCGTCCACTCCGTCTGTGGACCTGGCCACGCGCTGATCGCGGATTGACGCCGTGGCCGCAGACGCCGTGGCCGCAAACGAGAGGCGCGGGCAGCGTCGCGCCGCGCCGGCGCGAAGACGTACTCGCGCGCGTGCGCGGTCGTGCGACTAGTCCGTCGCGACCCACTCAAGCGCGCGGATCGCCTCGCTGCGAACGCCTCCCTCTTGCTTCGCATGGCCGTACAACGCGAGCGCCGCGTAGAGTGACACGGCGAGCACCCGCGCGCGAAGCAACTGGTCGGGTGTGATCGACCCGTACTCCCGGAGGAAATCGTCACGGGCGGCCGGCGGAACGACGCCCCACACGACCTGCAAATCCACCGCTGGGTCCGCACGGCAGAGGTTTGTCCAGTCGATCACGCCGCTTATCCCTCCCGCCTCAACGAGCACGTGACGGAAGTGCAGGTCTCCGTGGACAATCGCGGTGGGCGCTGCCGGTGGCGGGAGACGCTCCGCTCCCGCGAGCACGCGGCGGAGCGCGGACGGAAGCTGCCAAAGACCTAGCCGCTCAACCTCGTCGACGTACTCGAGCGCCTTCGGCGCCCGCCGGCGCATGTCCGTCCGCCCGGACGGGTCCACAGGCAGTCGGTCCCCCGACGCAGCGCGGGCAACCGTCTCACTGTGCAGCCGCCTGAGAAAGCGCGCGAGCTCGGGAGCGAGCCCACGACGCGCCTCGTCATCGAGCGACACCGCCCCGAGTTCCTCGCCGGGCAGTCGACGCCACCCGAAGTAGGGCCAGGGATACGAATCCGTCGGGTCGCCGACGTGGACGGGCAGCGGGATGCGCACGTGCAGGACCGCCGCGAGGGACGACAACGTCGCAATCTCTCTCTTTACGCCCGCGACAGCCGTCTCCTGGCGGGGGAATCCGAACACCCACTCGCCGTTCGCCAGCCAGACCGAGCGGTCCCACCCCTCCGCCATCCACTCCAGCGTCGTCACCTCGAGTCCGCGGATCTTCGCCAGCAGACGCCGGACTAGCTCCTCGTCGATCGCGACGTCGGCAGTCCATTTCCGCATCGCGTGTAGCGTAGGGGACGCCCACGGGAATACGATCCACGGCCTCGGCACCGCAGGCCGCGCGCTATGGCGATTAGCTTCCCGCAGACGTCACAGTCGTCGCTCGCGTCATTCCTCGCCTCGTTGCCGCTTGACCGCGGCCGCCCGCTCGGAGGCGGCGGCACACCCGCACGCTCCACGCGGTTCGAGGCGCTCGGCCGGAGCTGGGTCGTCAAGTACCTCACAGGTGGGCCGGCGCTAGTTGACGGCCACGACGCCGCGACATTGGCGCGGAAGCTCGACCAGATCGCGCTCGTCCGCTCGCAATGCCCGCGGCTCGCGCCACGCTACGTTGAGCCGGTCGCCGCCTACCGCGGGCCTGACGGCACGGCGATCGTGATGCCCTTCTATCCGGGAACGAGCCCGACGCGGCTGATCGCCGCGGGGCCGGCGGCGTTCGTTGCATGGTACGCGCATTTCCTGTCCGACCTGATCCGGGACGGATACGCCGTTCGCCGTGCCGCGGCTCCGCCGGGCTGGTTCGCGTCGCTATACGCGCGGCGCGTCTGCAGAAGGTTGCCGGTCCTCAGTCGTTGGCTGCCTGAGCCCGCGCTCGCGGCGGAGCTCGTCGTCAACGGCGAACTCTGCCGCGGCCCGCGCAGGCTCATGGCAGCTATCGCCGACGACTCTGAGCTCGGGCGCTCTCTTGATCCTCCGCACCTCTTCCTCCCGGTACACGGCGACCTCAACCTTGGGAACGTCCGACTCGATCGCTCGAAGGAGTGGGTGCTCGTCGACCCACGCGGGACGCTCGAGGATTGGGACATCGTCTACGACGTGGCGAAGAGCGTCTTGTCGCTGCTCATCTTCGACCACGCGCTCGCCGACGGCGTCCGAGTGTCCCTTGAGCGCGAAGGAAAAATACCGCGCTGGCGGGTCGAACCGCGCACGGCCGCGGGCGCGGCGTCGCGCGACGCGACAGACGCGGTCACGCGCGAGATCGACGTTATCCCGGCGCTCGCGCGGGTGCTCGATGGCGACGACTGGCGGACGCGGCTTCGTTTCGGCGTGGCGTTCCACGCGCTTGCCGACGCGGCCTGCCGAATCTCCGACGACAAGAGCGGGTGGCAGCCCGACGCGCGAACGCTGTCCGCCCGCGTGGAGCTTGCGGTCGGGCTCTGGCTCGTCGGGACGCTGCTGCTCGAGCGTCTGCTCCGCGCGCGCGAAGCGGGTTTGGCGGCCGTGCGCGCTGCTTCTCTCTCGTGGTGACGACTGCCACGACTGCCGCTCTTGACTCGCCCTCGTCGCCCGATACGCTCTCGAAATGCGCCTCGTCGCGACGACGAGCTCGTTCTGGTTCCGCACGTTCGAGGAGGCGCTCGAGATCATCAGTCTCGCCGGCGGGCACGACATCGAGGTCGCGCTGCACTGGGAGCGCAATGGGCGGGAGCGGGCACAGCACCTCAAGGCGGTGCCGGTGCACGAGGCTCGCGCCCTCGTCGAGCGAAACGGCCTGCGCGCGACCAACATCCACAACGTCGGCGGCGTCGCATTCGAGCAGACGGAGCGAGCGCGCGACGTCTTCGACGACAACGTCTTCGAGTGGATCGACGATCGCGTTGAGCAGTGCCTCGTCTTCCACCTGCCGTGCATTCTCGTCCCGTCCGCGGACGAGGACTGGTGGCGCTCGTTCGAGGGCGAGTGGGTCGACACGATTAACTCGTATAAGGCACCGGGGCGGGTCGTGACCGCGGAGAACCTCAAGGACAGCGACGACCGGTTCACGCCAGTCTTCACGGTGGAGGCGATGAAGTCGTTCCTCGAACGGAACGACCTCCTACTCACCTTCGACACCACGCAGTGCTTCCAGGCGGGGTTCGACCTGCATGCAACCGCCGAAGCGCTCGCGCCGTGGATCGCGAACGTCCATCTCGGTGAGATCCACGACGGGCGCCCCCACGCGTTCGTCGGCGAGAGCGGGATCGACTGGCGCGGATTCTTCGACCGCCTCGACAAAGATCGGCTCCGGTCGGTCACGCTTGAGTTCACGATGACGTCCGCGGAGCGCCGCGACACCGACATGACGACGTTGGAGCTCGCGGACCGCCTGCGGCTCGGCTTCGAGCGCGTCGCGTCGTACGCGCAGTGACAGCGCATCACGCGCGCGCGACCCTCCGTCGATGAACCTCCGACCCGTGGAGCTGTCTCACTCGCTGATCCCGGGTCGGGAAGAGCTGCCGCTCACGGTCCGGACGAGGTTCATCGACGACCTCCTGCCGCAGTACACGCGCCCGCCCTCGGAGTGGCACGTGGTCTCCGAGGTCGCGTTCGTGAGCCACGTCGGCACGCACATGGAGGCGCCGCTCCACTACATCGAAGGTGGGGCGGATACCGCCACGCTCCCACTGTCGGCGCTCGTCGGACCGGGTTCGGTCATTCGGTTCACGGACAAGGAGGTGGGCGAGCCGATAGACAGGAGTGACCTTTCCGAGCGTGGCGAACACGTCGAGCGGAACGACCTCGTGTTCGTCCACACGGGACGAGGCGACCTATACCGCACGCCACACGCGCACGATCGGCCGTTCCTGACCGAGGACGCAGTCCACTGGCTAGTTGACCGCGAGATCGCGTGCCTCGGCGTCGACTGCTCGGGAATCGAACGGCGAGGGCAGCCGTATCAGCCTAATCACGCGCTGCTCTTTTCCCGCGGGATCCCTTTGATCGAGCACCTTGTCAACCTCGATCGCCTGACGTCCCCCCGGTTCTTCGTGATCGCCGTTCCGCTCCGCGTCGCCGGCCTCGACGCTAGCCCCGTCTCGGTCGTCGCGCTCGAATTCGCCGAGGGCGAGTCTGATGGGTGCAACGCGACGGGCGGATGAGGCGGATCCTCCTCACGGGCGGCCTCGGCTTCATCGGCAGCCACCTTACCCGTCGGCTGCTCGCCGACGGCTTCGAGGTGCGCGTTCTCGACGCTGCGAGGGCCGATGCTCGCCCGTTCTTCGCCGCTCTCGTCGGAGCCGACGAGGTCGAACTGCGCTGCAGCGACGTACGTACACGTGACGATGTCGCGTCCGCTCTCGACGGCGTTGACTGCGTCGTCCACCTTGCCGCGCAGATTGGCGTCAGGCGGTACGTAGCGAACCCGGTCGAGGTCGCCGACGTAATCTACACCGGCACGAAGGTCGTCGCCGAGGAGGCGCTGCGGCGCGAAGTTCCGCTGTGCTTCGTGAGCAGCAGCGAGATTTACGGCCGGAACCCCGTCGTACCGTGGGACGAGGAGGCGGATCGGGTGACGGGGCCGCCCTCGACGGCACGCTGGGTCTACTCGACAGCGAAGAGCGTCGCGGAGCATCTCGTGTACGGGCTCGGCGCGCAGGGGCTCGGCTTCTGGATCGTTCGGCCTTTCAATCCATACGGCCCAGGTCTCGACCCCGGCGCGTTTATCACCGCCTCGCTCTGGAGGTTGAGACGCGGCCTCCCGGCCCTCCTGCTCGATGGCGGACGGCAGGTTCGGTGCTTTACATACATCGACGACATCGTCGACGGGATCAGCCGCGCGTTGGCGCGCCCGGACGCACAGGGCGCCGCCTACAACCTCGGCAACGACGCGCCGACGACCGTTGCCGAGGCGCTCGAGGTGCTCGCGCGCGAGGTCGGCCGCGCCGGCGTCACCCACGCCCGCCGCGAGGCGTCGCACCTCTTTGGGCGCGGGTACGACGAGAGCTCGAGTCGCGTGCCGCGCATTGACCGCGCGAAAGACGCGCTGGGCTGGACGCCGGCGACGATCTTCGCGGACGGTGTGCGGGCAACCGTCGCGTGGGTCGACGACCATGGATGGTGGTTCGACGAGACCGCGGTGGCGGCGCGGTAGCCTGCGACGATGCGGATCAGCGCGCGCGAGTCCGGCTTCCTTGAGCCCGTGTCGCGGTTCCCGCTGGAGTGGGGTTTTCGTCGTCTCGCCGCGCTCGGATACGACGGAGTCGAGTTGCGGGTCGTCCCGGACCGCCTAGCGTGGGGCCCGCGCGCGAGGACCCGCGGGATCTGGCACACGGAGTACGACGACCGCGGCCGCGCGAGCCTGCGACGGCTCGCGGATGACCTCGCGCTCGAGATCCCGTCGCTCGCATGCGACTGGGCTTCGGGCTACTCCGAGTACTGCGACGACCTCGCGCGGTGGGACGGCGTCGCGCTCGAGCTGTTCCGTCACCACATTGACCTCGCCGCCGACGTCGGCGCACGCGTGGTGCTCATCCACTTCGGGATGGCCCGCGGTACGTGGGACGACGTGAAGTCGCTGCTGACGCAGATCGCGGAGCATGCGGAGCGCCGCGACGTCGTCGTCGGCGTCGAGGACAACATCTGGCACCGGACGGGGCTTGGGGACCGCGACGAGCTGCGCGCGCTCGTGCGCAACATCGGCAACCGGAGCCTCGGCGTCTACGTGCACCTCAGCGGCGACGTCGATGACCAGGCGCGCATAGTCGCTGCGAGTCGCGGCGTGATCTGCGGCCTCCACTCCGGCGAGCTCGACGAGGCGACCGACTACCGGCCGGTGCTCGACGCCCTGCAAGACGTCGAGTACGACGGACACTGGTGTTTCGAAGTCTCCGGCGCCTCGATCGACGCCTCGATCCGTCTCGCGCGGCGCCTCCTCCAACCAGCGCCAGCGCGATAACGGCTGCCGAGCCGATTGCCTGCCGAACGCGACACCCTTGGTGAGATCCGTCGCGAGTTTCTCTGGCGCTTCGCGAAGCGCTGGCCGAGCGCCGACGATCGGCATTGGGCGGCCGCGCGTCTCGAGGAGCTGAAGGAACTGTCGGTACGCGACATGTCCGAGAGCCTTCTCTACACGTGGAACGAGCTCGTCCCGAACGTGGAGGCGCTCGCGGCCGAGCACAGCGTCCTCGAGCCGCTCGCCGAAGCGCTTGCGGCGTCGGCTGCGCCGCTCGCCGCGACGAACGCGCGGACGCTCCGCGCTCAGGACGAGATGCTCGACGCGCTCGGTGCCGCCGATGTGTGGCCGTTGGTGATCAAGGGTGCAGCGATGCGCGCGTTCTCGCGGTACCCCCAGGCGATGAACGACCTCGATCTCGTCACGCGCGACCTCGACCAGACCTGGGAGGTCCTGGACGTCGCGACGCAACTGGGCTACCCGCTAGGGCGGATCAAGGTCGTCCGCCTCGCCGCGCGCGTTCGGGGCGTTGTCCGCTACCACGGCTACACGAACCTCTACCGGCGTGACGGCGGCGGGACCGCCGTGCAGGGCGATTGGGATCTCGGCCGTGTTCGCACGCTCGACCTCCACATCGCCCGGTTCTACGGCTGTGGCGACGCCGTTCTCGCAACTGACCTGTTCGCGCGCGCTGCCCGGAAGCCGGTGGCAGGGCGGCCGGCGCTTCTCCCGAGCCCCGAAGACATGGTCCTCGTCGAGATTGTGCACATGATCCGCCACGGGACGGTCACGAGCCGCGTTATGAACCGCGTCGCCGAACTCCTCATCGCCGCGCCCGAACTCGACACCGCCTACGTCGCGGCAGAGGTCAAGCGTAACGACGCGCAGATCGCCGCGTTCGCGATCGTAAGCGCAATTGCGGCGGCGGTCGAGCCGGCGGCGCCGGCGGCGCAACGTTTGCTGAGTCACCTCCGCGTCCATCAGCGGTGGCGGCGCGCGCTCGCCGCGCACCTGACCCAGCAGCGCTCCGTGGAGAAGTACGGGGCCGGGAGCTTCCGGTCCGTCGCTGCGCAGGCGACGTACCTATTCGACTCGTACCGGCACCAGTTCGGAGCGGTCGCCCCGGTCGCGAGGACCGGGGCGGCGTTCGCGCGGATGTTCCGTGACCGTAAGTTCTACCCGCGCGCGTACGAGCGCTGGAGCGAGCGTCGCACGGGGTGGTTGAGCGCGCGGACACCCGCGGTCATGCTCGTCCGAATTGAGGCCACGGCCTGGCCTATCGCGCTGCTGCGCTCGCCGGCGGAGAACGCCGAACGTGTGGGTCGCGACGCGCTGCTCCTCGACCGCGGTCGCAAGACCGAGGCGCTGTTGACGCCGATCGGCACGTTCGTGTCAACCGCGTACGACGGGCGTGTTCCCGCGAACGTCGCTGCCGAAGTCACGAAGCGCACGAGCGCGCTGCGGGAGCAATCGCCGCAATCAACCCCGGCGCCGGACGTTCCCACGACCGACGCCAAGCCCGCGCGTGTTCAGTAACGGCGACGGCCTCAACGGCGCGGTCGTGCTCGTGACGGGCGGCGGGAGCGGCCTCGGGCGTGAGGTCGCCGTTCGCGCCGCGCGCGCGGGCGCTGCCGTGAGCGTCCTTGACCTCCGTGCAGACCGCGTCGACGCCACCGTTGCCGCAATCCGCGCGGGGACGGGCCGCGCCGACGGCATCGCAGCCGATATCAGCAACGAGGAAGAGGTGCAGCAATGCGTAGACGCCGTGGTTGCGCAGCACGGGCGGATCGACGTGCTCGTGAATTCGGCCGGCGTCATCGTCCGTGGCCCGATCGTCGAGACGTCCATGGCCGACTTCGACAAGGTCTACGCCACGAACGTCCGGGGCACGTTCATGATGTGCCGGGAGGCGGCGCGCGTGATGGTTGCGCAGCGCAGCGGCTACATCCTCAACGTTTCGTCGATTTCCGGAAAGCGCGGCTCGATCGACGAGGCCGCGTACGCGTCGGGCAAGTGGGCGATCGTGGGGCTCGGCGAGTGCCTCGCCCTCGAGCTCGGCCCTGCGGGAATTCGCGTGACGACGGTGTGCCCGAGCGGGATGGATACTCCCTTCTGGGAGAACGACCCGCGCGATCGCAGCAGCTGGCGACTGATCGAAGCGAGCCACGTCGCGGAGGCCGTCGTCGGTCTGGCTGCGCTGCCCCCCGACGTCGTCGTCAAGGAAGCCGTCATCACCGGCCCCGGCCGCTGAGCCAGTTACGCCGGCGCCGTTGTCGAAAGAACCCGCTCTGCGCGCTCAACCTGGCCAGCGAATTCCGCGTGCTGCAGCTCGGGCGGGGCGCCGTCCGCGCGCGGCGGCCAGAGCTTCATCAACCAGAAAATTGCGTACGTGCGGCGCCCTGCAGCGATACGTGCCCGCTCGGCCGAGTCGAGTGCCAGCCCTGCGAGCAGCGCCTCCCACGGAGTCTCGCCCACGTCCCGCCCCGAAACGTGCTCGATCGTGTCGGCGAGATCGAAGTCGCGGGTCGTCCAGCCGCTGTACTCGAAATCGATCAGCCGCAGCTGTCCGTTCGCGCGCATCCAGTTGCGCAAATTCCCGTCGCCGCGGCAGAAGACGAGCGGCTTCGGCTCGAGCACGATGTCCGCGTCCTCGCCGGAGAGCCAGATTCGCCACAGCTCGTGCGCCCGCCGCTGCAGCTCGTCGCGCGGGTCGTGCTCAAGGCCGGGCCACTGGTTTCGTACGCGCGCGACGATCTTCTCAGGGCTACCCATCGCGAGCCCCGGATCGTCTTTCGTCTGCTCGCGCGGGATCGCGTAGAGCGCCGACAGACACTCCGCGATGTCCTCGAAGTCGTCTAGCGGGGCGGTCGCAGGTGCGATCGGCTCGCCTTCGACGAACTCCATCACAACCACCGTCGTCGCGTCGTCGGTGTGAACGACGGCCTCCGGCTGCGGCGCGAGCCCTGCTCGCTTCCGCGCCAGGAACTCGAGGGCCCACCATTCGCGCGCCGCCCACTGCTGGCGCGACCCACGGAAGATCTTCGCGCACCAGCGCGCGTCGCCAGCCGAGACACCCACTACGGGGTTGTTGAGCCCGCCGCCGAGCCGCCGCAGCTCGATCTCACCGACCACGTGCTCCGTCTGAACATCGGTCGCGGCGGCGACTCGCGCGACTGCCTCGACCGACACGTCGCCCACGCGGCAATCATATCGGCGGTCGTCGCGACGAGCGCGGCGGCGCCAGCAGTCACGCTCACAGCGACCTGCCGGTCGCGAGGAGCTGCGCGCAAATGCCTCGGCGGTTGCCGGTGGACCTCGGGCGCCTGCCTCGGTCTGGTGAGCACGTACCGTTTACGGTTCGGCGCGGTGGTCGCGCAGGAGAAGCGCTCAGCAGCGATGGCGAGCGGCGGGATCGAGGCGGTGCTGCTCGACTGGGGGCAGACGCTTGCGAGCGGCGTGTGGAACGCCGAGATTCGGCTCGCCGGAACTCGGGTCGGTCTTGAGGCGCTGGCGCGTGACGACCTACCGGCGTCGCAGCAGCTCATTGAATACTGGAACGACACGGCGAGGCGAAATGCGCGCGAGACCGAAGACGAGGCGGACCTTGCCGAGATGACGCGCGAAGCGTTCGCCGAGCTGGGGGCGCCGCTCGACGACGCAGAGCTCGAGACGTACCTCGCGTCGACTCAGCGGTACTGGGACGCGCACCAGTTCGTGCATAGCGAAGCACACGCGTTCCTCGACACTCTCCGCGCAAAGGGGCTGAGCCTCGCGATCGTCTCGAACGCGATCACGCCGAAGCGCTTCCTCGACCGGCTGCTCAACGAGCAAGGTCTGCTCGAGAGGGTCGACGCCGCCGTCTACTCGTGTGAGGTCGGCAAGCGGAAGCCGCATCGGAGCATCTTCGAGCGCGCGCTCGAAGAGATCGCCGCCGAGCCATGCCGCAGCGTGTTCATTGGCGACAAGCTGTATCAGGACATCGCCGGCGCTCGCGCCGTCGGCATGACAACGATCCTCGCAACGTGGTTTCGCGCCGACGCCACGCCGCACCTACCGCGCGCGGATTACACGGTCGCGAGCTTCGCGGAAGCTCTAGCAGTCATAGAGGAGCTCGCCGCACGGACTCACGGCGCCCCCTGCGAATAGCACGTCCGGCAGCGCGCCTCGTAGAGCTCCGACGAGCCGACGACGATCGTCGCGTCCGTGTGTGGAGCGGGCCGGCCGTCGACAAGGCGCTGCGTGAAGCTCGCGGCGTCGCCGCAGTGCTGACACACCGCCTGGAGTTTTTGGACGTGCGCTGCGACGCACAGGAGCTGCGGCATGCAGCCAAACGGCCGCCGCCGAAAATCGAGGTCGAGTCCGCTGATGATCACGCGTTTCCCGCTGTCCGCGAGGTGCAGAGCGACGTCCACGAGCGCGTCATCGAAGAATTGCGCCTCGTCAATCCCGACGACGCTCGAAGTCCGTGCGAGATGCGCGAGCGCCGCAGCGTCATCGACCGGCGTCGCCGGCACCTGCAGTCCTAGATGAGTCGCGACGTGGGCGCCGTTGCGGCGATCCGTCGACGGCACGACTACGAGTGTCGCAGGTGCGGCGTACCCTGCTTTAGCGACGCGAAGGATCAGCTCGTGCGTCTTACCGCTGAACATCGGGCCAGTGATGGCCTCGATCCAGCCGCCGCGTCGTGGCGTTGTCAGCACTGCGGACCGCCGCGTTCGTGCGGGTGCGACCGCGCGCGGCGTCCGTCCAGGACGATCAGCCGGCCATCGTCGAGCTCGAGCTCATCGCCGTTGCTGATCGGAACGTCCGAGACAACCGCTGGACACCCGAGCTCGCGGAGCGTGATCGCGAGGTGGCAGAGCACACTCCCTGCCTCGAACACGAAGCCTTCGGCATCGTCGATGAGCGACGCAAGGATCGCGTACGGGCGTCGCGCGACGACAATTGGGCGGCGCGGCGAGGAGCGCACGCGCTCGCTTAGCCGATCTACCACCGCGGCGGCCGCACCTGGGTCGGTCTCGCGAGCGCTCAGCGCGGGAGCAATGCTGAGCGGGCGCAACATATCGTCGTCAAGGACGACCGCGGGCCCGCACGCCCAGCCGCGCGACACGACGTACGCGACCGCGGCGCCTGCGCGGGACGGCGCCGCCGCGACGCTGAAGTCGATGAAGTGCGGCTCGCCGGCCACGACGGCCCATTCCGTCTGGACTCCAGGCGCGACCGCGTTCAGGCGGCGCGTGAACGAGCAGATTGTCGGGAGCGCGCCCGCGAGGTCGCGCGGCGCGCCCGCGGCCGCGGCGTCGTCTTCGACAAGCTCGAGGCGCTCCGCAGCCACGACGCCGCGGTTCAGATCCATCAGACCGGTCTCCGCGAACTCCACGACTGTGCTGCCGTCCGCTAGAACGCGAGCGATTACGCCGTAGCCGGCGACGAAGTCCCGGATGATCGCGCCATCGACGTGGTGCGCGCGACTCGCCCTGCCAAACGCGTCGACGAGGAAAGCGACCGCGTCGTCCTTCTTCGTGATCACCTGGCGGACCGTTGGCGCTACGTCGAGAACGACGTGCTCGTGCGCCGTACTCGCCAGATCCCGCCGAAGAGCTCCGGGATTGTCCGCGAGACCGCTGCCGTTGAACGACAGGACGCGTGCCGCGCCTGTCGCGATCCCTACGGCGGCGGCGTGATCGAAGGCCCACTTCCTCTTCGCCACGTAGTGCTCGTAGACACTGGCGCAGTCGCCGAGCTCGAAGTCGTGCGGAAGAGCATCGCCGTAGAGGGGCGCGACACGGTATTGCGCGCGTGGCGGCACGACGCGATCAACCGTTCGTATCTGGACGACCTGCAGCGACTGCTCCCACAGCCACTCCACCTCCACGGGCACTCCGCGGCGAGCGGCAATCAGGGTCGCTGCCGCCTCCGCCTCCGCCACCGCGTCGGCGGCGAGCGTGGTGGCCGGGTCGAGAACAGTCGTCCGTCGCCCGGCGCCATCCGCGAGCGTGACGCCGCGCCGCGTCGGTTGAACCGCGTCCTGGATCATCACCGCGAGCGCCGGGTGCGGCGACCAGTCGCCCGAACGCATCCGCGCCGCCAGTGCCTGCGGTGCGAAGGCGCCGCGCCAACACGCGACGACGGCTGCCGCGACCTCACCCGGAGTCGAGGCACCGGCAGTGGTCGCGTACGCTCCGGCGTCCAGCGACCGTACGGAGTCGTCGCTCGCTGGCGACGAGCGGACGACATAGCCCGCGGGTGACGCCGCGCGCGACTGCAACGCGTCGTCGAGCTCCCGCCGCTGCTCGTCGAGCAGCACGAGGCCATCGAGAATTGCATCGATCCGCGGGGTAGCCGCGAGCAACCCGCACCCCAGCGTCGCCTTCAGCTCGAGCATGACCTGCGCCAGCCATCCGAGTCGATCGTCGCCGAGGCTGCGCGCGAGCCACGCCGTAGGAGCACAGCACGCCCACGGCACGGGCACCTCGGCGGCCGCTTCGGCCAAGCGCGCGAACTTTACTCCGACGAGGTCGGCCCCGGCCGACGCGTCCAGCCCGACGAGCGTCATACCGCTGTGCGTTCTGCGAGAAAGTCGCGGTAGATCAGCGTGCTCTGGGGCCCGCGTGAGCCTTGGTACTTCCCGTCGTAGAGCTCGATGTCGCCCTTAGGTGTCCACCACATGATCTGCCCGATCTTCATCCCGGGGTAGATCCGGAGGCGGTGGATGCTGAACAGCTGCAGCGTCCACTGCCCGATGAAGCCAATGTCCCCGAGCGAGGCGGAGAGGTTGATGAACAGTCCGAGCCGGGCGACAGACGAACGCGCGGCGAACGTCGGCGCGTAGTGGGTGCTGCCCATCACCTCGAGCGTGCTCGCGAGGTAAAGACGGTGCTGCTCGAGCACGAATCCCTTCGGGCCTATCTCGATCTCCCGGAACGCGTTCTCGCGCTTCACGTCGAGCGGCGATCCCGAATACACGCGGAGCGTGTTCCCGAGGCGGAAGTTGTAGCTGTTGGGGTTGAGCTGCGACTCGTCGAACGGATCGAGGACGATTCTCCCGCGCTTCCATTCATCGTGGATCGCCGCGCTCGTCAGGATCATCGCGAACTCGTCCTGCTCCACAGCTCGAGGGAAAGTTTTGACGGCGTTACGCCGGTCGAGCTGGCGTACTTGCCGCCGTACGGGAGCACGTCGCCGCGCGGCAGCCAGAACGCGATCTTCCCGATCAGCATGCCGCCGTAAATGATCGTCGGCTGCGTCACCATGACCTCGAGCGTCCACGGGATGATCGCGCCGGTGTGACCGAGCGGCGCGCTGAACTGGATCCAGATCCCGGCAGTAGCTGTGGACCGACGCGCGTACAGCGTCGCGGCGTAATCCGTGCTGCCGATCGTCTCTGCTGTGCTGCCAAGGTACAGCCTGCCGGGCTCGAGGCAGAGGCCATCAGTCGGAATCTCTACGCGATCGCAATCGACGCCTTGCGCCGCGTCAAGCTCGCGGTGACGCGGCACTAGGAGCTCAGGCCCGAGGCGGAAGGCGTAGCTGTTCGGCTCGATCTGCTCGCGCCGGAACGGCGAGATCGTGATCCTCCCGGCCTGCACCTCGCGCTCGATCGTGGGGCCGGTAGCGATCACAGGAGCCGGTCGAGAACCCCGGCGAGTGACGACTCGAGGTGCGTGCGGTCGTTGATGGAGTTGTCGACAACGTGGTCGGGCGCGATCGCGTCGAGCTCCACCGTCGTCGCCGACTCGACGACGGTGGAAAGGTCGCCGCGGCCGGCGAGCCGTCGCCGCCGGACGTCCTCGGCACACACGAGGCGGACGAAACGGAAGCCGTCCCGCTGGAGGACCGGGTAGTCGACGTATGGATCGCGCAGATCGTCGTTCACCACGACGTCGGCCGTCGCTTCGTCGAGCCGTCGCAGGAAATCATCGACAAGGCTGGTCGGCGACAGACGCCGAAGCTCACGGGCGATTACCTCCAAAAGCGCCTGGTCCTGAGCGCCGCCGTCCGCCAAACCCGCCGCCGCATAGAACGCGTGCTGGAGCCGGTAGAGTGGCTCCGCCAGCTTCACTATCTCGACGGTCAGCCCGCGCTTGCGCGCGAGCTCGCACAGGATCGCCGCCGAGGTGCTCTTCCCGCAGCCGGTGAAGCCATAGAGGACGATCCGCGCACGCCAGCCGGCCCGCGCACGGACAGGACGAATTTGGGAGGACTCGACGTCGGCGCCGGCCATCGGCCAGGAACGCAGCATTCCATGGCGCGAGCGCCATCGCAAACGCGTCCGAGGCCGCGGCGCTGTTCACACCGCCGAACCGGTCCCGCCGTTGTCACCCGTCTCGTCCCGTCCAACCCTCGGCCGCAGAGCGCGCGGCGATGTCGGCGGCGGCCAGGCGCCCCGCTGCAGCTCTCGCCTGATGCCAGTATGGGTAAGGGAGAGCGTCCGCGCTGGCGTCGTCCAGGCGGCGCCGGTCGGCGTCGCCAAGCTCGAGTGTTGCCGCCGCAAGATTCGTCGTCAGCTGATCTTCGGTACGCGCGCCGACGAGCGCGGAAACGACGCCCGGGCGCCCCAGGAGCCACGCGAGCGCCACCTCGGCAGGAGCGCGACCGCAACTCGCCGCGATCGATCTAAGCACGTCAACGATCCGACGGTGCCGCTCTTGGTCGTGGACCGGTGGCAGCGGCCACGTCCGCGTGAGCGGTGCCGTCTTCTCGTTGTCGCGACACTTCCCGGTGAGGAGACCGCCCGCGAGGGGGCTCCAGACGATCGCGCCGACACCGTGGTCGAGCGCGGCGGGAATGAGTTCGTGCTCGGCTTCGCGCGCGAGGAGCGTGTAGTGGATCTGCTGGCTCACAAACGGCTGGTACCGCCACTCACGCGCGACCGCGAGCGCCTTCGTCAGGTGCCACGCCGAATAGTTCGAGCAGCCAACGTAACGCACCTTGCCCGCGCGCACGAGGCCGTCGAGCGTCGATAGCGTCTCCTCGAGCGGCGTTTGCCCGTCCCACGCGTGCGTCTGCAGCAGGTCGATGTGATCCGTCCCCAGCCTCTGCAGGCTCGCCTCGCACGCGCGGACCAGGTAGTGCCGCGATAATCCCTCGTCGTTAGGCCCGTCCCCCATTGGCATCCGCACCTTCGTCGCAAGGACGACCCGGTCGCGCCGGTGCCGGATAATCGTCCCGACGAGCTCCTCGGAGTGTCCGCGCGAGTACACGTCGGCGGTGTCGACGAGATTCACCCCGAGGTCGAGGGCAATGTCGAGGTGGCGCTGCGCGGCGTGGACGTCGAGGACGCCGGCCTGCTCGTACTTCCCGCGGCTGCCGAAGTTCATCGTCCCGAGTCCGAGTACCGAAACCTTCAGCCCCGATTGCCCGAGCAGGCGGTACTTCATGTCGCGAGGATAGTGAGCGCACGCCACGCGTGCTCGCACCCGTTCCGACCGTACACACGTCAACGTTCGCCTCGCCGCCGGAGCCGGTGACGAACGGCGACGCGACACGCGGTCGCGGACGCATGCTTTCCGGGGCTATTGCTCGTGCACGCCGCACGTCTGTCGCCTGTCACTCGCGGACCTCGCGGCTCGTAGGTGTCTGGCGGCGGCGGCGACCCGCTTCCCATTACGGCTGCTACTTCGCATCCGCGGATGGTCGCCGCCGGGGCGACCCGCCGCGGCACGCACGTTTTCGGCCGCTCCACATGGCGCCGCCGAGACTGCGCTCTGAGCCGGAGCGGCTTGCACGCCGCGTGCTTATGGCACTCGCACTCGCTACCAGCAGCCTTCAGGAAGTCCACCAAAGCGGCCTGTCCGAACCGCGTCTCGCGACGCATACAGGCTCCGGAGGCGCGTGCCACAATCGCTCCGTGTCTGCGCTGCTCGCCGCCCTCGCGCCGTTGCGGGAAAGGCCGTTCCGGCTGTTGTTCCTCGGGCGGACATTCTCTGGGGCGGGCGACGCACTCGTGCCTGTCGCGACGACATTTGCGGTACTGGAAATCGGGACAGCCACTGACCTTGGTCTCGTTCTCGCCTGCCACTGGGGCGCGCGCGTCGTCTTCCTCCTAGCGGGCGGCGTATGGTCTGACCGGCTGCCGCGGCAGCTCGTGATGATCGCCGCGGACGTCGTCCGGGCCATCGCGCAGGCGGCAGTCGCCGCCGCGTTCTTTTTCGACGCGGCACGTGTCTGGCACCTCGCCGTCGCGGCGGCCGCGCTCGGCCTGGCTGCCGCGTTCTTCAATCCCGCCTCCACGGGCCTCGTCCAATCGCTTGTAACGCGCGAGCGTTTGCAGGAGGCGAACGCGCTGCTGGGGCTTACGCGAGGCGCGTCACACGTCGCTGGCCCTGCCGTTGCCGGCGTGCTCGTGACAACGGTCGGTTTCGGCACCGTGTTTGCCATCGACGCTGCGACGTTCGTCGTGAGCCTCGTGTGCCTCGCAGCGATGCGGCTGCCGCCGGAGCTCCCGGCGCGGCAGCGCACGAGCGCCCTCCGCGAGGCGCTCGAGGGGCTGCGGGTGATGCGCGAGCGGCGCTGGATCGTCGCGGGGCTCGGATGCGACGTCGTCGTCAACGTCGCGCTCGGCGTCCTGTTCGTGCTCGGACCAGTCGCGGTCGCTGAGCACCACGGCGGCGCGCGTGACTGGGGCCTGATCATGACTGCGGCGTCCGTAGGCGGGCTGCTCGGGAGCGCGGTGGCACTGCGGGTCAAGCCGATCCACCCCCTGCGCGTCGCTTATGTCCTGTCCCTCGCGACGCCGGCAATGTTGTTGGCGCTCGCGCCGCCCGTGCCCGTCGTCGCGTTGATGGTCGCCGCGGCAGCGATGTTCTTTGCCATCGTCACGTTGAACACGTACTGGACAACGATGCAACAGCAGCACGTCCCGCCCAACGCGATCTCGCGGGTTGATTCGCTCGCGTGGCTCGGGTCGCTCGTTGTGATGCCCGCCGCGATGGCCCTCGCCGGCGCGTGCGCCGCCGTCGTCGGCGTCCGAGCGATGCTGGTTGGGGCCGCCGCTGTTTCCGTCGCCGCCATCGCCGGCGCCCTTGCCGTCCGCGATCTCCGCGATCTGCAATACGCAGCCGCCGCCGAGGATCCAACCGCGCCGCCTGTCGCGGCCGCGTAGGGCGTCGTCGCGGTGACGGCGGCGCGAGCGTCAGCCTGCGGGGCAACCGACGGTTGCGTCCGCCTGCTTCCCGCGCAACCGCTCGACCACGCGCGTGGCTGCGGCGGGCGACGCGCCCCCGCCCTCAAGGTACGGCTCGACACCGCCGTAAACGCGGTCGACGTGCGCGATCACGGCGAGCATCGCCGACGGCGGCGTCACGGAAAGGGCGACGCGACGCGCGCGCTGGCGCTCATCTTGGGCGTCCGCGATCCACCGGCCGTGGTGTTCAGCCAGGTTCCGCTCCGTCAGCGCGTAATCGTCGGCGATCGCGTCGTCGCGCACGCGTGCAAGTCGCAACAGGAGCCCGCTCAAAATGCCCGTCCGGTCCTTGCCCTCGACACAGTGGATGAGCACCCCGCCGGCGCTCGCCGCTGCAACGGCGTCAATCGCGGCCGCGATGTGCGGTCGGAACCGATCCACAAACTCCGTGTACGCGGCGGCCGCGCGCGCCGGCCCCGCGAGCCCCTCCATTCGAAGATCGAGGCCTTGCGAATACGCCGGATCGTATTCGCCGAGGAGGGGGACGTGTACGACGTCGATCGGCACGTCGTCCGGAGGGTCCTCCGCTTGCTCGTCGGCCCAACGAAGGTCGATCGCGGTTCGGACGCCGCAGGCGCGGAGGGCGGCCCACCCGGTGCCCGTCAGCCGGCGCACATTGTCGCCACGAACGATCTGGCGATACCGCGTCCACCCGCCGCCGACGAGAGGGAGGCCGCCGAGGTCGCGAACGTTGAGGCATCCGTCCCACAGCAACGTCCGCTCGGGTGGCTGCTTGGCTTCAGCCTCGCTCATGCTGGCGAACGCGCGGATCCCACGCGTCGCGTGCCGGCTGCTCCGCAGCAACGAGCTGGCGGCCGCGGCCGATGATCCACGAACGCCCCGAGGTCGCTTGGCTTGGCCACCCCGTCACGCTCGACGTCAGCTACGCGGGCGGGAAGGGCGCGGCGCTCGCCGCAATGACGTCGTGGGGCTACACCGTGCCCGCAGGCTTCGTCGTCGCGGCGTCGGCGCTGGAGCACCGCGTCGACGCGCCGCGTCTCCGCGAACTCGTTCGCTCGGGCGACCATGAGGCGGCGATGACAGTCGTTCGCGCGGCCGAACCGCCGCACGCCGCGGCCCTGGCGTACGAGCAGCTGGGCGGCGCCGTGGCGGTGCGGTCGTCTGCGCGTGCCGAGGACTCCGCGGCGGCGAGCTTCGCGGGCCGCCACGACACGTATCTGAACGTCGAGGGCACGGGCGCCGTGATGAGCTGCATCGCCGAGTGCTGGGCGTCGTTCTTCTCGCCGCGCGCACTGTCGTACCGTGCGCGGCAAGGTCTCGTCGACGATCTCGGGATTGGCGTCGTCGTGCAGGCGATGGTCGAGCCGACGACATCCGGAGTGCTGTTCACTGTCGACCCCGCGGGAGGGCGTCGCGACCGGATGATCGTCGAAGCCGTGCTCGGGCCGCTCGACGCGCTCGTCTCGGGCCGTGCCGCTCCCGCGCGCTACGTGATCGCGCGAGACGGGACCGTCGAGGAGCCGGCATGCGACCCGCTCCTCGGCGAACCCGTGCTGCGGCGGCTCGCCAAGCTTGGGTGCGACCTTGAGGGCCGGCTCGGAGGCCCGCAGGACGTGGAGTGGGCGCTGGCCGGAGACCGACTGCACGTCCTTCAATCGCGCGCCGTGACGACGTCGTAGCTCGGCAGCAGGTCGCTAACCCGTGCGTTTGGCTCCCCAGCGCGCGCAGCCGCGGCGGCGACGGTGCGGAGGATCCGCAGCGCGAGCCCGGGCTCGAATCGGTCGGCCTCCGTCACGGCGCGCAGCGCCACGCCGCCGTCGGGCGCCTCCACCGCCTCGATCGCGATCGTGCCGCGGCTCGGCGGACCGACGCGCACGGGTAGGGCTCGAGACGCGATGCGTTTCAGGTCGAGGCGGGGCGCGAACGCGAGCGGCAGGTACGAGAAGACCACGCGCGGTTTCGTTGAATAACCCGTCGCGGCCGCCAGCTCCCGTGCGATCAAGCGATGCGGCACCACAGCCAGCGCGAGCGCCTCGGCGAGCTCCACCTGTACGTCTCGTACGACATCGGCGAGAGCGCGTCGTGGATCGGCGCGCCCGCGCACGAGGACCGTGTCTGCGAGCCAGCCGACGAGTCCCTCAGTCCCCGGCCGCGTCCGGTTTGCGCGCGAAACGACGACAGCGAGCCGGGCGCTGCCACTCGCGTCCGCGAGGGCCGCCTGGAGGAGCGTCATCAGTACGACATACGGCGTCGTCGAGCAGCGCCGCGCCAATGCCCGCATTGCGGCCGCGTCGGCAGCGCCAATTCGAACGGTATCGGAGCGGTGCCGCCGGCTCCGGACCTCGGGCGGCGCGTAAAGCACAGGGAGCGGAACCTCGCCGTGCGGATGGAGATCGCCCAGGCGGGCGCGCCACGACGCGACTGCGGTCGCCACAGTTTTGGCGTCGCCGGCCGCGCGCTCCCATGCCGCGTAATCCTTGAACTGTCGCGGGGGCGGCGGTAATCGCGTACCGCGGCGACTACGGGAGGCGCCGTACAGCGCGCCGATTTCCTCGCAGACGATACGGAGCGCGTACGCGTCAGCGGCCATGTGGTCCGCGACGACACCGACAACGAACGCGGCCGCGTCAATCTGAACGACGATCACGCGTAGCGGCGTCGCGGGCGCGAACGCCTCCCGGCCGAGGCGCTCGACGATCCGGACGGCGGCGGCCTCGTTGGGCGCCCGCGCCACCCTCACGTCCGGCGAGTTCACCGGCTCGATCACCTGCTCCCAACCGTGCCCAGACGCGACGAGCCTCGTCCGCAGCGCCTCGTGTCGCGCGACGACGGCGGCCGCCGCACGCGAAAGCGCGTCGACGTCGAGCGGACCATCGACGGCAAACGCGGCGCCGACGCCCGTGGGGCGCCGGCTCTGGCTAACCGCCTCCGTGCCGAGACGCTCCTCCTGCCCGAACGACACGGGCCAGCGTGCGCGCGCGTCGGCGCGCGGCAGCGGCTCTAGGTCAGGAGCGAACGGGAGGCTTTCGCGGCGGAGGAGCTCAACGCGGCGCCGAGCGAGCGCTGCGGCGAGGGCGCTTCCGCTCGCAGCCGAGAGTACGTCTGGAACCGACACGGCGATGCCGGTCCGTCGGGTGATGTCGGCCGCTACCCGAGCGGCGACGAGCGAGTTCCCGCCGAGCTCGAAGAAGCCCGTTTTGGCATCGACGGTGCTATCCGGCAGGTGCGTGCGGAAGCTGTCAACTACCGTATCGGCGAGGGCGTGCGTGGGCTCCATCCCCGGGGGAGGAGCGCCGGCGACGTGACGGAGCGCGCCCCGGTCGATCTTCTTGTTCGGTGTGAGAGGCCACTCGTCGATCGGGACGATCGTCGTCGGGCACATGTACGGGGGCAGGCGCGAGGCGAGGTAGGCGGCCAGGTCGTCCATGTCGGGCGCGGCCTCGTCGAACTCTACGTACGCGACAAGGCTCGATGCTGCCGCCGTGCTTTCGACGGCCGCGACGGCCGCCGTCACGCGCGGGTGCTCCCGGCACACCGCTTCGACCTCGCCGAGCTCGATCCGGTACCCGCGGAGTTTGACCTGCGTGTCGGCGCGGCCGCGGAACTCAACGGCGTCGTCGAGTAGCCGCACCACATCCCCCGTCGCGTACAACCGCGAGCCTGCGCACGTCGCGTCCGCGAACGGGTTCGGCACGAAGCGTTCGGCCGTCAGCCGCGGTCGATTCACGTACCCGAGTGCAACGCCAGCGCCGCCGATGAAGAGCTCGCCAGTCGCGGCGTCGTCGAAGACGTGCCCGTCTCCGCCGACCACGTAGACCTGCGTGTTCGCGATTGGCTGCCCCAGCGGTACACGCCCGGACGCGAAATGACCGACGCGGTGCGCGAGAGACCATACGGTTGTCTCGGTCGGCCCGTAGAGGTTCCAGACGGTGTCGTGCCTTGACCGAAGCCGCTCCGCGAGCTCAGGTGTCAACTCCTCGCCACCAGAGATCGCGCGGGTCGTGGCCGGGGGGAGGACGTTCGCATCGAGGAGGAGCCTCCACGTCGACGGCGTCGCCTGGACGAGCGTCGCCTGCGCGAGCAGCGTCGCGAACGCAGGCGTGCCGAGCTCGCTCACGCCGCCGCTCACGAGGCAACAGCCGCCCGTCGCGAGCGGCAGGAGCATCTCAAGGACGGATATGTCAAATGCGAGCGACGTCAGGAACAAGACGCGGTCCGCTGCGCCGACGTGTAGTAGGTCGCGCATGCTTGCGAGCAGGTTTGCGACGCTGCACCTCGACACCGCTACGCCTTTGGGCCGCCCGGTCGAGCCGGACGTGTAGATGACGTACGCAACGCCGCCCGGACCGCCGCCGGGGGCAACGGCACGCCGCGCGACGGAAGGTCGCAGCGGCAGCACCTTGACGGACGCGGCGTCGGGCTTCCACGGGAGCCCCGCGTCCGAGAGCACAACGCGCGCGCCGGCGTCGTGGACCATGAACGACAGCCGCTCCGCGGGATAAGTGGGGTCGAGCGGGAGGTAGCACGCGCCTGCGCGGAGCACCCCGAGGACGGCCGCGCAAACGTCGGGCGTCGGCCGCGCGTGGATCCCGACGACGTCTCCCGCCCCGCAGCCGCCGTCCGTGAGCGCGGCTGCGACGGCCTCCGCCCTCGTGGTGACCTCGCCATACGTGACGACCTCGTCTGCCGCGACGAGCGCAGGGCGCTCGGGGGCGCGAAGCGCGTGCGCTGCAAAAGCGTGCCACGGATCGAGCCGCGCGGCGCGCGCCGGCCCGCGAAGGCCGCGCGCCCCCGTCCGCCGCCAGCGCGGGGCGGGGAGCTGCGCGAGCGCGCGATCGGGGGCAGTCGCGACGGCTTCCGCGATCTCGACGATGTGGTCCGCGATCGCGTGCGCCCGCTCTGGGGCGAACGCAGCCGCTCGGTGCTGAAGGCGCACCGCTATCTCGGCCCCGTCGTCACTCGCCTCGAAGAACAGATCGCACTTCGCGCCGCCGTTATGGAGCGTCCGGACGGCGGCATCGGCACCGCCGAAACGCACGCGCAGCTGCTCCGGCCGCCGATACGAGAGAACGACCTGGAAGAGCGGCTCCGCGCCCCGCACGCCGCGCGCGCCGAGACGATCCGCGAGACGCGCAAACGACGCACGGCGCAAGCGGAGCGCGGCGTGCGTGAGGCGCGTGCTCGCGGCAACGGCCTCGCCGACCGTTTCGGTGGCGTCGAAGCGAAGAAACAGCGGGATGTTGTTCACGAACGGGCCGATGCCGTCGCGCTCCGTCGCGTCGCGCACGTCGACGACGACTGTCGTCCCGGATACCGCGTTCCCGTACGAGTGGACCGCGAGTTGCACGGAGGCCGCGAGCAGCGAAAACACGGTGCTGCCGGCCGTCGCCGCGCGCGCCGCGAGGCTCGAGCGCACGTCACGCGGGATGAGGAAGTCGACTGCTCCGGCAGCACCATCATTCGCTCCGACGCCGCTCGTAGGCAGCCGCAGCGGCGCCACGCCGGCCGGCAAGAGATCCGCGAGCTGGTCGGCGGCCGCGTCATCGAGGCTAGGGAGAGGCGGAAGCACCGGCGGCGCCGAGTTCTCCGAGTCGGCATACGCCGACTCCTGCGAGTCAGCGTATGCCGACGCTAGATCGGCGATGACGACGTCCTGCGAACGCCGGTCGAACACGATGTGGTGTACGACGACGACGGCGACGTGCCGGTCGGGCGCGACGCGGATCACGAGAGCGCGACTGAGCGGGTCGGCTGTAGGATCGACCGGCTGCGCGGCGAGATCCGCCGCCACCTCGCCCGCTCTCGCATCAGCGGCCGCTTTTGCTGCGAGGTCGATCTCATCGTACGCACGCGCCGTGTACGGCGTTACAACGAGCCGCGGCAGCGGATGCGTCGCGTCGATCCGCGCTCGCAGGAGCGCGTGGCGCTCAAGCGTCCGCCGCCAGGCCGCATGGAAGCCGCGCCTGTCAAAGTCGCCCGCCACGTCGAGCGCGAATGCGAGGTTGTACGCGCGGTCGCCGCCCGGCTGTTGCACCGCCGCCCAGATGGCCTCCTGGATCGGCGACAGCGAGACGCCACGCGCGCTCATTCGTTCGTCGTCGCAGCCTCTGTCGTGCGTAGGGCCGCTTCGAGAGTCGCCGACATCTCGCGGAGCGTCGGCGCGAGGAGGAGCCGCTCGAGTGGGAGCTCGACGTCGAGCTCGGCGCTGATGCGCGCGGCTACCTGCATCGCGGCGAGCGAGTCGCCTCCGAGCGCGAACAGGCTCTGGTCCGCGGTGACCACGTCGACGCCGAGCACATCCGCCCAGATGTCGGCGACGAACCGCTCCGCGGGCGTCTGCAGGTCGTCGCCGCCGCAGTCCTCCAGGAGCGCGGCGACGTCGTCGCGGCGAAGCTTCCCGTGCCGCGTGCGTGGGAGCTCGGGCACCAAGTGAATGTCGTGAGGGACTTTATGCGGCGCGAGCCGAGCGCGAAGAAAATACGTGAGCGCCGTCGCGTCGGTCTCACTGGATGCGACGACAAAGGCAACCGTGCGCTCGCCCAGCGTGGGGTGCGGAACGCCGATCACTGCCGCGTCGCGGACAGCATCGTGCTCCGCGAGCGCGTGCTCGACTTCGAGCGGCGACACCTCGAACCCGCCGCTCGTGATCATTTCGCTCGCGCGTCCGACGAGGTGGACGAATCCATCATCGTCGATGACGCCGAGATCGCCCGTCCGGATCCAGCCGTCAGTGCTTTCGACTGCTTCAACTTCGCGCCAGTACTCGCGCGGCGGGTGGACTGCGCGGAGGGCGATCGCGCCGGTCGTTCGCTGCGGCACCGGCTTTCCGTCGTCGCCGAGGACGAGCAGCCGACTAGAGTCGACGCGGCCGATGGCCGTGTGGCGCGCCGGATCGTAGTCGACGTAGCTGAACGCTGGCGCCGCCTCGGTAGACGTGTAGAAGTTCACAAGCGACGCGCGCGGGAACGCCTCGCTCAGGTCCCGCAACAGTCGCGGCGGCGACGAGGCTCCCGTCAATCCGATCAAGACCAGCGAGCTCATGTCATGCCGCTCCCACGGCCGCTGCCGAACGAGGGCTGCCGCCGTCGTTGGCACGAGGACGGTCTCCTCAATCGCGTGCTGGTGCGTAAAAGCGCCGAACGCCTCCGGGTCGAACTGCGGCAGCGCGACGACCGAGACGTTGCGAGTCAGGGGCCGGAAGAGCACGGTCTGGCTCGCGGTCGTCCCAATCGGCATTGCGTGGATGAACGTCGTCCGGCGCTCGACCGTGCGTGCGTCCTTCGCGGCGAACGCGCGTCCCGGCAGGGTGACCAGGTTCCCGTGTCGCGCAAGAACGCCGCGCGGCCGCCCCGTCGTACCAGATGTGTAGACGATCTGAGCGGGATCGCTGCCGGCGATGGACGGCAGGTGCGCGGCGCCGGCGTCGAACGCGGTGCGCTCCAGGTCGGATAGGGCCCACCGAACCGGCGCCGCGGGTGGCTGGGCGTGTTCGACGACGACACCGGCCACGTCTGCGTCGCGTGCACGCTGCGAGAGCTCCTCGTCTGGCGTCGACGCCGCACACGGCACGCCGACCGCTCCGGCTGCTAGGACGCCGAGGAACGCGACTGCGTACCGATCCCACTCGCGCTCGTCGAACACGAGGAGCACGCGATCGCCAGGTCGAACGCCGCGGGCGACGAGCCCAGCCGCAACGGCACGCGCCGCCGCGTCCCACGCCCCGTAGGTCAATGGCGGGCCGTCGGCGACGGTCAGCGCGACCGCGTCCGTGTTCGACACCGCGTGGCGACGGAGCAGTTGTGGCAGCGTCTCCAAGGTCATCCTGGCTGGGCGTGCGACGCGGGTCTCGCGCCGACGCCTAAGCCGAGCGCCGTGATGGAGTTGCCTGAGAGCGGCGCCCGCATCCAGGCGGATGATATTGCGTCCCACGCGAGGGACGCGACGGCAGTCCAAGCGCTTCGGACCTCCGCGGGGCCCGCGGCGCGTTACGATCGGCCCGTCGCGAGCGACGTGGTAGATAACCAGCATGCACTCGACGGTCGCCTTGAGGGCGGCTTGCTTCCGGCTCCGTCCGTTGGCGGACCATGGGACACGTCGCATGTCTGGGGGCGGTACACGGAGCGCGTCTTGGCCAACGACATGCTCCTGCGCGAGATTTACGTCTATCCCGGCGGCCGCACGTCTGTCCACCGGCACGAGACGCAGCACGAGCTGAACTTCGTCGCCGGCGGGGTGGTTCGGATCAGCCTCGGCGACGATCCGGAGAATCTCGAGGACTACTGGGTCGAGCCCGGCGACCACTTCCACGTCCCGCCGCGCGTCTTCCACGCTGTCGGCTTTGAGCGCGCGGAGACCGACACGGGTTGCGCGCGGTTCTACGAGATCGTCTACGAGTACTGTTCGCCGCTCGACATCGTCCGCGCGCGCCCCGCCATCGAAGGCGCGCCGACCCGCTGGTTCACGGGCAACAGGTAGCGCCGCGTATGCTCGCTCGCGCGCGTGTCGCCGGCGCAGGTCCGCCGACTTGACGGAGTCGGGCGCACGGCGCGGTAGCGACGCGGTGTTCGAGCGCAGGCTGGCCCAAGTGTCGCGCCGCGGCGCCGCGATCACGCCGCGCAGTCGTGACGGCCTGTTGCTGCCGTCGTTTGGTCAGGAGCGCCTTTGGCTGCTCGACCAGATCGAGCCCGGGACGACGACGAACACGCTCGCATTCGCGGTTCGGCTGACGGGCCACCTGGATCGCGACGCGTTCGGCCGCGCTACGGCGGAGATCGTGCGCCGCCACGACGTTCTCCGCTCATCCTTCGTTGACGTCGACGGCGTGCCGCGCGTCGTCGTAGGCTCTCCGCGAGTACCACTGCGGCTAGTCGACGCCTCCGGGAAGAAGAGCATCGGCCGCCTGCTCGAGAAGGCGGCGGGCACGGTCTTCGACCCCGCGAAGCCGCCGCTACTCGAGCTGACGCTGCTGCGCGTCGACGCGGACGAACACGTGCTCATCGTCGCGGTCCACCACAGCTGCTGGGACGCGTGGTCGACGCGCATCTTCTTCGCCGAGCTCGCGGCGCTCTACCCGACCTACGCGGCGGGTCGGCGGCCGAGATTGCCCGACCTCACGCTCCAGTACAGCGACTTCGCCGCATGGCAGCGCGAGCGGCTCCACGGCGAGCGACTGCGCCGGCAGCTGCAGTTTTGGCGCAGGACGCTCGCAGGCGCTCCGCAGGCGCTCGAGCTGCCTGCGGACCGCGCACGACCGGCGGAGCCCACGTGGCGCGCCGGTCACGTGCGCCGATTCATCCCCGAGCGACTGGCGGGCGCGCTGCGCGCAAAGGCCGCGGAGGCAGGCGCGACGCAGTTCGTCGCGCTGCTCGCGATCTTCTCGGCGCTGCTTGCGCGGGTCGCTAGGCAGGACGACGTGGTCATCGGCACCTACGCCACACACCGGGCGCACGTCGAGCTCGAGCCGCTGATCGGTTTCTTCGCGAACACGCTCGCGCTCCGAATCCGCTGCGACGGCAGCCGGACGTTCGTCGAGATGCTGCGTCGCGCGCGCGCGACCGTCGCCGCCGCACAGGCGCACAGCGAGGTTCCGGTTGAGCTCGTGCTCGACGAACTCCGGCCGGAGCGTCGGACGAACCGGTCCCCGGTCTTCCAGACGATGCTTGTGCTCGAGCAGCGCACGCCGGGCGGGAGGGTCGAGCTGCCTGGGCTTCTAACCGAGCCGCTCCGCGTCGCGCCCGAGCGGACGAACTTCGATCTCACGCTGTGGGCGAACCCTCGGGGCGACCGTCTCGAGCTCGACTTCGAGTACAGCCGCGACCTCTTCGACGAGCCTCGAGTTGAGCGTCTCGCCCTCGCTTTCGAGCAAATGGTCGAGTCGGCCATCCGCGACTCGCGCGCGCCGCTAAGTGCGGCCGCGATCACGGAGCCAAACGAGCGCGACCGCGCTCCGCGCCGGCGGGTGCGAGCGCTGGCGCACGAGCTGGTTGAACGGCAAGCCGATCGCACACCCGCGGCCCCGGCGGTGCGCGACAGCCGCGGCGTCGAGTTGACGTACCGCGCGCTCGACGAGCGCGCGAATCGCCTCGCACGGCACCTGGCGGCGACGGGCGTCGGACCAGAGTCGGTCGTCGCCGTCTGCGTCGAGCGCTCCGTCGAGTTCGCGGTTGCCGTGCTAGGAGTGCTGAAGGCCGGAGGGGCATACCTTCCGCTCGATCCCGCCTACCCCGCCGACCGGAATCGGCAGGTGCTCAGCGACGCCGGCGCCACCGCGCTGCTGACGCTGTCGCGGCTCCTCGACGAACTGCCGCCGTTCGAGGGCTCGATGATCCTCCTCGACGGGGACGCGATCTCGATCCAGTGCCACTCGCACGAGCGCGCCTCGGTGCGGGTGCGGTCGTCGGCGCTGGCGTACGTCATCTACACCTCCGGCTCGACGGGACAGCCGAAGGGAGTCGAGATGCCGCACAGCGTGCTCGCCAACCTCCTGCACTCGCACGTCGCCAGCGGCTTCGGCGGTGCGCGCGTCCTGCAACTCGCGCCATTCACATTCGACGTCGCGTTCCAGGAGATGTTCACAACTTGGACAACAGGTGGCGTCCTAGTGATCGCCGACGAAGAGGAGCGTCTCGACCCCGCGCGGCTCTGGCGGCGCATCCGCGCGGAGCGCGTTCAACGTGTCTTCGCCACGCCGACCGCGCTCGGCCTGCTGGCGCGCGCTAGCGACGCTACGACTGGGGACGTAGCGATCGAGGAACTCGTCGCGGCCGGCGAGCAGCTCGTCGTCGACCGGCCGCTCGCTGACCTGCTCCGCCGGGCGGGCGCGACGCTGGCGAACCACTACGGGCCGTCGGAGACGCACGTCGTCTCGTCATTCACGGTGGACGGAGTTCCCGACGCGCCGACGGCGGTCCCGATCGGGCGCGCGATCGAGGGAGTGCGTCTCCACGTGCTGGACGACGAACTCGCGCCGCAGCCGGTGGGCGTGCCGGGGGAGCTGTACATCGGCGGCGCCGCGCCCGCGCGTGGCTACCGCCGACGGCCGGCGCTGACGGCCGAACGGTTCGTTCCTGACCCGTTCTCGCGCGATCCCGGTGCCCGCCTCTATCGGTCTGGCGATCTCGCCCGCCTGGCGTCCGACGGGTCGCTCGAGTTCCTCGGGCGGGTTGACGAGCAGGTCAAGCTGCGCGGATTCCGGATCGAACTCGGCGAGGTGGAGGCGGTTCTCGGCGAACACCCCGCCGTCGACGCCGCAGCCGCCGCAGTGCGGGATGTCGCCGGGCGGCGCACACTCGTCGGCTACGTGGTGACGCCTTCTTTAGCGGACAACGCAGGAGATCTGCGCACGTGGCTCGCGCGGCGGCTGCCCACCCACATGGTCCCGACGCACGTAGTCTCGCTCGACGCGCTGCCGCTGACGCCGAGCGGCAAGGTTGACCGACGCGCGCTGCCCGCGCCGCCGCAGGCTCCTCGCCCCGCGTCGGCCGCCGTCGCGACCACCGCCGCCGAAACGACGCTCGCCGAGATCTGGGCGCGCCTCCTCGGTGTCGAAGCGGTTGGCGTCGACGACGACTTCTTCGAGCTCGGCGGCGACTCGCTGGTGGCGACGCACGTTGCCGCGCACGCCGCCGACCTCGGCTTGCCGCTCAGCCCGCTCGACATCTTCCGCGAGCGCACGATCAGCGCTATCTACGCTGCCCGCGAGGCGCGAGGCGTCGCGCGAGTCGCAGGGCCGCAGCGTCCGGTGGTCGGTGTGTCGATGCATGGCTTGGTGGAGGGGCAGGTCGATCGGCGGCCGGCTGCTCTGGCCGTGCGTGATGGCGTGGATGGTGGCCTCTCGTTTGCGGGGTTGGAGGAGCGCGCGAATCGGTTGGCGTGGGTGTTGCGTGCGCGGGGGTCGGGCCGGAGTCGGTTGTGGTGTGTGTGCGGGACGGTCGATGGGCTTGGTGGTGGCGTTGTTGGGGGTGTTGAAGGCGGGTGCTGCATATCTGCCGTTGGATCCCGTAGTACCGCTGGAGCGGTTGCGGTGGATGGTGAGGGATGCCCGCGTGCGGGTCGTGGTGTGCGAGGAAGGGTCCCCGGCGGCGTTTGGCTCAGGCGTGCTGCGGGTGGTGGTCAGCCGTACTGGCGAGGTGCCCTCAGCGCCTAAGTCGGAGCGGCCGGGGTGGTGGTGCGTCCGGGAACCTGGCGTACGTGATCTACACGTCGGGCTCGACCGGCCGCCCGAAGGGAGTTGCGATCACGCATCGCGGCGTCTGCAACCTCCTTGACGTCCAGTCCCGCGAGTTCGGCTTGGCGAGCGACGACCGCGTGCTGCAGTTCGCGTCGATCGGGTTCGACGCCTCCGTCTATGAAATCTTCGGCGCCCTTGGCGCCGGAGCGTGCGTCGAGCTTGCGCCCGCGCCCCGGCTCCTCGCCGGGCAGGCGCTGGTCGACCTCCTCCGCGAGCGCGGGATCACCGTCGCGTTGCTGCCGCCGACGGTGCTGCGAACGCTTCCCGCCGCCAAACTTCCCGCGTTGCGCGTCCTCGCTTCCGGCGGTGAGGAGTGCTCGCCGGAAATCGTCGCGCGGTGGGCGTTTGGTCGCCGCTTCCTCAACCTCTATGGCCCGACGGAGAACAGCGTCGTAGCAACCTGGGCGGAGTGCGATCCAGGTGCCGCGCGTGTCCCGATCGGGCGGCCGCTGCCGAACGTCGAGGCCCACGTGCTCGACGAGGAGCTGCGCCCGGTCGAGCCGGGCGCGGTCGGGGAGCTCTTCCTCGGTGGTGCCGGACTCGCCCGCGGCTACCTCGGCGCGCCGGCGCTCACCGCCGACCGGTTTGTGCCGGATGTGTCGGCCGACGGCCGTCGCGTCTACAAGACCGGCGACCGCGTCCGGCTGTCACCCGATGGTCAGCTCGAGTACCTCGGACGTACGGACGACCAAGTGAAGATCCGTGGGATCCGGATCGAGATAGGAGAGGTGGCGGCCGCCCTCCGCGAGCACTCGGCGATCGTCGACGCGTTTGCGAGTGTCGATGACGGTGACGCGCGGCGCCGGCTGATCGCATACGTCGTCGTCGCAGGCGCGCCACCAACGGCGCGTGAGCTCCGCCGGTTCCTCGCTCACCGCCTGCCCGACGCGATGCTGCCGGCCGCCTTCCTCGCCGTTCCGGAGCTGCCGCTTACGACGAGCGGGAAGGTCGACCGCGAGCGGCTCGCCGCCCTTTCGCCCGAGCTGCGCCTCCCGTTCGCGACCGTCCACGACGCGCCGCGGACTCCGGCGGAACGCGTGATGGCAGACGTGTGGGCGGAGGTGCTCGATTTCGAGGGCGTCGGCGTGAACGACAACTTCTTCGAGCTCGGCGGCGACTCAATCTTGAGCATCCGCGTCGTCGCCTGCGCTCGAGACAAAGGGCTCGTGCTCACGCCACAGGACGTTTTTGACCATCCCGTCCTCGTCGACCTCGCCGCGGCGGCACGACCGATTTCGCCGACTAACCGTCGGGCAGGAGCCGGCGATCGACCGGCTCGCAGCGACGCCACGGCGCCGACGGATCAGTACCCGCTCTCTCCCATGCAGCTCGGGATGCTGTTCCATACCCTCGCCGAGCCCGAGCGAGGGGCATACGTCGATCAGACGCTCTTCCGGTTTCGCGGTCGCGTAGACGAGGAGGCGCTCGTCCGCGCGTGGCGCGCGCTGCTTCACAGGCATCCTGCGCTCCGCAGCAGGTTCGAATGGGAGGATCTCGACGAGCCGCAGCAGGTCGTCGAGGCAAGCGTTGACGTGCCGGTGACGATGCTCGACTGGCGTCGTCTGGCACCGGCGGCGCGCGTGGAGCGGCTGCGGGAGCTGGTCACCACGGAGCGCGAGCGCGGCCTCGACCTGAGGAAAGCGCCTGTGATGCGTTTGACGCTCATCCGCCTCGAGGACGAGGCGTCCGCGCTCGTCTGGACGACGCACCACATGCTGCTCGACGGCTGGAGTCTCGGGTTGCTGCAGCGCGAGCTCGCGCAGTTGTACTCGGGCGAAGATCCGGGGCCGCCGCCGGCGCTGGCGTATGGCGACTACGTCCGTTGGCTTCGCGCGCGTGACGGCGACGACGCGCGAGGCTTCTGGCGCTCGGCGCTCGCGGGGTTCCGGCGCGCGACACCGCTCCCGAGCGGAGGCGGCGACGGCGGAGCCGCCGCCGGGGACGTCGGGTACGTCACCGTGACGCTCGCCGAGCCGATGACGGCGTCCCTGGCGCGGGTCGCCCGCGAGCTACGCGTGACGGTGAACACGCTCGTGCAGGGCGCGTGGGCGCTGCTACTCGCGGCCGTGACCGGCGAGGACGACGTCATCTTCGGCGTTACCGTCACCGGGCGCCCCGCCGAACTTGCCGGCGCTGAGTCGACCATCGGGCTGTTCATCAACACGCTGCCGGCGCGCATTCGGCTCGAAAAAGCGGCGAAGGCGCGCGAGTGGCTGACCCGGATCCAGGATGATCAGTCGGCTGCTCGCCGCCACGAGCACTTCCCGCTGTGGGAGGTCAAGCGGGTGTCATCGATCCCGTCGGACGCGCCGCTGTTCGAGACACTGCTCGTCTTCGAGAGCGCGCCGTCGGAGCCGGCACCGTTCCGCGGCCTCCAGAGCGTCGAGGTCGAAGGTGTCGGGCGGACGAATTACCCACTCTCGATCCTCGTGCGGCGGGGAGAGCGGCTCGAGGCGACGTTCGGGTACGACCGAAGGCGGCTATCGCGCGTCGACGTGGAGCGCTTCGCCGCGCACTGGCGCAGACTGCTCGAGCAGATCGCCGCGAACCCCGACGCGCGTGTCGCCGTTTTGGCCGCCAACGCCGAGCTCGCGGCGGAGCCGCCCGTCGACGCCGTCGGTCCGCAGCGTCCGGTGGTCGGTGTGTCGATGCATGGCTTGGTGGAGGGGCAGGTCGATCGGCGGCCGGCTGCTCTGGCCGTGCGTGATGGCGTGGATGGTGGCCTCTCGTTTGCGGGGTTGGAGGAGCGCGCGAATCGGTTGGCGTGGGTGTTGCGCGCGGGGGTCGGGCCGGAGTCGGTTGTGGGTGTGTGTGCGGGACGGTCGATGGGCTTGGTGGTGGCGTTGTTGGGGGTGTTGAAGGCGGGTGCTGCATATCTGCCGTTGGATCCCGTAGTACCGCTGGAGCGGTTGCGGTGGATGGTGAGGGATGCCCGCGTGCGGGTCGTGGTGTGCGAGGAAGCGGTCCCCGGCGGCGTTTGGCTCAGGCGTGCTGCGGGTGGTGGTCAGCCGTACTGGCGAGGTGCCCTCAGCGCCTAAGTCGGAGCGGCCGGGGTGGTGGTGCGTCCGGGGAACCTGGCGTACGTGATCTACACGTCGGGCTCGACCGGCCGCCCGAAGGGAGTTGCGATCACGCATGCGGCGGCCGTGAACTTCATCACGGTCGCCGCCGACGCCTATGCGCTCGGGCCGGCGGACTGCGTTCTGCAGGTCGCGTCGCCGACGTTCGACGCGCACGTCGAGGAAATCTTTCCCGTCCTTGCCCGCGGAGGCACCGTCGTCCAGTTGCCGACGGAGACGGACATCCTCGATCTTGCGCCGGAGACGGTGGAGCGTCTCGGCGTAGGGGTTCTCCCGCTGCCGACGGCGCTGTGGTCGCGCCTCGTCCGCGAACCCCGCGCGCCGGGGACGTTCTTCCCGAGCGTGCACTTCGTCGTGATCGGCGGCGAAGAGGCGCGCGCGGCGGACCTCCGGCGCTGGCGTCTGGCGGCGCCTCGGTCGCAGCGTCTGCTGAACACATACGGCCCAACGGAGGCGACCGTCGTCGCCACGGTCGCCGACGTCACAGACGACGCGGGCGAGCTCGTTCCAATCGGTCGCCCCGTACCGAACACGTCGGCGTACGTTCTCGACGACGAGTTGCGGCCGGTGCCACCAGGCGTTGCGGGCGAGCTCTACCTCGGCGGCGCGCAGGTGGGGCGCGGCTACCTGCGGCGTCCGGGGTTGACGGCGGCGCGCTTCGTGCCGGATCCCTTCGGGGAGCTCGCGGGTGGACGGTTGTACCGGACGGGCGATGTGGCGCGTCTGCGGTCGGACGGGGCGTTGGAGTTCCTGGGGCGTCGGGACGACCAGGTGAAGGTGCGCGGGTTTCGGGTGGAGCTCGGCGAAATTGAGGCGGCGCTCGCTGAGCACGAGGCGGTCGCGGAGGCGACCGTGGACGCGCGCGGCACTCCGGACGAGACGCAGCTCGTCGCCTATTACGTGCCGCGTCGCGATGGCGAATCGGTGGACGTTCGCGAGTTCCTCGCCGCCCGGCTGCCGCCGTACGCGGTTCCCGCCGCGTTTGTCGCCGTCGGCCGGCTTCCCCGGCTGCCGAGCGGGAAGGTCGACCGCGCTGCACTGCCCGAGCCCGGCGCGCCGAAGGCGCCCGACGGGATCGCTAACGTGGTCGAGCCGAGGACGGAGCTCGAACGCGCGATCGCTGCCGTATGGCGCGACGTGCTGGGGCACGAGCGGATCGGCGTCCACGACGACTTCTTCGAAGCGGGCGGCCACTCGCTGCTCGCCACGCAGGTCGTGTCCCGGCTCCGCTCGCGTCTCGGGCTCGCCGTCCGCGTCCGCTCGATTTTCGAGCACCGGACGATCGCCGGGCTCGCGACCGCAGTCGCTGCGGAGGCCGCTGCACCGCCGACCGCGGCGATCGCGCGGTTGCCGCGCGTTGCCACGACGCCGCAGACTTCGAAATCCGATGCATGATCGAGGAGGGATCGCGATAGACGACTCCGAGCGCATCTTCGCTGTCGTCGTCAACGACGAAGAGCAGTACTCGATCTGGCCGGTGGATCGCGAGCTGCCGCTCGGTTGGCGCGAGGATGGCACGCGCGGGTCGAAGGACGACTGCCTCTCGCACATCGAGGAGGTCTGGACGGACATGCGTCCACTCAGCCTGCGGCGCGCGATGGAGGGCGACGAGTAGGACTCCGTGGAGGCGAGCGCCGCAAGCACGCGAGTCGCGCCGAGCGCCGTTGACGTATGGCGCGTCGACACCACCGACGGCGCGGCCGCACCGCGCACGACGCTTGCCGTAGACGAGCTGGAGCGCGCGGCGCGCTTACGGTCTGAGCAGGACCGATCACGCTTTGTCGCGGCCCACGTCGCGTTGCGCGAGATCCTCAGCTGCTACGCCGGCGGGCCGCCGGCGTTACTACGGTTCGCGCAGGCGCCCGCGGGCAAGCCGTTCCTCTGCGGGGTCGACCGCCCGCGCTTCAATCTCTCGCACACCGGCAACGTCGCGCTAATCGCTGTTGCCGATCGCGAGGTGGGCGTCGATGTCGAGCGCGTCGTCACACTCGACGTGCGCGCGCTTGCGCCCCTCGTCCTGGGCTGCGACGAGCGCGCAGTGATCGGCCGTTGCCGCCCGGACGAGCGGGGGCGGACGTTTCTCCGGCTATGGACGCTTAAGGAAGCGTTCGCGAAGGCGCGCGGGATCGGCCTCGGCTTCGACCTCGCCTCTGTCGACGTCTCGCCGGCCCTCACGCCTCCGACGGCAGGCTGGCTCGCCATCGACGACACGTACGTGCGCGAGCTGTCGGTCGGTACGGCATACGTTGCCGCTGTCGCGGTGCTCGAGGCGCCGGCGCGCGTGGTGCTGCGTCGCTGGCCCTCGCGAGCCGGCAATGCGCCGCCGCGCCATCGGCCGCCGAGTGGGCTGTCGTGACGCTTCCGGCCGGTGCCCCGGAGCTCGTTGCGCGCGCGTCGTACGAACAGGAGCGGCTGTGGCTTCTCGCGGAGCTGGCGGGCGACCGGCCGCTCCACAACCTGCCGGTCGCCTTCCGGCTGCGCGGCCGGCTCGACACGCGCGCGCTGACGCGCGCGCTCGAGCAAGTCGTCGGGCGACACGAGGCGCTCCGGACGACGCTCCGATTCGGCGACCGAGAACTGGTTCAGGTTGTTCACCGTCCGGCAGCGCCTGCGCTCGACGTCGTCGACCTGCGACGCGCCGCCGGCGACGCCGAGCGTGCCACGAAGCGCCTTTGTGAGGACGCGCTAGCGACACCGTTCCGGCTCGCGCACGAGCTGCCGCTTCGAGGCACGCTCGTGCGCCTCCGTGACGACGACCACGTGCTCATGCTTGTCCTGCACCACTCGTGCTTCGACGGCTGGTCAGCGGCGATCCTCCGGCGGGAGCTCAGCGCGTTCTACGCCGCCGAGGTCGGCCCGGGCGTGCCCGATCTTCCCGAGCTGCCGATCCAGTACGCCGACTTCGCGGAATGGCAGCGGGCGGCGACGGACAGCGGCGTGTATGACGACCAGCTGGATTACTGGCGGGGCCGTCTGTCGGGCGCGCCGCCCCTCTTGGACCTGCCCGCCGACCGACCCCGCCCGCGGCTCGCGTCGCACCGCGGGGCGGAGCTGCCGTTCAATCTCGACGCCGCGTCTGTCGCCGCCATTCGGGCGGCCGCCGACCAGGCGGATGCCACGCTATTCATGGTCCTCCTCGCGGCGTTCGCAGGGCTGCTCGCGCGACACGCGTCGGCCGACGACATCGTGATCGGGACCCCTGTCGCCGGGCGCACGCGTCCGGAGGTCGAGAACTTGATCGGCTTGTTCGTGAACACCCTCGCCCTCCGGATCGACCTGTCCGGAGACCCAACGTTCGCGGAGGTCGTCGCGCGTGTCCGCGACACGGCGCTAGATGCGTACGACAACCAGGACATCCCGTTCCACCGCGTCCTCCGAGCGCTCGACCCGACTCGGGCGCTGAGCCACATGCCGGTGTTTCAGGTCACCTTCGGCTTCGAGAACGCGCGATCGAGCCGGGTTGCGCTCCCTGGTCTGATTGTCGAGGATTTTCCAGTCCTCGGCGTCACGGCACCATTCGATCTCGGGGCCTCCGTGCGTGACGGGCAAGACGGCTTGACCGGGACGGTTGTCTACGCAACAGACCTCTTCGACGCTCCCACCGTCAACGGGCTGGTCGCGCGCCTCCGGACGCTTCTACTGCGCGCGACGGCGGACCCAACCGCGCGGCTGCGCGCAATCGAGCTTGTGCCCGCCTCGGAACTTGACGCAGTCCTTTCACACGGGCGCGGCGCGCCGCACCGCGAGTCGCGGGAGGTGCTACGCGATCTGCTGGAGGATCAGGCGCAGCGGACACCCGATGCGACCGCCGTCGTCTTCGAGAACGAGGTCGTGTCATACGGGGAGCTGCACGCGCGCGCCAACGGCCTTGCGCACGATCTGCGCGCCGCCGGCGCTGAACCCGAGCGCATAGTCGCGATCTGCGTGGAGCGATCGGTGGAGCTCGTCGTCGCGGTCCTCGCGACCATCAAGGCTGGCGCCGCGTTCTTGCCGCTTGACGCCGATTACCCGGACGAGCGGCTGCAGTTCATGCTCGACGACGCGCAGCCCGCGCTGCTCGTGACGACGGAAGCGCTGCGGCGCCGACTCCGATCGTCGGCGCCGAGCGTCCTCATGAACGCCGCCCAGGCGAAGCGGCGCGACGCTCCGCCCGACGCGCACGTCCTGGCCGAGCACCTCGCGTACGTCATCTACACATCCGGATCGACGGGGCGGCCTAAGGGATCGATGAACGAGCAGCGCGGCATCGTCAATCGCCTGCTGTGGATCGCGGACCTGCTCGGGCTCGACGCGCGCGACCGTGTGCTGCACAAGACGCCGGTCGGGTTCGACGTCTCCGTGTGGGAGCTGCTGTGGCCACTGATCCGTGGAGCGACGGTGCTCGTCGCTCCACCGGGGGCGCACCGCGACCCCGAGCGCGTGGCCGCCGTCATCGCCGAGCAACGCGCCTCGGTCGCACACTTCGTGCCGTCGCTGCTGCGGGTGTTTCTCGAAACCGCATCGGTCGCTCGCTGCGGAACGCTCCGCACGGTCGTCTGCAGCGGCGAGGCGCTCGCACCTGACCTGGTCGGACGGTTCCGCTCTCGCCTCGGATGCGACCTCTACAACCTCTACGGCCCGACGGAGGCCGCGATCGACGTCACGCTGTGGCGCTGCGGCGCGTCGGAGACGCTGTCCAACGTTCCAATCGGTCGCCCCGTACCGAACACGTCGGCGTACGTTCTCGACGACGAGTTGCGGCCGGTGCCACCAGGCGTTGCGGGCGAGCTCTACCTCGGCGGCGCGCAGGTGGGGCGCGGCTACCTGCGGCGTCCGGGGTTGACGGCGGCGCGCTTCGTGCCGGATCCCTTCGGGGAGCTCGCGGGTGGACGGTTGTACCGGACGGGCGATGTGGCGCGTCTGCGGTCGGACGGGGCGTTGGAGTTCCTGGGGCGTCGGGACGACCAGGTGAAGGTGCGCGGGTTTCGGGTGGAGCTCGGCGAAATTGAGGCGGCGCTCGCTGAGCACGAGGCGGTGAGCGCGGCGGCAGCGGCCTGCGTCAAGGGCGCCGACGGCGAGAACATCATCGTAGCGCTCGTCGTGCCGTCCGACGTCGCGGCACCGGCCCGGAACCTCGCGAGGCTCGTCCGGGAGGGGCGGGTGAGTGAATCGCGCCTCGTGACGCTCGCGACGGGACTCTGTGTGGAGGCGATCAGCGCCGCTGAGGCCGCTTTCCTCGACGACGAGATCTTCGCGCGCCGCGCGTACCTACAGCGCGGGATCGTCGTGCCGGACAACGCGCACGTCTTCGACGTGGGCGCGAACATCGGCCTGTTCTCGCTTCAGGCTGCCCTCGCGGCTAGCCGCGTACGCGTGTACGCGTTCGAGCCCGTACCGACCGTGGCGGACGCCCTCCGCCGTAAGCTCGCGCTACACGAGGTTGACGCCGTCGTCCGCGACTGCGCCGTCGGCGCGCGGGACGGGACAACGGAGATCACGTTCTTCCCGCGGAACTCGCTTTTGAGCGGCCGGTCTACCGAACTCGAGCTCCGCGCCGCCGCGGTCAGGCGCGTCCTCGCTGCGGACGACGAGGCCGCTGAGCTCCTGCTCGAGGAGATTCTACGGGGAGAAACGCTCGCGCGGCCGATGCGCACGATCTCGTCGCTCGTCCGCGAGTACGCAGTCGAGGCGATCGATCTCCTAAAGATCGACGTCGAGGGCGACGAGGCGGATGTGCTGTCCGGAATCAACGAGCAGGACTGGGAGAAGATCCGGCAAGTCGTTGTCGAGACACACGGCGACGGCGCGCTCGTGAACGCCGCCAAATCCCTGAGAGACCGCGGCTTCGAGGTCGAGATCGCCGAGGACGAGGTTCTTCGCGACGTGGGTCTCGCGACAGTGTTCGCACGCCGAGCACGCCTCGCACCCGGGCGGCCGGGTGCGAGGCGATGGTCGAGCGGGGCCGCGCTCGTCGCCGAACTCCGGCGGCACCTCCGGACGCGGCTCCCGGAGCAGATGGTCGCGTCGCGGATTCGCGTCGTCGACCAGCTTCCGCTCTCCCCCAACGGGAAGCTCGACCGAACGGCGCTCGACGTGCCCGCCGCACCGCCCGCGACGCGCTCGTCGACGCGCGCGCGGACGCCGACGGAGCAGGCGCTCGCGGAGCTCTGGGCGGAGCTGCTTGGCGTCGACGTCGGCGTCGACGACAGCTTCTTCGACTGCGGTGGGCACTCGCTGCTGGCGGCGCGGCTAGTGACCCGGATCGAGCGCGAGTGGGGAATCGCGATCCCACTGGCCGCCGTCTTCGAGCATCCTACGCCCGCGGAGTTTGCCACGGTGCTTGCGCGTCCTCGCGGCGCGTCGCACCGACGGCTGCTCACGCTCGCGGGCGAAGGAAACAGCCGAGCGGTTGTATGCATTCGGTCCTCGGGCGGCGGCATCGCGTGCTACATCCCGCTCGCTCGCCGACTAAACGCAACGGCGCGCGTTCTCGCGATTGCCGCCGACGCGGCTGACCCTCCCTCGGTTCCTGCGGTCGCGGAGGTGTACGCGGAGCTGCTACGGCGGGAGGGCTTCGGCAACGCCGTCGCCGTTATCGGCTGGTCCGCCGCCGGAACCATCGCGCTCGAGACGGCGCGCCGACTCGGCGCCGGCCGCGATATCAGCGTGATTCTCGTGGACACGCGCTTGCGGCTGACGTCGGCGCCGTCGGTGAGCGCGCTGCTAACGCGCGAGTTCATTGCGCACGTGGCGGCCACGCTTCGCGTTGCGCCGACGGAGCTGCGGCCGCGAGCGGTCGCCGGCGGCGATGCTGACCTCGACGCACTCGCGGCGGCACTCGTGCAACGCGGGCTCGTCGCCGCCGACGACGCGCGGGCCTGGGTCGAGAGCCGCTACGAGCTGTTCCGCGCCGACGTCGACGCCGCGTCTGCCTACCGCCCTGCGCCGTTCTCAGGTCCAGCGACCTTGGTCATCCCAGATAGCGATCCGTCTGCAACCGAGGGGCTCGACTCGTGGCGCGCCGTCGCGTCGCGCCTCGAGGTGGTGCGAGCGACCGGAGACCATTTCTCGTTGCTCGAAGAGCCTGGCGTGGATGACGTTGCCGCGGCTGTCCGCGCGGTGGCTCGACCGCCGAAGGTGCGATCGTAGTGGCACGGGAAGCCGTCCGCTTATCACCCGCCAGCGGTGGTCAGCGCGTCGATCCGGTCGACACCTCGTGCCGGCGGCGGGTCGCTCGGGCGGTACGCGCGGATCGGCCTCAGCCGAGGTTCCGGCGCGCAGCAGTGAGCTGGACGAGTCGAGCCACGTATGCGGCGCGCGCCAGTCCGGGTCTCGCGAGCGGCGGCGCCTCTCCGGCCGCACCGCCCGCCGTGACGGGCGCCGTGCAGGGTCACGAGCGGGCCGCGAGCAAAGCGTTAACGATCGCCGAGGGTCGGCGCGAATCGGTCTCCGGTTTGTCAAGGCCTATTCGCAAATTGTCTCGCCGTGCCGTTCTGTACGGCGATCGCTCATATCATGAGCGGGTGCACAGCGACGCACTGTGGTGGACGCACGCGGAACGTGTTCTGTGAGTCACCGCCGACGGAGCGCGCGTCACAGGCTTCGTAAGTACCGTTAATGAGCGGTGCTCCTGGGCTGCGGCCCACTCAAACCGTACGTGCTCTGTACGCAGCGCTGTGAACGGAGAAACGTTCGTCAGAAGGAATCGTCTCGTGCGACGGCGGCGCGCATTGCGCCGCCGCGACAGCATGCTCACGCCGTGAGCTAGCGGAAATCCTGCCGTTACGGTCGTCCCGTGGCCGCGACGAAGAGGGATTCCGATCAGTCGCTCCGCTTCGAAAAGAGCGCGAAGCAACCCTCCACGCGAACCGGTCTAGTGCCGGCAGTTTCCGACGTTGTAGCCGTGCTCGAGTCCGTGCGGCGCGTCGCACGCTCGTACGGCATCAGCGGGAGCGTCTTGAAGCCCTGCGTCGCGTTTCTCCTCGACGGAAATCTGGGGGCGACGGGAAGACACGAAGCGGCGTTCGCAATTGCCGCCGACTTGCGCGGATCGGAACTCGAGCGTTCGGAGATCGAAGGAGTCCTCACGCGGTGGGCGATGCGACTCGGCTACCGCGTACGCGACTGCCAACGCGCCGTAAACAGCGCATTTGCCAAGAACGCCGACGGGACGTTTCGTTATCACGCCCCTGGGCTCGCGAAGCGGAGGGGCACGAAGTACCACGCAGTTCTCGCGCCGGTCTGCGACGCCGTCGGCTGTCCCGCTAACTGCCCGCCTTTCCGCGACCTTTATGTCGGGCCGCGCGAGGAAGACGCCGATCGGTTCGACGACCTTGGCTGGCCGAAGTGGCCGCTCCGCCATCGCTGGCGAGCGGCTTCTGGCGTCTACATCGCGCTCTGCCCCCTCGAGCGGTTTCGCTCGCTTCGGTGTGGAGCACTCCTGAGGACGAGCTACCGGCAACTTTCAACATTCGCCGCGGCGAACCCGCGAACGGTCGGCCGAGAGCTCTACCGCCTGGATGAGCGCGACGCTGATGACCTCCCGACGGCACTGCTGGCGCGCCTCCTAGCGCCGGCCCTGGTCATCTCGCAGGACAAGGACCTCCTCACGCCGGGAATCGCGCGCGCGCAGTGGCAGCCGATCCCCCCCGACGCCCGCGACGTAGACGCGCAACACTCACTCCTCAGCGGCTGCGTTCAGGGTGCCCTCGTGAGTGGAAGAGCGCTCGCCGAAGGGAAGAAGCTCGCCCCCCGCGCCGCACCAGAGGACCCCCCCCATGCCACGGTCGCGGTGGCCGCGCTTGTCTCGGCCACGTTCTTCTATTTGCGAAGCGATGACGGTCGCCGACGCCGGACGAGCACCGCAGGCTGGGGCCGGCGCATCGGCGCATTCGTGACCGAGCTTGCCGTACAGGGCCACCGCGCCGCGCAGCGGCCCGCCGCCGCGGCCTCCGGCGCGCGCGACGAACCCACTGATTTGGAACGTGTCGCCCGGGCCGTCGCCGTGGCGTCGATGCCGCTTACGCCGACGGCAATTCCCGACGTCGCCGACGTCCCGGTGGCCTGCGTGCGCGCATTCCTTGGCGCGCCGATGTTCACGCACGACATCTCCGGCCGGTACTCGCTCGGCCGACCCGAACCGAGCGAACCGCTGGCGGGCGTCACCACCTGCGGATCGCAACCCGGGAATCGATCCGCCGTCGTACCGCCTCGCCGGCGATGATGACGATATGTCGAGTCGTTGGGTGCTCGCTGCTCTACCAGTAGCGGTCGTCGTTGGTCTCCTCGCCCTCGGTGCCTCGACTGTGCGTTGGGCGGGCGATCGGTTAACGGACGCGGTCGCCGTCACCGCGCTCGCGAGTGGTTTTGCCCTGGTCGCCTGGGAGCTCGTTGCGCTCGCGCTGCGGCGCGTCGCGCCTACGTCTTTAGCGGGGCGGGCTGCCGCACACGGCCGCCTCGGCGTCGGTGTCGCGTTGGTTGCGTGGGGCGCCGCGCTGCCACTACTCGGGCGCTGGTGGAGAGAGAGTACCGACCTCTCGTTTGGCGTTACGTCCGCGGTTGTGGCGGCCGCCCTCGGCGCCACGTACGTGTGGACGCGCGTAATGGAGCGGTCGCCCGACTCGAGCGGCCGAGACGCGGCGGTGGCGGAGCGTCGGCCGCCTCGCCGTCACAGGCTGATCGCGGGAGCGCTCATCGCCGTCGCGGCGTCGTTCGCCGCCTCGGCATGGGTCGGGTACGCCGAGCGAACGGCGGAGGGCAACTTCAACTGGGAGCTATTCGGCATCGTCGGGACAGCGCTGGGAACGTCGCTGCTCGCGCTCGCCACTGGCGTGCTCGCGATTGTCACCAACGCCGACGTCGAGGCCAGTCGCGAGGTCGCCAGGCTCACGCGCGAGGAGCAGGAAGCGCGCAGCCGACCGGTCGTCTTGGTCGAACGCATCGATTTGACGGTCGAGTCGGCAGGCGATTGTCACCTCGAAATCTGCGTACGCAACGCGGGCCTCGGCGTCGCCGTGCGCGGCGTCCTCGAGATTAGTTACGTCGAAGGGGCGACGCGGCTCGTGCAAGCAACGGCGCGCGCGAGCAGCCTGCTCTCCGGCGAGGCGAAGGAGGTCGCGGCGCGGGTGACGCCGAGCCAGCCGTTATCGAGCGAGTACCGACTACCGGACTGGTCGCTCAGCGGCTGGTTCGTCGATGCCGCCGACGTGCGACATGCACTACTCGACGGCCAAACAACGGAACCCGACGAGCGCGTTACGGTGGCCGACCCGCCGGACTCGCTACTTCCCTGACGCCTCGAGCAGCTCGAACAGCGTCGTCGCGTTCGCCCGTACAGCCCGGCAGGGATGATCCGTCTTCAGCCGTGCAACGACGGCCAGCAAGTCCTGTCGCAGTTCGTGCCCGGCGCGCAGACGATCGGCGAAGCCGGCGATCGCGGCTTGCGGGACGAGGGTTCCGGCGTCTGCCAGCAGGCTCCGCAGACGGTCCTCGATAGCCGTTTGCAACGGCTCGTCGATGTCGGGAAACGAAGCGAGGGATCGCGCGGCGTGAGCGCGAACGTCGGGATGGCGGTCGGCGCAGAGCCCGAGCAGCAGTGTCGCGGCCACCGCGGCGCCGATTACGTTCGTCGCGCCGGGCAGGGTTCGCGCGGCTTGAAGCCTCGCGCCGGCGTTCTCGCTCGTGGCAAGGTCGAGCAGCTCGGCCATGACCGCCGCCGGAGCCGCCGCGCCGAGCAACTTCAGCGCCAAGCTCAACGCGCTGGCATGAAAGGCGTCGCCCGAGGCGCCGAGCTCGTCGGCAAAGCCGTCGAGATCGGCCAAGCGCGGCTTGAGTATCGTTGCGGCTGCGACGTCGACGCGAGTCCCGTCGGCGGCCATGGCCTCGAGCGTGCGCGTCTTGTCGCCCATACCGACGAGCGGGTCGACGATAAACTCCGCGAGCTCGCGCCAGGCGTCGTCATCCGGCAGGTGCTGGAGGAGGTGGAACAGGATGAGCGCGACGCTCAGGGTGCCCAAGCCGTACTCACCCTTGGCGGCGTTCGCACGGATCTCACGCAGGCTCGCGAGGGCATGCGCGATCGCGCGATCGCCCACGTCGCGAGGGAGCTCGACGCCGCCGTCGAGGAAGATGGCGACGGTCGCGAGCGCCGGTCGGCGCGACCAAGCATCGCGAGCGACGGCCGCGATCTGATCCGGGTCGCTGCCGGCTAGCGAGACGGCGACGGATTCCGCGAGCAGGCTTTCGTCGCCGCCTCCGCCGAGGTGCTCTCGCACATACTCGAGCCACTGCTCGCGTACCGCCGCGTCGAGGTCGGGCCAGCGCAAAGCCTGAAGCGGGCGCGGCAGCGACTGCAAGAGAAGAGGTCCGGCGTGGTCCCGCGCGAGCTGGAGCAGGCGGCGCGCCGCATTGTTGTGCGCGTCGGCCGCGACGACGCCGAGCAACGCCGCAGCGGCGTGGTGCGCAGCCGGCGCCAGACGAACGAAGACCTCTGGGTCGAGGACGCGGTCGAGCGCGATCGCGGCCTCCTCTGCGTCGAGGAGGTCGGCGGCATTGCTCAGTAGCGCCAGCCGGGCCGTTCGATCGATGTCCGTCCACGTCGCGGTCACGGTCGCCGACGTTGTCGCACGCAAACTCTCGAGCGGACCGACGCGGACGACCGTGCGCGCGCTCGCGCCGAGCCCCTTGGCGTCGCCGACGCGGCGCAACAGATCGAACGCCTCGGCCAGCGCCGCGTCGCTGCGACCGACGCCGGTAAGCACGCGGTAGCGACCAAGCGCGCGGCGCGCGACAGCAATTCCGTTCCAGTCGGCGAGTGCCTCGCCGCGATTTACCGCTGCGACCAGTCCGCGCTCGACTGGCTCCTGCGCACGCCAGACGATCGTCCGCTCGTACGGATTCACCAGCGCGTCCTCGAACTCAGCTCTCAAGTATTCGTCGAGGCCGCTCGCGAGCAGGATGTCCGTTCGGTTGATGACGGGGTCGTCGGTGCGCGGCGGCACGTCCGCTATGTCGATCGTCCGCTCGGTGGGCCGAAGCTTCTGCTCGAAGCGAAACAGGTTCGAGCAGGCGACGATCCAGAGGGTGCGCTCGACGCCGTTCGCGGCAGGCTCCTCGCCGCGCGCCGCGCGCGTTGTCGCGATCGCGTCGTCCAGGTCATCAGCCTCGATTGCGCGCATGCCGAGGTGGAGGCGCACGAGCCGCTGCGCGACGGCGTCGCTCGTGGACGTGAGGCGGTCGTTGAGGAGCGCGCGAGCGCGGTCGTAGTCGTCGAGCGCTGCGTAGGCTGTGGCGGCGAGGACGGTGGCGACCAGTCCGAGATCGCCCGTCTCGGCCGCCAGGTCCGCGATCTCCGCCGGCGCGCCGTCCACGCCGGCGAGGTGGCGGCCAACCGCAGCGATCAGACGCCTCTCCGGCTCGGCGTCCGCATCGGCCGGCGCGCCAACCGCCGCCCACGCCGCACGTTTCGCATGACGCTCGTAGATGGTCAATTCGACGTCGAGGAGCAGCGCTAGTGCTACCTCCGGCGTCGGCTGCTTAGTCCAAGTCCCCTCGCGCAGGAGCCCGGCCGGAGCGATGAGCGCTGCCAACCACCGCCTCTGGGCTGCCTCCTCATCCACGCTGCGAGCGTATCCGTGTCGGCCGGAAGATTTTGAGCGACTACGCGGCGATCCGAACGGACCCCTCGAACGATGCGTAGCGGTGGAGCGCGCGGCGGCACGGATGGTTGGCCAATGGTCGCGATCGGTGCGACAGTAGCTCCGTGACCGAACCGGTCGCCCGTCACGATCTCGAGCGCGCCGTGCCGGCCTCGTCGAAGTGATCCGCCTCCTCCACCCCGTGATCGGCCTCACCAACAGCGCGATCGCGACGTTGGCCATCGGGGAGGAGGTGGACGACAATCTGCGCGGCGGCCTCGACGATGCCGCCGAGTCGCTCGAGCTGGCGACGACGCTGCTCGAGCGCGTCGCCGAGTTCCTACCGCCCGACATCGTCGCGGAGTTCCGCCGCGGCGGCGGCCTGTAGCTGTCCGGCGCGTCGATGCGATCGCGTTCTTGCTGGGCTCCGGCGCGTCGCACGCAGCGGGCATGCCGTCCGTCGCCGACCTAACCGAGCAAGTGATGACTGCGCGGCACGCGGCCCGTTGGGCGAAGGTACGTCGTGCTCGACGGACCACCGGCCGATGCCGGGGATGCCGTCGACGCGGCGGGGGACCTGATTCGGTTCGTGCGCGAGCTGCACAGTCGCGCGGAGAGGTTTCTCCGGAAACACGGCGACGATCGGCAGGTCAACTACGAAGACATCGCCTTCGCGGCGACCCAGATCGCTGACTGTCTTTCGTTCGAGTACGAGAACCCGGTTCTCGACCCGCTGATCGTCGAGCTCGCGGCGAGATACACGGCCGGCGACGAAGCCGAGCTCGCAGCTCGCCGCGGAAGCTCGGGAGTATGTAACGAGCACCCGCGTTCGTTCGTCGGGGCGGCTCGCCCTGGCGCCGCACGCGCGTTGGCAGCCGCCGAAGACACGGACGTCTTGCGCTCATCGAGCAATGGCTCGAGAACGTGAGTTGGGATGAGGTGCGGTCGCACGTACCGTAATTGGAAGAGTCCGTGAGGCCGCTTCTCGTATGGCGCGTCGTCCGCTTCGTCGTCGCCTCCGCCACGGCCTGAGACGCGCTGCAACTAGCGTGTTCGTGACTTACCACTGTGCGGTCAGCGCGTGAGAGCACGAGCACGCCGTGCGCGAACACTACTTCAGCACGACGCGCGCGGATGCTGCCCACGATCGAAGTAAGTGAACGGCCTCCGCCCGAGCGTCTTCGGCGTCGCCCGACGCGTCTAAGGCAATTTCTACGTCCCGTCCGTCGTAACACAAGCATCCAAACGTGACCTTCGCGGTCGCGAGGTCGTCCATGGGACACCGGCGATTTCGAGGAGCGTTGCGTGGTGGTAGCCGAGGCGATCGTCGTCTGTGACGAGTCTACCCGACCCAATTAGCACGCCGTTGACGATCACGAATTTACGCCACGCGCGATTCGCAGGCAGCATCGCCTAATCGCGTAGCCACGGAACGCGGAATGCCTGCTTCCAGTCCTGCTGCTGTACCGGGTCGGCGCTGGGGACGCTGATCGCTTTCAACAACACCATGTACTTGTTGAGCATCTTCTCAAGGAGGTCGATCGCCGGCGTTGAACTCCTCCCAAGTGGGGAGCCGCGTCAGTGGCCGCTGGTCGTTGTGCGCGACGAGTCGGGCGGCCGCCTTCGCGCCGTTCTCGCCACGTTCGGCTGACCTCCGGAGCGATCTACAGATTCGGCCGCAGCCGATTAGCCGGCGCTGGTGAGGTGCCTACGCCCGAGTTGGCCGCTACGCGCCAGTCAGCCGGTCATACAGTTCGTCGCGGAGCTTCGGGTCGTTGTTGATCCGCTCCTGAACGACCGCTTGGCGAAACTCGGGGAAGTAATCCGGAGGAAGGTCGAGCACTGATGCGACCCGCCGGACGAGGTCCGCGCTGGGTGACTTGTAGTCAGCGCGCCGCATTACGCGCGACAAGTGTGACGGGTTAACGCCGACGAGCTGCGCAAGCTCGCGCAAGCTGAGCACCCGCTCATCGAGAAGCCGCCGCAGCTCCTCCACGAATGGCCGATCTGTGCGCTCCGGCATCGCGGCGAGTATGTCGGACGCGGCCGCAGAGGTCGTCGCGCCGTGGTAGTGTCCACATGGTCAGTGACCATATGGACATAAAGGTGATGCGGCCCTGACTGAGCGACTGCTGACGACGCGTGACGTCTCGGTCATGCTTGCGATCTCTAGCGACGCGGTGCTTCGGCGGTGGCGCGCCGGAGAGCTTCCCGGGTTCCGACTCTCGTCGAAGGTCCTTCGGTTCCGGGAATCAGAAGTACACGCGTGGTTGGAGGAATGCCGACACGGCCCACGTCCGCGCCATGCGGCAACGCGCCAGCCGCCTCGGCTCGTACGTGCACCCGTCGAAACGTTCGATGCCAGCTAGGCAGCGCGGGTGGGTGCGGAAGCGTCAGGGTGGATGGCAAGCGTGCTGGCGCGAAGGCGCGCGTCAGCGGACCGGGCCGCGCCTTTTCGCAACGAAGACCGAGGCGAAGGACTGGCTCAGCGAGCGCCTGTCCGCTGTGCACGCACCGTCCCCGAGCGTTACCTTCGCCGACCACGTTGAGCGCTACCTCCGCCTCCATGCTTCGTCAGTGGAGCCTTCGACGATCAAGACGCTTCGTGAGCGGCTGGGCGCGACGGGCGCGAAAGCGAGTACGCGCCGTCACTACCGAACAGCCATCGAAGCTTTCGGCGAAGTTCCTCTGAGCGAGGTGGAGGGTCTCGCGTTACAGATCGCCGAATGGCAGGCGACGCTTCCGCCCGGGTACCGGTACGCGATCGTCCGTTCGTTTCGACAGGTTCTTTCGGCGGCGGTGAGATGGCAGCTCATCCGCGAGAACCCCGCGGTCCGAGCCGGGCTGAACCCGGAGCCGCGAAAGCCGGAGGTCGCTTTCTTCCCTGCTCTGGCGGACGTTGATCGTCTCGCTGCCGAGTTACCACCCGCGTTCGCTGCCATACCGGTCTTCTGTGTTGAGACGGGGCTCCGCCCGTCCGAGTGGATCGCGCTCGAGCGAAAGCACGTCGACCGCGATGCGCGCGTCGTGAAGGTTCGGCAGTCGTTCGTCCGCGGCCGGGTCAGCGAGTACGGGAAGACGGCGCGGTCAAGGCGCGACGTTCCCTTGACCGAACGTGCTGTCGCCGCCCTGGACTCGTTGCCGCGGCGTCTCGACACGCCGCGCATCTTCGCCTCGGCGACAGCTGCTCATCTCGACCTCGGCAACTGGCGCCGGCGCGAATGGCGTCCCGCTCTCATCGCCGCGGGACTCGATGAAAAGCTGACGCCGTATTCGATGCGCCATACATATGCGAGCTTTGCCCTCGACGCCGGTGTCAGCATCTTCGAGCTGTCGCGGGTGATGGGGACGTCGGTGCGGGTCATCGACGCGACGTACGGCCATCTCGTGCGTGATTCGCTCGACCGCGTCCGTGCGGCGCTGGAAGCGCGCGCTGCGCGCGACACACACACGCGATAACACCGTTTGCTGCCCTGGCGCTGCCCAGGCTGCCCGTCCGCCGTCGCGGGAATACCGCGAGGAGCAGCGCAGACAGGAGACGGGAGCGACGGGACTCGAACCCGCGACCTCCGGCGTGACAGGCCGGGCTCGAGGGTCACGACGGTCGGCGACGATTGACGCCGAAGCACTCTACCCATGGGGCAATTTGGGCTCGTGCTCGCCTGGCTCGGCGGTGAAGATCGCCACAAGAGCGCCGCCCCATGCCCTGCTGCTCCTTGCGGGCATGCCCGAGCGCCATCCCACCAGATAAGCGCTGCCAAGCGCAGCCCAGCCTGCGATCTGCTCCCGACGAGGACTAGTTCGGGCTGCCGGCGGCGCTTTCGGCGGGTTTTTATGCCTCGTACGTACGACATGAGTCGACGCGCGGCTGCGCGCGAGGAGACGCCGCGGCGGATCGTGGAGGCAACGGCGAAGCTGCACGGGGAGAGAGGGGTACGGCGGCAGCCGATCGTCTGCCGCTGCGGCAGCAGCGCCGTGGGGAGAGCGCCAGCGAGCCCGTGTGATCTTTTTAGCCACGGCTAAATTATGGTTCAATAGTCGCCGCGCATCTCTGGTTGCAAGAGGGGGACTGACATGTCGACGAGATACCGATCGCAGCAGGCCGCACAGCAAACCGAATCGCCCGGCGTCACGATCAGCCCCGAGTCGTCCTCGACGGATCCGGCGAACGCGGTCCTGCCGGCGCTGTCGTGGCGGGTCCGCCTCGTCGGCCTCGCCGCAGCCGTTGCGTTGGCGTGGTCGTTCGCGTACGCGTTCAGCTTCCTCGCCTGGGTGGCGGCGTGACAGAGCTCCTAGACGTCCGCGATACCGAGGAGGACCCGGACAAGGAGGTCCGGTCGCGTTCGCCGGAGCCACAGGCGGGCACGCGCGGGGCGAGGCGGCGCTGGGGCAAGGGCGGCTCGCTGGTCGTCGACGTGCACAACGTGCTGGGTCTTCTCGCGGCCGTGGCAATCGTCGTCGTCTCGGCGACCGGCGTGCTGTTGAACCACCTCGAGTTCTTCGGGATCACGCGGCCGGCGCCGGCGGCGGCGGAGCAGCGAGCGCCACTGGCCGACGTTCTCTCGGTTCCCGAGATCGTCGAGGCGGCTCAGGCCGCCGAAGTGCGTTCCCGCGCTGGTGGTGTGGGAGAGCCGGCCGCGCTCGACCGGGCGACGTGGCGTCCGGGCAAGGGCGTCGTCGACGTCAGGCTCGACGGCGATCCGGTCACGTCCGTGTTCGTCGACGATACGACTGCGGAGGTGCTCGACCAGCTCGAGCGCCACGACCTAAGCGTGACCGCCGCCCACTCGGGTGAGCTGATCGACAAACCGTGGGTGATCCTGTCCGATCTCGTCGCGCTCGTGCTGATCATCAGCGTCATCACCGGCGTGACCGTCTGGGTACGGCGCGTCAAGCGCCGCAGGCGGCTCGTCGGCGCCCGCGCCGGGGGCTCGAAGTGGATCCGCGCGAACTGGTGGTTTCACCTCGTCGGCGGCCTGACCGCATCCGGCTACCTCGTCGTGATGAGTGTGACGGGAATCCTGTTGAACCACAAGCAGCCGCTCGGGTTCATGGACGCCAAGCCGGAGCTCCCCGAACGGGGGGCCGACTTCCGCCCGCTTCCGGTCGGCGACATGGTCGCGTCGGCGATCGCGTTCCGGGCATCAGCGAAGCTTGGCACCGAGAACGTGAAGTCGATCGACTACCGCCCAGACGGCTACGCGAAGGTCCGCTTCGACGACGACGACTACGAGGTCATCGTCGACGCCGCCGACGGTTCGGTCGAGAAGGCGTCGCGACGCTGGGATGTCTGGATCGAGGACCTGCATAGCGGACTGCTGCTCGGGTCCAGGGGCTGGTTGGTCGCCGACATCTCCGCCGTCATCGCCATCCTCCTCGCGATCAATGGGGCGTACCTCTGGACGCGGCCAGCGTGGCGAGCGCGCGACGCCCGACAGAAAGGAGCATGAATGGCGACGATCTCAGAGGCTGTCATGAGCCACAAGCCCCGGCAGCGCCGTCTGATCGTTGCGCAGGTCCACGTCAGCGCTGCGCTGCTGCTCGCGGCGGCGTTGCTGTGGAACGCCGCCGAGGAGCTCGATGCGCTCGGTCGCTGGGAGCTCGCGTTCATCCTCGTCGTCGCAGCCGGCTTGGCGCTCGTCCACGCGACGCTACCGTGGTTGCTACCCGCCCTCACCCCGCGCCGCCAACGCACAGGGATCTGGCAGGCCCTGATACTCGCGGCGATCCCCGCCGCCGCCACAACCACGCTGATCGGCTTCTGGGCCGTCGGGGCGTGCCAGCTGCTGCTGCTCGCCGGCGTGGTCGCCGAGCTCGGCGCGCGCCGACGCATTCTCCTGTTGCTCTGGGTGCTCGGTACGACGGCGTACGCGATCACGCTTTGGCACCTCGACTCCCCGCTGGTGTAATCGCGTGAAACGCAACAGACGTGTTCTCCATCCGCGGCGGCCACGTTCCGGTCAGTGATTGACGAGGGGCTAAAGGCACAGCTCCGCACTACTCGCGTCGTTGTCGGAACATCACGATGGTTCACGGAGCCGCGGGACCGTTTGCGCACGCCCGACGCGGGAAGAGGCATGCACCTCCGCGCGAGGTCTCGGCGGCGCTCGGTGAGCGGCTGCAGGACGTCTAAGCGGAGGCGCAGGCCGAGCACGCGGCCGAGAGCCTCGCCCGCGACGACGCGTCGCTTCCTACGTCGCGCCGAGCCCGGCTTCGCGGTAGATGCGGCTCCTCGGCAGCGAGCGAGCCGGGGACTCGGGACGGTGAAGCAGGTGCTCCGGGATGCGAGGGAAACGTCGTCGCGTCTTTCTCTGCGCACCCGCCCTGCAGGCGTTGCGTGAACAGCTCCTGGCGCGGCGTCCGAACCCGCAAGGGTTCGTCTTCCCCTCGCCGCGCTCGGACACTGTGTGGAACTCGGGACAACTTCCGCGCGGACGTGTTCGCGAAGGCGGTCACGCGCGCCTGCGGCCAAGCCGAAGCCGCCTGGCGCGCCGACCTCCAGCGGCTCGAGTTCCACCATCTGCGGCACACCTTCGCATCGCTGATGATCGTGGCGGGAGCGAACCCACTCCAGCTCGCGGAGGCACTCGGACATACGGACAAGACACGACGGCGTGATCCGACGCTTGTATGGAGCGCTACGGCCACCTCTTTCCGGGCTCGACGCGCGAGGCCGCCCCGGCGCTTGATCGACACTTGAAGGCGTCGCGTCGTGACCGGTGCGGCACAGCGCGGGATGCGGGACTCCGCGTCGCCGTAGCTGAAACGAAATCCCTGCAATAGAGACGGGAGCGACGGGACTCGAACCCGCGACCTCCGGCGTGACAGGCCGGCACTCTAACCAACTGAGCTACGCCCCCTGGAGCCGCGCCATTGTAGCTTCGCGCTCGTGGAGCGGCCGAGCGTGCAGGACGGGCTCGTCGCAGGTCTCGTCGCGGGGCTCGTCAGCGGCGCGCCGTCGACGCTGCACGCGCTGGCGACCGGACGCGACCCGCTCGGGGCGACGCTCGCGGCCGGGACGATCTTGCTCCCGCGAGAGCGCCGGCGCGTGCGCCTCCTCCTCGCCGCGATGCCGGTCCACGTCGGGCTCTCGCTCGGCTGGGCGCTCGTGCTCGCGCGCCTCCTCCCGCGCACGCGCACGGCCACCGCGGGAGCTGTCGTGGGACTCGCGATCGCGGCGCTCGACCTCGCTGTCGGAGCTCGCCGCTTTCCCCGCATCCGTGCTCTCCCGCTCCTGCCGCAGATCGCCGACCACGTCGCGTTCGGAGCCACCGTCGGCGCCGTCCTCGCGCGCCGCCGCAGCACGTGAGCGTCTTCCTCGTCACGGGCCCGTGCGCTGCGGGCAAGTCGACGCTCGCGCGGCTGCTGGCGCAGGGCTTCGAGCGCGCGGTCTACCTCGAAGCCGATCAGTTCCGGCGCGCGATCGTCTCGGGCCTCGAGGAGATGACGTTCGACGCGTCGGAGGAGGCGCTGCGGCAGCTCCGGCTCCGCTACCGGATCGCGGCCGCCGCCGCCGACGCGTACGCCGGCGAAGGATTCACCGTCGTCCTCGAGGACATCGTTGCCGGCGACCTACTCCACGAGTTCGTGCGGCTCGTCCGGACGCGGCCGCTGCACGTCGTCGTTCTCCTCCCGCGCGTGGACGTGCTCGCAGCGCGCGACGCCGCCCGCGGCACGACCGGCTACGAGCACTTCTCGGTCCCCCAGCTCCACGACCTCTTCGCGCGGGACACGCCGCGGCTCGGGTTGTGGCTCGATACCTCGGAACAGACCCCCGAGCAGACGGTCGACGCGATTCTGCGCGACACGGAACGGACGACCCCCTGACGCGTTCAGGCGTTCCAGTCCTCCGGAACGCTCGGCAGCGCCCACGCGGGATCCGCGCGCCAGTCCTCCCAGCCCGTCGGGAACGCCCATTCCGCGATGACGCGCTCGCCCTCGGCGCGGAACGCCGCCGCCTCCTGCGGCGTAACCGCTCCCACGTCGACCGCGACGTCGAGCTCCTGCTCGTCCTTCCACCGCCACGAGCCGTCGCTGGGGATCCAGATGTCGAGGACGTGGTCGCGGGTGTCGAAGCCAAGCCGAAACGGCCGCCACGGGTCCTCGAGCTGGACGTACCAGCCCGTGAAGCGCCCGTTATCCCAGAAGAGCCAGATCGAGTGCGCGCGGCCGGGACGACCGAGGATGAGCACGCCCTCGCCCGTCCACGTGCGGTCGATGGGCTCACGCGGCTGCGTGAACCGCTCCTCGAGCGGCACCTCGCGCACGAAGCGGCCTGCGACGCTCGGCGATTTGACCGGCGTCCCGCCGCTGAGCCACAGCACGGGAGCCTCAGCGGTCTCGACCGCGCGCGTTGGCAAGGCGCCGCTCGCGCATCCGCGACTGAAGTACCTGAGCACCACAGTGTCGCCCGACTGCCCCTGGGACAGGGCGGCTTTCATCCTGCTAGTCGTCGAGCAGGTCGAGGATGTTGAGCGGCTGCCGGAACGGCGCCACGACGTAGACGCCCGCGGCGAGCTCGCGCGACTCCTCGTAGAGCTTCCGCGCGACCTCCATGCCGACCTTCGCCGCATCCGCTCCCGCGTCGCGCAGCGCCTCCTGAACCGGCTCGGGGACGATGATCCCGGGCACCTCGTTGTGCACGCGCAGAGCGAGCTGGTAGCTCCAGAGCGGCCAGAGCCCGATCAGCAGCGGGATCGGCGACGGGCCGCCGAAGCGGTCGAGGAAGCGCTCCAGGTACTCGAGGTCGAAGACGATCTGCGTCATCGCGAACTTCGCGCCCGCGTCGAGCTTGCGCCGGAAGCGCTCGAGCTCGAGCTCGACGTCGTCCGCGGTCGGGTTCACCGCGACGCCCACGAAGAATGAGGTCGGCGCGTCTATCGCGCGCCCGTTCACGTCCTCACCGCGGTTCAGGCCGGCGATCACCTCCGTGAGCCCGATCGAGTCGACCTCGTAGACGCCGCCGGACCCCGGATAGTCGCCCGCGGCAGGCGGGTCGCCGGTCACCGCGAGCACGTTGCGGACGCCCTCCGCGTGCGCCCCGAGCAGCACCGACTCGAGTCCGGCGCGCGTCATGTCGCGCGGCGTCAGGTGCGGGATCGTCTCGATCCCGCACTCGCGCTCGATCGCCACGGACGCCATCAGGCCGCTCATCCGCGCGCGCCCCGCCGGGTTGTCGTTCAGGTCGACGAAGCGAGCGCGCCCCGACTCCTTGAGCGTCCGCGCGACCTCGATCAGCCCGTGGTTGTTGCCGCCGAGGGGCGGGTCGAGCTGCACGGAGACAACCCACTCGCCCTCGCGGAGCGCCTGCGCGAGCCCCGTCTCGCGCTGCTCCTCGCCGAGCGCGACGACGAGCTCCCGCTCGTCGAAGGACAGGGCCGCGCGCGGCCGCCGCTCCTCCTCCAGCGCGGAGCGGATCGCGGCGATCTCGACCGGCGTCGTCCCGCAGCAGCCGCCGATCACGCGCGCGCCGAGGTCGCGCGCGTGCGCCGCGAACTCGGCGAAGTAGTCGGGCGTCGCGTGCGGGTAGATCACGCGCCCGCCTGACAGGCTCACGAGGCCGATGTTCGGCAGCGCCGCGAGCGCGTGGCCGTCGCCGCCCATCTGCTCGAGCGCGGCGAGCGCGGTGAGGAGCCCCGCCCCGTGGTTCGCGCCGATCGCGGCGACGTCGAGCCCGGCCAGCCGCTCCGCCGCCTCGCGCGCCGAGACGCCCGCGATCGTCTCCGCGCCTTCGTCGAACGTCAGCAGCGCGACGATCGGGAGGCTCGAGACGCTGCGCGCCGCGTCCACCGCGTCCACGAGCTCCTGGAGGTCGTAGAAGGTCTCGATCATGAACAGGTCCGCGCCGCGCCCCTCGAGGACGCTCGCCTGCTCCGCGAACAGCTCCCGCCGCTTCCGCGAGCTCGGCGCGTCGCCCAGCGGCCCGATCGAGCCGGCGATGTAGACCTCGCGGCCGCAGACCTCCCGCGCCTCGCGCGCGAGCCGCACGGCGGTCGAGTTGATGCGCTCGAACTCGTCCTCGAGGAAGTGCGCGGCGAGCTTGCGCCGGTTCGCGCCGAACGTGTTCGTCTCGATCAGCTCCGCGCCCGCGTTGATGAAGCTCACGTGCAGCGAGACGACGGCCTCGGGCGCGCGCAGGTTCGCCTCCTCGGGGCAGCGCAGGCGCGGCACCGCGCTGGAGATCAGCGCTCCCATCCCGCCGTCGGCCACGATCGCCGGTCCATCCTGGAGTCGCTTCAGAAACGCGCTTGCCACCCGGTCGTCCCTCCTCGTCGGAGCGAGCTTGCGCGTTCGACCCGTTCACCACCTCTAGCCGTTGCCCCGTCGGGGCCACATCTCGTCTTACCACCGTGCGGCTAGGCCGGTTGGCGGGCCGGTACGGCAAGGCCGCTGGCCACTCTCGATGCAGCGGCGAGCCTAGCAGAGGGTCACGAGGCGTTCCCGTGCCGGTGAACAAGCGCGGTCAACCGCGTTCGAGTGATGGATGAAGCGGCAGGGCGAGTTCATAGTGGGACGGCAAGCTCGTTGGCCCCGATGCGGCGGGGGCCGCGGGCGGAAGTCCGGAGAGGCCCCTATGCGGCGGGGGCCGCTCCGCTCCTCACGCGTCTACGGGTCGTGGACGACGCGGCCTTCCATCCCGCCGGCGACGGTGACGACCTGGCCGGTGACGTGCCCGGACACCTCGTCGGACGCGAGCGCGACGACCTGCCGCGCCACATCCTCGGGCTGCGCCACCTTGCGCAGCGCCATCGTGCGCGAGATGCGACGGACCTGCTCCGGGTCGACGTGGCCGCGCGTCATCGGCGACTCGGTCCAGCCGGGGCAGACGCAGTTGACCCGGCCGCGCGGCGCGACCCGCACGATCTCGTTCTTGAGGCTGAGCAGGAGGCCGTGCGCGAGCGCGGACTTCGCGGCGGCGTAGTCCGCGTGCCCGGCCTCCCCGACGAGCCCGGCCGTGGACGCGACGAGGACGAGGCTTCCGTGGCCGTTCCGGCCCACCTCGCGGAGGAACGCGCGCGCGGTCAGGAACGCGGAGGTGAGGTTCGCGCGCAGTGTCTGCTCCCAGCGCTCGAGCGAGAGCTCCCAGACGGGCTCGTCCGCTCGCGGCCATACGCCGGCGACGGCCGCGCAGACGTCGACGCGGCCGAGAGCGCGCCGCGCCTCCTCGAACAGCCGCTCGACGTCGGCCTCGTCCGCGAGGTCGGCTCCTGCGACCGGCGCGCCCCCGAGCTCTGCCGCGATCTGCTCGGCCCGATCGCGGCCGCGGTTGTAGTGGACGACGACGCGCGCCCCCTCCGCGAAGAACTGCCGCGCGCAGGCGGCTCCGATCCCGCCCGAGGCTCCGGTGACGAGGACGCCCTTGCCCGCGAGCCCGGTCTCCACGTCGCTTACGCTACCGAGGCGTGGACGAGCTCCCCAACGTGTTCACGACAAGCTTCGAGTTCGATCGCGGAGGCGCGCGCGTCTCCCGCGTCGGGACACGAGCGGGCGCGGATGCGCTCGGCGCCTCCGTCTACGAGCTCGACCCCGGTGCGCGCTGGGCGGATCTGCACGTCCACTACGCGAACGAGGAGATGATCGTCGTCTTGGCGGGGCGGCCGACGCTGCACACGCTCGAGGGCAGCCGGGACCTCGTGCCGGGCGAGGTGGTCGCGTGCCTCCGCGGCCGCCGCGGCGCGCACCGGCTCGAAAACTCATCCGACGAGGTCGCGCGCGTCCTGATCGTCTCCACGCGGCAGATGCCCGAGCTCGTGGAGTACCCCGAGCGCGGCGACGTCTTCGCGATGTCGGAGCCGCCGTTCACGGACGCGCCGCTGGACGAGTCGTACGGCCGCGTGCTGCGGGTCTTCCACAAGGACGACGCGTTCGCCGTGCCCCCGGACGAGAAGCCCCCATCGTGAGAGTTCACGTGATCAGCGACATGGAGGGCGTCTCCGGGATCGTCAAGCCCGAGCAGACGAGCGGCGGCGACCCGATGTACGACGAGGGGCGGCGGCTGTACACCGAGGAGATCAACGCGGCCGTCCGCGGCGCGAAGGCGGCGGGGGCGACGGAAATCGTCGTCATGGACTGCCACGGGGCGGGCAAGGGGTGGATGTTCAACTCGCTCGTCCCGGACCTCCTCGACCCGGCGTGCGAGTACGTCGTCCAGGAGGAGTGGACGGAGTACACGGAGTTCCTCGAGCAGGGCTGCGACGCGGCGCTGTTCGTCGGCATGCACGCGATGGCCGGGACTCCCGACGGCGTGATGAACCACACGGTTTCCGGGCAGGCGTGGCAGAACCTCTGGTTCAACGGCACCGCCGTGGGCGAGACGGGGATCAACGCCGCGCTCTGCGGGACGTGGGGGTGCCCCGTGCTGCTGGTGACCGGCGACGAGGCTTCGTGCCGCGAGGGGCGCGAGCTCCTCGGCGACGGCCTCACGACGGTCGCCGTGAAGAAGGGGCTCGGCGCACGGAGCGCGCGCCAGATCGCCCCGCTCCGCGCGCGCGAGCTGATCGAGGAAGGCGCGCGCCGCGCGCTCGGCGACCTGACCGCCGTGGCGCCGTACGACCCCGGGCGGCCGTGCGAGATCCGCGTCGAGTACAAGAACACGATGGCGCCACAAAAGCTGCGCCACGCGGCGGGCGTCGACATCGTCGGCCCGCGCGAGATCGTCGTCCGCGCCGCCGACTGGTGGACGGCGTGGCAGCGGTTCTTCTGCTTCGACTCGGAGTAGGGCGTCGCGCCGAGCTCGGCCGCCCGCCGCGGCGCCCGGCAACGGGGGTCTGACGCGCGGTCGCGGCCCGCGCGGAGGGGTGTGGACGGAGTGATCCGGAGGTGTGGGGGTTGGCGGGTGCGCCGCGGACGATTTAGTCCGCGTCTGGGGCGGGCTCGACGACCTCCAGCTGCTCGAGGAGCGTGAAGACCACGCCTTCGCGACGGGCGACTCCCGCGGCCGCTCGCGCCCGCTCGCCCAGTCCCCCTGCTCGCGGATCGCGCGGGCCATCGCGCGCACGGAGGAGGAGTCCGGCTCCGGCTCCGTCAGCGCGAGCAGCTGCGAGACGAGGACGTCCTCGAGCGACGCGACGGGCATCCGCATCGCCATCACCTCGATCTCGTCCGCGCGCTCGAACCAGCCGTCGTCGACCGGCCCGCCGTGCGGGTTGAAGATCAGGTCGATCAACTCGTCGTCGTCGTAGACCTTCAAGAGCCAGTCCTCCGGCGGGTCCTCGCCGCGCATCCCGATCGCCACGAGCGTCTGCTGCGCGCGCTCGGCGTCGTCCGGCTTCACCAGGAAGTCGACGTCGTGGTCGGTCTCCGGCCCGCCCCGCGCCCACGCCGCCATCCCGCCGGCGAGCGCGAACGGGATCCCGGCCTCGCGCAGCGCGGCCGCCGCCTTCTTCATCGGCTCGTAGAGCGCGTCCTGCGTCGTCGCCTCGTCCGCCACGTCGTCGCGGTACCCGTTCGCGGGAGCCGAAACTCTTTCGGACGGAGCGGTAACAATGCCGCGATGACCGAGCGCGTCCGCATCGCCGCCGCAGGCGACATCCACGCGGCGGAGCCGCACCGCGAGCGGCTGCTCACGGCGTTTGCGGGTGTCGCCGACGACGCGGACGTCGTGCTGCTCGCGGGCGACCTGACGACGCACGGCGAGCCGGAGCAGGCGAGCGTGCTCGCCGAAGCGTGCGCAAGCGCCGACCTGCCGGTCGTCGCCGTGCTCGGCAACCACGACCACCACGAAGACCGTGCGGAGGAGGTCGCAGACGTGCTGCGCGACGCCGGGGTCGCCGTCCTGGACCGGGAGGCGGCGATCGTGACGATCGGCGACGCGGAGCTCGGGGTCGTCGGCGCGAAAGGGTTCGTCGGCGGCTTCGCCGGGTCGTCCCTTCCGGACTTCGGCGAGCCCCTCCTGCGGCAGGTCTACGACGAGACGACCGACGAGGTCGTCGCGATCGAGCGCGGTCTCCAGAAGATCTCGCACTGCCCGCTCCGCATCGTGCTCCTCCACTACGCGCCGACGGTCGAGACGCTCGAGGGGGAGCCGGTCGGCATCCACACGCTGCTCGGGTCCGCGCGCCTCGCGGTGCCGATCGCGGAGTACCAGCCCGACCTCGTCCTCCACGGACACGCCCACGCTGGGAGCTTCGAGGGCCGGATCGGCGAGACGCCGGTCTACAACGTCGCCGTGCACGTGACCAAGCGCGACTTCTACGTCTTCGACCTCCCCGTCACGCCGGGTCGCTCCGAGGTCGAGGTCCACACGCGGCGAGCCTGACGCGTGCCGAGCGTCTCCTGGATCTCGATCGCGCCCGTGAAGGGGCTCGGCCTGCTGCACCCGGACGAGGTGATGCTGCACCGCCACGGCGTCACCGAGAATCGCCGCTTCTACATCGTCGACGAGGCCGGGCGGCGGTTCGGCCTCATGCGGCACGGGCCTCTGGTCCGGGTGCGCGCGCACTACGACCCGCACGAGGAGCGGCTCGAGCTGCGCCTTCCGGACGGAACGAGCGTCGCCGGAGAGGTCACGCTCGGCGACGCCGTCACGACCGACTTCTACGGCCGGCCCGTCGCAGGTCGCGTCGTCGAGGGGCCGTTCGCGAACGCGCTCTCGGCGCACGCCGGGCGGCGCCTCCGCCTCGTGCAGTCCGAGCGGCCCGGCGCAGCCGTCGACCGCGGCCGCGGCGCCGTCTCGCTCGTGTCCGACGCCTCCCTCGCCGAGCTCGGCCGCCACGGAGGAGACGGCGACGTCGACGGGCGGCGGTTCAGGATGCTCTTCGGTGTCGCCGGCTGCGACGCCCACGAGGAGGACTCCTGGCTCGGCGGCGAGCTGCGGATCGGCGAGGCGCGGGTGCGTCTCGTCGGCACCGTGGGCCGCTGCGCGATCACGACGCAGAATCCGGAGACGGGCGAGCGCGACTTCGACACGCTGCGCGCGATCAAGTCGTACCGGGGCGTGAGCCACGAGCGATCGATCGACTTCGGGATCTACGGCGAGGTGCTCGAGCCGGGCCTCGTACGCCTCGGCGACGCCGTCGAGCCGCAGTTCCAGCTGGCCCTCCGCTAGCGTTTCCGGCGTGGGTCCTTCCTGGCGGTCAGGTGCGGCTGCGCTCCTGGTGGGGCTGGCGGCCGCCACCGCAATCGGCGCGGATCGCGGCGCGCGCGCGGCGCCGGCGGCCGGGATCGCGTGCCGCACGGCGCAGATCGGCGTCCTCGCGCCGCTCACCGGCGGCGCGGCGAGGGTCGGCCGCGAGCAGCTCGACTTCGCGCGCTTCGCGCTGCTCACGCACGGACCGACGAGCCGGTTCAAGCCGACGCTCGTGAGCGCGGACACGCGCCTCTCGCCGCCGAAGGCCGCCGCCGCCGCGGCGCACCTCGGGCGGAACGACCGGATCCTCGTCCTCGTTGGGCCCGCGATGAGCCGGGAGGCGCTCGCCGCCGCACCGGAGCTCGCGCGGCGCGGGCTGGCCTTCGTCTCGGCGTCCGCACCCCGCGCCGCGCTCACGCGCAGCCCAGTCCGTGGCTTCTTCCGCGTGATCCCGAGCGAGACCGCACAGGCTCCGACGATCGCCGCGTATCTGCGCGCCGAGCTCGGCGCGCGTCGGGTGCTCGTCCTCGATGACGGGAGCGCGTACGGCGTGCCGCTGGCGGATGCGATCCAGGCGAACCTGCGCGGCCGCGGCGCCGAGGTGACGCGCGAGGCCGCTGCTCCGGACGAGAGTGACCTCGCCTCTCTCGTCGCGCACGTTCGACCGACGACGGACGCGGTCGTGCTCGCATGGCAGGCGGCGGCGCGCGCGACGGCGTTCGCACAGCAACTCCGGACGAGCGGCAGGCGAGCGAGCGTCTTCGGGACCGATGCCCTCGACGTGCCCGAGTTCAGGCCGAACTCCGCGTACGTCTCGGCGCTGCTGCCGGACGTCCGGGAGCTGCAGGCGAACGAGGCGTTCGTGAAGCGGTACCGCGCGCGCTTCGGCGACTTCGAGAGCAGGTTCGCCCCCCCGATGTACGTCGCGACGCAGGTCGCGCTCACCGCCGTTCGCAACGCGTGCCGGGACGGGCGCGCCAGCCGCGCGGAGGTTCGGGCGGCGCTCCGGCGTACGTCGCTGCCGCGGACGATCCTCGGCTGGCCCGTCAGGTTCACGCCGCGCGGGGACCTGCGCAACGCTCGCTTCTCGGTCTACCGGATCGAGAACGGCGTCAAGCGCCTCGTCCGCTAGCAGCGGTCCGGAGCGCGGCTTCGACGAGCTCCGCCGCCGCCGCGACGACGGCGACGTCGCCCGCATCGAGCCCGCCGAGGAGGCGGACGAGGGCGTCGATCCGCCGCCGCCGCGCGCGCTGGAGCAGGCGAGTTCCCTTCGTGGTCGCCGCGACGCGGACGCTGCGGCGGTCCGCGGCGTCCGCCACCCGCCGCACGAGCCCGGCGTCTTCGAGGCCGCTCACGATCCGGCTCGTCGTCGGCGCGCGAACGCCCTCCGCGGCGGCGAGCTCGCCGAGCGTCAGCGGCCCGGCGAAGACGACGACGGAGAGGGCGGAGAGGCGCGCAGGACCGATGCCGGCTGCCGCGTCCTCCTTCGCCGCGTAGCGGAGGAGATGGATCGCCGCCGAGTGGATCTTGTCCGCAGCCTCCTCGATCGTTGCGTTTCGCGTCGGCATCGAGTAATTTAGTTAGCCTAACTAATTATATGTGGAAAGAGCGGACGATGAGCGAACAGCAGACGATCTTCGACGCGATCGATGGCGGCGACGTCGAGCGCGTGCGGGCGCTTGTCCGCGCCGATTCGTCCGTCGCGGAGGCACGCCGCGCGGACGGAGCCTCCGCACTGCTCGCCGCGCAGTACCGCGGCGGCGACGACCTCGTCACTGCGCTGCTCGAGGCTCGTGCGGAGCTCGACGTCTTCGAGGCTGCGGCCGTCGGTGACGTCGCGCGGGTTCGCGAGCTGGTCGACGCGTCTCCGGGGCTCGTCGACGCGTACGCGCCCGACGGCTTCACGCCGCTCACGCTCGCCGCGCACTTCGGACACGCGGACGTCGTGCGCCTCCTGCTCGAACGTGGGGCGGATGTGGCGCGGCGCGCGCGCCACGAGCACATCCAGGTGCAGCCGATCCACGCCGCGGCGGCGACGGGCCGGACGGAGATCGTCAGGCTGCTCCTCGACCGCGGCGCACCCGTCGACGATGCGCAGCCGGGCGGATTCACGGCGCTTCACGCCGCGGCGCAGAACGGAGACGCCGAGCTTCTCCGGCTCCTGCTCGCGCGCGGCGCGTCCGCGGACGCGCCGCTCGAGGACGGTCGCACGGCACGTGACCTGGCGGGCGGCCGCGACGACGTGCTCGCGCTGCTCGCCTAGCCTGCGGCCTCGGCCGCGCGCATCCCGCGGAGGGCCCAGAGCACGAGCCCTGCTACGAGCGTGAGCACCATCGCGCCCGCGACGCCGACGCCGTCGGCGCTACCCGCGAGCAGGCTCCGCTCGGCCTCGAGCACGGCGGTGATGGGGTTCACGGAGGCGACGCCGTGGATCCACCCGCGAAGCAAATCGAGCGGGACGAACACCGGCGCGAGGAAGAGCAGGATGAAGACCGGGAGCTGCATCACCGGCCCCGCCTGCGTCGAGCGCAGTCGCAGCGCGACACCCGTCGCCCAGAGCGTCCCCGCGACGTTCACGAGCAGGGCGAGCAGCACGAGCCCGCCGAGGTCGAGGGCGCGGGTGTCGATCCGCATCCCCGTCAGGAGCGCGACGGCGAACACCAGCGTCGCCACGAAGAGCCAGCGGACGAGCGTCGCCAGCGCGTAGCCGAGGACGATCCCGCTCCGCCGAGGCGCGGCAAGCATCAGTCGACGCGCGAACCCGTACTCGAAGTCGCGCGCGATGCCGAACCCGGCCGAACCCGGTGAACACGCCCGCCATCGCGGCGGACTGGAGGAGCACGAACGCGAACTGGAAGGCGACGTAGCCGGGCGCGTAGTCGAACCCGGGAACCTCGTCGACGCGGGAGAGGCCGCCGGCGAAGCCGATGAAGAAGACGAGCGGGAAGAGGACGGACGGCAGGAGGATCGCGGGGCGCGTGAACGCGTGCCGGATCACGCGCCACGCGACGGCGCCCGCGACGGAGAAGAGGCTCGCGCGGCTCACGTGCGCGTCATCCGCTCCCGGAATGCGACTGCGGACGCGCTCAGCCCGGCGACGACGATTCCGACGGCGCACGCGAACCCGAGCGCGAGCGCCTGCGCGTCCCAGCCGGCGATCACGAGGCTGCGGAGACCCTCGATCACGTACGAGATCGGGTTCGCCGTCGCGATCGCGCGGAACCAGTCCGCCTCGATCAGGTGCCGCGGCAGGTTCATCGACGAGAGGAAGAAGCAGACGAAGAGGAGCGGGAAGAGCCCTTGCACGCCCTCGCTCGAGCCGGTTCGCAGCGCCATGAACGTCCCGATCCCGCCGAACGCGAGCCCGACGAGCCCCGCCAGCGCGAGCAGGACGAGCGCGCCCGCGGGCCCCGACTTCAGCTCCACGCCCGCCGCGAGCCCGATCGCGAGGTAGACGGCGGCCTGGGCGACGCACAGGACGACCGCCGCCAGCAGGTTTCCGAGCACGAGCGGCACGCTCGCCACCGGCGTCAGCGCGAGCCTGTTGAGGAAGCCGGTCTCGATGTCCCGCCCGAGCTCGACGGCGGCGTTGATCGCGACGAAGAGCGACCCGTGCACGAACGGGATCGCGAGCGCGAAGTCGAGGAACGAGTCGGCGGGGAACCCCGGCAGCGCGGCCGCGGGATCGAGGCCGCTCGTGATCACCGCGAGGAAGACGAGCGGGAAGACGACCGAGAAGAACATGTGCCCGGGCTGCCGCAGCGTCCGCACGAGCGCCCGCCGCGTCAGCTGCGCGACTTCGGCGAGCTGCAGGCCGCTCACGCGACGACCGGTTCCGGTTCTCCCGCGCCCTCGAGCCGGTGCCCCGTCTTCGCGAGGAAGACGTCGTCGAGCGTCGGTGCGTGCAGCTGCAGGTGCGCGACCGCGAGGCCTTCCGCGTCCAGCGTCCGGACGACGTCCGCGAGGTCGGCGTCGCCGTCGAGGCGCACCGCGACCGCTCCGGGCGCGGCGACGACCTCGGCACCGAAGCGGTCGAGCGTCCGCGCGACCGCCTCGCGGTCGTCCGCGTTCGCGGGAATCGCCTCGACGCTCGGGCGCGAGATCTCCGCCTTCAGGTCGGCCGGCGTCCCCTCCGCGACGATCCGGCCGCGGTCGATGATCCCGACGCGATCCGCGAGCACGTCCGCCTCCTCGAGATACTGCGTCGTGAGGAAGACCGTCACGCCCTCCTCCTTCGCGAGCCGCCCGACCTCGACCCAGAGCGCGTTCCGGCTCTGCGGATCGAGCCCCGTCGTCGGCTCGTCCAAGAAGAGGATCGACGGGTGGTGGACGAGCGCGAGCGCCAGGTCGAGCCGCCGCTTCATGCCGCCCGAGTAACCCTTGACGTTGCGGTCGGCGGCCTCGGTCAGCCCGACGCGCTCCAACAGCTCCGCGCCGCGGCGCTCGCGCTCGCTCCGCGGGAGCCCGTGCAGGGCGCCCTGGAGCCGCATGTGATCCCGCCCGGTCAGGAACGGGTCGAGCGCGGCCTCCTGCAGCGCGGCTCCGATCGACCCGCGTACGCGCGATCCCTCGCGGACGACGTCGTACCCCGCGACTGTCGCGCGGCCGGAGGTGGGCGGGAGGAGCGTCGTCAGGATGTGCACCGTCGTCGACTTGCCGGCTCCGTTCGGGCCGAGGAAGCCGTAGATCTCTCCGGACGAGACCGCGATGTCGATCCCGTCGACGGCGCGCGGGCCCTTCTTGAACTCGCGGACGAGCGCGTCCGCCTCGATTGCGTACCTCATTCGGGCCCTCGCCGCGGCGTCAGGACAGGACGCGCGACACGCTAGCCGTCGCGCCGCGCTCCTGCACCGCCTCCTCGAGGGCCTCGAGCAGGGCGCGCACCGCCTGCCGAGTCTCCTCGTCTGCGAGACGCCCGTCTTCGAATTTCATGTACGCCTCGCCCACGAGCACCTCCGGCTCTGCGAGGACGTCCGCCTTGGAGAACCCGAGCGCGTCGCGCACGTGCGCCTGCGCGCGCGCCGTTCCCCTGAATCCGGTCGAGGCGCCCATCAGCGCGACCGGCTTCCCCGTCAGGGGCGACGCCATCGGCGGCCGCGACGCCCAGTCGATCGCGTTCTTGAGCAGGCCCGGGATGCCGTGGTTGTACTCGGGGGTGGCGATCAGGAGCCCGTCGCCCTCGCGGATCGCGCTCTTGAGAGCGGCGACCGGCCCCGGGTCGCCCGCCGCCTCCACGTCGGCGTCGTAGAACGGGAGCGGCCTCAGGTCGAACTCCGCCACGTCCATGCCGGAAGGGGCGAGCTCCCTCGCCGCGCGCACGAGCGCGCGGTTGTAGGAGCCCGCCCTCAAGCTTCCGGCTAGCGCGACGATCCGGATCGGGGCGCTAGCCAACCTTCGTGGCCGAGACGTCCGCGACGATCTCGACCTCCATGTCGCCCCACTCGAGGCGCCCGCGGGCGTCGATCGCGATCCGGTCGTTCCCGTACGGGTCCTGCGCAGGGCCGCGCAGGCTCGCCTCGAGCGGCACCTCGAACGTCGCTTCCTTGATCGTCAGCGCGCCGAGGATGCGGAACGCCCCGTCCTCACGCGACTCGACCCCGCGCGTCTCGAAGCGGATCTCGGGGAAGCTCGCGGCGTCGAAGAAGTCCGGTGAGCGCAGGTGCTCGTCGCGCTGCGGCTGGCGCGTGTCGACGCTCGCCGCGCGGATGACGCCGGACGCGCGCAGGTCTTCGATCGCCTCGTCGGCCTCGATCGTGCCGTCGAACTCGGTGAAGTGCCCCTGGATCGTGCGGACGTCCTTCACCCGGAACTCGACGCTCGAATGGTCGGCGTCGACCGCCCACGCGCGCGTCGCCTACGCGAAGCTGACGGACGCCGGCTACGCGAAGTTGCGCGAGGCCGCCGCGACGCACGTGGAGGGGATCGAGCGCCTCTTCGTCAGCCGCTTCGGCGAGCACGAGCTCGAGACGCTCGCCGAGCTCCTCCGCCGCGTGCCGGGCGACGGGCTCGGCGCGGACGCCTGCGCCGTCGACTGATCGCGACCCTTCCGGCGCACGCGCGTCGGCCGGCGCCGTTGCGGAGCCGCTAGGCGGACAGCGTCAGCGCGACGAGCGGCTCCGCGTCGAAGCCGGGCTCGTAGCACGACGTGCAGCGCGCCTCGTACGAGTCGCGCGCGCCGACCTGCACGGTCTCGCCGCTGAACGGGGCGGGCCGGCCGTCGACGAGCCGCTGCGTGCGCGTCGCCGCGCCCCCGCAGCGGTGGCAGACGGCCTGGAGCTTGTCGACGAGCTCGGCGAGGCAGAGCAGCATGGGCATCGCCCCGAACAGCTCGCCTCGGAAGTCGGTGTCGAGTCCGGCCGCGACGACGCGCGCGCCGCGGCGGACGAGCCGCCGCGCGACGCCCACGATCTCCGCGTCGAAGAACTGCGCCTCGTCGATCCCGACGGCGTCGTAGCCCTCGGCGAGCCGAAGCACGTCGGCGGCGCTGTTTGCGCAGACCGCGCGCATGCGCGCGCCGGCGTGGCTGACGACGTGGGAGACGTCGTAGCGGTCGTCGATCCGCGGCTTCACGATCAGCACGCGCTGGCCGGCGATCTCGGCGCGGCGCAGCCGCCGGATCAGCTCCTCGCTCTTGCCGCTGAACATCGGGCCGCAGACGACCTCGAGCCAGCCGCCGCGCTCGGGTGGCGTCCTGATCATCGGCCGCGAGTCTACGAAGCCGCTCGGCCGTCGCGCCGGCGCGGCGACCGGGTCAGGGCCGTGGATGCTTCTCCCGGTGCTCCTCCGGCTTCGCGTCGGCAGCGGCGTGTGCCGCGGCGCTGTTGCCGCGCGCCGGCTCGGCGTGGGCGGGCGCGGGCGCCGGCGCGGCGAGCGCCGCCGCCGGCGCGGGGGCGGGGGCGGCGGCGGCAGGCGCGGCGGGCGCGGCGGGTGCAGGCGCGGCCGCGGGTGCTGGGGCCGGCGCGCGCTCCTTGCGTTGCGCCGCAGGCGTGTGCTCGCGCTCGCCCCGCGTGCCGCGCCGCTTCTCGTGCCCGTGCTTGCGCCCGCGTCCCCGCGCCGGCTCCGCGGTCGCCGGGTCCGTTTGCGGCTGTGGCTGTGGCTGCGGCGGCGGGGACGCAGCGACCGGCTGCGGCGGGCGCGCCTGGTGGAGCACAGGCGTCGGCGCCGCCGTCGGCGCGGCGGCGGGCGCGGTCGACGCGCCGGGCGGCACGCGGGGTGCCGCCGCAGGGGCGGCAGGGCGTGGTGCCGTTGCAGGAGCCGCAGGGGCGGGTGCGCGTCGCGCGGGGCCGCGCGGCCGCCGCCGGGCTTCCCGCCGGGGCGTCCGCACCGCAACGCGGAGCGCGCGTGCCCTCGGAGCGACGGCGGGACGCGCGGGCGGTGCCGCGAGCGGCGGACGCTCCCACGTCCGCGCCGGCGGCGGCTCGACGAGCGCCTCGACCGACGGTGCACGGACCGCCCGGGGCTCCGTACGGAGCTCCGGGACCGCGACCGTGACGACGCGCCCCGGCGTTTCGTCGTTCCCCCACGCGAGCAGCGCGAGCGCAGCCAGGAGGGCACCAACAGCTAGCAATCGTGCGACGGTGCTGAGAATCGTCGCCTTCTTGTGTCGACCCCGCGCTGCGGGGCGGTGCTACCGCAACCGACTCACTGTAGACCAGCGCCGGCGGATGTCCACCCCGGAGCCGGGGCACGCGCGACTTGCGCACGGGTGAGATCGTCGGGTCGCGCGCAACCGCAGAGCGCGAGCGCAAGCTGGATCTCGTCGCGCAGCAGCTCGAGCACGTGTCGCGCGCCCGCCTCGCCGCCGGCGGCCAGGCCCCAGACGATCGGGCGCCCGGCGAGGACGGCGCGCGCGCCGAGGGCCAGCGCCTTCACGACGTCGACGCCGCGCCGGATGCCGCCGTCGAGCAGGACCTCCACGCGGTCGCCCACGGCGTCCACGACCTCGGGCAGCGCGTCGAGCGACGCCGGCACGCCGTCGAGCTGGCGGCCGCCGTGGTTCGAGACGACGATTCCCGCCGCGCCGTGCTCGAGGGCGAGGAGCGCGTCCTCCGCGGTGAGGACGCCCTTCACGAGCACGGGAGCGGCCGAGGCGGCCGCGAGCGCCTCGACGTCCTTCCAGCTGAGCGACGGATCGATCAGCGCGAGCATCTCCTTCGGGGTCGTCCCCGTCGCGCCACCGCCCGCCGCGACGCTCGGCACCGTCAGCTCGCGCGGAATGGTGAAGCCCGTGCGGAGGTCGCGCTCGCGCCGACCGAGGAACGGCGTGTCGATCGTGACGACGACGGCGCCGAACCCGGCATCGGCGGCCTGGTCGAGGAGGCTGCGAGCGAAGCCGCGGTCGCGGAAGACGTAGAGCTGGAACCAGCGCGGCGCTCCCGGTGCGGCGGCGGCGACGTCCGCGGGAGTCGTGGTCGCGAGCGTGGACAGGCACATGATCGTCCCGACCGCCGCCGCGGCGCGCGCCGTTCCGCATTCTCCGTCGGCGTGCGCGACGCGCTGGAACGCGACCGGCGCGACGAGGAGCGGCATCGAGACGTCGGTGCCGAGCACGGTCGTCGCGGTCGTCGTCTCCGCGACGTCCACGAGCATCCGCGGGCGCAGCGTCCACTCCGCGTACGCCTCGACGTTCCGCCGCAGCGTCCGCTCGTCGCCCGCGCCGCCGGCGAAGTAGCCGTACGCCCCCGCTTCGAGCCGCTCCTCGGCCAGCCGCTCGTAGTCCCAGACGTTCAGCGGCTCCGGCTGCACGAGCGGACTATGACCGACGCACTGGCCAGCCACCGCGCTCTTCCAGCCGCCGCGCTCTTCGCGCCCACGCGCGCCCTCGCCTGCCGCTCGCTACGGTTCCGCTGCGTGAGCGGTGCGGCCGCCGAGATCGAGTTCCGCGGCGCGACGAAGCGCTACCCGGGCCGCCCGCACGCAGCGGTCACGGATCTGTCGCTGACGATCGCCCCCGGCGAGATATGCGTGCTCGTCGGCCCCTCGGGTAGCGGCAAGACGACCGCTCTGAAGATGGTCAACCGCCTGATCGACGTCACGCAGGGCGACGTCCTCATCGACGGCCGCAGCGTGCGCGCCCTCGACGTCACGGAGCTGCGCCGCCGGATCGGCTACGTCATCCAACACGTCGGCCTGTTCCCGCATCTCAGCGTCGGCGAGAACATCGCGACGGTGCCGCGGCTGCTCCGCTGGGGCCGACCGCGCATCGCCGAACGCGTCGTCGAGCTCCTCGAGCTGGTCGGACTCGAAGCCGACGATCGCCGGCGCTACCCGGCGCAGCTGTCCGGAGGGCAGCGTCAGCGCGTCGGGCTCGCGCGTGCGCTCGCGGGCGATCCGCCGCTGATGCTGATGGACGAGCCGTTCGGCGCGCTCGACCCGATCACGCGCGAGCGCCTGCAGAACGAGTTCTTGAAGCTGCAGGAATCGGTACGGAAGACGGTCGTCTTCGTGACGCACGACATCGACGAGGCGATCAAGCTGGCGGGCCGGGTCGCGATCCTCCGCGAGGGCGGTGTGCTCGCGCAGTACGACACACCTGACGCGCTCCTCGCGCGTCCGGCGGATGACTTCGTCGCGCGATTCGTCGGCGCGGACCGCGGGCTCAAACGCCTCGCCCTCAAGCGCGTGGCCGACGTCGGGCTCGAGCCCGCCGACGGGAGCGTTCTGCCCGAGGTCGACTCGGCGATGACTCTGCGCGACGCACTCTCCTTCCTGCTCGCGGGCGGCAGCCGTCGGGCACACGTTCGGGCCGACGACGGCTCGGTCGCGGGAACGATCTCTGTCGAGCGCATCGCGGACCTGCTTGCGGAGCAGTCGTGACGGCGCTCGCTCAGGCGCAGCCCGTGATCCCGGACTTCGGGCGCGGCTCCGACTGCGTCCGCGAGAACCGCACGTTCTGTTGGGACTGGGTTCGCGACCACTGGGACGACACGCTCCAGCCGCGCCTGCTCGAGCACGTCGAGCTGACGGCGTATGCGGTCGGGATCGGGTTCGCGATCGCGTTCGTCGCGGCGCTCGTCGCCTACCGCCACCGATCCTTCGAGGGCGCGTTCGGGTTCACGTCGGAGCTCCTGTACACGATCCCGTCGCTCGCGCTCTTCCAGCTGCTCGTGCCCGTGACGGGGCTGACGATCACGACGGTCGAGATCGCGCTCGTCTCGTACACGCTCCTGATCCTCTTCCGCAACGTCGTCGCGGGCCTGCGCGCGGTTCCCGACGACGTGCTCGAGGCCGCGCGCGGCATGGGATTCACGCGCGCGCAGACACTGCTGCGCGTCGAGCTTCCGCTCGCCGCACCTTCGATCCTCGCGGGCGTGCGCATCGCGGCGGTCTCGACGATCTCGCTCGCGACGATCGCTGCCTTCGTCTTGCCCGAAGGTCTCGGGCAGCCGATCCTCGACGGGTTGAGGACGTTCTTCAAGACGAAGTTCATCGCGGCTGGAGCACTCGCCGTGGCGCTCGCGATCGCGACCGACGCGCTGCTCGTGCTCGTCCAGCGGTCGCTCACCCCGTGGACCCGCGCGAGTCGCGCGGGATGAACGACGACTTCAGGCCGCGCCTGTTCGTGGACGGGATCCGCTTCGTGCTCGACAACGCGTCGTTGATCGCGGCGAAGACGCTCGAGCATCTCGTTCTGAGCGGCGCCGCGATCGGCGTGGCCCTCGCGATCGCGGTACCTCTCGGTGTGCTGCTCGGACACGCCCACCGCGGCGCGTTCCTCGCGATCAACGTCGGCAACGTCGGACGTGCGCTGCCGAGCCTCGCGCTGATCGCGTTCGGCCTGCCGATCTTCGGGATCAGCTTCACGAACGTCCTCGTCGCGCTCGTGGTGCTTGCGATTCCGCCGATGCTCCTGAACACGTACGTCGCGATCGACGGCGTGGACGCGGACGCGGTCGGCGCCGCGCGCGGAATGGGGATGACGGAAGGCCAGATCGTGCGGCGCGTGGAGCTTCCGCTCGCCCTCCCGTTGATCTTCGCGGGTGTTCGCATCGCGGCCGTCTTCGTCGTCGCGACGGCCACGATCGCCGCGATCGCGGGCGGCGGCGGGCTGGGCGACATCATCGTGAACCAGGCGAGCTACCGCCTTCGCGGTGTCGTCGGAGCGTCGATGTGCGTCATCGTGCTCGCCCTTGCGGTCAGCGCGGCACTGGCTGCGCTCCAGCGGCTCGTCACCCCGCCCAACCTGCGGCCGCGCGTGCTCATGCTCGAGCCGACACACGTCCCGTCGCTCGCGTCGCGCGCTGACCCGGAGCCTGGCCCGTAGGGTGGGAGCGTGGTCGAGCTCTACGACGTGATCGTGATCGGCGGGGGCCGGCGGGCGAAAAATGTCGCCGGGCGCTGCGCCGCCGGCGGCCTTTCGGTCGTGCTGGTCGAGCACGAGCTGGTCGGCGGCGAGTGCTCGTACTGGGGCTGCATCCCGAGTAAGACCCTCCTGCGCCCGGGAGACGCTGTCGCCGCGACGCGACGCGTGCCGGGCGCGGTCGAGGCGCTCCGGGGCAGTGGAACGACGCGGGGCAGTGACGTGGCTCCGCGACGCCGGCGTGACCTTCGTGCGCGGCCACGGACGGCTCGCGGGAGAGCGCGCCGTCGAGGTCGATGGTGCGGACACGCGGCGTCGTCTGGAAGCGCGGCGCGCGCTGTCATCGTCGCCACCGGCACGGCTGCCGTGATGCCGGACGTCGCAGGTCTGCAAGAGGCGATGGCATGGGACAACCGCGCTGCGACGGAAGCTCGCCGGCTCCCGAAGCGCCTGCTCGTTCTCGGCGGCGGCGCCGTCGGCGCCGAGCTCGCGCAGGCGTACAAGCGGCTCGGCAGCGACGTGGTGACGATCATCGAGAGTGGACCGCGGCTGCTCGCGCGGGAGGAGCCCTTCGCGGGCGACGAGGTCGGAGCCGCCTTCGCCGACGAGGGAATCGACGTCGTCACGAACGCGCGCGGTCGTCGGGGAAGTCCCACTCGAGCGGCTCTGGCACGCGGTCCCGCCGTTCCCGACGGTGAGCGAGGTCTGGCTGCGGCTTCTCGAGGCATACGGCCTCTGACAGAAGGCTCGAACTCCAGCGCCCAGCGAGCGAAAGTTAAGCGGGACGTAACGGTCGCCGGACTAACGTCCCCCTCGCTTCGAACATCGACGTGGGAGGAATGCATGAAACCGAGCTGGCGCAGGCTCCTCGGCCTGCTGGTCGTGATGTCCGCGCTCGTCCTCGCCGTAGTCGGGTGCGGCGGCGACGACGAGGCGGCGGGGGAGGGCACGACCTCGGCAGACACCGCGGACGTCACGAGCGACAAGCCGACCATCGTCATCGGCACGAAGAACTTCCCCGAGCAGTTCATCCTGGGCGAGCTGTACGCGCAAGCGCTCGAGGCGAAGGGCTACGACGTCACGCTGAAGAGCAACATCGGCAGCACCGAGATCATCGACAAGGCGCTCACGAGCGGGAAGATCGACCTCTACCCGGAGTACACGGGGACCGCCCTGACCGTCGTCTTCGGCGCGCAGGGCTCGGCCGAGTCCGCGGAGGCGACCTACGAGGCTGCCAAGGAGAAGTACGAGGCGCGCGGGCAGACGCTGTTCGCCATGACGCCGTTCTCCGACTCCGACGCGATCGCGGTCCGGAAGTCGACCGCGGAGGAGAACGGACTCACCTCGGTCGGCGACCTGAAGACGCTGGGCACGTTCAAGCTCGGCGGCCAGCCGGAGTTCCGAACGCGGGCCCAGGGATTGCCGGGCCTCAGGCGGAACTACGGGCTGACGAACGTGAAGTTCGTCCCGTTTGCCGGCATCAGCCCGTACGAGGCGCTCGACCAGGAGAAGGTCGACGCCGCCGCGATCTTTTCGACCGACCCGCCGCTCGGGACGGGCAAATACGTCGTCCTCGAGGACCCCGAGGCGCAGTTCGGGTTCCAGAACGTCGCACCCGTCGTCGACCGGGAGCTCGCCGACCGCGGCGGAGACGAGCTGCGGGAGACAATCGACGCGGTCTCGGAGATGCTCACGGACGAGGCGATCATCGCCATGAACAAGGCGGTCGTGCTCGACCAGCGCCCGGCGAAGGAAGTCGCGCGCGAGTTCCTCGAGGCGAATCAGCTCACGTAGATCCGGCCGGCGCGGCGCTGGGCGACGTGCGATCTCGTCGCGGTCGTCGAGCGCCGCGCCGGCCAGGCGCGGAGCGCCAGGTCTTCACAAAAACAAGACGGGGACGGCTATACCGCGGGCGTCAGGCACCCTGCCCCAGGTTGATCATCAGGCCGCCGTCCATGAAGTACGTCGCGCCCGTGACGTACTCGCTGTCCTCGGAGGCGAGGAACACCGCCAGCCGGGCGATCTCGGCGGGCTCCGCGGCGCGCTTCCACGGGATGCTCTGAACCTGCTCCTCGAGCAGCTTTGGATCGTCGATCGCGGCCTGGTTGAACGGCGTCAGCACCATTCCGGGGCCGAGGCTGTTCACGTTGATCTTCAGCGGCGCCAGCTCGAGCGCCAACGTCCTCGTGAGCATGCGGAGGGCGCCCTTCGAGCAGTCGTAGTCGGCACCGCCGGGGTTCGGCGTGTTCTGGTGCACCGACGTCACGTTGATGATCTTGCCGCCGCTCATCCCGTCGTTCGACTTGCGGAGCTGCACGTAGCGCCGGCAGCAGAAGAAGGCGCCGTAGAGGTTCGTCCGGATCGCCTTGTCGAACGTCTCGGTGGCAAGGTCGGCGACCTCGTCGCCCGAGGCGTCGACGCCGGCGTTGTTCATGAGGATGTCGACGCGGCCGAATTCCCTCACCGCCTCGTCGAAGAGCCGGTCGACCTGCTGCTCGTCCGTGATGTCGGCCTGCACGAGGGTCGCGCGCCGGCCCTGCGCCTCGATCTCCTCGCGGGTCTTCTCGGCGCCCGCGGCGTCCTCGAGGTAGTGCACCACGACGTCCGCACCCTCTTTGGCGAACTCGATCGCCGTGGCCTGTCCGATTCCCGAATCCGACCCGGTGATCAGCGCGGTCCTGTCCTCCAGCCGTCCGTTCATGGCGCCTCCTCCTGTGATTGCGCGGTCGCCTCCGTGAGGCGCCACGCGGCGTTGATGAGCCCGACATGCGAGAAGGCCTGCGGAAAGTTCCCGAGGAGCTCCTTGCGGTCGGGATCGGCCTGCTCGGCCAGGAGGCCGAGGTCGTTGGCGTAGGACGTTGCTCGATCGAACCACTCCTCGGCGCGAGCGACCTCGCCGCCCAGTGCGAGACACTCGACGAGCCAGTAGGTGCAGATGAGAAAGCCCATCGGGTCGGCCGGCCAGCGGCGGACGAGACCGATGTCGCCGAGCTCCCGCTCCACCGCCTCGATCGTCGTCCACATCCGCTCGTCGCGTGCCGGCAGGAAGTGCACGAGCGGGAGTAGGAGGACGGACGCGTCGAGATCGTCGGAGCCGAAGGCGCCGGTGTACGCGCCCGCGCGCTCGCTCCAGGCCTTGGCGAGCACGGCCGTGCGAACGTCCTCGCGGGCCTCCTCCCAGCGGCGGAGGTCGAGATCGTCGCCGAGCAGCGGGGCGAGCCGGATCGCCCGGTCGAGGGCGACCCAGCACATGACCTTCGAGGACACGTACTGGCGCGGGTGCTCCCGGGACTCCCACATCCCCGCATCCGGGTCGCGCCAGGTCGCCGCCGCCCGGTCTGCGAGGGCGACGAGCAGCTCGCGCGTCGGCTCGTCCAGCTCTCCGAGCTGGTCGCGCAGCTGCTCGACGGCGTCCAGGACCTCGCCGAGGACGTCGAGCTGCTCCTGGTCCCAGGCGGCGTTCCCGGCCCGCACCGGCCGGCTGTCACGAAAACCCGGAAGGTGCGAGAGCTCGTGCTCGGCGAGGTCGCGCTCGCCCGCCACGCCGTACATGATCTGGACGCGCTGGCCCTCGACGAGGTGACCGCCCGCGTCCGCGATCCACCGAAAGAGCCGATCTCCCTCGTCGGCACAGGCGGCGATCCACAGCGACCGGATCGTCAGGCTGAGGTCGCGCAGCCACGCGAAGCGATAGTCGAAGTTGAGCTGCCCTCCGATCTCCTCGGGCAGGGAGGTCGTCGCGGCTGCCACCACTGCGCCCGTCGGCTGGTAGGTCAGCCCCTGGAGCACGAGCGAGCCCAGCCGCACCGCGTCTCGATGGCGCCCCTCGTAGCCGTCGTGCAGCTGCGCCCACGATTCCCAGGCGGCGAGCGTGTCGTCGAGCGTCGCGCGGTCGCGGCTGTCCGGCTCGGTGCTCTCGGCCGCCGGGGCGAAGGCGAGCGTGAAGTCCACCCGCTCCCCGGGATGCACGGTGAAGCGTCCCGTTGCACAGCCCGCTCCGGGCGTCAGCGTGACGCCGGCACCGAGCGACAGCGTGGCGGGCCCGCCCCGCGCGACCACGCCGTTCTCCGAGCCGCGCACGTTCGGGACCGTCAACCCGTACTCCATGCGCGGAGCGAACTCGGTCGCCATCTCAACGGTCCCCCGGTTCCCCTCGACGCGCCGCAGCAGCACGTGCGGGCTGCGGAGGCCGAGGTCGTGGCCGCGCGTCCTCGGCTCGAGCGCGAGCGCGTCCGTGACGGTGACCTCGCCTCGCGCGGTCGTGAAGACCGTGCGCAGCACGAGCGAGTCGGGCGCGTAGTGCCGCGTGCACTCGAAGGCCGCCGCCGGGCACAGTGACCAGTGGCCGGCATCGGGCCCGAGCAGCCGGCCGAACACCGACGGGGAATCGAAACGCGGCACGCACCACCAGTCCACGGAGCCGGCACGATCCACGAGCGCCGCAGAGTGGCAGTCGGAGAGGAATCCGTAGTCGCCGATCTCACGCGGCGCACCGCGTCGTTCCGCCATTCGTGCCTTCTCTCGCTGGCCGGGCTCGATCGAACAGCGGCCCGCGTGAGAGTCAGACTACGCGTCAGGGCGTGCGTCGACGGGCTCTCGCGCACTCGGATCCGCATTAAAAATCGGTGAACTCGCGGCTACCCGGCGCGCACGTAGCCCCGGTCGACGCGACGCGCGATCAGCGGACGCGGACGACGTTCGAGGTTCGCAACGGTCTTCCGTTCCGGTCGAGCGCGACGGCCGCGGCGTACCTCGCCGCATCGGGTACGCGGAGCACGGTTTCGAACCCGCGTCTCGGCACCGTCGCGCGGGGCTCGAGCTTCTCGGGCGACGAGCCGGTTCTAAGTTGCCACGAGGCGAGCTCCGTCGCGCCGTTCCAGCTCGCGTACAGACGCGGACCGCCCGCCGTGGCGCGCGCTGCGACGCGCGGACGCGCGGCGGGACGCCCCGCCCACGGGAAGCGATAGACGCGGTAGTTCTGGCCGCCCCGCGGCAGCCGCGCGTCGAAGCGCGCGCGGTTGTCGTTGCCGTACTCCGTGAAGTACCCGGTGTTCCCCCAGCAGACGAGCACGTTCCCGTTCGGGAGCACCTGCGTGTTGCCGGTGATCCGCGCGAACAGCGGCGGCGTGTGGCGGATCTGCCGCGCGAGCGTCGCGCGCATGCGTCTCTTGTCCAGCGCGAGCATGAGCGCACGTGAGTGACGCCCGCCGTTCCGCACCGGCCCGTTGTCGAAGAGGCTGATGAGTCGGCCGTTGGCGTGCGACCGCGCGTCGTGCTGGAACGCGAATGTCGTCCCCCTGCCCATGGCGAAGTCGCTTCGCTTGCCCCCGAGTCGCCAGATGACGCGCCCGGTACGACGGTGGATCTTGTAGATCGCCCACGTGTTGCGCGCGGAGACGAGCAAGTGACCGTCGCTGTCGAAGCCGACCGAGTTGACATGGAAGTAGTCGAACGGGTGGTTCCGGCGTGGCGTTTCGTGGGACTCGGTGATTCGTACGTGGTCGAGGCTGCGCCATTTCGAAGAGAACACGACCGCTCGGAATCGCGACTTCCTGGATCACGCAGTCGTACGCGCTCCCGCGCCTCGGGCCGCCGACGCTCGACAGGTTCGCGGGGACGGGGTCGTAGCTGACGACGAACGCCGTCCCGTCCGTGGTCAGCAAGTACTCGTGGAAGTCGGGCCAGAGATCGTCGCGCGACCGGAAGCGGGCGATCACGCGATAGGACGCGTCGGCGATCAGGTATTGCCCCCGCATCCCCACGCCTCGCCGATGGCTTCCCTCCCACCATGTGAGAACGCGGCCGCCCTTGTAGATCCCCGGGCGGAGCGCCATCGTCGTCAGCGGCGTCGACGGCCGAAACCACACGACGTCGCCCCTGTTGTCGACGATCAGCGCGCCGCGCTGACCCGGGCCCGACGACGGAGTGAGGAACAGCAGCCCGTTCGCGATGCCGCCCTCGCGGCGCAGCACGCTCACAGTCGCCGGCCTGAGATCGGGGCGCGAGACGAACCGGCGCTCCCGGCCGCGTGCTGCCGTCTCGGTCGGCGCGTGCGCGAGCCACGGGCTCGCCGCGGATTCTTCGTCGCCGAAGGACCACGCGGAGGGGCCGCCGAGCAACGCGGCGCCGGCGGTTCCCGCTGCGGCTGCGCGCACGAAGTCGGCGCGCGTCCAACGCTCGCCGTCGCGTACAGGCTCTTCCAGGTCGTCGCTCATCGCGTCTCCGGTCGGTGGCAGTGGGCCGTGGTGGATTCGAACCACCGACCTTGGGATTAAAAGTCCGCCCGGAACGGCAGCTCGTCGCGACGGAAGGAAACGAGCTGCAACTCGCTCGACTCGAGGTTGCAGCGAGTTGAACGTAGCTGGAGGTGTTGGAGCCAAACCCGTGCTCCCGCGCGTACTCGCAGGTGAGCTCGTCGGCATCAAGGCCGGGACGATCGAGGGCTGGGAGCTGGGCCGGGTCGCCAGACCTCCGATCCACGACGTGCTTCGGCTGTCGCACTTCCTCCGCATCCCGGCGGACGAGATCCGGAGAGCCGTCTTCGATGATGCGGGCGAAGCGCCCTCGGCCGAAGAAACGCCTGACGAGGAAGAAAGAAAGAAAGCTGGCCGGAGGCGGAGTCCAGGAGCAGTGCCGCTCCTCGAAGCGGCTTTCCGTCTACTCGGCTGGAACGAGGCAGCCGCCGCGGAAGCGCTCGGTACCTCGGCCGAACAGGTACGAGCTTGGCGGTCCGGGTCGGAGCAGATGTCGTTCGCCGACTACATGACCCTGACCTCGATGATCGGCGTCGCCGCGGCCCAGGCAATGAAGGGTGGCGATGCCCGTATCGCGGACCTCGCGGCTGCCGCCGAGACGCTCGGGGTGAGATCGAGCGAGTGATCCTTCGCTGCATCGAGTGCCGGCGCGAGAGTCCCGCCGGTCGTCATTGGCGTGCGTTTCTCGCGGACGATCCTCGCGACGACGATCCTCCCCAAGTGGCGTTGTTTTGCCCGAGCTGCGCCGAGCGCGAGTTCGGAGGGTTCCAAGAGTTCGGCGATTCGGTAGACGATACCGTGAGCGATTGACTCAACGTCTATCTGGGTCGATACGCACTGAGGTGCTCGTGCCCGAACGGCGAAGACGCTGAGTGCGACGGGCGGCGCTCTCGATGGGAGAAAGCACGCCCGGAGAGGGATCAGCGGCTCAGTTCGGTCAACACGGGCTCGGGAGGTCCTGGCAGCCTGGGCGCAGAAGTGGCCGGAGGACGGTGTCTGCGTCTTCACGGTCGCCGAGGCCGACGGTACGATCGAGTGTGCGAAGGGGCTGCGGGTGCTGCCGGACCACACACGCGAGTCCGCGCCGCCGATCGACGTCCTCGTCTACCCGGCGCGCGGCCCAGAGCGTGGAGCTCCGATTGACGGAGCTCCACGCGTTTTGGACGTCAGGTTTCCGCGGATCAGCGACCGCGCATGTCGTACGCGACGGTCCCGTAACGGCAGCAGTTAGCGCCGTTGCCGGGCTCGCTGAACTGCCCGGTTACGAAGAGGCGCGAGCCGTCAGCGCTGAGAGCGACCGGCGACCCGTAGCCAAACGGTATCACCACATCTTCGTCGCCCCCGGCGGGGGAGCTATTGTATCGAGCGGCCCACGCCTGAGCTCCGTCGACAGCTCGGTACGCGACCGTGACGTAGTCGCTGTAGAACTTCGACTTTCCGTCCGACCCGTAGGGCGATGGCATCGTGAACCCGCTCATGTAGACGCGTGAGCCATCGGGACTTGCGGCGACCCCGCTTGCGAACTCCCAGCTTCCGCCGCCTGATCCTCGGTAGGTGGCAACCCACGCCTGCCGCCCGGAGCCTGCCTCGTAGCCAACGGTGACAGCGTCCAGGTCGTATTCGCCGGAGGCCCCCTCGATTGCGCTCAAACCGGTCGCGTAGACACGGTCGCCTGTTCCGCTGATGTCAAACCCCGTCAGACGACTGTCGCCGCCGCCGTAACGCGTCGCCCACGACTGCTCTCCGGTCGCGGCATCGTACGACGCAACGACGAGATCGCCGCCGCTCGACCAACGTCTCTTCGCATCGCCCGCCACGTAGACCCGCGAGCCGTCCGGGCTCACTCTCACGTCCGACCCGCGGTCAAGATTGGAGGTATGCAGTCTCGCTTGCCACAATCGCGTACCGGTCGCCGCGTCGTAAGCCACCGTCAGCGCGTCCGTCCCACAGTGAGCGCATCCGAACCCTTCGCCCTCGGCAGTACCCGTGACGTAAACGCTGCGACCGTCGCGACTCACCGCAACCGATCGCGCCGTGTGATGGCCGACAAACCCCTGATGCCGGGACAGCCAGACCTCCTGTCCAGTGACGGCGTCGTAGGCGATCGTCAGGTACGCCTCGCACTGGTGCCCGAAGAACTCGCCGGGCCCGCAAGGTACAACGGTGTGTCCAGTCGCATAAAGAAGACGGCCATCCGGGCTGGCTGCGATCTCCGCATGCGACGCAACAAGTGAGCAAAAACTGTGTCCGTCGCTCGTGCACGAGTCCGGCGACGGGCTGTAGCTTGCCATCCACAGCTTCCGACCCGTCGCCGCGTCATATGTGACGGTCACCGCCTCAGCGCAGAGTGGCCCTCCGTCGGCGCAACCTTGCGGATCGTGGAAGAAGTTGAAGTTCTGAATCCCGGTAATCGAGACGCGCGAGCCATCCGGGCTGACGGCGACGTCTTCTCCCCAATCGTCCCAGTGGCGCCCACCGTCGTGGCGAGCGACCCACAACTGCTCCCCCGTGGCACCGTTGTATGCGACAGTGGCAATGTCGCCGCTTTGCGTGTTGTTGTCCCAGCTCCGTCCGGTGACGTAGACGCGGTCGCCTCGAGGACTCGCGGCGGCTGCGAAGCCGTAGTCGTTACCGCCGCCCTCCACGGCGTAGCCGTTGGCGTTGTCGTAGGCGGCTACCCATTCCTCGCACTTCGTGTCACCCGGTCCGCCGCATGCCGGCTTAGCCAAGTGCGGCCCGATTTTTCCGTCTGAAACGAATACGTACATCGCTTTGCGGCCCACAGCGCCGCGATCGTCGACCACCGTCAGCGTGGCGACATACATCCCTGCGCGCCTGTACGTATGGGAGACGGTGGCGCCGCTCGCCTGCGAATGGTCACCGAAGTCCCAGCTGTAGCTCGAAATCGTGCCGTCGCGATCGTACGACTTAGAGGCGTCGAAGCTGCAGCGCATTGCGTCATCGCAGCTCATCGTGAAGTTCGCGATCGGGAGGGCTGTGAAAGGCCCGCTGGTCACCGCCGGGGCGAAGACGCCGGGGTCGTGGACGTCGAGCAGCGGCTCACGCGCGCCGTCAGCGGGCCCTCCCTCGTCGCACCTATACCCGTCGAGTCCCCAACTACAGCTCGGCGGACGCACGTCCTGCCAATCGTCGTTGCCGGAGTCGATGATCGCCTGCCGAATCGCCGCCACGCCCTCCTTGTTGGCTGGCTTTCCCCTCGTCGCCACGAGTAGGGCGGCCGCGCCGGCGACATGCGGTGACGCCATCGACGTCCCGCTGATCGTCTCATACCCGCCGCCCGTCCACGTCGAAAGAATGCAGACGCCAGGCGCAGCAACCTCGACGGTGGCGCCAAAGTTCGAGAAATTGGCGAGTGTGTCGTCCTCGTCCGATCGGCACGTCTCTGAGCCGAGCGCCCCCGGCTCGCCGTCGAAATCGGCGAGTGCCGAGACGGTCAACACATCCGGGTGGTTCGCGGGAACGAAGTCCTTGGCATCCATCTCGCTGTTTCCTGCTGCCACGACGTGCACGATTCCAGCGGCCACCGAGTTCGAGATCGCCTCGTCCAGCGCGTCGCTCTGACAGAACGGAGCCTGGCACTCATAGCCGAGGCTCATGTTTGCCACGTCGATCGTGCCAGCGTTGGCGGTGACCCAGTCGACGCCGGCGATGACCGACGAATCGAAGCCGAACCCGGAATCGTCGAGCACCTTGACTCCCCAGAGGCGCGCGCCGGGAGCGACGCCGACGACGCCCGTTCCGTTGTCGATCGCTGCCGCCGTGCCCGCAACGTGCGTACCGTGGCCGTTGCCATCCTCCCCCGCGTCGGCGAGGCACCGCATCGGTTTACTCGTAGAAGGGAACCGCTGATGCGAAACGCGCCCAAGCGTGCAATCGACGCGTCCCACAAGGTTCAGGTCCGGGTGCTCCCGGTCGATCCCCGTATCGAGGATCGCGATGTCGACGTCGATGCGACCCTCGTCGCTCGCGTCGATTCCTAGCCCTCGGTTGTCATCAGCGAAGGTCCGCTCGACACCGGTTGGTGTTCGCTGATCGACCGCCTCGACGAGATGATCGGCCTCGACGAAAGCGACCCTCGGATCCGCGCGCACCGCGCCGAGAGCCTCGGGGGAGATGGTCGCGGCGTAGCCTTTGAGCGCCGAGCGGTAGACGAACGTCACGTCGGCGCCGAAGCGCATGTGGTCGCGCGCGACAGCGGTCGGGTCGGCGACCGACTCCCTCAATACGACGATGTAGCGCCCGCACTCCGGCTTTACGGGATCAAGACCTAGCTGCGGACATGCCGGCTCACCTCGTAGAGGTGCGTACTCAGTCGAGCTAATTGGCGCAGCGCCGGCGGCCGAACCGGCGATGGATACGACACTCGCGATGGTAGCGACCGTCGCCATGATCAGTAGCCGGAGATTTCGCATGTTTCCCCCTCGTTCCTCGCTTCGTCGAAGCCAGAAGGGCCAGCGCTCGCAGCACCTTGCCCTCGCTCCCCGTGCTCGGTAGTCTCGCAGAAACGGCGACCCGAGAAGGGCAATCTTTGTCACTGGCAGAAAAATGACATCTGCGAGCACAAATCACGGTCGAGTTCGCGTCGTCGGCCTCGACGACGCTGAGGAGGCGGTCTATCGGGCGCTCTTGCGGCGTGGAAGCGCCTCCCTGTCTGAGCTCGCCACGACTTCCGCGCTCTCATCCGCGACTGCGCGGAAGACTGTGGCCGCGCTCGAGGCGAAAGGCTTCGTCAGCCGCGTACCGGGTCTTCCGTCGCGGTTCGCGCCCGTCCCGCCTGACCTCGCGATCGGGGGACTCGTAGAGCGTGGCCAGGCCGAGCTTGACCGGCTTCGAGTAGCTGCGATCGAGTTGCAAGAGGAGTTCAGAAGAGGCATAAGCGCTGCTAGCACGGTTGATTTAGTTGAGGTCGTCAGAGGAGCCGACGGCTTCGCGCAGCGCTACCTGCAGCTGACGCGCAGTGCTACGACCGAAGTGCTCGAACTCGAGTCCCCACCGTATGTCACCCCCATCGCCCGCTGTCGCGACGTCAAGCACGACCGTCTTGCGCTTGGAGTCCGGTACCGCGTCATCTACGCACGTGAAGCGTTGCGTACTCCGGGAACCATGGCACTCGTCGAGGACGCGGCAGATAGAGGTGAGGATGCGCGCATCCTCACCGAGATTCCCTTGAAGCTGGTTATCGCGGATCGTCGCTTCGCCTTGATCCCGTTTGCCCTTGAACCGGGTGCCGAAGCAGGACTCTTCATCCACAAATCTCCGCTGCTCACCGCGCTCACGAGCTTTTTCGACGTGCTTTGGGAGCGCGCGCTGCCACTCAGGATAAGGTCGATCAAGCCTGCGAAAGACGCTGCGTCGAACGGTTCGCCGTTGGACGAGCCACTGCTAACGCTGATGGCGGCGGGTTTTCACGACAAGGAGATCGCGCGCGAGCTCGGTGTCGCTCCGCGGACAGTCGCGCGTCGCGTGAGCCGTCTGCTGTCAGCTCTCGGTGCCGAAACCCGTTTTCAGGGTGGCATCGAGGCTGAGCGCCTCGGCTTACTGGAGCGACAGGAATGAACTCTCGTTCACGGCCGGAGAGGAGAGCCTCCGATCCGGGCTGAGTTGCATCGTGCGTCTCGCGAACGGGCGTTCCGGCAGAGAGTCCGCGACAACGTCGTGTTGTCGCGAAGGCTGCAGCGAACGAGGATGCCTAACACATCGATCTGCTCGCGGGGGAAGAACCGCCCGCAGTTCCTGCTACAGGACCGAAGCGCGCGGAGTGCGGCCGCATGAACATCGGAGTCGTCCTGTTCGACGGCGCCGAGGAGCTCGACTGGGCGGGGCCGTGGGAGGTCCTGGCAGCCTGGGCACAGAAGTGGCCGGAGGACGGTGTCTCCGTCTTCACGGTCGCCGAGGCCGACGGTACGATCGAGTGCGCGAAGGGGCTGCGGGTGCTGCCGGACCACACACGCGAGTCCGCGCCGCCGATCGACGTCCTCGTCTACCCCGGCGGCCCGGGTACACGGCGCGAGATCGATGATGAGGATGTACTGGAATGGCTGCGCGCGCTCGCCGAAGCAGGCACGCTAATGACGAGCGTCTGCTCGGGTTCGCTCGTCTACGCGCAGGCCGGTCTACTCGACGGGAAGCCAGCGACGACCTACTGGAGTGCGGTCGATTGGCTCGGGCAACTCGGGCGCGACATCGAGGTGCGCCCGGATGACCGGTTCGTCGACGCGGGAGCGGTCGTCACGGCCGCAGGCGTCTCAGCGGGGATCGACATGGCCCTCCACCTCGTCGCGCGCCTCCATTCGCCGGAGCGCGCGCGCGAGGTGCGTCGGTACATCCAGTACGACCCGCAGCCGCCGGTGTAATCAGGAGCCGTCGCCTTGAGGGCGCTACGGCGTGAAACCCGCGGCGACTCGCGCTCAAGAGATCGGCCTTTGGACGTCAGGGGACAGTGAGTGCCGAACGAAGGCGCGTGGGCCGCTGAGGGCTAGGAACCACCCCGTGGAATGTGCGGGACGCGCGTCGCTACGATGCGAGAAGCCTGTTCAGCTCCGCAGTTGTCGCTGCGCGGAAGCCCGCGGTGAGTCTGGTCGTTGTAGACCACCGCTGGGTCATTACGTTCTTCCTTCGCGTACCGCCAAACCGGCCCGCCGATACGCTCTCTGGAGTTCGCCTACCGACGCCGCGGGGACCACGAGCCAGTGCTCCTCAGCGTCTCCGCTCTCGCTCCATCTCCTCCTCGAGAAGATCCGCGAGTCCGGTTCCAGTGTCCTCAATCAGCTCGCGCACGCGGCCGTGGGTCTGCTCGTCCCGCCTGGATCTGCACGTTCGCCCGCGCAAGTTCCTCATTGGCGTCGGCAAGTTCGTCGCGAGTGCGCTCCGCATCGACGAGCACTCCATCGAGATGGGAGTACGCGTTCTCGGCGCTGCGGATCGAGGCGCTCGCTCGAAGGGCCATCGCGGCGCCGACGGTGACGCTCGCGGTCAGGCCGACAAGGACGAGGCCGCGAGCGTCGACGAGCAACCCGTAGCCGGCGACGGTCAGCGTGAGGGCAAGGGCGGCAAGCGAGAGGAGCAGCACCGGCCGCGAGCCGGCGGGATGATTCGGGATGGTCCTCCTGACTCGCAGCCGGACGGGCCGGTCGACGCCGAGGATGACGACGAGAGCCCCGAGCGTGAAGATCGCGCCGCCGAGGGCCCAGCCGAGGTTCGCCCATCTGTTCTGCGTGTACTGACCCTGGACGGCCGCGTACCCATAGATCAGATTGCCGATCGTGAGCGGGATCTCCCCTAACCCGACGAGTGCCATGGAGCGGGGCAGTCCCTCCCACGACCCGAGAGCCGCCGAGACGAGCAGCATCAGCGTCACGATGCTGAGCAAGGGGCGGTTCAGCGTGAAGAGCGATTCGGCTGAGACGCCGCGCTCGAGGCTCTGACGGATGAACGGCGCCGCCATGGTCACGCCGGCAGCGACCAGCACGCATACGTCCAGCGCGGCGAGCCGGAAAGAGATCAGCGAACGCAGCGCGACCACGATCGCGGCGATGACGAGCAGAAGGGCGGGGACGAAGAAGGCGTCCCAGACGCCGGGCGGCTCCGGGGTTGTCTGCGCGGACACTTGTCGCGGCACTCAGGAGTTCTGGCAGACGGCCACTCAGCGCGACTGGTCGGGCCGAGAGCAGCAGAAGTTCTTCCGCCAGTACGGCCTGCGAACCGCTAGCGTCCGCGGCGTGGCCGTCGTCGACCTCGTCCGCGAAAAGCTCGGCCAGTCCGTCGAGATCCTCCGCGAGCAGGAGATCGACCTTTGGCTCACGCTCGTGCGCGAGACGCTGCTCACAACCGACCCGTGTCTCGAGCTGATCGCGGGCACGTACAGCGCCTGGACGGGTGCGTTCCTGGTTTCGGCGACGGGTGAGAAGACTGCGATCGTCGGCCGGTTCGACGTGGCGAGCGTCGAGGAGATCGGCGCCTACGAGGTGATCGGCTACGACGAGAGCGTACGGCCGGCGCTCCGCGAGACCGTCGAGCGTCTCGCACCGCAGTCGATCGCCCTGAACTACTCCGACAGTGACGCGGCCGCCGACGGGTTGACGCACGGTCTCTGGCGCCTGCTCCAGGACACGTTCTCGGGAACGCCCTTCGTCGACCGCTTCATGTCGTCCGAGGCGATCGTGAATGCGCTGCGCGGGCGGAAGTCACCGGGCGAGATCGAGCGCATTCGTGGCGCGATCCACGAGACCGAGGAGATCTTCGACGTCGTAACGCACGCGCTTCGTCCCGGCCTCAGCGAGGTCGACATCGCGGCCCTGGTGCAAGCCGAGGTCGAACAGCGCGGGCTCGGCTATGCGTGGGGACGCGATCACTGTCCTGCCGTCAACGCAGGGCCCGACAAGGAGGTGGGCCACGCTCCGCCGGGACAGTTCACCACGAAGCGCGGCGAGCTCCTCCACATCGACTTCGGGGTTTCGAGCGCCGACTACTGCAGCGACCTGCAGCGCGTCTGGTACATCCTCGACGACGGCGAGTCCTCAGCGCCGCACGACGTCATCGAGGCGTGGAGTGCGCTCTGGGCCTCCCTCGACGCCGGCGTCGCGGAGCTGGAGCCCGGCGCCGTGGGCTGGGAGGTCGATGCGGCCGCGCGCGAAAGCCTCGTGACCGCCGGCTACTCGGAGCCGAAGTTCGCGCTCGGTCACCAGCTCGGCCGCTCCGCACATGACGGCGGCACCGTGCTCGCGCCGAGATGGGATCGCTACGGCGCGGCGCCGGGGGGCGTCGTCGAAGAGGGAAACATCTTCGCGCTCGAGTACGGGATCACGGCGCCCGGCCGGGGCTACATCGGCTTGGAAGAGAACGTGCTCGTCACGGCCGACGGCATCGAGTGGCTCTCGACGCCGCAGCGCGAACTCTGGCTCGTCTCCTAGATCGTCCGTCTCGGCGACCGTCCCGATGAGTTCTCTCTGATGCCTCTCCGCGCCATCTACAGGCGCGCCGTGGCGCGGCAAGATCGCCGTGAACCGGACGGCGCAGCTCGAGCTTCCGGCGCCGCAGGGCCGTAGAGAGCGGGTCGCTTCACCTGACGAGGCGGCAGTGCTCCTCGCTGCGCTCGATGCGGACCGCGCGCTGTGGGCGACGGCGTTACGCGCGCGCGACCGCGAGCGGCGACTGATTTCTGTCGCGGCTGCCGTCTCGCCCGCCGGAGCGCGGCAAGCCGATCAAGCATATGCCTAATTGCAGCAACTTCTTGATGGGCCGTGGTGGACTCGAACCACCGACCTTGGGATTAAAAGTCCCCTGCTCTACCAGCTGAGCTAACGGCCCCGCCGGCGAGTATGCCCACTAGCGGGCGTGGATCGTGTAGGGCCCGCAGGAGACGTTGCCGAGCTCCTCGCGGACGATGCGGCCGTTCATGTCCTTCGGCGTGATGGTGAGCGTCGTGCTCGTCACGCGCACCTGCGCGTAGCTGTACGTGTTGCTCGACGCGCAGCGCATCCCGATCCCGCGCGGCGGAGGCGGCTTGAAGAAGAGCGCGTTCAGGAGCTGCGCGGAGCCGGGGCTGCCGAGCGTCTCCTCGATCTCGCGCGCATAGGTGTTCGTCGCCACGGGGCCCGTGATCACCTCGAGGATCCCGCTCTCGAGCGGCCCGCCCGGCTCGAACGTCCGCAGCCGCGCGTCGCCGACGAAGTTCGCGTGCGTGTCCGTCGTCAGGAAGACGACGTTGCGCACGTTCGCGCGCAGGAACTCGAGCAGTCGCAGGCGCTCGTGCTCGTATCCCTCCCAGCGGTCGTACGGCAGCGCGTACCACTGCTGGATCGGCACCTCGTTCATGATCACCTTGAACGTCGCGGTGGAGCGCGCGACGGCCGCGGTGAAGCGCGCGTACTGGTCCGCGCCGAGCATCGTGCGGCCGGGGTCGCGGATGCGCGCGAGGCAGTCGGGCGGGACGGGGCGCGCGAGCGACGGCGCGAGCGCGGCGAACGCGTCCCGGACCGGCTGCGGTGCCGTCGGCGCGAGGTCGGTGGCGTCTCCGTTCCGGCACGCGCCGCCGGCGGTCGCCTTCGCGCTGCGGAACGAGCGCTCGTCCAAGAAGAAGAGCTCGAGGTTCCGGCCCCAACGGACGCTCCGGTAGAGCCCCGTGCGAGGCGAGTAGCGCACCGGCGAGTAGTCGACGAACGCCTTGACGCCGGCGCGATAGATGGCGTCGCCGTGCTCCGGGCGCGAGAAGTCGTTGATGAACTCATGGTCGTCCCAGTGGCTGTAGAGCGACGTGGAGGCGCGGAGGTTCCGGAGCGCGGGCAGCGACAGGTTCTCGCGGTACTTGGCCCACTTCTCCGGGACGGTCAGCGCCGCGCGCGTCCCCGCGACCTCGCTGTCGGAGTAGATCGTGTCGCCGAGGTTGACGTTGAAGTCGTTCCGCTCGCGTGCCATCCGCGCGTAGACCTGGAAGGTGTTGAAGGCCGGGCGGCGCGTCCCCGGGTTCCGCGTCGCGTCGGCGTCGCCGGTGTAGGCGAACTCGACCGGCCGGGTCGAGCGCGCCGCGGGAGCCGTGCGAAAGCGGCCGACAGGGCTGAGGCTGCCGCCGGCGGAGAAGCGATAGTAGTACCTGGTGTCGGCGCGGAGCCGGCGCACGGCGATCGTGACGTTCCGGTCCGTCGCGTCACGCGCGGTCGCGCGCAGGCGCCTCACGATCCGACGAAAGCGCACGTCGGTCGAGACGGTGACGCGGACGGTCCCCGCGTGGGTGGAGCGCGCCCACAGGAGCGCGCTCGTCGACGTCACCTCGCCCGACGCGACGCCGGACGCGAAGCCACTCGCGCCGTGGGCGGCGGGAGCGAGCAAAGCCCCCGCGAGCGCGCAGATGACGACCGAGCGCACGCCCGCAGGCTATCGCCGCGCGCAGCGTTAACGTGCGTGTAAGACCTGGCCCGGTACCCTCCGCCCTATGAAGGTGAAGAAGACGGACGCGGAGTGGCGCGAGCAACTGACGCCCGAGCAGTACGCGGTGATGCGCGGACACGGCACCGAGCGCCCGTGGAGCGGCGAGTACAATGCGACGAAGACTCCCGGCACCTACCGGTGCGCGGGCTGCGGCGCCGAGCTCTTCACCTCCGACGCGAAGTTCGACTCGGGCTCCGGCTGGCCGAGCTTCTTCAAGCCTGCGGATCCGGCGACCGTCGAGACGCACGAGGACAACACGTTCTTCATGCGCCGCACCGAGGTCCATTGCGCGACCTGCGAGTCGCACCTCGGGCACGTGTTCGACGACGGGCCGGACCCGACCGGCCAGCGCTACTGCATCAACTCGGTGTGCCTGAGGCTCGATCCAGCGGAAGAGCAGGCGTCGTGACCGAGAAGGCGACGTTCGGCGCGGGCTGTTTCTGGGGCGTCGAGGCCGCGTTCCGGCAGCTCGAGGGCGTCACGGCGACGGCGGTCGGCTATCTCGGCGGGAAGCTCGAGAGCCCGACGTACGAGCAGGTCTGCTCGGGCCGCACCGGCCACGCCGAGGTCGTTCAGGTCGAGTACGACCCCGAGGACGTGGCATACGAGGATCTGCTCGCGGCGTTCTGGCGCGTCCACAACCCCACGCACCGGAACCGGCAGGGCTGGGATTTGGGCTCCCAGTACCGGTCGGCGATCTTCTTCCACACGCCCCAGCAGCAGGCGGCGGCGGAGACATCGAAGCGCGAGCGGCAGGGAGACCACCGCAAGCCGATCAGGACGGAGATCACGCCGGCGTCGAGGTTCTACCGCGCCGAGGAGTACCACCAGCGGTATCTCGAGAAGCAGGGCCGCTCCTCGTGCTCGGTCGCGCTCCGCAGCACCGGCTCGTAGCCGGCGCCGCTATCGTCCTGCGCGCCGCCCCCATCGACTAGCGGCCCAGGTCGCGGCCCTTTCAAGGCCGTAGCGCGGGTTCGAATCCCGCTGGGGGCACCTCGCGCCCCTCGCTGGCGCCACCTGCGGCGGCCGGAACCGCCCTCCGGTGCCGCCCCAGCGGCGCCCGAGGAACGCGAGGCGCGCCGAGCTACCTCGGGACGAAGTCCGGGAAGCCCTGCTCGTCCATGTACGAGATCGCGCGGCTCGCGACCCAGACGACGGCGGCCGGATCGGCCGCCTCGAGCGCTCGCCGTACCGCCTCGTCGCCCCCCTCGGCGCCGCGCGCAGCACCGGCGGCGGCCCGGCGCAGACGGCAGAGCGCGGCCGTGGCCACGTCGGCGTCGTTCCCCTCCTCGTGGTACCAGCTCGACTCGTTCGCGTCGTTCACGAGGCCGACGATCCGCTCCTCGAGCGCGGCCGCGTCCTCGGCGGCCAGATCGATGTCGCGGTCGCGAGGCTTCCCGCCGCCGATCAGGCGGAACTTCCTCCGCGGCGGGGGCTCGAATGGCGGTTTCGGCACGTCGCCCTCCTCGTCGGGTCGCCGGAACCCTAGCTACGCTGCGGCCGTCCGGGCGGTTAGCTCAGCTGGGAGAGCACCTGCCTTACAAGCAGGGAGTCGGCGGTTCGAGCCCGTCACCGCCCACTCGCAGCGCACCGGTTGCGTCCGTCGCCGCTTCGCGGAAGCCGCGAGCAGGCGCGCGGACGACGCACGAGGCTCGTCAGGTCGGAATGTGTCCTCCGCGCGAGCCGTTCTAGTAGGTACAACTTTTGTAGCTACTACGGAACGGAGAACGCTTTGGGTCACCTGCTGCTCGTCCCGCTCGAAGACATCGTCGTCTTCCCGAACATGTCCGTGAACCTCACGGTGGACGTCGGCGACGAGGAGCGCGTGCTGCTCGTCCCGCGCCACGAGAACGCGTACGCGAAGGTCGGCACCGTCGCGGCGGTCACGGATCGCGTGCGGCTGCCCGGCGGAGCGCGCGCGGTGACGCTCGACGGGCTCCACCGCGGCGTCGCCGGCGCCGCGCACACCGATCCGCTCGGGCGGCTGCGCGTGGAGGTCGAGGAGCGCCCGGACGACGAACCTTCCGACGGCCGCGTCCGCGAGCTCGAGGTCGAGTACCGCGCCGTGGTCGAGGAGATCCTCGAGCTGCGCGGCGACGACGGGCGCATCGCCGCCTTCGTCCGCTCGATCACCGAGGCCGGCGCGCTCGCCGACACGGCCGGCTACTCGCCCGACTTCACCTTCGAGCAGAAGGTCGAGCTGCTGGAGAAGCTCGACATCCGGGAGCGGCTCGAGCTCGCGCTGCGGCTCCAGCGCGAGCGCCTCGCGGAGATGCAGGTCCGGAGGCGGATCCGCGAGGACGTCGAGTCCGGCGCCGCGAAGCAGCAGCGCGAGTACATCCTGCGCCGCCAGCTCGAGTCGATCCGCAAGGAGCTGGGCGAGGACGACGCGTCCGTCGCGGACGAGTACCGGACGAAGATCGCCGAGGCGGGCATGCCGGACGCGGTCCGCGAGCAGGCGGAGCGCGAGCTCGCACGTCTCGAGCGCGTCGGCGAGCAGGGCGGCGAGGCCTCGATGATCCGCACGTACCTCGACTGGCTGATCTCGGTGCCGTGGTCGAAGCGCTCCGAGGAGCGGCTCGACCCGGTGCACGCGCGCGAGGTGCTGGACGCCGACCACCACGGGCTGGACGACGTGAAGAACCGCATCGTCGAGTACCTCGCGGTGCGCAAGCTGCGCGAGGAGCGCGGGATCCAGGAGGACAAGCGCTCGGGGCGATCCTGACGCTCATCGGGCCACCCGGGACCGGCAAGACCTCGATCGGCGAGTCGATCGCGCGCGCGCTCAACCGCGAGTTCGTCCGCATGTCGCTCGGCGGCGTGCGCGACGAGGCGGAGATCCGCGGGCACCGGCGGACGTACATCGGCGCGCTGCCCGGGCGGCTCGTCCGCGCCCTTCGCGACGCCGGGACGATGAACCCCGTGATCCTGCTCGACGAGGTCGACAAGGTCGGCGCCGACTGGCGCGGCGACCCGTCCGCGGCGCTGCTCGAGGTGCTCGACCCGGCGCAGAACCACTCGTTCCGCGACCACTATCTCGACGTCGAGCTCGACCTCTCCGAGGTCGTCTTCATCGCGACGGCGAACATGGCCGAGACGATCCCCGGGCCGCTGCTCGACCGGATGGACGTGATCGGCTTCGACGGCTACACGGTCGACGAGAAGGTCGCGATCGCGCGCGCCTACCTGTGGCCGCGGCAGCGCGAGCGCAACGGCCTGCTCGAGGAGGAGGTGACCGTGGAGGACCGCGTGCTCGAGACGGTCGTGACCGAGTACACGCGCGAGGCCGGCGTGCGCCAGCTCGAGCGCGAGCTCGGGAAGATCCTGCGCAAGACGGCGACGCAGATCGCGTCGGAGCAGGGGCAGGCGCCCGTGACCGTAGACCTGGAGCGCGTGCGCGCGGCTCTCGGGCACCAGCGCTTCTACCAGGAGGCGGCCGAGCGGACGGCGGTGCCGGGCGTCGCCACGGGCCTCGCGGTCACGGGCACGGGCGGCGACGTGCTCTTCGTCGAGGCCACCTCGATGCAGGGTCGCGAGGACGGTCTCATGCTCACGGGACAGCTCGGCGACGTGATGAAGGAGTCCGCGCGGATCGCGCTGTCGTACGTCCGCGGGCACGCGGCCGAGCTCGGGATCGACGAGAGCGAGTTCGCGAGCCGCTCCTTCCACGTCCACGTTCCCGCAGGCGCGATCCCGAAGGACGGACCGAGTGCGGGCGTGACGATGACGACCGCGCTCGCCTCGCTCCTCTCCGGGCGGCCCGTGAAGCACACCGTCGGCATGACGGGCGAGGTGACGCTCCAGGGCCGCGTCCTGCCGATCGGCGGGCTCAAGCAGAAGGTGCTCGCCGCCCACGCGGCGGGCCTGACGCACGTGATCCTGCCGGAGCGCAACCGCGCGGATCTCGACGACGTGCCGGCGGACGTTCGCGAGCAGCTGACGTTCCACCCGGTAATGAGCCTCGACGAGGTCCTCGAGCTCGCGCTCGAGCCGGTGCGCGAGCATGCGCTGTCGTAGATGCGACCCGGTTCCCGAGGAGGTCCGGCAGGCCGCCGACCTTCTCGGGCGCCGCTCGATGCTCGCGATCGTGTGGGCGTCCCACGCGGGCGCCGTCCGGTTCAACGAATTCCGTTACGCCCTCGGCGACGTCCCGCCCCGGACGCTCGCCGCGCGGCTGTCGGAGCTGGAGGAGGCGGGCGTGCTGGAGCGTTGCGTCGTCGACGCGCGCCCGCCGCGGGTCGAGTACCGGCTGACCGAGCACGGGCTGCGGCTCGAGGCGCTCGTGGACGCCCTCCGTCGCTGGGCCCGCGCCTCCGTCTAGAGCTTCCGCGCGACGAAGATCGCCCACCCCATCGCGTCACGCTGCCAGCGGAGGTAGTGATCGCGGAACGCGAGGTGCCGCTCGCGGATCGCGTCCGCGTCGGGGTCGTCGGGATGCTCGCGCAGCCACTCCTCGAGCTTCCGCCAGTGGCCGCTCTCGTACCGGTCCCAGTCGTCCTCGGACGACGCGAGGATGGCCACGAGCCGCAGCCCGTTGCGGTCGATCTTGGCCACGGTCTCGGGCAGCGTCGCGTACGTCATGTCCGGGTCCGGATATCCCGGCGAGAGCGGCCACGTGCGCCAGTACGGCTCCCCGACGGCGACGTACCCGCCGCTTCGCACGGCCGGGGCGAGCGCATCGAGCGTGCCGCTCAAACCGGACCAGACGAACGTTGCGCCGAGGCAAAGGGCGGCGTCGTACGCCTCTCGCTCCAGCTCGAGTTCACGCGCATCCGCGCGGACGAAGCGGACGCGCGACGCGAAGCCCGCTGCCGCCGTCCGCTCCTCGGCAGCGGCGTGAAACGCCTGCCGGAGCTCGATTCCGGCCACGTGGCAGCCGAATTCCCGCGCGAGCAGGATCGCGGGGCCGCCGCGCCCGGAGGCGACGTCGAGCACGTGTGACTCCGGCGTGAGCTCGAGGTAGTTCCCGAGCAGGCGCACCTTCTCGGGGCTCGTCGGGTTCTGGATCTCGTGCTGCGCCTCCGCGATCTCGATCAGCTTCCAGAAGATGCGTGCTGCGTCGTCCACGGCCCGCGATCGTAGTGCGCTACGGTCAGCCGATGACCACAGCCACGCTGCACACCAACCACGGCGCGATCTCGGTCGAGCTCTACCCGGACGAGGCGCCGAAGACGGTCGAGAACTTCACGAAGCTGGCGCGCGACGGCTTCTACGATGGCGTCATCTTCCACCGCGTCATCCCCGACTTCATGATCCAGGGCGGCGACCCGACGGGGACCGGCAGCGGCGGCCCCGGCTACCAGTTCGAGGACGAGATCAACGACCACAAGGTCGTCCGCGGTGCGCTCGCGATGGCGAACGCGGGCCCGGGGACGAACGGGAGCCAGTTCTTCATCGTCACGGCGGACGAGACGCCGTGGCTCGACGGCAAGCACACGGTCTTCGGGCGCGTGACGGACGGGATCGACGTCGTCGACGGGATCTCGGAGCTGCCGCGCGACGCGATGGACCGGCCGCGCGAGGACGTCGTGATCGAGCGCGTCGAGCTCCAGGAGTAGTGCACCACCACCACGCCGCCGGCGAGCGGCTGCACGGCGACGGGCGCGCGCTCGGCGCGGCGCTCGCGCTCGTCCTCGTCTTCGCGGCCGTGGAGGCGGTCGTGGGCGTGGCGGCGGGATCGCTCGCGCTGCTCGCCGACGCCGCTCACATGGTCGGCGACGCGGGGGCGCTCGGGCTCGCCCTCTTCGCGGCCACGCTCGCCGCTCGCCCGGCGACGCCTGCGCGGAGCTTCGGCTACCGGCGGGCCGAGATCCTCGCCGCCCTCGCCAACGGCGTCGCGCTCGTCGCGATCGCGATCTGGATCGTCGTCGAGGCGTACGGGCGGCTGCGCCAGCCGACGGAGGTGGACGCCGGATGGGTGCTCGGGGTCGGCGCGCTCGGTCTCGGGGTCAACCTCGCGGCGGCGGCGCTCCTCGCCCGGCCGCACTCGCGCAGCCTCAACCGCCGCGCCGCGTTGCGGCACGTCCTCGCCGACGCGCTCGGGTCCGTGGGCGTCGTCACCGCCGCCGCGATCGTGCTGGCGACGGGCTGGCGCGAGGCCGACCCGATCGTCAGCGTCCTGATCGCGCTCCTCGTCCTCGCGAGCTCGTGGTCCGTCCTTCGCGAGTCGGTCTCGATCCTCCTCGAGGAGAGCCCGAGCGGCATCGACGCTGACGAGGTCGGCCGCGCGCTCGCGGCCGCACAGGGCGTGCAGGAGGTCCACGACCTGCACATCTGGACGATCACCTCCGGCTTCCCGTCGCTCTCGGCGCATGTGCTCGTCTCCGCCGGCGCCGACTGCCATGCGATCCGGCTCGACCTCGAGCGGCTGCTCCGCGAGCGCTTCGCGCTGACGCACACGACGCTCCAGGTCGAGCACGCGGCCTCGCGGCCTCAGTCGATCGAGCTCGCGCGCCGACGGGCGTCGTCTTTGCGCGGGCCGTAGAGCGTGTTACGGTCCGTGCGCCCGCGGTGGCGGCGCTGCCGGGCGACTCCTGCATTCCGACCAGAGGAGACGCCACGATGAAGAGCACGCTCGTCGCCGTCGCCGCCGCGTTCGCGGTCGCGACCCTCGCGACCGCAGCCGCTGCAAAGACGTACGAGCCGGAGACGCCCGAGCCCGCGCGCGGGCCGGACGTCGCAGGCGTCGCGTCGAGCCCGTACGCCGACGTCGACCGGAATCGCATCTACGACGACCTCGACGCACGGCTCCGCTCGCTCGGCGCGCGCGACCGCGTGACGGCGATCGTGCTGCTCACGCGCCCGGTGTCCGAGCACGACCTCGCGCAACTCCAGGCGCAGTACGGCGGCTTCGCGGTCAACGCGCGCTGGGACGTCGTGAACGGCTTCAGCGCGGAGCTCTCGCGCGGCCAGGTCCTCGCGTTCGCGCGGCGCCCGGACGTCGTGCAGGTCGAGGCCGAGCGCGTGTTCCACACGACGATGAGCACGGCGCGCCGCTGGTACGGCGTCGACAAGGCCAAGACGGACTTCGGCGTCAACGGTGACCGGAACGGATCGCTCAAGTCGTTCACCTCCGGCGACGTCAACGTCTGCGTCATCGACACCGGAATCGATGCGGCGCACGCCGACCTGAACGAGGGGCAGGTGATCGGCTGGAAGGACTATGTCGGCGGGAGGACGAGCCCCTACGACGACCACGGCCACGGGACGCACGTCGCCGGCATCGTGGCGGGGCAGGGGGATGCAAACTCCGCCTACCGCGGCAGCGCGCACGGAGCGTCGCTCGTCGGCGTCAAGGTGCTCGGCGCCGACGGCAGCGGCTCGACGACGAACATCATCAACGGCGTCAACTTCTGCGTGAACAACAAGACCGCCTACGGCGTCCGGATCATCAACATGAGCCTCGGGTCGTCCGGCTCCTCCGACGGCACCGACTCGCTGTCGACGGCCGTGAACAACGCGTTCGACAAGGGGATCCTCCCGGTCGTCGCCGCGGGCAATGCCGGCCCGGCCGCGTACACGATCGGCAGCCCGGCAGCAGCTGCGAAGGCGCTGACCGTGTGCAGCCTCGCGGACCCCGGCGAGAGGGGCTTCTTCGTCTCCTCGTTCTCGAGCCGCGGGCCGACCGCCGACGGACGAACGAAGCCCGACATCTGCGGCGCCGGCCACAACGTGACCGCGCCTCAGGCGAACTCGAGCACCGGCTACGTCGCGATGTCCGGGACGAGCATGGCGACGCCATTCGTCGCCGGCACGGCGGCCCTGATGCTGGACGCGAACTACGGCCTGACGCCGACCGACCTGAAGAGCAAGCTGACCTCGACGTCGCAGGACTGGCGCAGCTCCGGCGCCGACATCGACACGGGCTACGGCCGCATGCAGTCGTACGAGGCGATCAAGAGCGCGGGCGGCTACACCGGCACGGGTCCGGCTGTGCCCGGGCACTGGATGGCCGGCCAGAGCCTCGGCGGCACGGCCGCGAGCGACTACTGGAGCCTCGGCGTCAGCACGACGGCCTATCCGATCGCGCTGACGCTGATCATCCCCGGCGCGTCGAGCAGCAAGGACTTCGACCTCTACCTGTACGACCCGAGCGGGACCCTCGTCGCGCGCAGCGAGACGGCGACGCGGCAGGACACGATCATGTTCACGCCGTCCGTAACGGGTACCTACAGGGCCCGCGTCTACTCGTACGCAGGCAGCGGCAGCTACTACCTCGACTTCTCCTACGGCGGCAGCGCGCCGAGCCTGACGACGAACGGGTGAGCTCCACGTGCGGCGGGTGCGCAGCGTTCGCGCGGCGCACCCGCCGTTAAGCTCGCAGCGTGGCCGCGCTGGACGGCAAGACCGCGCTCGTGACCGGCGCGTCGAGCGGCATCGGCGCCGCGACGGTGCGCGCACTGCGGGAGGCCGGAGCGCGCGTCGGCGCGGGGGCGCGGCGGACCGAGCGGCTGGACGCCGACGTTACGGGCGAGCTCGACGTCACGAGCGCGGAGAGCTGCGCGTCGTTCGTCGCGCAGGCCGTCGACGCGCTCGGCGGCCTCGACATCCTCGTCAACGGGGCGGGGCTCGCGCTCGGCCGCGACCCGTTCACGGAGAGCAGCGAGGAGGACGAGCGGGCGGTGCTGGAGACGAATGTGGACGGGCTGATTCGGATGACGCGGCTCTGCCTGCCGCACCTCCGCGACGGCGGGCACATCGTCAACCTCGGCTCGGTCGCCGGGCGCCAGGCGTACGCGAACGGCGCGCTCTACATCACGTCGAAGTTCGCCGTGCGCGGCTTCACGTACGCGCTGCGGGAGGACCTGCTGGGGCGGCCGATCCGGATCACGACCGTCGATCCGGGCTTGGTCGAGACCGAGTTCTCGCTCGTCCGCTTCCGCGGCGACGCGGAGAAGGCGCGCGGGGTCTACGAGGGCGTGGAGGCGATGCGGCCGGAGGACATCGCCGACTGCGTCCTGTTCGCGGTCACGCGGCCGCCGCACGTCAACGTCGACGAGATCGTCGTGAAGGCGCTTACGCAGTCGAGCGGCGGGCGCATCCTGCGCGCGGACGAGAGCTAGGCGGCGGCGCGCTTGTCGAAGTAGCGGCGCAGGCCGGCGTACGAGTCGACGAGGCTGATCGCCTGCTCGTACGCGGGCAGGTCCTCGCGGGTGGCGCCCAGTGCCTCGCGGCGTGCGGCAGTCACGAACTCCTGCTCCGAGGCGCCTCGCTCGACGCGCTCGGCCCACTCGTCGAGGCGCCGGCGCAGCTCGGCTAGATGGCGCTCGACGTCGTCGAAGACGCCGAAGTGGATCAGCGCGAGTCGCGCGGGGTCTCGCGCCTCGATCACGTCCAGCGAGCGGTGCCAGGCCGCGATGTCGATGTCCGGCGGGGGCGTCGGCGGCAGGACGAACTCGCTCGGGTGCACGCGGACGCCCGTCGCGTCGCCGCCGTACAGCGTGCCGTCCGCGTCGATGTACGAGACGTGGTGCGAGGCGTGCCCCGGGGTCGGGAAGCACTCGAGCCCGAGCACGCGCTCGCCGACGAGCTCGACGTTCGCCTCCGGCACGGGCGCGAGCTCGCCCCAAAGCCGGTCGAAGTCGTCGCCGTAGATCCGCCGCGCGCTCGCCTCCAGCCTCGCCGGATCGACGAGGTGCGGCGCGCCGACCGCCGAGACGTGCACGCGCAGCTCCGGATGCTCCCTCACGAGCGTCCCCGCCGCGCCCGCGTGGTCGAGGTGGATGTGCGTCAGGAGCAGGTGCCCGACGTCGGCGAGCGCGAGCCGGCGTTCGGACAGCCGCTGCTCGAGGGTCTCGAAGCAGCTGGCGGGTCCGCAGTCGAGGAGCGCGAGCCCGTCGTCCGTCTCGAGCAGGTAGACGCCGATCACGCGCTCCCTGCCCAGGTGGAGCAGGTCGAGCGGCTCGGGCGAGGTCACGCGCCGGCTGCTGCGGCGGAGCGGACGAGCGCCGCTTCCAGATCCTCGATCAGGTCGCCCGCGGACTCGATCCCGACGGACAGCCGAACGAGGTTCCGCGGCGCCGCGAAGGGCGCGTCCGCGGTCGACGCGTGGGTCATCCGCGCCGGATGCTCGATCAGGCTCTCGACGCCGCCGAGGCTCTCCGCGAGCTGCCAGAGCTTCGTCCGCGCCACGAGGCCGACGGCCTCCTCCTCGGAGGCGGCGAGGAAGGAGATCATGCCGCCGAAGTCGCGCATCTGCCGGCGCGCGATCTCGTGGCCGGGATGGCTCTCGAGCCCCGGGTAGAGCACGCGCTCGACGGCGGGGTGCCGCTCGAGGAACTGTGCGACCTGGCGTGCGTTCTCGCAATGCTGGCGCATCCGCACGGCGAGCGTCTTCAGCCCGCGCAGGACGAGCCAGGAGTCGAACGGTCCCGGCACGGCGCCGAGCGACTTCTGGAGGAAGTAGAGGCGCTCCGCGACAGTCGGGTCGTTCGTCGCGGCAAAGCCGCCGACGACGTCCGAGTGCCCCGCGAGGTATTTCGTCGTCGAGTGCAGCGCGATGTCGGCGCCGAGCTCGAGCGGTCGCTGGAGGTACGGCGTCGCGAACGTGCTGTCGACGACGACGAGGGAGCCGACCGCGTGCGCCGCCTCCGCCGCGGCGCGGATGTCGATCACGTTCAGGAGCGGGTTCGTCGGCGTCTCGAGCCAGACGATCCGCGTGCGCTCGTCGATGTGCTGCGCGAGCTCGGCGTTGATCGTCTCGGCCGAGAGGTACGTGAACTCGTACCCCTTCGGCTGGTACACCTGCGAGAAGAGCCGGTAGACGCCGCCGTAGACGTCGTTCACCGAGACGATCCGCTCGCCGGGGCTGACCAGGTGCATGACCGTCGTGACGGCCGCCATCCCCGAGGCGAAGGCGACGCCGTGCTCCGCGCCCTCGAGCGAGGCCAGGCAGAGCTGGAGCGCGGTGCGCGTCGGGTTCGCGACCCGCGAGTAGTCGTAGCCCTTGTGGACGCCGACCTCGTCCTGGACGTAGGTCGACGTCTGGTAGATCGGGACGGTCACGGAGCCTGTCGCCGGGTCCGGGTCCTGCCCCTCGTGGATCGCGCGCGTCTCGAAGTCCACCCCGAGATCGTATCGGCGCCGAGCCACGCGCCGAGGTCGTCGAGCGCCTCGCCGAGCCGCGCGGTGTCGCCCCACGCGCCGAGCAACTCGAGCGTGCGCGTCTTCCGGTCGAAGCGCGGCTCGGCCCGGCCGACGAGGCGGTCGCCGACGAGCAGGGGGAGGACGTAGTAGCCGTACTCGCGCTTCGCCTTCGGGACGTACATCTCGAGGCGGTAGCGGAAGCCGAAGAGCGCTTCCGTTCGCTCGCGGTCGTGGATCAGGCGGTCGAACGGCGAGAGGAGCGTGACGCGGTCCGGGATCGCACCGTCCGTCGCGTCGGAATGCGCGCGCCATTCGCCTCTCTCCTGCCAGACGCCGAGCGCGCGCCGGCGCTTTTCCGCGAGCAGCGGCTGCGCCTCGCGCCAGGCGATCTTCTCCGTCTCCGGGTACCACCGCTCGGCGAGATCCCAGAGCCGCTGGCCGCTGCGCCGGCCGACGATCGCGACCTCGCCGCGAGAGCCGAGGACCTCGAGCATCAGCCCCATCTTCCGGCTGCCCCACCAGACGTGCGCCTCGCGTCGCATGCTCGCGTGGTCGGCGATCTCGCGCGAGAGGAGCGGCCCGCGCCGCTCGAGCTCACGCAGGACGTAGCGCCGGAAGGGCGCATTGGCCCGGAGGAACTCCAGCTGCGGGCGGTTCCGGTAGCGGTTGCGCCGCATTCGCGCGCGGAGCAGCGGCAGGTCCTCGACCGGCCAGACGAATGCGTTCCACTCGAACAGCTTCCGCTCCTGCCAGAGCAGCCGCTCGAGCTCCGCCGGCGCGTACGCGCGGCCGAGCCGGCTCCAGAGGACGAGGTGCTGGGGCGGCGCGACGGTCGCGATCGGGTCGAGCTGGAGGAACCCGAGCCTGCGGACGCTGCCGAGGACGTCGCGCGCCGAGCCGTCGAGGAGCTGCGCGCGCACGGCGATCCGACGTGCCGCCTCGACGCTGACGGGAACGGACACGGCGGGTGCCTATCACACCGCCCGCCAAACTGCCCCCAGGGGACCCCCGGATCCCCTACAGGCAGCGTATCGAGGTGCGGCGCAGGTGTCCGTGCCGGCTTCGTGCCGAGATTGCAACGCGGAATAGCGTCGGCGGCCGCCACGTTCTCCCGGTAGATGAGCGCCGACCCGCGCCAGGACTACCTCGACTCGATCTTCGGCAACGTCTGCCGCAGCGCGCGCTGTGAGGACTTCCGCCGGCGCACGCTCGAGGAGGTGCTGCAGCTCGGCGTCGAGATCGCGCGCGAAGGCCGCGAGGGCCGCAAGATCGGGACGCTCCTCGTCGTCGGCGACATCGAGGAGACCCTTCGCCGCTCGCGCCCGCTCCTGCTCGACCCGCTCTACGGCCATCCGCGCGAGCTGCTGCACGTCGCGAGGCCGGACTTCCGCGAGACGGTCAAGGAGCTCGCGCAGCTCGACGGCGCGTTCCTCGTGGACGACGACGGGACGTTCGCCGCGGCCGCGCGCTACGTCGAGGTCGACGTCGGCTCGCCCGCGTACTTCATGGCGGGGCTCGGCACGCGCCATGCCGCCGCGGCGTCGATCAGCGCGACCACGCGGGCCATCGCGATCGTCGTCTCGCAGAGCTCGATCGTGCGCGTCTTCGCGGGCGGCGAGGTCCGCGCCGAGATCATCCCGGAGCTCTTCCTGATGTCGCGCGAGCAGCTCTTCACGCCGGACGCGGCCGTCCGGCAGCTGCCCGAGGCCGGCATCACCGTGGCCGTGCCCGGGTCGGCCTAGCTACGCGGTGCCTACGGAGCGCGCACGGTTGTGCGCGAGGAACTCGAGCAGGTCGGATCGCGTCAGCACACCGACCGGCCGCCCCTCACGCGCGACCACGACGGCGTTCGTCCGGCCGGTGAGGGTCGCGAACACCTCGTCCACGGACTGATCCGCGTCGACCGTCGCGAGCGGAGGCTGCATGGCGGCCACGATGTCCTCGTGGAGCGCGTCCGGATTCTTGAAGACGCGGTCGAGCAGGTCGCGATCCTGGAGCGAGCCGATCACGTCGGCGAGTGAGCCGACGTCGCCGTCGCGGACGACCGGGAGCTGCGAGATCGAGTAGCGCTGCATCACGTCGATCGCCTCGCCGACCTTCTGGTGCGACGAGATCGTGACGAGGGCGGGCACGTCCGCCTCCTCGCGGCCCTTCGAGCGCAGGAGCTCGTCGACGGTCGGCACGGGCACGCGCCGCTCGACGAACCCGTGCTCGAGCATCCAGTTGTCGTCGTAGAACTTCGAGAGGTACGAGCGGCCGCTGTCGGGGATCATCGTCAGGATCGTCGCCTCGGGCCCGAAGCGCTGCGCGACGTGGAGCGCGCCCCACACGGCGGTGCCGCCCGAGCCGCCGACGAGGAGCCCCTCCGCGCGGGCGAGCCGGCGCGCGGTGAGGAACGAGTCGCGATCCGAGACGCGCACCCACTCGTCGACGACGTCCGGATCCATCGTCCGCGGCCACGTGTCCTTGCCGATTCCTTCCACGAGGTACGGATGGACGCCGTCCTCGCCCGCGGTGTAGACGGAGCCTTCGGGATCGACGCCGACGATCAGCGTCTCCGGCTTTCGCTCCTTCCAGTAGCGGCCGACGCCCGAGATCGTCCCGCCGGTCCCAACGGAGATGATGATCGCGTCGAGGTCGCCCCCCGTCTGCTCCCAGAGCTCCGGCCCCGTCAGGTCGTAGTGCACCTGCGGGTTCGCCATGTTCGAGTACTGGTCGGGCTTGAACCCGCCGGGGATCTCCTCGGCGAGCCGGTCGGAGACGGAGTAGTAGCTCTCGGGCGAGTCGTGCTCGACGGCGGTGGGGCAGATCACGACCTCGGCGCCGTACGCGCGCAGCATCGCGATCTTCTCCTGGCTCATCTTGTCGGGCATCACGAAGATGCAGCGGTAGCCCTTCAGCGCGGCGGCGATCGCGAGCCCGACGCCGGTGTTGCCCGACGTCGGCTCCACGATCGTCCCGCCGGGCTTCAGCTTCCCGTCGCGCTCCGCCGCCTCGATCAGCGCGAGCCCGATGCGGTCCTTGACGGAGCCGCCCGGGTTGAGGTACTCGAGCTTCGCGAGCAGCCTCGGCGGGACCGAGCTCGCGAGCTTCTGGAGCCGGACGATCGGCGTCGCGCCCACGAGGTCGAGCACCGTCGGGAACTCGCGCGCCATCGACCAAGCGTACTTCACGCGCTCTTTGCGGGAACCTCGTCGCCGGCTACCCCGTTGGAGGGATCACACCCGAGCATGGGAGGCGTAGACTCGCGCCTCGCGCGGGGTGGCGACTGCGGCGGGCGCGCACCTCCTCACCGTGTGTTTTTCCACAGTTTCCACAGAACGGCGGCGCGCGTTGGATGCGGCAGATTCGGCTTCAGAAGGGCGATCGGAGCGTCCTCCGCCCGGTCTGCCTGGGCATTTCCTCTCCGACCAGCTGCGCTCGGACACGGCGCGGTTCCTCGAGGACGTGAAGCGCCTGGTCGAGCGGCGCCGCTCCGTCGAGCTCGGTCGGCGAGAACCCGGCGCGCGCCGCCTGCCGCCGCCTGCGTAGCCCGCGCTAGTGCCGGAAGTGGCGGCGGTGCGTCAGCACCATCGCCGCGCCCGCCGCGGCGACCGCGGCCGTCACCTCGTCGTCGCGCTTCGAGCCGCCCGGCTGGATCAGCGCCGTGATGCCGGCCCCCAGCGCTAGCTGAGGCCCGTCGGGGAACGGGAACAGGGCGTCGGACGCGAGCACCGCGCCGGTGACGTCGTGGCCGTGCTCGCGCGCCTTGTCGATCGCGAGCCGCACAGCGTCGACGCGGCTCATCTGACCCGCGCCGATCCCGACGGTCATCAGCGCGCTCGCGAGCACGATCGCGTTCGAGCCGACGTGCTTGCACACTCTCCACGCGAAGAGCAGGTCACCCCAGGTCGGTTCGGCCACCGATCCGCAAACAATCTCCATCGCCTCCCGGTCCTCCACGTCCCAGTCGCGGTCCTGCACGAGCAAGCCGCCGAGCACGCGTTTGTAGTCCTTCTCGCCGGGCTGGAATCGGCGGCGCTCCTGGTCGAGCAGGATCCGCGGGTTCGGCTTCCGTGTCAGCGCGTCAAGTGCCCCATCTTCGTAGCCGGGCGCCAGGAGCACGTCGACGAATCGCTCGGCGAGATTCTCCCCGAGCACCTTCGTGACCGGGCGGTTGACGACGCAGACCATCCCGAAAGCGGAGAGCGGATCAGATGCGAGCGCCTTGTCGTACGCGTCGTCGATGTCCGCGCCGACGGCAACCCCGCACGGGTTCGCGTGCTTGACGATCACGCACGTCGGGAGCGTGAACTCACGGACGAGCAACCGTGCGGCGTTCATGTCGTAGAGGTTGATCAACGACAACTCGCGCCCGTGAAGCTGTTCGACCCGCGACAGGAGGTGCCGGCGCGATCCCGCCTCGCGGTAGTACGCCGCGCGCTGGTGCGGGTTCTCGCCGTACGCGAGGTCCTGCACCTTGCAGAACGACAGCGTCAAGAGCTCCGGAAACGTCCCTGTCTCGGAGAACCAGCGCGCGATCGCGGCCTCGTACGCGGCCGTCGTCGCGAACGCCTCGGCAGCGAGCTGCCTCCGCGTCTCGAGGTCGAGCTCGCCGCGCTCGCGCAGCTCCGCCAGCACCCCCGCGTACTGCGTAGGCCGCGAGACCGGCGCGACGTGCGCGAAGTTCTTCGCCGCGCCGCGCAGCATCGACGGCCCGCCGACGTCGATCATCTCCACCGCGTCCTCCTCGCTGACGCCGTGTGCGGCGACGACGGCCTCGAACGGGTACAGGTTGACGCAGACGAGGTCGAACGGGCGGATGTCGCGCTCCGCGAGCGCTGCGACGTCGCGTGGGTCGTCGCGACGCGCGAGGATCGCGGCGTGGATGCGCGGGTGCAGCGTCTTCACGCGCCCGCCGAGCAGCTCGGGCACCTCCGTCAGCTCCTCCACGCGCTCGACGGACATCCCGAGATCCGCTATGTAGGCCGCGGTACCGCCGCTCGCGACGAGCTCGAAGCCGAGGTCGGCGAGGCCGCGCGCGAACTCGTCGAGGCCGCTCTTGTCGTAGACGGAGATCAGCGCTCGCACAGCATCCTCACGGCGCGCGGGAGAAGCCGGTGCTCGACCGCCTGGACGCGTGCGCGCAGCGTCTCGACGGTGTCGCCCGGGCGGACGGGGATGCGCTCCGCGAGGATGACCGCGCCGGTGTCGACGCCTTCGTCGACGTAGTGGACGGTCGCGGCGGTCTCGCGCACCCCGGCGGCGAGCACGTCCTCGATCGGGCGCGCGCCCGGGAAGTCCGGCAGCGGCGCGGAGTGCGTGTTGACGATCCGCCCGGCGAAGCGCTCGAGGAAGGGCGTGCGCAGGAGGTGCATGAAGCCGGCGCAGACGACGAGCCGGACGCCGCGGCTCTCGAGCCAGTCGGCCATCGCGGCGTCGCGCTCCTCGCGCGTCTCGTACTCGGCGGCGTCGAAGACGGCGGTCGCGATTCCGGCCGTACGGGCGCGCTGGAGCGCGCGCACGCCGGGCTTGTTCGAGGCGACGGCGACGATCGGCAGGCCGTCGTCGATCAGCGCCTGCAGGTTCGTGCCCTCGCCCGAGACGAGGACGCCGATCACGCGCGGACGATCCTCCCGATCACGAACTCGTCGGCCGGCTCGGGTACCACCGCGCAGTAGCCGATCCCGAGGTTGAAGACGCGCCGCAGCTCGTCTTCCTCGACGTGCTCCGCGAGCCAGCGGAAGACCGGTGGCCGCGGCCAGGCGTCCCAGTCGATCTCCGCGCGCACGCCCTCGGGCAGGACGCGCGAGAGGTTACCGAGGATGCCGCCTTGAGTGACGTGCGCGAGACCGCGCACCTCAGCCCGCGAGCGCAGGGCGCGCACGTCGTCGAGGTAGAGCCGCGTCGGCGCGAGCAGGTCCTCGCCGTCGTAGTCGTCCTGCTCGAGGACGCGCCGGACGAGCGTGAAGCCGTTGGCGTGCACGCCCGCGGACGGGAACCCGACGACGGCGTCGCCGGCCTGGACGCGCGAGCCGTCGATCAGCTCCTCGCGGTCGACGACCCCGACGCAGGTGCCGGCGAAGTCGAGCTCCTCGTCGCGGTAGATCCCCGGGAGCTCCGCCGTCTCGCCGCCGATCAGCGCGCAACCCGCGGCGCGGCAGATCTCGGCGGCGCCCTCGACGAGCTCCGCGACCTGCTCGAGCTCGATCCGATTCGCGGCGACGTAGTCGAGCAGGAAGAGCGGCTGCGCGCCGCTCGTCAGGACGTCGTTGATGCAGTGCGCGGCGAGGTCGGCGCCGCAGTCGCGCAGGCGTCCGCGCTCCCGCGCGAGCACGAGCTTCGTCCCGACGGAGTCGGTCGAGGCGGCGAGCAAACGCCGCTTGTCGAGCGGGTAGAGCCCGGCGAACGCGCCGAAGCCGGAGGCGCCGGTCGACTCCACCGCGGCGCGCAACCGCTCGACGACCGCCTCGCCGGTCGCGAGCGAGACGCCGGCGGCCTCGTACGTCGCGCCTTCGCCGGTCACGCCGCCGAGTCTACGAGGTGCGGCGGTCGGGCGAGCACCTCGCCGGCTGCCGTGGAAAACGCCCTACGCGAAGACCTCCGCCTGCAGCTCCGGACGCCCATGCGCCCCCGCAGCGTCCAGCCACTCCGGCGCTGCGTGCAGTTCGAAGGGGCTGCCCTACGACGGTTCACGGCGCCGCGCTCCAGCTCCGTCAGGCGGAGCTTGAAGCCGACGCGATCGAGCTCGTCCCATGGGACGCCCGCCTCGTGCGACGTGTCTCGCCGCCGATCCGGCCGTACCGCGCTACGAGGTCGAACCCGAGCTTTCCCGACGTACCTGCCTCTCGACGCGCCGGACCCTGTTCGTGACGAGGTGGTCGTGGAAGACCCGCATCAGTCGGCGCGTTCGATCCCATCGATCTTCGCGCCGCCGTCGTCGTCCAGCACCACGTCGACGTAGAGGCGCCCGCGCCCCGCGCTCTGCTCGAGCTCCGGCGCCTCGTCCTCGTCGGCGTAGTAAGTCTCGATCCCGTACTCGATGGTCACCGCCCCAGCCGGGCGCGACGTGACGCGCCCGCGGATGAAGGTCCCGCCTTCGGGCCGGATCGGCGTCGCATAGCTCCCGCTCCAGACGCCTCCGCCGCCCTTCGTCAGCGGGACGTACACGGTCGCTCCGCGCTCGACGTCGCCGTTGACGCGAAGCGACGAGATGCCGTAGCGGAGCGTCACGTAGCGCCCGCGGAAGAGGTCGAGCGGGTCGACCGGCACCGTCGCGAGCCGGACTCGCTCGCCCGTCGCGAGCGCGACCTCGTTCCAGCCGACGAGCACGAGAGGCACGAGCGCCTGCGCGGCCACGAGCGCCCAGAACGCGAGCCGGCGGCGAGCGGTCATCCGGCCTCGATCCGCTCGACGAGCCGCGAGCGCTGCCGCTCGAGGAAGAACGCGAGCGCGAGGAGCACGAGCCCCGCGCCGACGAACACGAGCGAGCGCGGCAGCATGTCCCAGAAGAGGTCGATGTACCGCGCGAAGACGTCGATCGCGACGAATGCGACTCCCGCGTTCACCAGCCACACCTCGTCGTTCGCGTACCCGACCACGATCGCTCCGAGCGCGAGCGCGATCATGACGGCGTTGAAGAGGAGGGGGAAGAGAATCGGGTCGGCGTCGGCGGCGGTCGGCTCGGCACGCGGCGCCGCGAGGACTGCGAGCAGGACGAGCGCGACCGCGACCGCCACGGTGGCCGCTTCCCAGAGTGCGGTGCGCGCGCGGCGCGCGGCGAGCAGCAAGATGACACCCGCCGCCGCCGCGGCCGTCAGGAGCGCGAGCCCCGCGGACACGCGCGCCCCGAGCGCGTCTCGCTCGTCGAGGACGTCGAAGAACGCGCGCCACGTGAAGACGAAGACGCCGAAGCTGACGAGGACGTAGCCGGCGACGCGCATCGGAGCGTGGAAGTCGGCGTCGATCCGGTCGCGCGTCCAGGTTCCGACTCCGTACAGCGCGGCGCCGTAGAGGACGGCGATCACAGGGATGTAGCCGATCCCCTCTTCACCGCCGAGGTCGATCGCCTCGTAGACGAGCCAGCCGCCGAAGGTGAGCACCGCGAGGCTCGCGAGCGCGCGCGACCGCACGAGCACGGCCATGGGCGCCACGGCGGCCGTCCAGACGAGGAACGCAAGCGGGTCGTGCGCCTGCACGTGGTACATCTGCCCGACGAGGAAGAGGCTCGCGCCGAACGCAAGCGCGCCGACGAGCATCAGCGCGTGCCCGATCCGCGGGTGCGACGCCCGCAGCTCGCGCAGGTAGAAGCCGCCGCCGTACGCGCCGAGGATGGTCGCGAGGAGCAGGACGACGCGCAGCGGCCGCGGCAGGGCGTCCCAGTTCGCGGCGAAGAAGAGGATGATCCCGAGCCCGGCGACCACCGCGCCGATCACGCCGAGCGTCGAGACGACGCGGCCCCGCCGCTCGCTCGCTTCGTCGTCGGCGTCCGTCGCGTAGCGACTCCGGATCGCGCGCGCCTGCTCCTCCGAGACGAGCCCGTCGGCGACCCACTGGTCGAGCTCGCGGGAAAGGCGTTCCGCGAACACGAGGTCACTATTCCCGAAACGACGCCTCTCTAGACTCGACGGAGGTGGCGTGGACGCTCGACCCGCTTCAGCTCGCGCCGCTCGCGCTCGTCGGCGCCGGCTACGGGCGTCGCGCGCTCACGCTTGCGCGACGGGGCGCGCCGGTTCCGGCGTGGCGCCTCTGGAGCTTCGGCGTCGGGCTCGCGCTCGCCGTCGTCGCACTCGCCTCGCCGGTCGCGGAGCTGGGGGAGGAGCGGCTCTTCAGCGCGCACATGCTCCAGCACGTCCTGCTCGGCGACCTCGCGGCGCTCGGGTTCGTCCTCGGTCTGACGGGGCCGCTCCTGCGGCCGGTGCTGGCGGTGCGCGCCCTCGACCGGCTCCGCGTGCTCGCGCACCCGCTCGTCGCGCTCCCGCTCTGGACCGCGAACCTGTACCTCTGGCACCTGCCGGCCCTGTACGAGGCGGCTCTGCGGCACGAATCGCTGCACGCCCTCGAGCACGTCCTCTTCTTCGGCTGCGGCGCGCTGATGTGGGCGGCCGTGGTCGAGGTGCTGCCAGGCCCGGCGTGGTTCGGCACCGGCGCGAAGCTCGGCTACATCGTCGTCGTCCGTCTGCTCGAGACCGTTCTCGGCAACGTGTTCTTCTGGGCCGGCGACGTCGTCTACGAGACGTACGCGCGCTCGGAGAAGCTGTTCGGGCTGACGGCGGAGGCGGACCAGGCGACCGCGGGTGCGATCATGATGATCGAGGGCTCGCTCGTGACGATCGGCGCGCTCGCGTGGCTCTTCCTGCGCCTTGGCCGCGAAGGCGAGCTGCGCCAGGAGCTGCTGGAGCGCGGGCTCGACCCGCGGGCGGTGAAGCGGGCGGTGCGGTACGGGCGCGGCGAGGGGCTCTCGTGACCGGCGGGTCGCCCCGCGGCTTTCGCGACGCGTTCCCGATCGTGTACACGCGCGACGTCGGGCGCTCGCTCGCGTTCTACCGCGACGCGCGCGGCTTCGAGCAGAAGTACCGCTGGCCGCCGCAGGGCGACGGCGACTTCGTCGTGCTGACTCTTGGGGAGTTCGAGCTCGGCATCGCCGCAGCGTCCGCGCCGCGCGAGCTCCTCGGGCGCGAGCCGGGCGACGCGCTGCGCTTCGAGCTCTGCGTCTACTGCGATGACGTGGACGCGGCGGTGGCAGGGCTGCGGGCGCGCGGCGCCGAGGTGCTGCGTGAGCCGAAGGACATGCCCTGGGGCGAGCGGATGGCGTACGTCGCGGATCCGGACGGCAATCCGGTCCAGCTCGCGGCGCGACGCTGAAGGCGTCGCGGCTACGCCGGCGAGCGACGGCGGGAGGCCGCGTACACGAGAACCGCGAGCAGGATCAATCCCGCGCCCGTGGCATCCACGGCGTTTTCGGCCCCGGCACCTAGGCCGGCGTGGCCTCGAAGCGCAGCTTCCCGAACTCGACCGGGACGCGCGTCGGGTACTCGCGGGTCAGGCAGGCGCGACAGAGCTCGCGCTCGGGGCGTCGGGTCGCGTCGACGAGCCCGTCCTGGGAGAGGTACGCGAGCGAGGTCGCGCCGATGTAGTCCCGGATCTCGTCGACGCCCTTGCCGTTGGCGATCATCTCGCGCGGATCGGCCAGGTCGATTCCGTAGAAGCACTGGTCGATCACGGGGGGCGACGAGATCCGCACGTGGACCTCCTGCGCGCCGGCGTCGAAGAGCATCGCCACGATCTGCCGCGTCGTGTTGCCGCGGACGAGCGAGTCGTCGACGGCGACGACGCGCTTCCCGGCCACGTCGGCGAGCGGGTTGTACTTCATCCGGATCAGGTGCTCGCGCATGCCCTGCTCGGGCTCGATGAACGTCCGTCCGACGTAGCGGTTCTTGATCAGGCCTTCGGAGAACGGGATCCCCGTCGCTCGGGCGAACCCGATCGCGGCGGGAGTCCCCGAGTCCGGGATCGGCAGCACGAGGTCCGCGTCGACCGGCGCCTCGCGTGCGAGGCGCTCGCCCATCCGAACCCGGGCGGCGTGCACCTCGACGCCGTCCAGGCGCGAGTCCGGACGCGCGAGGTAGAAGAACTCGAAGATGCACAGCGCGCCCCGCGCCGCGGGCGCCACCGCTTGCGCGCCGTGCAGCCCGTGGGCGTCGACGACGACGAGCTCGCCGGGCGTCACCTCGCGCTCGTACTCCGCGCCGATCAGGTCGAGCGCGCACGTCTCGGAGGCCACGATCCAGTCGCCGTCGAGGCGGCCGACGCACAGCGGCCGGAACCCGTGCGGATCGCGGAACGCGACGAGGCTGCCTTCGGAGAGCGCGACGACGGAGTAGGCGCCTTCGAGCCGCGCCATCGCGGCCGCGACTGCGTCCGCGAGCGGCGCCGGATCCGCGGCGATCAGCGCCGCCACGACCTCGGTGTCGGAGCTCGACCCGAGCGCGACCCCCTCGGCGCGCAGCTCCTCGCGCAGCTCGCCCGCGTTCGTCAGGTTGCCGTTGTGGGCCAGCGCGATCGTCCGCGCGCGGCCGTGGTGGACGAGCGGCTGCGCGTTCGCCCACTGCACGGCACCGGTCGTCGAGTACCGGGTGTGGCCGATCGCGACGTCGCCGTGGAGGCCGCGCAGCTTCTGCTCGGAGAAGACCTGCGCGACGAGGCCCATGTCGCGGAGGACGGTCAGGCGGCCGCGGTCCGACACGGCGATCCCGGCCGACTCCTGGCCACGGTGCTGGAGCGCGTGCAGGCCGAAGTGCGCGAGCCGGGCGACGTCGCGACCGGGGGCGCGGATGCCGAAGACGCCGCACACTACGGCTCGCCCTCCCATGCGGCCCGGAGCTCGTCCAGCGGGAGGCCGAGAATCGAGTTTCCGCCGACGACGCCGAGCCTGGTCAGGCCACGCGTCCCGAGCCGGGTCACGTCGCCGGGGTCGCAGGCGAGGAGCGCGGCGCCGCCGCACGGCTCGCCGGGCGGGAGCTCGATCTCCGCGCCGATCCCGCTCCAGAGCGCTGCCTCGGCGAGCGCGGCGTCGATGCCGCCGTGGCCGACGTCGTGCGCGAGCGAGAGCAGCGGCGCGGCCTTCCACAGGAAGCGGACGAGCGCGGCCTCCGCGGCGAGCTCGAGCTCCCCCGGCGCCGCCGCGAGCAGCAAGACGTCCCCTTCGCGCCAGCGCGACGGCGTCGAGCGCACGTCGGGGACGAGCCCGACGCAGCCGACGACGGGAGTCGGCGGGATCGCGCGGCCGTCGGTCTCGTTGTAGAGGGACACGTTCCCCGAGACGACCGGGATCCCGAGCGCCTCGGCGGCCTGCGCGATCCCCTCGATCGCCTCCGCCAGCTCCCACGCGACCTCGGGCTTCTCGGGATTGCCGAAGTTGAGGCAGTCCGTGAGCGCGAGCGGCTCGCCTCCGGCGCACGCGACGTTGCGGGCGGCGCCGAGCACGGCGACCGCGCCGGCGCGGAACGGGTCGCGCTCGCCGACGGGCGGGCCGTCGAGCGAGACGGCGAGGCCGCGGAGCGACGGTCGCAGGCGCACGACCGCTGCATCGAGACCGGGGCGGCGGATGGTCCGCGACCCGACGAGGTGGTCGTACTGCTCGTAGATCCACCGGCGCGAGCGGCCATTCGGGTCCGCGAGCCGCTGGCGGAGCGGACGCTCGTCGCGCGGGCGTGCGCGCGCCGAGCGCGGCCGGCGCTCGACCTCGTAGCGCGGGCACTCGTCTGTGAGCAGCCGCGCCGGGATCGCGCCCACGAGCTCGTCGTCGTGGAACGCGCGCAGCTCGCCCGTGTCCGTCACGTCGCCGACGACGGTGCAGCGCAGCTCCCACCGCGCGCAGACCGCCTCGACCGCGGCGAGCATCTGCGGCCGCACGACCGCGACCATCCGCTCCTGGCTCTCGGAGATCATGACCTCCCACGGCTCGAGGTCGTCCTCGCGGAGGGGCACGCGGTCGAGGTGGACGTCGATCCCGGCGCCGTCGCGCGCCATCTCCGCCAGCGACGACGCGAGCCCGGCCGCACCGCAGTCCTGGAGCGACTCGACGAGCCCGCGCTCGACGAGGTCGAGGCTGACTTCGATCAGTTTCTTCCCGGTGAAGGGGTCGCCGATCTGCACCGTCGGCCGCTTGTCCTCGTCGTCTTCGGCGAGCTCGTGGCTCGCGAGCACGCTCGCGCCCCCGATCCCATCCCGCCCCGTCGTCGAGCCGAAGAGGACGACGAGGTTCCCCGGCCCGCTCGCGCGCGCGCGCGTGACCCGCTGCGCCGGAAGGAGGCCGACGCACATCGCGTTCACGAGGCAGTTCTGCTCGTACGCCTCGTCGAAGACGGCCTCGCCGCCGACAGTCGGTACGCCGACGCAGTTCCCGTAGTGGCCGATCCCGGCGACGGCGCGGTCGAACGCCCAGCCGGGGCGGCCGAAGCGAAGCCCGTCGAGCAGCGCGATCGGTCGCGCGCCCATCGCGACGATGTCGCGCAGGATGCCGCCGACACCCGTTGCCGCTCCCTGGAACGGCTCGACCGCCGACGGATGGTTGTGGCTTTCGACCTTGAACGCGACTGCCTCGCCCGCGCCGAGGTCGATCACGCCCGCGTTCTCGCCCGGCCCCTGGAGCACGCGCTCGCCGCGCGAGGGCAGGCGCCGCAGCAGGCGCGCGGAGTGCTTGTAGCCGCAGTGCTCCGACCACAGGAGCGAGAAGACGGCCAGCTCGAAGTCGTTCGGCTCGCGCTCGAGCAGCGCGCAGATACGCCCGAGCTCCCCGTCGGTCAGGCCGAGGGCGCGGTGCAGTGGCTGTTCCGCGACCGGCGTCAGGTGCTTCAGTCTAGACGGGAAGGCCGACGACCCCGCCGTTCGTTGTCACGTACGTGAGCGACCGGCGCCACGACCGCACCGCGCTAGCCTCGGCAGCCGCGTGACCCGCAGCTACGTCGCCCTGATCTCGTTCCTCGCGGCCGTGTGGGGCGCGTCGTACCTCTTCATCAAGGTCGCGGTCGAGGAGATCGAGCCGGCGCCGATGGTCGCCTTCCGGCTGCTCGTCGCGGCGGCGATCCTCCTGGCGTACGTCGTCGTCCAGATGGGGCGTGAGCGTGCCGTCGCCGAGCTCCGCGCCTCGTGGCGCGACGGTCTCTTCCTCGGCACGCTGAACGCGGCGATCCCGTTCTGGCTCGTCGCCTGGGGCGAGAAACACATCGACTCGGGGATCGCGGCGATCGCGCAGGCGTCGGTGCCGATCTTCGTCGTCCTGATCGGACTTCGCTTCCTCCCGGGAGAGCGGCTGGCCGGAGGGCAACTCGCGGGCGTCGTGCTCGGGCTCGTCGGAGTCGGCGTCCTCGCGGGAGCCGAGCCCGAAGGCGGGTGGTGGGGCGTCGCCGGCACGCTCGCCGTCGTGGCGTCGTCGCTCGCGTACGCCTCGGGGTCGATCTACGGCCAGCGGCGGGTCTCGAGCGTTCCCGGGCCGGTCCTCGCCGCCGGTTCGATGGCGTTCGCCGGGCTGCTCGCGCTCCCGTTCGGCCTGCTCCAGGTGCCGGACGAGCTGCCGAGCTGGAAGGCCACGGGCTCCGTCGCGGCGCTCACGCTCCTTGGGACTGCCGCCGCCCAGCTCGTGCTCTTCCGCGCGCTGCGCCTCCACGGCTCGGCGAAGGTGAGCCTCGTGACGTACCTGATGCCTCCCGTCGCGCTCTTCTACGGCGCGCTGCTGCTCGACGAGCCGCTGACCGCGGGCGCGCTCGGCGGGCTGGCATTGATCCTCCTCGGCGTCGCGCTCGGATCCGGAGCGGTGCGCCTGCCCCGACGCGCGCCGGTGACGCAGACGCCGTGAGCGTGACGCTCCGGCGTGCGTCGGCGGGCGACGTCGATTTCGTCGTCGAGCTCGCGAATCACGACGATGTCGAGCCGTTCCTCGGCGCGCGCCGCGCGCGCGACCACGCCGCGATCCTGCGCGAGGTGGAGCGCTCGCAGCGGGAGCCGGCGGCGTTCGGCCGGATGATCGTCGAGTGCGACGGCGAGCGCGCGGGGATGATGGGCTACGAGCGCGTGAACGAGCGGAGCCGGATCGCGCAGCTCGAGGGGATCGCGGTCCATCCAGACTTCCGTGGCCGCCGCCTCGCAGACGACGCCGCCCGCGCGCTCCAGCGGTACCTGATCTTCGAGCTCGGCTTCCACCGGCTCCAGCTCGAGGTCTACGCGTTCAACGAGCGGGCGCTCGTGCACGCGGAGCGGTCCGGCTTCGTCCGCGAAGGCGTCAAGCGGAAGGCGTACTGGCGGCACGGCGAGTGGGTGGACGCGGTGCTGTTCGCCCTGATCAGGGAAGATCTGGACGACGACCCGCGCCAGCGAGGAGAGGAGCGCATGGAGCTCATCCACACCTGCTACCGGATCACCGACATCGACCGCTCGGTCGGGTTCTACGAGGCGCTGGGGTTCGAGGAGCGCGGGCGGTTTCCGATCCGCGACGAGGCGATCAACGTGTTCATGGGCTTGCCGGGCGACGACAACCGGCTGGAGCTCACCTACAACTTCGGCGTCGACTCGTACGAGATCGGCACCGGGTACGGCCACATCGCGGTGACCGTCGACGACCTGGATGCGACGCTCGAGCGGCTGGCGGAGCAGGGGATCGAGCCCGAGCGGCCGCCGTACCGCATCCGTGAAGGCGGGTCGCGGCTCTGCTTCGTGCGCGACCCCGACGGCTACCGCATCGAGCTGATCGAGCGGAGCGCGAGCTAGCTGCTCACCGGCAGCTCTTCGTCGCGCGGCATCGACCGAAGGTCGATCAGCCCCGCGTTCGTCGGCTCGAACGCGCACGCGCCGAAGTAGAAGCTCCTGAGGTGATCGTCGAAGTCGACGTGGAGCCACTCGCACCCGGCCGCCTGCGCGTGTTGGGCGGCGAACCTGACGACGCGCGTGCCGACTCCGCGCCGCTGGTGCGTGCCGCGTGTCTTCGTGTCGATCAAGAACGCGTGGTCGCCGCCGTCGCTCGCGACGTTGACGAAGCCGACGAGAGTCCCGTCGCCGAGTCGCGCCGTCGCCCAGCCGAGACTGTGCGGCCGGATCCGGTCCCACCACCCGGGCACGGGCGTACCGCCGTACGACGCGACGAGGTCGACCATCTCTTCATCGCTGAGCGCTCCGCGCCAACGGAGAACGACGCCGTCGGGGAAGGATCGTGCCGGTTCAGCGGCCACGAAGCGTGAAGCTACCGCCTGCGGCGCGAGTTGCAACACCTCCGGCACACGCCCGTATCGGCGGCCGCGCTACGTTGTCTACTATGACAACGACAGCGACGAAAGTAGCGACCCCGTGGGGAGCCGCGGCGCTCGTGGAGGAGCTGACGCTTCCGCAGCGGGTGGGCGAGAAGCGGTTCGCCTCGCTCGTGCAGCTGCTCGAGACGGACCGCGGCGAGCGACTCGTCCGCTTCGCCTACGCGACCGGCGGCGCCGCGCGCCGCGGTCCCGTGACGTTGCGTGCGCGAGATCTGGAGCGGCTGCGCGCGGCGCTCGCGGAGCATCCCGCGCTCGCGGAGACGCTCGGCTTCGGCAGCTAGAGCGTGGCGGCGAGTGACCCGTGGTGCTCGCGCGCGGCGTCGACGAGCGACGCGAGGATCAGCGCGCCGTCACCGGAGCCCAGCAGCGGATCGACCGCATGCTCGGGGTGCGGCATCAGGCCAAGGACGTTCCCTTCCGGATTGCAGACGCCGGCGACGCCGCCGACGGAGCCGTTCGGGTTCTTGCCGTCGTAGCGGAGGACGACCTGGTCGAGCTCGGCTACGCGCTCGAGCGCCGCCTCGTCGACGAACCAGCAGCCCTCGCCGTGCTTGATCGGGATCACGAGCCGTTGGCCGGTGAGGCAGCGGCTCATCAGCGGGATGTCCGTGCGCTCGACGCGCAGCGCCACGTCACGGCAGACGAACCTGCGCGACGCGTTCGGCCGCAGGACGCCGGGCAGCAAGCGGGCCTCGCAGAGGATCTGGAACCCGTTGCAGATCCCGAGCACCGGCCCGCCCTCGGCGGCGAACTCGGCGACGGCGCGCATCGCGGGCGAGAGTCGGGCGATCGCGCCGCAGCGCAGGTAGTCGCCGTACGAGAAGCCCCCGGGAAGCACGATCCCGGCGACGTCCGGGAGCTGCTCGTCCGCGTGCCAGACGACGACGGGTTCCGCCCCGAGTGCGCCGAGTGCCCACGCCGCGTCGCGGTCGTCGTTCGAGCCGGGGAAGACGACGACGCCGATCCGCGGGCGCTCGGTCAACGCGCCGCGCCCTCGAGTTCGATCTCGTAGCTCTCGATCAGCGGGTTCGCGAGCAGCTGCTCGCACATCTGCTCGACCTCCGCACGCGCCGCGTCGGGATCGTCGGCGGCGACCTCGACGTCGACGACGCGGCCGACGCGCGCGCTCGTGACGCCGAAGCCGAGCTGGCGCAACGAGCCTTCGACGGCCTGCCCCTGCGGGTCGAGGATGCCCGGCTTCGGGCGGACGAGCACGGTCGCCCTCATCCGAGCACGACCTCCGGGTTCGCGAGGTAGTCGTCGAAGGAGCGGCCGGTCAGCCGCTCGAACGCCTCGACGTAGCGCGCGCGCGTCCCAACGACCACCTCGTCCGGAAGCTCCGGCCCCGGCGGCGTCTTGTTCCACCCGAGCTGCTCGCAGTAGTCGCGGACGAACTGCTTGTCGAACGACGGCGGCGACGTCCCGGCGACGTACTCGTCGGCCGGCCAGAACCGCGACGAGTCGGGCGTCAGCGCCTCGTCGCCGAGGTAGAGCTCCCCCGTGTCGGGCGCGACGCCGAACTCGAACTTCGTGTCCGCGATGATGATCCCGCGCTCCGCCGCGTGCTCGGCCGCGAGCGTGTAGAGCTCGATCGAGAGCCGCTCGGCGAGCTCGAACTGCGCTGCGCCGACGAGGTCGGTCGCCTGCGCGCGCGTGATGTTCTCGTCGTGCCCTTCGTGCGCCTTGGTCGCCGGGGTGAAGATCGGCTCCGGAAGTCGCTCCGACTCGGTGAGCCCCGGCGGGAGCTCGTGGCCGCACACGCTCCCGGTCCGGAAATAGTCCTTCCAGCCTGAGCCGGAGAGGTAACCGCGGACGACGCACTCGATCG
>JAUJMY010000006.1:0-98035 GCA_030446625.1 Gaiellaceae bacterium
GAGGTGCCGGAGGCCGCGACGCTCGAGGAAGCACAGGAGGGACTACGGCGCGCACTCGGCGATCCGACGCTGAGGCTCGCGTACTGGCTTCCCGACGAGGCGCGCTACGTCGACGCGGACGGGAAGCCGTTCGATCTGCCCGACGACACCGCCTCGTGCGTCACGACGAGGATCGACGCGGACGGGGCACCGGTCGCCGCGCTCGTGCACGACGCAGCGCTCCGCGACGAGCCCGAGCTGCTCGAGGAGGTGATCGCGGCCGCGCGCCTCGGTCTCGAGAAGGACCGCAGCCTCACCGCGTTGCGAGCGAGCGAGGCGCGGAACCGCGCACTCCTGGACGCCATTCCCGACCTCATGTTCCGGATCGCCCGCGACGGCACATACCTCGACGTCAACGCGCAGGACGAGAGCCTGCTCGTCGCGCCGGCGAGCGAGCTGATCGGGAAGAAGGTGCAGGACTTCCTGCCCGAGCAAGCCGCCGCCGAGACCCGTGACGCCGCGCAGCGCGCGCTCGACGGCGGCGGGACGGAGACCGTCGACTACCGCGTCGTGCTGGGCGGCGAGGAACGTCACTTCGAAGGCCGCGTGACGCCGTCGGGCCGGGACGAGGTGCTGCTGATCGTTCGCGACATCACGGAGCGAACGCGCCAGGCGGAGCTGCTCGAGCGCGAGCGCGACTTCATCCGCACGATCGTCCAGACCGCGCCGACGCTCTTCGCGATCGTCGACGCGGACGGGCGGATCGTCAACTACAACGCCGCGCTCGAGGCGCTCAGCGGGCACCCCGACGACGACGCCACGCGAGGGCGCGCGTTCTGGGACGTCTTCCTCGCGCCCGACGACGCGGACGACTTCCGGCGCTCGCTCGCGAGCCTCGTCGCGGGCAGACACGTCGCGGAGCACGAGCACGAGTTCCTCACGCGCGACGGCGAGCGGCGCGCGGTTGCCTGGTCTGGAACCGACATCGTCGATGCCCAGGGGCGGCAGCGGTACCTGTTCTCCGGCCTGGACATCGCCGAGCGGAAGCGTCAGCAGGAGGAGCTGCGCGCGTCGCGCGCGCGCCTCGTCCAAGCCGGCGACGCCGAGCGGCGCCGGCTCGAGCGGAACCTCCACGACGGCGCGCAGCAGCACCTCGTCTCGCTCTCGCTCCTCCTGCGGCTGGCGCGCGCGAAGCTCAACACCGACGAGGCGGCGGCCGACGAGCTGCTGACGAACGCCGGCGAGGAGCTGGCGCAGGCACTCGAGGACTTGCGCGAGCTCGCGCGCGGGATCCACCCCGCGGTGCTGACCGATCGCGGGCTCCCCGCCGCACTCGAAGCCGTCGCCGCGCGCGCCCCCGTCCCGATCGAGGTCGACGTGCCCGACGAGCGGCTGCCAACGCCTGTCGAGGCGGCGGCCTACTTCGTCGTGTCGGAGGCGCTCGCGAACGTCGCGAAGTACGCGCACGCGTCGAGCGTCCACGTCCGCGTCGCGCGGGACAACGGACGCGTCGTGGTCGAGGTCGCGGACGACGGCGTCGGCGGCGCGGATCCGTCCGCCGGCTCCGGCCTGCGCGGCCTCGCCGACCGCATCGGCGCGCTCGACGGCCGCCTCGAGATCACCAGCGCGTCGAACGCCGGCACGCGGATCCGGGCGGAGATCCCGGTAGCGTGAGGGCCGGGACCGCGGCGACCGACGCCCCTACGCTCGTGCGCCTGACCGCCCTCCCGACGGGGACGGTCACCTTCCTCTTCGCCGACGTCGAAGGCTCGCCGCAACTCGTCGAGGATCTCGGCGACGCACACGGCCGCGACGCGCGGCGGCTCCTCCGCGCGCCGTTTCCTCGAGCGGGGGCACGAGATCGACTGCCGCGGCGACGAGTTCGTCGGCGCGTTCGGCGACGCCACGGATGCCGCCGACGCGGTTGCGATCCAGCACGCGTTCGCCGAGCACGCGTGGCCGGAGGACGCTCGCGTCCGCGTCCCCATCGGCGTCCACACCGGCACGCCTGTCGTCGGCGAGGACGGCTACGTGGGGATCGACGTGCAGCGCGCCGCCCGCTTCGGCAGCGCCGGCCATGGAGGGCAGGTGCTGCTGTCGCTCGCCGCGCGTAACCTTGCGCGCGTCGCCGTCAAGGACCTCGGCGAGCATCGTCTCCATGGCCTTTAGCACCCAGAGCACATCTTCCAGCTGGTCGCGCCCGGCCTGCCGGAGGACCTCCCACCCCTGCGGTTCACGATTGCCGATCGCGGCACGCCGTCGATGCGCGTAGTCCTCGCCGACGACTCGATCCTGCTCCGCGAGGGCGTCGCTCGGCTGCTCGCCGACAACGGCTTCGAGGTGGTGGCGCAGTCCGGCACCGCCGACGACCTCCTGCGCCACGTCGCGATGCACAAGCCGGACGCCGCGATCGTCGACATCCGGATGCCGCCGACGCACACCGACGAGGGCCTGCGCGCGGCGCAGCAGATCCGCGAGCGCTTCCCTGATGTCGGCGTGCTCGTCCTCTCGCAGTACGTCGAGCCGACGTACGCGCTGGAGCTGCTCTCCGAGAGCGCGGAGGGCGTCGGCTACCTGCTCAAGGATCGCGTCTCGGACGTCGAGGAGTTCGCCGGCGCGGTCCGCCGCGTCGTCGAGGGCGAGTCGGCGCTCGACCCCGCCGTCGTGCAAATGCTCGTCGGCCGGCGCCGGAAGCACGACCCGCTCGCGGAGCTGACTCCGCGCGAGCGCGAGGTACTGGAGCTGATGGCGGGGGGCAGGTCGAACCAGGCGATCGCGGAGACGCTGTTCGTGACGCTCCGCGCGGTCGAGAAGCACGTGACGAGCATCTTCAACAAGCTGCGCCTCCCCGCGAGCGCGGAGGATCATCGGCGCGTGCTCGCCGTGCTCGCCTTCCTCCGCTCCTGAGCCGGCGGGTGCGGGTAGCCGCACCCGAGATGGCGGACGGCCACATCGCCGGCGGGCGCAGCGGGTGCGAGGGTCAGAGCGGAAGCGGATCAGGAGGACGAGATGTCACCTCAAGCGCTCGAACCCCGCGACGATGAAGCTGCTGGGCGAGTGGAACTGGTACCTGCCGAAGTGGCTCGACTGGCTCCCCCGACTCGAGCACGATGCGGCGCGCGCGGCCGTCGACACGGCTCCGGCGCTGCGCCCTGCCGGGTGGTAGACCCGACCGCCCGCGGAGCCCCCTGCCGCGTCCGCGGGGCGCGGGGCTTTCCCCTCAGAACGCCCTGATGATCAGGTTGAGCAGGATCGTCAGCACCACCGAGACGATCAGCGAGACGATCAGGCAGCCGGGCGCGCAGCCGTAGACCTGGATGCGGCCGCCGCCGAGACGGGTCGGGCCGAACATCCCGCCGCCGAGACCGCGCCGCCGCCGCGGCCCGCCGCTGCTGCCGCCGAAGATCACGCGGCCGCGTCGGGCTCGTCGTGATCGTCGTCCGCGTTCGCGGTACTACGCCGCTCTTCGGCCGTCCGCCACGCGTCGTCCATCATCTCGTCGTCGATCTCGCCTCCGCCGCCGCCGAGATCGTTCTCCTGCTCGTACTGCGTCACGCGCGCTTCGTTACCGCGGCGCGCGCCCCAAAACTTCGAAGAGCCGGAGGAGGGACTCGAACCCACGGCCTACCGCTTACAAGGCGGTTGCTCTACCAGCTGAGCTACTCCGGCGTGGTGCCGGAATCGTACGCGCCTTACGCGAGGACTTCGCGCGAGCGCTGGTGTTGGAGGATCTTCCGCTTGACCCGCTGGAGCGCGTTGTCGATCGTCTTCGTGTCGCAGCCGAGCTCCTCCGCCATCTGCTCGTACGAGAGGCCGTCGAGGTAGAGGCGCAGCGCGTCGGCCTCGAGCGGCGAGAGCCCGGAGCCGAGGCAGAAGACCAGGCTCTGCAGCTCCTCGGTCGAGATCACGCAGACGGACGGGTCGTTCACGCTGGGGCCCGGAAGCGCGTCGCCCAGCGTGCACTCGCCCTCCGACTCGTGGCCGGCCGGCGTGTAGCTGAACGAGACGTAGGTGTTCAGCGGCGCGTGCTTGTAGCGCGTCGCCGTCTTGATCGCGGTGATGATCTGCCGCGTCACGCACAGCTCCGCGAAGCTGCGGAACGACGTCTCCTTGTCGGCGCGGAAGTCGCGGATCGCCTTGTAGAGGCCGATCAGCCCCTCCTGGATCAGATCCTCCGAGTCACCGCCGGCCAGGAAGTACGAGCTCGCCTTCAGGCGGACGAAGCCGGTGTAGCGGCGGATCAGCGCGTCGCGTGCGACGTGGTCGCCGTTGCGGGCGCGGAGCGCGAGCTGAAGATCCTCCAGCTCTCGTTGAGCCTTCTGCTGCGGCTGGACTGTCGGCGCCGGACGAGCGGACATTGATCGTCTCCCCGTATTTGCGGACGTTCCTGTCGCGGCCACGTGGCGCCAGCCGCGCAAGTCTCACCCTGAGGTTGAGCCAGAAGATAGCAACGTGCGGACCAAGATACAAGTCTGTTGCGCTGGACCCAATGTGATACGAACGTGTGTTCGTCGTCAGCCGGCGCGGCGGATCAGCACGATGTTGATGCCGAAGAGGACACCGGATGCGAGGAGCGCCGCCGAGAGCCCCGCGCGGGCGGCGACGATCGCAATCGCCACGCCACAGACGATCTCGCCGACGTACTCCGCTTGGGCGAGGAGCGAGTGCATCGTCGCTCGAACCTCTGCGATCGTCTCGCGATTGATCCAGATCGTCGCAATAGCGCGCGTCAGCGGCGTCGCTACGCCGCCGACGAGCACGACACCCGCGCTCGCCGTCACCTCGTCGGGCGCGACGGCCAACGTCGCGGCTCCGACCGCGCCCGCGGCGCAAGCGACTCCATAGGCGGGACGTGCCGTGGTGCCGTCGATCCGCGACTCGATGACGCGTAACGCCCCGGCACCGACGAGCAGGGTTGACAAGGCCAGCGCCGTGAACCAGGCAACGGGGTCGGTCGGGAGGCCGAGATCGACAAGCCTCTTCGGCTGGAGGCGACCGACGTTCTCGGCGCCGTTGACCAGGAATGTCGCCGCAACGACGACGAGGATCATGCGACTGCGACGCGCGACTGTCGCACCGCGGACGAGGATCGACCACGACGCGGCCCACCGCCCGGTCTCGGTGCGTAGGAAGCGCTGCTCCGGGAAGCGCAGCACGTAGAGGCCGAGGAGCGCCATCGCGGCGCCCGCCCCGACCATGGCGACGCTCCGGTCGAGCAGCGCGCCGAGCGCGCCGAGGGCCACGATGCCGCTCGCCGCGCCCGTGAGATCGGCGCGACCGGAGCGCACCAATACGCGGTCGATCTGTCCACGTTGATCGAGCTCGTCGGTGATCCAGGCAACGTCGGCGCCACTCGCGAACGTCCAGGACAGTCCCCACAGCATCTGCGTCCCCAGCAGCGCCGTGAAGTCGGTGACGACCCCCGTCGCCGACATCGCCGCCCCCATCAGGACGTGCGAGACGAGCAGTGACGGCTTACGCCCGATCGTGTCGGCGACGACGCCGGCCGGAATCTCGAAGACGACGCCGACCAGTGCCTGCGCGACGCCGATCACGACGAGCTGAGACGGCGACAGCCCCACGTCGACGACGAGGTAGACGCTGGTCACAAGCCACCAACCGCGGTGCAGGAGCGCGCGCCACCAGATCCAGCGCAGGTAGACGGCGACGAGATCGGCGTCGCCGGCGCGGCCGAGAGCAGGCATGTGTCCTCCTGATCGAGAAAGTTCTCGCCGCAGCGGGGGCTGGGCGGAGCGCCGCTCTAGAGCAGCGAGCCGGAGCGGCGCAGCAGGGCGTTCACGTTCAAAGGCAAGGCGCCACTCCTTTCTCGATCGCGCGCGCCATGAGCGACGCGCGCCCGAAGTGTATTACTCGTTCCGCCGGAGGCGCTCGAGACGCGCGCGCGTCGCGGCATCGACGCGGTCCGCGACCTGCGATCGCTTCGGCTCCTGGTGCCCCGCCGGCTCGAGCTCGGCGACGAAGAGGCGCGAGCTCACCTTCCGCACCTCCTGGCCGGACGTGCCGCGGACGGCGAAGTCGGAGGAGACGAGGCAGACGTGCTCGCTCTCGCGGTGTTCCGCTGCGAGGCGCTCGAGCAGCGCGTCGGCGTGCGGCGCGTAGCGGACGGCAAGCCGCCCGTGCTCCTCGTCCGCTCCGGCGCCGTCGAAGACGAGCACGCCGCGCGCTCCCTTCAGCGCGACGAAGCTCGCCAGCCGGTCGCGCAGCTCGCGCGCGTCCGCGAATCCGCCGGCGTGCAGCAGGTTGTAGCCGTCGAAGAGGTAGAACGTCGGCTCAGCCATCGCGCCGCGCAGAACACGCGCAAGCCACAAGGGTCTGACCCTCGAAGGGGTCTGTTCCGGCCAGATGTGGACGAATCGTCACAGTTTCGGGACGGGTGACGCGTCCGCGGCGGCCACTACTCGCTGCCGCCTCGCCTCGTAGAGGAGAACGGCGGCGGCGACGCTGACGTTCAGCGACTCGACGCGGCCTTCGAGCGGGATCGCGACCGCCGCGTCGCAGGTCTTGCGCACGAGCGGCCGGAGGCCGCGCCCCTCGGCGCCGAAGACGAGCGCGACGCCGGCGGAAAGGTCCGCGTCCCATATCGTGGTCGCGGCGTCGCCGGCGGCGCCGTACACCCAGAGGTCGGGGCGCTTCACCTCCCCCAGGTAGCGAGCGAGGTTCGTGACTACGCCTACCGGAAGGTGCTCCACGGCGCCCGCGGAGGACCGACAGACCGCAGGCGTGATTCGCGCCGACCCGTGCGCGGGCAGCACCACGCCCGTCGCGCCCGCGCCCTCCGCGCTGCGGCAGACCGCGCCGAGGTTGCGCGGGTCGCTCACCTGGTCGAGGCACGCGAGCAGCGGCCGCTCGCCGCTCGCGAGCTCCCATGCGTCGGCGTAGCGGAACGGCTCCGCCCACGCGAGCGCGCCCTGGTGGTCGCGCGTACCGGCCGCCTCCGTCAGCTCGCGCTCGAGCTTCACCTGCACGCGCAGCCCGTTCTCGCCGAGCCACGGCTCGGCAGCGGCTGCGCGCTCGGTCGCCCAGAGCTCGAGCACCTCGCGGCGGCCGCGCAACGCCTCGCGCACGGCACGCCGCCCGTACACGAGCTCGCGCGTCACCGCCTCGGGACGAGCTCGAAGCCGTCGCCGACGTCGCGGATCTCCCAGCCAGCCTTCTCGACGTCTCGTCGCAGCCGGTCGGCCGCCTCGAAGTCGCGTGCGGCCCGCGCGTCGCGGCGCTGCTCCGCGAGCCGCACGATCTCGGCCGGTGCCTCCGCCCGCTCGGCGAGCGAGCCGAGACCAAAGATCGTGAGGCCGCGGCGCAGCAGGTCAAGCTCCCCTGCTGCGCGCCACTCGTGCAGGACTGCGAGCGCGTCCGGCGTGTTGAAATCGTCGTCGAGCTTCTGCGCGAAGTCTTCCCACTCCGCGCGGGCCGGAGCGCCGTTCGCGGCGGAGCCGACGAACGCGTTCCGGAAAGTCTCGACCTGAGCCGCGGCCTGCGCCATCGTCTCGTCGCTGAAGTCGATCGGCTTTCGCCAGTGACCGGTCATGAAGAACAGGAGGACGGTCTCGCGCCCCCAGTCGTCGAGTGCTCCGCGGATGGTGGTCACGTTCCCGAGCGATTTCGCCATCTTCTCGCCGACGAACTGAAGCATCCCGTTGTGCGTCCAGATCCGCGCGAAGTCGTGCCCGAGCGCGCGCGACTGGGCGATCTCGTTCTCGTGGTGCGGGAAGACGAGGTCGAGTCCTCCGCCGTGGATCTCGAACGTCGCCCCCAGCAGCTCTTCGGCCATGACCGAGCATTCGATGTGCCACCCGGGGCGCCCGCGCCCCCACGGTGACTCCCACGACGTGTCCTCGCCCGGCTTGTTCGCCTTCCAGAGCGCGAAGTCGCGCGGGTTCTCCTTGAGCGGGTGCGGCTCCTCGTCCTGCATCTCGTCCGGCCGCTGCCCCGACAGCCGGCCGTACCCGGGATCGCGAGCGACGCGGAAGTAGACGTCGCCGTCCACCGCGTACGCGTAGTCGCGCTCGATCAGCGCGCGGATGAACTCGACGATCTGCGGGACCATCTCGCTCGCCTTCGGCAGGTGGTCCGCAAGGCCCAAGCCGAGATCCTCGACGTCCTCGACGTACCAGCGCGTCGCCTTCGCTGCGAGGTCCGCGCTCGCTCCAGGCGCCGCCTCGTAGATCTTGTCGTTCACATCCGTGATGTTGTGGACGAGCGTCGGTGCGTACCCGCGCTCGCGCAGCCAGGTGCGGAGCCACATCCCGACCACGAACGGCCGCGCGTTGCCAATGTGCGCGCGCGCGTAGACCGTCGGCCCGCAGAAGTACATGCGGACGGCGGCCGGGGGCGGAGGCAGCTCGACGAGATCCCGCGCGAGCGTGCTGTAGAGGCGCACCGCGCCCGGCTTCGTGGCGCTCGTCATCCCTTACGCCAGATTACAGTCGCTTTTCTTGGACGAGACGCTGCTCGCCTGGTTCGAGAAGAGCGCCCGCGACCTTCCGTGGCGGCGCACACGCGACCCGTACGCGATCTTCGTGTCCGAGGTGATGCTCCAGCAGACGCAGGTGGAGCGTGTCGTTCCGCGGTATGTCGCGTGGCTCGAGCGGTGGCCGACGATCGACGCGCTCGCTTCGGCCTCTCCCGCGGACGTCATTCGGGAATGGCAGGGCCTCGGCTACAACCGGCGTGCGCTCAACCTTCACCGCGCGGCGCGCGTCGTCTCCGAGCGCGGATGGCCGGACGACCTGACCGAGCTCCCCGGCGTCGGGCGCTACACGGCGGACGCGATCAGGAGCTTCGCGCTCGGCGAGCCGCTTCTACCCGTCGACACGAACGTCCGGCGGGTGCAGGACCGGACGCGCCACGCCTTCGGCCCCGCCTCGGGGCAGGCGCTGATGGACCTCGGCGGGACCGTGTGCCTCGCACGCGTACCGCGCTGCGGCGTCTGCCCGCTCGCCGCGACCTGCCCGTCGCGCGGCATGCGGTACGAGCCGCTCCGCAGACAGTCGCGATTCGAAGGCTCGTTTCGCCAGAGGCGCGCGCACGTCCTGCGGCTGGTGGCGGAGCGGCCGCGTGCGGCGGCGGAGCTCGACGCCGACGCCGTGACGTCTCTCGCTGCGGACGGTCTCGTGGCCTGTGACGGCGAGCTGGTCGCACTACCGGGATGAGCGCGCCGCAGAACGTCACGAGCATGCGCCTCGCCCAGCTGACGCGGCTGTCCCGTCGCGGCTGCACCCACTCTCGCGGAGCTGCTGTTGCTCCCAGGCGACGCGGCGTTCGGCGACGTCGAGCCGATGCTCGTGCGCTACTTCGAGCGTCGACCCGCACTTCGACTTCGAGCGCGCGCAGACCGACCACGCCGTCTTCGAGCGTGTGCTCGAGCGCGAGCCGCATCCCGCGGCCGTCGACTCGCTCGAGTGCGAGCTCGTGGCGATGCGCGACCGCGTGCGCGGCGACGCGCCCATCCTGAAGCGCATGACTGCCGGTGTGCTGCGCCCGTTCTTTCCGCGGATCATCGCCCGCCTCCTGAAGGAGGCCGAGAAGCAGAACGCGCTCGCGGACGACCCGCCGGACCCGTCGCAACGTCCCGCGACGAGTTAACGCGCGCGTAAGGGCGCCGCTCGTACGATCGTTGCCCAGTGACGAAACGGGAAGAGCAGGTGGTGCGAAACGAGCTCTTCTTCCGCGGCGTGAACGAGCGGCTGCAACGGCTCGAGAGGTCGTTCGAGAAGCACGAGACGGCATTCGTCTGCGAGTGCGGGAACCGGCGCTGCACGCGACTCGTCCCGCTGTCGCTCGACGAGTACCGGCACGTGCGCGCGAACTCCCAGCACTTCGCGATCCTTCCGGGCCACGAGGACGTCACCGTCGAGAGCGTCGTCCAGCGCGGTGCGCGCTTCCTCGTCGTCGCGAAGACCGGCGCCGCCGCCGTGGCTGCGGAAGCCGACAACCTGCGCCTTTCGCCGCATTAAGGATCTGCTAAGCACCGCGTAAGGGCGGCGAAGATGTCCACGTACCTTCGCCTCGTCAACGGAGCGAGGAATGGGGGAACGAAATGAGACGCACGCTGCTTCTTCTCAGCATCCTACTGGGTGCACTTGCCTGGTCGGGAGCCGCGATGGCAAACGACGAGGGCGCGCAGCTGCGCCCGGGCGCGGTCTTCTCGATGTCGAACAACGGGCTCCAGAACAACATCGCCGCGTTCAGCCGCGACGCGAACGGGATGCTCACTCCGGCCGGCCGGTTCCTGACGGGCGGGCGCGGGAGCGGGACGATCGAGAACAATGCGAACCCGCTCATCCTGGGCGAGCAGGCACCGAACAACCTGAACGGCGGCTACCGCTTCCTCTATACGCCGTCAACCCCGGCAGCAACAACATCTCGGTCTTCCGCGTGCTGCCCGACACGCTCGAGCTCGTGGACGTCGAGCCGTCGAACGGCGACCACCCGATCAGCGTCACCGTTCACCACAACGTCCTGTACGTCCTGAACGGCGGGACGACGAACTGCACCGGCGGCGCGCCGAGCATCACCGGCTTCACCGTCCGGTCGAACGGCCAGCTCGCGCCGATCCCGGGCTCGACCCGGCCGGTGAGCGGGGGGACGAACTCCGGGTGCGCGCAGGTCTCCTTCGACCCGTCCGGACGGATCCTCGTCGTGACGGAGCGGCAGTCGGACACGATCTCGACGTACCTCGTGGGCAAGGACGGCGTCGCAGCCGGCCCGATCACGAACCAGACGACGGGGCTCGGGCCGTTCGGCTTCACGTTCACTCAGCGCGGACAGCTCGTCACGACCGAGAACTTCGTCGGCGCAGCCTTCCAGGGCGGCGCGGCGTCGTACGACCTGCTCGACGACGGGACGCTCGTCCCGCTCGGTCCGACCGTGCGCAACGGCCGCTCCGACACCTGCTGGGTCGTCATCACCGACGACAACAGGTACGCGTACGTGACCAACTTCCAGAGCGGTGACATCTCCAGCTACCGCGTCACTCCGGAGGGAGTACTGGTGCTGATGAATCCCGTCGCGGCATGATCGGCTTCGGCGCTGCGGACCAGTCTCTCAGCGGCAACAGCAAGTACCTGTACGCGCTGAACGCCTTCAGGGCACCATCAGCGTGTTTCGGGTCGAGTCGGACGGGTCGCTCGTCCGGATCCAGGACGTCGTTGCCCACCCGCCGGGCGCGACGACTGGCGCGATCGGGCTCGCATCCAAGTAGCGGACCCTCGCCACCGCGGGACCGGCGGCGCGCCGGTCCCGCGGTGGAAATTCAGTGCGCTGTAAGACGGCAGCCCTCAGAATGTCCGGCATGGCCACCGTCCTCGTCGTCGACGACGAGCCGATCGTCCGCGAGGTCGTCGTCCGCTACCTCCAACGCGACGGCTACGAGACCCTAGAGGCGGCCGACGGCCATCGCGCGCGGGAGCTCCTCGAGCAGAGCCTTCCGAGCCTCGTCGTGCTCGACCTGATGCTCCCCGGGATCGACGGGATCGCGCTCTGTCGGTGGATCCGCTCTCGCTCGGACGTTCCCGTGATCATGCTGACCGCGCGCGGCGAGGAGGCGGACCGCATCGTCGGACTCGAGATCGGCGCCGACGACTACGTCACCAAGCCGTTCTCGCCTCGCGAGCTTACGGCGCGCGTCCGCTCCGTGCTCCGACGGAGCAGCCCCGTCGTGGCGGGAGAGGCGGCGCTCCGGTTCGGCGACCTGGAGATCGACGCCGCCACACGCGACGTCACGAAGGACGGCGCGGCGCTGCGGCTGACGGCGAAGGAGTTCGACCTGCTCTGGTTCCTCGCGAGCCACCCGCGCAACGTGTTCTCGCGGAACCAGCTGATGGACCGCGTATGGGGATACGAGTCCGCGCTCGACACCGGCACCGTCACGGTCCACGTGCGGCGGCTGCGGGAGAAGATCGAGGACGAGCCGTCGCAGCCGCGGTTCCTCGAGACCGTCTGGGGCGTCGGGTACCGCTTCTCGCCGTGATCACCGTCGCTCTGCTCGCAGCCGGCGCGACGTTCGTCGCCGGCCTCGCGTCGGGAGGGGTCTTGAGCCGGCTGCCGACGCTCAACCTGCGGATCGCGGCGCTCTCGTTGGTGTCGACGCTGCTGCCGGTCATCGCGGTCGCGGTCTTCGCCACCGCGACGTTCAAGGCCGGCGACGACCTGACGATCCTCGCCATCGCGCTGGCCTCCTCCGCAGCGGCAATCGCGGCGGGCCTCCTGCTCGGTCGCCAGATCATGCGCAACGTCAACCGGCTGCGCGCATCGGCCGCGGCGTTCGCTTCGGGCGACCTGAGCGCCCGCGCGCCCCAGGTCGAGCCGAAGGAGCTGAGCGACCTCGCGTCGTCCTTCAACGAGATGGCCGCGAAGGTCGAGGAGTTCTTCGACGCGCGGGCCCAGCTCGTCGCGTGGGCGAGCCACGATCTGCGGACACCCGTCGCGTCGATGCAGGCGATGCTCGAGGCGCTCGAGGACGGCCTCGCGGAGACAGAGCACTACCTGCCCGCGCTCCACGACCAGGTGCGGTCGCTGGGCGTCCTAGTCGACGACCTCTTCGAGCTCGCGCGGATCGACTCGGGAGTGCTCACGCCCGAAGTCGAGGCCGGACCGCTCGCACCGCTCGTCGATGCGTGCCTGCGCGGCGTGGAGGCCGAGGCGTCGGCGCGGGGAGTCGCGCTGGAGGGTGACGTCGCGGACGACCTGAAAGTCGTGTGCGCGCCCGAGAAGGTCGAGCGCGTCCTCTTCAACCTCGTCTCGAACTCCCTCAGGCACACGCCGAGCGGCGGTGCCGTCGCCGTCCGGGCGGAGCGGAAGGGGAGCGAGGTGCACGTCAGCGTCGAGGACACCGGCGAGGGGATCGAGCCCGACGCCGCTCGTTGGATGTTCGAGCGCTTCTGGCGCGGCGACCGCGCGCGCTCGTCGCAGCGCGGCGCCGGCGCAGGGCTCGGCCTCTCGATCGCGCGCGGGCTCGTGCAAGCGCAGCGCGGCCGCATCTGGGCCGAGAGCCGCGCCAGCGGAGGGCTCCGAGTGTCCTTCACGCTGCCAGCCGCCCCTAGCTAGAGCTAAGGCGCTACGTCGGCGCGAGCACGGCCTTGCCGAACGCGACGCTGAACGCGCGACACCAGATGACGACCGTCGCATGCTCCGCCACGTCGACACCGACGGGGACGTCGTACTGCTGAGTGCCCTTGTTGCCCTTCAGCGCGCCGAGGTCGACGTGGTCGCGGGCGCGACCCTCGTCGACGGGGCCGGCCGCGAGATACACGCGGAGGTCCGGCCCGGCGTCGGTATCGAGGTTCGTCAGCGTGAGCTTCCGCGCGCCTCCGGGGAGCTCGACGACGGCAGCCGTTCCCGAGGTAGCGTGCGCGAGGCCGACGAACCGCCCTCGCGCGAGGCTCGCCTTTCCGGTCGCACCGCTCCGCGGGCTCGCGGCTGGCGCCGCCGAGGCGACGACGACGTCCTCGTCGACTGTCTTGTCGACGAGCGTCGCCCACGCGAAAAACGCGCCGAGGATCGCTGCCGCAACCGCAAACGTCCCGCCGAGCGGGACGAGCAGTGAGCGGCGGCGGAGCGAGACGACGGCGACGGCAGCGCCCAGGAGCGCGATCCACACGGCCGACAGGGCCGTCGACGCCGCAAAGCTGTTCGTCACCATGGCGCCGAAGAACCAGAGGCCGCCGACCATGAGCGCGACGAGCCCGACGGCCGGCGCGAACCGGCCGGCGAGCCGCACCCGCTTCCGCGCGCCCGGGAGATCCGTTGTGGCCATCGCGTCGAAGTCTTGCAGCGAGACCTTGCGCGTTCCTTAAAGACGCCGGAGCAACGCGACGGCCTGCGCGGCTAGTCCCTCGCCGCGCCCTGTGAAGCCGAGGCCGTCGGTCGTCGTCGCGCGGACCGCGATCACGTGCGGCCCGACGCCGAGCGACCCTGCCAGCAGCATCTCCATCTCGTGCCGTATCGGCGCGACGCGCGGCTCCTCGCCGATCAGCACGCAGTCGGCGTTGACAAGCTCGTAGCCGCGCTCCTGGACGTGGGCGTACGCGCGCGCCAGCAGGTCGAGCGAGCGCGCGCCGTCGAAGGCGGGATCGTCGGACGGGAACATCGAGCCGATGTCGCCGAGCGCGGCCGCGCCGAGCACCGCGTCGATCAGCGCGTGCGTGATCACGTCACCGTCGGAGTGGCCGGCAAGGCCGCGCGCCGACCGGAACCTGAGCCCGCCGAGGACGAGCGGGACGCCTTCGACGAGCGCGTGCGCGTCGAACCCGGTGCCGACCCGAAACTCGCTCATCCCAGCGGCTCCTGCCGCTTCCCGCGCCCCTCGAGCACGGTGACCGTGTCGTAGCCCGCTGCACGCGCGTGAGCGACGACGCGCTCGAGGCCGCGGCCGACGTTCTCCGCGAGGTGCGCGTCGGACGCCAGCGTGATCGGAACGCCCCGCCCGCGAAACGCGCGCAGGAGCGCCGCGGCCGGGTACGGCTCGGCGACTGGCTTGTACTCGCCCGCGCTCGAGATCTCGACCGCGACCCCCGCCTCCGCGACCGCGTCGGCGGCGTCGGCGTAGAGCCGGGTCGTCAGCCCGGCGTCGGGGCGGTCGCCGAAGATCTTCACGAGGTCGGGATGCGCCAGCGAGTCGAAGAGCCCGGACCGCGCGGCCGCGGCGAGCGCGGCGAAGTAGCGGCGCCATGCCTCGTCCACTCCGACCGCGTCGACGAGCCGCGGCGGCCCGTCGATCCCTAGGTCGTCGAGGAAATGGATCGAGCCGAGCAGGTAGTCCCACGGGTACGGCTCGAGGAGCGCGCGCGTCTCCTCTTCCCGCCCCGGCACGAAGTCCACCTCGAGCCCTAGCTTCACCGGGTAGCCGCGGCGCTTGCCCTCGACGACGGCGTCGACGTACGGCTCGAGCTCGAACCGGCAGCGGTCGACCTGGTAAGGCGCCGTCCAGAGCCGGCGCGTCTCGCGGAAGTAGTAGACGTGCTCCGTGAAGCCGATCTCGTCCACGCCGGCGCGCGCGGCCGCCTCGACGTAGCGCTCCACCGCTTCCAGCGTGTGGTCGAGATCCTCGACGCCGGGGCTCCCGCCGGGCCGCCGCGGGTGCATGTGGTAGTCGACGATCATAGGTACGCCGACACGGCGGCGAGATCGTCGCGCGTCGTCACCTTCAGCAAGCGCCGATCGCCGGCCACGACCTTGATCCGGCCGCCGCGCGCTTCCACGAGCGCCGCGCAGTCGCTCGCCTCGCCCGAGTCCGCAAGCGCGGCGCGCAGGACCGGCGCGAGGAACGCCTGCGGCGTCTGGACGGCGACGAGGCCTTCGCGCTCGAGCGTCTCGACCACCTGGTCGCGGCGCACGCGCTTCACGGTGTCGGCGACCGGAAGTCCTGGCACGACGCCGTCCCAGCCCTCGGAGAGCGGCGCGAGCACGCGGCCGACGACCTCTTCCGGCAGGACCGGGCGGGCCGCGTCGTGGACGACCGCGACGGTCGCTTCCTCCGGCACCTCGGCGAGGGCGAGGCGCACGGACTCGGCGCGCGTCGCCCCACCCGCGACGCACGACGTCACCTTCCCCGCACCGAGCTCCTCCGTGAGGAGGATCGCCGGCTCCTCCCACCCGGGTGGCGCCGCGATCACGATCGCGTCGATCCAGTCCGACGCGTCCAGCCGCGTAACGCTCTCCGCGAGCAGCGGCGCGTCACCGAGGCGAGCGAACGCCTTCGGCCGGTCCGCGCCGAGCCGCTCCCCGCTCCCGGCTGCGGCGAGGACGGCCCAGACGGACAATGACAGCGCGGCGCGCTACGCGGTGGCGACGGCCTTGACGGACTTCTTCTTCCCGCCGTTGCCGCCGTTCTGTGCGAGCACCTCGTCAAGCCAGACGCCTGCCTCGTCCTCGTCCATCGCCTTCGCGTACATCAGCTCGCTCGCGAGGATCTTCTTCGCCTTGACGAACATCTGCTTCTCGCCGGTCGAAAGCCCCTTCTCGTGGTCGCGCAGGGAGAGGTTCCGCACGACCTCGGCGAGCTCGTAGATGTCGCCGGTCTTGATCTTGTCGCGGTTGTGCTTGAAGCGGCGGTTCCAGTTCTTCGGCATCTCGGTGCTACCGCCCGTGAGCGCCTTGAGCACGAGATCCATCATCTTCTCGTCGCTGACCTTGCGGAGGCCGACCTTCTCTGCGTTCTCGGACGGCACGTTGACCGTCATGTCGTTGTGCAGGATCTTGATGGTCAGGTACTCGCGCTTCTGCCCGAGCACCTCGCGCACCTCGCGCTTCACGACGGTTCCCGCTCCGTGGTGCGGATAGACCACCTTTTCACCGACCTTGTACAAGCCGCCCTCCCCTTGTGGTTCGCGTACGTCGTCAAGAAGCCGGCGGGACGAGGCCGCCGGCTGAGGCTGCTCAGTATACAGAAACCGGCGCGAAAAAGCGATGTTTCCAGGGGTTTTCGCGGCGTCGACCGGAAAAGCCCTGCTCGGAGCGGGCTAGTCGCAGTCGCTAGATCTCGAGGTAGCGGTCGACGAGGTTGTGCTCCTGCAGCCGCCGCAGCCCTTCCCTGATCTCTCGCGCACGACTCGGACCGACGCCGGCGACCGCCTCGAGCTCGCGCTGCGACGCCCGCACGATCGTCTCGAGCCCATCGAGGCGCTCCACGACCTTCTCGACGACCGCGGTGGGGACGCGGGGGATGTGCGCGAGGACGCGGTAGCCACGCGGCGCGACACTGTGATCGAGCGGATTCACAGTCGCGGGATACCCGAGGACGGCGAGCAGCTCGAACTCGAGCAGGTCGTGGTAGGCCATCGCCGCGAGCGCCTCGAGGCTCTCGTGTACGTGCGCGGCGTCGCCCTCGGCGTGGTAGTCCCGGACGACGGCCTCCTTCTCCGCCGGCACGTCGCCGACCATCTCCTCGAGCTGCATCCGGATCAGGCGCCCCTCGCTCCCGAGCTCGACGCAGTCGCGCTCGATGTCCTCGGCCATGCGCGTCGTCATCTCGGCCCGCTGCAGCACGACGAGCACGTCGTCCAGGACAACGGCGTTCTGGAACTCGAGCGCGGTCAGCCGCGTCAGCACCTGGTTCAGGCGCTGGCGATACGTCTCGAGCGTGCCGAGCGCCTGGTTCGTCTTCGCGAGCGTGTCGGCTACCGCGTCCAGCTGGTACCGGGTGTGGCCGACGAAGACCGTCACCGTCTCCCGCTGCTGCGAGATGGAGACGACGAGCGCGCCCGTCTGCTTCGCGACGCGCTCCGCGGTCCGGTGTCGGGTGCCGGTCTCGTTCGAGGCGATCGTCGGGTCCGGCATCAGCTGCACGTTCGCGTAGGCGAGCTTCGACAGCGTCTCGTTGACGATGATCGCGCCGTCCATCTTCGCGAGCTCGTACAGGAGCTGCGGCGTGAACGGCTGGTCGAGCTTGATCCCGCCTGAGTAGAGGAACGCGATCTCGTCCGGGTCCGCGATCACGATCAGCGCCCCCTCGCGCGAGAGGATGATGTCGTCGATCGCCTGGCGCAGCGCGGTTCCCGGCGCGATGCGGGCGAGCGCCTCGAGCAGCTTGGGATCCGTGCGGGGATCGTCCTCGGCCGGGGCGCGCGTAAAGCCGAGCGCCGCAGTCGCCTCGCGCCTAACCTGCTTCTGTTCTCTCTGCATCGAGCCCCGCCTTGATCGCGTGCCGGAGCGTCTCGGCAGCTGCGACGGCAATTCTGCCACGTGCGGGGGTGCCGACGGGGGCGACGACGGCCGCGAGGCCGAGCTTCTGGCACTCGTCGAGCCGACGCTCCGCCTGGGTCGCCGCGCGCAGCCGCCCCGTGAGCCCCACCTCGCCGAACGCGGCGGTCGCGTCGCGGACGGGCTGTCCCTTCGCCGCCGACGCGATCGCGAGCGCGACGGCGAGGTCGGCGCCGGGCTCGTCGATCCGGACGCCGCCGGCGACGTTCACGAACACGTCGGCCTGCCCCAGCGGGACGCGCGCGTGCCGCGAGAGCACGGCGACGATCATCGCGAGCCGCTTCGGGTCGACGCCCGTCCCGACGCGCCGCGGCATCGCGAGGTCGGTCGGCGCGACGAGCGCCTGGATCTCGAGCAGCAGCGGCCGGGTGCCTTCGAGTGCGCACGCGACCGCCGCGCCGACCTCGCCCGGCTGCGTCCGCCCGAAGATCGCGGACGGATCCGGTACCCCCGCGAGCCCGGTGCCCGTCATCTCGAAGACGCCGAGCTCGTTCGTCGAGCCGAAACGGTTCTTCGCCGCGCGCAGCACGCGGTGCGCGTGGTAGCGGTCGCCCTCGAACTGGAGCACGCAGTCGACGAGGTGTTCGAGCACTCGCGGACCGGCGACCGAGCCGTCCTTCGTCACGTGGCCGACGAGGATCGTCGCGACGCCCGCCTCCTTCGCGACGCGCAGCAGTCGCGCCGCGGCCTCGCGCACCTGCGCGACCGACCCGGGCGCGGAGCCGACCTCCGACGAGTACAGCGTCTGCACGGAGTCGATCACGCAGACGTCCGGCCGCTCGGTCTCGAGCGTCGCGCACACGGCCTCGAGCTGCGTCTCGGCGAGGATCTCGACGCGCTCCGCGCCGCCGAGCCGAGCCGCGCGTAGCTTCACCTGCGCCGTCGACTCCTCGCCCGTGACGAGAAGCGCGCGCCGCTCCTTCGAGATCGCCGCGAGCGCCATCAGGAGCAGCGTCGACTTCCCGACCCCCGGCTCGCCGCCGACGAGGACGAGCGACGCGGGAACGAGGCCGCCGCCGAGGACGCGGTCGAGCTCCGGGACGCCGGTCGCGATCCGCGCCGCCTCCTCGACCTCGACGTCCACGAGGCGCAGGAGCGGACGGGGCGCAACCGCGCCGGGCTTCGGCGCGGCGTCCTCCACGAGCGTCCCGAACGCGTCGCAGCCGGGACACTTGCCGAACCACCGCCCGGCTGAGTACCCGCACTCGGTGCACGCGAACTGGACGGCAGCCTTCGCCATCCCGCGAGTCTAGGAGCCGTCGCGGACGCAACGCGTGAGCGCTCCGTAACGACATCGCGACAATTTCCTCGCACCGCGGTCGCCCGCCGAGGATGTTCGTGCGCGTCGGGACACCCCGATTGAGGGCGACGTTACGGTGTCGCGCGTGAGGCAGACGGCGGAGCTGGAGGCGGCCGCAGCCGTCGCGCTGGCCGTAGGTGGCGCCCCACGCCCGACGGCGACCTGCGCACAATTGACTTCGTGCCACTGCTGACGGAACCGCTTCGAACCTTCGGGAGCGCGCTCACGGCGAACTTCGCGGTCGCGTCAGCGAATCCGGCGCAGGCAGAGGACCAACTGAAGGGGCCCGTGCAGCTCCTACTGCACGTCGCGGGCGAAGAGTTTGATCTCGACATCGTGGCGCGGACGGAGGCGCTCGGGCACCCTGGCGTTCGGCCGGACATCGGTGTCTCAACGGGCCAGCTGCTCGTGGGCCACGTTGAGCTGAAGGCTCCTGGTAAAGGCGTACGTCCAGGCACGTCGTGGGCCGAGCACGACCGCCAGCAGTTCGAAAAGCTTCGGGACCACCCGAATCTGCTGTACACCGACGGCAACGATTGGGCGCTCTATCGACGTGGCCGGCTCGCTGCGACGGTAAAGGCGCGCGGCGACGTGAGGAGCGACGGCGCGCACGCATTCGACGACGCCGCGGCGCTGCAGCTCGAGTCAACGCTGCGTGACTTCTTCACGTGGGAGCCACTCGTTCCGACGTCGCCGCCGGCACTCGCGCAGCTCCTTGCACCGCTGACGCGCTTGCTCCGTGAATCGGTCCGACTTTCGCTCGCGAACCCGCAGTCGGCACTGAAGCACCTCGCCGACGACTGGCGCGACTTCTTCTTCCCCGACGCCGACGACGCCCAGTTCGCAGACGCCTACGCGCAAACGCTGACGTACGCGCTCCTGCTCGCTCGCGTAGAAGGGGAGCGCGATCTGCACGGCAACGCACCAGCGCGGCTCGACCGACGGCACAGCCTGCTCGCACAGGTGCTGCGGCTGATCACCGACCCGCTCGCGCGAGCGGAGGTCGCCGTGCCCGTCGACCTCCTTGAGCGCGTGATCGCGGCCGTCAACCCGGCGGCGCTCGCGAAGAAGGCGAAGGACCGCGACATCTGGCTGTATTTCTACGAGGACTTCCTTGCCGCGTACGACAAGCGGCTGCGTAAGAATCGCGGTGTCTACTTCACGCCGCCCGCTGTCGTCGGGGCGCAGGTCGAGCTTGTCGCAGAACTGCTGCGTACGCGGTTCGACAAGGAGGTCGGATTCGCGTCGGATGACGTGGTCGTCCTCGATCCCGCGGTCGGCACGGGAACGTACCTGCTGGCAGCGATGAACGAGGGGCTTGAGCGCGTCCGTGAGAAGTACGGCGCCGGACAGGTCGCGGGCCGTGCCGGCGTCGTCGGGCGGAGTTTCCACGGCTTCGAGCTCCTCGTGGCCTCGTATGTCGTGTCGCACCTCCGGTTCGCGCAGCAAATCGCCGAGGCTGGCGCCGACCTGCCAGAGAACGGCGCGCACATCTACCTCACCGACACGCTAGAGGCTCCGCACGTCGCCCCGCCCGGTTTCGCCCACCGACCGCTGTTCGTGGAAAAGCTCGCGCAGGAGAACGAGCGTGCTCGACGCGTGAAGACGGACGCCCGCGTCCTCGTCTGCATCGGCAACCCGCCGTACTTCCGCCAGACAATCGAACCGGATGAGGTTGGGATCGTCGATCGACTCGGAGGCTGGGTCCGGCGCGAGGCGGACGGTGAGGTCGGAATCCTGCGCGACTTCCTGCGCGACACGCCCGGCGTCCACGCGAAGAACCTGTACAACCTCTACGTCTACTTCTGGCGCTGGGCGCTCTGGAAGGTGTTCGAGCACTCGCCGGGGCCGGGTATCGTGAGCTTCATCACGGCGTCGTCGTACCTGCGCGGCCCCGGCTTCGCGGGAATGCGACGACACATGCGCGAGACGTTCGACGACTTGTGGATCCTTGATCTCGGCGGCGAGGGCCGCGGCGCGCGCCAGGACGAGAACGTGTTCGACATCCAGACGCCGGTCGCGATCGCCGTCGGCGTGCGGTACGGAGACCCGAATCCCGCGCAGTCGGCTCGGGTGCGCTATGCGCGACTCGAGGGGACGCGCGAAGAGAAGTATGCAGCACTCCGCAACGTCGACGCCTTCAGCCGGGTCACTTGGGCGGAGTGTTTCAGCGGGTGGACACAGCCGTTCGTCCCGCAGCAGACGGGCGATTACTTCTCGTGGCCCGCGCTGACAGATTTGTTCCCGTGGCAGCACACCGGTATGGAAGTGAAGCGAACGTGGCCGATCGCGCCTGATCGGCAGACGCTCGAGCGTAGGTGGATCGCGCTTCTGAGCAGCTCGGTCAACGAGCGGCGCGAGCTATTCCGCGAAACACGCGATAGAAAGATTGGGCACGCGTACGCGGATCTCGCCGACAATCTGTCGCGGTTGCCCCCCATCGAGACACTGGCGCCGGACGTGCCGGTTCCAAGCTCGATTCGCATCGCGTTCCGAACGCTCGATCGGCAATTCTTCCTCGCCGACAATCGTCTCGCTGATTACCCGCGGCCGGTCCTATGGCGGAGCTGGGGGCCGCGCCAGACGTTCCTAACGACGTTGCTGACAGACATCCTCGGGACGGGACCCGCGGCGACAGCCTCCACCCTCGTCCCGGATCGGCATCACTTCTCGGGGCGCGGCGGAAAGGACGTGATCCCGCTGTACCGCGACGCCGCCGCGAGAGAGCCGAATGTCGGTGGAGGGCTTCTGAGGGCGCTTGGCAATGTGCTACCCGAGGAGCTTCTCGCGTATTGCTACGCGATCCTCACCGCGCCCGCCTATGCGTCGCGCTTCGCGCAGGAACTCGAGATCCCTGGGCCACGTGTCCCCCTCACGCGCAATGGCGAGCTGTGGAAGCGAGCCGTCGGCCTGGGCGAGCGATTGCTCTTCCTCCACACGTACGCCGAGCGCTTTGTCCCGCCTGGAGCGAAGGCCGGCGAGGTTCCTCAAGGCCCGGCGCGATCCGTCGTCGCGGTGCCCTCGACGGAGGACGCGTATCCCGCACGCCACTGGTACGACGTCGAGAAGCACGAGCTGCACGTCGGCGACGGCGTCTTTGCGCCGGTGTCGCCGGAGGTGCGCAGCTATTCCGTCTCTGGCCTCGACGTGCTCGGCTCGTGGCTCGACTACCGAATGCGCGAGGGTGCGGGAAGGCGTTCGTCGCAGCTCGATCGCATCCGTCCGACGGCGTGGCCGGCCGTGTTCAGCGAGGAGCTACTCCGGCTGCTCTGGATCGTGGAGGGAACCGTCGCGCTCGGCCCCGAGCTGGACGCGCTCCTCGACGCCGTCGCCGCCGGACCCGTGTTCCAGGCTGCGGATCTCCCGCAGCCAACGCCTGAGTCGCGGCTGCCGCCGCGCGGTCAGGCCGACGCGGCGAGCTGGAGCTGAGTCTGCGGCGTCGCGCCGGGCCCCGGGAAATACGTCTTGCGCCGGAGGTCGTTGTGAAGGTCGAGGAGCTGGCGTTCCGCGTCCTCTAGCGCGCGAACACGCGCTGCCTCCGCCGCCTCCTCGCCGAGCGCGCGAGCGAGTCGCTCCAGCCGCTCGCGCGCCTCAGAGATGCACAAGAGGGCGGCGTCGACCTGTTCGAGCTGCTCGACCGTCATCGGCACACACTGTATGGCCGCCATCGGACAGGACGGAAGCGTCGGAGCGCGAGCGGCTAGACGGCGTCGTCGCCGGCGTCGTCCGCGGCGGCCACGGGCTCGTCGGCCGGCACCGTCACGTGCTCCGCCGTCAGGTCCGGCGGCATGACGACGATGTCCACCTCGGGCTCGCCCTCCGCGACCTCGGCCTTGCGGCCGACGAGGATCGTCGAGCCGGGCTCGAGCGTCCGGCCGAGCACGAAGTCCGCGAGCGGGTCCTCGATGTACTGCTGGATCGCGCGGCGGAGCGGCCTCGCGCCCATCGCCGGGTCGAAGCCCTTCTCGACGAGCAGCTCCTTCGCCTCGTCCGTGAGCTCGATGGTCACCTCGTGCAGCGCCATCTGCTCGCGCAGCCGCTTCATCAGCAGGTCGACGATGACGAGGATCTCCTGCTTCGTCAGCTTCGGGAAGACGATCACTTCGTCGATCCGGTTCAGCAGCTCCGGCCGGAAGGCCTTCTTGAGCTCGCTCATGACCCGGCTCTTCATGTCCTCGTACGACAAGCCGGTCTCGTCGCCCTGCGAGAAGCCGAGGCCGACGTTCTTCGAGATCGACGCCGAGCCGATGTTCGAGGTCATGATCACGATCGTGTTCCTGAAGTCGACCTTGCGTCCCTGCGCGTCGGTCAGGCGGCCGTCCTCGAGGATCTGGAGCAGGATGTTGAAGACGTCCGGGTGCGCCTTCTCGATCTCGTCGAGCAGCAGCACGGAGTACGGCTTGCGGCGCACGGCCTCCGTGAGCTGGCCGCCCTCGTCGTAGCCGACGTAGCCGGGAGGCGAGCCGACCAGGCGCGAGACGGCGTGCTTCTCCATGTACTCCGACATGTCGATGCGAACCATCGCGTCCTCGTCGCCGAACAGGAACTCGGCGAGCGTCCGCGCGAGCTCGGTCTTCCCGACGCCGGAGGGGCCGAGGAAGATGAACGAGCCCGTCGGGCGCTTCGGGTCCTTGATTCCCGCGCGCGCTCGGCGGATCGCCTTCGAGACCGCGACGATCGCCTGGTGCTGCCCGATCACGCGCTTGTGGAGCTCGTCCTCCATCCGGATCAGCTTCTGCGACTCGGCCTCGGTGAGCTTGAAGACGGGGATGCCGGTCCACATCGAGACGATGTCGGCGATCTCCTCCTCGCCGACCTCGGGCTGCTGCTCCGTCGTCTCCGACGAGCGCCAGTCCTCCTCGAGCTCGCGCTTCTTCTGCGTCAGCTTGCGCTCCTTGTCGCGCAGCGACGCCGCCTTCTCGAACTCCTGGTTCTCGATCGCGTCTTCCTTGTCCTTGCGCACCTTCTCGATCTCGTCCTCGAGCTCGCGGTAACGAGGCGGCGCGCTCATCGTGCGGATGCGGAGGCGCGACGCGGCCTCGTCGATGAGGTCGATCGCCTTGTCGGGCAGGTGGCGGTCCTGGATGTAGCGGTCGGCGAGCGTCGCGGAGGCCTGCAGCGCCTCGTCCGTGATCTTGCAGCGGTGGTGCGCCTCGTAGCGGTCGCGGAGGCCGCGCAGGATCTGCACCGTGTCGTCGACCGACGGCTCGTCGACGCGAATCTGCTGGAAGCGGCGCTCGAGCGCAGCGTCCCGCTCGAGGTACTTCCGGTACTCGTCGAGCGTCGTCGCGCCGACGGTCTGCAGCTCCCCACGCGCCAGCGCGGGCTTCAGGATCGAGGCGGCGTCGATCGCGCCCTCGGCGGCGCCGGCGCCGACGAGGTTGTGGAGCTCGTCGATGAACAGGATGATGTCGCCGCGCTGGGTGATCTCCTTCATCACCTTCTTCAGGCGCTCCTCGAACTCGCCCCGGTACTTCGATCCGGCGACCAGCGCGGCGAGGTCGAGCGTGTAGATCTGCTTGCCCTTCAGGAGCTCTGGCACCTGGTTCGAGCTGATCCGCGCGGCCAGGCCCTCGACGACGGCCGTCTTGCCGACGCCCGGCTCGCCGATGAGGACCGGATTGTTCTTCGTGCGGCGCGACAGGATCTGCATCACGCGCTCGATCTCGGTCTGGCGGCCGACGACCGGGTCCAGCTTCCCATCCGCGGCCTGCTTCGTGAGGTTCCGCCCGAACTGGTCGAGCAGCTTCGAGCTCTTCGACTTGCCCTCGCCGCTCGCGCCTCCGCCGCCGCCCTGGCGCCGGCCGGGGCCGGAGAGCATGCGGATGATCTCGTTGCGGATCTTCTCGGCGTCCGCGTCGAAGTCGAGCAGGATGCGCGCTGCGACGCCCTCGTTCTCGCGAACCAGACCGAGCAGGATGTGCTCCGTGCCGATGTAGTTGTGACCCAGCGAGAGGGCCTCGCGCAGCGCGAGCTCGAGCACCTTCTTCGCGCGCGGCGTGAACGGGATCTGGCCGGTCGTGACCTCGTCGCCCTGCCCGACGATGCGCACGACCTGCGCGCGCACCCGCTCGACCGTGATGTCGAGCGACTCGAGGACGCGCGCGGCAAGGCCTTCCTCCTCGCGGAGCAGGCCGAGCAGGATGTGCTCCGTGCCGATGTAGTTGTGCTTGAGGGCGCGGGCCTCGTCCTGGGCGAGAACGACGACCTGCCGGGCCCTCTCGGTGAAGCGTTCGAACACGACCTCGACCCCCCTTTCGTGAGCGACTCGCGTCGAGGTCAGGGGAGTGTAGCCCACGGCCCCCGTTGTCCCCGCGGCGGTTCACAGACTCTTTATCCGCGCGTATCCGCTCCGGCGCGGCTCGCGAAAGATCCCCCGGACGGGTCAGCAAGCTACGCCGCGGCGCGGAGTCTTTACCTTCAGATCGAGCGCCGCCCGCGAGCCGCAAACGGGCACCCGCGTTCGACGCACGGGCTCGCGCCTGCCCGCCGCAAGCAGGCGCGAGCCCCCCTCTTCCCTTCCGAGGCGCCACGTAGCCTTCGCACGTGATCGTCGCGCACCTCGACCTGGACGCGTTCTTCGCCGCGGTCGAGGAGCTCGAGGATCCGGCGCTGCGGGCGAAGCCGCTCGTCGTCGGCGGCGACCCGCACGGCCGTGGCGTCGTCTCGACCGCGAACTACGAGGCGCGGAAGTTCGGCATCCGGTCGGCGATGAGCTGCGCGGAGGCGCTCCGCCGCTGCCCGCACGCGGTCTTCGTCCGCCCCCGGCACACGGTCTACCGCGAGTACTCCGCCGTCGTCTGGGACACCGTCGCGAGCGTGGTGCCGACGATCGAGCGGGCCGGCCTCGACGAGGGCTACCTCGACGTCGGGGAAGTGGCGCCGGACTTCGCGCGCGCCCGCGCCGTCGCCGAGGCCGTGCAGACGGCGGTGCGCGGCGCGACGAGCCTCTCCTGCTCCCTCGGCGTCGGCACCTCCAAGGTCGTCGCCAAGGTCGCGAGCGACCGGCGAAAGCCGGGCGGCCTGACGATCGTGCCGCCGGGGCGCGAGGCCGAGTTCCTCGCGCCGTTCGACATCCGCCTGCTGCCCGGCATCGGGCCGCGGACGGAGGAGCGGCTGCGCGGCCTCGGGATCGCGACCCTCGGCGCGCTCGCCGCGCTCGGCGACGGCGACCTCGCCACGCTCCTGCCCGGGAAGAACGGGCGGATGCTGCGCGACCGCGCGCGCGGGATCGACCCGCGTCCGCTCGAGCCGCCGTCGGAGCGGATCTCGATCAGCCACGAGGAGACGTTCGAGCGAGACGTCGGCGATCTCGAGCGCCTGCACGAGGAGCTGCGGCGAATGGCCGACCGGCTCGCAGAGCACCTGATTTCCTCGGGACGGGCGGCGCGCACGGTGACGACGAAGGTGCGCTACCCCGACTTCTCGATCCGCAGCCGCTCGACGTCGCTCCCCGTCGGGACCGACGACGCGCAGCGCATCGGCGATCTCGCCTGCGCGCTCCTCGACCGCGCGCTCGCGGACCGCGCCGGCCCGTTGCGTCTCGTCGGAGTCGGCGTCTCCGGGTTCGACCCGTACCGCCAGCTTGCGCTCCCGGTCGGCGCAGACACGCGCCCGCGAGCGGTAGACGCCCGAGCGTCTTAGGCGACTTCTGCGGCGGTCTGCGCCCCGACCTCGGGCGCCGGCTCCTCGCGCAGAGCCGCGCTGCCGTCGCGCCTCCCGTACGCGTGCCCGCCCGCGTCGAGGAGCCGGCGCAAGCCGTCCTCGAGCGGCACCTCCGGCTCCCACCGGAGCAGCTGCCGCGCGCGCGTGATGTCGGGCTGCCGGATCTGCGGATCGTCCACCGGTAGCGCCTCGAACACGATCTCACTCTGCGACCCGCTGACGCGGATCACGATCTCGGCGAGCTCGAGCAGCGTGAACTCGTGCGGATTGCCGATGTTGACCGGCATGTGCTCGCCGCTTTCCGCGAGGAGGACGAGCCCGCGGATCAGGTCGTCGACGTAGCAGAAGCTCCGCGTCTGGGAGCCCGTGCCGAAGACGGTGAGCGGCTTGTTCTCCAGCGCCTGACGCACGAACGTCGGGACCGCACGCCCGTCGTGCGGGCGCATGCGCGGGCCGTACGTGTTGAAGATGCGGACGATCGCCGTGTCGACGCCCTGCGCGCGGTGGTAGGCCATCGTCAGCGCCTCCGAGTACCGCTTCGCCTCGTCGTAGACGCCGCGCGGCCCGATCGGGTTCACGTGGCCCCAGTACGTCTCCGGCTGCGGATGCACCTGCGGGTCGCCGTATACCTCGCTCGTCGACGCGAGCAGGAACCGCGCCCGCTTCCACTTGGCGAGGCCGAGCGCGTTGTGCGTCCCGTACGAGCCGACCTTGAGCGTCGCGAGCGGCAGGCGCAGGTAGTCGATCGGGCTCGCCGGGCTCGCCAGGTGGTAGACGAAGTCCACCGGCTCGTCGATCTGGAGGTGGCTCGTGATGTCGTGGTTCACGAACGTGAACGCGGGGTTCCGCATGTGCTCGACGTTCTGGAGCGAGCCCGTCTCCAGGTTGTCGACGCAGATCACGCGGTCGCCGCGCTCGAGCAGGTAGTCGCACAGGTGCGAGCCGAGGAAGCCGGCGCCGCCGGTGACGACCGCAGTGCTCATGCCCGCATCATAGGGAGCCGTGCGGCGGCACGGACTCGCACCCCCGGCGTCCGCGCGTGCCGTGGCGGCGACCGGTCACGGCCGCTCGCGCAGCGCCGGAAAGAGGATCACGTCACGGATCGACTCGCGACCCGTCAGGATCATCGCGAGGCGGTCGATGCCGAGGCCGAGACCCCCCGTCGGCGGCATCCCGTACGCGAGCGCCTCCACGTAGTCCGGATCGCCCTGCTCCCCGTCGGCCTGCGCGGCGGACTGCGCGAAGCGCGCCGCCTGCTCGTCCGGATCGGCCAGCTCGGTGAAGGCGTTCCCGAGCTCCATGCCGCCGACGAAGTACTCGAAGCGCTCCACGAGCCCGGAACCGTCGTCGCGCAGCCGCGCGAACGGCGAGATCTCGACCGGGTAGTCGCGGACGATCGTCGGCTCGAGGAGAGACGGCTCGACGAAGTGCGAGAAGGCGTGGTCGACGAGCTGCGGCCAGTCCCGATCCTGCCGCGTGTCGACGTCGCGCTCCCGGAGGCGGCGCTCCAGGTCCTCGGCGTCGCGCGTCCACAACCTGTGCTCCTCCAGCGACTCGACGAAGCCGAGCCGCCGCCACGGCGGCGCGAGGTCGAGCCGGTGCGCGCGGAACTCCACCTCCGTCGTTCCCAGCACCTCCCGCGCGACCGCGGCGACGAGCTCCTCGACCCGCACCATCGTGTCCTCGTAGTCGGCGTACGCCTCGTACCACTCGACCATCGTGAACTCCGGGTTGTGCTTGAAGGAGACGCCCTCGTTCCGGAAGTCCTTGCCGAGCTCGTACACCCGCTCGAGCCCGCCGACGATCAGCCGCTTCAGGTAGAGCTCGGTCGCGATCCGCAGGTACAGGTCCGTGTCGAGCTCGTTGTGGTGGGTGACGAACGGGCGCGCGAACGCGCCGCCGTAGCGCGGCTGGAGCACCGGCGTCTCGACCTCGACGAAGCCCGCAGCGTCGAGCTGGCGCCGGATCGCGGAGACGAGCCGCGTCCTGAGCAGGAAGTCCGCGCGCGTCTCCTCGTTCATCAGCAGGTCGAGGTAGCGCTGCCGGTACCGCGTCTCCGTGTCGGTGACGCCGTGGAAGGTGTCCGGGAGCGGGCGCCGGTTCTTCGCGAGCAGCTCGAGCGCGTCCACCGCGAGCGAGGGCTCCCCGCGGCGCGTCCGCGCCGGCGATCCCGTGACGCCGACGACGTCGCCCAGGTCGAGGTCGACGGTTCCGGTGCGGCTCTCGTCGCAGAGGATCTGGAGCCGGCCGGAGCGGTCGACGAGGTCGAGGAAGACGAGCTTGCCGTGCCCGCGGCGGGCGAGGACGCGCCCGGCCAGCCGCCGCTTCTCGGCGCTCTCCTCCCCCGGCTCGAGACGTTCGGCGTCGGCCCGGACCGCGACGACCTCGTCCCGGTCGGGGAAGCGTCTCGGGAGCGTCACGCGCTCGAGTGTAAGAAGTTCTACGCCGCGTTGATGCCGAGGATCTTGAACTTGAGCGAGCCGCGCGGCGCCGCGACCTCGACGACCTCGCCCTTCTTGCGCCCCATGATCGCCTTGCCGACCGGGGACTCGTTCGACAGCTTGTGCTCCGCGGGGTTGGCCTCGGCGGAGCCGACGACGTGGTACTCCACGGTCTCGTTCGCGTCGATGTCCTTGAGGCGCACGCGAGAGCCGATCGAGACGACGTCGGTCGTCACCTCGTCGGCCGCGATCACGCGGGCGGCCGAGAGCCGCTCCTCGAGCAGCGCGATCCGGTGCTCGAGCATCGCCTGCTCGTTCTTCGCGTCGTCGTACTCGGCGTTCTCCGCGATGTCCCCGAACTCGCGCGCGATCCGGATCCGCTCGGCCACCTCGCGCCGCTTCTCGTTCGAGAGGAAGCGGATCTCCTCCTTCAGCTTCTCGTAGCCCTCGGGCGTGAGGATTACGTCCTTCACAGCGGCCTCCTGACCCCTCCAAGAAAAGTGCGAGGCGCCACCCCAGGCACCTTCGCGGCCGGCCATCGTAGCCGTGCGGCGTGACGCCCGTCAACATCGCGCCAGCTACCATTTCCCGCTCTGTGCAGCCAGATCTGCGCACCTCCTGGAACATCGGCCCGGTCGAGATCCCGACCCGGCTCGTGCTCGCCCCGATGGCCGGCGTGAGCGTCCAGGCGTTCCGCCGCCAGGGTCGCCGCTTCGGCGCCGGGCTCGTGTGCTCGGAGATGGTCAGCTGCGCGGGGCTCGAGCACCGGAACGAGCGGACGCTCGGCTACCTGCGCGTGGCGAGCGACGAGCATCCGCTCGCGATCCAGATCTTCGGCTCCGATCCGGCGGTGATGGCGGACGCCGCGCGCATGGTCGAGGCGGCCGGGGCAGATCTCGTCGACATCAACTTCGGGTGCCCGGTGCGCAAGGTGACGAAGACGGGTGCGGGCGCGACGCTGCTCGAGGATCCGGACCGCGCTTGCCGCATCGTCGCGGCCGTCGCGGGAGCGGTCTCGGTGCCGGTTTCGGTGAAGATGCGCCGCGGGCTCGAAGACGGGTCGCGCGCGTGTCTCGCGGTCGGGCCGCGACTCGTGGAGGCCGGAGCGGCGTCGCTCACGCTCCACCCGCGCTCGGCGAAGCAGATGTACACCGGCACGGCCGACCACGCGCTGACGGCGGAGCTCGTCGACGCGGTCGACGTCCCCGTGATCGCCTCCGGCGACATCAGCTCACGCGCGCGCGCACAGGCGGTGCTCGCAGGGACGGGCGCGGCCGCGGTCATGGTCGGCCGTGCCGCGCAGGGCAACCCGTGGGCGCTGCGCGAGATCGTCGACGCGGAGAACGGCGAGCCGTCGCGCGAGGAGGTCGCGGCGGAGCTGATCATGTTCGTGCGCGAGACCGTCCGCGAGCTCGGCGAGCGGCGCGCGGTCGGATTCCTGAAGAAGTTCTACGGCTGGTACCTCGGCCGGGGCCGATTTCCGAGGCCGTTCAAGCAGGAGCTCGTGCTGCTCGACACGACGGCAGAGGTCGAGCGCCGACTCCTCGCCGCGGCGCCCGGTGCGGCGGCGCTCGTCGAGCGGCTCGAGGACGAGCTGTCCCAGGCGGACGAGATCCTGCTCGACATGCCGATCTCGATCTACGGCGGAGGCTGAGGGAGACCGTTTCGCCGCGTTCGCGCCCGGGGATCGAACCGGGACCGCAACGTTTGAAAGGGGAACGATGGCACAGGTTTCGCTGGAGCAGCTGCGCGCGCTCCGCGGCGGGCCCGTCTACGACTCCGCCGGCCGGCAGGTCGGCGAGGTTGGAGAGATCTGGCTCGACGAGGACGGCGGGCAGCCGCGCTATCTCAAGATCGCCCGCGACGCGTTCGGCGGGCGCGCGGCACTGGTGCCGCTCGACGACGCCCGCGCGGAAGGCGACGGGATCCACGTCCCGTACTCCCCGGCCGAACTCGACGGCTCGCCGGACCTCGGCGACGTCGACGCCGACCTGGACGACGCGCGCCAGAACGAGATCCTCGGTTACTACGGCAACCTGCGCCGCCGCGACGACGCGGAGATCGAGGACGTGGCGCGGACGCATGTGACAGACGCCGACGTGTCCGTCGCGCGCGAGGCGGACACGGCGCTGACGCGCTCCGAGGAGGAGCTCGTGGTCGGGAAGGAGAGCGTCGCCGCGGGCGCGGTGCGCGTGCGCAAGTGGGTCGAGACGGAGCCCGTCGAGCTCGACGTCGACCTCCGGCGGGAGACGGCACGGATCTCGCGCCAGCCGATCGACGAGACCGTCACCGGCGTCGAGATCGGCGAGGAGGAGATCGAGATCCCGCTCCGCGCCGAGGAGGCCGTGGTCGAGAAGCACGTGGTCGCGAAGGAGCGGATCACGGTGGACAAGGACGTCGAGATCGAGAGCGCCACGATCACCGAGGAGGTGCGGCGGGAGCGCGTCGACGTCGAGGACGTCGGCGACACCGGTGGTGAGGACCGTGGGTACTGACTGGGAGCGCGAGCGGCGCGAGGACGCCGTTCGCGACGAGTCCGAGGTCGACCGCGACCGCGTGCGGTACGACGACGATCGCGTGCGGTACGAAGACGATCGAGACGACGACCGGGTGCGGTACGTCGACGACGACTCCGACGACCGGGTGCGGTACGTCGACGACGACGCCGACGTCCGCAGGACCGGCGTCGCAGACGAGCGCGTCGCCGGAGCCGCGTCGCAGCCCGCCGACGTCGACGCGACGGGCGTGCGGGTGCACCGGACCGACCGCGACGACGTCGGCATTCGGACTGCCCACGAGCGATTCGGCGGCATCGACCTCCCGGCGACGCTCGTGGGGATGCTCACCGCTCTCTCCCTCGTCGTCCTGCTGAGCGGCCTGGTCGCCGCGGCGATCGGCGCCGTCGGTTACCAGACCGGAGTCGAGGACCAGGCGGAGGAGCTGACCATCGCCGGTCTGATCGGAGGCCTCGTCGTCCTGTTCCTGTCTTTCCTCTTCGGGGGCTGGGCAGCGGGGCGGATCGCGCGCTACGACGGCGTCCGCAACGGGCTGATGACGGCCGTCTGGGCGATCGTGCTCGCCGCGCTGCTCTCGGGGCTCGCGGCATGGCTCGGCGACGAGTACGACGTCTTCCGGAACGTCGACCTGCCGCAGTTCTTCTCGCGTGACGCGCTGACCGCCGGCGCCATCGCGAGCGCGGTAGCCGCCGTGGCGGCGATGCTGCTCGGCGGCGCCCTCGGCGGCGCGTGGGGGGAGCGGTACCACCGCCGGGCGGATGCCGCAATCGCGGCTGCCCGCTCCGGCGGCATCGACAGGACGGGGGCGGTGACTCGTGAGCGACCGTGACCTCGAGCGTGACCCCGATCGCGAGACGCTGATCCGGGAGCAGGGCGACGACGACGTTTGGGTCGAATCGGGCGCGCCCGGCTTCGAGCGCGACGCCACCGTCGTCCGCCACGAGGAAGAGCTGCGCGCGGCTGCCGCCGAACGGCACGCGGGCTCCGTCCACGTCCGCAAGGTCGTCGACGTCGAGGACTACGAGCAGGTCGTCCCGCGCGGGATCGAGCACGCCGACGTCGAGCGGGCTGGCCCGCAGGCGGCGGACTCGGGCGAGATCGAGACGCTTCCCGACGGCTCCGTCTCCGTGCCGATCTTCGAGGAGGAGATCGTGATCACGAAGCGGAAGGTCGTCCGCGAGCGCGTGATCGTCCGCAAGCACACCGTGACGGAGGAGCACACCGTCGAGGCGGAGCTGCGGCGTGAGCGCGTCGAGGTCGACGCGGATCCGGGCGTCGACCTCGTCGACGAGCAGCCGGCCGTCGACCGCGAGACGGACTAGCGACGCAAAAGAGGGGGCGGCTCGCGCCGCCCCCTCCGCGTTCGCTCTGCCGGAGCGCGCCTACGCCGAGCTCGAGCCCGACGGCGGCGGCGTCACGCGCACCGTCGTCGTCGACGTCGGCTCGGGGGCCTGCTCGGTCCCGGAGTCCTGGTCCGTGCCGCCGTCCTGCATCCGCGACTTCGCGTCGTCGAGCTGCTCGCGGCCGCGCTGCTTGCCGGTCTCGAGGTCCTGCCGGAACTGCTCCTTGTTCTCCTGCCCCTTCTGGTACGCGCCCTGGAGCAGGTCTCGCGCGACGTCGCGGCCACCGAGGCCGAACGCGAGCGCGGACCCGAGCGCGACGGCGCCGAGCAGGAGCGTGTAGGTCGTCACGACGATGTCGTGCGCGATCCTCAGCTGCTCGAGGATCATGAACGTCGCGATCGTCATCACGAGGATGGGCGCGACGGTCGCGACGATCTTGCCGAGACCCGTGTCCCCCATCACGCGGCCGACGAGCGTCGCGATCCCCGCGGCGATAGCGCCCGCGACGAGGAAGATCGCCAGCGCCGCGATGATGTTCGGCAGGTAGCCCCACACGGCCGCGACGAACTCCTCGAGGACCTCGATGCCGAGGATCCCGGCCGCGATCGAGACGACGCCGAACATGAGCGCCCAGAACGCCACCCGGCTGAGCAGGTGCGACGGCCGCGACGTGATCTTCTGCACGAAGCCGCCGGCGGGTCCGCCGTGAAGCAGGCGGTCGAACCCGGCGCGGCTGAGCACGCGCTGGAGCACGTTCGCGATCGCCTTCGCGACGAAGTAGCCGATCACGAGCACCGCGAGCGCCCCGAGCAGCCGCGGGACCCACTCGAAGAACGTCGCGAAGCCGCGATCGACGGTATCGCCGATGTCAGCTAGGAACATCACTTCCCCTTTCACCGTTTTGTCCAGAGATTGTCCCGTTTCCCCCGGCGGAGGGGGACTTAAACGCGGCTCAGTCGCGGTGTCGGTCCCAGACGAGGCGCAGTCCTTCGAGGGTCAGGAACGGATCGACACGCTCGATCGTGCGGGCATGCGGCGCGATCAGGTCGGCGAGCCCGCCGGTCGCGACGACACGCGCGTCACCGCCCAGCTCGGCACGCATCCGCTCGACGATCCCGTCGACCTGGCCGGCGAAGCCGTACACGAGCCCCGCCTGGAGCGCGGCCGCGGTCGTCTTGCCGATCACGCTCGGCGGCTCGACGAAGTCGACCTTCGTGAGACGCGCGGCACGCGCGAAGAGCGCGTCCATCGAGATCTCGACGCCCGGCGCGAAGACGCCGCCGACGAACTCGCCCGCGGCCGAGAGGGCGTCGAAGTTCGTCGAGGTGCCGAAGTCGACGACGATGCACGGCGCGCCGTGACGCTCCGCGGCCGCGACCGCGTTCACGATCCTGTCCGGGCCGACCTGCCGCGGATCGTCGACCCGCACCGGCACGCCCGTCCGCGTCCCCGGGCCGACGACGAGGAGCGGCGCGTGCGCCCAGCGCTCCGCGAACTCCTCGTACGAGCGCACGAGCGCCGGAACGGTCGACGAGAGGCAGACGCCGGCGACCGGCTCCAGGTCGAGGAAACCGCTGAGCGTCACGCCGATCTCGTCCCCGGTCCGGCGCGGCTCGGTGGCGACGCGCCAGCGCTCGGTGAGCCGGCCGTCCTCGAAGAGGCCGAAGACCGTCTGCGTGTTGCCGACGTCGACGGCGAGCAGCAAGCCCGGCCTACGCGGAGTCGTCTTCGCGCGAGAGCTGCTCGCCGATGCGCTCCGCGAGCGCCTCCGCGGTCAGCTTCGGCTCGTCCCCCTCACCGCGGAGCTCCTCGACGGTGACGTCGCTCGACGTGTACACCTCGGCGCGCGGGATCATCCGGGTCGGCCTGTTCTTGTCCCAGACCCACACGTCCTCCATCTTCAGGTGGAAGAACGGGTAGCTCGCCTGCGGCACGTACTGCAGGTCGAGCTTGTTGCAGAGGTAGGTCGCGTCCTGCGTGAGCACGCAGTACCGGAAGAGGCCGAAGACGGCCGTGTACTCCTTCTTCAGCCGGAGCTCGAGCTCCGCCTCGAACTCGTCGAGCTCGTCGAGATGCGACATCGCGAAGCCTAGTCTAGCCCCGCCAGAAGCGCCTCCACGCCGCCGCGACCGGGGACGACGAGCGCCGCGTCCAGCTCGTGGAGCGGCTCGAGGACGAAGCGGCGCTCGTGCAGGCGCGGGTGCGGAACCTCCAGACCGGGCTCGTCGAGCCGCGCGTCGCCGTAGAGCAGCAGGTCGAGGTCGAGCGTGCGCGGACCGTGGCCGACGCTACGCGCCCGGTCGCGTCCGAACTCGCGCTCGATGGCGAGCAGCGAGTCGAGCAGCTCGCGCGGCGGCAGCTCGACGTCGAGCGCGGCGGCTCCGTTCAGGAAGCGCGGCTGCTCCACGTTCCCGACGGGCTCGGTGTCGCGGAAGCGGGAGACGGCGACGACGCGCACGCCCGAGAGCGCGCGGAGGCGGCCGAGCGCTGCGCGCAGCGTCGCCTCGCGCTCGCCGAGGTTCGACCCCAGCCCGACGAACACGCGCACCGGCGCCATAACGCGACCTTAACCGCGTCGCGGCTACTGTCGGAGCGTGGGTCGGGTACCGGCATGCGTCTTCGCGTTGGGCGCCGCCACCGCCGTCGCGGCGCAGTCCGCGGCCGCCGCGCCGCTCGTCCCGCGCAGTCTCGAACCGCTCCGCAGCGAGCCGGTCGCGCTGCTCCAGGTACGCGCGGGCGCCGGGGCCGTCGAGCGCACGCTGCGCGACGCCGGAGCCCGCCGCGTCTCGCATCGCATGCGTGTCTGGCGCCTGTCGAGCGGCGCTGCGCGGCGACTCGTCCCGCGCCTCGCACTCAGCGGCGCGCTGCGCGAGTTCGAGCCCGATCACGTCCGGCGACCGACGGGCCACATCGCGGCCGGCGATCCGCTGCTCCCGTTCCAGTGGTGGCTTCCGCGCGTCGGCGCGACCGCCGCCGAGCCCCCCGGACCGGGGAAGCCGGTGACGGCGATCGACTCGGGGCTCGACCTCTCACACCCGGAGTTCGCGCGGCGCCCGGACACGCGGACGCTGAACGAGCAGAGCGTCACCGGCCGGCAGGAGTTTCACGGCACGGCGGTCGCCTCTCTCATCGGCGCGCCCGCCAACGGCGTCGGCATCGTCGGCGTGTACCCGAGCGCACGCCTCGCGATGTGGGACGCGAGCCCGAGAGGCGTGTTGCGCGCAAGCGAGATCATCGCCGGGATCGAAGCCGGCACGCAACTCGGGCCCGGCGTCGTGACGCTCAGCCTCGGCGGCTCATTCTCGGAGCTCGAGGCCGAGGCCGTCGCACACGCTGTCGAGCGTGGATCGCTCGTAGTCGCCGCCGCCGGGAACGAGGGGGCGTCGGGCAGCCCGGCGTCGTTCCCCGCGAACCTGCCCCACGTCCTCACCGTGGGCGCCACCGACGAGGCGGACGCCGTGTCCGAGTTCTCGAACCGCGGCCGCGCCTTGGACGTGGTCGCGCCCGGTGAAGACATCGTCGCGGCAGTGCCGACGAGCTTCGGAACGGACGGCTACGCGCGGCTGGAGGGCACGAGCTTCTCCGCGCCGATCGTCGCCGGCGCGGCGGCGTGGGTCTGGACCGTGCGTCCGGACCTCGACAACACGCAGGTGTTCGAGCTGATCCGACGCTCCGCGCGCGACCTGGGCGAGCCGGGGCGGGATCCCGCAACCGGATTCGGACTCCTGGACATTCCGGCGGCGCTGAGGCGCGCGGCGCCGGCGCGCGACCCCTACGAGCCGAACGAGAGCGTCGAGATGGTGCGGCCGAGCGCGCTGTTCGCGGCGGGACAGCCGGCGCTCACGCTGCCGCGCCGCGGCCGCGCGACGCTCCAGGCCGCGCTGGACGTCGTCGACGACCCACGCGACGTCTATCGCGTGTGGGTGCCCGCGCGCTCGCGCGTGACCGTCGTCGTCCAGCCGTCGACGCGCGCCGTCGATCTGCAGCTGCTCGTGCGCCCGCCCGGCGCGACCGCGAGGCGCACCGCGACGCCGGCGCCGCGCGAGACGCTCACGGTCACGAACGGCAGCCGTACCGGCGGCTTCGCGTTCGTCAGCGCGCTCCTGCGCGCAGCGGCTTCACCCGGCGAGGCGACGTACCGCCTCAGCGTGTCGACGTCCGCTCGACGCTGACCGCCGAGTACTCGACGGGGACGCCGAGCTCGACATCGGGCTTCCGGACGCGAACCCGCACCCGCTCGAGCGCGAACGCGACCAGCAGCTCGTCCGCGACGGCCGTCGCGAGCGTCTCCAGCAGGTGGAACGCGCGTCCGTCGGAGACGCGGCGAACCACGGCGGCCACGTCCCGGTAGTCCACCGCGTCCTCGATCCGATCGCTGCGCGCTGCGTCGTCGGGCGCGTCGAGCCACACGTCGAAGAGGAAGCGCTGTCCCGCGCGCCGCTCCTGCTCCTCGACGCCGTGCCGGCCGTGGAGCTCGACGCCTCGGAGCTCGATCGTGAGCGTCACCCCGCCACCGCCGCCGCGGCCGTGAGCGCCTCCACGTGCTCTCGGACGTCGTGTGCGCGGAGAATCGTCGCGCCGCGCGCGTAGGCGGCGACGGCCACGCCGACACTCGCTGCCGCCGTGCCCGTCGTCGCGCTCGGATCGCGGAGGAGCTTCGCAAGCGAGCTCTTGCGCGAGAAGCCGACGAGCACGGGCCGCCCGAGCGCCACCAGGACGTCGAGGCGCCGCACGAGCTCGAAGTTCTGCTCCGGCGTCTTCCCGAAGCCGATGCCGGGGTCGACGCAGATCCGATCCTCCGCGATGCCGGCCGAGACGGCGAAGGCGAGCCGCTCCTCGAGGAACGCAGCGACCTCCGACACGACGTCCTCGTACGTCGGCCGCTGCTGCATCGTCGGCGGCTCGCCCTGCATGTGCATCAGGCAGAGATAGGCGCCCGATTCGGCGACGACCGCGGCCGTGGCGGGATCGCCGCGCAGGGCGGTCACGTCGTTGACGAGCTCGGCCCCGAGCTCGAGCGCGCGCCGCGCGACCTCCGCCTTCGCCGTGTCGATCGAGACCGGCAGCCCATCGAGGCGCTCGAGCACCGGGACGACCCGGCGCAGCTCCTCGTCGATCGGCACCGCGTCCGCCCCCGGCCGCGTCGACTCGCCCCCCACGTCCACGATCGCCGCGCCGTCCTCGACCATCCGCACCGCGGCCGCCACCGCCGCGGCGGGCTGGACGTGCGCGCCGCCGTCCGAGAACGAGTCCGGCGTGACGTTCAGGACGCCCATGACCGACGGGCGCGGGAACCGCTCGGCGATCGGCGGACGCATCAGGACGTCGCGCTCGTGGAGTCGCGGAAGAAATGCGGCAGGTGCCTGGCGCGCATCTGGTTCGTCCTGGTGCCAGGCACAGGCACGAGTGACGTGAGGGCGCGCGTCATCGCCGACCAGCACCGCGCTGGCGCGCGGGTCGCGACCGGCGCGCCTAGCCCTTCGCGCCTTCGGGGGGCGGCGGCTGCATCGCCTGCCCCGGCAGCGGGAACGGCCGCGGCTTCGGCTGCGGCTGGCGCTTGCGCTCGTCCTCGCTGCGCGGCTCCGGCGGCGCCGCGGGCGTCTCCTCCTGGAACACGCTCTCCTCCGGCTCGCCCGCGAGCAGCCGCTCGAACTGATCCTTGTCGATCGTCTCGCGCTCGATCAGGATCGCGGAGAGCTTGTGCAGCTCCTCCATGTGCTCGCGGAGGACGGCGTGCGCGTTGTCGTGCCCCTCCTCGATCACGCGCCGGATCTCGTCGTCGATCTCGCGCGCGACGTCGTCCGAGTAGTCGGGCTCGGCGCCCATCTCACGGCCCAGGAACGGCATGTCGTGGTTGCGGCCGAGGACGCGCGGCCCGAGCTTCTCGCTCATGCCGAAGCGCATGATCATCTGCTTCGCGATCCGCGTCACCTGCTCCAGGTCGTTCGCCGCGCCGGTCGTCACCTCGTGGAAGACGAGCTCCTCCGCGGCCCGGCCGCCGAGCGTCATCGCGAGGTTGTCCATCAGCTCCGACTTCGTCGTCAGGTACTTGTCCTCGGTGGGCAGCGAGATCGTGAGGCCGAGCGCCTGGCCGCGGCTGACGATCGTGATCTTGTGCACCGGGTCGTTGTGCTCGAGGTAGTGCCCGACGAGCGCGTGACCCATCTCGTGGTAGGCGGCGATCTTCCGCTCCTTCTCCGAGAGCAGGCGCGCCTTCTTCTCGGGCCCCGCGATCACGCGCATGATCCCTTCCTCGAGCTCGTCCTGCTCGATCGTCTTCTTGCCGCGTCGGGCGGCGAGCAGCGCGGCCTCGTTGATCAGGTTGGCGAGGTCGGCGCCGGTGAAGCCTGGCGTGCCGGCCGCGAGCGTGTCGAGGTCGATCTCCCGCGACAGCGGCTTCCCCTTCGCGTGCACCTCGAGGATCTTGCGGCGCCCGTTGCGGTCGGGCCGGTCGACGACGATCTGCCGGTCGAAGCGGCCGGGGCGCAGGAGGGCCGGGTCGAGGATGTCGGGCCGGTTCGTCGCGGCGATGAGGATGATGTTGTCCTTCATCTCGAAGCCGTCCATCTCGACGAGCAGCTGGTTGAGCGTCTGCTCGCGCTCGTCGTGACCGCCGCCCAGGCCGGCGCCACGGTGGCGGCCGACCGCGTCGATCTCGTCCATGAAGATGATGCAGGGGGAGTTCTGCTTGGCCTGCTCGAACAGGTCACGCACGCGCGAGGCGCCCACGCCGACGAACATCTCGACGAAGTCGGAGCCCGAGATCGAGAAGAACGGGACGCCCGCCTCGCCGGCGACCGCGCGCGCGAGCAGCGTCTTGCCGGTGCCGGGCGGGCCGTAGAGGAGAACGCCCTTCGGGATCCGCGCGCCGAGCGCCTGGAACTTCTTCGGGTTCTCGAGGAACTCCTTGATCTCGTGCAGCTCCTCGACCGCCTCGTCGACGCCGGCGACGTCCTTGAAGCCGATCTTCGGCGAGTCGGGCGTCATCCGCTTCGCGCGGCTCTTGCCGAAGCTCATCACCTTCGAGCCGCCGCCCTGGACCTGGTTCATCAGGAAGATCCAGAAGGCGATCAGGATCACGAACGGCAGCAGCGCCGTCAGCAGCGACCACCACGGCGAGGAGCCGGTGCCCTTCGAGTCGTACTCGACGCCCCTCGCGTCGAGCTTCTCCTCGAAGCGCAGCTGCGACTGGTCGCTCGGGTAGTTGACGACGACGGTGCGCTCGTCCGTGTACGTCGCCGTGATCTGCTGCTTCCGCGGGTCGAAGACGATCTCGTCGAACTGGCGCGGGTTCCGCTCGACCTGCGCGATCAGCTCCGAGTACGTGCTCTCGACGCGCTTCGGATCGTCGCCGGACAACGCCTGCATCGCCAGGTAGGCGAGCGCGACGATGATGATAAGCGGGAAGAGCGCGCTACGGAAAAAGCGATTCACTGGGCCTCGAAAGCAGGGTAGCAGCGCGAATTGCCCCTACCCCGGGGCCGTAACCACCCGTGGACGCGTGCGTCAGCCCGTCTCGGGGACGAGGTCGGCGTCGAGCACCGCGACGTACGGGAGGTTCCTGTAGCGCTCCGCGAAGTCGAGGCCGTAGCCGATCACGAACCTGTTCGGGATCTCGAAGCCGACGTAGCGCACGTCGACCTCGATCTCGCGCCGCTCCGGCTTCGTGAGCAGGGCGCAGATCTCGAGCGACGCCGGCTCCCGCGCCTCGAGGTTCCGGATCAGGTACGAGAGCGTCAGCCCCGAGTCGACGATGTCCTCGACGACGAGCACGTGCTTCCCCTCGATGTTGATGTCGAGGTCCTTGAGGATCCGGACGACGCCCGAGGAGTCGGTGCCCGCGCCGTAGCTCGAGATGGCCATGAAGTCGATCTCGCATGGCACCGTCAGTCGCCGCATCAGGTCGGCCATGAAGAAGACCGCGCCCTTCAGGACGCCGATCAGGAGGAGCTCGCGGCCGGCGTAGTCGGCCGAGATCTCGTCGCCCAGCTCGCCGATCCGCGCCTGGAGGCGCTCCTCGCCGATCAGAACGTCTTCGACGCCGCGGACGAGCTCCGCCTGGCTCATTCGCGCACCGCCGTCACTCCCGGCGCGTCGACGATCCCGGGCACGGCGATGACCTCGTCGCCGCGCACGACAAGCGGCCACGCCTCGCGCTCGGAGCGGGGGATCTTCGCGTCGACGAACACGTCCTGGATCTTCTTGCTCCTTCCGGCGAGCCGGTCACCGGCGCGCCACGCGCGTACCTTAAGGCCTGGCTCGTCCGAGGTGATCAGCCACTTCCCCCAGCGCACCTCGCGGTCCAGAGCGACTGGGTCCCGCTCGACCCAGACACGCTCGTGCTCGCGGACGAGCATCTGCCCGCCGCCGAGCTCGACGCGCTTCGATCCGACCGGGGACTCGAGCAGCTCGGCGACCGCGGGCGGCATCACCCGGTGGTGGGCGAGGCGCCAGAGGTTCGTGTCGGCGGCGGGGTGGAGCTTGCGCAGAAGCGGCAGGATCTCGTCGCGGATCAACCCGCGCTTGGTGTGTGGATTCGACCTGTCCTCCCGGTAGCGCAGCCGCTCGGCGCCCAGGTACGCGAGCACCTCCGACCGCCGCCGCCGCAGGAGCGGGCGCACGACGCCGTCGGCGCGCTTCGCCTCGATCCCTCCGGGCCTGCCGCTCGAGACGATCCGGTAGAGCACGGTCTCGACCTCGTCGTCCGCGGTGTGGCCCGTCGCCCGGAGCCGGTCCGCAGCGAACGAGTAGCGGATGCGACGCAGCTCGTCCTCGCTCTTCCCGCCCCGGCCGTCGACGATCTCGGCGCCGAGGTACTCGCGACAGAAGCGCGCGTCCTCGGCAGACTCGCGCCCGCGCAACCCGTGGTCGACGTGCAGCGCCGAGACGCGGTAGCCGAGCGCCCGCAGCACGTGCCAGAGACAGGTCGAGTCGGGGCCGCCCGAGACGAGGCACGTCACGTCTCCACCGTCGGGGATGAGCGCGTGCTCGCGGATGAACCGGTGGACGAGTCCCCGGAACAGCTCCGGATCGAGCTTCACGAAGGAAGTTTCGCTACAGGAGCGGCGAGACGTCGCACCGGTCGCGTCACTCGAACGGCCCCGGGAACCGCCCGGGCTGGCGCCGCGACTCGAGCGGCGCGCGGCCACGCGGGAGCCAGTGTCCGCCTGCGTAGGACGCGAGCTCGAGCAGCGCCCAGCGACCGATCCACGCGGCGAGCGCCAGCCACGCGAGCCGCCTCACGCGAACGCCGGACGCGCGCACCAGGCCTCGAGGCGCCGCGCGACGCGCTCCAGCTGCTCGGCCGACATCCGATGAGGCTCGGCGTACTGCACCGGCTCGACGACCGCGGCCGGATCGGCCTCGAGGAGCGCGCTCAGCGCATAGCGGATCGGGAGCGCGTGCGCGACGACGAGGATCGTCTGCTCCGGCCGCGCGAGGAGCGTCCGGAACGCGCGCGCGTACCTCGAGGCCGCGGCCGCGCGGCTCTCGCCTCCGCCGGGGCACGCGTCCGTCGGGCTCGCCGCGTGCGCCCAGCGCCGGTACTCCTCGAGTAGCCCACCCTCGTAGCTTCCGAAGCGGATGTCGTTCAACTCCCGCAGGACGACGCGCGGGACGTTTCGTTTCTCGAGCGCGAGGTCCGCCGTCTCGCGCGTCCGCCTGAACTCCGTGGTCGCGCAGAGGTCGATCTCGTCGTCGGCGAGCAGCAGTCCGAGGGCCCGTGCCTGCTCGCGACCGGTCGAGGTGAGCCCGCCGCCCTCGGCTGCGGGGTCGCCGTTCACAGCGCCCCGGACGCTGAACTCGCTCTCGCCGTGACGGGCGAAGATGACGCGCTCCATTCCCGTCAGAAGATCAGACTGCGATAGGTGCCGGCGCGGCGCATGCCGATCCCCTCGTACACGCGGATCGCCGGCGCGTTCTCCGGGCGCACGAAGAGGCACACGTTCGGCACGCGCTCGAGGAGCAGCCGGCAGAGGTCGCGCAGCGCGCGCTTCGCGTTGTCCTGGTTGCGTGCCTCAGGGTCGACCCACACCTGCTGCAGCTGGACGGCCGCAGGCGTCCACGCCGACGCCTCCGCCTTGAAGAGGATGGTGTCGCCGTCGCGCCAGATCCAGGAGCGGCCCTCGTCGATCTGCGCGCGGGTGCGCCAACGGAACCCCTCCGCGTCGCGCTGCAGCGGGTCGATCCCGATCTCCTCGCGGTGCGCGGCCGCGCACGCCGGGACGAGCAGCTCGAAGTCGTCCGGCGTCGCCTGCCGCAGCTCCGTGCCGCCCGGCTCAGGCGGCTCGTCCAGGACGTACACGGGCTGCCCCGGCCGGTCGTCGCGCGGCCGCGGGAGCTCTCGGCCGACGGCCGCCCACAGCTCGTCGACGGCGCCCTCGTCGCCGATGATCATCCGCGCCTGGCCGCGGCGCGTCGGCTCCGCGAACGCGCCGCAGCCGCGGCCCGACGGGACGACGTTCGCGCCGACGTGGCAGAGCGCGGTCAGGCGCGCGTCGCCGTCCTGGAGCGCCGAGAAGCGTCCGACGCCGCGCCGCGCGACGTCCTCGAGGAAGACGCGCTCGATCGGCTCCTCGGCGCAGAAGTCGAGGATCTGGTCGAGCCGAGGCTGGACGAGCACGGCTCGAATCGTTGCCGCCGCGCGGCTTCGCGACACTCGATTAGGGTTGCGCGGTGCCGATTCACGTGCGTGCGGAGCCGGGCGAGTACGCCGAGGCCTGCCTCCTTCCGGGCGACCCGCTGCGCGCCGAGTACATCGCGGAGACGTACCTCGACAACGCCGTCCAGCGGAACAGCGAGCGTGGGATGCTCGGGTACACCGGCGAGTTCGAAGGCCGGCCGGTCTCCGTCCAGGCGACCGGGATGGGGTGCCCCTCCGCGGCGATCGTGATCGAGGAGCTCGTCCAGCTCGGGGTCAAGCGGCTGCTGCGCGTGGGGACGTGCGGCGGCCTCCAGCCCGACCACGCGCTCGGCGACCTGATCGTCGCGCTCACCGCGGTCCCGGCCGACGCGACCGCACGGCACTACATCGGCAGCGACCAGCACTGCCCGACGGCGGACTGGGAGCTCGTCCACGCGGCCGTCCACGCGGCGAAGGAGCTCGGCCAGCCGCTCCGCGTCGGACCGATCGTCTCGAGCGACATCTTCTACAACCCGGACGAGGGGCAGTACGAGCGCTGGTCGAAGCGCGGGATCCTCGCCGTCGAGATGGAGGCCGCAATCCTGTTCACGCTCGGCGCGCTGCGCGGCGTCCAGGCAGGGTGCCTGCTGACGGTGAGCGACATCGTTGTCGAGGGCGAGTTCACGCGGATCTCCGACGACGAGCTGCGCGCGGCGGTCGACCGCATGACGCGCGTCGCGCTGGCGACCGTCACTGCCGCCGGCAGCGCCGAGCCGCACTGAGCAGCACCGTCTTCCTCGTCAACCCGGCGTCGGCGAACGGCGCGACGCGCAGGCGCTGGCCGCAGATCGCGGCCGCGGCCGCGGCGCGCGGGCTCGACGGCGACGTGCTCGTCTCCGAGCGGCCGGGACACCTCACCGAGCTGGCGCGGGAGGCCGCGGACGCGGGCGCCACGCTGCTCGTCGTCGTGGGCGGCGACGGCTCGGTGAACGAGGTCGTGAACGGGATCGCGGGCCGCGAGGTGGAGCTCGCGGTCGTCCCGCGCGGGACCGGCTGGGACTTCGTTCGCACCTACGGCATCCCGCGGCGGCTCGACGAGGCGCTCGGCGTCGCGCTCGCCGGCTGCACGCGCGCGATCGACCTCGGCCGCGTGACGTTCCGCAGCTCGGCGGGCACGGACGCGAGCGCGTACTTCGCGAACATCGCTAGCGCCGGGATGAGCGGCGCGATCGCGCGGCGCGCGAACCGGACGACGAAGGCGCTCGGCGGCAAGGCCTCCTACGCGTGGGCGACGTTCGCCGTCTTCGCGGACTGGCAGGCCAGCAACGTGCGCGTGCGCGTGGGCGGCGAGGCGCGCAGCGGGCGGATGCACGACGTCGTCGTCGCGAACGGCCGCTACTTCGGGGGCGGGATGATGATGTCCGGACGCCGAGCCAGACGACGGCCTGCTCGACGTGCTCCTGATCGGCGACCTGACGAAGCGCGACCTCGTCGTCACGCTCCCGAAGACCTACCGCGGGCGGCACCTCCCGCACCCGAAGGCCGAGCTCCTGCGCGGGCCCGTCGTGACGGTGGACGCGGACGCGCCGCTCCCGATCGAGCTCGACGGCGAGCAGCCGGGAACGACCCCGATGCGGATCGAGGTCGTACCGCGCGCGCTGCGCGTGTGCGTGCCGGCGTAGCCGCCGGCGCCAGCAGGAGCGTTCGGCCTTCCTAGCCGGGGCTCGAGCCGCCCGAGCGCCCGGAGGACCCCGAGCCCGTTCCGCCGGCGCGCCCCGACGACGGCTTCGAGTCCTCGCCGCCCTGCTTCGCGGTGCCGCGCTTCGGCGCGGCGCTTTTCGCCGCCGTGCTCTTCGTCGCCGTGCTCCGCGTGCTCGTCGTCTTGGACGCGGTGGAGCGCGTGCCGGTGCCGCCTGCGCCGGAGCCGGAGGAGCCCGAGCCCGACGCCGCGCCCGAGCCCGACGTCCCCGCGAGGCGCCGCTCGAGCTCCTCGACACGCCGCTCGAGCTCGTCGAGTCCGCGGACGCGCTTCTGCAGCTCGTCCATCCGATCGCGCATCGTCGTCGCGACGCCGAGGAGCCGGTCCGCGCCCGGCGTGTCGCCGAGGCGCGCGATCGCGTCCTCGCTCGCGTCCGTCAACCTCGCCCACAAGTCCTTCCGCGCCATCTCTCCGCCTTTCGTCCGCTGTCCCAGGGTGTTACCCCGGGCGGCGGTGTTCCGTAACTACGCCCGGACGAGGACGGGCGTCCCCGCGGGCGCAGCGGCGAAGAGCCGCTCGAGCGTCCGGTTGGGACCCGGATGCAGCCGTTGGACACGGCGCGGCCGATCGACCACGGCTGGTTCGTCCCGTGGATCGATCGGGCCGCCCTGCGTCCAGCCGGTGAGTACTTCGGAGAACGCGGAGATGCCGAGCGCGCCCGGGCCGAACGGTCCGCTCCAGTCGTCCGGCCGCAGCCGCTGGTTCACGTAGAAGTGCCCACCGGAGTCGGCGTCGCGCTCGAACCGATCGCAGCCGTCGCGAGCCTCCTGCGCCCGTCCACGTACAGCGTCACGCGCCGGGCGGAGAGGTCGACGAGGAGGCGTGCGCGGACCGCGCGACGGTGACGTCGTGCGCGCGCACGAAGCCCGTGATCCCGTTCGGCCGGAGCGGCAGCTGGACGCGATACCACTGCGGCTTGCACGCTGCGTCGACGACCGCCTCGAGGACGCCGAAGACGGTCGGGACGCCGTTGACGTTCCGCTTGCCGAACGATGCGAGGCGCGCGCCGCGCGGCCGACGCACCGGGACCGCGTGCTCGCGCACGGTCGCCGCGTACGCCACGCGCGGGGAGCGGAGCTGCCGCCGCTCGCCGTCCGTGCAGCGCGGAGCCTGCGCCTCGACCACGGCGGCGACGTCGACGGCGTCGCTCTGGCGAACGACTGCCGCCTCACCCGCGCCGCAGCCCTCGCGAGGAGCGCGGTCGCCACGAGCACGTACGAGATGCGCCGGATCGTCACAGTTCACAAACTCGGAGGCCCTTTTGCGCGTCGCAACCACTACGACGATGAGCGCAGCGACGCCCAAGCCTCTCCCCGAGCACGAGCACACCGCCGTGAAGACGCACGCGCTCGCGCAGCGACGCGGCGTGCCGTACGAGGTCGAGCGGACGACGTGTGTCGCCTGCCGCCGCGTGCTCGGCGAGCGGCGGCTCCGGCGCGCCGCGGCCTAGCGAGAATCGGCGAAGTCCGTCAGCAGTACCCCGACGAGGTCCAGGCCTTCGTCTTGCCACGCGGGTCCAGCTGCATGTAGGCGACGAGTCTTCGAGTTCGCTCTGCGCGAACCACGCGAACGCGCTTGATACGCGCTTCGCAGCAGCCGCCGCGACTGCCAGAGTTGCGCGCGTGGACGGCTTCCGCTTCTCGACCCACGTCCGCGTCCGCTTCGCCGAGACGGACGCGCAAGGAGTCGCGCACAACTCCGTGTACCTGGTCTGGTTCGAGCTCGCGCGCGTCGCGTACCTCGCGGAGCACGCCGGCGGGTATCCCGCGCTGCGCGCGCAGGGGATCGAGGCGTTCGTCACCGAGGCGCGGATCCGCTACGGCGCGCCCGCGCGCTTCGACGACGAGCTGCGCGTCCACGCGCGCTGCGGCGAGGTCCGCGGCGCGCGCTTCCGGTTCGACTACGTGGTCGAGCGGGACCGCGAGCGCGTCGCGGACGGATGGACGGCGCACGCGTGCGTCGACGGCGCGACGTTCCGCCCGACGCGTGTCCCGAACTGGCTCGCGGAGGCGATCGCTAGCGCGGAGGCGTGACCCCGCGCGGCCGCGTCTCGGTCTGCTTCGGCTTCGCGGGCGTCTTGTCGCTCTCGCCGTCGCCGTCGTCGCCCGGCAGCTCCTCGGCCTTCGGCGCCGGCTCGGGCTCCGGCTTCGGCTCCGGCTCCGGCGGCTTCGTCCCGACGCGGACGATCTTCGGCTCCGAGCGGTAGTACGAGCTCCACGTCGCGTCGTAGAGGCGCTTGCCGGAGGCGTCGTAGACGCGCCGGTGCACGGACGTCGACCGAGCCGGCTCGCCCTCGTCCTCGACCCGCGTCTCTCCGACGGGCAGCGTCGGATCCTGCACCCACTTCACGCCCGGCTTCCCATGCACGACGAGCGGCGCGGCCTCCGAGACGACGCGGCGCTGCAGCGGCGCGCCGTAGAGGTTCACGGTCAGGGACGACGAGCCGACGAACGTCCGCAGCAGCAGCCAGTGCTTCGTGTCGTTCGTGAAGCGGAGGTCGATGTCGGGGTAGTTCACGGTGGCGTCGCGCCCGAGCGGGTAGTGGTCGATGTAGAGCGCGTGGTTCGTCCGCGACTCGATCGGCAGGCCGGACTCGTACGCGGCGTTGAAGACGGTCGTCGAGACCTGGCAGACGCCGCCGCCGAGACCTGTCTGGAGCTCGCCGTTGATGATCACCGGCGCCTCGAGGAAGCCCTTCTCCGCCGTCCGCTCACCCGTCGTCTCGTTGAAGGAGAACGTCGTGCCCGGCGCGATCAACGCGCCGTCGATGAGGCCCGCGACGAGGCGGACGTTGTGCAGGCGGTTCGGCTCCCCGCCGTAGATCGTCGTGTACCCGCCGACGAGCGACGTGATGCCCATCGCCTTCGCCTCGGCCGTCGTGCGCTCGGGGGCGGCGCTCGTGACCACGACGCGTGCGAGGCGCGGCGCGCGGGTGACGACCGCGCGCAGCAGCGCTCGCGCCGTCCTCGGCACGTGCACGGCCCGCCCGGCGCGCGCGGCGACCACGGTGACGCCGGAGCCGGAGACCGCGAAGCCCGCGTCCCGCGGCGCGCGGTTCACGGTCGCTCGGAGGCGCGCGAAGTATTTGTCGGCGCCGGGGCCGCCGATCCGGAGCTTCGTCGCGCCTCCGTCGGGGAGGTCGAGCAGCTCGGCGATCCGCCAGCGCGGCAGGCGCCAGCGCGTCGGGCCGAGCGCGAGGCGGACGGGCGCGGCGAGCGCGACCCGCGCCTGCGCGAGCGCGGGCGCGACGTCCGCGGCCGACGCGGCCGGGCGAGCGACGCGAACGGGGAGCGCGATCGGCGTCGAGACAGCGCCGCGAGCGCGCGCACGACGACGCGCTCCGCCGCTGCGCGGTCGAGCAGCCGGCCGCTGCGCCCGGGCACCACCGCCGGCGTCAGCCCGCGCAGGACGACGGCGGCGTCCCGCGGGTGCCGGTCGAGGGCGCTCGCGAAGCGGCCGACCTGGTACTGGAGCGCGGCGTCGTAGACCTGCGTTGGCGGAGCGACGTCCGCGCCGAAGAAGCGCGTGTGCAGGCGGCGGAACCCGCGCACCGGGCCGAACCCGCCGCCCTGCAGCCGCGCGGCGTCGACGGCAGCCGCCCAGTCCACCTTCACGCCGAGCTGCGAGGGAGTGACGCGCCACCGCCGCGCGCCGGCGACGAACGTCACCGGCTCGTGCGCGAGCGCGCGCGAGCGGCGCTCGAGCAGCGCGCGTGCGTCGTCGGGAGCGAGCCCGCCCACCGCGACTCCGCCGACGTGGACGCCGGCGGCGAGCCGCTCCGGCGAACCCGCGAAGGCGAGGCCAACCGCGGCCGTGGCGGCCGCGATCAGAACGAGCGTGAGCGGTACCGGGCGCGCGAGCGCGCGGGAGCTCTTCGTCCGCCGCCGTGCGCGTGTCCGGGCACGCGGAGAGGGAGCGTTCCTGCGCAAGGACGAAAGTGTAGTCGGGCGCCGGGCGCCACAGGTGGCGGTTTCGAACCCGCGGGGCGCGCGCCGGCGTCAGGCGACGCCGATCTGCCTCGCGACGTCGTGCGCGACCGCGATCTGCTCGCCGTCCACGGCGATGGTCACCGGGCCGTCGAATGGCGCGACAGCCTTCACCTCGACGCGAGCCCCCGGGACGAGCGCGAGGCTGCACAAGTAGCGCAGGAGTTCCGGGTCGGCGTCCGGGACGCGGCGGATCGTGCGCGCCTCACCCGCGGGGACGGCGGCGAGCGGGGTCAGCTCGAGCGGCTTCAGCTCGAGCTCCGGCGACGGGATGGGATCGCCGTGCGGATCGTGGCTCGGGAAGCCGAGCGATTCGTCGATCCGCGCCTCCAACTCCTCCGAGAGCGCGTGCTCGAGCCGATCCGCCTCGCCGTGCACCGCGTCGAGCGACAGCCCGAGGGTTTGTGCGAGGTACTGCTCGATCAGCCGGTGATGACGGAGCACCTCGAGCGCGATGCGACGTCCGGCCGGCGTCAGCGACGCGCCCTGGTACCGCGCATGCTCCACGAGCCCGAGGACCGCCAGCTTCTTCACCATCGCCGTGGCCGACGGCGCCGTCACGTTCATGCGCGTCGCGAGCGTCGAGGTCGTGACGCGCGCTCCGTCGCCTCGAGCTTGTAGATCTCGCGCAGGTAGTCCTGGCTGGCGTCGCTGAGCCTCTTTCGCGGCACACCTAAACGATATGCAATGTTCGCTTGACAGGAAGATTAGGTATGGCTAAATTGCTGCGCCATGACATAAATTTCGATGACAAGACTTCGCGCTCTCGCCGGGCTCGTGTCACTGGTCGGAGCGGGCGCCGCCGCGCGGCTCGCGGGCGTCCCCCTCCCGGGCGCCGCGGCGGCGGCCCCCGCCGCCGCGGCAGGAGGCGACGATTCGACGAGCCGCGGCTCGGACCACGCGGGCTTTGCGCGCGGAGGGCGCGTCGACCCCAAGGCGAACGGGTTCGACCCGACGCAGATGCTGCGCGACTTCGACGAGGGCAAGACGACGCGACTCGCAAGCGGCCGGGTGCTGCGCGAGTGGGAGCTCGTGTCGACGGACAGGGAGATCGAGGTCGCGCCGGGCGTGAAGTTCGCCGCCTGGACGTACAACGGCCGCGTGCCCGGGCCGACGCTTCGCGGCCGGGAGGGCGAGCGCCTGCGCGTCCGCTTCACGAACGGGGGGTCGCACCCGCACACGATCCACTTCCACGGCATCCACCCGGCCTTCCACGACGGCATCCCCGGCGTCGGAGGTCACCACGGCGGCGGGCTCATCGAAACCGGCAAGACCTTCACGTACGAGTTCGAGGCGGAGCCCTTCGGTTTCCACCACTACCACTGCCACACGACGCCGCTCGCAGCGCACATCGCGAAGGGCCTCTACGGGGCCTTCGTGATCGACCCGAAGCGGGGGCGCGCGGACGCGGACGAGATGGTGATGGTGATGAACGCGTTCGACACCAACTTCGACTTCGGCAACGAGGTCTACGCCGTCAACACGGTCGGGTTCCACTATCTCAACGAGCCGATCAAGGTGAAGCGCGGGGAGCTCGTCCGGATCTACCTGCTGAACATCCTCGAGTTCGACCAGATCAACTCGTTCCACGTCCACGCGAACTTCTTCCACTACTTCCCGACCGGGACGTCGCTCGAGCCGGTGGAGTTCACGGACACCGTCGTGCTGGGCCAGGGCCAGCGCGGGATCCTGGAGCTGCGGTTTCCGCACCCCGGCAAGTACATGTTCCACGCGCACAAGACCGAGTTCGCCGAGCTCGGGTGGATGGGCCTCTTCGACGTGGAGGGCTGATGGAGGCAAGCGGCGCAGCGGAAGCGCCCGCTGCGGCGGGCGTCGGTCGCATCTCGCTCCTCGGCCTGATCCCGATCGGGCTCGTCGCGATCGCGGCTGCACTGTTCGCGCTCGCGGGCGCACCGGGCCTGGGCGAACGCCGCGGCCCGCCGGCGGAGGACCTGCTCGTCGAGCGGACGGTGCTGCGGCCCGGCGAGATCGAGCTCACGGTGCGAAACGACGGGCCCGACGCGGTGCAGATCGCGCAGGTCGCGGTCAACGACGCCTTCGTCGACCTCGAAGTCGCGCCGCCCGAGATCGGCCGCCTCGCAAGCAACAAGCTGACCATCCCGTACCCGTGGCTCGAGGGGGAGGCGTACGAGATCTTCCTGCTCACATCGACGGGCGGCACGGTCGATCACGCGATCGACGTCGCGGTCGAGACGCCGAGCACCGGCGTCGGCTTCTACGGCCTGATGGCGCTGCTCGGGACGTACGTCGGGATCATTCCGGTGATCATCGGCATGGTTTGGCTGCCGTTCGTGCGCCGGATCAGCCGCGGCTTCCTCCGCGGGCTGATGGCGCTGACGATCGGCCTCCTCGTCTTCCTCGCGCTCGACGCGACGCTCGAAGGCGTCGAGATCGCCGGCGCGGGCTCCCAGGCCTTCGGCGGCGCCGCACTCGTCTTCCTCGGCGCGATCGCCTCGTACCTCGCGCTCGCGACGGTCGACGCGAAGATGCGCGCCCGCGAGCAGCGCGCCCAGGCTGCGGGAGCCACGGGCGGGTACCTGGCGCTGCTCGTCGCGATCGGCATCGGGCTCCACAATCTCGGCGAAGGGCTGGCGATCGGTGCGGCGTACGCGGGCGGCGCGCTCGCGCTCGGCGCGCTGCTCGTCGTCGGCTTCGCCATCCACAACACGACCGAGGGGCTCGCGATCGTCGCTCCGATCGCCCGCGCTCGCCCGTCGCTGCTGCGTCTCGCGGCGTTGGGGTTGATCGCGGGTGCGCCCGCGATCCTCGGTGCGTGGATCGGCGCCGCGGCGTTCAACGCCAGCATCACCGCGTTCCTGCTCGGCGTCGGCGTCGGCGCGATCGTCCAGGTCGTCCAGCTCCTGGTTCCGTTCGTCCGCGACTCGACGGGGCGGTTCCTGCACGGGGCTGCCGTCGCAGGGCTCGTCGCAGGCGTCGCGATCATGTACGTGACGGGCCTCTTCGTCAGCGCCTGACACGCCTGCGCCCGAAAACAGCGGCCCCCCCACGAGGCCGCGTGCACGATCGAACGAACCGGGCTCGGCAGTCGCGCGTACTAGTTCTCGAAACCACGATCGGAGGATTCATGTCGAAGAGGATCACACTGCTCGCCACTCTCGTCCTCGCGACCCTGAGCCTCGCGGTAGCAGGCTGCGGCGGCGGCGGGGAAGAAGCCGGCGGCGGCGAGGTGACAGTCGAGCTCGCGGAGGAGAACGGCTCGGGCCAGTCGGGCACGGCGACGCTCGTCCCGGAGGGTGAGGGTACGCGCGTCACCATCGAGCTCAGCAACTCGCCGGGCGCGGCGCAGCCCGTGCACATCCACCCCGGCACGTGCGAGGACCTCGACCCGAAGCCGGCGTACCCGCTCGAAGACGTCGCCGGCGGCAGCTCGGAGAGCATGGAGAACACCAGCCTGGAAGAGCTCCAGAACGGAGACTTCGCGATCAACGTCCACAAGTCGGCGGACGAGATCGAGACGTACGTCGCCTGCGGCGACATCTAGGCCGGTCGATGACCGCAGGCGGACAGGCCGTGACCGGCGGACCGGGCGCGGACGCGGCGCGGATCGTCAGCGCAATGCCCGGACGGGTGCGGGTCAAGCTGCCGCGGGCACGGCGGACCGCCGGCGAGATGGAGGGGATCGTCGCCGCGCTCGAGGCGTCGGCGGCGTTCGCGCGCGTACACGCGAATCCGAGCTCGGGAAGCGTCGTCGTTCTGCACGACCCGTCAGCCGACGTCGGTGAGGAGCTGCGCCGTGGCTTCCGCGAGCTCGGGATCGCCGTCGTGGACGGGCCGGAGCGGCCGCTCGCCGGCGGCAGCGCCGCACCCGAGCAACGCCTGCTCGCCGGCGCGGCCGCGCTCAACGCAAGCGTTGCCCGAGCGGCCGACGGCGTCGACCTCCGCCTCCTCGTCCCGCTCGGCCTGGCGGCGCTGTCCCTCCGCCAGGCGATGCGGGGCGCGCCGGGTTTGAAGGAGGCACCGTGGTACGTCCTCGCCTGGTACGCGGCGAACAGCTTCCGGGCCCTTGCGAAGACCGAGGACGAGGCGAGCCGGCGGGAGCCGCCGGGCGAGCCGGTACCCGACGTCGAGCGCGGTCCGGCACGGCTCCCCGCGCGGCGGACGCGTCGGCGACCGGGTGAGGGCAGCGTCTGACCGGCGAGACAAATACCGCGGAGCAGCGCCGCGCCGCGGAGCAGCGCCGCTCCGCGAACCGCGCCCCACGTGGACGTGCTGCGGGTGGCGGCGTTCAGGCGCGGCCTCCTGGCTTCGAGCTGGCGCACGCCGCACCGCAACGCTTCCGCGTCCGCCTGCCGCGGCTTCGCGCCGACCCGCTCTTCGCCGACCGACTCGCGCAACTCGCCCTCGCCGCCCCCGGCGTCACGAGCGTCCGCGTGAACGCCGCCGGCGCCTCGATCGTCGTCCGTCACGAGGGCGCGCTGCCGCAGGCGACGCAGCTTGCGGCGTTCGAGGACGCCGTCCATTCGGCCGCCGACCCGAAGGTACGGATCGAGCCTCGCCGCGCGACGGCGAGCGACGCGCGCTCGCGCCGCCTGCGCGTACCCGCGCTCCTCGCCGGCGTTGCAAGCGCCGGCAGCTTGATCGGGCTGCCGCTTCCGGCCCCGTTTGTCGCCGCCGCCGTGACCCTCGCCGCGGCGCCGATTGCGCGGCGCGCGCGCCACAGCCTGGTCGTCGAGAAGCGGCTGAACATCGACGTGCTCGACACGATCGCGATCGCGCTGACGACGCTGCGCGGGTCGTTCGTGACGCCGGCCGTGATGATCGGACTCGTCGAGGTGGCCGAAACGATCCGGGAGCGGACCGCTCGTGCCTCTCAGCGCGAGCTGCTCGACCTGCTCGAGTCGACGGCGCGTTCGGTGTGGGTCGAGCGCGAGGGAGAGCGCCTGCAGGTCGGCGTCGAGGAGGTGCGGCGCGGCGAGACGATCGTCCTCTACCCCGGTGACCGGATTCCGGTCGACGGGCGCATCCTCGACGGCAGCGCGCTGATCGACGAGCATCAGCTGACCGGCGAGGCGCTGCCCGTGCTGCGCGAGGAGGGACAGCTCGTGTACGCGTCCACGCTGATGCGTGACGGCCACGTCCACGTCGCGGTCGAACAGGTCGGCGCCGAGACGCGCGCCGGCCGCATCGTCCGCCTGATGCGAAGCGCGCCCGTCCACGATACGCGGATCGAGAACTACGCAGCGCGGGTGGGCGATCGCGCCGTCGTCCCCTCGCTGCTGCTCTCGGGCGGAATCCTCCTCGCCACGCGGAGTCCTGCCCGTGCGGCGTCGGTCCTGATCACCGACTTTCTCACCGGCATCCGCGTCTCGGTTCCGACCACCGTGCTCGCCGCGATGACACGCGCCGCGCAGCACGGGATCCTCATCCGCAGCGGCCGCGCACTCGAGCAGCTCGCCCACGTCGACGCTGTCGTCTTCGACAAGACGGGCACCGTCACTCTCGGCGCGCCGACGGTGACGGGAGTCGAGAGCTGCCGGAAGGACGTGACGCCGCTCCAGGTGCTCGAACTCGCCGCGGCCGCCGAGCAGCGCCTCACCCATCCCGTCGCGGAAGCCGTCGTGAAGTACGCGCGCGACCGCGGCGTCGCGCCCCTGCGCCGGCGCAACTGGCGCTACCAGATCGGCCTGGGCGTGCGTGCTGAGGTGGAAGGCCGCGCCGTCCTCGTCGGGAGCCACCGGCTGCTCGCGCGAGAGGGAATCGCCGTGGCACACGTCGAGGCGCGCCGCGCGCGTCGCCGGGACGGCGCCTCGCTCGTGTACGTGGCCTGCGACGGCCGCCTGTGGGGGACGATGAGCTACGCCGACCCGCTCCGCCCGGAGACGAAGGATGTGATCGCGAATCTCCGCGGCGAGCACGGGATGGAGATCCACATGCTGACGGGCGACAGGGCGGCCACGGCCCGCGCGGTCGCAGCGGAGCTCGGCGTCGCGGAGTCGAACACGCATGCCGAGCTGTTCCCGGAGGAGAAGGCGCAGGTCGTGCGCGAGCTGCACGGCGCGGGTCGCCACGTCGCGTTCGTCGGCGACGGGATCAACGACCTGCCGGCACTCGCGTACGCCAACGTCTCGATCTCGTTCGGGAACGCGACCGACGTCGCGCGCGAGACGGCTGACGTGGTGTTGATGGACGACACGCTCTCGAGCCTTCCCGAGGCGATCGCGGTCGCGCGGCAGGCGCTCGGGCTGATCAGGCAGAACATCGCCGTGGTCGCCGGCGCGAACCTCGGCGCGCTCTCGCTCGCGGCGACCGGCGGCCTCGGGCCGGTCGGGGCGGCAGCGATTCACAACGGGTCGACCGTCGTAGCCGCCCTCAACGGGCTCCGCCCACTCCTGCGCGGAGAGGACGGCGCGGCGGCGCGGCGAGGATCGAGGGAGCCCGGAACCGACAGCGGGAGAGAGGAGCAGACACATGGCTGACGAGGGCGAGCGGCGCTCCGAATTCGGAAAGGCGATGCGGCGCGGGATGGGCTGGGCGCTCGGCGCCGGTCTCGTCGTCGGCAGCGGGTCGGCGCTCAGGCGCGGCGTTCAGCCGACGGTGAAGGCGGCGATGAAGACGTTCTTCCGCGCGCGGGAGGCGGGTGCCGAGCTCGGTGAGCGGGTGCAGGACGTGTACGCGGAGGCCCAGAGCGAGTACGCCGCCGAGCGCCTCCCCGAGGAGGAGGGGCAGGAGGAGGCCTAGCGCGCACCCACGAGCAGCCCCCGGCGGAAGCGAAGGACGCGCTCAACCTTCGCGTCGAGCTCGCCCCGCCGGGCGAGCGGGACGAGCGCGCGAATCGCGGCGCGCGCGTCGGCCGCGCTCGTGAAGAGGACGAGGTCGGCACCCGCGCGGATCGACCGGACCGCCCAGTACACCGGCCAGCGCCCGCGCACGACGCTCAGCGAGTCGGTGATCGCGACGCCGCGGAACCCGAGCCGCCGCAGCAGCCGGTAGACGGACGGCTCGATCACCGCGCGCCGCTTCCCGTACCCCGCATAGAACGCGTGGCTGACCATCACGCACGGAACGCCCGCGCGGACGGCGGCGCGAAACGCGGCGAGCTCGTCGCTACGCACGCGAGCCGGCACGCGGGGCGCGAGGTCGGTCGAGACCGCAGCCGACCCGAGCCCCGGGAAGTGCTTCGCGCACGCGCCCACTCCAGCAGCCTCGAGGCCGCGCGCGAAGGCGACGCCGAACGCAGGCCGGCGAAAGTGGCGCGAGCCGAGCGGTCCGTCGGGCGCGTCGAGCACCGGCGCGAGGTTTACGTGCACGCGCGCGCGGCGCAGCGCCTGCCCCGTGGCGCGCCCCGCCGCGAGCGCCTCCCGCGCGCTCGCGTAGGCGGAGGCGGCGCGCACCGGCGGGAGCTCCCGGAGCCCGCGCACCGGCCCACCCTCCTGGTCGACGAAGACGAGGGCCCCCGGCGGCCGCGGCAGGTGCCGGTCCCACGGCCGGACGAACACGCCCGCGACGCCGCGCGGCGCGGGCTGGCCGGAGACGACGAGGAGCGCCGCCTTCTGCTGCGGCGTAAGCGCGGCAACGGCGGCGGCGACGAGGGCGGCGAGAGCCACGTCCGAAAGCTATCCGGACCGGCGGGCGCCGCTATGCTGCGCGGCCCGCCGTCCCCGATGGCACGTCTCTCCCTCATCCTCGCCGCAGCGTTTGCGCTCGCCGCGCTCGCCCCGGCCGCCGCCGCGCCTCAGGGCGCGCCTCGGATGGCGGAGATTCCGGCGCACCCGGCCAACTACGCGCGCGGGTACCGCTCGGCGTCGCTCGTGCGCCTCGTCGTCGTCCACTCGATCGAAGGCTCGTACTGGGGCGCGATCTCGTGGTTCCGCAACCCTCGCGCGCGCTCGTCCGCCCACTACGTCGTCTCGCGCAGCGGCCCGATCACCAAGATGCTGTCCGAGCGGCGCGTCGGGTGGCACGCGGGAAACGGCTGGGTGAACAGACGCTCGATCGGGGTCGAGCACGAGGGCTACGCCGGGATCGTCGGCACGTTCACCGACACGCAGTACCGCGCGTCTGCGCAGCTCGTCGCGTCGATCATGCGTCGCTACGTGCTGCCGATCGACCGGAGCCGCGTGATCGGGCATCACGAGGTACGCGACCCGTTCCGGCCGTGGCTGCGCGGCGGCTACTCGCACCACACGGACCCGGGTCCGCACTGGGACTGGGCGCGTTACATGGCGTACGTGCGCAGCTACGCCCGCGGCAGGACGCCGCCGCCCCGCGCGTTCGACATCACCGTTCCCGGGCTCACGATCGGCCAGAGGCTCCAGGGGATCGTGCGCTGGGAAGCGGTGCCCACGGGTATCGCGCCCGAGCGCGTCGAGTTCCGCGTCGACGGACGCGTCCGCGACACGCGGCGGCAGGCGCCGTACGTGTTCGGCGGCGCGGCGCGCCCGTTCTGGGACACTGCCGCGGCCTCCAACGGACGCCACACGTTGACCGCCCACGCGGTCGCCGCGGACGGCCGCGTCGCCGACTCGAGCGTCGTGGTCACCGTCTGGAACCCGCCGGTCCCGGTCAAGATCACGCGCGTCGGGCTCGCGACGGGCCAGACGCTCTCCACTCCCGTCCGCTGGGAGGCGGCGGCGACGGGCCCGGTGCGCCGCGTCGAGTTCCTCGTCGACGGCGTCCTCCGCGACACGCAGCGCCAGGCGCCGTACGTCTTCGGCGGGCCCAGGGGGACGTGGGACGTGACGCGCGAGACTCCCGGCCCGCACGACGTGACCGTCCGCGCGATCGGGCCGCGGAACGTCGCCGAAGCGACCGTCACGGTCGTCGTCTCGCCGCCGCCGCCGCCGCCGCCTCCGCCTCCGCCTCCGCCCGGGTAGCCTCCGGGCGTGGATTTCGCGCTCACCGACGAGCAGCGGCTGCTCCAGGACACCGTTCGCGACTTCGTCGACGAGCGCGTCCTTCCGGTGGCCGTCGAGAACGACGTGAACCACCGCCTAGACCTGAGCCTGATCGAGGGGATGGCGGAGCTCGGGCTCCTCGGCATCGTGATCCCGGAGGAGTACGGCGGCGCCGGCCTCGACTTCGTCAGCGAGGCGCTCGCGTGCGAGGAGATCGAACGCGGCGAGGCGGCGTTCCGGACGCTGATCTCGGTCCACGTCGGCCTCAACTCGCTCTCGCTCCTGCGCTACGGGAGCGAGGAGCAGAAGCAGCGCTATCTCGTGCCGCAAGCGCGCGGCGAGAAGCTCGCGTGCTTCGGCCTCACGGAGCCTGCAGCCGGCTCCGACGTCGCGTCGATGCGGACGACCGCGCGCCGCGAGGACGGCGTCTACGTCCTCAACGGGTCGAAGAACTGGATCTCGTACGCGACGGTCGCCGACCACCAGCTCGTCTTCGCGAAGACGGATCCGTCCGCGCGCCACCGCGGCATCTCGGCCTTCGTCCTCGAGCGCGAGTGGCCGGGCGTGACCACGCGTGAGACCGAGAACAAGCTCGGCGTCTGGGCGGGCTCGACGGGCGAGCTCTACTTCGAGAACGTCGAGGTACCGGCGGAGAACCTCGTCGGCGAGGAGGGCCAGGGGTTCGAGATCGCGATGTACGGCCTCGACCAGGGCCGCTTCACCGTCGCCGCCGGCGCGTGCGGCGTGCTCCGCGCCTGCCTCGAGCGCTCCGTCGAGTACGCGCGCGCGCGCGAGACCTTCGGCCAGGAGATCGGCCGCTACCAGTTCGTCCAGGACATGATCGCGAAGATGGTGCTCGGCTACGAGACGTCGAAGCTGCTCGTGATGCAGGCCGCGTGGATGAAGAACGAGGGTCGCCGCAACACCCGCGAGACGTCACTCGCCAAGTGGCATGCGACCGAGTCCGCGTTCGAGGCGGCGCACCTCGCGATCCAGGTCCACGGGGCCTACGGCTACTCCGCCGAGTACGGGATCGAGCGCTACTTCCGCAACGCGCGCGCGCCGATCATCTACGAGGGGACGACGCAGGTGCACAAGCTGATGCAGGCCGAGCACGCGCTCGGATACCGGCGGCTGAACGGCCGCGACGGTGAGGTCTCGCCGCTCTGCTCGTGGGCGCCGGCGCTCGCACCCGTGCACCGCGAGCCGGTCGTCACGGGGGGCTAGCGGACAAGCCGAGCGCCGCCGGGAGCTGGAGCAGGTCGGTCAGCCTCCCCTCGACGTCGCCGTATCGCTCCTCGCGGTCGAGCAGGAACGCGCGCATGCCGAGCGCGCGGGCGCCCTCCACGTCGTCGTCGACCGAATCCCCGATCATCGCCGCGTCCTCGGGTCTGAGGGCGAGCCGCTCGAGCACCGCCAGGAAGATGCTCGCGTCCGGCTTGGTCTTCCCGTGCGCGCGCGATCCGAGCGCGGCGTCGACGTCGAGGCCGTGGTGCGACACAAACTGGTCCAGGTCGCGTCCGGTGTTCGACACGAGCCCGAGCTTGAGCCCGTGCCGCCGCAGCTCGGCGAGCACGGGCAGGACGTCGTCGTAGAGCTCGAAGTTGTGCGCGTGCTCCCACGCGCGCGTCATCTCGACGGCGCACTCGTAGGCGAAGGCCGCGTCGCCACCCATCCCGCGGACGATCCGCTCGGTGAACGCGACCCAGATCTCGTCGTCGTGCGCGAGCTCAGGATGGCGCTCGAGCGTCTCGATCGCGGCACGCCGTGCGTCGTCGTAGCGCGCGGGGTCGAGCTCGAGCCCGAAGCGGCGCCCGAGGCGCTGATAGCCCTCCGGCCCGAGATCGGGCCCCGGCTTCGCCAGAGTGAAATCGACGTCGAACAGTACGGCGCGGAGCCTCACCCCCACTCCTCGCGTTCCTGGGGCGCCGCTGGCAAAGGAGCACGTGCGGGAGATTCGCAGGACAGTACGTCTGGTACGGCCAAGAGGCTCCCGCGCGCGATCCTGCCGCCCAGCGGCGTCAGGCGTCGGCGGAGGCCGGCTCCGCCGGCACGGAGGCGACGCCGGCCAGGGACGCGAGGGGCCAGCGGTACGCGTCGGGCTGGCGTGACGCGAGCGACGGCAGCTTCGCGCGGACGTCCTCGAGCCGCGCGCGATCGAGGTCGGCCGAGACGACCGTCTCCTCGTCGGGCGCCAGCGCGAGGACGAGTCCCCACGGATCGACGATCATCGAGCGCCCGTAGCTCTGCTTCCCCGGCAGCGTCTCGCCGATCTGCGCGGCGGCCGCGACGTAGAGCTGGTTCTCGACGGCGCGCGCCCGCAGCAGCACCTCCCAGTGGTCCTTGCCCGTGTGCAGCGTGAAGTGCGCGGGGACGGTGAGGAGGAGCGCGCCCTCCAGCGCGAGGATCCGGTACAGCTCCGGGAAGCGGACGTCGTAGCAGATCGAAAGGCCGATCGGCCACTCCCCCACGCGCGCCACGACCGGCTCCTCGCCCGGCTCCTCCGCCTCCGACTCGCGGTAGACGTGGCCGCCGACCTCGACGTCGAACAGGTGGATCTTCCGGTAGAGCGCGGCGATCTCGCCGTCCGCGTCGAAGACGAGGCTCGTGTTCGACAGCTTCTCGCGGCCCTCGCGCCGCTCGGTGATCGAGCCGCCGACGAGCACGATCCCGTGCTCCCGCGCCCAGCGCGACATCGCCGCGACGGATTCCCCCTCCTCCAGCGTCTCCGCAGCCGCGTGCAGCGTCTCGGCGTCGCCGATCGTGTTCCACTTCTCGGGGAGGACCACGAGCTCGGCGCCGGCCGCGGCCGCGCGCGCGACGAGCGCCTCGGCGCGCTCGATGTTCGCGGTCTTGTCGGCGCGGCTGGTGAGCTGCACGCACGCGACGCGGAGTCGGTCGGGCATGCGCGCAAGCGTAGCTTTGGACGTGCGGACGCCCGCCGAGATCCTCGCCGGCACGCGGACGATCGCGCTCGTCGGCGGGTCGCCGAACCCGTGGCGGCCGAGCCACGGCGTGATGCGCTACCTGCTCGCGCAGGGTTACCGCGTGATTCCCGTGCGCCCGCACGTGCGCGAGGTGCTCGGCGTGCCGTGCGTCGGCTCGCTGGCCGGGATCGGCGAGCCGGTCGACCTCGTCGGCGTCTTCCCCGCGCGGAGCACTGCCAGGCGTCGCGCGCGAGGCCGTGGCTGCTGGGGCCAAGGCGCTCTGGCTCCAGTCCGGGCTCCGATCGCCCGAGGCGCGGGAGATCGCGACGGCCGCCGGACTCGACTACGTCGAAGGATGCCTGCACGTCCGTCGTTCATCGGCTGACGCGCTAACCTAGGAGCTTCCTCGGGGTGTGGCGCAGCCTGGTAGCGCGCTCCGTTCGGGTCGGAGAGGTCCCCAGTTCAAATCTGGGCACCCCGATCGACGTGGGGGAGCTCCCGCGGCTCGCGGAAGTTCCCCCACGTTTCGTCTCGATTTCGGCACACACGCGTGACGTCGGCTCGTCTATGTTGTCCGTAGAGACAACAGAGGAGGAGGACGGCGTGAACGTGGTGACGCTGATCGGCAATCTCGCCAGCGACGTGCAGGTGAAGGAGGTCGCCAGCGACAAGAAGGTGGCGACGTTCCTGCTCGCCGTCGACAGGCCCGGTGAGGGGAAGGGGGCCGACTTCGTGCAGGTGGCGACGTGGGATCGCCAGGCCGAGGTCTGCGACCGCTTCCTCGCAAAGGGGCGCCACGTCGCGGTCGCCGGGCGCCTGCGCAGCCGCTCGTGGGAGGACTCCGACGGCAAGCGGCGCAGCGCCGTCGAGGTCGTCGCGAGCAACGTGCAGTTCCTCGGCGACCCGCGCACCGCCGCCGGGGCCGGATCGCCGTTCGAGGCCGTAGTCGCGTAGCATCGCGCGCCAGTGGCGCGCCGTGACGAGATCCTGGCGTACGCCGACGAGCTGCTCGATCTCGCCTCGTATCCCGACTACGGGCCGATGGGGATGCAGGTCGTCGGCGCGGACGACGTGTCGCGCATCGCCTGTGGCGTCTCGGCGTCGCGCGAGCTGTTCGAACGGGCGGCCGCGGCGGACGCGGAGCTCGTCGTCGTCCACCACGGCCTGCTGTGGAACAACGAGCCGCGCGTGATCGACCGCCGTATGAAGGGGCGGCTCGAGGCGCTCTTCGCCGCGAACATCACCCTCGCGGCGTACCACCTCGCGCTCGATGCCCACCTCGAGGTCGGCAACAACGCGCTGCTCGCGCGCGAGCTCGGGGTCGAGGTCGAAGGGTCGTTCGCGAAGTTCGGCGTCGGCGGGCGCTTCCCGACCCCGGTGCCGATCCACGACGTCCTGGCGCGCGTGCGAGAGAGGCTGGGTCAGGAGCCGGTCGTGTTCGCCGAGGGACCGGACCGCGTCGAGCGGGTGGCGCTCGTCTCCGGCGGCGGCGGCGGGTACCTAGCCGAGGCCGCAGCCGCCGGGTACGAGCTGTTCCTGACGGGCGAGCCGCAGGAGCCGAGCCTGCACGCGGCACGGGAGCTCGGCGTCCATTTCGTCGCGGCCGGACACTACGCAACCGAGACCCTCGGTGTGCAGGCCCTCGCGGAGCGGCTAGCGGACCGTTTCGGGATCGACTGGGAGTTCATCGACCTCCCGAACCCCGTCTGACGACCGTGGTGGAACCCATGGTTCCCCCACGAGCCCCCTCCTTATGCGCGGCGCAGCGAGTGCTCGCACGTGCCTGCCGCCCGGCGAAGCAGGGCTCCGCGCTCCGATCAGCCCGTCGATGCGCGCAGCGCCGCCACGCTGTGTAGGAACTCCTCGATCGCGTCGCGACACGCGTCGGGGCGCTCGACGATCAGCAGGTGCCCGCAGTCCGCGATCGTCCGGAGAGGGGCGCGCAGCCGGCGCGCGTACTCGAACGCGTCGTCGATCGGCACCTGCAGATCGGACGCGCCCCAGAGGACGAGGCACGGGCAGCGGACGCCGTCGAGATCCTCGCGAGGGTCGGCGCGGATGAGCGCGCGCCCCGCGCTGCGCACGTCCGCGTGCATTCGCGTCTCGCCCAGCAACCCGTGCACGGCGTCGGGCGAGAGCGCCACCGGATCCGCGACGGTGAACGGGTTGAAGGCGAGCCGCCGGAGGAGGCCGTGACGCGCGATCGGCCCGCGCGCCCGGGCGAGGAGCTTGCCCGGGCGCGTCAGGCCGAGGAAGGAGATCCAGAACTCGGCGCGCCGCGTCGAAGTCGAGATGCCGGCGGCCCCGGCGAGCACCACCGCCGTCACGTCGCCCGGGTGCCGCAGCGCGAGCCGCAGCGCGACGACGCCGCCGAGCGAGTGGCCGACGAGCGGCGCGGGCAGCATCTCCTCACGCTCGACGACGAGCCGGACACGATCGGCGTACGCGTCGAGATTCGGCGCGGCCGGGAGCGGCGCGGAGCCGCCGTGGCCCGGCAGGTCGGGGACGAGCACGCGGTGCCGCGCGGCGAGCCGCGGCGCGAGCTCGATCCAGTTCGCCGCCGCCCCCGTCCACCCGTGCACGAGCACGAGAGGCGGCCCGGCGCCGCCGACGAAGTAGCGCATCCGCACCGCCTTCGCGTCCGCGGAGCGCTCCTCGAAGCCCCGGAGCGTCGTTGCGGACGTCACGCGGCGAGAGTATCCTCGGCTCGATGGTCAGCTTTGGGAGGCGGGCCCTGTGATTCCCGCCGCCGACACCAGCGAGCGCTCAGCGAGCCCGTCCGTGCATTCCTGCCGGCGGGTTTTTTCGTTCTTGGAGCGAAGGAGGGAGCGAGCATGGCGAACCATTTGACGCCGGAGGAGCTGTCGAAGGAGCTCGGGATGGACCGGAACGACGTGATCCGGGTCTGCGTCGAGGAGGGCGTGCCGATCTATCAGGGCAAGATCGACAAGACGCTGTTCCAGGCGCAGCTCGAGGCGCTCGGCGCCATGCCCCAGAGGCACTAGCAGGCGCGCGGCTCAGCCCGACTTGCGCGCGGACGAAGCCTTCGCGCGCGGGCGCGACTGCTTCGGCTTCGCTTCCTTCGCGGGCGCGGCGCGGCGTACCTTCGCCTCGGCGACGCTCCGCTTGAGCGCCTCCATGAGGTCGACGACCGGCGTTTCGGGCGCCGGAGCGGGCCGCGCCACGTCCTGGCCCGCGAGCTTCGCCTCGAGCATCGCCTTGAGGTCCCGGCGGTAGTCGCTCGTCAGCTCGGACGGGTCGAACTCCCCGGCGAGGCTCGCGATCACCTGGCGAGCGAGTTCCAGCTCCGCGCCCTTGACCTCGATCCCCGCGACTGCCTCGTCCAGCTCCCCCTGCGAGTACACGTCCTCGGCCAGGAAGAGCGTCTCGAGCGCGAGCGCGTCGCCCTTCGCACGGATCAGGCACAGCTTCTCCTTGCCGACGAGCACGAACCTGCCGATCCCGGCCATGCCGGTGTCGCGCATCGCACGTAGGAGCAGGACGTACGGGCGCTGCGCCGCGGGCGCGTTGCCGGGCGCGAGGAAGTACGTCCGGTCGAGGTAGATCGGGTCGACCTCCTCGAGCGGCACGAACCGCGTGATCTCGATCGCGCGCGACGTGTCCTGCTGCTCGATCGCCTCGAGGTCGGCGTCGTCGACGACGACGAACTCGCCCTTGGCGATCTCCCAGCCCTTGACGATCTCGTCGGGGCCGACCTCGCGCTCGTGAGTCGGACACCACCGCTTCTGCCGGATCGGCGTCCCGCACTCGCGGTGGAGCGTGCGGAAGGAGATGTCGGACTGCCGCGCCGCGGGTTTCGTCGCAGGGGCGAGCCCGACCGGGATCGTGACCAGGCCGAAGCTGATGGAACCGTTCCACGTCGTCCGCATGACCGCCCCCCGAAGTGTAGTGGGACCAGCGACTTTCTCCCCCGGGCGCGGCTTCCCTCCCGCACGCGCCGTGGGCGCGCTCGGCCTACGTGATGCGGCGAGCGCCGACCCAGGTGGCGGCGTACCACGAGTCGGACAGACTCGAGATCTTGACGACGTCGCCCGTGCGCGGCGAGTGGATGAACTGGCCGCCGCCGATGTAGAGCCCGTTGTGCCCGAGGCCGTTGAAGAACACGAGGTCGCCGGGCTGCAGCTGGCTCTTCGAGACCGGCGTGCCCTGCCCGTACTGCGCGGCGGCGTTGTGCGGCAGCGAGACGCCGACTTGCGCGTAGACGTACATGATGAACCCGGAGCAGTCGAACCCCGTCTTCGGCGACGCGCCGCCCCACCTGTACGGGGTCCCGAGGTAGCGCATCGCGATGCCGACCACGCCGCCGTAGCGCGCGGGCGGAGCGGCCGCAACCGTCGCCTCCTCGGGCGCGGGCCGCGCCCGCGCGGGCGCGGGCGCCTCGGGGGCCTCGGCGGCCGCGGGGGCTGCCGGAGCCGCGGGCGCACCGCCACCCGCGTCCTGCACCGAGAGCCGTGCGCGCGCCTGTCTCACGATCTCGGCCTGCCGACGGCGCTCCGCGGCCTGGATGCGCTCGATCTCGCTCCGAATCGAGCCCAGAAGCCGCTGCCGCTCCGCCAGCCGCTGTTCGACCACGCGCCGCTGCGCGGCGCGCGCCGCGACGACCTGCGCCTGCTCCGCGCGTGCGCGCGAGAGCTCCGCCTTCCGGCGCTGGACCTGCGCCCCGAACGTCGTCACCTCGCCGAGAACCTCGGCGTCGCGGCTCGAGACGCGGTCGGCGGCGTCGATCCGGCTGATCAGGTCGTCCAGGCTTTGTGCGCCGAGCAAGACCTCGAGCGTCGAATCCGCCGCGTCACCCGACGTGTACAGCGCCACGAGGCGCGCCTCGAGCGTCGCCTGCGCCCGGCCGAGGTTCGTGCGCGCGAGGCGGAGGTAGCGTTCGTTCCGACGCTGCTCGTGGCGGATCCGGTCGAGCTCGATGTTCGCGGCGTTGTACGCCTCCGCCGCGTGCGCGAGCTGAGAGTCGATCTGGCGGACCTGCGCGAGCACGCGCTGCGCCTCCGCCTGCTTCCCCGCCACCGACGCGGGCTGGCCCGACGCCGAACCGGCGACAAGCAGAGCCGTCGCGAGGGCGACGGCAACCGTCGGCGCCTGCCACCTGCTCGAGACGATCACGTGGGGGCGGCGCTCCCGAGCAACAGGCGCACCGGAGGGGGCCCGGCACGTCACAAGCACGGCACCCTAGCACCGGGTCCGGACGCTCGCAACCGGCTGAAGAGGCGGAAAAGTCGCTCCTAGCGCGGTCTCGCGCGGGCGCACAAAGCGCGCCGCCGTGGTACGGTCCCCCGCCGATGAAGCCCCCGATCAGCACGCCGCGGGCGTGGCTGCTCGTCTTCGCGGCGACGTTCGCCGCGGCCGGCGCAATCGCGATCCCGTCGGCGAGCGGCGCCGACCCGAACGAGCGGACGGACGAGCTGCGCGCCCGCGACGCCGAGCTCCGCGCGCGCTCCGGCTCCGCGTTGCTCGAGCTGTACGCACTCGAGTCGCGGCTCGCGCGCGCTCGTACCGAGGCGGCTGTGGCGCGGGCCCGCGCGGCCGCGCTCGCGAGGGAGCGCGCCGCCGTCCGCGAGCGGATCGGCTTCGCCCGCGAGGCGCTGCGGCGGGCGGAGCTGCTGCTCGCGGAGCGTTTGCGGGCGCTGTACCGGCACGGCGAGACGGACGCGCTGGAGATCCTCCTGGGTGCGACCTCGATCGACGAGGCGGTCACGGGCCTCGACGGGCTTACGTTCGCGGCGCGCCAGGACCGCGTCCTGATCACGCAGACGCGCGCCGCGAAGCGACGTCTCCGCACGCTCGACCGGAAGCTTTCCGTGCGCAGCGACGCGCTCCGAGCACTGGCGAGCGCGACCGCGGCGCGTGCCGCATCGCTCGAGGCGGCGCACGCCGCGCGCGCCTCGTACGTCGAGCGCCTCGCCCGCGAGCGGAAGCTGAACGCCGCAGCGATCGCGCAGCTCGAGCAACGAGCGGCCGCGGCTCGCGCTCGCTCACAGCGAATCTCGGCGGCCGCGCCGGCGGCGGCACCCGCGACCGCGACTCCCGCCGCAGACCCGGTCACCGAGGCCGCGCCCGCAGCGGCGGCGTCCACCGCGACCGCGTCGCGAACGCTCACCGTCGTCGCGACGGGGTACGCGATCGTCGGCCGAACCGCGAGCGGCGTGCCGACGGGCTGGGGCGTCGTCGCGGTCGACCCGAGTGTGATCCCGCTCGGGACGAGGATGACCATTCCGGGCTATGGCGAGGGCGTGGCGGCCGACACCGGCGGCGCCCTCCGCGGCGCGACGATCGACGTCTGGTTCCCGACGCGCGCGCAGGCGCTCGCCTGGGGGCGGCGGACGGTGGTGGTGACGCTCCACTAGACTTCCCGCGCCAGGCCGCAGGGTGAGCGAACGTCTTCAGTCAGAGGGTGAACTCGGGCTCGACACGCTCCGCGTGCTGCTCGTCGACGACCACGACCTCTTCCGGACCGGGCTTCGCAACCTGCTCGAGGAGCAGGGCCTGAAGATCGTCGGCGAAGCGGGCGCCGGGTCGGAGGCGGTCAAGATGACGCGCGATGTCGCTCCCGACGTCGTGGTCATGGACCTGAACATGCCCGGGATGGGCGGCGTCGAGGCGACACGGCACATCACGTCGTTCGCGCCGCTGACACGCGTGCTCGTGCTCACGATCTCCGACCAGGACAGCGACGTGCTCGACGCGATCCTGGCCGGCGCGAGTGGCTACCTGCTCAAGGACTCGTCGATCTCCGACCTGCTGCGCGGGATCCAGGCCGCCGCGAGCGGCGAGTCGTTGATCTCGCCGACGATCGCGTCGAAGCTGCTCCAACGCGTGCGCGCGTCGAGCAGTCAGCCGGAGATCGAGAAGACGATCCGCTCCGAGCTCTCGGAGCGCGAGATCGAGGTCTTGAAGCTGATCGCGAACGGCCAGGACAACGCGCAGATCGCGGCCGACCTCCACATCAGCCCGAAGACGGTCAAGAACCACATCTCGAACATCCTGATGAAGCTGCAGATCGAGAACCGCATCCAGGCCGCGGTCTTCGCCGTGCGCAGCGGGATCGTCTAGCAGCGCCCTTACGCCGCGCGCACGTGGGCCGAGTGCGCGCGGAGTGATGCGAGCAGCCCGCGCAGCTGCGCGGCGTCGGCGTCGTTCGCGGCCAGGCGCGTCGTATCGTCGCGGCCGCGAGCACTATCTTTCTGCGGGTGGAGGCTCATCGAGTGAAGTCGAACTGGACAACGCGCGCGGCGCGGCCGCTGGCCGTCGCCGTCGCAGCGCTCTTCGTCGCCGGCGCAGCGGTTGCAGCCGGCACGGTGCCCGCAGCCGCCGCGGCGCGGCCCGAAGCGGCGGAGCTCGACCTCGGGACTCGCCTCGGACGCGCGCTCGCGGTCCCGCACGTCAACCAGTCGCGCACGGCCGCCGTAGTCGTCGACCTCGCGACGGGACGCCTCGTCTTCGCGCGCAACCGTGGCCTGTCGCTCGCGCCGGCTTCCACCGAGAAGCTCACCCTCGCGTACGCCCTGCTCGCGACGCTCGGCCCGACGCACCGGATCGAGACGTCCGTCCTCGGCGACGGCTTCCTCGACGGCGACACCTGGCGCGGGAACCTCGTCCTCAAGGGGTCCGGCGATCCCGCGCTGACGACGGCGCAGCTGCGCCGGCTCGCGGCGCAGGTGCGCGGCTACGGGATCCGCCGCGTCACCGGCGCGGTCGTGGGAGACGAGACGCTCTTCGACACGCGCAGGACCGCGCCGGGCTGGAAGTCGTCGTACTACCTCCGCGAGTCGCCGCCGCTCTCGGCGCTCAGCGTCGACCGCGGCCGCTACCGCGGCGCCGTCACGCGTAACCCCGCGCTCGCTGCGGCGACGATCTTCCGCTCCGCGCTCGCGGAGCGCGGCGTGGCCGTCGCGGGCCCTGCGCGAGTCGGGCGGGCGAGCGCTGCCGCACAGCAGATCGGGCTCGTTCGATCCGAGGCGCTCGTCGCGATGCTGCGGCTCGTGAACCGCGAGAGCGACAACTTCACCGCTGAGATCCTGCTCAAGTACCTCGGCGCGCTGTACGCGAGACGCGGCACGACGGCGGCGGGGTCGGCAGTCGTCCGCAACGCGCTCGCCGCCGCGGGGGTCCCGCTCCGCGGCGTCCGCATCGCCGACGGCTCCGGGCTGTCGCTCCTCAACCGCCTCACGACGGACACGCTCGTCGCGCTCCTTGCGGCCGCGTGGAGCGACCCCGTCCTGCGGGGGAGCTTCCAGGCGTCGCTCGCAGTCGCCGGACGCAGCGGCACGCTCAGGCACCGCCTGCGCGCGGCGGCCGTGCGCGGCCGCGTGCTCGCGAAGACGGGCACGACGTCGCTCGCGTCCACGCTCGCCGGGTACGTCGGCGGGCGCTACGCGTTCGCGATCCTGCACAACGGCCCGCCCCTTTCGTCGTGGTGGTCGCGCCGGGCGCAGGACCGGTTCGTGACGGTGCTCGCGAGCCCGTGACGGCGCGGACCGGCCGCGCGTAGCGTCAGCGCTCGAGCAGCTTCAGCAGGTCGTCCTCGGTCAGCAGCGGCACGCCCGCGCGCTGCGCCTTGCTCAGCTTGGAAGCGCCCGGCTCTTCGCCGACGATCAGCCCGGTCGTCTTCGAAGACACCGAATCCGAGACCTTCGCGCCCTGCGCGGTCAGCGCCGCCGCGGCCTCCTCGCGGCTGAAGCGCTCGAGCGTGCCGGTGATGACGTAGCTCGAGCCGGTGAGCGGTCCCTCCACCGGACGTTCGGCCTCGCCGGCCTCGAACGTGAGGCCGAGGTCGAGCAGCTCGCGGACGAGCGCGACGTTGTCGTCCTCGGCGAACCACTTCGCGATCGCCTCCGCACGCTCGGGCCCGATCCCCTCGACCTCCTGAATCTCCTCCTGCGTCGCCGCCATCAGGCGATCGATCGAGCCGAAGTGCCGCGCGAGGTTCCGCGCCGTCACCCAGCCGACGTCCGGGATGTTGAGCCCGAAGAGGACGCGGTAGAACGGACGCGCCTTCGACTCCTCGATCGCCTCGACCGCCTTCGCCGCGAGGATCTCGCCGTAGCCGTCGAGCGCGACGAGCTGCTCCTTCGTCAGCCGGTAGAGGTCCGGCATCGACGTCACGAGCCCCTGGCGCCACAGTCGCCGCACGAACTGCTCGCCGACGCCCTCGATGTCCATCGCGGCCTGCACCCAGTGGATCAGCGTCTCCAGCCCGCGCGACTCGCACTTCGGGTTCGGGCAGCGGTGCATCACCTCGCCCTCGGGCTTGACGATGCCCGCGCCGCACAGCGGGCACTGCTCGGGCATCCGGAACGCCTTCGTCCCGCGCGCGTGCGGGAGCACCGGCCCGACGACCTGCGGGATGACGTCGCCGGCGCGCTGCACGATCACGGTGTCGGCCTCGCGGATGTCCTTGCGGTTGATGTCCTCCTCGTTGTGCAGCGTCGCCGTCGACACCGTGACCCCGCCGACCTCGACCGGCTCCAGCTGTGCCCACGGGTTCAGGTTCCCCGTCCGCCCGACGCGGATGTGGATGCGGAGCAGCTTCGTCTGCGCCGTCATCGGCGCCCACTTGTAGGCTCGCGCCCAGCGCGGTCGGTCGTGGAGGACGCCGAGGCGGCGCTGCTGCTCAAACGAGTCGACCTTGATCACGAGGCCGTCGATCTCGTAGTCGAGCTCGATCCGCCGCCGCTCCCACTCGACGCACGCGCGGGCGACGCTCTCGATCGAGTCGTGCCGCTCCGCGTGCGGGTTCGTGCGGAAGCCCCGCGCGCGGAGCCATTCGAGCGCCTCCCAGTGGCCATTTGCGGGGAGCCCCTCGTGGTGGCCCATCCCGTGGATCCAGATCGAGAGCGGGCGCTCCGCGGTGATCGCCGGGTTGAGCTGGCGGAGCGAGCCCGCGGCCGCGTTCCGCGGGTTCGGCGCCGTCTTCTTGCCCTCGGCGACGAAGCGCTCGTTCAGCTCGCGGAAGCCCGAGAGCGGCATGTAGACCTCGCCGCGGACCTCGAGCACTGGCGGCGGGGCCTCTCCGTCCGGGAGCACCATCCGCGGCAGGATCGCGCGGATGGTGCGCAGGTTCGTCGTCACGTCCTCGCCGCGGATCCCGTCGCCGCGCGTAGCGCCGCGCACGAACGCCCCGTGCTCGTACACGAGGGACACTGCGGAGCCGTCGATCTTCGGCTCGGTGACGTAGACGACCGGCTCGTCGGAGTCGAGACGCTTGCGCACGTCGTCCGCCCACTTGCGGAGGCCCTCGTCCGTGTTGACCTTGTCCAGCGAGCCCATCGGCGAGAGGTGCTCGACCTTCTGGAAGCGGTCGGAGGGAGCCGCGCCGACGCGCCTCGTCGGCGACTCCGGGGTCGCCAGCTCCGGGTGCTCCTCCTCGAGGGCGCGCAGCTCGTCGAAGAGCCGGTCGTACTCGAAGTCGGAGACCTCCGGCTCGTCGAGGACGTAGTAGCGGTAGTTGTGGCGCACGAGCTGCTCGCGGAGCTCGTGCGCGCGCTGCTCAACCGAGGCCGCCAAGGAGCTCCTCGGTCGTGCCCACGAGGGCGTCGGGCGCCTCCCGCGCCAGTCGCTCGGCCGAGTGGATGCCGCCCCACGTGACCGCGACGGCGAAGCAGCCCGCGGCCTTCGCAGCCTGGACGTCGAACGGCGAGTCGCCCACGTACGCCGCCTCTGCCGGCCGCGCGTCGAGCCGCTCGAGCGCGAGCAGCAGCGGCTCCGGCTCCGGCTTGTGCCGCTCCGTATCCTCGACCGTGACGATCACGTCGAAGTAGTCCCGGAGCGGGATCACCGAGAACGCCCGGTCGACGCTCAGCGTGCGCTTCGACGTGACGACGCCGAGCGTACGGCCGTCGGCGCGCAGCGCGTCGAGGACGCGCACCACGTCGACGCACGGCCGCAGGTCGCGGTGGAGCGGCGCGTTGTGCTCGCTGTAGCAGGCCACGAGCTCCTCGACGCGTTCGCGATCGAGGAGGCGCATCTGCTCCCGCAAGTTCGACCCGCCCACCGCCGCGAGCAGCTGCTCGTCCGAGATCTCGCGCTCGAGGACGGTCCGCGTCGCGTGCCGGAACGACGCGAGGATCATCGCGCCGGAGTCGATCAGCGTGCCGTCGAGGTCGAACAGGACCGGGTCGAGGCGCATGGCTTCGATGCTAACCAGCGACTAGTACGAGACCCGCTCGAGGTACAGCCCCCAGGGTTGCGCAGTCGCACCCGCCTCCGCGCGCGGCCGTCCCTCCAGCAGCCGCGCCAGCTCCGCCGGCGACTGCTCGAGCATCGTCCCGACGAGCGTGCGCACCATGTGGCGCAGGAAGCTGTCGGCGGTGATCTCGAGCTCCAGCGTCTCGTCCCGCTCCACCCACCGCGCGTCGAGCACGCGGCGGACGAAGACCTCGTGCTGCGTCTCCGCCGGGGTGAACGCGCGGAAGTCGTGCTCGCCGACGAGCAGGCGCGCGGACTCGGCGAGCGCGCCCGCGTCGAGCGGCCGCGGCCACCAGAGGCTGCGGCGGTGCTCGAACGGCGAGCGCGCCCGGCGTCGAAAGATCCGGTACCGGTAGCTCCGCGCGCGCGCGGAGTGGCGAGCGTGGAAGTCCGGAGCGACCTCCTCCGCGGCGCATACCGCCACGTCCTCCGGGAGCGCGGCGTTGACCGCCTGGGGCACGCGCGCCGGCGGCGGCCCGCCGTCGACGTCGACGCTGACGACGTTCGCGAGCGCGTGCACGCCCGTGTCGGTGCGGCCGGCGACCGCGAGCCCGCCCCACGCGCCGAAGGCGCGTCCCAGCGCCTGCTCGACCTCGCCCTGAACGGTCCGCAGCCCCGGCTGCTCGGCCCAGCCGTGGAACCGCGTGCCGTCGTAGGCGAGCGTGAGCTTCAGCCGCATCGAATGCCGTCCGTCTCGGCGGCCATCCTGCCCGCGTGGAGCACCACGCGGACTTCGCGATCCCCGTCATGCAGCGCCTTTACGTCGAGACGGCGCGCGCGGCCGGGAGGAGATGCGCCCGTCTCCCGCCGCGTCCTCGCGCTCGGGTAGTGGATCGACGCGCCCGGGACGGAGCCGGCGGAGGAGCCGGCGGGCGCGCTCTGCCTCGTCGCGGACACGAACCTGCCGCGCCCTGTACGGGTCGCGCAGGGGAACCTGACGAAGTTCAGGCTCGACGATTGACTACGGCGTGTGATCGACGAGCTCGAGGTACACCATGTCGGCCGCGTCGCCCTGCCGCGGGCCGAGCTTGACGATCCGCGAGTACCCGCCCGGGCGGTCTGCGAACCGCGGCGCGACGTCGGCGAAGAGCTTCGCGACGACGGCCTGCGAGCGCAGGTACGCGATCGCCTGCCGCCGCGCCGCAAGGTCCCCGCGTCGTCCGAGCGTGATCATCTGCTCGGCGATCGGCTTCACCGCCTTCGCCTTCGCCTCGGTCGTCTTGATCCTGCCGTGCTCGATCAGCGCCCCGGCGAGGTTCGCGTAGAGCGCCTTGCGGTGCGAGGCGTCGCGGCCCAGCTTCTTCCCGGCGCGCTGGTGTCGCATCGCTAGTAGATCGGCCCCTCGTCGCCGCGCAGCGTGAGCCCGTGCGTGCCGAGCGTCTCCTTGACCTCCTCGATCGACTTCCGACCGAAGTTCGGGATCCCAGCGAGCTCGTTCTCGCTCTTCGTGACGAGGTCGCCGATCGTCTCGATGCCGACCCGCTTGAGGCAGTTGTACGAGCGGACGCCGAGCTCGAGCTCCTCGATCGGGAAGTTCTCCATCCCGTGCGCGAGCGGGGCGTCGGCCGCGCCGGCACCGTCGCCGCTCGACGCGGCCTCGCCGAACCCCTCGATGCGGTCGATGTCGGTGAAGATCGCGAGCTGGCGGATCAGGATCTCGGCCGCCTGCCCGATCGCCTCGCGGGGGTCGAGCGAGCCGTCGGTCGTCACGTCCAGGCGCAGCTTGTCGTAGTCCGTCCGCTGCCCGACGCGCGCCGCCTCGACGTCGTACGCGACGCGGCGCACGGGCGAGAAGATGGCGTCCACGGGGATGACCCCGATCGTGTGCTCGGGCCCCCGGTTCAGCTCCGCCGGAACGTAGCCGCGGCCGCGGCCGATCGTGAGCGTGATCTCGAGCTTCCCGCGCTCGGCGAGGTTCGCGATCTCGAGGTCCGGGTTCAGGACCTCGAGATCCGCCGGCGCCTGGAGGTCGCCGGCGGTCACGGCTCCGGGGCCGCGCTTCGCGATGTGGACCTCGATCTCGGGCGACTCGCCGTGGAGGATGCAGATCAGGTTCTTGAGGTTCAGGATCACGTCCGTCACGTCCTCGCGGACGCCCGGCAGCGTCGTGAACTCGTGCGCGACGCCCTCGATCTTGACCGAGGTCACGGCGGCGCCCTCGAGCGAGGAGAGCAGCACGCGGCGCAGCGAGTTTCCGAACGTGTAACCGAAGCCACGGTCGAGCGGCTCGATCACGAAGACGCCGCGGTCGGCGTTGACTTCCTCGTGGACGATCCGCGGGATCTGGAACTCCATCAGACTGGTGCGAGTGGCCAAAGCGATCCTTTCGTGTGTCTGGGGCGGAGCGGTGCCGGCCCGGTTACTTCGAGTACAGCTCGACGATCAGCGATTCCTGGACCGGCGTGTCGATCTCGTCGCGCGCCGGGAGCTTCAGGATCTTCCCCGTCAGGCCGTCGTGGTCTGCCTGCAGCCAGGCCGGGACGGACGCGGTCAGGTCGGTCGCGTCGCGCACGGTCTGCTCCGCGGCGCTGCCGGGAGCCATGGTGATGATGTCGTCCGGCTTCACCTGGTAGCTCGGGATGTTCACGCGGCGGCCGTTGACGTGGAAGTGGCCGTGCCGCACGAGCTGGCGCGCCTGCGCGCGCGAGCCGGCGAAGCCGAAGCGGTAGACGACGTTGTCGAGGCGCGTCTCGAGCATGCGCAGCAGGTTCTCGCCGGTGATCCCCGACCCGCGCGCGGCCTTGGTGTAGTACGTGCGGAACTGCTTCTCCAGCAGCCCGTAGTACCGGCGCGCCTTCTGCTTCTCGCGCAGCTGCAGCAGGTACTCGGACTGCTTGATGCGCCCGCGGCCGTGCTCTCCCGGCGGATAGCTGCGCCGCTCGATCGAGCACTTCTCGGTGAGGCACTTCTCCGCCTTGAGGAAGAGCTTCATGCCCTCCCGGCGGCAGACGCGGCACTTGGGTCCGAGCTCCCTCGCCACGCTAGACCCTCCGCCGCTTCTTGGGGCGCACGCCGTTGTGAGCCTGCGGGGTGACGTCGCGCACGCCGAGGATCTCGAGCCCCGCCGCCTGGAGCGAGCGGATCGCGGTCTCCCGGCCGGAGCCCGGCCCCTTGACGAAGACCTCGACCTTCTGCAACCCGTGCTCCATCCCCTTGCGCGCGCACGAGTCTGCGGTCACCTGCGCCGCGAAGGGCGTCGACTTGCGCGAGCCCTTGAAGCCGGCCGACCCCGCCGACTCCCACGCGAGCACGTTCCCGTCCTTGTCGGTCAGCGCGACGATCGTGTTGTTGAACGACGTCTTGATGTGCGCCTGACCGATCGGGATGTTCTTGCGGACGCGGCGGCGCGTGCGGCCCTTGGCCGCCTGCTTGCGAGGAGGTGCCACGCTACTTGGCCTTCTTGCCGCGCGAGACGGTCTTCTTCGGGCCCTTGCGCGTCCGCGCGTTCGTCTTCGTGCGCTGGCCGTTCACGGGCAGCCCGCGCCGGTGACGGATGCCGCGATAGGAGCCGATCTCGCCGAGCCTCTTGATCGCCTGCGAGCGCTCGCGCCGGAGGTCGCCCTCGACCTGGAGCTCGCCGTCGATGTAGTTCCTGAGCTTCGTGACCTCGTCGTCGGTGAGGTCGCGGATCTTCTGGTCGGGCGACATGCCGAGCGCCGCGCACACCTGGCGTGCGGTCGACTGGCCGATCCCGTAGATGTAAGTCAGCCCGATCTCGAGCCGCTTCTGGTTCGGAAGGTTCACCCCCGCAATACGTGCCACGTGCCTACCCCTGCCTTTGCTTGTGTCGCGGGTTGCTGCAGATCACCATCGTCGTCCCGTGCCGCTTGATCACGCGGCAGCGCTCGCACATGACCTTGACCGACGCCCGGACCTTCATCGGTGCCTGTAGGTGATGCGGCCGCGGGTCAGGTCGTACGGCGACAGCTCCACCTTCACCTTGTCGCCCGGAAGGATGCGGATGTAGTGCTTGCGCATCTTTCCCGAGATCTTCGCGAGGACGCTGTGGCCGCTCTCCAGCTGCACGCGGAACATCGTGCTCGGGAGAGCCTCCACGACCTCGCCGTCCATCTCGATTTTCTCTTCCTTGACTGCCATGAACCTCACGAGGGGCGGCGCCGCGAGGCGCCTAGCCGGGACAGGAACGCGCGCACGGCAGAGCCGCGCAGCGGTCGCCTATCGTAGCAAAGGAGCCGTCTCCGCTGTCAGGATTCGCGGCCCGTCCTCCGTGATCGCCACCGTGTGCTCGAAGTGTGCGGCGAGCGACCCGTCGGTCGTGGAGATCGACCAGCCGTCGTCGGCGACGAAGATCTCCGACGAGCCGGCGGTGATCATCGGCTCGATCGCGATCGTCATCCCCGCCACCAGCGGCGCGAGCGTGCCCGGGCGGCCGAAGTTCGGCACCTGCGGCTCCTCGTGGTAGGAGCGCCCGACGCCGTGCCCGACGAGCGCGCGCACGACCGAGAACCCGGCCTCCTCCGTCGTCCGCTGGACGGCCGCCGCGACGTCGCCGACGCGGTTGCCAATCCGCGCCTCGGCGATCCCCGCCGCGCGCGCGGCCTCGCACACGTCGAGCAGCCGCTGCGCCTCGGGCTCGATCTCGCCGACGCCGACCGTCGCCGCCGAGTCGGCGATCAGCCCGTCGAGCGTCACGCCGACGTCGAGCGAGACGACGTCGCCCTCCTCGAGCTCGTACGCGCTCGGGATCCCGTGGACGATCATGTCGTTCGGCGAGATGCAGATCGCCGCCGGAAAGCCGCGGTAGCCCTTCGACGTCGGCACGCCGCCCTGCGAGCGGATGAACTCCTCGCCGATCCGGTCGAGCTCGAGCAGCGACGCGCCCGGCTGCGCGTGCTCGCGCAGGACGTCGAGCGTGTCGGCGACGACGCGCCCGGCGCGCGCCATGCCCTCGATCTCGGCCGCCGACTTCCGGACGATCATCTCCTGACGCTCACCTGCTCGAGGGCCTGCTGGATCTCGGCGAAGACCTCGTTGATCGTGCGCTCGCCGTGGATCCCGACGAGGATCCCCTGCGCGCGGTAGTGCTCGGCGAGCGGCGCCGTCTCGCGGTGGTAGGTCGCGAGGCGCGTCTCGATGACGTCGGGCGTGTCGTCGCTGCGCCCCTCCTCCCGCGCGCGCTTCAGCAGGCGCTCGAGCGAAACCTCCTTCGAGACCTGGAGCTCGAAGACGATGTCCAGCGTCCGGTCGAGCTCGCGCAGCAGCGCGTCCAGCGCGTCCGCCTGCGCCATCGTGCGCGGGAATCCGTCGAGGACGAACCCCGGCGTGGAGTCCTCGTCGTCGAGGCGGTCGCGGATGAGCGCGACCGTGAGCTCGTCGGGCACGAGCGTGCCGCTGTCGAGATACGGCCTGAGATGCCCGCCCAGATCGCCGTCCCGTGCGACAGCCGCGCGCATGATGTCGCCCGTGCCGACGTACGCGAGCCCGTACTCACCGGCGATCCGCTTCGCCTGCGTTCCTTTCCCGGACCCCTGGGGTCCGAGCAAGAGAACGTTCACTACTTCAGGAAGCCCTCGTAGGAGCGCGCCATCATCTGCGACTCCATCTGGCGCATCGTGTCGAGCGCGACGCCGACCGCGATCAGGATCGAGGTGCCGCCGAGCGCGCCCGCGGTCGCCTGCGAGAAGCCGCCGTAGCGGATGAAGAGCGTCGGGAGCGTCGCGACCAGCGCGAGGTAGAGAGCGCCGGGGAGCGTCAGTCGCGTGAGCACGCGGTCGAGGTACTGCGCCGTCGGCGGCCCCGGGCGGATGCCGGGAACGTAGCCCCCGTACTTGCGCAGGTTGTCCGCCTGGTCGACCGGGTTGAACTGGACCGCCGTGTAGAAGTACGTGAAGATCACGATCAGGAACGCCTGCAGCACCATGTAGGGGATGCTTGAGTACGAGAAGTGCTCGTTCACGAAGCCCTGCGTCTGCGGGAAGTACTGCCCGATCGTCGGCGGGAACGCCATGACGGCGGCCGCGAAGATGACGGGGATCACGCCCGCCATGTTCACGCGCAGCGGCATGTAGGTCGAGCCGCCGGTCGTCATCCGGCGTCCCACCATGCGCTTCGCGTACTGGATCGGGATCCGCCGCTGCCCCTCCTGGATGAAGACGACGGCGGCGATAATGCCGATCGCGAGCAGCGGGAAGAACAGCTTCTCCATCGGGCCGCCGTTGATGAACGCCGTGATGCCCGCCGGTAGCGCGGTCAGGATCGAGGCGAAGATCAGCAGCGAGATCCCGTTGCCGATCCCGCGCTTCGTGATCAGCTCGCCCATCCACATCAGCAGCGTCGTGCCCGCGGTGAGCGTCAGCACGAGCAGCACGAGCCGCCCGGCGTTGAAGTCGAGGGCGCCCTGCCGCTGGAAGAGGAACGCGTACCCCGTCGCCTGCGCGGCGGAGAGCACGACGGTCAGGTACCGCGTGTACTGGTTGATCTTGGCGTAACCGCCCTCGCCCTCCTTCTGGAGCTGCTCGAGGCGCGGGATCACGACCGTCAGGAGCTGCAGGATGATCGACGCCGTGACGTACGGCATGATCCCGAGCGCGAAGACGGAGAAGCGCGCGAGCGCGCCGCCGGAGAACAGGTTCAGCAGGCCGAGGACGGTGCCGCCCTGGCCGGCGAGGCCGCGGCGGATCTGCTCGGCGTCCACGCCCGGCGACGGTATCCACGAACCGAAGAGGTAGATCGCGAGGATCAGCGCGGTGAAGACGACGCGCCGGCGCAGCTCGGGGACGCGCCAGGCGTTGGCGAGCCAGCTGAACAACAGCTTTAGCCTTCGCCTTCGGGCGCGACGGCCGCGCCCTCGGGCTCCGCGTCGACGGCCTCGTCGGGCGCGCCGACCGCACCCTTCGCGGCCGCCTCCGTCGTTGCCGCGGCTGTCTCGGCGCGCTCGGGCTTCTTCTTCGACCTGCCGCGCTTCGGCTTCTCCTCGGCCGGGTCGCCGCGGAGGAAGACGACGGCGCCGCCGGCCTCCTCGATCTTCTGGCGGGCGGCGGCGGAGAAGCCGTGCGCCGAGACCGTCAGGCGCTTCGAGAGCTCGCCGCTGCCCAGGATCTTGACGTCGATCTTCGCGTTCTTGATCAGCCCGACGGCGATGAGCGCCTCGGGCGTCACCTCCGCGCCGTCGTCGAAGCGGTCGAGCGCGGCCACGTTGATCGGCTGCGTGCGCGTCATGAACGGGCCGATCGGCATGGCGTCCTTCGACGTCGCGCCCCGCTGCTTGCCCACGCGCATGTACAGCGGCATCTGGCCGCCCTCGAACCCGGCGCGCATCTTGTGCGAGCCTGCACGCGACTTCTGCCCCTTGATCCCGCGGCCGGAGTAGCGTCCCTTGCCGGAGCCGAGGCCGCGACCGACGCGCTTGCGGCCCTTCTGCGGCTGAGCCGGCTGGAGGTTAGAGAGGTTCAGGTCGCTCATCTAGACCCGCTCGCCGTCCACGTGGACGAGATGGCGAACCTTCCTGAGCATACCCGCGAGCTCCGGCGTCTCCGCGTGCTCGGCAGTGCGGCCGATCTTCCCGAGGCCGAGCGCGCGCAGCGTCCCGCGGTGCGCCTGACTCTGGCCGATCTGGCTGCGGACCTGCGTGATCCGGAGCTTCGCCATCAGGCCTCGTCGCCTCCCCGCTCGGGCGTCTCGTCGGACACCTCGGCCGCGGCCGTCTTCTCGCCGCCCACGGCGCCCGGGGGCGCGACGTTCGTCGAGGCGGGATCCTCCTCCGCGACGCCGGTCGTCACGGGCGCGCCGTCGCCGGGCACGTCCTGCTCCCCGAGAACGACGCCGCCGCCGGAGATCGCCACCGAGTCGCCCGGCTCCTCGGCTAGGCGTGAGCCGACCGGCAGGATCTCCGAGATCGTCTTGCCGCGGGCGCGCGCGACCTCTTCCGGGCGGCGCAGGCTGCGCAAGCCCTCCATCGTCGCCTTCGCCATGTTGATCGGGTTCGTCGTGCCGAGGCTCTTCGCGAGCACGTCGCGGATGCCGGCGAGCTCGAGCACGGCGCGCACGCCGCCGCCCGCGATCACGCCCGTCCCCTCACTCGCGGGCCGCAGGAACACGCGCGCGGCGTCGAAGCGGCCCAGCACCTCGTGCGTGATCGTCGTGCCGTGCTTCGGCACCTGGAAGAGGTTCTTCTTCGCGTCGTCGACGGCCTTCGTGATCGCGAGCGGGACCTCGCGCGCCTTGCCGTAGCCGACGCCGACACGGTCGACCTCGTCGCCGATCACGACGAGCGCCGTGAAGGAGAAGCGGCGGCCGCCCTTCACGACCTTGGCGACGCGGTTGATCTCGACGACGCGCTCCTTCAGCTCGCGCGTCTCTTCGCGCGCGAACACCTCGCGCTCAACGGATGTCAAAACTCAAGCCCTCCTTCGCGCGCGCCTTCGGCGAGCGCCTTGACCCGGCCGTGGTAAAGGTAGCCGCCGCGGTCGAAGACGACGCTCTCGATCCCCGCCTGCTTCGCGGCCGCGGCGAGCGCCTTCCCGACCTCCGCGGCCTGCTCGGTCTTCGTGCCCTTGAACGAGCTCTTGAGCCCGACCCAGCTCGCGCCGGCGAGCGTGCGGCCGTTGAGGTCGTCGACGAGCTGCGCCGAGATGCCCTTGTTGGAGCGGTAGACGACGAGGCGCGGGCGCTCGGGCGTGCCCGAGACCTTGCCGCGGATGCGGCGGTGGCGCCGGAGCCGGGCTTCGCGGACTGACAGCGCGCTGGCCATTACGCGCGCTTCCCGACCTTGCGCCTGACGTACTCGCCCTCGTAGCGGATGCCCTTGCCCTTGTACGGCTCCGGCGGGCGCACGCGCCGAATGTCGGCCGCGACCTGGCCGACCTTCTGCTTGTCCACGCCGCGCACGAGGATCACGGTCGGCGTCGGCACCTCGAAGGTGATCCCGGCGGGGGGCTCGACCGACACGGGGTGCGAGTAGCCGACGTTCAGCTCCAGCCTCGTCCCCTGCAGCGACGCGCGGTAGCCGACGCCCTGGATCTCGAGCCGCTTCTGGAACCCGCTCGTGACGCCCTCGACCATGTTCGCGATCAGCGTCCGCGTCAGCCCGTGCAGCGCGCGATCCTCGCCGCGCTCGGTCGGGCGCGTCACGACGATCTCGTCGCCCTCGCGCTCGATCTTCATCCGCCCCGGAACCGCCTGCCGCAGCTCGCCGAGCGGGCCGTTGACCATGACGCGACCAGGGTCGATCGCGACGGTGACGCCGGCGGGCACGGAGATGGGTCGTCGTCCGATTCGGCTCATTACCAGATGAAGGCGATGACCTCGCCGCCGATGCCCTCCTGCTCGGCGGTGCGGGCCGTGACGAGGCCGGTGGACGTGGAGAGGATCGCCGTGCCCATGCCGCCGAGGACGCGCGGCAGCCGGTCCTTGCGCGCATAGACGCGGCGCCCGGGCCGCGAGATCCGCTTCAGGTCGGTGAGGATCCGTTCGCGGTTGCGGCCGAACTTGAGCTCGATCACGAGCGAGTCGTAGCTCTCGCCCTGCTCGACGCGGTAGTCGCGGATGTAGCCCTCGTCCTTGAGGATGCGGGCGATCTCCTCCTTCATCCGCGAGGTCGGCATCACGGCGCGGTCGTGCATCGCCTTGTTGGCGTTGCGGATCCGCGTCAGCATGTCGGCGATCGGGTCGGTCAGCATCGGCGGCTCTCCTACCAGCTGCTCTTGGTCATGCCGGGGATCACGCCCTGGTGCGCGAGCTCGCGCAGGCAGATCCGGCAAAGGCCGAACTTCCGGAACACGGCGCGCGGACGGCCGCACCGCCGGCAGCGCGTGTACTCGCGCACCTTGAAGCGCTGAGGGCGCGCTTGCTTGACGACGAGGGACTTCTTCGCCATTAGTGGTTCTCCTGATGACGGTGGTGGATGCCTCGGCCGCGGGCACCAAGCCAGGCAAGGACGCAGGGAGTGCGCGGGCCAGAAGGCCCGGGTGCGACCGATGACGCCGCATGGCGCCGCGTGCACGCGGGCGAGGCGCCGCCGAGCGTTGTCAGGTGAGCCACGTTACTGCTCCCTTCTCTCGCCGGCGAACGGGAGGCCGAGCCCGCGCAGGAGCGCGCGCGCCTCCTCGTCCGTCTGCGCGGTGGTCGTGATGGTGACGTCGAGGCCGCGGACCTGCTGGACGTCGTCGTAGTCGATCTCGGGGAAGATGATCTGCTCGCGGATCCCGAGCGAGTAGTTCCCGCGCCCGTCGAACGAGTCGGGGTTCAGGCCGCGGAAGTCGCGAATCCGCGGGAGCGCGATCGAGACCAGCCGGTCGAGGAACTCGTACATCCGCGCGCCCCGCAGCGTGACCTTCGCGCCCACGGGCATCCCCTCGCGGAGCTTGAACGCCGCGATCGACTTCCGGGCGCGCCTAACCTGCGCCCGCTGCCCCGCGATCGTCGACAGCTCCTCGACCGCCGAGTCGAGCTGCTTCGCGTCGGTCTTCGCCTCGCCGACGCCCATGTTCAGCGTGATCTTCTCGACGCGCGGCACCTGCATGACCGACGAGAGCCCGAGCTCCTCCTGCAGGCGGGCGCGCAGCTCCTGCTCGTACAGGGCCTTGAGCCGCGGCGCGTAGCCGTTCCGAGTCGCGGTAGCCACTAGCGGTCGATCTCCTGGCCGCAGTCCTGGCGCTTGCACACGCGCACGCGCACGGCCCCGCCCTTGCTCTCCTTCGCCGTGATCCCGATGCGCGTCGGGCGCTTGCACGTCGGGCAGACGATCATCACGTTCCCCACCGGGAGCGGCGCGGGCTTGGAGATCACGCCGCCGGGCTCGATCTGCGGCCCTGCCGTCCGCGTCGTGTTGCGGACCGGACGCGGCTTCGTGTGCCGCTTGACGACGTTCAGGTTCTCGACGACCACCCGCCGCTCGTCGGGCCGCGCCTCGAGGACGCGTCCCTGCTTGCCGCGGTCCTTGCCGCTCAAAATCTGGACGAGGTCGCCCTTCTTGATGCGCATTGCTCCTACAGCCACTACAGAACCTCCGGGGCCAAGCTGACGATCTTCATGAAGTTCTTCTCGCGCAGCTCGCGCGCGACGGGGCCGAAGATGCGCGTCCCGCGCGGGTTGTTCGCGTTGTCGATGATCACCGCGGCGTTCTCGTCGAACGAGATCAGCGTGCCGTCGTTGCGCCCGTACGCCTTCTTCGTGCGCACGACGACGGCCTTGACGACCTCGCCCTTCTTGATCGCGCCCTGCGGCGTCGCCGCCTTCACGGTACCGACGATCACGTCGCCGACGCGCGCGTAGCGGCGTTTCGAGCCTCCCATCACGCGGATGCAGAGCAGCTCGCGGGCGCCGGTGTTGTCGGCGACGCGCAGTCGTGACTCGCTCTGGATCATCGGTGATCCTCGCGGTAGCGGTTTCGCGCGTCTCGCGGGTGAGGCGCAAGCAGTGCAAGGACGCAGGGCGCGCTCGGGCTAGTGAGCCCGGGCGCGCCCGAGGACGCAGCAATGCGCCGCGCATCGCGCGCGAGACGCGCTCTAACTGTTGCCGGGAGGATCACCTAGCTTGCTCCAACACTTCTGCGAGGCGCCATGTCTTCGTCTTCGAGAGCGGGCGCGTCTCGACGATCCGGACGACGTCGCCGACGTGCGCGCGGTTCTGCTCGTCGTGCGCGTGGAACTTCGTGGAGCGCCTGACGACCTTCTTGTACTTCGGGTGCGCCTTCACCGTGTCGACCGAGACGACGATCGTCTTGTCCATCGCGTCGGAGACGACGACGCCGCGCCGCTCCTGCCGCCGACCGCGGTCCGCCTCGGGCTTCGGCAGTCGCACGATCGGCCTGCGCTCGGCCGGCCTCTCGCGCTTCGGCTTGGAGCGCTGCGGGCGCAGCGCGCGCGGGAGACGCTTCCTCTTCCGCTTCGGCTCAGGCGCGGCCGGTGCGTCCGCGGCAGCCGGCTCGTCGCCCGGAGCGTCGCCGTCCGCGGCCGGAGCCGGCGCCTCCTCCACGACCTCGTCCGCCGCGGCCTCCTCGGCGGCGGTCGCCTCGGCGACCGGCGCCTCCTCCACGACCTGATCCGCCTCGGGCTCGGGCGCAGGCGCCTCGGCCACGGGCTCGGCGACCGCAGCCTCGTCCGGCTGCGCGGCCGGCTCATCCGGGGCAGGCGTGTCGACGGCGGGCTCCGGCTCGTCCATCGGCTCCGCTGCCGGCACGTCGGGCGTGCTGGCCGGCGGGTTCACCTCGGCCTCCGGCGCGACATCGGCCTCGGCGGCCGGCTCCTCCGACATCACGCGGTCCGCGACCGCGCTCTCGTCGGCCGCGCGCGGCTCATCGAGCACGTCCTCCTCGACGTTCTCGTTCTGCGTCTCGTCGGCCACCGCTACCTCCGCTCCAGCGTCGAATCGCGCTCGTTCCGGACGGTGAGGATGCGCCCGATCTCGCGCTTGGCCAGCCGGACGCGCGCGGAGTTCTCCAGCGCGCCCGTCGCCGACTGGAAGCGCAGGTTGAAGAGCTCCTGGCGCGTGTCGTGGAGCTTCTGCTCCAGCTCGTCGTTGCTCAGGTCCCGCAGCTGCCTAGCTCTCAAAGAGATCAGCCTCCCGCTTCACGATCTTCGTCTTCACCGCGAGCTTCGTTCCGGCGAGCCGCAGCGCCTCACGCGCGAGGGGCTCGGGCACGCCGGCGAGCTCGAACATCACGCGCCCGGGCTTGATGACCGCGACCCAGTGCTCGGGCGAGCCCTTCCCGGAGCCCATGCGCGTCTCGGCCGGCTTCTGCGTCACCGACTTGTCGGGGAAGACGTTGATCCAGACCTTCCCGCCGCGCTTGATCTTGCGCGTCATCGCGATACGCGCGGCCTCGATCTGGCGGTTCGTGATCCACCCGTCCTCGAGCGCCTTCAGCCCGTAGTCGCCGAACTGGACCAGCGTCTGTCCCTTCGCGGTGCCGGCGCGACGGCCGCGATGGACCTTGCGGAACTTCGTCTTCCGGGGTAGGAGCACTAGCTGCGTCCCTTCTTGCCGCCCTGGCCGCCCGAGCCCTCGCCGCCGGTCTTCTCCTGCCCGGGGTCGCCGGACTGGTCGAGCTTCGTCGGGTCCTCGTGCATCTGCTTCTGCGTCGTCGTGTCGGAGCGTCGGCGACCGCCTGCGGCGTGGTCTCGACCTCCGGCTCGATGACGGGCAGCTCGCGGCCCTCGGCGGTGACGCCGCTCTCGTCCGTGCGCGGGCTCTCGACGTTGTCCTGCCGCGCGCGCGGTCGCGCGCGCCCGGACGCGTCCCGGGCCGCCCGGGGCGCCGCCGGGGCGCCGCTTCCGCACCGGCCCGAGCCCTTCGCGGTCCTGCTGGCGGTTCCGGCCGCTCTCGCGCGACGCGCCGAGGCCCTCCGCCTGGCCGCCGCGCCTCCGGCGCGCCTGATCCTGGTCGCCGAGCCGGTTCTCCTTGCCGGTGACGCTCTCGTAGCCCTCCGGCATGATCTCGCCCTTGTTGATCCAGACCTTCACGCCGATCCGGCCGAAGGTCGTCCGCGCCTCGGTGAAGCCGTAGTCGATGTCCGCGCGGATCGTGTGCAGCGGGACGCGCCCCTCCGAGTAGCTCTCGCTGCGGCTCATCTCGCCGCCGCCGAGGCGCCCGCCGCACTGGATGCGGATCCCCTGCGCGCCGGAGCGGATCGCGGAGGCGAGGGCGCGCTTCATCGCGCGGCGGAAGCTGACCCGGTTCTGCAGCTGCTCCGCGATCGACTGCGCGACGAGCTTCGCGTCGAGCTCGGGCGCTTGATCTCGTTGATGTTGATGTGGACGTTCTTCTGGGTCATCGCGTGCAGCTCTTTGCGCAGCGCGTCGACCTCGACGCCGGACTTGCCGATCACGATCCCGGGGCGCGCGGTGTAGATGTCGACGGTCACGCGCTGCTTGTCCTTGCGGATCAGGATGTCCGACAGGCCCGCGTGAGCGAGCTTCGCGTAGATGTGGTCGCGGATCTTGACGTCCTCGAGGACGTAGCCCGCGACATCCTTCTTGCCCGTGTACCAGTTGGACTTCCAGTCGTGGATGACGCCGACGCGCATCCCGCCCGGGTGGATCTTCTGGCCCATTAGACGGCGGCCTCCTTCTTCTTCGCGGGTGTGCGTCGCCTCGGCTTCGGCGTTTCCTCGACCGGCGGCTCGGTGGTCTGCGCCGGTGCCGCAGCGCGCGGGCGCGGCGGGCGCCGCGAGCGCGGATCGGCGGCGAGCTTCAGGGTGATGTGGCAGGTCCGCTTGCGGATGCGCGCGACGCGGCCGCGCGCGCGGGCGCGCCAGCGCTTGACGGTCGGGCCTTCGTCGGCGTACGCGGCGAGGACGATCAGGTCGTCGCCCGCGAGGTTGTGGTTCGCCTCGGCGTTGGCGACGGCCGAGCGGAGTACCTTCTCGACGTCGCGCGCGACCGCGCGCTGCGTGAACGCGAGCACCGTGCGCGCTTCGGGCACGCTGCGCCCGCGGATGTGCTCGAGCACGATCCGCGCCTTGCGCGCCGACGAGCGGACGTACTTCGCCTCCGCGCGCACTTCCTGCCGTGTCTCCGGGGTGCTCACTACCGCCTCTTCACCTGTGCCTGCCGGTCGCCCGCGTGACCGCGGAACATGCGGGTGGGCGCGAACTCGCCGAGCTTGTGCCCGACCCTCGACTCGGAGACGAAGACGGGCACGTGCTTGCGGCCGTCGTGGACCGCGATCGTGTGGCCGACCATCTCCGGGTAGATGGTCGACGCGCGCGACCAGGTGCGGATCATCCGCTTCGACCCGGAGGCGTTCATCTCCTCGATCCGGCCCATCAGTCGCTCCTCGACGAACGGAGCCCTGTCGCGACGACTCACCGCTTCTCCTTCCCGCGGCGGCGGCCGCGGACGATCAACTTGTCCGACTCCTTGTGCTTGCGCCGCGTTCGCTTGCCGAGCGTCGGCACGCCCCACGGCGTCACCGGATGCCGGCCGCCCTTGGACTTCCCCTCGCCGCCGCCGTGCGGGTGGTCGACCGGGTTCATCGCGGAGCCGCGCACGGCCGGCCGCTTGCCCTGCCAGCGACTGCGCCCGGCCTTGCCGCCCGTGATGTTCTCGTGGTCGCTGTTCCCGACCTGGCCGACGGTCGCGCGGCACGTCAGCGGCACGCGGCGCATCTCGCCCGACGGGAGGCGGAGGACGCCGTAGCCGTCGTCCTTCGCGACGAGCTGGACGCCGGAGCCGGCGCTGCGCGCCATCTTCCCGCCCTGGCCCGGCTTCAGCTCGACGTTGTGGACGAGCGTGCCCGTAGGGATGTTCTCGAGCGGGAGCGCGTTCCCGGGCTTGATGTCCGCGCCCGGCCCGGACTCGACGAGCGCCCCCACCCGCACGCGTGCCGGCGCGAGGATGTAGGCCTTCGCGCCGTCGGCGTAGTGGAGCAGCGCGATCCGCGCGGAGCGGTTCGGGTCGTACTCGATCGCCGCCACCTTCGCGGGCACGCCGTCCTTCGTGCGCTTGAAGTCGATCACGCGATAGCGGCGCTTGTGGCCGCCGCCCTGGTGGCGCGTCGTGATCCGCCCGTTGTTGTTGCGGCCGCCCGTCTTCTTGACGGGCTCGAGCAGGCTCTTCTCGGGCTTCTTCTTCGAGACGTCCTCGAAGCCCGACACGGTCATGAAGCGGCGGCCGGGGCTGGTGGGCTTGAACTTGCGCAGCGGCATCAGACTTGTGCCCCCTGGAAGATCTCGATCGTGTCACCCTCGCGCAGCTGCACGACGGCCTTCTTCCAGCCGGGCCGGCGGCCGCGGAAGAGACCGCGCCGCTTCGGCTTCGACTGGACCTTGGAGATGTTCACCGACTGCACGCGGACGTCGAAGAGCTCCTCGACGGCCTGGCGAACCTGCGTCTTGTGGGCGTCCTGGTGCACCTTGAACGTGTACTTGCGGTCCGTGATCAGGCTGTAGCTCTTCTCGGAGACCACGGGCGCGAGCAGGACCTCGTTGGGATGAAGGCTCATACGCTCACCTGCAACTTCAGCGGCGAACACGCCGGAACGACGCTCTGCAAGTACGGCCAAACGGGACGCGGAGCGTGCAGGCTCATCGTGCGCGCCCCTGCACGTCTTCGAGGGCCGCCTGGCTGACCAGCAGCGACCGCGCCCAGACGAGCGTCGCGACCTCGAGCTCCGCCGGAACCGTGACGAGCACGCGCTCCAGGTTCCGGAAGGACTTCACGAGCGCCTCCTCGTCCTCGTGCGCCACGACGACGAGCGGCCGCTCCTTGCCCCACGCCTCGACGAGCGCCGCAGCGTCGCGGGTCGACGGCTCAGCGAACGCGCCGGCGTCGAGGACGCCGAGCGTTCCGGCCGACGCGTGGCTGGAGAGGGCGCCGCGCAGCGCTGCGCGCCGCGCCTTCCGGTTGACCTTCACTTCGAAGTTCCGCTGCCCGGGCGGGAACGCGACGCCGCCGCCCGTGAACTGCGGCGCGCGTGTGGTCCCCGCGCGCGCGCGACCGGTGCCCTTCTGACGCCACGGCTTCGCGCGCCCGCCGGAGACGAGCCCGCGGCTCTTCGCGCCGCGTGTCCCGGCGCGCTGCGCGTTCAGCTCCGCCCGCACGGTCTCGTGGAGGAGGTGCGGCTTCACGTCCGCGCCGAAGATCGCCTGGTCGAGCGAGGCGTCGCCCGCCGGCTTGCCGGCCGCGTCGAGAAGCGGTGCGCTCGCAGCCGGCATCAGCGGCTCTCCTCGCGGACCTCGACGAAGCCGTTCTTCGGGCCCGGCACAGCGCCCTTCACGAGCAGCAGGTTCCGTTCCGGATCGACCTCGTGCACGGTCAGCCCGACCTGGGTCGCGCGCTTGCCGCCCATCCGGCCGGCCATGCGGACGCCCTTGAACACGCGCGACGGCGTCGCCGACGCGCCGATCGATCCAGGCTGGCGGATGTTGTGCGAGCCGTGCGTCTTGGGGCCGCGCTTGAAGTTGTGCCGCTTGATCGTGCCGGCGAAGCCCTTCCCGATCGAGACCCCGGAGACCTTGACGCGGTCGCCGGGCGCGAACGCCTCGACGGTCACCGCCTCGCCGACCTGGAGCTCGCTGCCGCCGCGCAACTCGACGAGGTGCCGGTGGGCGCCCGCCTCCGCCTTCTTCAGGTGCCCGAGCTCCGCACGCGTGATCTTGCGCTCCGGGACGGGGTCGTACGCCAGCTGGACGGCCTCGTAGCCGTCCGTCGCCGCCGTCTTCACCTGGACGACCGGGCACGGGCCCGCCTCGATCACGGTCACGGGCGTCACCGATCCCGTCTCGGGATCGAAGAGCTGGGTCATGCCCAGCTTCCTGCCGACGATGCCTTTCATCCCTGCGTCCTGCCCCCTAGAGCTTGATCTCGATGTCGACCCCGGCCGGGAGGTCGAGCCGCATCAGCGAGTCGACCGTCTTCGGCGTCGGGCTGTGGATGTCGATCAGGCGCTTGTGCGTGCGCATCTCGAAGTGCTCGCGCGAGTCCTTGTCCTTGAACGGGCTGCGGATCACGCAGTAGACGTTCTTCTCGGTGGGCAGGGGCACGGGACCGGTGATGGTCGCGCCGGTGCGGCTGGCCGTCTCGACGATCGAGGCGGCCGACTTGTCCAGAGCCTGATGGTCGTAGCCCTTCAGGCGGATGCGGATCTTCGATTGCGGCACCGGCGCGACGCCTCCTACTCTGATCGACTGTTTGTGGGTTGAATTGCCTGCGTCAAGTAACTAAGGCCCGTAGGGCTTACTTCGTGATCTCGGTGACGACGCCGGCGCCGACGGTGCGGCCACCCTCGCGGATCGCGAAGCGGAGGCCCTGATCCATGGCGATCGGCTGGATGAGCTCGATCTCCATCTGCGTGTTGTCCCCCGGCATGACCATCTCCTGACCCTCCGGCAGCTTGATCGAGCCCGTCACGTCGGTCGTCCGGAAGTAGAACTGCGGCCGGTAGCCGTTGAAGAACGGCGTGTGGCGGCCGCCCTCGTCCTTCGAGAGGACGTAGACCTCGGCCTTGAAGTGCGTGTGCGGCGTGATCGAGCCGGGCTTCGCCAGAACCTGCCCGCGCTCCACCTCCTCGCGCTTGACCCCGCGCAGCAGCGCGCCGGCGTTGTCCCCTGCCTGGGCGTAGTCCAGCGTCTTCTGGAACATCTCGACGCCGGTGACGACGGTCTTCGCGACCTGGGGGTGGATGCCCACGATCTCGACCTCGTCGCCGATCTTGATCTGACCCTGCTCGACGCGGCCGGTGACGACCGTGCCGCGGCCGGTGATCGTGAACACGTCCTCGATCGGCATGAGGAACGGCCGATCGACGTCGCGCTCCGGCTCGGGGATGTACGAGTCGACCGCCTCCATCAGCTCGAGGATCTTCGGCGTCCACTCGGGGTCGCCCTCGAGCGCGCGCAGCGCGGAGCCGGCGATGACCGGGATCTCGTCGCGCGGGAACTCGTACTTGCCGAGCTCGTCGCGAACCTCCTCCTCCACGAGCTCGATCAGCTCGGGGTCGTCGACCATGTCGGCCTTGTTCAGGAAGACGACGATGTACGGCACCTCGACCTGGCGCGCGAGCAGGATGTGCTCGCGGGTCTGCGGCATCGGGCCGTCCGCGGCGGACACGACGAGGATCGCGCCGTCCATCTGCGCGGCGCCCGTGATCATGTTCTTGATGTAGTCGGCGTGGCCGGGACAGTCGACGTGCGCGTAGTGCCGGTTCGCGGTCTCGTACTCGACGTGCGAGGTGTTGATCGTGATCCCGCGCTGCTTCTCCTCCGGCGCGTTGTCGATCGACGCGAAGTCGCGGACGGACGTGTTCGTCCCCTGCTCTGCGAGCACCTTCGTGATCGCCGCGGTCAGCGTCGTCTTGCCGTGGTCGATGTGACCGATCGTGCCGACGTTGAGGTGCGGCTTCGTGCGCTCGAACTTCTGCTTGGCCATTCTCTCCTCCGGTCTCCTTCCGAGTTACGAGCCCTGGGCGTCGATGATCCCGCCCGCGATCGACTGAGGCACTTCCTCGTAGCGATCGAACTGCATGGTGAACGTCGCGCGGCCCTGCGTCATCGAGCGCAGGTCCGTGGCATACCCGAACATCTCCGCGAGCGGAACCTTCGCCGTGATCGACTGCGCGTTCCCGCTCGGCTCGAGCTGCTCGACGCGGCCGCGACGCGAGTTGAGGTTCCCCATCACGTCGCCGAGGTAGTCCTCCGGCGTCACCACCTCGACCGCCATGACCGGCTCGAGCAGCTTCGGCTTCGCGCGCTGCATCGCGTTCTTGAACGCCATCGAGCCCGCGATCTTGAACGCCATCTCGCTCGAGTCGACGTCGTGGTACGAGCCCTCGACGAGCTCGATGCGGACGTCGACGACGGGATAGCCGGCGAGGACGCCCGAGTCCATCGCCTCCTGGATGCCGAGGTCGATCGACGGGATGTACTCCTTCGGGATCTTGCCGCCGACGATCCGGTCGAGGAACTCGTAGCCCTCGCCCGGCTGCGCCGGCTCGGCGTTGATGATCGCGTGGCCGTACTGGCCGCGGCCGCCCGTCTGCCGGACGAACCTCCCCTCGACGCGCTCGACGCGCTTGCCGATCGTCTCGCGGTAGGCGACCTGCGGCCGGCCGACGTTCGCGTCGACCTTGAACTCGCGCATCAGGCGGTCGACGATGATCTCGAGGTGCAGCTCGCCCATCCCGGCGATGATCGTCTGCCCCGTCTCCTCGTCGGTCTGCACGCGGAACGTCGGGTCCTCCTCGGCGAGCCGCTGGAGGCCCTGGCCGAGCTTGTCCTGGTCGCCCTTCGTCTTGGGCTCGATCGCGACCGAGATCACCGGCGCGGGGAACTCCATCGACTCGAGCCGGATCGGCGCCGACTCGACCGCGAGCGTGTCGCCGGTCGTCGTCGACTTGAGGCCGACGCCGGCGGCGATCTCGCCAGGGCCGATCTCCTCCCGCTCCTCGCGGTGGTTCGCGTGCATCTGGAGGATGCGGCCGATCCGCTCGGTCCTGCCCGTCGTCGTGTTGAGGACGCGGTCGCCCGCCTTCAGCGTGCCCGAGTAGACCCGGAAGTACGTCAGCTTCCCTACGTACGGGTCGGACATCACCTTGAAGGCGAGCGCGGAGAAGGGCTCGTCCGCCGCCGGGCGCCGCGAGAGGTCGTGCTCGGTGCGCGGGTCGATGCCGTGGACCGGCGGCACGTCGAGCGGGCTCGGCAGGTACTCGACGACGGCGTCGAGCAGAGGCTGCACGCCCTTGTTCTTGAACGCGGAGCCGAGGAGGACGGGCGTGAAAGCGCTCGCGATCGTCCCCTTGCGGAGCGCGCGCCGGATCATCTCCGGCGTGACCGACTCCTCGTCGAGGAGGTACGTCTCCATCAGCTCGTCGTCGTGCTCCGCGATCGCGTCGATCAGCTGGTGGTGGTACTCGTGCGCCTGCTCCGACAGCTCCGCGGGAATCTCGCCGTGCTCGAACCTCTGCCCCAGGTCGTCCTCGTAGACGATCGAGCGCATCTCGACGAGGTCGACGACGCCCCGATGGTGCTCCTCCTGGCCGATCGGGAGCTGGACTGGAACCGGATGCGCGCCGAGGCGGTCGACCATCGACTGCACGGCGGCGAAGAAGTCCGCGCCCGTGCGGTCCATCTTGTTGATGAACGCGATCCGGGGAACGGCGTAACGGTCGGCCTGCCGCCAGACCGTCTCGGACTGCGGCTGGACGCCCGCGACCGAGTCGAAGACGGCGATCGCGCCGTCGAGGACGCGGAGGCTCCGCTCGACCTCGACCGTGAAGTCCACGTGCCCGGGCGTATCGATGATGTTGATGCGATGGTCGCGCCAGAACGCCGTCGTCGCCGCCGACGTGATCGTGATCCCGCGCTCCTGTTCCTGCGCCATCCAGTCCATCGTCGCGGCGCCCTCGTGGACCTCGCCCATCTTGTGGGTCCGTCCGGTGTAGTAGAGGATCCGCTCGGTCGTCGTGGTCTTGCCGGCGTCGATGTGCGCCATGATCCCGATGTTCCGGACGCGCTCGAGGCCGATCGCGGTGGGTGTCGTCGCCACGCGTGCCTCCGCTACCAGCGGTAGTGCGCGAAGGCCTTGTTGGCCTGCGCCATCCGGTAGATGTCGTCCTTGCGCTTGAACGCGCCGCCCTGCTGGTTCAGCGCGTCGAGGATCTCGCCGGCGAGCTTCTCGTCCATGCCCTTCTCGCGCCGGTCGCGCGCGAACTGCACGAGCCAGCGCACGGCGAGCGTGCGCGCCCGGCGCTGGGGCACCTCGATCGGCACCTGGTAGTTCGACCCGCCGACGCGGCGCGAGCGGACCTCGAGGACGGGCGTCACGGTCTTGATCGCCTGCTCGAGCACCTCGACCGGCGGGCGGCCCGTCTTCGTCCCGACGCTCTCGAGCGCGCCGTAGACGACGCTCTCGGCGACGCTCTTCTTGCCGTCGAGCATCACCTTGTTGATCACCTGCGTGACGAGTTGCGAGTTGTAGACCGGGTCCGGGTCCAGGGGCCGAACCGAGATCTCTGCGCGGCGCGGCACTGTTACCTCGCCTTCTTCGCGCCGTACTTCGAGCGGCCCTGCCGGCGGTCGGAGACGCCGGCGGTGTCGAGAGCGGCGCGGATGACGCGGTAGCGCAGGCCGGGGAGATCTGCGGGTCCGCCGCCGCGGACGAGCACGACGGAGTGCTCCTGGAGGTTGTGCCCCTCGCCCGGGATGTACGCCGTGACCTCGCTCGTGTTCGTCAGCCGGACGCGCGCGACCTTGCGTAGCGCCGAGTTCGGCTTGCGCGGCGTCACGGTGTAGACGCGCGTGCAGACGCCCCGCTTCTGGGGCGCGCCGCGGAGCGCAGGGGTCTTCGTCTTGCCCTTCGGCGAGACGCGTCCCTTGCGCACGAGTTGTTGGATGGTCGGCAAACGAACTCCCGATAGGCGCTCACACAACAACGGTCGGCGGGGCTGCGCCCTGCCAACCGGATCGCTGATGGTAGCGGAAATCGGCGAGAGCCGTCAAACGGCGGAGGCCCGCATCCGGGAGCGGGCTCGCGGCCCGTTCCGGTGCGCGGGTGCGCGCACGTTTTATTGTTTTCGAGCCATAGCCACGGCGGCTCGCCCCGACTACAGTCAGCAAGTGACCCCGCGTCTTGCGCGGCGGGGCCTGCGGCCATGACGATCGTTCTTGCTGCCCTGAGTGCCGGATTGGCGATGCTCGTGGTCGTCCTCGCCGTGCTGCTCCTGACGCGCCGCTCGCGCCGGAGCGCGGACGACGGGATCGCGGCCGCGGTCGCCGAGATGAACACGCGAATGGAGTCGATCGTCCGCGAGCTGAGCCAGGCGCTCGAGCACGCCGAGGAGCAGAGCCGGCGAGACCGCGTCCTCGGCGCGCTCGCGCGCTCGATCGATCTCGACGAGGTGCTCGCGCGGACGCTCGAGGCGACGTCCGCGCTCCCCGGAGCGGACGCCGGCCTGGTCGCGCTCGCCGACGGAGCCGACGGAAAGCCGCTCGTCGCGACACTCGGGCTCTCGACGCAGGAAGCCGAGCGCGAGGGCGTGATCGCGGGCCCGCCGAACGGCCGCTCGGCGCGGTCGGTGTCGATCTCGTACCGGTACGCGGCGGAAGAGCAGCAGGCGAACGGCTCGCTGATCCACAGCGGGATCGCCGTCCCGGTCGAGTGCGACAGCGGCATGCTCGGGCACCTCGCCGTCTTCACGCGCTCGCCCGAGCGCAGCTTCGGCGAGGCCGAGCTGCGCGAACTCCAGGAGCTCGCCGCCCGCGCGGGGCCGGCGATCGACAACGCGAAGCGCTTCCGCGAGGCGCGGCAGCTCGCCGACCTCGACGCGCTCACCGGGCTCCACAACCGCCGCTTCTTCCACGAGACGCTCGCGCGCGAGGTCGCTCGCGCGCAGCGCTACGACCGCACGCTCGCGCTCGTCGTGTTCGACCTCGACGACTTCAAGGCGATCAACGACCGCATCGGCCACCTCGCCGGCGACGCCGTCCTCGCCGAGGCCGCGGAACGCGTGCGCGAGGTCGTCCGCTCGGCGGACATCGCGTGCAGGGTCGGCGGCGACGAGTTCGCGGTCATCCTCCCGGAGTCGACGGTCGTGGACGCGGACCAGCTCTACCGGCGGATCCAGGACGCCGTCGCGTCCCGCCCGATCGCGAACGTCGGGACGCTCCTGCTCTCGGCCGGCGTGACGCAGCTGCGGCGGGACGACGACGCGCGCTCGTTCTTCCAGCGCGCGGACGACGCCCTCTACAAGGCGAAGGACGCAGGGAAGGGACGCGTCGTCGCCGCGCAGACCGAACCTCCGGCGGAGCCTCGGTCTGATCGAGGGTCCACAGCCTGACCAGCCGGCAGCTCTGACGAAGAGCAACAGGAGTGCCCACTTCGGCACTCCTGTTGCTGTGGACCCTTCAAGCAGGCCGGTCCTGCCTCCGAGGCCGACCTGGCCGCGAAGCGGCCACGCGGCCGCCGCAGCTCCCCGGCGCTAACGCAACAAACTGAAGAAGCGCGAGGTGGTGGCTTTGCCGCCGCCTCGCGCGGTGCCCCCTCCGGCGACGGCGATCGCCGCGCGCCGATCGCGGACAAACACGGCAGCTGCGACGCGAGGTCGGCGGCCTCGGCCGACGGGAACTCGTCGCGACGGCAGATCGCGCTTCGCAGCGCCTGCGCCTCGCGGCCCGCGAGCCAGCGCGCGTCCGCCTCGCGCCGCGCGAAGACGCCCAGCGCGGCGCTGATCGCCGCGCGCGCCTGGGGGAGCGGAACCGAGCCGAGCACGCGCACGGGGCCGAGCGCGCGGACTACGTGGCGGCCGCCGATCGCCGCGATGCCGACCCGCTGGCCGACGCCGAGCCTGAAGATCCGCGTGGGCGCGATCGACGAGAGCGCGAGCCCCCGCGTGCGGCGCCCGAGCCACCACGGGCGGCCGGACGCGTCGACCGCGCGGACGAGCAGGTCCGGGTACGCGGCGTAGAAGACCGCGACCTCGGCGGCCGAGGGCTGCCGAGCGTGCAGGCCGGCCTCGATCCGAAGCCGCCGCAGCTCGTCGGCGAGCACGCCGCGCGCCACGGAGACGCTCGCGCGCGCGGAGCGCAGTGCCGCCAGGTACGCGCCGCGGCTACCACCGAAGCGCGCCGCGACGACGGCCCGTTCCGCGGCGAGGACGTCACGTGCGCTCACGCGCGCGTACGCCGCGGAGACGATCCTCCCCAAAAGGACGGTCTGCGCGAACTCGCGGTCGCCGGTGAGGGCGGCGAGGCGCGCGATCTCGCCCGCCGTCATCGAGCGCCCCGAGATCCGACACTGCACGCCCGCCGGGAGCAGGATCTGGCCCTCCGCCCGGGACGCGTTGAACCGCGGCCCGGCCGCGGCCGGGCCGTTGCACAGGCGCGGCGAGCGCGTCCAGAGCCAGACGCACGCAGCGGCGGGCTTGTCCGGGTCCTTCCCCGCCTCGCTGTAGGTGGCCCAGCCCCACGACCAGACGGTCCCGAGCTTCGTCTCCTTCGCGACCTCGCGCGCGGCGAGCCCCTGCCACTTGACGAGCTCGAACCACGCCTCCGAAGGGTGCAGCCGCTCGCGGCCGCCGCTGCCCGGAGCCGTCTGGAAGCCGAGCATGATCCCGATCTTCGACGACGGGATCCCGATCTTCGTCAGGTTCGAGACCGCGCGCCTGAACGCCATCCGCAGCCGGCGGTTCGCGAGGATCGCGCCCTGGGCGTGCAGCGTGCGCCCGTTGAAGTACACCTCCGGCACGAGGTCGGCGTAGCGCGCGGCCTCTAGCCACCACTCACGAGCGTCGCCGTCGGTGAAGGGTTGGCTCGAGATGAGCAGGAACGAGCGCGCGCCGCGCTCGGCGAGCGTGCGCAGGAAGGTCAGGACGTTCGCGCGGTACTGGGCGTTGTTCGGCCTCCACGGGGTCTCGACACTCGCCCCGAAGAGCTCGTTCAGCGCGATCAGCGGCTTCTCGCACCCACTCTGCGCCGCGGCGAAGTCGAAGAGCCGGTTCGCGCGCTCCGCCATCGTCCACGGTTCGGCCGGGGCGGCCGGCGTGCCGACGCGCCTGTTCAGGTACATGTCCCAGTAGAGCGTCTTCGCTCCCGTCGCACGGAGCTTCGCGGGGAAGTCGCCCGTGGACGACGTCGCGACGACGCCCGGCTTGCCGAAGACGTCGATCAGCTCGGGCGTTCCGAAGTCGATCCAGACGGGCGTCGTGCTCGAGAGCCCGCACTGGCCGAGGGCGCGCGCGTGCCCGGGCAGCACGAGGGCGGCCGCGAGGACGAGGAGGACTGCGGAGGACTTCTTCATCGCGACCCGCGACGATGTGTAGCAAAGGCCCTGCTCCGAGCGGCGTAAAGATTTCGTGCGGCGGCCGCGCGCCGGGCCGCCCCCAGGCAGTCCGCGGGCTTGGTGGGACAGCCGACCCGGCAACCGAAGATTGCCGGGTCCGACGCCCCGTCCTGGCGTCCATGCCACGAACGCGCCCGCGAAGCCCCTTCCGCGGGCGCCGAATCGGACGTTCAAACGCCTCGACGAAGCACGAGTGTCACGAGGCCGGAGCCCGGCTTCGCCGGGCGGGAGGCCACGGGATTGCTGCGCTTGCGTCGAGGCGATAAGGAGGGGGTTCGCGGGGGAACAATCGGTTCCCCCGCCCCCCACTCTCCGTCGACCCGCGCAACGAACACAGGCACGTCCCAGCCCACGGGGGAATCTCCGCCGGTTGCCCCGGCTCCCTACGACCCCCCACCAGCGGAAAAACCAACCTCTCAACAACACTCACAATAACTTTGGCCTAAATCCGGCTC
>JAUJMY010000006.1:98045-156007 GCA_030446625.1 Gaiellaceae bacterium
CCCCCCCCCCCCCCCCCCCCCCCCCCCCCCCCCCCCCCCCCCCCCCCCCCGCCCTAGTCGCCGTCGACCGGCGAATCGACCTCGGGCACGTCCTCGGCCTCGGGGAACTCGCGGCCGGTGCCGCCGGCGGCGTCGTCCCGCAGCGGCATCCCGCCGAAGTCGATCCCGAGCGCGTTCAGGTCGATGTCGCCGCCGTCCGCCCCGATCTCCTCCAGCGCTGCGAGCAGCTCCGCCTCCGTCTCCGGACGCGTGTACATCGCCACGGGCACCTTCTCCGACGGAGCGATGTCGATCGTGCGGTAGCGCTTCAACCCGGTCGCGGCCGGGATCAGCTTCCCGATGATCACGTTCTCCTTCAGGCCGAGCAGGTGGTCGACCTTGCCCTCGATCGACGCGTCGGTCAGGACCTTCGTCGTCTCCTGGAAGGAGGCCGCCGAGAGGAACGACTCCGTCGCGAGCGACGCCTTCGTGATGCCGAGGATGAGCGGCTCGAACTGCGCCGGCTCCCCCTTCTCCCTCTTCACGCGCTCGTTCTCGCGCTCGAACGCGACCTTGTCGACGAGCTGACCCGGAAGCAGGTCGCTGTCGCCCGCCTCGCGCACCTTCACCTTCTTCAGCATCTGGCGCACGATCAGCTCGATGTGCTTGTCGTGGATGTCGACGCCCTGCGACTTGTAGACCTTCTGCACCTCGCCGACGAGGTACAGCTCCGTGGCCGTGGACCCCTTCAGCGCGAGCAGCTCGGCCGGCGCGAGCGAGCCCTCGTGCAGGGCGTCGCCGGCCTCGACCACCTGCCCCTTCGTGACGAGGAGACGCGTGCGCCGCGCGAGCTGGTACTCGACCTCCGCCAGCGGCTCGCCGTTCTCGTCCACGCCTTCCGGGAAGATCGTCACCTTCGGCCCGCGCTCCGTCTCCTCGACGTCGACGCGGCCGGCGACGTCGGCGAGCTTCGCCGCGCCCTTCGGGTTCCGCGCCTCGAAGATCTCGACGACGCGCGGCAGGCCGTGCGTGATGTCCGCGCCGGCGACGCCGCCGGTGTGGAACGTCCGCATGGTCAGCTGCGTCCCCGGCTCGCCGATCGACTGCGCCGCGATGATCCCGACGGCGTCGCCGATGTCGGAGAGGTTCCCGGTTGCGAGGAACGTGCCGTAACAGGTCTGGCACACGCCGGCCTCGGCCCGGCACTTGAGCACCGACCGCACGGGGAGTGTCGCACCCTCGGCCGCGTCGCCGAGCGCTTCGACGATCTCCGCCAGCCTCCGCGCCGTCACCTCCTCGCCCTTCTCGGCGACGACCGTCTTGCCCGGCTTCCCCGTGGCGAGCGGCTTGTGCACGTCGTCCGCGAGGATGCGCCCGAGGATCGACTTGTTCGTGCCCTCGGGGGCGTGGATCGGGAGGTCGACCCACTCGCCCGTGGCGCAGTCGTGCTCGCGGATGATCACGTCCTGCGAGACGTCGACGAGACGCCGCGTCAGGTAGCCGGAGTCGGCGGTGCGGAGCGCCGTGTCGGCGAGACCCTTCCGCGCGCCGTGGGTCGAGATGAAGTACTCGAGCACCGACAGCCCTCCATGAAGTTGGCCTTGATCGGGCGCTCGATGATCTCGCCCTTCGGATTCGCCATCAGGCCGCGCATGCCGCCCATCTGCCGGATCTGCTTGAACGAGCTGCGCGCTCCGGAGTTGGCCATCATGTAGATCGGGTTCAGCTCGTAGAACGTCTGCTGCATCGAGTTCGCGACGGCGTCGGTCGCCTCGGTCCAGATCTCGACGATGCGCTCGTGGCGCTCCTCCTCGGTGATCAAGCCGCGCTCGTACTGCCGCTCGACGCCGGCCACCAGGTCCTCGTAGCGGGCGAGGATCTCGTCCTTGTCCGCCGGGACGACGATGTCGTTCTTCGAGATCGTCACGCCCGCCTGCGTCGCGTACTTGAAGCCGAGGTGCTTGATCGTGTCGAGCACCCGCGCGATCGTGTGCGCGCCGAAGCGGTCCGAGAGAGCGGAGATGAACGTGTCCATCTCGCGCTTCGAGAGCGTCCGGTTGATGAACTCGTGCCGCGGCCGGTCGCCGTTCTCGCTCCCCGTGGCCTCGGTGAGCGCCCGCTCGACCTCGGCGTTGAAGATCACGCGCCCCGGCGTCGTCAGGAGGAGCTCGTCGCCCCAGCGGTACTGGATCGCGTCCTGCAGCCCGATCTGGCCGGCCTCGACCGCGAACTCGACCTCCTCCTCCGTCCGGAACCGCTTCAGGCCGTCCCGCCCGAGCTCCTTCGCGACGTCCTCGGCCGTCGTGCCCGCGAGCTCGCGCTCGGAGTACGTGAGGTAGTACCCGCCGAGGACCATGTCCTGCGTCGGCGTCGCGAGGGCGGCCGCTGGCGGGCGAGAGGATGTTGTTCGACGAGAGCATCAGGATCCGCGCCTCCGCCTGCGCCTCGGCCGACAGCGGCAGGTGGACCGCCATCTGGTCGCCGTCGAAGTCGGCGTTGAACGCGTGGCAGACGAGCGGGTGCACCTGGATCGCCTTGCCCTCGACGAGCACCGGCTCGAACGCCTGGATGCCGAGGCGGTGGAGCGTCGGCGCGCGGTTGAGCAGCACCGGGTGCTCCGCGATCACCTCCTCGAGCACGTCCCAGACCTCCGGCGTCATCGAGTCGACGTACTTCTTCGCCGCCTTGATGTTCTGGACGGACTTGCGCTCGACGAGCCGGCTCATGATGAACGGCTTGAAGAGCTCGAGCGCCATCAGCTTCGGCAGGCCGCACTGGTGCAGCTTCAGGTACGGGCCCGCGACGATCACGGAGCGGCCGGAGTAGTCGACGCGCTTGCCGAGCAGGTTCTGCCGGAAGCGGCCCTGCTTGCCCTTGAGCATGTCGGAGAGCGACTTCAGCGGCCGGTTGCCCGGTCCGGTCACCGCACGGCCGCGGCGGCCGTTGTCGAACAGCGCGTCGACGGCCTCCTGCAGCATCCGCTTCTCGTTGTTGACGATGATCTCGGGCGCGCCGAGGTCGAGCAGCCGCTTGAGGCGGTTGTTGCGGTTGATCACGCGCCGGTAGAGGTCGTTCAGGTCGCTCGTCGCGAAGCGCCCGCCGTCGAGCTGGACCATCGGCCGCAGCTCCGGCGGGATCACCGGAACGGCCTCGAGGATCATCCACTCGGGGCGGTTCTCCGACTTCACGAAGGCCGAGACGACCTTGAGCCGCTTGATCGCGCGCTCGCGCTTCTGCCCCTTCGAGGTGCGGATCGTCTCGCGCAGCGTCTCGGCCTCGACCTTGAGGTCGAGGTCCTTGAGCAGGTCGCGGATCGACTCCGCGCCCATCCCCCCGCGGAAGTAGACGCCGAAGCCGTACGGCGAGCCGAAGCGATCCTTCAGCTCGCGGAAGATCTGCTCGTCGTTGACGACCATCTTCGGCTCGAGCTCCCGGAACTTGTTCCACGTCTCCTCGAGCCGCCGGACGGCCTCGACGGCAGCCTCGCGGGCGTCCTCGCGCCGCGACTCCATGTCCAGGTACATCTCGCGGACCTTCAGCGACCACTGGACGAGCGCGTCGAGGTCCTCCTTCTGGATCTTCCCGTCCGTGCGGAGGCAGAGGTCGTTCGTGAGGTCCCGGACGGCGGCGGGGTCGGCGTCGCCCATCTGGTCGAGCACGTCGCGCAGGAGCCCGTTCCCGAGCCCGCGCGCCTTCTCGAGCTGCTTCGCGTCGACGGACGCGACGAGCTCCCGGTCCTCGTCCGACAGGTCGCCGCCTTCGAGGAGCGCCTCGGTCACGCGGTTCAGGTGCTTCGTGATCGCGCCCTTCTTCGACCCCGTGGCCTGGTTGAGCTCCGCCCGGAGCGGGTCGAGCGCGTCGCGGATCTGCACGGCAGACGCGGCGACCTGCTCGAGCTCGCGCGGGCTCAGCTTGCGGTCCTCGCGGATCGCGGCGTTGCGGACGAGCTCGCGGATCTTCTTCGAGTCCTCGGTCGTGATCGAGCCCGAGAGCTCGACGAACATGCCGCCGACGAGCGTCCGGGCCTCCTCGAGCGGCGGGAGCCCCTGCTCCTCGGCCCAGTTCGCGAGCCCGCGCGCCCAGAAGTCGTCGTCCTCGTCGAAGTCGCGGTCGGCGCCCTTCGCGAAGAAGTTGCGCCGGCGCTGGAGTCGCTGCTCGAGCGCCGCGAGCGCCTCGTCCCGGTCGACGTAGATCCGCTCGGACTCCCCGCGCACCTTGTCCTCGAGGTCGTTGAGGTCGGCGGCGCGCTTCTCGACGTCGACCGCCGTGACGATCGAGGCGGCGAAGTAGAGGACCTTCTCGAGCTCCTTCGGCGCCATGTCGAGCAGGTAGCCGATCCGGCTCGGAACGCCCTTGAAGAACCAGATGTGCGAGACCGGCGCCGCGAGGTCGATGTGCCCCATGCGCTCGCGCCGCACCTTCTGCCGCGTCACCTCGACGCCGCAGCGTTCGCAGATGATGCCCTTGTAGCGGACGCGCTTGTACTTGCCGCAGTAGCACTCCCAGTCCTTCGTCGGGCCGAAGATGCGCTCGCAGAAGAGGCCGTCGCGCTCGGGCTTCAGCGTCCGGTAGTTGATCGTCTCGGGCTTCGTGACCTCGCCGGACGACCAGTCGCGGATCTGCTTGCTCGACGCGAGGCCGATGCGGATCGCGTCGAAGTCGTTGATGTCGATCAAGTGGTTCTCCCGCCCCTCTCGTTAGTCGTGAAGCGTGTAAGTCGTCTCAGTCCTCGAGCTCGAGATCGAGCTCGGCGTCGGCGAGCGGCCCTACCTGCGCGCCCGCCTCCTCCTCGGCCGCGCCCGCCGGCGTCACCTCGACCTCGTCGAGGTCGTCCAGCACCTCGTCCGCCGGCAGCGCGAGCTCACCGTCCTGGTCGAGGCGCTCCTGGCCCTCCTCGACCTCCTCGGCCGTCGGCTGGCGCGCGGCCGCGCGCAGCGATCCCGGAGAGAGGTCGATCCCGAGCTCCTCGGCCGCGCGGAGCAGCTCGTCGTCCTCCTCGCGGACCTCGACCTCCGTCCCCTCGTCCGAGAGCACGTGGACGTCGAGCGCGAGCGACTGCATCTCCTTGAGCAGCACCTTGAACGACTCGGGGATCGACGGCTCGGCGATGTTCTCGCCCTTGACGATCGCCTCGTAGGCCTTCACGCGCCCGACCGTGTCGTCGGACTTGATCGTCAGCATCTCCTGGAGCGTGTACGCGGCGCCGTACGCCTCGAGCGCCCAGACCTCCATCTCGCCGAAGCGCTGGCCGCCGAACTGCGCCTTGCCGCCCAGCGGCTGCTGCGTGACGAGCGAGTACGGGCCCGTCGAGCGCGCGTGGATCTTGTCGTCCACGAGGTGGAGCAGCTTCAGGATGTACATGTAGCCGACGGTCACCGTCTGCTCGTACGGCTCGCCGGTCTTGCCGTTGAAGAGTCGCACCTTGCCGGCCGTCTGGCGCCCCTTCCGGTCCTTCGGGTCGACGGTGAAGCGGATCGGCGAGTCGGCGGTGGTCGACCACTCGACGAGCGCCTGGTCGACGTCGGCCTCCGTCGCCCCGTCGAAGACGGGCGTCGCCACCGGCGTCGGGTTCGGCGCGTTGATCGGCGCCTTCGGGTTCACGCGCGGCGTTCCCGTTCGCGCCCTCGTCCGCGAACATGCCGTGCGCGGCGGCCCACCCGAGGTGCGTCTCGAGGATCTGGCCGATGTTCATCCGGCTCGGCACGCCGAGCGGGTTCAGGATCACGTCCACAGGGCGGCCGTCCTCGAGGAACGGCATGTCCTCCTCGGGGACGATCTTCGCGATCACGCCCTTGTTCCCGTGGCGGCCGGCGAGCTTGTCGCCCTCGGCGATCTTGCGCTTCTTCGCCACGTAGACGCGCACGAGCTCGTTCACGCCCGGCGACAGGTCGTCGCCCGCGTCGCGCGAGAACGTCTTGACGTCGATCACCTTGCCGCCCTCGCCGTGCGGGACCTTGAGCGACGTGTCGCGGACCTCGCGCGCCTTCTCCTTGAAGATCGCGCGGATCAGCTTCTCCTCCGCCGTCAGCTCGGTCTCGCCCTTCGGCGTCACCTTGCCGACGAGGAGGTCGCCCGAGCCCACCTCGGCGCCGATGCGGACGATGCCGCGGTCGTCGAGGTCCTTGAGCGACTCCTCGGAGCGGTTCGGGATGTCGCGCGTGATCTCCTCGTCGCCGAGCTTCGTGGAGCGCGCGTCGATCTCGTACTCGTGGATGTGTATCGACGACAGGACCTCGTCCTTGACGAGCCGCTCCGAGAGCACGATCGCGTCCTCGAAGTTGAAGCCCTCGAACGGCATGAAGGCGACGAGCAGGTTCGCGCCGAGCGCAAGCTCGCCCTGGTCCGTCGAGCTCCCGTCCGCGAGCACCTGCTCGGCCCTGACCTTCTCACCGAGGCCGACGATCGGCTTGTGGTGGATGAGCGTGCCCTGGTTCGAGCGCATGAACTTCGTCAGCGGGTAGTCGTCGCGCCCATCCTTGGTCTCGACCGTCACGTGGTCCGCGGACACATCGATGACCGTCCCTGGGCGCTGTGCGAGCACGACGTCGCCGGTGTCGACCGCCGCGCGGTACTCGAGACCGGTCCCGACGAGCGGCGCCTGCGCGATCATCAGCGGCACCGCCTGCCGTTGCATGTTCGCGCCCATGAGCGCGCGGTTCGCGTCGTTGTGCTCGAGGAACGGGATCAGCGCCGTCGCCACCGACACGATCTGGGCCGGCGCGACGTCCATGAACTCGATCGCCTTCGGCGACGCGGTCACCGCCTCGCCCTCGCGCGAGCGGCAGAGCACCTGCTCGTGCTGGAACTTGCCCGTCTTCTCGTCCACGGGCTCCGACGCCTGCGCGATCGTGAACTGCGCCTCCTCGGAGGCGTCGAGGTACACGATCTCGTCGGTCACCTTGCCGTTGACGACGCGGCGGTACGGCGTCTGGATGAAGCCGAACTCGGACACCGTCGCCATGGAGGCGAGCGACCCGATCAGTCCGATGTTCGGCCCCTCGGGCGTCTCGATCGGGCACATGCGCCCGTAGTGGGTCGGGTGCACGTCGCGCACCTCGATCGGCGCGCGCTCACGGGTCAGGCCGCCGGCGCCGAGCGCCGACAGGCGGCGCCGGTGCGTGAGCCCCGCGAGCGAGTTCGTCTGGTCCATGAACTGCGAGAGCTGCGAGGAGCCGAAGAACTCCTTCAGCGCCGCGACCACCGGACGGATGTTGATGATCGTCTGCGGGGTGATCGTGTCGACGTCCTCCGTCGTCATCCGCTCGCGCACGACGCGCTCCATGCGGTAGAGGCCGACGCGGAACGCCTCCTGGATCAGCTCGCCGACCGTCCGCAGCCGGCGGTTCCCGAAGTCCTCGTACTCGTCGAGCTCGCCGCGGATCGGGTCACGGTTCAGCGTGATCGCGTCGGCGGCGAAGTCGCGCGAGTCCTCCGGGACGCCGAGCCGCGCCGGCAGCTCGACGAGCTTGCGGACGAGCGCGACGATGTCCTGCGTCGTCAGCACCCGCACGTCTTCGGGGACGTCGACGCCGAGCCGCTGGTTCAGCTTGTACCGCCCGACCTTCGTCAGGTCGTAGCGCTTCGGGTCGAAGAAGAGCGCGTTCAGCAGGTTCCGGGCGTTGTCCACGGTCGGCGGCTCGCCGGGGCGCTGCTTCTTGAAGACCTCGATCAGGGCCTCCTCCTCGCGCGTGGCGGGGTCCTTGTCGAGCGTCATGGCGATGTAGATCGAGTTGTCGAAGAGGCTCATGATCGCCTCGTTCGAGCTCGTGTCGAGCTGGAAGCCCGTCGAGGGGTCCTCGGCCGGAAGGGCGCGCAGCAGCGTCGTGATCGGGAGCTTGCGCTTGCGGTCGATGCGCGCGTAGACGATGCCCTTCTTGTCGATCTCCAGCTCGAGCCACGAGCCGCGCGACGGCATCAGGTTCGCGGTGAAGACCTGCTTGGTCGCGTCCTTCGGCTCCATCAGGTACGCGCCCGGGCTCCGCACGAGCTGCGTCACGATCACGCGCTCGGTGCCGTTGATGATGAACGTGCCCCACTCGGTCATCATCGGGAAGTCGCCCATGAAGACGCGCTGCTCACGGATCTCGCCCGTCTCCTTGTTGACGAAGCGGACCGTCATCGAGAGCGGCGCCTGGTAGGTCAGGTCCTTCTCGCGGCACTCCCTGATCGAGGTCGGCGGCTCGCCGAACTCGTACTCGCCGAAGTCGACCGCGAGCGTGCCGGTGTAGTCCTCGATCGGCGAGATGTCGTCGATCGTCTCGCGGAGCCCCTCGTCCAGGAACCACTGGAACGAGGCCTTCTGGATGTCGATCAGGTTGGGGAGGTCGAGAACGTGCTTCAGGCGTGAGAAACTCTTGCGCGCGCGAGGCGCAGCGACCCTGCTGGTCAAGAGATACAGCCTCCCTTAAGAGCTAGCGATCGGAGATGGACAGGCGAAACGGGCGGGACGTCGGCGCAACCCCGAAGGGTAGCGAACGCGCAGTCTGCAGCGCAAGGAAAGTCCTGCGGCGACCGCGGCGTTGCCCGGATCGTACCACGGGCTGTGGAAAAGTGGAAGAGGCGCCTAGCGGCGCCTCTTCCAGACGAACGCGCGCTCGGCGCGCGCTACTTGACCTCGACCGCCGCGCCGGCCTCCTCGAGCTGTGCCCGCATCGAGCTCGCCTCGTCCTCGGTGACACCCTCCTTGACGGCGTTCGGGGCGCCGTCGACGAGGTCCTTCGCCTCCTTGAGCCCGAGCCCGGTGATCGCGCGCACGACCTTGATCACCTGGATCTTCTTGTCGCCGGCGCCCGTGAGGACGACGTCGAACGACGTCTTCTCCTCCTCCGCGCCGGCACCGTCGCCGCCGCCGGCGGGAATCGCTCCGGGCGCGGCGACCGCGACCGGAGCCGCCGCCGTCACGCCCCACTCCTCCTCGAGCGCGTTCTTGAGCTCGACGAGCTCGAGCACGGTCATCTTCCCGAGCTGCTCGACGAGGTTCGCAGTGTCAGTCGCCATCTCCAGCCTCCTGTGGTTCGTTCGTTTCCGGTTCGGGTGTTGCGTCCGCAGCGGGAACGCCCGCTGCTGCGTCGGCCGCCGGTGCGTCGGCTCCCGACGTGTCGCCTCGCTCCTGCAGCTGCGTGATGCGCGCGTCGATGACTCCGACGAGGTCGCGCAGCGGCGCCGCGAAGAGCCCGACGATCGTGATCATCGGCCCCGCGACGGCGCCGACGAGTTGTGCCCGCAGGACGTCGGCGGGCGGCAGCTTCGCCAGGCTGTCGATGTCCGCCGCGCTCATCGCGCGCCCCTGGAGCACGCCGCCTCGCACGGCGAGGACGCGCGTCGTGCGCGCGGCGTCGCCGAGCGCCTTCGCGACCGCGACCGCGTCGCCCCCGCTCTCGAGGAACGCGACCGCCGTCGGCCCCTCCAGGAGCGCGAGCAGCGCGTCGGCGCCGGCCGCCTCCGCCGCCCGCCTCGTCAGCGTGTTCTTGACGACGGCGAAGCGCGCGCCGTGCTTCAGCAGCTCGGTGCGCAGGCCGTCGATCTCGCTGTTCGTGAGGCCGCGATAGTCGGCGACGATCAGCGTCTCCGACGAGCGCAGCCGCTCCGTCAGGTCGGCGACGACTCGTTCCTTCTCGTCCTTCTGCATGCACTCACCTCCTCTTGCTACTCGAGCCCGCACGGAGGCAGGCTCGAAAGAAGGCGGTGCGTCTTCCGGGCCGCCTCGGCCGGTCCTCTGCGCCAGGTAACACGTCGTTACCTGGGCTGCCGGCTGTCTCTGGCGACGGGCGTGTTGGCTACGCGGGTACTGCCGCTTGCTCCTCCAGCTCTTCCAGGATTCCCCGCGTGCGCGCCGGGTCGACGTGCAGGCCGGGGCCCATCGTGCTCGTCAGCGTGATCTGCCGAATGTAGCGCCCCTTCGCGGCCGCCGGCTTCGCGCGCACGATCTCCTCGACGAGCGCGGCGTAGTTCTCGACCAGCTGACGCTCGTCGAAGCTCTTCTTGCCGATCGAAACGTGGACGTTCGCGCCGCGATCCGTTCGGTACTCGAGCTTGCCGGCCTTCGCGTCGCGGACGGCCTTGCCGACGTCGAACGTGACCGTGCCCGTCTTCGGGTTCGGCATCAGACCGCGGGGGCCGAGGATGCGGCCGAGCCGGCCGACGTTCCCCATCTGGTCGGGCGTCGCGATCGCGACGTCGAAGTCGGTGAAGCCGCCCTGGACGCGCTCGGCGAGGTCGGCCGCGCCGACGACGTCCGCCCCGGCCTCCTCGGCCTCCCGGGCCTTGTCGCCTTCCGCGAACACGGCGACGCGCGTCTCCCTCCCCGTCCCGTGGGGGAGCATCAGCGTTCCCCGCAGCTGCTCGTCGGCGTGGCGGACGTTGAGCCCGAGGCGGAAGTGCACCTCGACCGTCTCGTCGAACTTCGCGGCGGGAAGGTCCTTCAGCGTCCGGATCGCCTCGATCGGCGAGTAGAGCCGCTCGCGGTCGATCGTCCCGCGCGCCTGCCGGTAGCGCTTCCCGTGCGGCATCAGCGGTCGCCTCGCGTGCGGATCGTGGGCGCCCGCCCCGGCACCCCCCGCGCGCCAGGTCCCCCGGGGGCTTAGGAGCCCGCGGCGAAGGGGGCGACCGCGGACGCGGCCCCCCCGAGCGGTGCACCGCCCGGCGAGTGCGAGACGCGCGCGAGGAGGCCGCCATCAAGCCTCCACCTCGACGCCCATCGAGCGCGCGGTGCCGGCGACGACGCGCATCGCCTGCTCGACGTCGCGCGCGTTCAGGTCCTCGAGCTTCGTCTCCGCGATCTGCCTCACCTGGGCCTGCGACAGGCGTCCGACCTTGTTCCGGTTGGGCTCGGGCGAGCCCTTCTCGAGGTTCAGGGCCTCCTTGATCAGGACGGCCGCCGGTGGCGTCTTGGTGATGAACGTGAACGACCGATCCTCGAAGACGGTGATCTCGACCGGCGTGATCCGGCCGTTCGCCTGCGCCGTCTCGGCGTTGAACGACTTGCAGAACTCCATGATGTTCACGCCGTGCTGGCCGAGCGCAGGACCCACCGGCGGCGCCGGGTTCGCCTGCCCGCCGGGGATCTGCAGCTTGATGACCGTGAGGATCTTCTTCGCCATCAGCGGTCACCGCCCGACCAGATCGCGCTCGCGGACGGCGAAAAGCAAGCGAGGCTAGGACGCAGGGAGTGTGCGTAGCCGGGGGCTACGGGCGCGACCGAGGACGACGCATCGCGCGGCTTTGCAGCCGCTCCGCGTGCGTGAGATGGGTGGGCGGGGGCCGCCACTAGTCGATCTTCTTGACCTGGTCGAAGCCGAGCTCGACCGGCACCTGGCGCTCGAAGATGTCGACCAGCACCTTCAGCTTCTGCTGGTCGGCGTTCACGTCGACGATCTCGCCGTCGAAGTCCGAGAGCGGGCCCGACGTGACCTTCACGGACTCGCCGAGCGAGAACTGCACCTGCGCGCGCACCGGAGCGCCGGGCGCGCCCGGGCCCGTGTGCAGGATCCGGTCGACCTCGGGCTGCGAGAGCGGCACGGGCTTCGCGCCCGCGCCGACGAATCCCGTCACGCCGGGCGTGTTCTTGACGACGCCCCACGCCTCGTCGTTGAGGTTCATGTTCACGAGCACGTAGCCCGGCAGCACGCGCTTCTCCGTCTGCACCTTCTGCCCGTCCTTCGTCTCGATCACCTGCTCGGTCGGGACGACGACGCGCCGGAAGTGCGGCGCCTGGTTCATCGACATGATCCGGTGCTCGAGGTTCTGCTTCACCTTGTTCTCGTGCCCGGAGTAGGTGTTGATCACGTACCACTGGAACATGTCTGCGTTACCTGAGGAGGAGGTCTTCGACGAGGTTCTTGAACGCGAGGTCGGCGACCCAGAGGTAGGCGCCGACGATCGCGCAGGCGATCAGGACGACGATCGTCCCGGTCAGCACCTGCGTCCGCCCCGGCCACTCGACCTTCTTCAGCTCGCCCCACGACTCGCGCGCGAAGCGGCCGCGCGGAGCGGCCTCGCGCCGGCCGGTCTGCTGCTTCGCCGGCTGCTGTGCCGGGCGAACCTGCTGCTGGCGCTGTCGCGCGCGGCGGGTGACGCTCGACTCGGCCGCCGCAGGCGCGGGCGCGGCCGCCTGCTCGCGCCGCTGGCGCCGCTGCTGGCGGCTGTTGCGGGCCACTACCGGGTCTCCCGGTGCGGCGTGTGCGTGCCGCACCAGCGGCAGTACTTCTTCAGCTCGACCCGGTCGGGCGTGTTCCGCTTCGACTTGTTCGTCTGGTAGTTGCGCCGCTTGCACTCGGTGCAGGCGAGCGTGATTCCCACTCTGATGCCGGTAGCCATGTCTGTGCTCTAGAAGTCGGTGCTGCGGAGGGAGATCGGTGCTGCGCGAGTAGCGGCGGCAGGACTCGAACCTGCGACACGCGGATTATGATTCCGCTGCTCTAACCAACTGAGCTACGCCGCCGAGGTCGCGCGCAGTGTAGCAGCGCCGGGAGGCCGATTCTCTACGCGGCGACGTCGTACCCGGCGTCCTCGATCGCGGCGCGCACCGCCTCCTCGTCGAGGCTCGCGCCTCGGACGTCGACCCGCTTCGAGTCGAGGTCGACCTCGACCGACTCGACGCCCGGAACCGCGCCGACGGCCTCCTCGACCGCCGACTTGCAGTGCCCGCAGCTCATGCCGGGGACGCTGTACGTCGCGCTCTCGCTCACGCCGTCAGGGTAGCGAACGGCCGTCATCGCGAGCAAGAGACGAGGCGCTCGCGTGCTACTGGATCAGCGTCAGCAGCTTGAACATCGGCAGGTACATCGCGATGATGATGATGCCGACCATGATCCCGACGCCGATCATCATCAGCGGCTCGATGATCGACGTGAGCGCCTGGATGGCGGCGTCGACCTCGTCCTCGTAGAAGTCCGCGACCTTCCCGAGCATCTTCTCGAGCTCGCCGGTCTCCTCGCCGATCTTCACCATCTGGCTGACCATCGGCGGGAAGATCGGGTTTTCGATCAGCGGTTGGGCGATCGGCGCGCCTTCGTGGACCCGCTCGCGGACGTCCGTGAGCGCGTCTTCGATGACGCGGTTCCCGGCCGTCTGCCCCGTGATCTCGAGCGCCTTGATGATGTCGACGCCGGAGGCGACGAGCGTCGAGAGCGTGCGCGAGAACCGCGCCATCGCGACCTTGAGGACGACGTCGCCGATCTTCATCGGCAGTCGCAGCTTCAGCCGATCCCAGAGCTGCGCGCCGCGCTCCGTCCTCTTCGCGCGCCGCACAGCGAAGGGGAGCAAGACGACGAGCGGGAGGATGATGTACCACTTCGTGCGGAGCAGGTTCGACGCGTTGACGACCCACTGCGTCAGCATCGGCAGCGTGCCGCCGAGCTGGATGAAGATGTCGGTGAAGATCGGGACGAGGAACATCAGCATCCCGATCAGGACGAGCGTCGCGAACGCGAGCACCATCGTCGGGTAGAGCATCGCGCCCTTGACGCGACGCTTGATCTGCGTCTCCTTCTCGATCTGGATCGCAACGCGGTCGAGGACCTGGTCGAGCGTCCCGGCCGCCTCGCCCGCCTCGACCATCGAGATGTAGAGCCGGTTGAAGACCTTCGGCTGGCGGGCCATCGCCTTCGACAGGAGAAGCCCGCCCTCGACGTCCGCGCGCAGCTCGCTGATCACCGCCGCGAGGTACTTGTCGTCGGTCTGCTGCTCGAGGATGACGAGCGAGGCGACGACGCTGAGGCCCGCTTCGATCATCGTCGCGAACTGGCGCGAGAAGATCTGCAGCGACTTCGGCTTGATCTTCTTGAAGGTCGTCCGCAGGCCCTCTTCGCCGCTCGCCGGAAGCTCGCGGAGCTCGTGCGCGAGGAGGCCCCGGATCCGGAGCTGCTCGCGCGCCGACACGACGTCGGGCGCGTGGATCTGCCCGCCGAGCTCGACCCCGTGGACGTCGATTGCCTGATATGCGAACGCGGCCATTCCTTCGCTGCCTATCGGCCGGCGGGACGCGAGGCTTTAGCGAACGGTCGTGCGTGCCGATAGCCGCATCAATGGTCACGCGCGCGCGTGAAGAAGATGGGTTCGGGCTCATCGAGCTGCTGATCGCGATGACGATCCTCAGCGTCGGGATCCTCGCCGTCGTCGCCGCGTTCAGCTCGGGCATCGTCGCGATCGATCGCGCGAACCGCACGTCGACCGCGACCGCGCTCGCCGACGTCCGCGTCGAGCTCTATCGCGGGATCAGGTACTGCGCGATCCAGCTCACACCGCCGCTCCCGGCGGACGCCACGTACGTCGGCGACCCCGCCTACACCGCGTCGCAGGTCGCGCCGCAGCCGTCGACGGGCGCCTGCCCGAGCGCTCCGTACCCGTGCATCGAGAACGCGTGCGTCGCGAGCCAGACGCTGCGCGGCGGCGAGGGCCGCAACTACCGCGTCGACACCTACATCGTCTTCGAGCTTCCCACGGATGAAACGGGCACCCAGCTCGGCCGCGAGCTGAAGAAGGTGACCGTCGTCGTCCGCGACTTCGACACGCCGTCGAAGACTCTGGCGCGCGAGGTCACCGCGTTCGACCGCGCGTCCGGTAGCTGACGGCACGGCGTCGAGCGCGACGCGGCGCGTCCCCTTCAGGCGCGGGGCGAGGAGCGGAACTCGCTGACGTGGTTCGCGTCGCTCTACGCTCTCTGCGTGGCCAGGCGGAGCGGCGTGGCGGCACTCGCTCTACTTCTCGTCGTGCTCGTCGTGTCCGCGGCGCGGTCGTGGTGGGGCCAAGACACCGCGTTCGACGCTGCACGGTGGAAGGCGGCCAAGGCCACGGCCTGCTCCGAGCAGGGCGAAGGAGCTCGCGCGCGGATGGTCGACGATCTTCGGCAGAACTACCTCCGCCCGGGTACGGAGCGACGGCACGTTCTGGCTCTGCTCGGCCCGCCGGACGACTCGTATGGGTCGCGGCTCCTTTGGGCGACGCAGTCGGGCTTCACCCGTTGCTGGTACCTCGAGGTCCGGTTCGAGAACGGGCGTGTCGCGGCGACCGGCCACGACTACTGAACCGTCGCGCCGTCTCGCGAGTCGCTTCTAGGAGCTGACGCGGCGCGTATAGGCGCGCGAGAAGCCTCTCGCACGGGCCTGCGCCATCGCGCGTAGCGCCTCACGGGACGACGCGTACGTCCCGCCCGAGACGATGTAGTACCCCGGCCGCAGGCCGGCGTACTTGGAGGAGTTGAGGATGCCGACGCGACGCACTCCGGCCGAGCGGGCGCGCTGCACGGCGCGCGCGAGCGAGGTGCGCGCCCGCGTGGCGCGAACCGACGCGAGCACGACGAGGTAGCGCGTCCGGCCTGCGCGAGCGGGCGCGGACACGCGCGTCGCGGGCGCAGGTGCGGGAGCGGCGGCCGGCCCGGCGGATCCGTCCGACGCACCGACCTTCTGCACGAACGGGTCCTTTGCCCTGAAGCCCGAAAGCGGGGCGCGGCGCTCGGGCGCCGCGGCGGGCGGCGCCGGGGCCGGGGCGGGCGCCGGGGTGGCCGCGCCCGGTGCCGCGGGTGCGGCGCCGACGGGAGCGGTCGCGGCCGCGGGGGACACCGGTTCCGGCGCCTCGTCGCCGCCGAGCAGCTTCGGAAGCTGGAAGGCGAGCAGGAGCAGCAGCACGGGCGTCGCGATCAGCAGGAACCGCTTCTGGCGCTTCTCCTTCGCCGCGCGCGGGTCGACGCCGCCGCGCCGGCGAGCGCCTGCCTTCGCCTCGACGGCGGCCATCAGGGCGTCCCCGCCGGCGTCGTCGCGGTCGCGGGCGTCGTGGTCGCAGCCGCCGGCGGTGCCGCGCCTGCAAAGGTGAACGCGTTCAGCGTGATGTTCGCGCGAATCTGCGGGAACCCGTCTTCGCCCTCGGCGAAGTCGAACGCCTCGACGCCCATCAGCTGCCCCTTGCCGCCGACACGGCCGCTCTGCGCGCTCGCGCGCTGCCGCAGAAGGTGGAGGAACTTCCGCACGTCGAAGAAGCGGCCCTGGACGATGATCGCGATCGGAGCGGACTGGTACGCGCCGACGGCGACCGCGGGTTGCGGCGTCACCGAGTCCCACGTCACCCCGGCCCGAGCGGCCGCGCCGTTGAGCTCGAGGATCAGCCGCGACATGTTGAGGCGGTCGGGCAGCGCGGTCTCGAGTCGGCGGAGGTCCGCGGCCGAGACGCGTGCCGCGCGCATCTGCGCGAGCTGCGCGCGGCGTGTCGCGAGCTGCTGCTGCGTCTGTGCGATCTGCTGGTCGAGCCGCGCGGCTTCCGCGCGCTGCGGGCGAACCGCGAGGAAGTACCCGACGAGGGCGACCGCCAGCGCGGCGACGAAGACGAGCGCGATCCTCACCTCGCGCGCCATTCCTTCCTTGACGTCGCTTCTCATGACGCCGCTTCCGCCGCGTCGACGTCGGCGACGACGCTGAACTTGAACACGCGCCGACTCCCGATCTCGGTCGCCACGCTCGACTGCAGCTGCACGTTGGTCAGGGCGGGGACGAGCGCGAGGCGCGCGAGCAGGCGGGCGACGCCCTTCTGCGAGTACGTGTACCCCGTCGCGGTGAACGCGGTCGGAACGGCGCCGGGCGTCGTGGCTGCCGCGCCCGTGGCCGCGGGGGAGCGCGCCCCGAGCGACTCGAGCCACGCATCCTCGGGGATGACGCGCGACACGTCTCGGAGGACCGAGTCCCACGCGATGCGCGCGGCGGCCGCGCTGGACAGCGCCGCGAGCCGCGCCGCGGCGGCGTCGCCCACTCCGTTCCGCACCGGCTCCGGCGTCGCCGCGAGCTCCTTCTGCACCGCCGCAAGCGTTTCGCGACGCGTCTCGACCTTGCTCCGCTCGCGGACCGAGGCGAGACCGAGCACGACGCCGATCAGGACGAGGACGGCGAGCGCGCCGACCCCGAACGGCGACGGAACCGGGACGCCCGCGACCCGCGTCGACCGGACGGAGCGGCGCCGCGCGTCGTCGCGTGGGAGGAGGTTGACGGGACGCATCAGTCCTCGAGTCCCAGGCCGATCGCGATCGCGAGCGACGCCGCGTCGTCACGCTCGGCGGCGCCTGCACTCGCCGTTACGCGTGCCAGCGGGTCGCCGACGCGGACGGGAACGCCGATCAGCCCCGCGAGCTCCGCCGGCAGCCCCTCGAGGTTCACGGTTCCGCCCGTGAGCACGATCTCGCCGATCGCCAGCGAGCCGGGCTGGCTCTGGTAGAACTGGAGCGAGGACACGAGCTCGCGCGCCAGGTTCTGGAGCTCCTCCTGGACGGCGGCCTGCGCGTGACGTACGTCGTCGGGCGAGACGCCCTCGATCGCAGCCGCCGCCGCGCTGTCCGCCAGCGACAGCGAGCGCTTGAGCCGCTCGGCGTCGACGGGAAGGATCCGGAGCGCGCCCGCGATCGCGCGGTCGAGCGCGCTCCCGCCCCAGTCGACGACGCGCGTGAACTCGCAGACGCGTCCGTCCGAGACGGCGAGCGTCGAGCGGTCGTAGCCGAGGGCGACGGCGACGTGCGCGCTCTCCGCCGGGACGGAGCCGTTCGCGGCCGCGGGCGACCTGAGCGCGCGCAGCAGCGCGAACGCTTCGAGGTCGATCCCGGCGAGCTCGATCTTCGCGCGCGCGCACGCCTCCGCGTACCGCTCGATCGAGTCGCGGTACGCGACGACGAGCAGGATGCGGCGGCTCAGCGACCCGTCCTCCGCGCGGCCCTCGCTCACGACCTGGTAGTCGAGCACGGCCTCGTCGATCGGGATCGGCAGCGTCTCCTGCGCGCGGAAGCGGATCGCGTTCGCGAGCTGCCTCTCGTCCTCGATCCCCGAGATCACGAGGCTGCGAACGCCGATGCGGTTCGTCGCCACGCCCAGCCGGACGCCGCGGCGCGGAAGCTTGTGCCTGGTGAAGAAGTCTGCGAGCGCCGCCGCGAGCACCTCCGGCTCGCGGACCTCGCCGGCGACGACGACGCCGCGCTCGAGCGGCTCGCGCGCGACCTGGACGAGCTTCAGCTCGCCGTTCTCGTTCGCGACGCGCGCCGCGGCGAGCTGCGACGAGCCGATCTTCAAGCCCAGGACGCCGTGCGACGCGACCCGGCGCTGGCGGCGCGGGGAGGCGCGCTTCGCGGCGGGCGGGCGGGCGTCGGCGGGCTTGCGCGTGCGGCGGAGCGACACGTCGCGCTTCAGCACGGACGTCTTCGAGGCGCCGTTGGTCGAGGTGCCGTTCGAGGTCGTCGCCGGAGCGGGAGCCGCCGGGCGTGCCTGCTTGCGCTTGCCGCCGAAGAGATCGGACAGCTTGACCTCCTTGTTCCAGTCGACCATCGCCTAGCTCCCCGCGACGCGGAGCGTCGACTCGAGGGGGGGCGGCGGCGGCGCAGTCATTCCGTTCGAGCCGTCGCGGAATCCGGCGCGCTCGAGCAGCCCGAGGAGCTGCTCCGGCCGGCTCGAGCGCGCGAGCGCGACGTCCTTCGTCACCACGCGCCGGAAGATCAGCTCCGCCAGCGCCTGCTCCATCGTCTGCATCCCGCGGCCGGTGCTCGTCTGCATCACGGAGTAGATCTGCTCGACCTTGCCCTGGCGGATCAGGTTCCGCACCGCGTCGTCCGGGATCAGGATCTCGCACGCGGCGATGCGGCCGCGACCGTCGGCGGTCGGCATCAGCGTCTGCGTGACGACGCCCTGGAGCGCGCCCGCGATCTGGATCCGCACCTGCTCCTGCTGCTCGGCCGGGAAGACGTCGATGATCCGGTCGATCGTCTGCGGCGCGCTCTGGGTGTGCAGCGTCGCGAAGACGAGGTGGCCGGTCTCCGCCGCAGTCAGCGCCGTCGCGATCGTCTCCAGGTCGCGCATCTCGCCGAGGAGGATCACGTCGGGGTCCTGCCGGAGTGCGGCGCGGAGCGCCTCGGCGAAGCTCGTCGCGTCGGGGCCGATCTCGCGCTGGTTGACCATCGAGCGCTTGTGCCAGTGGAGGAACTCGATCGGGTCCTCGATCGTCAGGATGTGCTCGGAGCGCGTGCGGTTGATCTCGTCGACCAGGGTCGCGAGCGTCGTCGACTTGCCGGACCCCGTCGGCCCGGTCACGAGGACGAGCCCGCGCGGCTTCGCAGCGACCTCGTGGAGCCGCGACGGGAGGCCGAGCTCCTCGAGCGTCTTGAGCTCGGTCGGGATCAGGCGGAACGCGGCGCCGAGCGCCTCGCGCTGGAAGTAGATGTTGACGCGGAACCGCGCGAGGCCCGGGATCGAGTACGACATGTCGATCTGGCGCTTGATCTCCAGCGACTTCTGCTGCTCGGTGTTCATGATCCGGTACAGGAGCTCGCGGAGGTCGTCCGGCGTCAGCGGCCGGTAGCCGGGCATGCGCTCGAGCTGCCCGCGGACGCGCACGACGGGCTCGGAGCCGGCCGTGACGTGGAGGTCGGACGCCTTCAGCTGGACGATCTGCTCGAGCAGCTGGTCGATCGAGGTCGGTGCCTGCATCGAGTTCCTTATCGGCAGCGGCGCGCATCTCTTTACCGTTATCTCGCCGTCGCCTCTACCACGACGTTTCCGCGGCGGGCGCGCGCCCGCGACTCACCCTTTCGGGGGTGTACCGGAGGCAGCGCGGCAGCCGATTACGGCGCAAGCCACCGTAATTCCCCCGCCAGAAGGAGAAGGAAATGCTTACGACTCTCAGGAAGCGGCTGGCTCGTGAGGAGAGCGGTTTCACCCTCATCGAGCTCCTGGTCGTCCTGATCATCATCGGGATCCTGCTCGCGATCGCGATCCCGTCGTACCTCGCCTTCCGCGACCGCGCGAACAGCCGCGCCGCGCAGGCCAACGTCCGCGCCGCCATCCCGGCCGCGGAGGCGTACAACGCCGACAACGTCGGTACGGCCACGGACTCCGACGCCTCGGCGACGACGACCGGCTACGCCGGCATGAGCCTGCCGCAGCTTCAGAAGATCGACGCCGGCGTGAAGAACATCAGCGTCGTCCTCGGAACGCCCGCGGAGACGACGTACTGCATCCAGAGCACCGTCGGCGGCAAGACGTGGTCGAAGAAGGTCACTGCCACGGCGAACGGCGACATCAAGGAGGAGGCCTGCGCGTAAAGCGCATCGTCCCTCGCTCGCCTAGAGAGGGCGCGGGAAACCGCGCCCTCTCTTTTGCCCGTTAAAGCATGCCGTTGCCGAAGCCGGACGTCTCGAGTGAGAGCGTGCGTGCACCCTCGACCGGCCGGTCGAAGATGTGAGTCGCGCGAGAGACCTCCCCCGTCTGCCCGGCGACTCACCCGTTCGGGGGTGTACCCAAGGCAGCGCGGCAGCCGATTTACGGCGCAAGCCACCGTAATTCCCCCGCCAGAAGGAGAAGGAAATGCTTACGACTCTCAGGAAGCGGCTGGCTCGTGAGGAGAGCGGTTTCACCCTCATCGAGCTCCTGGTCGTCCTGATCATCATCGGGATCCTGCTCGCGATCGCGATCCCGTCGTACCTCGCCTTCCGCGACCGCGCGAACAGCCGCGCCGCGCAGGCCAACGTCCGCGCCGCCATCCCGGCCGCGGAGGCGTACAACGCCGACAACGTCGGCGGAACCGGCGAGCCTGCCACGGCCGACGGCGTCGCGACGACGACCGGCTACCAGGGGATGACCCTCGCCGAGCTTCAGGAGATCGACGCGGGCATCAAGGGCATCACGGTCGCCGCGAACCCGGGCGTCTCGAACTACTGCATCCAGAGCGTCGTTGGTGGTAAGACGTGGTCGAAGACGGTCACCGCCACCGTCAACGGCGACATCGTCGAAGGGGCCTGCGCGTAAAGCGCATCGTCCCTCGCTCGCCTAGAGAGGGCGCGGGAAACCGCGCCCTCTTTCTTTGCCCGTTAAAGCATGCCGTTGCGGAAGCCGATACGCCTCGAATGAGCGAGCACCAGAGCGGGCTCCGACCCGCGGCTCCGGCGACCGTCTCACCGGTTCCGCAGGCCGCGCCGGAACGCGAAGTTCTCCTCCGCCGCGTCGGCCGCGAGAACCGCCAGATCCTGACCCTGCGCTGCGTCGAGCGCGGCGGCCAGTGGCTCGTCGGGTGCGATGTCTATCCGATCGACACGATGCGCGTCGAGCCGTTCCGGCTCGGCCCGCATGCGTTCGCGAGCCGGCAGGAGGCGGAGCGCTTCGTGGACGAGGCGCTCGGCGCCTTCGAGTACCTCGGCTGCGACGTCGCGTAGCTCGCGGACGAGCGACCGAGCGCTACGCCTCGGCGATGTCGACCGAGACGATCGTGCCCTGGCGCAGGAAGGGCCTCAGCGTCATGGCGAACGCCGTCGCGCGCGCGGCGTCGTCGAACGACCCGAGCTCGAGCGCGTCCGTCTGACCGAGACGCAGCACGAGGCGGACGGCAACGCTTTGCGAGGGCACGTCGCTCCCGGTCATCCCGAAGCCCCCGCCGGGCGACGCGTCCGGTTGCGGAGCTGCGTACTGCTGCGCCGGCTCGGTCGCGGCGAACCCTGGCATCGCGCCCGCCGGCTGCGGCTCCTCGCGGCCGAAGCTGCCGAATGACTCATCGGGTCGCGGCCACTGCGGCGGCGGCTCCGGGTTCCCTGGTGCCTCCATGCGCGACTCCTCTCGTGTGAACGGTGTGTCGAAGGCCTCGTCGAGGCGCTCGTCGGCGGGAGCGTCCTGCGCGTCTGGAGCGGGAGGTGTCGCCGGCGTGGCGTCCCAGCCCGGCGGCGGTGCCCATGCGGGCTCGGCCTCGTCCTGCTGCAAGAACGCGGCGGCGCCGGCTCCCTCGTTGAACGCCGCCGAGATCGCGCGGTCCAGCTCGTCGCTCGCGGCTACCCCGAAGACGACGTCGCCTCCGAAGAGGGCGCGGATCTGACCCATCGCGGACTCGTTCGTCGGATCGGCGATCGCGACGAGCACGGCTCCGCCTGCGCTCGAGATCGGCAGTGCACGGTAGACGCGCGCCGAATCCTCGGAAAGTCGCGCCGCCGCCTCGGGGTCGACCGCCGCGGAGTCCAGGTCCACGAACTCGAGCCCCTTCTGTCCGGCGAGGAAGCGCGCGAGCTGCCGTTCGTCGATCCACCCGCGCTCGAGCAGGACCTGGCCGAGGCGGCGGCCCGAGCTCGTCGCCTCGCGGAGCGCGTCCTCGCCCTGCTCGAACGTCAGCAGCCCCGCGCGGAAGACGAGCGTCCCGAGCGGAACGCCGAGCATGTCGTGCTCCTCCTCGCCCGCAAGCCCGGACGCCGGGATCGGCGGCGGCGGCGTGGGCGCGGCCTCGCCCGGGTCGGCGTCGGCGGCGTGTACGACGTCGTCGAGCTGGCGCACGACGCGCAACGGCGTGTCGAGCGCCGTGTACTCGACGACCGGCGGCGGGAGCGGCTCGTGCTCGGGCTCCGGTTCGCCCGCGTCGGGCGTCGGAGCGAGCGGCGCCGCTTGCTCCGGAGGATCCGCCAGCGGCGACTGCTGCTCCTCCGGTGCCGAACCCGCCCGTTTGCTCGACCTTCGAAAGCGCACGTGGATCTCCCTCCCTGCCGTCACGATATCCCCGATCGCCGCGAGCAGCCAGCGCGCGAGCGGGAGCCGTCGCGCGCGCGCGGCGCCGTAGTGCGCCGCGAGCGGGACGTCGAGCGCGTCAGACGGCCGGCCGATCGGATACGAGCCCATCCGCGGGCGCTATTTCGCGCGCGCGCCGACGGCTCCTGCGTCGTGGCGGCGACGCGGCGTTAGACGAGGACGCGTGCGAGCTCTTCGAGCGACGTCGCGCCCGCCGCGACCTTCGCAAGCCCGTCGTCCCAGAGCGTCCGCATCCCGCTCGCGATCGCCGCGCGCTCGATCTCCTCGCGCGACGCCTTCGACGCGGCGAGCGTCTGCACGGCCTCGGTCATCGTGAGCAGCTGGAAGACGCCGACTCGGCCCCGGTAGCCGGTCTGGTTGCACCGCGGGCAGCCACGTTTGCGATAGAAGACCATCCCGTCCGACGCCGCGGCGACGTCGGGCACGACACGCGCGCGGAACAGCTCCTCTGCGGACGGGGTGTACATCTCGCAGCACTGCGCGCAGAGCTTCCGCGCGAGCCTCTGGGCGAGGACCGCCGAGACGGCCGATCCCGTCAGGAACGGCTCGACGCCCATCTCGTTGAGGCGGGTGAGCGCCCCCGGCGCGTCGTTGGTGTGGAGCGTCGAGAGCACGAAGTGCCCCGTGAGCGCGGCCTCGATCGAGATCTTCGCCGTCTCGCTGTCGCGGATTTCGCCGACCATCACGACGTCCGGGTCGGAGCGGAGGATCGACCGCAGCGCGGTCGCGAACGTCACGCCCGCCTTGACGTTGATCTGGACCTGCTTGATCCCGTTCAGCCGGTACTCGACCGGGTCCTCGACCGTGATCACGTTGATCTCGGGCCGGCTGATCTGGGCGAGCCCGCCGTAGAGCGTCGTCGACTTGCCGGAGCCCGTGGGTCCCGTCACGAGGAGGGCGCCGGTCGGCCGCTGGATGATCGCGGACAGCTGAGCGCGCATCTCCTCCGAGAGCCCGAGCTGCTCGAGCGTCGGCGGCTCCTTCGACTTGTCGAGCAGGCGCATTGTCACGGACTCGCCTTCGACCGTCGGGAGGGTGGCGACGCGAACGTCGAGAGCGCGTCCGGCGGCCGCGGCCCTGAGCGAGATCCGCCCGTCCTGCGGCTTCCGGCGCTCCGCGATGTCGAGCTTCGCCAGCACCTTCAGGCGCGTCGTGACGCCCGCGATCATCCGCCGCGGGATGCGCTGCGCCTCGTGGAGGACGCCGTCGATGCGGACGCGCACGACGAGACCCGTCTCCTGCGGCTCGAAGTGGATGTCGCTCGCCCCGTCCTCGGCCGCCTGGAAGATCACGGAGTTCACCAGCCGGACGAGCGGCGCGTCCGAGAGCCCGTCGTCGGCCTCCAGGTCGTCCGCCTCCTCCTCTGCCGTGGCGTCGTCGAACGCGCTGTCGAGCGCGCTGCGCGCACCCATCGCCTCGGACGTGCGGACGAGCCGCTTGATCTCGGCCGCGATGTCGTCCCGCGACGCCACCCCGAGCTCGACCGGGTTTCCCGCCGCGATCCGCAGCTGGTCGGTCGCGTGGATGTCGCGCGGGTCCGCGACCGCGACGCGGAGGCGGCCGTCGACGAGCGCGTACGGGATCGCGACGACGCGCTCGAGCACGTGCAGCGGGATCAGCCCGCTGGCTTCGGGCGAGACGCCGGTCACGTGGAGGTCGACGTACGGCAGGTGGTGCCGCGCCGCGAGGGCGCGCGCGACGCGGTCGCCCGACGCGAGCCCCTCCTCGACGAGCGCCTGCGCGACCGACATCCGTCCCGCGCGCTCGCGCGCCGGTGCGAGCTTCTCCGGCGGGACGAGTCCGGTGGCCGCGATCAGGTCGACGACCAACTCGTGCGTGCGCGCGGCGGCGTCGAGCGGCGGCGCGGACGCAGGCGCGTCGGGTGCGCCGGGCGGGCCGGCGGGCGGCGCGGCGACGGTGCGCAGGTTCGTCGTTCGTTGCAGCTCCATGTCCCTCGACGCAGTATCGGCAGCCCCGCAGAGCCCCTTGAGGAGGTCCTCTCCTAGGAGGGTTTTGGCGGAACAGTCGCTGTGCCGCCGCCGCACACTGGACGGCGCGATGCTGCGTCCTCCGTCGCCCACGTACCACTGATACGCGGACTCCCTGCGTCCTTGCCTCGCACCCGCCCAGCGCACGCCTGCGACGAGGACCGTTCCGCCAAACCCTCCTAGAACAGCGAGAGGTATGCCCCGAGCAACCGGTCGCCCGCGAAGAGCGCGATGACGGCCCCGAGCGCGAGAAACGGCGCGAAGGGGATCTTGAGCTTCCGTGCGGCGGCGCCGTGCCGCGCGAGCAGGACGATCCCTGGGAGGAGCGCTGCGAGCATCCCGAGCATGAGCGCCACCGCGACGGTCCCTCCTAGCATCGCGCCGAGCAGGAGCGCGAGCTTCACGTCTCCCATCCCCATACCCGCGGGGTGTGCGAGCGCGGCGAGCAGGAGGAACGCCCCCGCAGCGAGCGCCGCGAGCGCCCACTCGACGCTCGGATCGAGCGCCGTGCGGCCGACCAGCACGAGAGCCGCGGCGGGTAGCACGATCCGGTTCGGGACGATCCGGTGCTCGACGTCCGTCGCCGCGACGGCAACGAGCGCGGCGCAGAAGAACGCGGCGAGGAGCGCGTAGGCGGACACGCCGAAGGCGAGCACACACGCAGCCGCGAGGACGCCCGTCGCGAGCTCGACCGCGGGGTACCGCAAGCCGATGCGGACGCCGCAGCTGCGGCAGCGCCCGCGGAGGACGGCATACGAGACGAGCGGGATGTTGTCGTACCACGCGATCGGCTGCTCGCACGACGGGCACGCCGACCCCGGTCGAGCGACGGAGCGCTTCAGCGGGACGCGCGCTGCAACGACGTTCAGGAAGCTTCCGACCGCCAGCCCGGGCACGAGCGCGGCGGCGGCGACCACGATCTCCATGGCGTGCGTATCGACTGCGGGCGGCGCCGGCTTGAGACGCCCGCGCGCGCCTAGCCGAAGTCCTGCGGCGGGTCGAGCTCCAGGCTGGGCATCGGCAGCCCGGCAGCGCCCGCGGGGAGGACGTCGATCTTCGGGAAGGCGATGTAGCCGGTCTGGCCGAGGATGACCGTGCTGCCCATCATCGGCCCCTGCGCGCGCGACGTCGTCGTGATGTCGATCGCGTTCGTCCCGTACAGCCCGCCCTGGAAGGTCCCGCTGACGAGCTGCACGCTGTCGCCCGCGGAAACCTGCGCCTCCGGTCCCGGGTTCGACCCGTTCCCGTTCGCGTGCACGACGAGCATCGTCGTGTTCGGGTTCCAGTTGGTCTCGCTCGGGTCGAGGTTGCAGTCTGACTTGTCCGCCGTCAACTTCGCGCAGAGCTTCGAGTTCTTGATCAGGAACGTCCCGGAGACGTACAGCGACGCCATGCCCTCGTAGCGGTTCACGGCGCCGTTCTCGACGACGACGCTGCCGTCGATGAAGATCGTGCCGTTCGCGGTGAGGACGCGATCCGTCGCGTTCCACGACAGCTCGTGTCCCCCCGCCGACTTGCAGGTGTAGCTGGTCGCGGGCGTGAGGTTGAAGATCGTCGGGACGTTGTTGTTCATGTAGACAGTGCGGTCGGCCGGCGGCACCGTCGCGAGCACGGCCGCGACGTCGGACGGGGTGTCGAACGCGGGCGGCGTGCCGGTCTTCGATTCGGGGTAGCACGGGAAGGCGGGGCCCGGCATGGCCATGCCGTACTTCACCCGCCACTCGGCCGTCGTGAGCCTCGGGAAGTTCACCCGCGGGTCCGGCAGCGCGCTGTAGAAGCCGCCGGGCGCGACGAAGACGTTGTCGGCGTCGGCGGGAACGGGATCACTCGGGCCGGTGCTCGGCCCGTGGCACGGGACGTGCAAAGGGTTGTTGCTGTACTGGCACCCTTTGACGATGTGGACGGTGTTCATGCGGTTCGTCGAGGAGCCGATCCTGTTGTGCGGGTTCTTGAGCGTCACCTGGCCGCCGACGACGAGCGGTCCCTTCGAGACGATCGCCTGCTCCTCGATGCAGAGATTCCCCTCCACCCAGAGCGGCGCTGCGATGTCGACCTTGTTCGAGATCGTCATGTCGCACAGCGCGCCCGTGCTGAGCGACGCGTAGATCCAGTTCCACGCGCCCGTCGAGTTGGCCTGCGTGAGGATCCGCCGCATCGGCACGTTCACCGTCAGCGTGCGCGTGACGGCCGCGGCGCCGGGTCCGGTCGGGTTCCGCACCGTCCCCGTCGACGTCAGCCGCCACGTCAGACGCGGCTCGTCGAAGACGCCCGACCACGTTGCGGTGCCGCCCGCGTACGTGGACGTCCTCGCCGGGGAGAGCAGCGTCGCGAGCGACGGATCGGCGGCCGCGAAGAGCACCGAGAGCGAGTTGTTGAGCCCCGCCTCGGCAAGGGTCCGCGCCGACTGGCCCGCTTGGCTGTGGTTCGCGTTCCGGTCGTTCGCGCTCGTGTACTGGACGATGCTCGCGAGCGTGATCGAGAGCACGAACAGGATGCCCACGGCCATCACGAGCGCGATCCCGGACTCGTCGCGGGCGCCCTCGGCAAGGCGGCGGCGCGTCGCGCTCACGGCGCCGCCCTCCGGCTGTTCCTCAAGGCGATCCCGTCCTGGAGCGTGTACGCGCGGACCTTGTCCGCGGGGTTCGTGTCGACGCTGATCGTCACGCCGAGCCGCGCGAGCCTCGCCGGCTCCTGGGGAAAGAAGTTGAAGAGGAGCGGGGTCGTCGACGCGGGCGACGGGATCAGGTAGTCGGCGCGCTGGCGACCGCCGGTGGTCGTGCAGCTCGTGCCCGGCGTCCGCCAGAGCCCGAACCGCGACCCGCTGCCGATCGCGCACCACGTCACGGCGCCGACGCCGGTGGGGCAGATGCGTGCGCCGTAGGCGTCCGTCGGCAGCGTGAGCGTCATCGACGACGACGGCCACGTTCCCGACGCCGTCGTGATCGTCTTCGCGCAGTGCAGCTCGCGGCGCAGGGCGTCGAGCGCGAGCCGGGCGTCCTGCTGCGCCCGGAAGCGCTGGTTCATGTCGAGCTCGGCCTTGGACGCCGAGACGAACAGCCCGGTCAGCGTGGCGAGAACCGTGCCGAGGATGACGAGGCCCGTGAGCGTCTCGACGAGGGAGACGCCGCGCTCGTCGGCGAGGAAGCGTCGCAGCGTTCGAAGCCACGCGCGTCCGCACGGTTCGCCGGAAGACATACGTCGCGTTTCGGCACGAAGCGGGCGCGACTTGACCCCCCGACGGGGGAGAGCGCCGCTACGAGTCCGCGATCCGCAGGCCGTGCACGGCGGCGGGCTCGTGACGTGCCGGCTGGCCGTCCGCGGCGGGAGCCGCCGCGCCGTTCTCCTGCTTCGCGGCTTCCACCGCCTGCTGCTTCAGCGCGTACTCGAGGTCGACGAGGAAGTTGTGCCGGTTCGTCGCGGCGTTCGCGGCGACCTCGCGGTCGACGGCGCCGCGCAGGACGAGCTCGATCAGCGCCTGCGAGAACGTCTGCATCCCGAAGAACGCGCCCTCGGCGATCGCGTCGTGGATCTCCTCCGGCTTGCTCTCCCGGATGAGGTCGGCGATGCGCGCGTTCGCCACCATCACCTCGACCGCGGGGACGCGGCCAGATCGCACGCCTGGCAGGAGTCGCTGGCTGACGACGCCCTGGAGGACGCCGGCGAGGATCGAGCGGATCTGCGCCTGCTTCGCCTCGGGGAAGAACTCGATCATCCGGCCAACGGTCTCCGCCGCGTCGACCGTGTGCATCGTCGAGAGGACGAGGTGTCCGGACTCCGCCGCCTGGAGGGCGGTTTGCGCCGTCTCGGAGTCGCGCAGCTCTCCGACGAGGATCACGTCGGGGTCCTGCCGGAGCGCGCGCCGGAGCGCCTGCTGGAACGACTCCGTGTCGAGCCCGACCTCGCGCTGGTTCACGATGCAGCCGTGATCGGGATGGAGGATCTCGATCGGATCCTCGATCGTCACGATGTGCTGGCGCCGCGTGCGGTTGATGTGGTCGATCACGGCCGCGAGCGTCGTCGTCTTCCCGGAGCCGGTCGCGCCGGTGACGAGGATCAGGCCGCGGTGCTGCTCGGCGAGGCGCCGGACGCCCGGCGGCAGGTTCAGGTCGTCGAACGTCGGGACGTTCCGCGGGATCACGCGCAGGGCGACCGAGATCGCGCCGCGCTGCCGGTACGCGTTGACGCGGAAGCGCGGCAGGCCCTCGTCGGTGTACGCGATGTCGAGGTCGCCCGTCTCGTGGAAGCTCTCGATCTTGCTCGGCGCGGCCGACGTGACCTTCTGGACGACGCCGAGCATGTCAGCGTCGTCGAGCGCCGGCCACTCCTCCATCGGCCCGAGCGAGCCCTCGCGGCGGAGGATCGGCGGCTGCCCGACCTTGAGGTGGATGTCGCTCGCGCCGAGCTCGACGGCGCGCTGCAGCATGAGGTTCACGTCCATGGCGGCACTCGCTCCATCGGCAGCGCGGCGAGGCGGCTTTAGGCGGATCTGTGGCGCAAACGCGGCGGCTACAATCCCTCGTCCTCAGGGGGTGTGCCCGAGCGGCCAAAGGGAACGGGCTGTAAACCCGTCGGCTCAGCCTACGGAGGTTCGAATCCTCCCGCCCCCATCACAGCCGAGGCGTCCTCGGCCCTCTGGAGAAAGTCGCGGACGACGGCGAGGTATCGATCCGTCTCTTCGAGCACGGGCGTGTGCGAGCTCTGTTCGAGGACGACCTCGTCCGCATTCGGCAGGCCGGCGAGCAGGCTCGCGGCGATGCGGTCGGTGCACATGTCATGGCGGCCGCGGATCACGAGCGTGGGGACGTCGATCTCGTGGAGGCGCTCGCGCGTGTCCCAGCTGCGGAGCGCGCCGGTGACCGTCCACTCGTTCGGGCCCTGCATCGCGCGGTAGACGTCCGGCGCCTTGCCTGCGGCCATCCGCTCGAGTTCCGGCCGCGGCTTCGGCCCGCGGTAGAAGTGGCGGTCGAAGTAGGCCTCCATCGCTTGCTCGTACTCGGGCTCGTCGAACGTGCCCGCGCGCTCGTGGCGGTCGAGCACCTCGACGACCTCGGGCGGGAGCGCAGCGCGAAGCTTCAGCTGCTCCTCCGCCCACTCGTCGATGCTCGCGAGCGTCGAGCTGAGGACGAGGCTGACGATCCCGCGCGCGCCGGCGAGGACGTGCTCCTGCGCGAGCATCCCGCCCCAGGAGCTGCCGAGCAGGTGGATCCGCTCCAGCCCGAGCTGCTCGCGGAGCGCGACGACCTCGTCGCGGAAGACCGCGACCGACCACTCGACGTCCGTCGGCCGGTCGGAGTTGCCGCAGCCGATCTGGTCGTAAAAGACGACGGCGCGCTCGTCCGCAAGCCGCTCGAGCGGCGCGAAGTAGTTGTGCGTCGACCCGGGCCCGCCGTGCAGCGTGAGCAGCGGCACCGCGCCCAACTCGAGGTCGCCGACGGCGCGGTACCACGTGCGGTGGCCGAGGTAGTCGACGTATCCCTCGCGCGCCAGCATCCGGTCGAGCCGACGATACAATCCGCCGTTCGCCCTCTTAGCTCAGTTGGTAGAGCACCTCCATGGTAAGGAGGGGGTCGACGGTTCGAGTCCGTCAGAGGGCTTCCTAAAAAAAGGCCTGCAAATTGGCCAGGTGTGTTGCTTTCATAGGAACGTTCACCGGCCCGAGAACGCTGAGGGAACACTTGACCCTCTGAATCAAGGAGAGGTCGAGAGCGCTGCCCGCCGCCCCTCCGCGGTTCGCGGTCGCGAGACCTCGGGCTGCCACGAGAGAGAATCCTCGTGTGGTCAGCCGTCACGACACCGGGACGCGACTCCACAGGCGCTGGCGATGGGGGACGCTCTACGCGCGATTCCTCCTCCGTCGCTTGGCGCGAGCCGTGCGCTACCGACTGCGTCTGCAACGCGAGCAGTACCCGGCCCCCCCGCTCCCGTTCCCGCCGCTCGTCAACGAGCCGGCGCCGCTCTTCCGCGGCGCGCAGGTAGCTCTCGGTCGCGCCCTCGGGCGCGGCTATCTGTGGTTCGACCGCCTTCGCGAGCACTTCCGCATCGAACGCAGCCGCCTTCGCGACCGCTTCGGCGGGCCAAGGCTGGCGATGGCCCTGGTCCGCCAGCAAGGGCGCCTGCTGGCCTCAGTCCTCACCTTGATCATTGCCGGCTTTACCGCCGACGTCGTTGTCACTCGGTATGGCCATCACCTCGCGGCCCTGCCCGGCGGCCACTTCCTCGCCCGCCGCCTGAACGGACCGAGCCCGGCGACGGTCGATAGCGCCCTGACGGCGACGGCGACCGCGACGGGCGCCGTCCTCGGCCTCGTCCTGACCATCTCCCTGATCACGTTCCAGACGACCGCCACCCGCTACCGTAGTGATCGCATCGTCGCCTTCCTAGTCCGCGAGCGGGTCGGCTCGGTCGTCGTACGCTTGCTCGCCGCCGGCTTCCTCTTCTCGCTCTGGCTGCTCTACCTGCGTGACGTCGTCACGGGGTATCCGCCCTACGTCTCGACGGTGCTGGCCGTCGCCGTCGCGACCGCCGGCATTGGCAGCCTGATCGGCTACCGCTTGCACGCGCTCTTGGGGTTGGCCCCGGAGAACGTCTTCTTGGCTCTTGAGCGCGAAGTGCGGCGCGAGCTGTCACGGCTGACGCGAAAGCGGCCGGGACGTTCGGTCGAGGCTCACTCCCGCCGCACCGCTGAGAGTGATCTCGAGATCGCCAAGGACATGCTGCGTACGCTCGCCGCGGCGAGCGACTGGCGTGGCAGCGCCGCCGGAGTCGCGATGCTCGGGCGCGTGCTCGACGACTACATCCGCTTCAAGCGCACACTTCCCGAACGCAGCCAATGGTTCCGGCCGATGCCGGTTCGGCTCGGAAGCGACGCTTACGCGATCACCCTCAACTTCGCCCGCCTTGGCCGGTTACCCGTGACCGACGTGCAGCCTGAGCGGGACTGGTTTGAGCGCGAGATCTACGAGGCGGTCGACCTCGTACCGGCCGCCGGCCTGGAGGAAGCCACGCTCCGCAACGCTGTTTTCATCCTCCACGGGCACGTCTTGCAGCTGGCCTGGGCTGCCCAGGAATGGCCGGTGCTCGACCACGCCTTCGCCTCCGCCGAGGCGCTGGCGACGGCGCCGGAGGTCGTCGGCGCTGCCTCGGCCGGGTTCCTCGAGCTGCCCTGGGTCGCCGTCCACGATGTCGCCCGCGGCCTAAGCTCGTCGCCCGAGCAAATCGTCGCCAACAGGCCCTGGCGAATGGACGCGCCGCGCCGGCTGCCGCGTAGCGCCCGGGAAATCGCCGACGAGCTCGGTCGCAAGATCCGCAAGGAGATCGCTCTAACCGGCGCCGTCGTGACGCCGGAGGCGGCAATGATCGCGGAGCTCACGCCGCCCTGGGAACAGCTAGCGCACGAGAAGCAGACGCACTACCTCGCACGTTCCGTGACGCTCGCGACGGCCCATCTGCACGCTGTCGTCGAGGCGCAGTCAGCGACGCAGGCGGCTACTGCGGCGGAGACGACGCTGCGCATCCTCGTCCTCGCCTATGCTGAAGGGGCAAGGCCGCTCGTCGATATGACCGCGCTGCAACTCGACGTCGCCGCCGCGTATCAGCTAGCCGCGGCCAGCGAGCGCCTTCAACTCCGCGAGGAGGGCGTCTGGGTCGCCCTCAGGACCTTCGCCGAACGCGGCGAGGTCAAGCTCGCCGTCGACCTGCTCAAGGTCGCATGCGCCATCGACTTGTTTGAGCAAATGGCGGTCGCTGAGCGGTCGGCCGACGCCGCAACCGGCGTTGGCCCGGTGGGCGCGACGACTTCATCGCCCGACGCGACCGTCGCGCTCCGGCGCTTCGAGCTGTTGCTGCACTTCTCCTATGTATATGGCTGGGCCGAGTACCACCAGGTGTCGGGCGTGCTCGAGCTCATCGATCCGCTGCTCGTATCACTCTTCCCGCTCGAGAAGTTGCTACCGACCTTGGCTGAGAGTCCGTCTGTCCTGACCTGGTCGTTTCGCGCCGGCGTCAAGCATCGCACCTGGTTCCAACCGCTCCTGCAGGCGATCCATGCGCTGCCGCAGGTCCCGGTTTTTGAACCCGGCGCAATCGGCTATGACTTGGCCCGCGAACACCCGTCGCCACTGATCCGCGACTGGCGCGACTACGACGACATCGACGATCTCATCGAAAAGATGATCGAAGAGGTCGTCGTGCTCAACGTGCGCCGCCGCCTCGTCGAGCTGATCGAGGAGCGGATTGCGGAGCTCGGCGGATGAGGCGGCGCGCGGTCTCGAGCGGCGGCTTCCTCGGCGCCGACCGCTTCGCCGAGTTCGCCCTCGGCCTGCACTACGACGTCGCAGAAAGCTTCGCTGCCTCGCGCGCGCACGCCGCCGCCGAACACTTCACATTCACGGTCATCCCGAGTCTGAGCGGCCTCGACGTCTTCGGCGAAGACATCGAGGCGCTGCGCCACGTACGCGAGCGAGCCCTCGACCGCTGGCACCGCCGAGACTTCTGGGGCAACGCGCTCAGCGCCGAGCACGCGTTGCAATGGTGCGCGGGGCAGCTACTCGACAATGGTCGCTGTTATCTGCGCGTACAGTACGGGGGGAGCAGCCAACCGTGACCGAACGGATTGACTTCCTCGCGCCGGAGACGATCGCGGCACGACGCTCCGGCGGCAACGTCGTCTATGAACAGTACGTCAGCCGCCACGCCTTCGCCGGCGCCGCCGAGCAGTGGCATGAATTCGCCGCATCAGAGGTCGTCGCAATGCGCTGGCCACTCAACGAACCAGCCGGGCGTCGGCCGCCGACGCTCACGGCAATCCATTCCGGCCGCCGCACGGAGCTGATGATGGAACGCACGCACTACGGCCTGCGCGCCGCGGCCCATCCCGACGACTCCTGGCTCCCGCTCGTCCGCGCGCGTGCCGGCGCGTACCAAGACGCGCTTGAGCGAGTCGACAACGCCTCGACCGCGTCGCCGACGTGCTCTTCGATGTCCCAGTCAACAATGCCACCGAGTTCTTCCAGCTCGAGCGCCTCTGCCGGCAGCGCGAGGCCGCGGCGGCGGTCCGCACCTACCTCCTCGACTGCTGGAACGAGCAGTGGCTCGCGCGTTGGAGCGCGATCAATGGTTGGGCTCCCGTACAGCTGCGCTTCCGCGCCCAGCTGTTCAGCGCCGAGGAATGGCGCCAGCTGCGTGCCGATCTCCTCACCGGTCGGGCGACGATCGCCGACGTCGGCGCAGCCTTTGAGATTGAGCGCGAAGAGATCAAACGCCACGACCGTGATTGAGCGTACGCCGGAACCCGCCCGGGCAGCGCCGACTCTTTCGGCCGTTTGCGCTGTCGTCGATGTCGCTCATGCAGGGCAGATCTTGCAGCGCACGAGGGAGCAGCGCACGACGGGAATCAGTACTCGTTAGACGCATCGATCGCGGTTCTAGTGCGCGTCAGACGTCGCGGAAGGGGACTCGACGCACCGGATCGAGCTCCGACTCGCGTGCAGCGCAAGACCGGACCCCCGCTCCCCCAGGGACGTCTCGCCGGACAGGTGCCACGCGCGGCGCTCGGCGATGCGCTCCTTTTAGGTCACCAGCACGTTCCCGGGCGCCGATCTGTACTTCGAGTTTCTCGACGGAGGCGCACCAGCCGACGAACGACCCTCCGCGAGCGTCCTCCTCCACCGACGTTCCGGGAGCGTCCTGCACCCAGACGCCAGGTGCGACCGCTACAGCCGTCGCACGACCTTCGTCCGAGCCGAGAGCGGTGTCCATCCGCTCCGGCACGACCGCTCGGGGGACCGGGGGGGGGTGTGGGGTTCTGGTGTTGCCGCGAAACCCGCGCGTCCCGCCAGGGCGGCGGGCTGCGGGTGGGCCCGCGCGTCCGGGGGGTTCGACGGCGGAGGCTCACCGGGCGGCTGAAGGAGAAGGACTCGGGAGCGAGTTCCGATTGAGCGTGTTGCGGCGCAAGACCTGACCCCAATCCGCGGGCAGCGGGACGCGGCGCTCCGGGATGCCCAGCAGCATTTCGAGCCCGTGAAGCTCCTCGAAGCGCGACCCGGCGCCCCAGTCCGGTTTCCCACCGCGGTTTTTCCTAGAAACCGTACTTCTCGTAGCGGCGCCTGAACGCCTCTTCGCTGCCCTCCATGACCTCCTCTACAGCGAGGCGGACGGCTGGACGATCAAGGGCTCCAACCGCGTCGACTCCGTCGATCTTCATTCGAACTCCACGGCCGTCGATCGCCTGAAGGGCGTAGATCAACTCGGCATCGCCGTTGACCGGAAGGTTCGGATCGTGCGTCGAGAGGATGATCTGACGTCGTTCCTTGATCTGGCGAAGTAGCGGCACGAGTTGCCGATACGTGAACTCGTTATCGAGATCGTCTTCCGGTTGGTCGATTACGGCGGGAGCGTCGTCATCAACGAGGAGAAGCGTCAAGATGGCCGTCGACTTCTGGCCGACCGAGAGGCCGGTCTCGAGGTCACCTGCGAGCGAGCCATCGTCGCGGAAGAGCCTCACCACGAGCTTGTCCGGCACGCGGATGAGCTCGATCATCGCACACGCCGCTGGTGTACACCACTCGACCAGCACTTCGGATCTGCGGTCTCGCACCTCCCACGGAAAACCGTTCGGTCGCGCGCCGCCCCGAAGCTGGCTAACCCAAGTGGCGAACACGGCCGTGGGCGCTTCGCCTTCCGGCGACTCTCGCACAGCGTGGTCGAGCAGACTGCGCCAGTCGTCGTCCGTGATTCGTCGGCGATCGCGAACGTACGCCTCCATTGCGTCTCGAAAGGCATCGTCGTCGCCGAACGGCTCGACCGACACCGTGACGACTGGCGTGTTCGCTGAGGTCCGCGGAACAGCGCCCTCGAGAAAAGCAGCCTTCTCCTGACGCACGTGTTGTTGCTGCCGCCAAACGTCATGCAGTTCCGTGATCGCATCGTTTCGCGCCGCTGCAGCGTCATCTAGTTCAGCGATAGTCCTCTTCGTTTCAACAACCTGCTCACGTCGGTCCCGAGCGAGAGCTTCGTACTCCAGGTATTGCTCAGGGTCCGTCCCCTGTTCTTCGAGCTGGCGACGGAGCTTCTCGTACTCCGCTTCTCGCTCTTCGTACTTCCGCGTCCATTCGCCGAGGTCGCGGCCGGCCGCGGCAATAGCCTGCTCGAACGCGGTCAGCGCGGCGCGTACAGCATCTCGCAACGCCGCCTCGGCCTCCCTGACACGTTCCCGGAAGCGCTTGACCTCTACCTCCTCGGACACCGGTTCAACGGCGTCGACGTGGCTCGTTCGCACCACGTCGGAAACTGCCGAAGCCGCGGCTTCGGCAGCCTTCTGGAGTTCTCCAAGTTCACGCTGCGCCTCCAACGTCGCGCGCCACTGCTCAAGCGGAGCAGCGAGCGCGTGCAAGCTCTCAAGACGCTTCCTCGCGTCCAGCTCTTCGGTCTCGAGTTCGCGCAGGCGCTTCTCGATTTCGGGACGCATCGCTAATCGAAGGTTCAGCTCCCTCAGGCGACCGATGATGTCGGCTTCCGCGCGACGTAGCTCCTCAAGCCGCTCCAGCACGAGGTTGTCGAGGAGTTGCGCCCGAGCTTCACGACTTTCCGCAATCGCGTAGATCTCCCTCTGGCTGAAGAACCGCACGGGGAAGAACTTGGGGAAGTCGGGCACGGGTTCTCCTTGCACGACGGTCCCTCCACTACCGTCGTTTCGGAGGATCCAGTTCGCACCGTCGCGCTCGACCTCGACCTCGACCAGCGTGTCGCCACGAATAGTCCGGCGCAGTTTCTCGTAGTTGGTCTTTGCCTCTTCCCCTTCGATCGCGCCGCCCTGGCCCAGCACTAGACGGAGATACTCGATGACCGTTGACTTTCCCGTTCCGCCTCCGCCGATGAGCGTGTTCATGTTCGGACTGAGCCAGATCTCCTGATCGCCCAGGAAGGCGGCTCGTCGAACGCTGAGGGAGACGATCCGCGGGTACGTAAAGCCCTCTTCAGGGCGCGCATCCCCGAAGCGGATGCGTGACTCGTGATCGATGAACGCCTGCCGTAGTCCCTCAACGGACGCGTCGCTCATCTTCAGCCACGAATGCCGGAAGCCAACGTAGTTCGTCGGATGCTCTGCCGTGTTCACCAGCTGCTTCGCGTCGGAATTGCAGATGCTGGCTACGGGGTACCGCCGCTTATAGCGGTCATCGGCGTTCATGAGAATGCTGCGAACCAGACTCGGCGGGCCATCGAGGTACTCCGACCGCGGCCGCGGTAGCTCCATGCACAAGAACTCGTTGTTCCGAATCACCTCCATGCTCCACCACTGCTCAACCTGAGCACGGTCGAGGACGCCGGAATCGTTGGGGTGCGCCGCGAAGCAGATCCCTGGCACGGTCTTGTCGTCCTGGATCGTGCGCAGGATTCGGTCCAACGTCGCGTTCTCCTGGGAGATGGGCAGTGGTGCCCGGTTCTGGCCGAACCGCTGATTGGGTGGTAGCCCGAGCGCTGTGAGCTTGGCATCTACGGTCGCTAGCGGCGTCCTGCGCTCGAAGATGCAGATCATGTGCGCCCCCCGGCCGATGGGCGCCGTTATCTCGAAGCCAGGGAAGACAGCAAGTTCGTAACCGAACTCGTCGCCTAGGTCCGCAGCCGCAGCCTCGATTTCCGGAATCAGCGACTCGTCCACGGACCGGGCGAAGTTGTGCTCCGTGATGGCGATGATCTCCAGGCCGAACTCGTAGGACTGTCGAACGAACGCTCGAGCAGCGGCGCGACGATCCGCAGTCGTTGGGTGCGCCGGCAGCGGCTCCCCGAGCCAGTGCGCGCTGTCCACCGGAGTCTGCATATGAAGGTCGGCCTTGTAGAAGCGGGCGTACTCCACGGCCCGATTCTCGCACCGAACCTCGATGATCAACGATTGTCGGGGAGGATCGCATCGCCTACTCCTGCAGGCACCGGACGAGACACGAGGGAACTGAGGGAACGGGAGCGCGGGAGCGGGTCCACACGCGCGGGCACTCGTCCTCGTGCGCTCCCTCGGGTTTGCGGGATTTTCGTGGTCGCGGCTTCCCGCGCTTGCCCCCCGGTTCCCCCTGAGAGTTCGATGGTAAAGGAGGGGGTCGAGACGGTTCGGGTCCGTCAAAGGGCTCTGCAAAAGCGCGACGCGGTGCGTTACGGCAGCGAGGCCCGGCGCGCGGCGGCCTGCAGTATAATGCCAATACGTCACGAACTACTGACGTTTTTTCACGAATGCGTACCGCTGCTCCCGCTCCCCTTCCGCTCTTCCGCTCGGCCGGACAGGCACGCTTTCTCACCCACGTGTTCCTGTCGTACGGCCGTCCCGACGCGCCGCTAGCCGAGATCGCACGTGAGCTCGGGCTCGATCCTGCCGGCGTCACGCGCGAGGCGACGCGGCTCGAGCAGGCCGGCCTGATCACGTCGTCACGCGTCGGGCGGCAACGCCACGTCCGGGCCAATACCAACTCCCCCTACTACGAGCCGCTGCGCGACCTGCTCGCGCGCGCCTACGGGCCCCCACGGCTGATCGGTCGCCGCCTCGCCGAAGTGGACGGAATCGACCGAGCGATGATCTATGGATCGTGGGCGGCGCGCTACTACAACGCGCCAGGGCCTCCCCCGAACGACATCGACGTGCTCGTCGTCGGAGATCCTCCACGACGGGCGCTTGCGCGAGTGACCCGCGAGCTGAGCGATGAGCTCGGACTCGAGGTGGACGCGCACGTCGTCTCGCGCGCCGACTTCGACGACGGCAAGACCGGCTTCCTGCGAACGATCAAGCAGGGTCCCCTCATCGAGCTGGACGTGCGACCGAGCCAATGAGCCAGGAAGAACTCGACGATCTCGTCGCCGAAGGAGTAGTCGAGCCGGTCGCACCCGACCCGGAGACAGCACGCATCGAGCTCGAGCAGGCGAGGTTGCACATCGAAAGCTCGGCGGAGATCGCCGAACGCGATCCCGTGGCGGCATTCGCGATCGGGTACGACGCGATCCGCAAGGCGCTGTCCGCACACATGCGGGATCACGGCTACCGAGTCACCAAAGGGAAGGGGCATCACGCGCGGACCGGCCGTTATGCGATCGCCGCCCTCGACGATCCACGCCTCGAAGAGCACCTAGAGGCGTTCGACGAGCTCCGTCAGTTGCGGAACCAGTCGGAGTACGACGCCGTCCTGCTCGGTTTCGAAGACGTCAGTGACGCGCTCGCCCGTGCGGACGCGATCATCAGCGCGGTCGAGAAGGATTTGGAGGAAGACCGCTAGGCGCGACGGACGAGCGCTGCGGCCTCGGGCTCGAGCGACGCGACGTCGTAGACCTTCATCACTTCGTCGCCGTAGTGGTTGATCACCTTGATTGCGATCTTGCCGGTCTCCGGCGGCGGAAAGGGTCGGCTTTCCGTGCGGTAGAGGTTCGCCCACGCGCCCTCGTCGATGTCGGCACGGAGGGCCTTCCGGAGTGAGCCATACGGATCGCCGGCGCCCGTGAAGTACGCCTCGCGGACGAAGAAGCTTTCCTCGTCGTAGTTCGTGTCGACGAGCCAGCACGCGATGTCGTCCGTCGTGCTCGAGCGGACCTGGCCCGTTGTCGGGTCGTAGACGTCGACGCCGCGGATCTCGACCACGACGCCCTCGTCGGACCGACGGATGTCGACGTCGGGCTCGCCGAAGACCATGAACAGGTTTCCGGCGCCGGTCTTCTTGAGCAGGTCGGCGCCCATCGCGAGGTCCGGGTTCATGCGCACGAGGAGGACGCGCAGTCGGCCCAACTTGCGCTCCTCCGCGGCGACGGCCCAACCGGCGTCAGCCGACGGCGCGAACTCCTTCGCGGTCTCGCCGGCCGAAGCGTCGAACGCGAACGCGCACACGAGCAGCAGGTCGGCGCCCGCGGCACGGCTAGCCTCCTTGGCCGCCTCGCGCACCTGGTCGGCGTCGACGGTGCCGTACTCCGGGCCGACGGAGACCGCGACCGTCCGGTCCGCGCCCTCCGCGTCGGTGAAGGCGCCGCGCGCGTGCACCCACGTTCCCGGCGCGGCGTCGAGCCAGTCGAAGCTCAGGTGCTCCTGCTTGACGGTGTTCTGGACCCCCGCCTTGCGCAGGTTGTCGAGGATCGTCGGCAGGAACTCCTCGGTCGACGGCGCGACCTCGCCGTTCGTGTCCGGAGGCTCGAGGGTCCGGTGCGGCGAGAGGCTCTCCACGGTGAACGGGCCCGTAACGCGCACCTTCTTGCGGTCCTCGCGCGGCTGGTCGTAGAGCGTCTCCTGCTCGGCGTGCTTGGCGATCGCGGCCTCGATCTGCTCCCGGCTCATGCCCTCGCGGATGTCCGGGTTCTGCGCGATCGACTTCAGCGTCACGCGCGGCACGGTCCGCCAGTGGAAGCCCTGGCGCACGTCGCTCTCGTCGCGCAGCTCGAACCACGGGTAGCGGTACGCCATGAGCCGCGTGCGCGTGAGCGCGAGCGCGACCCGCGAGGTATCGATCGTGATCCAGCGCCGGCCCCACTTCTCGGCGGCGACGGCGGTGGTGCCGCTGCCGCACGTCGGGTCGAGAACGAGGTCGCCGGGATCGGTGGTCATGAGCAGGCAGCGCTCGACGACCTTGAGGTTCGTCTGCACCACGTAAATCTTGTTAGACGCACCACCAGTGTCGTTCCAGACATTGGTGATCGGAAATGCCGCAAAGTCATCGACGTAGCGGATGTATGCCGGTGTATTGCCCACCACGCCGATTCGGCGGGCTGCTAGAAGCCGAGAAATCCCCGCGGGATTCGTCTTCCACTCGCCTTTCCGTGGGACGAACTTCTGTTCCTCCACCTCGATCTCGAAATAGCCCGTTCGCGCCTCTCGTACGCGAGGCGACGTGAGATCGCCGAACCGAAAAGCCCGCGCGCCCTCGGGAACCAAGGATGGATCGCTGATCTCCGACGGTGTAAGCCGCCGTCGAGAACCGTCCGGCAGCTCCAGCATCGAGTACATCCCCGCGCCTTCGCCTCCAAGCTGCTTCGGGTAGAAGAGTTGGCGGTACTTCGCGGCGGATATATCCCTCGCGTACCACAGGATGAAGTCGGATGTGGCCGGCAAGAACTCCGCCGTTGCGCTGCTCGTCTTTGTGAAGGTGATAAGCGAGACGAAGTTCTCGCTCCCGAACACCTCGTCCAGGAGGCTGCGAACGAGATGCACGTTCTCATCGCCGATCTGGACGAAGATGGAGCCCGAGTCGGCAAGCAGCTCGCGCGAGACGACGAGCCGGTCGCGCAGGTACGTCAAGTAAGAGTGGATCCTGAACTCCCACGTGTCGCGAAATGCGCGGATCTGCTCCGGCTGGCGCGTGACGTCCGTGAGCTTGCCGTCGGAGACCTCGCGCTTGCGCGTTGACACCTGCCAGTTCGACCCAAACTTGATCCCGTACGGCGGGTCTAAGTAGATCGTCTGCACCTTCCCGCGCAGCGCTTCCTTCTCGGCGAGACTCGTCATCACGAGCAGCGAGTCGCCGAGGATCAGGCGGTTCGCCCACTTGACGCCCCAGTTGTAGAAGTCGACCAGGTTCTCGAACGGGATGCCGTTGAAGTCGTCGAACAGCTTCAGCTCCGGCTCCGGCTCGCCCGCCGCGGCGCTGCGGCGCAGGTTCTCGACGATCGCGCGCGGGTGCACCTTCTCCTGGATGTACACCGGGACGACCGGCACCTCGAGGTCGCCGGCGTCCTGCTCGTCCTTGCCGCGCCAGACGAGCTGCGGGTCGAGGCTCGAGTCGCGCGGATAGAGCAGCTTCGCCGGCGCGCGCTCGTCCTGAGCCAGCATCCCCCGCAGCTCACTCGTCGGGATGTTCGCGCGCTCGTCCTTGTGCTTGATCGCCTCGACGGGCGTGCTCTTGCGGCGCGCGCTCACGCGGCGACACCCCACTCACCGGTGACGTGCGCCCTGATCGCGTTCTCGGCATTCCACGGATCCTCGATCTCGATGAAGTCCCAGCGGCCGTAGCGGCCGAGCGCATTCACGCCTGGCACCCAACGCTCGCGGGCCGTCGCGACTCGCTCGGCTTTGTCTGGGCGCGACAGACCCGTCACCTCGACAAGCAGGTGGAGCGGATCGTCGGCACCGCGCCCGTCCTCGAGTATGACCACGAAGTCCGGGATGTAGTTCCGCGGGACCGTGTCGAATGTGTACGGAATGTGCAGACCAAGCCCCTGGTTCTTCACGTACGCACGAACCTCGGGCATCGACTCGAGGCGGCTCGTCATCACGTGCTCCCAGTTCGAGTCGGCGGCGACGTACTCGACGTGACACTTCGCCGGATCGGTCGCCATCACAGGCTTCGTCGTGTCGAAGTCCACGGTCGCCGTCGAGCCGTCCGGGTCGTGCGGAGACGGGACGGCGAGAAGGCGCGGCGAGGCGCGTTCGGCAGCGAGGATGCCGCGGAAGACCTTCTCCACCGCCTCGCTCGCACGCTCGTGCAGCAGCAGGAGCTGCGGGAAGACGTGATCGTGGAGCTCCAACGAGCTCGTCATCCACTCGCGGGTCGCGTGCGCGAGCTGGGGGAAGAGCCAAGGCCGGTCGGCGAAGTGGCGCAGCTGGAGCTCACGCGCCAGCCGGAAGACGACCTCCTGCTCGCGCTTCGCGCGCAGGTCGTCGAGCGTGTGGATCGCGTGCTCGCCGACGACGCCGGCGACCTCGGTCTCGGTCGGCACGTCCTTTGTGGAGAGAACGAGGCGGTGCTCGTCGCCGAACGACCACGCGATGCGCTCGCCGTCGAGCTCGTACCGGTAGCCGATCACCTTCGGGAAGCGGATCTCGCAGGTAGCACGCTCGGGGAGGGCACGCACGCGGGTCATGGGCTTCGGAACGGGGCCAGGCCCGGTTGAGCCCGAGGTCGGGATGAAGCTGAACGGGACGCCGTAGACCTCGGCGTACTCCGGCGACAGCAGTCCGTCGTCGTCCGGCTCGTAGCTTCGCCGCCGCAACCCACGCCCGACGACCTGCTCGCACAGGAGCTGGGTCCCGAAGGCGCGCACGCCGAGGATGTGCGTCACGGTGTTCGCGTCCCAGCCCTCGGTCAGCATCGAGACCGAAACCACGCAGCGGACCTGCTCGCCGAGCCGCCCAGGCTTCCCGACCGTGTTCATCACCTCGCGCAGGAGGTCCTCATCGGTGAGGTCGCCGACATCGCGGCCGGGGAACCTCGCACGCAGGTCGGCCTTCAACTCCGCGATCTCGCGCGCGGCGACGGCCTTGAAGTCGGCGCTCATCGCCTCCCCCGACTCGAGCTGCGCGGAGTCGATGAGGATCGTGCGCGGACGGTCGAGCCAGCCGCCGCGATCCTCGTTCGAGAGGAGGGGCAGGGCACCGGCCTGGACCGCGCGGCGGCCGTCCTCGAGCTCTCGCTCCCAGCCGGCGATGTAGTCGAAGACGAGCTTCGAGACCGACGTGTTCGCACAGACGACGATGAACACCGGCGGGGTCGTACCGCGCGGGATGTCCGCTTCGCGCTGCTCCCATGCAACGTACGCCTGCTCGTAGTTTCCGTAGAGCGCGTGCAGAGCGGCCTGTAGCTCCTCCGGCAAGTGGGGTTGGCCGCCGACCGCGATCTCCTTCACGTTCTTCTTGGGGAGGCCGGCGCGGATACGCGGCCACAGGTTTCGGAACGTCGGCCCCGCCCGGTCGACGGCGTCGTCGGCGACCGGCACGCGCGGGATCTTGACGACGCCCGCTTCGATCGCGTCGATCAGCGAAAAGTCGCTCACGACCCACCCGAAGAGCGTTCCCTCGGGCCAGCCAGAGCCGCGGAGGTAGAACGGGGTCGCGGAAAGGTCGTACGCGACCTTGACGCCCAGCTTGCGGGCCACAGCCTGGAGCCCCGTCACCCAGACGCGCGCCTCGCGGTCGCGCCGCTCCGCCTCGCGCCGTTCCTCGCCTTTGAGCGCCTCCTCGGCCTCGGCCGCGGCGCCCTTGCCGAGGTAGCAATGGTGCGCTTCGTCGTTCAGGACGACGATCTGCCGCTTCGTTCCGAGCGCGCGGCACACGCGGCGCACCATCTGGTCCGGGGTCTCCACGAAAGGGCTCTCGCCGCCGCGAGTCAAGAGCTGCTTGGTCGTCCTCGACGCGACCTGCGCCTCGCGAAGCTGGAACGCGTGGAAGTTCGTGATCACGATCCGGGCTTGCCCGAGCCGCTCGAGATCGTCGGCGGCGACAATGTCGCGCTCGCGGTAGTAGTTGTCGGGGCTCTCGGGGAGCAGGACGCGCAGGCGGTCGCGGATCGTGATCCCGGGCGTGACGACGAGGAACGCGTCGGAGAAGCGCGCGTCGCGCGGGTTCGCCTGCTTGTTGAGCGACTGCCAGGCGATCAGCATCGCCATCACGACGGTCTTGCCGGTTCCCGTCGCCATCTTGAAAGCGACTCGGTAGAGGCCGGGGTTCTGCTCCTCCGCGAGGGTCTGGAGCTCGTTCGCGATCCACGCGTCCCCCTGCTTGGTCGCGCACTCGGTCAGGTAGATCGCCGTCTCGAGCGCCTCGATCTGGCAGAAGAACAGAGGGCGGTCGCGGTCGCCGCGCGTCCAGTACTCGAGGAGCCGCCGAGTCGTCGGCGTAACGCCGGGCCAGCCGAGGGAACGCCAATCGTTGACGCGCTCGCGGACGCGGTTGATGCGCACGTTCTCCTCGATCCGGTCGCGCGTCCACTGCGTCTCGAGCTGGAGCTGTCGGCCGCGGACCTTCGAGGCCGGGATTGGCATGAAGTACGAGCTCGGCCGGCGCCCTTCCGCGGCGTCGTTTGTGATCCCGGAGTCGCCGAAGCGCCAGTGCCGCGACGGCTCGCGGAACGGCGAGTTCAGGATCGGGTTGTCGATGACGGCGTCTGCCATGTCCCTCGCGACTACACGCTCGAACGCGTTCCAATACTTACGACTCGAATGGCCGGCGTCCACAACGGACACGGACGGGACAGTTACCCTCGCTAAGTCCCGAAGCTCGCCGAGCGGCGCTACGAAGGCGGGTGCGCCTGCCGGCCGCGCGTCCGCCCAGCGCGTCTAGATGCGCGCAGCCCCCGATTCAGCGCCTCGACCTCGGGCCCGCGCTCGGCGTTGAGGCGAGCCTCCTCGACGAGGCCGGCGCGGAGCTCGGTCAGCGCATCGACCAGCACGTCGACCTTGTGCAGCGAGTTCTCGACGTTGAGCTCGGAGTGGAGCTCGAACTCGAGACTGATCCGGTCCGAGCAGTCGGCGATCTCGAGGATGATCCGCGGCTGCGGGTTGACGTAGCGGCTGCCCTCGTAGCCGAACAGGTCGCGCTGCGTGATCTCGCGCTCCGAGGTGTCCTCGACGTAAGCGACGACGTGCGCGCCGCCGTGGAAGCCCGGCAGGTTCAGGAAGCGGCGCACGTCGACGCGCGCCTTGTACGGGTTCGGCATCGGCTCTCCTTGCCTAGTTCGCTTTGGCTAGGCAGAGCACGCGCCGTTCACCTCCCGAGGAGCCTCGACTGTCACGGGTCGATCGTACGCGACGGCACGAGCTGCGGAGTCGGACTCAGGTTTTGAAGCGCAACACGCGTCCCGCCACGACTGCCGGCTACAGCGGTGCCGAGTCCTGCGGCTCCCAGCCGAGCAGCTCGCGCGCGTGCTCGAGATCCCAGAAACGGCGCGGGTTGGCGGAGACGCCGTAGACGACGGCCCACCGGACGTCCTCCACCTGAAGGCAGCGCCCGATCAGCTCGGCGCAATCCCGTCGGCTCAACCAGACGGCACGCATCCGATTCTTGCGCTCTTCCGCGTCGAGGTCGAGGAGCGGGTTCTCGCTCTGGGCCGTCGGGTCGTCGGCCGCAGTGACGGAGCCGATGCGGAGGCAGAACACGCGCAGGCCGTGTCGCTCGTTGTAGAACCGACCGAGCGCCTCGCCATACGCCTTCGAGACGCCGTAAAGGGAATCGGGCCGGACCTCTGCCGTGTGGTCGTAGCGGCGATCGTCGTCCGCTCGGTACAACCCGGGCGCCCCGTCGAGCTCGAACATCCCCACCGCATGGTTCGACGAGGCGAAGACCACACGCGAGGCGCCTGCGAGTCGCGCCGCCTCGAACACGTTGTAGGTGCCGACGAGGTTGTTGCGCAGCACGTCCTCCCACGGCGTCTCGATTGCCGGCGAGGCAGCGAGGTGCACGACCGCGTCCACCCCTTCGAAAGCCGGGAGGATCGCGTCGAGATCGGCGATGTCGGCGACGTGGCTCGCGAATTCCTGCGGGGTCAGGGTGAGCGAGACGAGCTCGAACCGACCGCCGAGGTGCTCGCGGACCGCCGTTCCGATCGTTCCCTCCGCACCTGTGACGAGCACGCGCACGAGTGCAGTGTCGCAGCCGGCCTGCCCAGTTCCCCGACGTGGCGCGTGCTTTCCTGAGCGGCGCCGTCGATTCCTGCAGCTCAGGCGACTCGCGTGGGCCGCGGGCGGGAATGTGCCCTGAAGACGTGAGGCTGGATCTGACCGGAGCCGACGAGTTTTTGGTGCTCTGCCAGTCTCCACCGCGTACGGATCCGTACGCGCCCAGAGGTTCTCGCCCTGCAGCAACGACCCCCAGGAGGCCGCATGAAGCTTCTTCTCACGTCCGCTGGCATCAAGAACCCGAGCATCCACGACGCGCTGGTCGACCTGCTGGGCAAGCCGATCAGCGAGTCCAGCGCCCTCTGCATTCCCACCGCGATGTACGGGCACCCCTGGATCGGTCCCGGCGTGAAGGCATGGGAGTTCATCAGCGGACGAGAGCCCCGCTGCCCCATGTGCGAGTTGGGGTGGAAGTCGTTGGGAGTGCTGGAGCTGACCGCGCTGCCCAGCATCGACGAAGAGCGCTGGGTTCCCCTGGTGCAGGAGACCGACGTCCTCCTGGCCTCAGGCGGCGATGCCTTGTATCTGTGCCACTGGATGCGGCAGTCCGGGCTTGCAGACCTGCTGCCGTCGCTGGACGAGATGGTCTGGGTAGGACTGAGCGCCGGGAGCATGGTGATGACGCCCACGATCGGGGACGACTTCGTCGGCTGGAAGCCGCCCACCGGCGGCGACGAAACGCTCGGGATCGTCGACTTCTCGATCTTCCCGCACCTGGACAACGAGGATCTCCCTTCAAACACGATCGCCAACGCAGAACGCTGGGCGGCCGGTTTGTCGGGTCCGGCGTACGCGATCGATGACCAGACCGCCATCAAAGTGACCGACGGCACCGTCGAGGTCGTCTCTGAGGGGCACTGGAAGCTGTTGACCCCCAGCCCGGTGAGGGAGTCTCGATGAGCGCCCCGGAGACCAAACTGGACACAAGGTTCAGCGACGCCGACGCCGTCCCCGCGAGCTGGGACGCCACGCGGCAGGCGCTCGAGGCCGCCGAGCTCTTCTGGATCACAACCGTCCGCCGCGACGGCAGACCGCACACAACGCCGCTCGTAGCGGTCTGGCTCGACGACGCGATCTACTTCTGCACCGGCCCGAGCGAGCAGAAGGCCGTCAACCTCACATACAACCCGCACGTCGTCCTAACGACCGGGTGCAACGACTGGGAACACGGAACCGACATCGTCGTCGAAGGCACGGCGGTCAGGGTGACCGATGACCCGAAGCTCCGACGGCTTGCGAGCGCTTGGGGAAGGAAGTGGGACGGGCGCTGGCGCTATGTGGTCGGAGGCGGAGCCTTCGACCACGAACACGGCCGGGCACTGGTCTTCGAGGTGGAGCCAACCAAGGTGCTCGCCTTCGGCAAGGGCACGTTCAGCCAAACACGCCACCGCTTCGCCCCCGGCCAGCCCGGTGAGCATGTCTCGATGAACCCTCTACCACCCAGGCGATAGTCCACAGCGCGGGGCGCGGGAAGCGCTTCTGCACCCGTAGTCAGCGCAGGCAACGAAGGATGGAGCTTTTATGGAGCCCAGCGCTCGCAACTGGTCGCAGTCGGTGGCAAATGGAACGGCCGCGAAAACGGCTCGGACAAGCGCAAACCGTTGCCGTGGGTTGCCACCGGTTGCCGGAAGGAGCCCATGGTAACGAGGGGTCTCCGGTTCGAGTCCGGAAGAGGGCTTTCCAGAAGCCGCCGCACATGGCGGCTTTTCTCGTTCCTGACCTTCGAACGCTCACGCCCGGACGAGGCGCGTTGGAAAGCTGTTGGAAAGCTGTTGGAAAGCTGAGGGGCCTATCCCGCCTGGTATCCGGCCGCTCGGCTACTTGTGACCGATGGACGACTTCTCCGGGACACGGTTCCTAGAGGGACTCGCGTCAGGCGTGGCGGCAGGCGTCATCGCGGGGCTCGTGGTCGCTTCCCTCGTCTACCGGTTCATCGAGGCGAGGCTGCATCTCCGTCAACGCGACGAAACGGCGACGGCTGTGCTCCAGATGATCGCCACCGAACTGGAGTGGAACCACGAGATGGTCGAGGACTTCCGAAACGAGCTGACGGCCGAGCAAATGCCGTACCCAGGGATGTCAGCCGACGGCTGGGTCTACCTCACGCAGCCAGGCGTCATGACTGCCCTACGAACCGAAACCGTTACCGCGCTCCTGACGACGTACGCTCGGCTTCGAACGATCGCCGACCTGTATGGGGTGCTGTGGAACCTGAAGCAGGGGCCGACGAGGTCGCTCAGCCAGGTCGTCGCCGTGTCTCACGGCACGGAGGAGTCGGCAGCCGCTTTCGCCGAGTATTGGAGCCATACGGAGTTGATCCGCGAACGGCTCCTCGACCGGATAGACGAGGTGGAACCGTGGCTTGATGACGCGCGAGCAAAGGTCACGGCTGAAGTCGCAAGCCGCGGACGCCGACGCCGGGGTGTCATCTCGCGGGCGGCTTGACTTCGCCGCGAGCAGAGCGTCCATGCGAACGTTCCGCTACCGAAGGAGGAGGGATGGCCGACACGAACGTTCGCCGGATTCGGAAGGACCCCCGGCGCGGCGCGATCCTCGCGCTCCCGAAGGAGGTTGCTGATCGGCTCCCGGAGGAGGTCGACGTGGAGGTGCGACTGGACGAGGAGCGCGGCGTCATCGAGCTGGTGCCGTTCGAGGTGCAGCGCAAGCCGCTTAAGCTCAAGTAGCGGCGCGCGGTACGAGACCGAGGCGGGCTTTCCCGCCTCGGCTCGTTGATTCTCGCGACGTGCCCTGACGTCCGCGTTCTGGCGCGCCCAAGGCCAAAAGCGCGACCTATTCCGTGGTCACCAGCGCGTCGCGTCCGGCCACTGCGTCGAAAATGGGAAACGAGACCGGCTTGAGACGCTCTACGGCGGGTCGGGAACGTCTGCGAACGAGAGCGTGATCGCGACGGGTTCGAAGCCGGGAGGAGGCGTCCCGAAGGTCACCTCGCGTGAGCCGTCCTCGTTGAACCGCACCGCGAAGACCTGCGGCTCGCGTTCGCCCGTGTCCTCAGGCGGGAGCGTCGCCAGTGTGTGGGCTGCCTGCGCGCGAGCCTGCCAGTCCGGCGCGCCGGAGGGCTTGGTCGCGAGGAGCATCGCCTCCAGGGTCTGCCGGAGCGTGAGCGGCTTCTCAGCCGTCGCCTCCGTGTGGGTGCGCTCCTGCTCCTGCCGGAACTCGGGCCGCTTCACCCACCGGTCTAGCGTCCGCGTCGAGACGCCGACCTCCTTCGCGATCTCGGCAAGACCCCAGCCTCGTCCCCGTAGCTGAGCGGCTCGGCGGAGCTGTCGTTCGTTTGCGCGCATGTGTCGTCATGGTGGCGGCTTCTGGTCGCGCCAGCGACGTCTCCGAGCGTTCGCGGACATATGCGTGCGTACTCACGGGATCACGATCCGTGAACGGTCGCCGTCCCGTCGGTCAGTGTGTCGGCGTACTCGGAAAGCACGTCAGTCGTCGGAGATGGTCTCGAGCGTCCCCGAGGCCGCCTCCGGGAGGAGCGGCGTGAAGAGCATGAAGTTGTCCGGCGAGACGAGCGTCGCGCCGCGGCGCCCGAGGAGCCGCGCGACCGAGGATCCGGCGAACCCGCCGCCGAGGACGAGAACGCCCTGCCTCGCCTGCCGCTCCGCCGTCACGGCAGCGCTTCTACCACACGCACGCAATCCGACGATCGGTCGCAGCCGTAGAACGGTTGTCGTGTGAAACCAACGAGGAGGAGCGGAATGAAGAAGCTGATGATTCTCGCGGTTTCGGCGCTGGCACTCGTGCTGCCGGCGCCGGGCGTCGCGTCGAACGACGGGTTGTCGCCCGGAGACGACTGCTCCGACAATCCGAACGCCATCGGGCAGCCGGTGAACGACCGGAACGGCGGCGGGGAGCCGAACGCAGTCGATCACGGTCGCCCCGGCGATGTCTTCGGGTCTCCTGTCGCCGGACCCGCTTCCGACTTCAATGCCGCGGACCTCGCGCAGGGGTTCCCGAGCGAGCAGGCGGTGCTCGTTACGGACGGCGCGCAGGGACAGGAGCGTTCCGGCCTGCGCTGCGAGGCAGCAGGACGCTAGCGTCTCGTGTCAGGTGGGAGAGGCCGGCACGGCGCCGGCCTCTCCCGCTCTCCCTGGGGCCGACGCCGCGAGCGCTGCTCCGCCCGCTCGGCTGGCGTCATCTCGGCGCGGGATTTCTCGCCACCACCACACGCCGTCGTTCCGATGAGCGCCGTGAGCGCGAGTCCCGCTGCAAACACTTCTTCATCTCGCCTGTCTCCCCCCTGGAGTCATGCGCCATCCGGAACTTTCTTACCCCGACCGCCGTATTGCCGCACACGCTATGGGTCTGCGGCGATGCGGCGGTTCCTCCTCTTCTGCAGCATGAGGTGTCGCTAGACGCCTGAGACCGCCGCAGGTGCCGCACCTGCCCCAGCGTGCGGCGATGCGGCGGTCTGAGCGGGCGACCACGCGTGCGTCCGCCCCGATTCATCCTTCGTCGCAGATCCCTCCGCAACGAGAGCGTCGAGCCGACAAACTGCGGTGTCCTTCGACTTGCCGAGCGCCTCCGCGAACTGCCGCGCGGTCACCTGACCCTCGTGCTCCGCCGCAACCTCGGCGAGCTTCATCGCGTCGTACAGGAGCGTCGCCTCCTGGTCATCCTCGGGAGCGCCGGCATCCGCGCCGTCTTTGGATCGGTAGCTCGTCCCGTCCGCGCTCAGCTCGACGGTCTTCTCCCAGATCGTCGCGCGCACGCGACTACGCGCCGAGAGCTTCCGCTTTCGCGACGAAGCACGAAGCGTGTGGAACGGGATGTCCAGGCACTGCTGAATCGTTTGGGCGCCGTGCACTCCCACGGACTTCGGGGCGGCAGCCGATCTCGCTCGAGCAACGGCGCTTTCGATGCCGTCGGTGACGAACTGGACTGTCGAGCCCGGCCGTGGCCAGCCGTCGGGCACGTAGTGGGTGGCGACAAAAGCGGGCACATCCCAGGGGTGCTGGCCGTCCCAGCCGTCGGCACGCTCGAACGTGCGCCGACCGGTGAGCATGGCGCCGACCTCAGCCATCAAGCCCCTCAGGTGGTCGGCGCTCGGCGCCGAGACGTGGAACGTCATGCCCGATGTCGCGCTCGCTGTGGGGACCTCGACGTCGCCCGCGAAGTACCAGTCGAATACCTCGGCGACCCCGTCGTTCGCGTCGGCAAAGTACCGAGAGACATGGACATGATCGCGACTCCTTGGTCATGGTGCATCTCCTTTCCGGGCCGCGGCGCTCGCGTGGCCCCGGGGTCTGTGCCCTGGCGCTAGCGCTTCAGACGCGATCGCGGCCCCGAAATCATCGGTGCCCGGCCAACTGGCCGGTCGCGAGAAGGCCGAGGGTGCTCACTTGGCCAGTGTCCGGGAATATCCCCTCGGCGGCGCGCGTCGGTATCGCGTATGAGCTGGGTTCCCTCTGTCCACGGTTTCCGCCCGACGAACAGTCGGCAGCCGAAGAGGAGCCGCCGCCTAACCTGGCCGGGCGTGCGGATTCTCGATGCGCTTGAATAAGGCAGCCCGCCGCGCTAGGCAACCTCGGTCTCGGCGAGCTTCTGCGCGACCTCCCAGACGTGGCCGTCGAGGTCGGTGAAGCTGGCCGTGCGCATCCCCCACTCGCGGTTCATCGGGCCGTTGAGCAGCGCGACGCCGCGGGCGCCGAGCTGCGCGCACACCGCATCGGCGTCGTCCACCCAGATGGTGAGCTGGAACCGCGCGCCGGCCTCGCGGCCCGCGACCGCTTCGGGCTCGACGAGCTCGCGCGCCGCAGGCGTCACGAGCAGGTTGACGATCGTGTTCTCGAACGCGAAGGCGACCGCGTTCTCGTCTTCGTAGATCACGCGGACGCCGAAGACCTCGGCGTAGAACGACTTCGACCGCTTCGGGTCCTCGACGAACAACGTGATCGCGCCAACAGAGTCGAGCGAGTCGCTCATTCTCCACACCCTTTCCGGTCATTCGCGGAACGCCTACGGGAACGCCCCGCGCACGGTCTTGTCGCCTCGTAAGACGACCGCCCGCAGGCGAAATCATCGGCCCGCTAGCGAGCGCCCACCGCCGCCGAGAGGACGCTGCGCGACAGGAGCGCCGTCAGCGCTCGCGCATGAAGCCTTGGCGCGCGGCGCTCACGAGCGCGACGGCCTCGGGGAAGAGCACGCGCATCGCGTCGCGGAGGGCGATCGCCTGCTCGTCGGGGCCGCCCTGCGCGTCGAGCTGCCCGAGGGCCGCCGAGGTGAGCTCGACGGCCGTGTTCAGCGTCAGCGTCGCGAACTGCTCGCGCTGCGCCTCCTGCACCGACTCCGCCTGCTGCGCGGCGAACTCCTGGAGGCCCTTGATCAGGTCCTCCGGGTCGCCCCCGAACGGGAATCCGAAGCCGCCGCCTTCCATGCGCGCGTTATAGCCACGCCCGCCGGACTCAAACGAGCTCGCGCTTGTAGCCCGACTCGACCTCGCCGGCCAGCGACTCGACGACGCCGACGGCATCCTTCATCGCGGCCGCGAACGGAGATCCCGTCTCGTCGCCGAGCGCGCGCTCGAGCCGCAGCGTCGCGGTGCCGAGGTCGTCGAGGTATCGCGGCGACGCGAGTCGCGGCGGCGCGCCCAGCGCGCGCTCGAGCTCGAGCGCGGCCTCCTCCGCCTCGTCGATCCCCGGCGGGTCCTCGCGCAAGCGCAGCGCGACGAGCTTCGCGCGCAGCTCCTCGAGGTCGCCTCCGCCTGCCGTCTCGACCGCTACCTCGCACAGCGCGGCAATCGAGACGGCTTCGCGCACCGCGGCCCGGAGCGTGATCGGCCGTCCGTCGTCGTCCAGCGCCAGCCAGCTCCGCGCGTCCCCTCGCTCGTACGCGCAGAGGTACGCGCGGCGTCCCGGCGCGGCCTCGGCGGCGAGGATCCCGGCGAGTCGCTCGCCCTGCTCCGCAAACGGCGACGCGAGCGCCGCGACGCGCTCGAGGTCGTCGCTCAGGCCCACCTCCCAAGCATAGAGTTGGGCCCTTGGCCGAAGCCCCGCACGTCGACCCACGGGCGCTCTTCGCGCCGCTCGCACCGACGTACGACCGCTACGCGCGCCTTCTCTCGTTCGGGCAGGACCCACGCTGGCGGCGCTTCCTCGTCTCGCGCGTGGCGGCCCGGCCAGGCGACACCGCGCTCGACGTCGCGACCGGAACCGGCGCCGTGGCGATCGAACTGGCGCGACGGACGGGCTGCGACGTCGTCGGCGTCGACCAGAGCGCCGAGATGCTCGCGGAGGCGAGGAGGCGCGTCGATCGCGCGCGGCTCGGCGCGCGCGTACGGCTCGTCGAGGCGAGCGCCGAGCGTCTGCCGTTCCGGGACGGCGAATTCGATGCGCTGACGTTCACGTACCTGCTCCGGTACGTCGACGATTCGGGCGCGACGCTGCGCGAGCTCGCGCGCGTCGTGCGGAGCGGCGGCACGATCGCGTCGCTCGAGTTCGCGCTCCCGCGCGGGATCTGGCGGCCGCTGTGGGAGCTATACGTCCGCGTCGGCCTGCCGATCGCCGGGCGCGCGCTCTCGCCGGGGTGGCATAGCGTCGGCCGCTTCCTCGGTCCGAGCATCCGCGGGTTCTACGCGCGCACGCCGCTCGAGCGGGTGCTCGAGCTGTGGCGCGAGGCCGGAATCGACGACGTGCGGGCCGGCCGCTCGAGGCCGGAATCGACGACGTGCGGGCCCGGCCGCTCAGCCTCGGCGGGGGCGTCGTCGTCTGGGGCCGGCGCGCGTGACGGAGTCGCGGCCCGCGTTCTACGCCCTGCGCTCCGGCGGCTGGCGCGACTACGTCACGCTGCTCCACCCGCCGTACACGCTCTGGCACCTCTCGTACGTCGTCGTCGGCGCGGCGCTCGCGCCCGAGGTCGACGTGGAGCGGCTCCTGTGGACGCTGCTCGCGTTCCTCCTCGCGCTCGGAATCGCCGCGCACGCGCTCGACGAGCTCGCAGGGCGGCCGCTCGGCACGGCGATCCCGCGCCGCATGCTCGTCGCACTCGCGGCGCTCTCGCTCGGCGGCGCGGTCGCGATCGGCCTCGGCGCGGCGACGGCGTGGACGCTCTGGCTGCTGCCGTTCGTCGCCTTCGGCGCCTTCATCGCGATCGCGTACAACCTGGAGCTGTTCGGCGGCGCGTTCCACGGGGACGCGTGGTTCGCGCTCGCATGGGGAGCCTTCCCGCTCCTGACGGGGTACTTCGCGACCGCGGAGCGCGTCGGCGCGGAGGCACTCGCCGCCGCCGCGTTCGCCTACTTCCTCAGCGTCGCGCAGCGCCGGCTCTCGACGCAGGTCCGGACGCTGCGGCGCAGGACGCGCTCCGTGAGCGGCCGGATCGAGTACCGCGACGGCCGCTCCGCCGCGCTGGGCATCGAGATCCTGCTCGCGCCGCCGGAGCAGGCGCTGCGCGCGCTCACGGCCGGGGTCCTGGCGCTCGCCGTCGCGCTGCTCGCGTTCCGCCTCGTCTGACTTCTACGATGCGCGGCGTGGGTCGGGTCGCGCTCCTCGAGGCAGCGTTCGCGGCGACCGTCGTGCTGACGGCGGCGGCGGGGGCGGCGACCGCGGCCGGCCGCGCGACGCGCGCGACGCTCGTCGCCGCAGCGTCCGTCGCCGCGTTGCTCGCGACCGCCGCGTGGGTCGCGTTCGCGCTCGATCCCGCGGAGGAGGTCGCCCTCGCGGCCGCGGGACTTACCGTCTGCACGGCCCTCGCCGCGGCGATGCTCCCGCTCCGCCGGGCACTCGCACGCGGCCGGCGGATCGACGCGGAGTTCGCCGTCGCCCAAGGACGGCTGCGCGAGCTCGTGGCGCGGGAGGTCGCCGACCGCGCGCAGGAGCTGGAGCGGCTGCTCGCGCGCGCGCGCGCCGACTCGACGTCGCGTCTCGTCGAGGAGGAGCGGCGGATCGCGGAGGAGCGCCGCCGCTCGTTCGCGGAGCGGGAGCGGGAGTCGGGCAGCGAGCTCGCGCGGACGCTCGCGGAGGCACAGCAGCGCGTCGAGGCCCGGATGGCCGCGTGGACGCAGGACCTGGAACGGGCGCAGGAGGAGCTCTCGACGCAGCTCGCGCGCCTGAGCCAGCGGCAGCGGCAGCTGATCGCCGAGGCCGAGTCGCGGATCCGCGCAGACCTCGAGCGCCTCGACGCCGGGACTGACGAGCACCGCGCGGGCGTCGGCCGGCTGCGCGACGATCTCGCCCAGGCCGCAGAGCAGCTCGTCGCGCAGACGGCGGCCGAGCTCGAGACGCACGCAGCCGAGCGTCGCCGTGCGCTGCACGAGCTCTCGGAGCGCCTGCGACGGCGCGAGCGCGAGCTGGCGGTCCGCATCGAGCGAGAGGAGGCCGACGCGGCGCAGCGCATCGCGGCCGGCTTCGGCGATCTCGAGCGCCGCGCGGTCGAGCAACTCGAACGGTCGACGCAGCTCGCAGCCGCGCGCTACACCGAGGAGGCGATCCAGCAGTTCGGCGCCGCGCTCAAGAGCGCGCGCGAAGACGCCGCGCGCCGGCTCTCGCGCGAGCTGGACCGGGCGGTCGAAGCGTTCTCGCGCGAGGCGGCCACGGTCCTGGCGGAGCGGCTCGCGCAGGTCGGCGACGCCGGCGCGCAGCGGGTCGAGAAGCGCCTCGACCGGGTCGCCGCCGGGATCGAGCGGCAGCGCGACGAGCTGGTCGCAGCGCTCGAGCAGCGGCTCGCCGCCCTCGAGGGCGAGTTCCGCCGCCGTCTCCAGGCGATCGCCGCCGAGGCCGAAGGCGAGCGCGCGGTGCTCGACGCGCGCCTGCACGAGCTCGGACGGCGGGTCGAGGAAGCGGGGACGCGCGGGCCGCAACGCGTCGGCTGACCCGCGATCCGGCGCCAACTTCCGCGGGCAGGGTTCGTCTACGCGAGGGCGAACCTGCGAGGCGAGATGAGCGAGCTGATCGAGAGAGAGGGCGGCGAGAAGGCGAAGGTGGAGAGCTGGCGCCTGCACGTCCTGATAGAGGCCGGCTACCCGCTCCCGCTCGCCGAGCGCCTCGCCGGGAGCGAGGCCGACCTGCACCGCGCGGTCGAGCTCGTGACGCAGGGCTGCGAGCCGAAGACGGCCGCGGAGATCCTGCTCTAGCCGGTCGGCGCCTAAAGGGCGCGCTCTGTGATACGACATGTGCGTTCTGTGATACACTGCGCTGATGCGGAGTCTGCGTCTCGATCCTGAACTCGACGAGCAAGTTCGCCGAGCAGCCGCGATCAGCGGCGAATCGGTGTCGGAGTTCATCCGCACTGCGGCTGCGAGACGGGCCGAGGAGACACTCGCGGAAAACGGCCGCGAGCGGTTCGCCGATGTCGCCGGCTGCGTGCGCGGCGGCCGCGCGAGAGCGCGGCGATCGGGCGAGGCGTTCGCAGAAGCGCTCGGGAGCACGCGCGCTCACGGGTGACGCTCACCGACGCGGGGCCGTTGATCGCGATCATCGACGCAGACGAACCGGACCACGCGGCCTGCCTCGAGGCGCTCGATGAAGCCGCGCTGCCACTGGTGACGACGTGGCCGGCGTTCACGGAAGCGATGTACCTCCTCGCGCGCGCGGGAGGCATCCACGGCCAGCGCGCGCTCTGGCGACTGGTGCAAACGGACCGGCTCGTCATCGCCGACCTATCACGGTCGGCACTCGAACGAAGCGCGCGCCTCATGGATCAGTACGCCGACCGGCCGATGGACCTGGCCGACGCGACGCTCGTCGCGTACGCCGATGAGCACGGGCACCGGACGATCCTCACGCTCGACGCCGATTTCGACATCTACCGCCTGCGCGGTCGTCAGCGGTTCGAGACGATTCCAGCGCGCTGAGTCGACACTCGCTCGACGCGCGCGTAGATCGGTCGCGGTTCTGCGCCGCTGTACGGATGTCGTGGCTGGCGGTGCTGCTCGCACGCGAGGAGCGCGGCGCGATCGGACGCGCCTACCGGGCTGGCTATCGCCTGCACGAGATCGCCGCGCAGCTCGGCGTGCACTACTCCACGGTCAGCCGCCGGCTGCGTCGCGAGGAGCATGAGATGTCGTCAGGTAATGAGAAGGGGTCAGGTCTTGCACCGCAACACGTCATGGAGAAGGGGTCAGGTCTTGCACCGCAACACGATTGTGACGCAGGCGTCGCAGTCACGCGCGTCGAGCGCGGCCAACCTGGGAGAGATGGCGCGGCCGCTGCGAATCGAGTTCCCAGGCGCGCTCTACCACGTGATCGCGCGCGGCAACGAGCGCAAGCCGATCGTGCGTGACGACGGCGACCGCGAGAGCTGGCTCGGGGCCGTTGAGCGGGCGAGCTCGCGCTTCGCGCTCGAGATCCGCGCCTACTGCCTGATGAACAACCACTACCACCTGCTGCTCGGCACGCTGCGAGCGAACCTCTCCCGCGCGCTCCGCGAGCTGAACGGCGCCTTCGCGCAGCGCTTCAACCGCCGCCACGGCCGCTCCGGCCACCTCTTCGGCGGGCGCTACAAGGCGATCCTCGTCGAGCGCGAGCCGCACCTGCTCGAGCTCTCGCGCTACATCGTCCTCAATCCGGCGCGAGTGGCAGTCGCGAGCGCGAGCTACGAGAGCTGGCCCTGGAGCAGCTACCGCGCGACGGCCGGGCTTGCGCCCGCGCCCGGGTTCCTGCGCCCGGAGCTCGTGCTCGCGAAGTTTGCAGACGAGCCGGCGACCGCGCGCAGGCGCTACCGGCGCTTCGTGCGCGAGGGCCTCGACGAAGCGCAGCCGCAGGTGCGCAGCGGGATCTACCTCGGCAGCGACGGCTTCATCCGCCGCGTGCGTGGGAGCCGGGTCGTCTCAGCGGAGATCCCGCGCGCGCAGAGCACGCCGCTCGAGTGCTCGCTCGAGGAGCTCCTACGCGGGCAGAGCGAGCAGGCGATGAGGACCGCCTACTGCGAGCACGGGTATCGCCTGCGCGAGATCGCGCGCGTTCTTGGCGTCCACTACTCGACCGTCAGTCGGCGGCTGAAGGCGGAGGAGGCGGAGGCGCGTACGCGTTGACCCTGTTGCGTCGCAAGATCTGACCCCCAGGGGTGGTCCGCGGGTATCGCCTGTCAGATCTACCTCGGTGACGACCACTTCGTGCGTACCCGCGGCGGCACGGACGAGCAGCTTCCAGAGGTCCCGCGCACGCAGCGCGAGCCGCTCGCGTCGTCACTC
>JAUJMY010000025.1 GCA_030446625.1 Gaiellaceae bacterium
CGAAAGACGCGTGACAGACCAGTAGTTGTTGTCATAGTCCGCTTCCTCGCCGTCGATCAGCCGGTTTAGGCTTCGCGCGGACACGCGACACCGATTGCCGACGCGGAAAACGCGGGCTGGAAACGTCCCGGCCGCCGCCCGTGCGTAGGCTGTTGTCCGCCGGATGCCGAGCTGCGCCGGCGCCCCTTCGGGCGTGTACGTGCGTGGCTCCGGCGCCCCCGCGGGGGGTGAGGCGTTGGGCGCGCTCGCCGCCTATCGACACCGCCTCCGCAACGGTGTTCGGCAGTCCCACCGCGCCGCGATGACCGGCGCGCCGCCGCTCGAGCTCCTCGGCGGCCAGCGGCTCGAGCAGCTCGACGACCTCGCCCTCCGGATCTCCGGTCGTCGTCCGCGCGGACAGGTCCAGGTCGGCGAGGTAGCGCTTGTCGAGGCCGACGAACCGCGACGCGAGCTTCGTCGCCCGGCCGGACAAGACCAGCAGCAGGCCCGTCGCGAAGGGGTCGAGCGTCCCGGCGTGACCGGTGCGCGCGCCCGTGCGATCGCGCAGCTGACGGACGATCGCGAACGACGACGGGCCAGCCGGCTTGTCGACGAGGACGATCCCGCTCGGATCAAGCCCGCGAGGCGGCACGGGACGCCTCTGCGAACTCGCGACGGACGAACTCGGTGATCTGCTCGACCGACTCGTCGCTCGAGAACCCGGCCGCCTGGCGGTGACCGCCGCCGCCGGACTTGCGCGCGATCGCGGAGACGTCGAGCTCGTCGACGCTCGCGCGCAGGCTGACGCGCCGCGTCGGCCCGTCGGAGCGCGGCGGCTCGCGGATCAGGACGGCCATGTCCGCCCCCTCGACCGCGCGCAGGTAGTCGATGATGCCCTCCGAGTACGGCTCCGCCGCCCCGACCTCGACGAAGTCGTCGCGCTTGAGGTACGAGACGACGATGCGGCCGCCCTCGTAGACCTGCGCGCGCTCGAGCGCGCGCGCGAGCAGCTTCAGCTTCGCGAACTGCACGGACTCGTACACGCCCTGGAAGACGCGGTGCACGTCCGCGCCGGCCTCCACCAGCTCCGCCGCCAGGCGCAGCGCCTTCGGCGTCGTGTTCGCGTACTGGAAGCGCCCGGTGTCCGTGACGAGCGCGGTGTACAGCGGCTCCGCGATCTCCGGCGTGATCTGGACGCCGAGCTCGCGGAAGACGTCGCGCAGCACCTCCGCCGTCGACGACGCGTCCGGGACGATCAGGTTCACGTCGCCGAAGCGCGTGTTGTCGTGGTGGTGGTCGATGTCGAGCACGAGCGGCGCGCTCATCAGGATCTCGGGATCCGGCCCGAGGCGGCTCTCGTTCGCGCAGTCGACCGCGACGAGCACGAGCTCGCCCGCTTCCTCGGGCAGCTCGCGGAGCAGGTCGTCGAGCTCGAGGAACGCGTACTCCGCGGGCAGCGGCGCGCGCCCGGCGAGGTAGATGAACGCGTCCTTGCCGAGCTGCTGGAGCGCGAGCCTCATCGCGAGCAGCGACCCGAGCGCGTCGCCGTCCGGGTTCTCGTGGGTCGTGACGAGAAAGCGGCCGTGGGCGCGGATCGCGTCCACCACCGCCTGCATGTCAGTCCGCGTCTGGAGCGAGCTCATCGATCAGCTGGGTCATGCGGGCGGCGCGCTCGACCGTGGGATCGTACTCGAAGGTCAGCTGCGGGGTCCGCTTCAGCTTGAGCTCGCGCGCCAGCCTCGCCTGGAGCACTCCGTGCGCGGCCTGGAGACCGGCGAGGCTCGCGTCGCGCTTGCGCGCCGAGCCGAGGACGCTCACGAAGACGCGCGCGTGCCGGAGGTCCGGCGACGTCTCCACGCCCGTGATCGTGACGAAGCCGATGCGGGGATCCATCAGCTCGCCGAGCGCGTCGGACAGCACCTCGCGCAGCGACTCGTTCACCCGCCGCATCCGCTCAGGCATCCAGCGTCACCACGTCTCGGTCGACGCTGCCCAGCTCGAACTCCTGCCCCGACAGGTATCGCTCGGCCTCGTCCAGCAGCCTCTGCGCCGCGCCGTAGTCGCGCGCGACGCACGAGAGCGTGAGCCGCGTCCGCTGCCAGACGTCGTGGTGGTCGACCTCCGCGACGGACGCGCCGAACCGGCGCTGGAGCTGCGCCTTCGCCGAGAGCACGTGCTTCCGCTTTCCCTTCAGCGACCGGCTCTCGGGGAAGTGCAGCTCCGCCGAGAGGATGCCGACGTACCCGGCGCCCACCGGGAGGAGGCCTAGACGGTGGCGGCCGGCGCCGCGGGCGTGGCGTCGGAGAGATCCGTGCGCTCGACCTGCCGCGTCTCGTACACCTCGAGCACGTCGCCCTCCTTCACGTCGTTGAAGCCGTCGAGCAAGATGCCGCACTCGAAGCCCTCCGCGACCTCGCGCGCGTCCTCCTTGAAGCGCTTGAGCTGGGCGATCGTCGTCTCATAGATGACCGTGCCGTCGCGGACGACGCGCACGCGGGCGTTCCGGCGGACGACGCCGCTCGTGACCATGCAGCCCGCGATCGTGCCGACACGCGACGCGCGGAACAGCGCCCGCACCTGGGCCTCGCCGAGCGTCTCCTCGGTCTGCACCGGCGAGAGCATCCCGACGAGCGCCTGCTCGATGTCCTGCGTCAGCTCGTAGATCACGCGGTAGGTGCGGATCTCCACTCCCTCGCGATCGGCGAGACCGCGCGCCTCGGCGTTCGGGCGCACGTTGAAGCCGACGACGAGCGCGTTCGAGGTCGCCGCGAGCATGATGTCTCCCTCGGTGATCGCGCCGACGCCCTGGTGGATCACGTTGACGCGCACCTCCGGGTGCTGGATCTTCGAGAGCTCGCCGATGGCGGCCTCGACCGAGCCGACGACGTCCCCCTTCAGCACGAGGTTCAGGTCCTGCACCGCGCCCGCCTGCAGCTCGTCGAAGAGCGACTCGAGCGACACGCCCCGCCGCGACTGCTGAGCACGCTGCTCCGTGCGCAGCCGCTGGCCACGCAGCCCCGCTAGGTGACGCGCTTGACGCTCGTTCTCGACGACGCGGCAGAGCTCGCCCGCGGGCGGAGGATGGTCGAAGCCGAGGATCTCGACCGGCTCGCCCGGCCGCGCCTCGCGAATCTTCTCGCCGCGGTAGTTGTAGAGCGCGCGCACCTTGCCGTGCGCGTCGCCGGCCACGACCGCGTCGCCGATCCGGAGCGTGCCGCGGTGGACCAGCATCGTCGCCACCGGCCCGCGCCCGACGTCGAGCCGCGACTCGATGATCGGGCCCGACGCCTCCGCGTTCGGGTTCGCGGTCAGCTCGAGCTCGGCGTCCGCGACGAGCAGGACGCGCTCGAGCAGGTCGTCCAGGTTCAGCTTCTCGCGCGCCGAGACGTCGGCGAACTGCGTCGTCCCGCCCCACTCCTCGGGCTGGAGCCCCTCGCTCGCGAGCTCGGTGCGCACGCGCTGCGGGTTCGCGTCGGCAACGTCGATCTTGTTCACCGCGACCACGATCGGGACGCCGGCCGCGCGCGCGTGGGAGATCGACTCGCGCGTCTGCGGCATCACCCCGTCGTCCGCGGCGACGACCAGGACGGCGATGTCCGTGACCTTCGCCCCCCTCGCACGCATCGCCGTGAACGCCTCGTGGCCCGGCGTGTCGAGGAACGTGATCCGGCGGCCGTCGTGGTCGACCTGGTACGCGCCGACGTGCTGCGTGATCCCGCCGGCCTCGGTCTCGACGACGGCGGTCTCGCGAATCGCGTCGAGGAGCGTCGTCTTGCCGTGGTCGACGTGGCCCATGATCGTGACGACGGGCGGCCGCGGGGCGAGGTCCTCGTCCGCGTCCTCGTACGCCTCCGGCTCCTCGTCCTCGTCGGCGGTGTGCTTGATGTTCACCTCGCGGTTCACCGCGGGATCGGCGGCGATCAGCTGCACCGCCTCGTCGGAGAGCGACTGGGTGATCGTCACCATCTCCCCGAGCCCCATCATGATCTTGATGATCTGCGCGACCGGGATCCCGAGCGCCGCCGAGATGTCCTTGACGGTGACGCCGGAGGGGACGCTGACGGGCCCGGTCGGCTGGACGACCTCGCGCCGCTCCTTCGGGCGTGCGTCCTGGCGATCGCGCTGCTGGCGCGCGTCCTGGCGCGGGCGCGCCGCGCCCGAGTCGATGACGACGCGCCGCTTGCGCTGGCCGCCGACGGCGCCCTGGCGCGGGCGGACCGGGCGGTTCGGGCGGTTCGGGCCTGAGCTCTCAGCCATCAGTGTCTCCAGTGTAGAGCGCCGCCAGCGCCGGATCGACCTTCACCGTGCGCCGGAGCGTGCGCGCGAACGCGCGCCGATCCGCGGCCCGTTCGAAGCACGCGAGCCGTCGGCACGTGTAGACCCCGCGGCCGGCCTCGCGCGGCCCCGGTGCAAGCGCGCCCTCCGGTGCGACGAAGCGCACCAGCTCCGCCTTCGGCGCCTTGCGGCCGCAGCCGGCGCAGGTCCTCACGGGGCCGGGCATCAGGCAGCTTTGTCGCCGTCCCCGTGCGCCCCCTGCGTCTCGCCCGCCAGCTGCTCCACCGGCGCCGCCTCCTCGCCCTCGCCGGCCGCGTCAGCCTCGTCCGCGGCCCCGCCGCCCCCGGCCGCGGTCGTCTCGAACGGGATCCCTGCGGGCACGACCGCGGCCGGCGCGTGCTGCGGCGCCGGGGCTGCCTCGCCGCGGTCGCCGGGGAGCGCGGCGACCGGCGGGGTCACGCCGGGCTCCTCGATCCGCGCGACCGGCTCGAGCTCCTCGACCTCGGCGGCCGTCGCGGTCGGCGCCGTCACCGGTGCGTCGGCGGGAAGCTGCGCCTCCTGGCTCGCGAGCGCCTGGTGCGCGGAGACGCCGCAGTAGCGTGAGCCCGGCAGCGACGCGTTCGGGCAGCGCTTGCCGTTCGAGAGGATCGCCCCGCAGCGGCCACTGAACGACTCGTCGTTCTCGTCGCCGCCGCCGTACGCCGCCTCCGCCTCCGCCTGCGCGAACTCCGTGTCGGACTGGATGTCGACCTTCCAGCCCGTGAGGCGAGCGGCGAGCCGGGCGTTCAGGCCCTCCTTGCCGATCGCGAGCGCGAGCTGGTCGTCGGGGACGATCACCGTCGCCTCCTTCGTCTCGTCGTCGACGAAGACCTCGCGCACGCGCGCGGGCGACAGCGCCTTCGCGAGGAAGCGGGCGGGCTCGTTGTTCCACGGGATGATGTCGATCTTCTCGCCGCGCAGCTCGGAGACGACCATGCGCACGCGCGAGCCGCGCGGGCCGACGCACGCGCCGACCGGGTCGACGCCCTGCGCGTGCGACTCGACGGCGATCTTCGACCGGTAGCCGGGCTCGCGGGCGACGCCGCGGATCTCGACGAGGCCGTCGGCGATCTCCGGCACCTCGAGCTCGAAGAGCGTCTTGATCAGCTCGGGATCGCGGCGCGAGAGGATCACCTGCGGGCCCTTCGTCCCCGAGCGCACCTCCGTGATCACGGCCTTGATCCGGCTGCCCTGCTCGTAGCGCTCGCCGTCGACCTGCTCGGAGCGCGGCAGGAGCGCCTCGACCTTGCCGAGGTCGACGAGGACGTTGTTGCGGTCACCCGCCTGCTGGACGATCCCCGTCACGACCTCGCCGACGCGGTCGATGTACTCGTCGTACATCATCGCGCGCTCGGCCTCGCGGATCCGCTGCAGGATGACCTGCTTCGCCGTCTGCGCGGCGATCCGGCCGAAGTCGTCGGGCGTGACGTCCTCGCGCTTCACCTGCTCCTCGGGCACGTCGGACCAGTCGATCAGCAGGTCGTCGTCGTTGATCAGCGTGTGCGAGCGTTCGCCGTTCTCGGCCTCGAGCCGCTCGAGCTCCTCGAGCGCGCGCTCGCGCGCCTCGTCGAGCAGACGCTCCTCGACGTCCTTGGGGAGCTCCACCGAGAAGACGCGGAAGTCACCCCGCTCGTCGAGCTCGACCGCCGCGTGCCGCGAGGCGCCGGGGGTCTTCTTGTATGCGGCCAGCAGCGCGTCCTCGAGCGCCGCGACGAGCGTGCCGCTCTCGATGCCCTTGTCGCGCTCGATCTCGCGTACTGCTTCGATGATCTCTTGAGTCATCTCACACCCTCTTCGTCGATCAGGTTGCCGCGCACGATCGCGTCGTACGGGATGTCCACCGGCTGTCCCTCGGTCTTCACGGTCACTGCTCCCTCGCCCGCGGCGACGAGCTCGCCGCGGAACCGCCTCCGTCCGCCGATCTCGGCGGCCGTGCGGATCGCGACGCGGCGCCCGAGCACGTTGCGGAAGTGGCCGGGCTTGCGGAGCGGCCGCTCGAAGCCCGCGGACGAGACCTCGATCGTGTAGCGGTCGAGGTAACCGCGAAGGAGGTCGGTGACCCGCGCGCAGAGCGCGTGGTCGACGCCGCTCGGATGGTCGACGTAGACGCAGAAGCGGTCCGGCCCGCTGAGCTCGACGGCCAGCACCTCGATGCCCGCGATGCCCGACTCGACGGTGCCGCTGATCTCGCGCTGAAGCGACCTCTCCTGCTCGTGGACGGTGGCCATTCCTCCCCCTTCAAAAGAAACGGGCGCCCGAAGCGCCCATTTCGCCAAGCCGGTGAAATGTGGTCGGCCGAGGATAGCAAACGGCCGCTCGAAGGCGGACGTGCGGGATCAGCCGAGCACGATCGTCACGGGCCCGTCGTTCACGAGCTCGACCCGCATCCGCGCGCCGAAGACGCCGGTCGCGACGGCCGCTCCGCAGCGCGCAGATCGACGCCCTCGTCGCGCTCGCGCAGGCGGTCGAACGTGCCACCGCGCGACCCGAACCCGTGCGCTTGCTCGGGTGGCTCTAATCGCGCGCCCGCAGGGCTGCCTCGATGTAGATACGGCTCGGCAAATCAACCCGGTTGAGCGCAGCAGCAACTGGCTCGAAGCGCGCTTCGATTTCGTAGTCGTCCCCGATGCACGATGCGTCCGGCGCGTCGCTGTCGGCCACATAGATCGCCCACAAGAAGTCGGGGTAGAGGTACGAGTACGAACGTGGCCTCTCCGCGACGTGTCGAAGGTGCGCGATACCGAGGAGACGATGGTTCGTGATCGTGCACGCGGCCTCCTCTAACAGTTCACGACGCAGAGTTTCCTCGAACGACTCCCCGAGCTCACGCCGTCCTCCGGGTAGCGCGTGTACCGCGTCCGGGTTCCGCAGAGTGAGAACCTGGTCACCGCAAAGCACAACGGCGCGCACAGAGGTTACGAGCGGCTCGGGCGGCGCGTCCGAAACGTCGTCGTAGTAGTCGATGTGCAGAGGCAGAGGAGCGCCCTCGAATGTCCAGACGGCGTCCTCCTCCGCCCGCGGAATGTGCTCTGCGACGAACCGTTCCAGCCACGCGCTCGCATCGTCGATCCTCACGAAAGCCATTTTTGCGCAGGACAGTAGGGGAGCGGGGTATGCGGCGCGTCTCTCAAAAACCGCGCTTCTCGCCGAGCCGCCGTTCGAGCGCGTACAGTCGGTCGGCGATCTCGCGTAGCTCCGCGACCACGTCCGCCTCGGCGTGCTCCACATCCTCGGTAACGACCTCCTGCGCCTCGTCGATCCGGCTCGTGAGGAACCGCTCGGCGACCGCGCCCGTGAGCACGGCGATGAAGCCGATGCCGACGATCATCAGCGCGATGCCGAGTATGCGTCCGAGCGTCGTGGTCGGGAACTCGTCCCCGTAGCCGACGGTCGTCATCGTCGTGACCGCCCACCACACGCCGTCCCACGTCGAGTTCTCTTTCTCGACATACGCGTAGCCAGCGCCACCGCCGAGCGCGGTCAGGGCGGCGAGCACCGCCGCCCACCGGATGCCTTCGAGTGAGAACAGCCGACGTGCCAGCTTCGCGATGCGGAGCAGCCGGATTAGACGGAGCAGGCGGAACACGCGGAGCGCCTGCAAGCTCGCGGGAAGGAAGGGCGGCGTCAGCAGCACGACCGCGACTTCGAGCGGGTGCGTGCGGAGCCACGCGCGCCGATCACGCACGACCGCGAGCATCACGACAAGCTCGACGGCGAACGCGATCCAGATGCCCCAGTTGACGATGCCCGCAAGCGTCCGCCACTCCTCCCCCGCGTCCGTCTGCTCGACCACCATCACCGGAATGACGAGCAGCGCAGCAACGAGCATCGGAACCTCGAATCGGCGCTCCCATCGCCGCGCGCGCTCGTCCATGCGTGCTCATTCGACACGCGCCTCCGCGCGCCTTGCCCGCTACCGCAACGCGAACGCGGCGACGATCACGCCGAGCACCGCCGCCATCACCCACAGCGCGGCTGCACCGCGCACGTAGAACCTCGGCGCTCCCCACCGCCTACTCGTCCACGCGAGCAGGAGGAGCAGACAGACCACGATCCCCGCCGCGCCGAGAAGCTCCACGACTCAGCGGCCTCCCACGTGCTCGACGCCGTGGCACGCGTCGCACAGCGTGACGAGGTTGGCGTCGTCGTGCCCGCCACCGTCGGCGACGTGCTTGCGGTGATGGACGCGCAGCCGCTCGGTCGAGCCGCAACGGACGCACCGCCCGCCGTCCCTGCGCTTGATCCGCGCGCGCTGCGCCGGGCTCGGGCGGCTCCGGCTCGACGGCGAGGGACGCACCCGCCACGCCTGCGGGCGGTGCGCGTCGCAGTAGGAGCCGGTGCCGAGCGCGCCACAGCGGATGCACGGGGTGAACGGCACCCGCTCAGCCCCAGTCGTGGCGCAGCCCGCGCCAGGAGAGCAGCCCCCCGAGCCCGAGCCCGAGCACGTCGCCCGCACTCAGCGGCGCGTTCCACACGGCGGCCACCGCCACGCAGACGAGGCACACGAGCACCGTGACGACCGGCACCGCGCCCGGCGACGACGACGCGCGGTAGCGGCGCTCCCACTCCTGCGCCCACTCGTCGTCGGCCCTGACGTACCAGAGCGGCAGGTAATCGTCGAAGTCGTCAGCCACCGCGCCGAATTGTCGCACGGAACTCACACCCGGCTTGGGTGGCGTTCGTCGTGGGAGCGTGCGTTCCTCATCCGGCGGCTCAGACCGGGCGGCGCACGCCTGCTCGGGTCGCCCAACAGCGGGTGCAGCCACCACCTCGGCGGCTTTTTCCGCTTGACACGCGTTTTTCTGCCGACAGTAGGCTGCTTGTGCGCCGAGCACACCCCCGCTGCGATCCGTGCGCCGAGCCTGTAGAGCGGGATCAGCCGGTCGCCCGCGAGACGGCGGCGCGCCCGGTACCGGCCCGCGTCGTAGAGCAGCCCGCACTCCCTGCCGCGTGCGATCAGGGCATACGCGCGCTTGATGCCGACGTGACCGGGTCCGAGTTTTCGTGCGACCGCTTGAAGGGCGAGCGGGGTGAGCGGGAACGCGTCGGGTGGCTGCTTTGGGTGCCTCGCCCCGTGCCGAGCCCGCACGAGCGCGCGCACGACGTGGCGCAGGATCAGCCCGTCGCGGTCGGCGGTCGCACGCTTCTGCTCATCGGTGAGGTAGAGCCGCGTGTCGCGTCCAGGCCGGACGTGCGCGAGCACCTCGTCGAGGTTCGGGGCGACGCACGTCGGCGTCACACCGCACCCCGCGCGACGCGTCGCTCAGGACGTGTCGAGGATGATCGTGACCGGCCCGTCGTTGACGAGTTCGAGCGCCATGTGTGCGCCGAACACGCCGGTCTCGACGTGCAACCCGAGCGCGCGTAGCTCCTCGCAGAACCGGTTGTAGAGCGGCTCGGCCTGCTCTTTCGGCGCTGCGGCAGAGAAGTCGGGGCGAGTTCCCCTTTGGCGTTTGCTATCGGCAATGAGCGTGAACTGGCTCACGACGAGGACGCCGCCGCCGACGTCGAGGACGCTGCGCGCGAACCGCCCCCGCTCGTCCTCGAAGACCCGCAGCGCGGCGACTTTCCGCGCGAGTCGCTCCGCGTCCAGCACGCGATCGTCGCGCGCGACGCCGAGCAGCACGAGCAGCCCCGCGCCGATCGCGCCGCTGCCCTCGCCGTCGACGACGACGCGCGCCTCCGCCACCCGCTGGCAAACGGCGCGCACGGGGCGGCGCCGTCAGTCGTCCAGGTCGAGGATCCGCGCCGCGTAGCGCTCGCTCTGCGGCCGGAGGGAGCTGGCGAGCTTGTAGTGCCCGTTCGCCTCCGCGGCCCTGCCCTGCTTCTCGAGGCAGCGGCCGAGCGCGTAGTGGGCGTAGTCGTCCGCCGGCGAGAGCTCGAGCATCGCGCGGAACTCCGTCTCGGCCTCGTCCCACCGGCGCAGCCGCGCGTACGCGATGCCGAGCGCCTCCCGGATCGACGCCTTGTCGGGCTCGCGCCGCTTCGCCTTCTCGAGCGGCACCGTGGCCTGCGCGGCCATGCCCTGCTTGAGGCGCGCGCGGCCTTGCTGGAACAGGTTGTACGTCTCGCTCATAGCGACCCCAGGTACGGAAAGTTCTCTCGTACCAAGTCAACCGGATACGTCAAGTCACGGGTGCGCCCGATCTCGATCGCGGGCACGCTCGCGCCCGCGTCGATCGCGAGCTGGAAGGCCTGGCCGCTGTCGTACGGCCGCTCGTACGGCGGCGATGTCACCTCGCGCAGCCGGTCGTGCACGGGCTCGCCGACGAGCACGAGCGGCGCCGCCGTGAGGTCGTCCGGCGAGTCCGGATCGACCACGCGCACGACGCGGCCGCCGGCGACGCGGATCCGGGTCGTGCGCGGGCGCCCGGGCTGTCGACGAACGGAGATCGCGCCGGCGGACGCGCCGCCCGCGGCCGCGACGAAGCGCCCGATGTCTCCGTTCGAGTAGACCGTGTCGGCCGCGGTCACGAGGTACGGCGGCGTCGCGTCCGCCCTCCTCATCGCGTCCGCGGCGCCATCGGGACGCGGTTGCCGAACCGTGCGCACCTCGACGCCGAACGCGTCTCCCGAGCCGACGAGCGCCTCGACCTGCTCCGCGTGGTAGCCCGTGACGAGGACGACCTCGCGGATCCCCGCCGCGCGGAGGTCGTGGAGCAGCGTCGCGACGACCGGCCGCCCGTCGATCGGGAGCACCGGCTTCGCGTAGAGCTCCGTCAACGGCCGCAGGCGCGTCCCCTCGCCCGCGGCGAGCACGACGCAGACGTCAAGGCTCAACCGCTCAGCCCGAGCGAGCGCACCGACAGCAGGCCCCGCAGCCGCTGGGCCGACGTCAGCCGGCGCCGGATCGAGCGCCGCAGCCGCCGGAGCTCGCGCCGTGCCCGCCGGGCCGCGGAGGCGGCTTCCTCGGGAGGCGCGAAGCGCGCCGCGCCCGCCGCGACCTGGAACGGGCGCGCGTCGACGCCTAGCCGGGCGCGGACCGTCGTCGCAAGCTCCGCGAGCGTCGCCCCGGCCGGGACGGCGATCCGCTGGTCGGCGAGGATGTCGACGAGCTCGCTCCGGCACGCCGCGGCCACGCGCCGCGGGTCGCGCGTGAGGTACCGCGAGCGCCGCAGGACCGCCTTCGCGAGCGCGATCGCAGCCGCGAGCGCTGCCGCGACGAGCGCGAGCAGCCGCAGGAGGCTCGCGCTGCGGTCTCCGCCGCGAGCCGCCGTCCCGGTGAGGTCGCCCGGGAGGTCGCGGCTGGGCGTCACGCGCTCCGGCGCCTCGCGGCCGGCGCCCGGTGCGAGGTTGAGGCCCGGGTTGGAGCGGCTCAGGCTGCGCATGATGCTCGCCACGCTCGCGTAGTCGAAGTTGCGCGACGCGGTCGTGTACGCACCGGAGAGACGGCCGCGACCCGGCGTCGGGTCGAACGGCAACCACCCCCAGCCGTCGAACCAGACCTCGACCCACGCGTGCGCGTCGTGGTCGGTGACGGTCCAGCGCCGTGCGCGCGCGTCGTACGAGCCGCTCGTGAAGCCCGCGGCTACGCGAGCTGGGACGCCCAGGTAGCGGAGCATGAGCGCCATCGCGCCGGCGAACTGCTGGCAGTAGCCGCGCCTGTGTCCCGTGACGAACGAGACGAGGGGCGGAACGCCCGCCGCCACGGGCGGCTGCTCGTCGTACTCGAACCGCGAGGAGCGGAAGAACGCCTCCAGCGCGACCGCCGCGGCGTACGCGCTCCGCGCTCCTCCGGCGACGCGGCGCGCCTCGTCCGCGAGCGGCCGGTACGCCTCGAGCCGCGGCGAGTACGTGTAGAGCCGGCCGATGTCCGCCCACCTGCGCGGGTACGCGAACGGCGGCGTCTCCAGCCCCGCGAGCACCTCGAGGTACTGCGTCTGCGCGCTTCGCCGCAGCGTCGTACTCGTGCTCGCGCGTGCGAGCTGCGCGGGCGTCGGGTTCGGCGTGTAGCTCCACACGGTGTACTCCTGCTCGCGCGCGAGGCCGCCGCGCAGCGTCGCCACGTTCCCGGGCCCGTACTCGAGGCGCCCGATCCCGCGCGGGTCGTACGCGACGGGCATGCTCGGCGCCGGGAGGCGCCGGTCGCGAAGCGCCTCGACGCTCACGTCCGTCTTCAGCCAGTTTCGGGGATCCCGCGCCGCCTCCGGGAGCAGCGGGTCGCTCGTCAGCAGCTTCCGCCCGCTCGAGGCCGCGAGCGTCGGCACGTGCTCGCGCCAGCGCAGGCCGTCGAACACGTCGAGCGTCGTCGCGCGCCAGTAGTGCGCGCGGTCGGGGCCTTCGACGCGCAGCACCGTCGTGCGCTTCTTCGGGAACGAGATGCCGCCGTAGTTCGCGTTCCAGACGTAGCGGACGCCGACGGGATCTTGCGGCCGGTCGTACACGTCCCAGTCGCTCCACGCCACGAACTCGCCCTTCGCGACCGCAGGCGAGGTGGCCGCCGCGAGCGACGCGACGACGAGGAGGGCGACGGCGACGGCCGTATGCCGGTACACGCGCGACGGCCGCGGCCGCGCGACGGCCAGGAGGAGGAGCGTCGCAGCGAGGATCAGGCCGCCGCGCTGTAGCGTCCCGCCGCCGACGAGCGTCGCCGGCCACGAGGCCCCGGCGACGAGCACGAGCGCGGCCGCGAGTGCGCGACGCGCCGCCACCGCTAGCGCGAGGCCCGCGCAGAAGCCGAAGATCGCGAGCAGCACGACGCCCCCCATGAGCGGACGCTCGAGCGGCGCGAACGGGACGGCGACGTCGTAGAAGTCGAGGAAGCCCTCGACGAAGCGCGACAGCAGCGGCGCGAAGAAGGCGTCGCCGTCGCGGGGCCGCAGCGCCGCCGCCGGGACGCCGAGCGCGACGGCGGCGGCCACGACCGCCGCGCCGGCGAGCGCGGCCGCGCGTCGGGGCCACGTCGGCGCGAGCGCCGGGAGCAGCGCGAGGAGCGCGAGGAGCACGGCGGTGCGCCCGTCGCGGATCGGCTGCTCGAGGCCGAGCCAGCCGGTGACGACGAGCGCAGCCGGCAGCGCGTAAGCGGCGGCCGTCCTACCCACCCGCCGCCTCCACCAGCACGGAGCCGCCCAGCTTCGCGGCGAGGTCGTCGCCGCGCGCGAGGACGGCGACGGGGATCCCGGCGGCCCGCAGACGCAGGAGCGCCGGCTCGCGACGCGCGCGGCGGCCGCGCGCCGAAGCTCGCGGCGTCCACGTAGACGAGCGCCGTCCCGCGGCGGCCGCCGGCGCGATGCACGAGCCGCTCCACGAGCTGCGGTGCCAGCTCCGCTGTCACGACCGTCAGCTCGAGCGCCCGCCCCGCGGCGCCCGCCTCCCCGACGAGCGCAGCCGCCGGCGCGCGTCCCGTCGGCTGGACCGCGGCGAGGACGTCGAGCGCGCGCCGCCAGTCGCCGTCGTCTCCGCGCAGCCCCTGCTCCTCCCGCGCGGCCGAGTTCACGACGAGGACGGCGCGCCGGCCGCGGCGGACGTGCGCGCGCAGGATCGACCCCGCCGCCCGCACCTGCATGTCGAAGCTCGAGTCGGGCGGCTCGCCGACGACCGCGCCCGCGGACGCGTCGAGGAGCACGGCCACCTCGTCGCGCGGCGCGTCCTCGAGCTCCTTCACCATCAGCTGCCCACGCCGCGCCGTCGACCGCCAGTGCACCTTCCTGAGCGACTCGCCCTGCTCGTACTCGCGGACGCTGTGCAGGTCGAACCCGCTCGGGCGCCGCAGGAGCAGCCGTCGGCCGTCCTGGGCATGCGCGCCGGCCTCGCTGAAGAGGCCGTCGAGCTCGGCGAGGCGCGGGTAGACGAGGAGCGCGCCCGGCGTCTCGAGCGCCACCTCCGTCCGCTCCAGCCCGAAGGGGTCCTCGAGCACGGCGACCGCGGACTCGAAGGCGTAGCGCCCCCTCGGCAGCGACGGGATCACGTAGCGTCCGCTCAGGTCGCCGCCGTTGCCCGAGAGCCCGACCTCGAACTCGCCGAGCCCCCCGAGGCGGTCGACGAGATCGATCGCTACCGGGCGCACGCGGCCCTCGTGCTCGAGGTCGAGCACGACGGACACGTCCTCGCCCTCGACGTGCTCGCGCGCGCCCACGCGCCGAAGCCGCATCGGCTTGTCGAGGACGCGGACCCAGACCCGCGCCGCCGCGACCGCGAGCAGCAGCCCGACGGCGACGGGGTAGAGCGGCATCGAGCCGAACGCCCACGCCGCGACGTAGATCGCCAGCCCGGCGGCGAGCACGGTGCGTCCCCGCTGCGTCAGCACGGCGCTTCCTCCGCCGCGGGCACGGTCACACCGGGACCGGCGTCCGCTCGAGCGCGTCGCGGACGAGGTCGCGGGCGGCGAGGCCGGACGAGCGCGCTTCGGGCGCGAGGATCAGCCGGTGAGAGAGAGCACGTGCTCGGCCACCGCCTTGACGTCGTCCGGCAGCAGGTATTCGCGCCCCTCCGCGAGCGCGCGCGCCTTCGCGACGCGCAGCAGCGCGATCCCCGAGCGGGGGCTCGCCCCCAGATAGAGGCGCGAGTCGCCGCGCGTCTGGCGGAGCAGCGCGACGGCGTAGCGGCTCAGGCTCTCCTCCACGTAGACGGCCTTCGCGTCCTCGATCGCGGCCGCGACGTCGACTGCGGACGTCACGGCGCGGAGGCTCTCGAGGGGCGGCTCGCTCGTCTGCTCGCCCAGCATCCGCGCCTCGTCCGCGAGCGGCGGGTAGCCCAGCTCGAGCCGCATCGTGAACCGGTCGAGCTGCGCCTCCGGCAGCGGGTAGGTGCCCTCGTACTCGATCGGGTTCTGCGTCGCGATGACCATGAACGGCCGCGAGAGCCCGTACGTCGTGCCGTCGATCGTCACCTGGTTCTCCTGCATGCACTCGAGCAGCGCCGACTGCGTCTTCGGCGACGCGCGGTTGATCTCGTCGACGAGCAGCAGGTTCGCGAAGACGGGTCCCGGCCGGAACTCGAACTCGTTCCGCCGCTGGTTGAACACGCTCACGCCGGTGACGTCGGACGGCAGGAGGTCCGGCGTGAACTGGAGGCGCGAGAAGGAGACGTCGAGCGAGCGCGCGAGCGCCTTCGCCAGCATCGTCTTTCCGACGCCGGGAAAGTCCTCGATGATCAGATGGCCCTCGCTCACGAGGCAGAGGACGCACAGCCGAAGCGTCTCGGCCGGCGCGTGCACGACGCGAGCGACGTTCTCCGTGATGCGCTCGATCGTCCGCGCGGATGCCTCGCGCGACGTGAACGGCGAGCTAGTGAGCGCTGGCTCGTCCATGTCCCTCCAGGAGTCGCTCCGCCTCGTCCACGATCTCCGCCGCGACGCGCTCCTTCGGCGCCTTGGCGACACGCCGCTCGCCGTCGCGGCCGACGATCGTGACCTCGTTCTCCGCCGCATCGAAGCCGATGTCGCCCCGCCCGACGTCGTTGAAGACGATCAGGCTGACGCCCTTCGCGTGCAGCTTCTCCCTCGCCCGCTCGAGGCCGCGGCGGCCGGTGTCCGCGGCGAAGCCGACGAGGACCTGCCCGTTCGTGCGCCGCTGCGAGAGCTCGCGCAGGACGTCCCGCGTCGGCCGCAGCTCCACCCGCCACGGCTCCCCGTCCTTCGGCCTCTTCTCCAGGCTCGCGTGCGCGGGCGCGTAGTCCGCTACCGCGGCGGCCATCAGCACGAGGTCCGCGTCGGCGCGCGCGAGCGCCTCGCGCTCGAGGTCGGCGGTCGTCGGCGTGTCGACGTGCTCGACCCCCGGGGGCGGCGGGACCGCGAGGTTCGCGCCGAGGAGCGTCACCTCTGCGCCGCGCCGCCGGGCCTCGGCCGCGAGTGCGACGCCCATGCGGCCGGACGAGCGGTTGCCGACGTAGCGCACGGCGTCGAGCGGCTCGCGCGTTCCACCCGCGGTGACAAGGACGCGCTTCCCGTGCAACGACCCGTTGTTCGGCCGGAGGAGCGCAGTGCAGCGCTCGAGGATCTCCTCCGGTTCGGCCATCCGCCCCACCCCTTGCTCGCCCTCGGCGGTGTCGCCCTCGCCGGGGCCGACGAGCTCGACGCCGCGCGAGCGCAGCCGCTCCACGTTCGCTCGCGTCGCCGGATGCGCCCACATCCGCGGGTTCATCGCGGGCGCGACGAGCGTCGGCCCCTCGTGCGCGAGCGCCGCCTCGCTCACGAGGTTGTCGGCGAGCCCGTGCGCGAGCTTCGCGAGCGTGTTCGCGGTGCAGGGCGCGACGACGAGCAGGTCGGCGCGCGCGAGGTGCGGGTACGGCTCCTGCGTCGGCGAGCGGCGCGCCAGCGCGTCGAACGTCGCCGCGCGCACGAAGCCCTCGGCTGCGGGCGTGACGAGCGGGACGACCTCGTGCCCGGCCTTCACGAGCAGGCGCACGAGCTCGCATGCCTTGTACGCCGCGATCCCCCCAGATACCCCGACCAGCACGCGCGCCACCCGCGCATTGTGCCCATCGCACCACGAGGTGGCGCGCGACGCGGCTCCGCGTCCGCGAGCGCGCGGCCGGCGGGCGGGCTAGCGGCGGTAGTCGTACTTGATCTTGCCCTGGGCGACTTCCTCCAGGGACATCGTCAAGTAGTTCTTCGAGCGCGACTCGACGAGCGGCGGCGGCGCGTCCTCGAAGCCCATGCCCTCGCCGAGCTGGTGGTGGTAGTTGTTGATCTGACGAGCCCGCTTCGCCGCGACGATCACGAGCGCGTAGCGCGAGTCGACGTTGTCGAGCAGCTCATCGATGCGAGGATGGATCACGGTCGCGAGATGGTAGCTGTCGTGAGCTCGCGGCGGACGATGCCCGCGAGCTCGGACGCCGCGCGGCCGAGATCGTCGTTCAGCACGACGTAGTCGAACTCGCCGGCGTGCTCCTTCTGGCGGCGCGCGAGGTCGACGCGCTCGTGGATCTCGCCGGTGCTCTCCGTCGCACGCTCGCGCAGGCGCCGCTCGAGCTCGTGCAGCGGCGCGTCGACGAAGACGGTCACGCTCCCGGGGACCTCGTCGCGCACCGTCAGCGCGCCTTCGATCTCGAGGTCGAGCATGGGCGCGCGCCCCGCTGTGCGGATCCGGTCGATCTCGGCCCGGAGCGTCCCGTAGCGATGACCGGAGACGTACTCGACCCACTCCAGGAACTCGTCCGCGTCGACGCGGCGCGCGAACTCCTGCGCGCTGATGAACCAGTACTCGCGTCCGTGCTCCTCGCCCGGCCTCCGCGGACGCGTCGTCGCCGAGACGGCGAGCTCGAGCTGCCCGGGCAGCAGGCGCAGGAGCTCGCGCTCCAGCGTCCCCTTGCCGGCGCCAGAAGGGCCGGTGATCACGAAGACCGGCAGCGGCGCGGCGTCGCCGCTAGCGGTTGAAGAGCCCAATCAGCTCCGCCCGCTGCCGCTCCGAGAGCCCTCCGACGGTCTTCGACTGGCTGATCCGGCAGGTGTTCAGGAACCGAGCGGCCTTCACGCGCCCGAATTTCGGTACCGCCATGAGGATGTCGAACACCTTCGCCGTCTCGACGTACTCCGGCGGATCGGTCAGGACCACCTCGATCTGGACGCGCCCGTCCTTGAGATCCTTCTTCAGCTGCGCGCGCCGCACCCGGATGTCGTTGGCCCTCTTGAGTGCCTCCATCCGCTGATCGAGGGAGCGCACCGGCGCCTGCGCCTGCGTCTTGGGCGAAACCACGGGGCGCGAGTCTAGCACCTCGCCCGCGGCGATCAAGCAGTTCGTTTTTGCACCAAATCCAGGCTTTTTGTGGATCTTCGAGCCGTGACGCCGCCCACGCGCGGCAACTCGTCGTGCGCGATTCCGATCGCGTCCGAGACGCTCGAGAGCCCGTGTGTTTTTAATTCTGACAACAGCTCGCCGCGGATTCTGGCCGCTGCCGCGGGGTCTGCGAAGAGCGCAGTCCCGACCCCGATCGCGGTCGCTCCCGCTGCGTGCAGCTCGAGCGCGTCGCGCCCCGTCCAGACGCCGCCCATGCCGACGATCGGGAGCCGCGTCGCGCGCCGACATGCCCACACCGCGGCGAGCGCGACCGGCTTCAGCGGCGGTCCCGAGTATCCGCCGGTCGCCGTCGCGAGGCGCGGGCGGAGCGTCCGCTCGTCGAGCGCGAGGCCGCGGAGCGTGTTCACGAGCGAGAGGCCGTCCGCGCCCGCGTCCTCGACGGCGCGCGCGACCACGGCGACGTCCCACGCCGACGGCGAGAGCTTCGCGTAGAGCGGCTTCGACGTGGCCGCGCGGCACGCCGCCACGATCTCCGCCGCGCTCTCCGGAGCCTCGTCGACGTTCGGGCACGAGAGGTTCAGCTCGAGCACGTGGACCTCCTCGCAGGCGTCGAGCCGCGCGCAGCTCGTCGCGTACTCCCGCGCGGAGAACCCGCCGACCGAGACCCACAGCGGGACGCCGAGCATGACGAGGCGCGGGAGCGTCTCCGCGAGGAATGCGTCGAGGCCGGGGTTCGCGAGCCCGATCGAGTTCAGCATCCCGTGCTGGGTCTCCGCGATGCGGACCGGCACGTTGCCTCCGCGCGGCAGCGGCGTGACCGTCTTCGTCACGAACGCGTCCAGGGAGAGCGCGGCCTCGGGCGCCGTGAGCGCGTCGAGGCAGCCGGAGGCGTTGAGGATCACGCGTCCTCCTCGCCGCCGTCCGCGACGAGCCCGAAGGCGTCCGGAAACGCCTCGAGGAAGCGGCGGTTTTCGGGCTGCTTCTCCTCCGTCGCCCAGTCCCCGACCCGCCCGAGGAGCCAGTCGCGGTCGGCGGGCGACAGCTGCTCCAGCGAGCTCGCGATCGACTCCAGCCAGTCGACGGCCGCGTCGGGATCGACCGTGTCGTCGTCCGCGAGCTCGAAGAACATCGCGGCTCGGACGACGAGCCGCGCCAGCTCCTCGCTCGCCGCTGTCGAGGGGATCGCGTTCATGCCGCGCGCTCCAGGACGGGACCGTCCACGCAGAGCCGCCTCCACTCGCCGTCGAGCTCGACCGCGCACCCGTAGCACGCGCCGTAGCCGCACGCCATCGGAGCCTCCCACGCGAGCTGCGCGGCGGGCACGAGCGCGCGGACGGCCTCGAGCATCGGCTCGGGTCCGCACGCCAGCACGTCACGCCGCTCCCGCGGGATGACGTCCGTCACGTACGTCGGCTCGACGACGACCTGCGCGTTCGGCACGAGCGCGGCGGCCTCGGCGTGCCACTCGGAACGGAAGCCGAGGATCGCGGGCGGCTCGTCGAGCCACGACGAGAGGTACGGGAGCGGCGCGATCCCGATCCCCCCGCCGACGAGCAGCGGGCGCTCGACGTCGAGCCGGAAGCCGTTCCCGAGCGGGCCGAAGACGCTCACCTCGTCCCCCGGCGACAGCGCCGCGAGCGCTCGCGTACCGGGGCCGATCGGGTCGACGAGGAAGGCGAGCTCGTCCGGCGGCGCGAGGCAGAGGCTCATCGGGCGCGGCAAGAGCCGCCGGGGCGTGCCGAGCATGAAGAACTGCCCCGGAAGCCCCGCGTCGAGCCGCCCGCGCGCGACGCGCAACAGCGTGTACGCCCCGACGTGCTCGGTCGCGACGACCTCACGCAGTTCGCGCGCCGGCACCGATCCTCTCCTGGAGCGAGCAAGCGCTCTCGCTGCGCGCGGCCGCGATCGCGTGCACGGCGGCCGCGGCACCCGCGAGCGTCGTCACACACGGGATCCGCGAAGCGAGCGCGGCCTCGCGGATCCGGTACCCGTCGCCGCGCGCTCCGCGCCCCTGAGGAGTGTTCACGACGAGGTCGCACCGGCCGCGGCGGATCAGGTCGACGACGCTGGCGCCGGCGCGGTCCTCGCCCACCTTGCGCACGCGCTCGACGGCGAGCCCGGCGGCGGCGAGCGTCGCGGCCGTACCGTCGGTCGCGACGAGGCGGAAGCCGAGCCCTGCGAGCGCGGCGGAGACCTCGACCCGCAGCATCGGGCGGCTGTCCGGCCAGGCGCCGGCCTCG
>JAUJMY010000007.1 GCA_030446625.1 Gaiellaceae bacterium
GTGGCCGAGACCGAGTTGGCTCGGCGCCTGCGTCAGCGCGCCGACCAGGGGGGCGGCCTCCTTCAAGAGGTCGCGCGTCTCACAATCGCGCTGCTCGAGCGACCCACGGCTGCCGGCATGTCGCGTGAGACGACCGCCGAGAACCGTGGAGTCGGCGTTGCCGGCCAGTCGCCGGAAGACCTTCTCGAGACCGATCGACAGATCGAACGACACATCCACGCCCTGCAGGCGGCGCTCACCGCGCGTGCCGCGACCGCGGGCCGCGCCCTGCCGAAACCGAGCGACTACCTGGCGTACGACGGCGTCGTGCGGTCGGTACGCGACACGATCGAACGGATCGTTCCGGCGGGGTCCGTCGTTGCCGTGGTGAGCCGCGGCGACGACGACCTCATCCGGCTGCGGCGCCGGCGCGGGGTGCACCTCCAGCAGACACCTCGCGGGACGTACGCAGGCCACCATCCCGCCGACTCGGCCGAGGCGATTGCGGACCTCGAACAGGTTCGTCGAGCGGGTGCAGAGTTCCTCGTCGTCCCGAGTCCCTCGTTCTGGTGGCTCGACCACTACGGCGGCTTCGCGTCGGTGCTCGACCGCGACCACGAGTGCGTGCACCGCGACGGCTCGTGTGCGATCTACCGCGTGACCCCGATCGCGGCCACGGCGTCGGAGGCGCACCGATGAAGAGGCGGAAGGTCCTCTACGTCCTCCACAACCACCCGCGCGCGCGGCCGGGAGGCGCCGAGCTGTACGCGCTCGAGCTCTACTCCGCGATGCGGGAGTCCGCGACGTTCGAGCCGTTCCTGCTCGCGCGCGCGGAGACGCGCGCCCCGCGGATGACAGCGCTGGCGCCGGCGACGACGGACGATCCGCGCCAGTACCTGATCTACACGGACAGCCGGCACTTCGACCATCTCCGAGGAACTTCGAGCCGTGAGTCGTTCTATACGCGGGACGTGAGACGCTTCCTCGACGCACTTAAGCCCGAGGTCCTCCACTTCCAGCACACGCTCTTCCTCGGCTATCCCATCGTCTCTGAGGTGAGGCGCACGCTGCCTTCGACCGCGATCGTGTACACGCTCCACGACTTTCACCCGATTTGCCACCGAGACGGGCAGATGGTGCGGACGCCGGCGAACGAGCTCTGCCACAAGGCCTCGCCGCAGCGCTGTCACGAGTGCTTCCCCGATGTTTCGCCCGAGGCGTTCGCGGGTCGAGAGCGGTTCATCCAGCAGCATCTCGACCGCGTCGACCTCTTCATCGCGCCGAGCAGATTCCTTCGCGATCGGTACGTCGCCTGGGGCGTGCCTGCGGAGAAGATCCTCGTGGAAGACTACGGTCGACTCCCGTCTGACCGGCTGCCGTACGAACGGCGCGACGATCTCCGAAACCGGCTCGCGTTCTTCGGACAGATCACGCCCTTCAAGGGCGTCGACGTGCTGCTCGAGGCGATGAAGCTGCTGAAGGGGCAGAACCTGAATGTGCACCTTCGGATTCACGGCGCCAACATCGAGCTCGCCGACCGCGAGTACCGTGAGCGGGTCGAAGCGCTCCTTTCGGACACAAGCGACGTCGTGACGCTGGTCGGCCCGTACGAACAGTCGGAGCTGCCGCGGCTGATGGCGGAGATCGACTGGGTCGTGGTGCCGTCGATCTGGTGGGAGAACTCGCCGCTCGTGATCCAGGAGGCATTCGCGCACGGGCGTCCGGTGATCTGCAGCGACATCGGCGGGATGGCGGAGAAGGTCGAGCACGGCGTCAACGGAATTCATTTCCGCGCCCGCGACGCGGCGAGCCTCGCAGAGGTCGTGCGACGCGCCGTGGGCTCGCCAGAGCTGTGGGCGCGCCTCGCGCGTGCGACCGAACCGCCGCCGGCGATGGTCGATCACGCCGAGACGCTCGCCGGCGCCTACGCGCGTGCGCTCCACGTACGCGGCGAGCTCGCTCCGGTGTCGGCGTCGCGTCCGCAGGTGGCTGTTTGACCGCACGGGCGACGCTGACACCGCTCCGCGAAGCCGGTCACGGCGCGACGCGGAGCGATCGCCCGCGCCGCCATGCGACGACGACCCACACACTGCACGACCTCGCGCGCCTCCTCGGCGACTGGACCAGCGTCGATCGCGCACGGCGGATTCGCGTGTGCGTGTTGGACACGATCCTCCAGACGGGCGGCGCTGAGTGGTTTGTCGTGCAGCTCGCGCTTGCGGCCAATCCCGGCGTCTTCGAGTTCGTCTTCGCCACGTGGCGCTCGCGTGACTCCGACCTCGCGCGGTTTCTCCGTGAGCGCGGCGTGAAGGTCAGCTGCGCGACGTCCGAGCGCGGCGTAGACCTTGCCTACTCGGAGTGGACGGAGCGGCAGGTTTTCGTCCAGCTCGACCGCATGCAGCCCGACATCGTTCTCTTCGCTTCGCAGTACCTGTTCCAAGAGCTGAACCACGAGCGGCTCTCTCGCTTCTGCGTCGTCGTCAGGATCTCGAACTTCCACGGCGACGACTTGGCCGCGGTCGACTTCTCCGCGGTCGACGCCGTCATCTGTTGCAGCACGGAGCAGCACCAGCTCCTGGGCCGCGCGATGCCCGAGAAGACGCCGCTGATCCACACGGGCGTCGACACCGAGACGTTTCGCCCGTCGACGGACGACGAGAAGCGTGAGCTACGTCGGACGCATGCAGTCTCCGGAAAGTCTGTCGTCCTGTTCGTCGGGCGGTTGAGCGACCCGCTCAAGCGGGTGGAGCTGTTCCAGGATGTGGTGCGCGAGGTGCGCGCGTTTCGCGACGACGTCGCGTTTCTGGTCGTCGGGTACTTCGAGCGGCACCGGCGCGCGGACGAGGAGGCGTTCCGAGCGTTCGCCCGCGACCACCAAGTGGTGTGGGTAGACAACGTCAACCCTTGGGAGGCGGCGCGCTTCTTCCAAGTGGCCGACGTGCTGCTCTCGACGTCGGACGTCCACGAGGGCCTGTCGAACACGGTCTTGCAGGCGCTCTCGTCGGGCGTCGTTCCGGTCGTGACGGGTTCGAGCGGCATGGAAGAACTCGTTGTGCCGGGCGAGACGGGATTCGTCGTCCCTACGGCCGACGCGTCGGTCGTTGCGCGGGAGGTCCTCCGCGTCGTCGACATGGACGCATCGGAGCGAAGGACGCTGGCCGAAGCCGGACGCCGGAGAGTGACGTCGCGCTTCAGCTTCAACGACAGCGCGCTCGAGTACCAGCGCTCTCTGCTGGCGACATACCGTCGCCGGCCCGCGACGGTCGGCGTTACCGACGGGTACTTCGGCATCGGGGGCGCCGAGTGGCTGGCGGCGCAGCTGATGGCGACGGCGCGTCCCGACGAGCTCCAGTTCCACCTCCTCGTGCACCGACGCGGCAGCGCGCTCGTGGACTGGGTGGACAAGCGCGGTGTAGTTGTCCACGAGGACACCGCATCGAGCTACACCGAGTGGAGAAACGACGGCGTCAAGAAAGCGCTACTGCGCGCGAGGCCGAACATCGTGATGCCGTGCACCGTCACGACGTGGCCGAGCCACGACCCGTTCTACCGCCTGCTCGTGATTTCGCAGAACGCGTCCGACGCCGAGGTTTTGACGGAGGCGCACTACGAGGAGGCGGACTACTTTCTCTGCGTCTCGGACGACGTCAAGCAGCGGCTCGACGCGCGCTACCACTGGAAGATGACGGTGCTCCGAAACAGCATCGACGTCGAGATGTTCCGACGTGACTTAACCCAGCGGTCGAGAGTTCGCGACGCGCTCGGGATTGCTCCCGACGCGATGGTTGTCCTCTGGTGCGGGCGCATGCACGAGCGGCGGAAGCGCCTCGATGTGCTGATGGATGTCATCGACGAGATGAAGCGCGAGCGGAAAGTTCACTTCCTCGTCCTCGGGTACTTCCGTGGCGACGAAGGGGATCAGGACGGCTGGCGCGATTTCCTCGTGTCGCACCCGAACGTGTCGTGGGTCGAGGGCGCGGCTCCGTGGGAAACGCCCGCGTACTACGCCGCGGCTGACGTCTACCTGTCGACTTCTGCGTTCACGCGTTCCGACTTTGAAGGTCTCTCGGTCGCGACTGTTCAGGCGCTGGCTGCGGAGCTGCCGGTAGTGACGACGCTCTCCGGGGGGCAGCAGGAGATCGTCGACGAGGGTGTGAATGGCCGCCTCGTCGAGCCCGGCGACGTCGCGGCCCTCGCCGAGGCACTTCGGGAGTACGCGACGAGCGATGCCAAAGCTCGCGCCGCGATCGGGCGCCGCGGCCGCGAAAAGGCCCGCGAATCGTTCGACATCCGCGAACATGGCCGCACGTACACCGCCCTCGCGCGCCTGATGAAGAACACGGTCGGCTCGGCGCTGGCGACCGATCCCGAGCTGGCGGTTGAGCCATTTGCGTTTGACGACATCGAGCACGCAACGGATCGCGATGTCGCTCGGGCGTCAGCGTTCCTGGCTCACACGTGGCCACTGCTTCCGCGGGCGGTCGAACATCGATTGCCGAACACCGGCGTCGGCGGCGACGTCGTCGTCGCGGCGGACGAACACCTGCACACGAACCTCACTCGCGCTGAAGCGACTCTCCGCGGAGGGGCGAGCGTCGTGATCGACGGCCTCGGCTTTCGCGCTGCGGACGAAGAGCCGCGGGCGAAGACGTACTCGGCGCGCGCGATCTGTGCGCTTCTCGATTTTCTCGACCAGTCATTCCCGCTGTGGGCGGCATGCGAGCGTGACGGACGCGACGTCGTCCTCAGGAAGGTCGCCGACCGGAAGCTCGCCGCGGGCGCGGGCCGCCGATGATCGAGACCGCCACCACCGCGCGCGCACAGGGGCCGGTCTCCCCGGTCGAGCTGCTGAACGAGAGGCTGAGACAGCTCCCCGACAGCGACTGGCGGCACAGGTTCGAAATCGGCACGGACGGACGAGTCGTCACACCCGATTCCTACGGCTACCGGCGAAAGGTTCTCGAAGCCGTATTCGCGTCTCTACTCCGCGACCGGTCAGTACTCGTTCTCGACGAGGTTTCGGGCCTCCACTCCACGCTGCTCGCGCAGGCCGCGGCACGAAAAGTGTCGGCGTCGTCGGGCGATCCCGACCGGTGTGCCTTCATCAGCGAGGTCACGCGTGCCCTCGGCGTCGCGACCGACGTCGTCAACTCGGAGATGCTCGCGTTCGAGAACGGCGAGCCCTACGTGGACCTGGAGCTCAACGAGCGCCACGACTTCCTCCTGGCGCTCGGGAAGACGTGGCCGCTGTTCAACGCCTCCGCAGGAAGCTTCGACGCCATCGTCGAGGCGTGCACCTCGTTCGTGACAGACGGGCTGGTGCTCGACTGGGACAGCGCGGCGTGGGCGTCGCCGCCGCCCCCCGGCACCTACAACATCGCTGCGTTTGCGCGAGCGCTCGGGCAGAAGTTCGAGTTCGTCACCTGTTACGGCGACTGGCTCATCGTTGCGGTGGGAAAGCTTCCGCGCGACGGCGATGCCGTTGCTGAGCCGCCGCCACAAGATCCGTCATATCGCGACCTCGTGGCGCGGTTCCGCGACGGCGTCGCTTCCGTCGTCCCCGCTCACGTGATCGTGCTCGTCACGAGCGAAGGCGATCCGGAGCTCCTCGACCTCGGCGCGCGAACCGGGTGGCACTTTCCGCAGGGGGAGGCGGGCGAATACGCCGGGCACCACCCGCGGGACGCGGACGCTGCGATCGCCGAGCTGGAGTCCTTGCGCCGGCGCGGCGCCGAGTTCCTCGCGATCCCGCAGGCGTCGTTCTGGTGGCTCGACCACTACGGCGGTTTCCACGAGCACCTCGCGAAGACGGCGCGAGTCGTGCTGCACGACGACGAGACGTGCGTGGTCTTTGCGCTTGAGAGCGCGCCCGCGGCCTCAGACGAGGTGGAGTCGGACAACGTGGAGATAGAACTGAAGCCGCGTGCCGCGCGCGTCGCTCACCTGCGGGCGAAGCCGTGGAACGCTCCCGACTTCTCAGTCCCGGACGAGATCTTCAACGTCCCGGGAATGCTCTCCACGCAGGAGAAGCGGATGCTCTACCACCTCGCCTCGAGCGAGTACACCGGCGAGGGCGTGATCGCCGACATGGGGTCCTTCCTCGGCGGGTCGACGATCTGCTTCGCCGCGGGCCTTCGTGCACGTGGGGTGACGGGTATAAAGATTCACGCTTATGACGTTTTCAAGGTCAGTGGTGACCGCGCGTGGGAGTTTTTTCCCGACGGGGCGCCTCCCGATCTGCGGACGCGCTCCCTCTTCGACGCGAACGTTGCGGACTACCGTGACCTGATCACGGTCCATGACGGCGACGTCCTAGACTTCACGCCAGAAGGGGCCTCGATCGAGTTCTTGTTCGTTGACATCGCCAAGAGCTATCGCGTCTTCGACCACATCTTGCTCAACTACTTCCCGTCGTTGATGCCGGCGAAGTCGATCATCATCATGCAGGACTATCTCTGGGGCGCCACAGGGCCGTGGCACCACGTGGCGATGGAGAGGCTGCGCGACTACTGGGAGTACGTCGTCGACACCGACGTTAACTCAGTCGTCTTCCTCTTAAGAGACGAGATTCCGCGAGACGAGCTGCATCAGGCGTGTTGGATGAATCTCGGACGCGAAGAGAAGCTCGAGTTGATGGACCAAGCAATTCAGCGCCTCGATACAGAGCCGAAGCGTGCTTTCTTGCGCCAAAACCGGGAAATGATCCTCGACGGTCGCGACCGGACGTGGGGGATGCAATACCACGACCTCTAGTCTGCCGCCGCTGTGGAGGGGACGACCGATGTGATGAACGACGGGACAGCGAAGAACCAGCCTCATAACCGTTCCACTGCGCGGGACGCGCGCAAGCCGCGATGACGGGCGTTCGCACGTCTCCGGCCCGCGTCTTGTCACGACACGGTGTTGCACCAGACTACCCGTGGACGGTCGAGGCGAAGCACGCGAATGCTTGGTCTCGCTTTCCCGCGAGCCCGTTTGCGGCCGGACTCGTGCTGATGCCGAACCATCCTGATCGGGAGAACGTGAGCGTCACCTACGGTCCGATCTCAGTGCCGGCGGCGGTTGATACGTTCGCATTCTTGTTTTCGAGCGCCGCGGCGTCAGAGCACGGTCACGTGATCTCTATCCGCACAACGCTCGTGGACGACGTCGGTGCGACTGTCGCGGACGTAAAGCTGCTCGCTCACGATCAGCGTACGGCCACGACTCTCGCGCTCGGCCGGCTGAACCGAGCCTCGGTCCGCCTCTGCTTCGACGTCTGGTTCGATCGCTTCGAGGCTGGGGATGATTATGGATCAATTCATGTGCTCTACGTCCTCGGCTACGAGGGAAACATTCTCATCGATCTCTTAAACGAGGTCGGGTCGGACAAGGGCACGACAAGATACTGGGGGCGGGGCGTGCCACACTGCTATGGGGTTGAATACCATCGGCTCTTCAACGATGTTAGGCACGAGCAGTTCGCCGTGCTCGAGATCGGTCTCGGCAACACTGTTCCTCCTGCGGATGCCGCTTCCCTCCGCGCATGGCGGCAGTACTTCCCGAACGCCGTCCTCTACGGGTACGACATCGAGGACTTCAGCTTCTTCTCGCAGCCGGAGACGTTCGTCTTCCGCGGGGACCAAGCGTCGCGTGATGACCTCCGTCGCTTCGTTGCCACACTCGCTCCGCCCCCGTTTCGCGTCGTAATCGACGACGGCTCACACGCATCTTCGCACCAGCAAATCGCACTCGGCGCATTGTTTCCACACGTTGAACCCGGGGGTCTCTACATCGTGGAAGATCTCGGCTGGCAGCCGTTTGCCGAAGCGCCCACAACATCTGAACTGTTGCGCGCGTTCAGCGACCGGGGCACGGTCGACTCCGATTTCCTCACGGCCGAGGAGTCTCGGTATCTCGAGCGTACCGTCGAGAACGTCGAAATCTGCCGGCCGAATGACAGCGAGCTAGCGATCATCAGAAAGACGACAGAGTGACCGACTTAACCGAAGGTCTCGCGTTAGTGCGGGCATATCACGAGAGCCGACCGTCGTGGCTCGTCGGGAACATCGGGTACCATGATGCTCGCTTTCTCTTCACGCGCGCCGTGGAGGCGCGCCCATCCGTCGCCGTGGAGATCGGAACTGGATCCGGCTTCTCGACTGGTGTACTTTGCTCCGCTCTCGCCTACGCGCACGAACTTGGTTTGGTCGGGAGCGATTTCGAGGTCGTGACGTACGACGTGTCCGAGCGCTTCTACCACGACCCCTCGAGGGCCGTCGGCGATGCCGCGCGCGAGCAGCTTCCGGAAGCGCTTTCACGCCACATCACCTTTTACTCGCCTGCGACTGCTCTGCACTTGGGAGAGCGGTTCGGCGACGATGAGATCGAGTTCCTGTTCATCGATGCCAACCATGGGCATCCATGGCCGACGCTCGACCTTCTTGCCGCTCTCAGCCACCTTCGGCCGCGCGCGGAAGTAGTCCTGCACGACATCAATTTGCCATCCTTGGGCTACGCCGGAGCGGGCGCGAAGGTTCTCTTCGACTGCTTGCCCGTCGAGAAGGAAGTTTCAACCGGTGATGAAGTGCCAAACACCGGCAGCCTCAGACTCCCCGAGGACAAGGAAGGCCTGAGGGAGGAGCTCTGGCGGATCGCCCTCACTCATCCGTGGGAGGCTCATGTCGCCGACAGCGTGAAGGCCGTCTTGTTGCCCCAGAGTGCGGAAGGGGAGGAATAACCGCGTGCAGACTCCAATGTACGACGATCTCATCTCGCGCATTCGTTCGGTAGTCCGGCGCGCCGTTCCGGCCGATTCAACGATTCTCGTCGTGAGCAAGGGGGACGATGGCCTTCTCGAGTTCGAGGGGCGCGAAGGCTGGCATTTCCCGCAACATCCGAACGGAGCATACGCAGGGCACTACCCCGCTGACAGCGCGTCCGCTATCGCGCATCTCGAGTCTCTGCGTGCTCGGGGCGCCGAGTTCCTCGTCTTCCCGGCGACCGGCCTGTGGTGGCTCGACCACTACGGCGGGTTGAGGGAGCACCTCGAGCGGAACTACCGGCTGTACTTCCGCGACGACTCCAGTTGCTGCATCTTCGCGCTCACGGGCGCGAACGGCAGCGCGGCAGCAGGCGCCGGTCTACCAGCACGTCCCGCCGACGAGTTGCGGGCGCACGACGAGAACGTCAGCGCGCTCGAGCACGACACGCGCGACCGGCTCATCGACGACCTTCGCTCGTTGTTCGACGTCTCGTACTACGCCGGCCAAGTAGGACGCGAATTCGCGAACGCCGAGGCTGCTCTACTCGAGTACCTCGCGGTCGGGCACCGATCGGGCGCCGATCCGAACCCGCTTTTCGACTCTCGGTTCTACCTCCGTCGCAACCCGGACGTGCACGCGTCGGGTGTGAGCCCGCTCGTCCACTTCGTCGAGACGGGGGCCGCCCGTGGCGCGGATCCGAGCCCGTACTTCGACACCGAGTACTACTACCGGCAGGGTCCACACCTACGCGACGCCGGCGTCAACCCGCTTGTGCACTACATGACGCCGAGCGCGGAGGGCGGTGCGTATCACCCGAACCCGCTGTTCACGAGCTTCTATGCGGACACGTACGGCGACGTCCGCGACAGCGGGGTCATCCCGCTCGTGCACTACCTCGCGAAGGGATCTGACGCGGGCCGGTTCGGTTCGCACATTCATCGCGACATCGTGATGCAGCTGCGGAAGTCGGGCCGCAGCGCGCTCCTTCGTGGCAACTGGAAGAACGGGGCGGCGTTGCTCTTCGCGGGTTCGTCGGGGGTCGGGTTGGAGACGCTCGTGGACGCCGCCAGAACCTGCGCGAGCGAGTACCACCTCGACACCTTCATGGTCGCGTCCCATCGCGACGCGGAGGTCGCTGCCGAATGCGCGAGGCTGCTCGTCCTCGAGGACTTCGAGAGCGCCTGCGAGATCTTCCGACCTTCTGCGGTGCGCTTTCTTGCGCGATCGCTGTGCGTCGTCAAGCCCCTCTTCGCCGTCAGCGACGACGCTGACGTCGTCCACATGCTCAGCGAGAGAGGGATCCGTTCGTACGTCACTGTCGGCGCGGACACACGCTCCGCGAAAAACGGCAACGCACCGCTGAAGGGCGATCTGCGGTCGCTCGTCGGAGTCGCTGCGCGAGAGGTCGGACGCGCTGCCGCGCACGTGGAGCGACAGCGACGAGCGGGTGCAGAAGCGCGGCGGATCGTCATCCCCTGCTCCGACTGGGGCGTGAGTGGCGTCAATGCGTCGCTCGAGGCGGTCGGCGAGGAGCTGATCCGTCGTGGGTGGGACGTCGAGATCCTCTTCACGCGCGATCGCACTTTCGTGGTGGAAACGGCCGGAGACGCAGCGCATCTCCCCCGGATCCCGCACCGGTTTCTCGAGCGGTCCGGCTTCGGCGTCGAAGGCATGTGGGAGTCGCTGATCGGCGATATCGAGTCGCGCGCTCCGTGCATCCTGTTCATGTCGTACGACTTCGTCGCGAACGGCGTCGTGCCGGCGCTGACGGACACCGTCGGGGCGGTGGGGTGGGTTCAGGCCGACGACGGCGACTACTACGAACAGGCGTACCGCCTCGGCCGGTACTGCAACGCGATCGTCGCCGTGTCGAGCTGCATCAAGAACAAGGTCGCGGCGCTCAATCCGGCGCTCGGCGGGCGGACGGTCGTCGTCCACAACTCGAGCGTTCGCGAGGGCGACATCGTTCCGCGCCGTGGCCGCCCGGCAGAAACGCTGAAGCTCATCTACTCCGGCAGGCTCGTTCAGTACCAGAAGCGGATCCTCGACTTCGTCGACCTCGCGCAGGCTCTCGACGCGGAGGGCGTCCCGTACTCGATCACGTTGATCGGTGCCTTCGCGCCGCGTGACGAGGCGAGCTCTCTGTTTCCGCAGCGCGCGAAGGCGCACCTCGACGACGGGCGGATTCGGCTCCTCGGGAGGAAGACGAGGGACGAGATCTTCGAGCAGCTCGACGAGCACGACTTCTTCGTCCTCCTCTCTGAGTTCGAAGGGCTTCCGCTCGCACTTGTCGAGGCGATGGCGCGCGGATGTGTGCCGGTCGTCGCGGCAAGCGACAGCGGCATCCCGGAGGTTGTGAAACACCGTCGAAACGGGCTGATCCTGAGGACGCGCGACTACGCCGAGTGGGCGTGGTCGCTGCTGGAGGTGTGGCGCGGTCCCGCGGCGTTCGGGCGCATGTCCCGGAGTGCACGGCGGACGGTGCGTGACCAGTTCACCGTCGAGCGGGTGGGTGAAGCATTCGACGAGGTGTTCCGACGCGTCGCGACCGAGGTCGCAAGACGCGAATTCGATCGGCCGCCGGCGCTCACGTGGGGCGAGCGTCGGTCGCCGACCGGGGACGTGCTGCCGCCTCCGTACCTTTATCAGCCGATGAGCCTTCCCGGGCTGCCATAGCAGCCGCACCGCAGCGCACGATAGCGGTCGCGGGTGCGCTCGCGCAGCGGCCAGGCGTCGGCGGGCACGCGTGGGTCTTCCTCCAGTACCTCCTCGGGTTCCGGCGGCTCGCGTACGACGTGCTCTTCCTCGACCGAGCCGGCGGAGCGGACGCCGCGTGGATCGACCGCGTCCTCGGAAGCTACGGCGTGCGGTACGTCCTGGTCGACGGCGGTGAGGGCGCGCGCGCCGAAGCCGCGGAGCAGGTTCGCGGGTCGGCACTCCTGCTCAACGTCATGGGTTTCGTTGACGACCACGACGTGCTCGCCGCTGCGCCGAAGCGCGTGGTCCTCGACATCGATCCGGGCTTTCCTCTGATGTGGCGGAAGCTCGGGCTCGCGGACGTCTTCGCGGCCCACGACGCGTTCGTAACGATCGGCGAGCGGATCGGGCGGCCCGACTGCGAGATCCCGACCGGCGGGCTCGACTGGATCACAACGCCGCAGCCCGTCGTCCTGGACGAGTGGCGCGTCGCTCCGCCCACGGCCGACGCCCCGTTCACCAGCATCGCTACGTGGCGGGGGCCATTCGGCCCGATCGAGTACGGCGCGAAGACGTACGGGCTTCGCGTGCACGAGTTTCGGAAGTTCGTCGAGCTTCCGCGCCTGGCGGCCGATGACTTCGAGGTGGCGCTCGAGATCGACCCGGCTGACCGCCGCGACATCGAGCTTCTGCGCGAGCACGGCTGGCGGCTCGCGGACCCGCGTGAGGTTGCCCGTGATCCCTGGAGCTACCGCGAGTACATTCAGCGCTCCAAGGCGGAGTTCATGGTCGCGAAGAACATGTACGTCGAGACGCGGAGCGGCTGGTTCAGCGATCGCTCCATCTGCTACCTCGCGAGCGGCAAGCCCGTGCTCGCGCAGGACACCGGCATCTCCGAGCTCTACCCCATCGGCGAGGGACTGCTGACGTACTCGACACTCGAAGAGGCCGCCGCAGGCGTGGAGGAGATCTCCGGGAACTACGAACGCCACTGCAAGGCCGCCCGCGAGATCGCCGAGGAATTTTTCGACTCGGACAAGGTGCTGACGCGACTCCTGGAGAAGCTCGGTGTCGACTGACACGGCGGTCAAGCGCCTCAACTGGGGTTGCGGGGGCGAGGGCGTCGCCGGCTGGATCAATGCGGACCTGAAGGAGGGGCCGGGGATCGACGTCACCGGCGACATCCGCGACGGGCTGCCGCTCGAATCGGACTCGATCGACTACGTCGTCTCGATCCACGCGCTCCCCGAGATCCACTACACCGAGCTCGTCGACGTCATGCGCGAGCTCCGGCGCGTGCTGAAGGCCGGCGGGACGCTGAGGATCTCCGTGCCCAACATCGACCGCGCAATCGATGCCTACCGGCGCGGCGACAGGGAGTTCTTCGCGATTCCTGACGAGGACGCGCTCAGCATGGGTGCGAAGTTCGTCACGCACCTCGTCTGGTACGGCTACACGCGCAGCCTGTTCACGAAGGACTCCATGGAGGAGCTCCTGCGCAAGGCCGGCTTCGACACGATCCACCACTGCCGGTTCCAATGGACCGAGAGCGAGCACGACGAGATCGTCGCGCTCGACGACCGGGAGGGCGAGAGCCTCTTCGTCGAGGCGGTCAAGTAGGTGGCGGCGTCGGTCGTCGTTGCCGGCGCGCTCGCGAACAAGGCAAGAAACGGAGGCGAGGCGTGGGTGCGCCTGAGCTACGTGCTCGGGTTCCGGAGGCTCGGGTGCGACGTCTCGTTCGTCGAGGAGATCGAGCGGCCCAATGCCGGGGCCGTCGACTACTTCAGAACGACGACTGCCGCGTTCGGGGTCGCGCACGCGTCGGCACTCGTGGACCCGAGCGGCAGTCCGATCTTGGGAACACCTCCCCCGCGCTCCGACCTGCTCGTCAACGTGAGCGGTAACGCCCGCGCGGAGTCGATCCTGGCGGCGGGCAAGCGCACCGCTTACGTCGACATCGATCCCGGATACACGCAGTTCTGGGCCGAGAGTGGCGAGCTCGAGCTCCCGCCGCACGACGTCTTCTTCACGATCGGTGAGAACATCGGCACCGCGACGTGCTCGATCCCGACGGTCGGGATCGCCTGGCGGAGGACGCGCCCGCCGGTCGTTCTCGAGGAGTGGCCGGCGGTCGACGGCTCGCTCGGCCGGTTCACGACCGTGGCGAGGTGGCGCGGCGCCTATGGGCGCGTCGAGTTCGACGGGCACAGGTACGGCAACAAGCTCGACGAGTTCCGCAAGATGCTCGAGCTTCCGAGACGCGCCCCGTCGAGGGAGTTCGAGATCGCGCTCGACATCCATCCCGAGGAGCCGGATCTCGAGCGTTTGCGCGAGTACGGGTGGAACCTCGTCGATCCGCGCGAGGTCGCGCGCGACGCACAGCGCTTCCGTTCGTACGTGCAGCACTCCGGAGCGGAGTTCTCGGTCGCGCAGGGGATCTACGTCGAGACGAATTCGGGCTGGCTCAGCGACCGGACGACGCGCTATCTGGCGTCGGGCAAGCCGGTGCTGGTGCAGGAAACCGGGTTCTCTCAGAATCTTTCCGTGGGCGAGGGCGTGCAGACCTTCACGGATCTCGACGAAGCCGTTGCCGGGGCGGAGGCGATCGCCTCCGATTACAGTCGGCACGCGCGCGCGGCTCGAGAGCTCGCGGAGACGCACTTCGACTCCGATCGGGTGCTCGCGCGCCTCCTCGAGGAGGCGCTTGCCTAGCCAACGTCCGTTCCCGGCACTGACGACGCTTCGCGAGCCGGTGCCGGAGTCCGACGAGGCGTTCACCTTCGTCGTCATGGGCGAGACACGCCCGACTCTTCCGCGCATGCCTTTCCCGCGGTTCGCGGTCGAGACGATGCGAGAGATCCGTCTCCTGCGCCCGGCCTTCGTCCTCTGCACGGGCGACACGATCTGGGGCTACGACGACACGCGCCAGGAGCTCCTGAATGAGCTGGACCGGTTCCGGGCGCTCGCGGACACGACGGACGTCCCGCTCTTCAACGCGCTCGGGAACCACGAGATGCAGACGAACGAGCCCGTCATCGAGCTCCTCCAGGAGCGCGGGCAAAGGTTGTACGGGTCGTTCGACGTGGGGCGCTACCACTTCGTCGCGCTGAACACCGACGAGTACTGGAAGGAGGGCCGCGTGTCGGGCGAGCAGCTCGAGTGGCTCGTCCGCGACCTCGAGCTGAACCGCGAGGCCGAAGGGGTCTTCGTCTTCATGCACCGGCCGCTCTTCTCGTGGTTCCAGGGCGATTTCAATCCGGACGACGCGGACGTGTTGCAGGAGCTGTTCCGGTCCCATCCGGTCCGGGCCGTCTTCGCCTCACATGACCACTTCCACTACGAGGAGGCGCACGACGGAATCCGCTACCTGACTGTCGGCGGCGCCGGCGCGCCGCTGTACGCGCAGCCGACGTCGGGCGGGTTCGCGCACTACGTCCTCGTGACGGTGAGCGCAGACGGAGTCGACTACAACGTCGTCGAGCCCGGGCACCTCGACGTCTCCTACGTCGCCGGAAACGACGGCCTCGAACGCGTGTCGACGGCGCGGGTCGCGAACACGACGGATCGCGACCTCCGCTTCCGAAACGTGGACTTCCGTGTGCCGCGGCTCGCAGCCGACGACGCATACGAGGTCGCGACGCGGTTCAGCGACTGGGAGCGAAATGACGTCGAGCACCAGGCGCGGGTTCGCGCCGTCTCGGACCGAGGGGACGGTTCGGCCGCGGTATGCGTAGAGGTCGACGTACCAACCGGCACAGCGTTCTACGTCACCGTGACTGCGTCGGTGTGACGGGATGGCTTCGGGAGGCTCGCGCCCATCCACGCTGCGGATCCTCTTCAGCGGCATGCTCGCCGGCGACCCGTACCACGGCGGCGCCACGTGGACCGTGCTCCAATACGTGCTCGGCCTCCGGCGGCTCGGCCACGACGTCGCGCTGGTCGAGCCTGTCCAAGACGTCCGCTCCGCGAGCGTCGACTACTTCCGCGACGTAACGGCGCAGTTCGGGCTCGAGGGCCGCGCCGCACTGCTCCGCGCGGGCGCGCAGGAGACCGTTGGGCTCCCTTACCCGCGTCTCGTGGAACTCGCGCGCGACGCGAATCTCCTTGTCAACGTAAGTGGGATGCTCCGCGATGGGCGCCTGTTCGACAGGATTCCGACGCGCATCTACCTCGACCTCGACCCAGGCTTCAACCAACTCTGGCACGAAGACGGCATCGACGTCGGCTTCGACGGCCACACGCACTTCGCCAGCGTCGGTCTCGGCCTCGGGCGGTCGAGCTGCACCGCTCCGAGATGCGGCGTGGACTGGATCACGACGCTCCAACCCGTCGTTCTTGACGAGTGGCGCGTCGCGGAAGCGATCGCGTACGAAGGCGTGACGACCGTCGCGAACTGGCGCGGGTACGGCTCGATCGAGCGCGGTGGCATCGTCTACGGCCAGAAGGCGCACTCCTTCCGCGCGTTCTTCGACCTGCCGCCGCGCGTGCCTGTCCCTGTCTCTGCGGCGCTCGCGATCCACGAGGACGAGGAGCGAGACCTGGCGGCGCTACGCGAGAACGGCTGGCGTCTGCTCGATCCGCGGGAGGTCGCGGGGTCGCCCGACCGATACCGCCGATTCGTCGGAGGCTCGTGGGCGGAGCTCGGCATAGCCAAGAGCGGGTACGTGCTCTCTCGGAGCGGGTGGTTCAGCGACCGCAGCGCCTGCTATCTCGCCTCGGGGCGACCCGTGCTCGCGCAGGAGACGGGGTTCAGCGACTTCCTGCCGACGGGCGAGGGGCTCCTGAAGTTCGAGACGATCGATGATGCCGTTGCGGCGATCGAGGAGCTCCGGTCGGATTACGAACGGCACGCTCACGCGGCGCGCGCGCTGGCGGAGGAGCACTTCGATTCCGACCGCGTCCTCTCGCGGCTGCTCGAGCTGGTCGGGGCGAGCTGACGTGGACGTCGCCCTCGAGAACGCGTTTCCCGGATCGCGGCTGCTCGACCGGAAGCCGTACGCCTACCGCACGAGCTTCCCGCTCGAAGCGGTGCGCCTGCGGCTTCCGGACGGTGCGGAGCTCGAGCTCATCGCGAAGCTCGTCGACCGCGGCGCGCTCGACGAGCGCACGCGGCGGGCCAAGCCCGACTTCGTGCACGACCCTCGCCGTGAGCGCGCAGTGTACGAGGAGGTGCTCGCACCCGCCGACCTAGGGACTCCACGCGTGTACGGGTCCCACGGCGCCTGGCTCTTCCTCGAGAAGGTCGACGGGACGGAGCTCTGGCAGGTGGGCGAGATCGAGACGTGGGAGCGGGTCGCGCACTGGCTCGCGCTCATGCACGACCGGCTCCGCGCGGCCCGCGGGGCCAAGTTGCTCCGCTACGACGCCGCTTGGTTTCGCAGGTGGCTCGAGCGCGCGCTCGATTTTCACGCTTCGCCGGCGCTCCAGCGTGTCGCGACCCGACACGACGAGCTCGTCGACGTGCTGCTCGCGCTGCCGCAGAGCTTCGTGCACGGCGAGCTCTACGCCTCCAACGTGCTCATCGCTCCAGGCCGCGTGTGCCCCGTCGATTGGGAGATGGCCGGTGTCGGCCCGTCGCTTCTCGACCTCGCGGCGCTCGTCACGGGTAACTGGCCGGACGAGATCGTCCGGCGGCTCGCGGCCGCCTACGAGGGAACCGAGAACGCGTCGCAGCCGCTCCTGCGCGGGCTTGACGCCTGCCGCCTGGCACTCGCGATCCAGTGGCTCGGGTGGTCGCGCGAGTGGTCGCCCCCGCCGCAGCACGCCCACGACTGGGCCGGCGACGTCGAGCGCCTGGCAGATCGGCTCCAGCTCTAGGCCACGTGTTTCCGTGGACCATGATGCATTGATGCGGCGGACCCTCGTCGTGAACGCCGACGATTTCGGCATGAGCGGAGGCGTGACGCGTGGCATCGTCGAGGCTCACGAGCGCGGCATCGTCACGACCGCGAGCCTCATGGTGCGCCGGCCGGACGCGACCGGAGCGGCGGCTTACGCCCGGTCGAGCGCGCGACTCGGGGTCGGTCTTCACCTGGAGCTCGGCGAATGGACCTACCACGACGACGGGTGGCGCGCGGCGTACGAGCTCGTGGACGCGGAGGATGCGGCGGCGGTGCGAACCGAGATCGACGCACAGCTCGCCGCGTTTCGCGACATGGTCGGCCGCGACCCGACGCACCTCGACTCGCACCAGCACGTCCACCGCGCGCACCCTGCCGCGTCGATCCTGCGCGACCTCGGCGCGCGACTCGGGGTCCCCGTCCGCCACTTCACCGCCGAGATCCGGTACTGCGGCGACTTCCACGGTCAGGACGCGCGTGGAACGCCGTTCCCCGAGCTCGTCTCCGGCGAGGCGCTCGTGACGCTCCTCGAGCGGCTTCCAGCGGGGATCACGGAGCTCGCCTGCCATCCCGGCTACGCACGCGGGCTCGAGTCGTCGTACGCCGACGAGCGCGAGCGCGAGCTCGCCGCGCTGTGCGATCCACGCGCCCGGACCGCGATCGACCGGCTCGGAATTGTCCTCGCCTCGTTCGAGGACCTTGGTTCCTGGAGGAGCCGACGCGCGGATTCGAACCGCGGACCCCTTCATTACGAGTGAAGTGCTCTACCAGCTGAGCTACGTCGGCGGGGAGCGGAGTATAGCCCCGGCGCCGCGGGCCCCTAGCCGTGCTTGCGGCCGCTGGCCTTCCCCGCGTGCGCGGGCCTCGGGAGATCCTTCGCGGCGTCCACCTTCGCCGAGTCCGGCTTCGCCTGCTCGACCTCGGGCAGCTGAAGGTTCTTCTGCCGCTGCACCTCGGCTGCGTCGAGCTTCAGCTGCTCCGCCTTGCGCTCGTGCTTCGGCTCCTCCCGCCTCGGCTTCTCGCGTCCGGTCGCGGCGGCGGCGGCGGCCGGGTCGCGCGGCGCGGGCGCCTCTTCCGCCCTCGGCTGCTCCCGGGCCTTCGTCTTCGCGCGCTCGGGCTCCGCGGCCGCACCGTTGCGCTGCCCGCGCGGAGGCTTCGCCGCTTCCTCGTCGCGCTCCCGGGCCGGCGGTGGCGGGGCGGCGACGACCGCCGTCGGCTGCTCGACGGCTGCGACCGGAACGGCGGGTGTGACCGGCGCGGGTGCGCGCGCCCGCGACTTCTCCACCCGAGCTGGGGTAATCGCTGCCGCCGTCGCCGCGCGCTGCGCGCGCGCCTCGCCGCTCGGCGCGGCCGCCGGACGCGTCGCCGGACGCGCCGACGCCGCGCTCACCACGGGGAGCGCCTCGCGCGGCGGAGCGACGGCGACCGGCGCAGCGGAGCGCGTCTCGAGCGCCGCGGGCCGCACGACCGGCTCCGGGACGCGCAGAGCCTTCGCGGGCTCGGGCGGAGTCGTGACGACGATCCCGACGCTCGCCGTCATCGCGGCCGCCGTCACCGCGGCCTGCGCGGTCGACGCGCCCGCGAAGAGCGCCTTGATCCCGGCCACCACGGCGGCGAAGTCGACCGCGTGCTTCACGCGCGCCAGACGCCTCGCCGGCGGCTGCTCGAGCTTCCCGGCGAGCGTGCGCCGCGCGCGAAAGATCAGCGTCTCGACCGCCGCTTGGCTGACGTCCATCTCGTCCGCGATCTCGCGGTAGGAGACCCCTGCCACTCGCGCAGAAGGATCGCCGTGCGCTGGTTCGCCGGCATCTCCGCGAGCGCGTCCTGGAGCTGGATCAGCTCGTCGGAGCCCATCTGCTGCGGCGCGGGGACGTACTCCTGAATCGCCTGCATGTCGCTCGCGGACTCGACGCGGCCGCGACGCGACGACATGCGGCGGCGCGTGAGGCACACGTTGTGCGCGATCTTGAAGAGCCACGCGTCCTCCGCCTCGACCGTGATCCCGCGCTTGAGACCGCGGAACGCGTTCATGAACGTGGTCTGGGTCGCGTCCTCGGCCTCCTCGCGGGAGCCGAGCTGGTTGAAGCAGAAGCCGAAGATCTGGCCGCCGTAGCGCTCGTAGAGGAGGCGCGTCGCCTCCGCCTCGGGGGCGATGCGCGGCTCGACGTCGGTTGCGCGCCCGACCTCCGGAACTGCGGCCACAGACACCCACTCCTTTCGCGGTCCAGCGCGCCGGAAGCGAGGCGCGCCCCAGGGAGTGTCGGCGACGACCCCGACGCTTCCCTCCCCTTTCGAGGGAACTCGATCGGGAGATCAGGCGGCGACGCGGCCGGCGAGCTCCCGCCTCAGCCGGACGAAGAGCGCCTCGAGCGCGAGGCCTGCGTTCAGGTTGAACTCCTCGAGCGAGCGCCAGGTCGCCCGTACCTCTTCGCTCGCCCGCTCCGCGCCCAGCATCCGCTCGCGCGTGGCGTCCTCGGCGAGCTCGCCGCGGCGGTCGTAGTGGACGACGGCGCTCTCCGCGCCCGCCGCGACGACGACGAGGTCGCGGTACCACGCCGCGAGCTCCTCCAGCCCCGCGAGCAGCTCCTCGCGCTCGGCGCCGCGCTGCGCCCGCCGCGCGCGCTGCTCGGCCTCGCGCGCGGGCAGCGCGGCGCCCACGCGCTCGAGCTCCGCCTCCTCCCCTCCTTCGCGGCCGCGCCGCGCGCGTGGATGCCGTCGAGCAGGCGCCGCGCCGCGTCCGCGGGCTCGAAGTCCGGCTCGCGATAGACGCTCCGCGCGATCTCGATCAGCGTCGCGCGGCGATCGGCGGCGTCGACGTCGAGCAGGCGCTCGGCGCGATCGAGCCGCCCTGCGGCGACGCGCGCGACCGCGGTCCGCTCCAGCTCCGACAGCCCGGGAGCGCGCTCCGCGACCCACTCGCGCACCGCCCGCTCCGACAGCCGGCGGAACGGCACCAGCTGGCAGCGGGAGCGGATCGTCTCCGGCAGCGGGCCGAGATCGTCGGCGACGAGGACGATCACCGCGTACTCCGGCGGCTCCTCCAGATCCTTTAGCAACGCGTCCGCCGCGTCGTCGTTCAGCTCGTCGGCGCCGAGGATCAGGTAGACGCGCCGGTCGGCCTCGAACGGGCGCATGTGCAGGTCGCGGCGCAGCTCGCGCACGTCGTCGATCCGGATCTGGTCGCCGAGCGGGCGCAGGATGTAGACGTCCGGATGCGCCTCGCGCGCGACGCGCCCCGGGTCGCCGATCAGCGCGCCCGCGAAGGCGATCGCGGCGCTCCGCTTGCCGACGCCGCGCTGCCCGTGGAAGAGATACGCGTGCGCGGGCCCCTCGGCGAGCGCGGCGCGCAGCAGCCGCTTCGCCTCGAGCTGCTCGAGAAACGCGTCGCCCGGGATGCCGTTCATCGGACGAGGTCGCGCAGCTGTCCGTGGATCAGCTCCGCCGTCTCCTGGGCCGGCGCGGCGGCGTCGACTGCGACGACGCGCTCCCGGAACAGCTCGGCGAGCCGCCGGTACGCCTCGTCCACGCGCGCGCGGAAGTCGGGCCCCTCGCGCTCGATCCGGTCGGGCTCGGCGACGCGGCCGGCGGACTCCTCCGGGTCGAGGAGGAGCACGAACGTCCGGTCCGGGAGCAGCCCGCGCGTGGCCTGCAGGTTCAGCTCGAGCACGCGCTCGAGCCCGAGCCCGCGGGCGATCCCCTGGTACGCGAGCGACGAGTCGATGTAGCGGTCGCAGATCACGTCGGCGCCGCGCTCGAGGGCCGGCGCGATCACCCGGTCGACGAGCTCCGCGCGCGCGGCCGCGAAGAGCGCGGCCTCCGCCCACGCCGTCATCTCGGTCCCGTTCAGGACGAGCTCGCGCACGCCCTCGCCGAGCGGCGTGCCTCCCGGCTCGCGCGCGGTCACGACCTCGCGCCCCGCGGCCTCCAGGCGCTCCCGCAGCAGCTCCGCCTGGGTCGACTTCCCGGAGCCGTCAAGGCCCTCGAAGGTCACGAACATCGCGGGGTCGTAGGATAAGTCGCGTGCGCGCGGTCGTGACAGGGGGCGCGGGCTTCATCGGCTCGCACGTCGTGGACGCGCTGCTCGAACGCGGCGACGAGGTGCACGTCGTCGACAGCCTGGCAAGCGGCAAGCGCGAGAACCTCGCCGAAGGCGCGGACTTCCACGAGCGCGACATCCGCAGCGGGGTGAGCGAGCTCTTCGCCGCCGTGCAGCCGCAGGTGTGCTTCCACCTCGCCGCGCAGGCTGACGTCCGCGTCTCGGTCGAGCGCCCCGACCACGACGCGGACGTGAACGTGCTCGGGACGATCCGCGTGCTCGAGGCGGCGCGCGAGCAGGGGACGCACGTCGTCTTCAGCTCCACCGGCGGCGCGATCTACGGCGAGACGGAGCGCGCGGCGCGCGAGGACGACGAGCGCCGGCCGCTCGCGCCGTACGGGACGTCGAAGCTCTGCGGCGAGGAGTACCTGGCGACGTACAACCGGCTGCACGGGACGCGCCACGTCACGCTCCGCTACGGCAACGTCTACGGGCCGCGCCAGGACCCGCACGGCGAGGCCGGCGTCGTGGCGATCTTCTTCAACCGGCTGAAGAGCGGCGAGCGCTGCCGGATCTTCGGCGACGGCCGCCAGACCCGGGACTACGTCTACGTCGGCGACGTCGTCACTGCGACCGTGGCCGCCGCCGCGGCCAGCGGGGGCGTCTACAACGTCGGCACCGGCGTCGCGACCTCGGTGCTCGAGCTCTTCGAGACGAGCCGGCAGGTCGCGGACGTCGAGAGCGAGCCCGAGTTCGCGCCGCCGCGGCTCGGCGAGCTCCAGCGCAGCTTCCTCGACCCGGGACTCGCAGAGCGCGAGCTCGACTGGCGGCCGGAGCAGGAGCTCACGAGCGGGCTCCGCGCGACCTGGGACTGGATCTCGCAGCCGGACTAGGAGGGATTGGCGGAACCGTCCTCGCCGCAGGGGTGCGATGGGCGGTGCGAGGTAAGGACGCAGGGAGCCCCCGTATTCGGCGAATACGGGGGCGACCGAGGACGCTGCATCGCGCCGTCCAGCGCGGCCCGGCGCCACAGGATTGTTTCGCCGAGCCCTCCCACAGCAGGAGACGCCTGGGCCGGGGCGAATCCGAGCGGCCCGTGGAGCAGTCGGTCGCCTCACTCGAGCTCGTTCGGCCCTGGCGGACCGCCACGCTCGTCGCAACCGCCGTCGCCGCGCTCGAGCTCGTTCTCCTCCTCGTGCTTGGCGTCGCGCTGCTCGGGAACCCGATCGCGGAGCAGGTCCAGGCCGAGGCGAAGCAGGCGCGCGCGCTCCCGCCCCTGAAGCCGAAGGCGAACGGGAAGCCGAGCCTCGCCCGCAACGAGACGGCCGTGATGATCCTGAACGGGAACGGCGTCAGCGGCGCGGCGGGGCGGGCGGCCGGTCAGGTGCGCGGGATCGGCTACACGATCGGCGCCGTCGGCAACGCGCCGCGCAGCGACCACACCCGCAGCGTCGTGATGTACCGCGAGGGCTACCGCCCCGAGGCCGCGCGGCTCGCGCGCGACCTGCGCGTGAAGATCGTCGCGCCGCTCGACGGCCTGCGCGTGGACGAGCTCCTGGGCGCGCACGTCGTCTACGTCGTCGCCGACTAGCGCCGGCCCGCCGCGGCCGATGTTCCTCGCCGTGCTGATCGGCCTTCCGTTCGCCGTCGCGGCGACGCTCGTCCTCCTGCTCGGACGAGTCCGGCTGCTGCTCGCGATCGGTGCCGCGCTGTGGCTCGCCGCGACGGTCTACTACCTCGTGTACTACGAGTGCGGCCCGACCGTAGGCGAGTGCCTCCCCGGCTTAGAACTCGAATCAGAATGAGTTCTGGAGCCTCCTGAAGCAGACGAGGCAGCAGCCGAGTGCGAGGAAGGCCTCGTGGATTTCGTGACGGCGGTCGTAGCGGACGAGCAGCCGCTTGAAGTGGTGCAGCCAGGCGAAGGTCCGCTCCACGACCCAGCGGGCGCGGCCGAGCCCGGAGCCGTGCTCGGTCTGGCGGCGAGCGATCTCCGAGCCGATGCCGCGTCGGCGTAGCTCGCGCCGGTACTTGTCGTGGTCGTAGCCGCGGTCGGCGGTGACGCGCTCGGGCCGCCGGCGAGGGCGACCGACGCGACCGCGCACGGGCGGGACCCGCTCGAGCAGCGGGATCAGCTGGGTGACGTCGTTGCGGTTACCGCCCGTGAGCGTCCAGGCGAGCGGGATCCCGCTCGCATCGACCAGGAGGTGGTGCTTGGAGCCGTTTCTGGCTCTATCAACCGGGCTCGGGCCCGTCTCGGAGCCCCCTTTTTCGCCTGCACGTGGCTCGAGTCGGCCACCGCCCGCGACCACTCGATCTCACCAGCGGCGCGCAACTCGTCCAACAACAACGCATGCAGCCGCTCCCACACTCCCGCCCGCTGCCACTCGTCCAGGCGGCGGTAGCAGGTCGAGCCCGAGCCGAAGCCGAGCTCAAGCGGCAGATGCCGCCATGCGATCCCCGTGTGCAACACGAACAGGATCCCCTGTAGCGCAGCACGATCGTCCAAACGCTTGCGGCCCGGAAACCGAAAGCGTCGCTCTACTCTCGGCAGCAGCGGCTCGACGCGCTCCCACAGCGCGTCGGACACAACCCACGGCGCGACAGCCATCGGCACCCTCTCCCAGCTTGACGACGGATGCCGACGGCCTTCGTCATCAGGGAACGGGTCCCTTCATTTCGATTCGAGTTCTTAGGCGCCCTCTTCGCGCTCTGGGCATTCGCAGCGTGGCTCGCGGGCGTCGGCGTCGCCGCGCTCGTGCGCAGGCTGCGTGGCCAGCAGCGGGACTAACCGCTCCCGCGCTTCTCCATGTCCGCGCGGACGCGGTCGAGCGTCAGTCCGGTGTCGACGTCCTGGCGGTCGAGCCCGAAGGCGCGGTCGAGGTAGAGGAACGCGCGGTCGAGGTCGCCGCGGGCCTCGTACTCGAAGCGGCCGAGCTGGTACCACGTCTCCGGGTTCTTCGGCTGGAGCTCCACCGCCTCGACGTACAGCCGGTACGCCGCGCGCTCGTCGCCCCGCGCCTCCAGCACGGCGGCTCGCAGGTGGAGCGGCTCGATCGAGAGCGGGTCGAGCGACTGCGCGCGCCGCGCGCGTCGTCGGCGGCGCTGCGGAGGTCGCCGCGCGCGACGGCGTCGATCGCCGAGTCGACCCGGCGCTCCGCGAGCGCGGCGTCGCGAGCGACGAGATGACGACGACGGCCAGCGCGGCGGCGGCGAGCGCGGCGAGCGGCTGCCGCCGCGGCCGTTCGACTGCGCCGCGGCCGGCCGAGACGAGCACGCCGAGCGCGAGGAAGAACGGCGCGCTGACCGCGACGTAGTCCCAGCCGATGTCGATCAGCGCGTGCGCGAGGTACGCGACGAGCGCCGCTGCGAGCGCGGCGGCCGCGGCACGATCGGCGCCGCGCAGCCGTCGCAGCGCCGCCGCCACCGCGAGCGCGGCGGCGATCGCGGTCGCGAGCAGCAGCGCGAAGCCGACGACGCCGGTCTCCGCGAGCGCCTGGAGCGCGAGGTTGTGCGGGGCGAGCGGCTGCTGCGTGTCGTCGCGGAGCGGTCGCCGCGCGAGCTCGAACGTCCCCGCGCCGGTCCCGCGGAGCGGGTTCTGCTCGAAGATCGCCCACGCCTGCGTCCACCACGTCCAGCGGTTGTTGGAGCTGAAGGACCCGAACCGCTCCGGCCCCTGCGGGACCTGCACGTTCGGCGGATTCCGGAACTCGTCCCAGCGCTCCTCGACCCACGCGGCGGGATCGCCGACGCGCACCGCTGCGCCGACGAGGAGGATCAGAATCGCCGCCGCAGCCGCGATCGAGGCCCCGTGCCCGACACGCGCGCGGGCAGGCGCGTCGAGCGGCCGGCGCGCGTCCGCGCGCGCGAGGACATGAGCTGCGGCGAACGCGAGGCCGAGGCCGACGACGATCAGGACGCCGAACAGCAGTCCGGCGGCCGTGCGCTCGTCCGCGCCGACGCCGGCGTCCGCGATTCCCGGCCGCGACAGCGCCCAGGCAGCGAGTGCGCCCGCGACCGGCAGCGCGACGAACAGCGCGAGCGCCCCCTCGAGCCGCGGCCCTGCGAGCGCGAACCACGCGGCGACCGCGACGAAAGCGACGACGAACCCGCCGCGGGAGGCCGTCAGCGCGATGGCCACGAACGCCGCCGCGAGCGCCGCGGTCGCGCCTGCGCGCACGAGCGCGTGCTGGGTCCGCTGGGCCGCGAGCCAGAGCCACAGCGGCAGAGACATGGCCGCGAGCAGCGCGAGCGCGTTCCAGTAGCCGATCGGCGCGCGCAGGCGCGCGTTCCGGTCGGAGTCGGGACCGAGCGCCGGCACGACCTTCCCGAGGAGCGCCCACGCGAGCGCGAGTCCGATCGGGACGGCGAAGGCGTATGCGACGGCGCGCGGCGCCCGCTCCACGAGAGCGCCGACGAGGATCCCGACGACGAGCAGCGCGAGGTAGACGGCGCCGCGGTTGAACGCGTCCCACGAGCGGTCCGGCTGGATCGACCACAGGATCGAGACCCCCGTCCACACGACCCACGCGCCCAGGAGCGCGACGAGCGCCGCGCCCACACGTCCCACGCGCGCGCGCGCGAGGAAGCCGGACGCCGCGGCGGCGACACCGGCGGCGGCGACGAGCAGCGCGAGGGCGCCGAGCGGGACGAGGCGCGACGTGTCCGAGCCGCCGCCGACGAACACCGCGAGCGCGAGCAGCAGCGCTGCCGCCCCGGCGAGCACGCTGCCGGCGGCGCTCCCAGGCGCAGCGCCCGCGACGGCAGCCATCCGCCCGAAGCTAGCACGCGCCCCCGACGCACCCCGCCGACTTACAAATGGCTTACAGCGGGATTACCGGCGGCTCACCGCGGCAGGTGAAGATGAGCGGGGCGCCGGTGGCCGGCGGTCCCGGTACCGTGCCGCTGTGACGCCTCGACTCCCCCTCATCGGACACTTCGCGAGGCTCGCGCCCCTCTTCGTCCTCGTCGCGCTCCTCGTGCTCGCCGGTACCGCCGCGCCCACCGCGGCGGCCGCGGAGCCGGCGTGCTGGAAGCGGCTCGTGAACGACTGGTATGACGGGCGCATCGACGAGGCGTACCCGGTGAAGTGCTACCGCGACGCGATCGACAACCTCCCGGAGGACGTCATCCAGTACTCGAACGCGCGCGAGGAGATCCAGCGTGCGCTGCTCGCGGCGATCAAGGCGAACAACGGCGAGGTCCCGAAGATCGTCCCGCCTCCGCCCGCGCCGAAGCGAACCGCGGGCGATCCCGCCGACGGCGACGGCGGCTCCGGCGGCCCTGGAGACGACGGCGATGCGGCGCCCGGCGCCGGCCCGAACGATCCCGACGCCGAGGGCGGCGCCCTCGACACGGTCTTCGACGCCATCAAGCCGTCGAACGCGGACTCCGTCCCGCTCCCGCTCCTGATCCTCGCGGGCCTCTCGATGCTGCTCCTCGGAACCGCCGCGGCGACCTTCGCCGCGCGCCGGATCCAGGCCCGGCGCATGCGCGTCGCGCCCTCTCCGGCCGCCGACCGGCGCCCGCGCTAGCGCCCCGCGCGCCGTCCGACCCCCCCTCTACCTTGCCGGGTCCCGCGCGTCGGATCGGCACGCGACCACAGATACCCTTGGGAGGCACCGGCATGGCGAGCGCACACGAGATCGAGACCCCTGATCCGGCGGTCGAGGAGGCCGAGAACGTCGTCGTAGACGCGGGGTCGTCGCTCGGCGTCCGCCGCTACTTCACCATCCCGGGCCGCGACCCGTTCGACGAGATCGACTGGGAGATCCGCGACGCCTTCATCCCGGGCAAGGAGAAGCCGGCGTTCGAGCAGAAGGGCGTCGAGTTCCCGAAGTTCTGGTCGCAGACCGCCACCAACATCGTCGCGCAGAAGTACTTCCGCGGCCGCATGAGCTCGCCCGAGCGGGAGCGGAGCGTCAAGCAGATGATCGGCCGCGTCGTCTCGACGATCGGCGCGTGGGGCCGCGAGGGCGGCTACTTCGCGAACGAGGAGGAGGCCGAGACCTTCGAGGCCGAGCTGAAGGCGATCCTCGTCAACCAGCTCGCGTCGTTCAACTCGCCGGTCTGGTTCAACGTCGGCTTCGAGGAGCAGCCGCAGTGCTCCGCCTGCTTCATCCTCTCCGTCGAGGACACGATGGACTCGATCCTCGACTGGAACACGCGCGAGGGGCGCATCTTCCGCGGCGGCTCGGGCTCGGGCATCAACCTCTCGAAGATCCGCGGGTCGATCGAGCCGCTGTCGAAGGGCGGCACCGCCTCGGGCCCCGTCTCCTTCATGCGCGGCGCCGACGCGTGGGCCGGCACGATCAAGTCCGGCGGCAAGACGCGGCGCGCGGCGAAGATGGTCGTGCTCGACGTCGACCACCCGGACGTCGAGGAGTTCATCTGGTGCAAGGCCAGGAGGAGCGCAAGGCGCGCGTCCTCGAGCAGGCCGGCTACGACATGTCGCTCGACTCGCCCGACTGGGCCTCGATCCAGTACCAGAACGCGAACAACTCCGTCCGCGTCAGCGACGCCTTCATGGAGGCCGTCGTCGAGGGCAAGGAGTGGAACCTGACCGCGCGCACCGACGGCACCGTCGTCGAGACGAAGGACGCGCGCGACATCCTGCGCCAGATGGCGCACGCGGCGAGTGCGCGGATCGGGCGTGCAGTACGACACGACGATCAACGCGTGGCACACGTTGCCGAACACGGGGCGGATCAACGCGTCGAACCCGTGCTTCCCCGGTGATGCGCGCGTGCACACAACGCGCGGCCTGCTCACGTTCCGCGAGCTCTACCAGCTCGCCTGCGAGGGAGAGGACTTCCGCGTTTATACACACCGCGCAACCGCGAACACTGCGGGCGAGGGTGTGGTCGCGACGAAGCCGCTCGTCGTGATGCAGAACGGGGTCAGCCCGATTGTGCGTCTCCGATTCGCCAACGGCGCAGAGTTGCGCTGCACGCCAAACCACCGGCTGTGGACGCTGAACAGGGGCTACGTCCGAGCAGAGGAACTGTCGGGTGACGACCAGGTGCTCCTGAACGACAGCCCCACGCCGGCCGAGGATGCGGCGTGGGCGCTGCCGGTCAAGGTCGAAGCGCTGGCGCGCTCGCACAGCCGCGGCGGCACCGCTGTCGAGCAGCGCCTCCCGGATCAGTGGAGCGAGGGTCTCGGTGAGCTGATCGGACACCTCGTAGGCGACGGCTGCCTCACGGACGCGCAGACACAGTGGATCTACGGCGGCGACGACATCGACGATGGCCTCGCCGCGTCACACGAGGGGCTCCTCGGCGAGCTCATCGGCGGCATCTCGCGTCAGGCGATGGACAACGGGACCGTGCAGCTTCGCGCGGGTAGCGAGGCCGTCAGGATGTTTTTCCGCGGCCTCGGCCTGACGTCCGCTCGAGCGCACGACAAGCGCGTGCCAGCGAGCGTCTTCGCCGCGCCGACAGACATCCAGGCTGCTTTCCTCCGCGGCCTCTTCGGCGCCGACGGGTGCGTCTCGCGCGTCGAGGGTGGCAAGGCGAGCCGGTACGTCGGTCTCGGCAGCCGCAGTGACGCGCTGCTGAGGGATGTCCAGCGGCTGCTGAGCGCGTTCGGAATCCGCGGCCGCATCTACGAGACCAGCGGCAGCGAGACGACGAGGTTCTCTTACACGCGCGTGGACGGGAGCGCCGCCGAATACGAGTCGAAGCAGGGGTTCGACCTGCGGATCACCGGGTCTGACCTCGATCGCTTCGCGAGCGCGATCGGCTTCTCGACGCCGCGCAAGCAGCGCGCGCTCGAGACTCTGCTCGAGAACTCGGAGCGATACCGCACGAAGCCGGGGACGACGCTCGTCTCCCGTGAGGAGGACGGCCAGGAGGTCGTCTACAACCTGACCGAGCCGCTCCACCACTCGTACATCGTGGACGGGGCTGTTGTCGCCAACTGCAGCGAGTACATGTCGATCGACGACTCCGCCTGCAACCTCGCCTCGCTCAACCTGATGAAGTTCCGCCGCGAGGACGGCGAGCTCGACGTCGAGGCGTTCGAGCACGCGGTCGACGTGGTGTTCCTCGCGCAGGAGATCGCCGTCGGCTACTCCTCGTACCCGACGCCCGAGATCGGCCGCAACGCGCGCGCGTACAGGCAGCTCGGCCTCGGCTACGCGAACCTCGGCGCGCTGCTGATGGCGCGCGGGCTCCCGTACGACTCCGACGAGGGGCGCGCCTACGCGGCTGCGATCACCGGCCTCATGACCGGGCGCGCGTACCGCAAGTCGGCCGAGATCGCCTCGCGGATGGGGCCGTTCGCCGGCTACCCGCGCAACGCGGCGGCGATGATCGGCGTGGTCGCGAAGCATCGCGCGGCGGTCGGCAACATCGAGCACTCCGACGTCGTCCCGGATGACCTGCTCTCGGCGTGCCGGCGCGCCTGGGACGACGCGCTCGACCTCGGCGAGGTCGGCGGCTACCGCAACGCGCAGGCGACCGTGCTCGCCCCCACCGGGACGATCAGCTTCATGATGGACTGCGACACGACGGGCGTGGAGCCGGACTTCTCGCTCGTCAAGTCGAAGAAGCTCGTCGGCGGCGGCGAGATCACGATCGTGAACAAGACCGTCGGGATGGCGCTCGACAAGCTCGGCTACGCGCCGCGCGAGCGCGAGGAGATCGTCGCCTTCGTCGACGACAAGAACTCGGTCGTCGGCGCGCCGTACGTGAAGACGGAGCACTACCCGGTCTTCGACTGTGCGATCGGCGAGCGCGCGATCCACTACATGGGCCACGTGAAGATGATGGGCGCCGTGCAGCCGTTCATCTCGGGCGCGATCTCGAAGACGGTCAACCTGCCCGAGACGGCGACTGTCGACGAGGTCGGCCAGCTCTTCGTCGAGGCGTGGCGGCTCGGCGTGAAGGCGATCGCGATCTACCGCGACAACTGCAAGGTCGCCCAGCCGCTGTCCGGGAAGAGCGACTTGGCGGACCCGGCCACGCCGCCGGTGCCGCTGACGCAGCGCCGCCGGCTACCCGAGGACCGCACCGAGGTCGGCCGGAAGTTCCAGGTCGGCGAGTACGAGGGCTACATCCACGTCGGTTTGTACGAGGACGGTACGCCCGGCGACATCTTCTGTGACGTCGCCAAGGTCGGAACGACGCTCCAGGGGTTGGTCAACTCGCTCATGATCAGCGTGTCGCTGGGCCTCCAGTACGGCGTGCCGCTCGAGGTCTACGTCTCGAAGTTCGCGCACATGCGCTTCGAGCCCGCGGGGCTGACGAACGACGCCGACATCCGCACCGCGAAGTCGATCGTCGACTACATCTTCCGCTGGATGGGGAAGAAGTTCCTTACGACCGACCAGCAGGAGGAGATCGGAATCCTGTCGCCGGAGGTCCGGGCGCGCCTCGCGCAGTCGTACGCGGCGCTGGAGGGGAAGCCGCCGACGGAGCCTGCAGCGCTCGAAGCACCCCCGGCGGGCCAGACGGCGCTCTTCAACCAGTGGGACGACGCAGTCGAGTGCGCAAGGTGCGGCGGCCGCATGGTGAGGACGGGCAGCTGCTACACGTGCCGCGACTGCGGGACGAACACGGGCTGCTCGTAACAACCGCCGGGGAGCGCGAGCCGTTGTAGGGGAGGCATCCGACGCCTCCCCTACGCTGGTCCGCCCATTTTGCGAAAGGAGGTGAACACAAATGCCGAAAAAGCAGACCGGAAAGAAGGCCGCGAAGTCCGCTTCAGACGTCCTGCGCGATGATCGCACGGGCGACGACTCGAAGACCGCGGCTGGGTCGGCGCTGTCACAGCGTGAGAAGAGTTCGAAGTCCAAGAAGAAGTAGCGTTCGCGTCTGATGAGCAGGCTGCGCGGGAGCCTGCTCCGGTCCTAGTCGTCGATCGCCGTGATCGTGCCGCGTCCGATGAGTTCATCGATGCCGGACTCGACGAAGACGGAGTAGACGGCGTAGTCCGCCGCGCCCCCGCCAAAGCGCTGCATCGCTGCGCCCGTTACGCTTCCTCCATGGATCGTCCCGTCGATGACCCGCGCGGCGAACAGGTCGGAGCACCGACTGCACCTCAGGTGCCTCACCTACAGCTAGGCCGTCTCGAGCCGATGAAGATCCGCGATCTGTGGTCTGACGAAGCGCGCGACTTCACGCCGTGGCTCGCCAAGGAGGAAAACCTCAGTCTGCTCGCAGAGACGATCGGACTGAACCTCGAACTCGTCGGGATGGAACAGCGGGTCGGCCCGTTCAAGGCCGACATCGTCGCCCGCGATGGCGAAGACATCGTGATCATCGAGAACCAACTCGACGCAACCGACCACAGGCACCTCGGGCAACTCCTCGTATACGCCGCGGGTCGCACCGCCCAAAAAGTCGTGTGGGTAGCGAGACAGGTGACAGATGAATACAGGAAAGTGATCGATTGGCTCAACGAGGAGACGAAGACGTCGTTTTGGGCACTCGAAGTCGAGCTGTGGCGTATCGGTGACTCTGCTCCCGCTCCGAAGTTCAACGTCGTCTGTGAACCGAACGAGCTCACAAAGGCACCGACGGGTGTCGAGCCGTCCGAACTGAGCGGCACCAAACTTCTACAGCTCGACTTCTGGAAGGGGTTCACGCAATTTCTCGAGGAGGCCGGCGGATCGTTCAACGCGCGCAAGCCTTTCCCGCAACATTGGTACGACCTGAGCATCGGTACGAGCAGAGCTCACATCTCGCTCACTGCACTCGTCGCGAAGAGCGGCCGAATCGGCTGCGAGCTCTATATCGGTCACTCGCAGGCAGATGCGATCTTCGATCGTCTCCAGCAAGAACACGATCAGATCGAGGCTGAACTTGGGGCGCTCGAGTGGCACCCCCTTCCAGAGAAGAAGAGTTGTCGGATTGCGATCTACCGGCAAGCCGACATCGAGGCTCGTGAGTCCTGGCCGCAGCTGTTCGCGTGGCTTCTTGAGCGCGCCGAAAAGTTCAAGTCGGTGTTCGCGCCGCGCGTGAAAGCAGTTGATCTTCCTTCGGCTGATCAAACGCTCGTCGCTGCGCTCGACGCTGTAGTCGCCGACGAGCGAGTCGTCGGCCCAGCGAGCGACCGCTCGACGTTCGTCGCCTCCAGTCGAGACGACGCCCCGAGAGTCGACGACGCTCGGTAGTTCGACGCGCTCGGGCGCTCGGCCTCCAGTACGGCGTGCCGCTCGAGGTCTACGTCTCGAAGTTCAGCCACATGCGCTTCGAGCCGAGCGGCCAGACGAACGACCCGGACATCCGCATCGCGAAGTCGATCGTCGACTACATCTTCCGCTGGATGGGGAAGAAGTTCCTGACGACCGACCAGCAGGAGGAGATCGGGATCCTCTCTCCGAGCGCGGCTGGCGCAGTCGTACGCGGCGCTCGAGGCGAAGGCTGATACCTCGGCGCTCGATGCATCAGCAGGCGAGGCACCGACGCCGGGCCAGACGGCTAGTCGTCCTCTACGCGCCGGCGCACAAGCTGATCAACGCCCAACCACAGCCCAAGAAGCAGCGCGACCGCGCCCACGACTGCGCGCGCGGTATCGAGCCCGAAGGCTAGGTCGAGGAGCAGAAATGCGATGAGTGAGACGACGAACGCAGAGCCGAGCAATAACCGGCGACGGGCTGTGTTGCGCTCCGTCGTCCGCACGGCGAGAACCTCGTCCCGTTTTCGAAGCTCTTCGGCATGTTGCCGCCGTTCGTCGGCGCGCGCGCGTTCGGCACGTTCCGCCTCAACTCGGACGGCCGCCTCCTGCCGCATCCGCGCGCGCTCCTCCTGATCCCTCCGGGCAGCTTCGGCTTCGCGCAGCCGTTCCTGTGTCTCGCGCTCGGCTGCGTCGGCACGCTCGCGTTCCCGGGCTGCCAACTCGCGCGATTCGCGTGCCTCCTTCTGCACTTCCTGGGCCGCCGCAACGATCGCGTTGTCGATCCTCTCGAGCCGCTCTGCGTCCGTGGTTGCGGCCTCGATCTCGTCCGTCATCGCCGAGTTCATGAGGACGCTCGCCGCCAGCTCCGAGTACCCCCCTCGTACTGGTGGACGCGAGCAACGATCGTCAGCGCGCTCTCCGGCGACAGCGTTCGTCGGTACCGAACGTATGGCGAGGCGAGCATGTCGACGAGCGACTGCTCAGGGTCGTCGGTCTTGCAGCGGAACGCCTCCATCACCTGGAACCAGACGCCGGCGGTGACGCAGAACGCGAGCGCCTGATCTTCACGTCCGGCAAGATGGTCGTAGCGGGGCAGGACGCTGTCGTGCGTGAGAAACCAGTAGCGCGCGTTCGAGAACGTCTTCTGTCCCTGCCCGCGGAGCCTCTTGACGAGAAGCCGGTGCTTCACGTCGTGCTCGAGCAGGGCTGGGTGCCGCCCATGCGCGCCTTCATGAGCAAGCTCACCGGTCCGCAATGTCGCCCTCCTGCTGCTGGATGTAGACGTACAGCCCTCCTCGATCACAGGAATTTCGCGATCCTTGAGGTGCTGCTCGACTGATTCGTAGTACTCGAAAAAGTCTGTCGGCTTCAGACCCGCGCGGACGCGTCGCCAGTACGCGGTCACGAAGTTCTCGTCCGAGGTCGCCTGGGCGGCTAGGTCGGCGTACTGGTCTGGCGGGATCGGATACCGTTCGAGGAAGTCGCGCGACCGCTTCAACGACGTGCGGAACTCGTCGAGCGTCCAGGCGTGATACAGCACTGGTAGCCGCGGACTGCGTCACCCGAAGGATCGCTTCGGCCGGCCTCACGTACCGCGGCCCCTGCACACCGAGCAGCCGGTAGATGAAGTTGGTGTCGAGGTAGACCCGTTGCCCCCTTGCGATGTCGGCGATGAGGCGGGCCCCTTCTGGGTCTATGGATAGCACGGACTGGAAGTACGCGACGTTGAGGTTCTGGTTGAGATAGGCGCGCTGGGCAGCTGTCGGCCGACGGATGAAGTGCGAAAGCGCGTAGTCGCGGATCTCTGACAACTCGTCGCTGACCGGGCGCAGGAAATCGAATCCCGCTGCTTCGATCTCGGTGTAAACACGCTGAGCCTCGTCGGAGTCCGGGTAGAGCAGGAGCGTCGCCTCTGCGCCATGTCGCCGCATTACCGTGGCGAGAAAGACAGAGAGGTCCTCGCCGAGCTGATCCAGCTCGTCGGTCTCGAGCGGCCACTTCGACTCGAGAAACGCGCGCCACTCGGCAAGAGCGTGCTCAGCTGCAGCTCGGCTCTCACGCGCAACCTCATCAAGCCGCGCCTGCTCCCGATCGGACAGCGTGAACCGGCCGTTCGTTTGCTGAACTCGCTCCGAGTTCAAAAGTCGCGTCAGCGCAGCGGCGACCGTGAGGTCCTCGAACTGGATGCCGAACAGCGTCTCGATGGCGGAACTGCATTCGCTGGCCGTGTCGCACGCCCCGTCGGCTTCGGCGAGTGCGGCGAGAACGATGTCCTCGTGCGCCTCTAGCGTCGACTCTCCCCCACCCTCAAACGGCCGGTACTGGCTCAGCGCTCGGATGACCGAAAGCTGCGAGGCGGTCGTCGCCATGGGGCCGGAATTCTATGCGCGTGATCGGATGGGAGGACGCCGCTTCAGGCGCGGACGAAAGCGCCCCCGCGGCGCTCGACGCAGCGAACACGGAACGTACCGCGAGTAGCGGACAGCCACGCGCAACTGCGTTTCGGCAGCCGCGTCTACGGCGCGGACGTCGGATGGCTCGGCACCGCCCGACGCGGTGACGCCGCCGCATGAACCGGACACCAGTAAGTTGCTCGTGCGCGCCGCCTCCCGGGTGTAACCCGCGCGGTACCACGGCGAGATCGCGCCACCGTCGCACGACGATCTGACAGCCATAGAATCCACGCGTGCGCGACGAGGACGTCCGCGCCTCCTGCTTCGCGCGCCTCGCGATCCTATGCGCGCAGTTCGGCGAGGACGTGCCGTACCGCGGCGGCCTTGACGCCGGCTTCCCGTTCCGCGGCGCACGCGTCCCGTACCTGAGTCCGCAGAAGGGGATCTTCCGGGCGGCGGTACAGCGCGGACCTGCGGCGCTCTCGATCCAGACTTCCGCGAACTCGCCGTACAGCGACGTCGAGACGCCAGACGGGTTCCTCTACGACTATCGCGCCGGCGCGATCGACCAGCCGGACAACCGGGCGCTGCGGGGCGCGTACGAGCTCCAGGTGCCGATCGTCTACTTCGTCGGCACGCGCCCCGGCTGGTACCGGCCGAACTTCCCGTTCTACGTCGTCGCCGACGATCCGGCTCAGCGGCGTGTGCTCGTGGCTCCGGGCGCGATGCGCGGCGCGCTCGACGAGCCGGAGCCGGTGCTCGCAGAGGATCCGCTCGAGCGGCGGTACGCAGTGCGCGAGGTACGCGTCCGCATCCACCAGGCTCGGTTCCGCGGTCGCGTCGTTCCCGCCTACCGCGGGCAGTGCGCGATCTGCCGGCTAAAGGAGCAGCGTCTCCTCGACGCCGCGCACATCGTCGGCGACGTCGAGGAGCGGGGCGAACCGGTCGTCAGCAACGGCCTCGCGCTGTGCTCGATCCACCACCGCGCGTTCGACCACGACCTCGTCGGCATCGCGCCCGACCACAAGGTGCACGTCTCAGAGCGGCTGCTGCGGGACGACGACGGCCCGATGCTCGACCTCATTAAGGGATTCCACGAGCAGCGCATTGAGGTTCCGAGGCGCGCAGCGTGGAAGCCGGATCCGCAGCGCCTCGAGGTGCGATTCGAGCGTTTCCGCGAGCGGAGCGCCGCGTAAGGCCGCCGCAGAGTGTGTTCAAGGGTCTTTGGCTGGCCGCGCACCTCCCTGCACCGCCGACGTCGGCAGCAAACGCGGCCAGTCAATCCGCGCGGCTCCGATCGCACGCACGCGGGACATTCGAAGGAGCCACGTTTCTGCCGCGACCGTGAACGGGGTCTCGGCGACGAGCTCGGTCTCGAACCGGGCGGGCATCCGCGACGCCGCCGGATAGCCGTCACGTTCCCACTTCTCCCACCAATCCGCGTACGAACCTCGGAGCGCGGCCATGTCGTGCCTCGCGCTCCTGAAGAATTCGGCTCCCCGTATCGACGCCTCCCAGTTCCCCAGAGTTGTGGCCGCGACCAAGAACGCGTCGTTGCCCGTACGAGCTTGGAGCAGGTAGGCGAGCTCAGCGGCATCCCACGCACACGGGCCAAGGGCGTCCTCGCCCTTGCCGCACTTCAACTCAATGAGCGTCAGCCCTCGATCGTCGACCTCGATGCCGACGTCGACAGTTCCGAGCTTCGGCCACTCGGCGGTTGCGACCTTCGGCTTCGTGAGCCGATATGTCGACGCCGAACTCCGCGCGACCGCCGCGAGCGCGATCCGGAACTGCGGGTCAAGGTGGTCGCGCTCGTTGACGTGCTGGAGTCTTTGTGCCTCAGCGGCCTGCTGGAGGCGACGGGCGGTTTCAAGAAGAGCCTCGACAAGGATGGTCATGTCTCGGTCTGATGCACCGCGGGCGCGTGTCTTATGCAGTCCGTTTACCGAAGCGGCGTGGTGCGATCACTCAAAGGCGAACAGCGGTGGAAGGACGACCACGACCGCGGCGGCCCACAGCGCGAAGATCGGAAGGTAGGTCGTCTGCCAGCGCTCGAGCCGGTGAAGCGTGCTGCGTTGTGTGACGAACCGCGCCGATAGCCACGCCGCCCCAGCCAGGTTCACGAGGAGGACGAGGTTGAGGCCGAGCGCTGCCGTTCGGTTCGGGGTGAACCCGAGGTCGCCGATCCGGGCGACCATCGTGCTGAGCACCATCACGTCGAGCGCGAGGGCGCTGACGATGGCGACGAGCTGGATGCGGTCCATCCAGTTCGGCGACGTGGACGGGTCTCGCGCGCACCCCGTACAGGACGAGCCCGAGGACGACGAGCAGCAGAGCGTACTACTACGTAGGGCTAATCCGCTGGGGTCAGGACGGCAGCCATCCCTCCTGGTACGCCGACGGCTCCTCCGGCCCGAATTGGGCGTAGGCCTCGTCCGGGTTCGATGTCTCCTCGTCCACGCACGCGCCGTACTTCGCCGCCACGTCGTCGACGGCGTACACGACCTCGAAGCCGCCCGTACGGCTTCCCACCATGACGATCACGCACGGCCCGTCGCCGGCGCCGACGAAGGTGTGCTTCGTCCACGGCGGGCAGTGGACGAAGTCCCAGGCCTTCAGGTGGCGCTCCTCACCCTCGATCACGAGCACGCACTCGCCGGAGACAACGAGGAAGTCCTCCTGGCCGCGCTCGCCGTGGTACAGGCCGCGCTGGCCGGGCGAGAGTATCTGGATGCGGAAGCCGAGGTCTGGCCAGTCTTGCCGGCCTTCGAAGTCCGTGTCCTGCCCGCGCTCCTCGCTTCGGATCCACCCGACGTCGCGCGAGTTAACGACGAACCAGCCGTCGCTTACGGGCACCAACCCGAACTCGGTCTTCTTCAGCTCCGCCTCCGGTGCGGAGGCCGTCGGTGCAGGCTTGCCGTCGTCAGTCACGTCGCTAGCTCGAGAACGTCTGATCGATCGCGACCTCGTAGACGTCCGCGCTCTGGCGCCTGCCGCCGCCCTCGCCGGGCGACATCGCGTCGAAAGAGCCTGTCGACGCCGCGCGCGTCTTCTTCGGTGTCGCAGAAGAGCAGCATCGCGGAGCTGCCCTTCTCCGCATCCGCGAGCACGATCGTTCGGTTGATCGACCCCACCAGCCTCGCAACCTCGTCGCGCTCGAACTGCCCTTTCACTTGCTCCGCCATCTGATCGATCGACTCGTCCGTGAGGCCACGCTGCATCTGGTTGCGCATTTCGTCGAGCTCCCGCCTCAGCGTCGCCCGGTCCGAACCTTCGAAACGTGTCACGCGTGCGTACATCCTGGCTCCTTTCGCTTCACCGACGCCGGGTCAGATCTTGCGCTGAGGCACGATTGCAGACCTGGCTCCCGTCGTTTCGAGCCCATGTCCTGGGGCTGTTGTCCCCTACGAAGAGCGGGTGCCGGCCGCGAGTAGCGCGTCCATCTGGCCGACCGCCTGCTCCAGGCCCTCGAGCATGCCCATCCCGACCAGCTTGTCCAGCTCCTCGCGCGACGCGAAGGTCGACCGCAGCTCCATTCGCGTGCCGCGATCACGTTCGCTGAGCCGCATCATGACGTCGACCACGGGCATCTGCTCGTCGGCCGTCCCGTCCTCCTTGGCGAAGCCGTCGGTGAAGTGCAGCGACCTCGGCGGATCGACGGAGGTGACGCGCCACCAACCGCGCGGCTGCTCGCCCTCCGGGCCGGTCATGAAGTAGGTGACCTCGCCGCCTGGCGACAGGTCGTGCTTCTCGAACGTCGCGGGGTAAGTCGGCGGACCCCACCAGCGCTCGAGCTGGCGCGGGTCGGCCCAGAGCTGCCACACCTCGTCGACCGGCGCGTCGAAGTCGGCCACCAAGCTCGTCGTCAAGGTTTCGTAGTCCGTGTCGACGCTCGTCACGCTCATCGTGCGGTCCCTCCTCCTAATCCGTGTTTCGTGGTCGCGGACGCCCCGCGAGCAGATCCGACATCCGCTCGGCGCGGCCGCGCCACGTCCGTTCGAGCTCTTCGAGAACCTGCCGCACCCGGTCCATCGCGTCGGGTTCGGTGTGCACGAGCTGTTCTCGCCCGCGCCGCTCCTTCGTGACGAGGCCTGCCCGTTCGAGCACGGCGACGTGCTTCTGCACCCCGGCAAAACTCATCGGGTAGGCGTCCGCCAGACGCGATACCGACCGGTCTTCCTCCGCGCAGCGGCGGAGGATGTCCCTGCGGGTCGAGTCCGAGAGCGCGTGGAAGAGGTGGTCGACGCTTTCCTCAGTGAGCTCATCTACAACCATTCGGTTGTATGTTAGCGCAGCGGACGTACCTCGCTCAGTCGAGCGCGAGCGACAGCCGGAGGATCACCACGCCGCCGCGGCCCACGGAGCGAACGCGGGAGGTACGTGGTCTGCCAGCGCTCGAGTCGGTGGAGCCTGCTGTGCTCTCGTAGTGTCGTCGCGGTGCTGACGGAGCCGCCCGACCTCGACCGCGCTGAGCTAGCAGCCGCCGTCGAGCGACACTGGGCGCTGACGCGACTTCGCTTCGACTACCTCCCGGTCGGCTTCGGCGGTCACCACTGGCGCGCCGGGGAGTGGTTCATCACCGTGGATGACCTCGCGGCCGGTCATCAGGCGGGGCCGGATCCTGACGCTTCTTTCGCGGCACTCGACCGCGCGTATCGAACCGCGGCGATTCTTCGCGACGGCGCAGATCTCGATTTCGTCCTCGCCCCGGTGGCCGACTCCGAAGGGTCGGTGATCCGCCGCCTCAGCGACCGCTACGCCGTGACGGTGTTTCCGTTTATCGGCGGCGAGTCGAGCGAGTGGGGTCCGTACGAGAACACTGACGAGCGACGAACGATGGCCGCGATCCTGGCTCGACTCCACGCGGCGACGGAGCAGCTCCCTGCGGGGCTGCCGCGCGTCGAAGATTTCGCCGTACCGGCCAGAGCCGCGTTCGAGGACGCACTGTCCGACCTGGAGCGACCGTGGACGACGGGTCCGTTCGCCGAGTGCACCAGGCGGCTGCTGGCCGAGACCGCCAACGGCGTCGAACGCCTGCTTCGAGAGTACGACGACCTCGCCAGCAGTGCGCGCGCCGGCTCCGACGCGTGGGTGATCACGCATGGCGAGCCGCACCGCGCGAACGTGATCCGAAACGCGGGTGGCCGTCGCCACCTGGTCGACTGGGACACGACTCTTCTCGCTCCACGCGAACGCGACCTCTACATGGTCCTCGCGGACGATCTGACGGGATGGGACGCGTACGTCGACGTCCTCCCGGCTGAGCTGGACGAGCCGACGCTGCGTCTCTACCGCCGCTGGTGGGAGTTGTCGGACATCACGACCTTCGTTCAACTGTTCCGGCAGCCGCATTCGCGCACGGAGCAGACGACGGCTTCGTGGAAGATCCTGGCGCACAACCTCGGCCGATTCGTCAGCTGAACGTGAAGACCAGCGGCAGGCCGACCACGACCGCGGCCGCCCACACGGCGAAGACGGGAAGGTACGCCTTCTGCCAGCGCTCGAGCCGGTGGAGCGTGCGCCGTCGGGCGAGGAACCGTGCCGAGAGCCAAGCGGCGCCCGCCAGGTTGACGAGCAGCACGAGATTGGCCGAGCGTTCGTTTCGACGAAGGACCTCGCCCGCGTCGCGAAGTCATCGATCGGCGAGACGAGCGAACAGTACGACGGGAACACCGCTAGCGTCCGCGGCGTGACGCGGTTCGTCGTCGACTGCGAGACGCTGCTCCGCATCGCCGCCGGCGAGCTCGAGGTCGCCGGCGAGCACCAGATCGTTGCGCCGACGCTCGTGCGATCGCAAGCGCTGGCGGCGCTCTACGAGGCGGCGCGCAGGGGTGAGATCTCGACGGCAGAGGGACTCGAGCGTGTCACGCGCCTCAACTCCCTGAAGGTTCGGTTCCTCGGCGACAAGGTGCTCCAGCGGCACGCGTGGAAGGTCGCCGCGCAGCTGGGATGGGACTCGACCTACGACGCCGAATTCGTGGCGCTGACGCAGCTCCAGGCGGACGCGTTCGTCACGGCGGACGACGCTCTTGCACGGACCGTCTCCGGCCTCGTCGAGACGGCCGGAGTCGACGCGCTCGGCACGACCTGAGCCGGCGACCGTCTACGACAACGCGCGCTCGAGCGCAGCCCGGTCGAACGGCCCGCCGTGCGTCGCGAGCACGTGCTCGACCGGCAGCTCGAGGAGCGGCGCAAGCCGGCGGCGATCTCCTCGCGCGTCACGCCTGGACGGAGCCACCGCTCGTTGATCTCGAGCCCCTGGCCGAAGTCGACGAGCGTGTCCCCGGAGATCACCGCACGCTGGCTCTCCACCCAGAGCACGACGTCGTTCCGCTTGTGCCCGCGGAACACGTCGGCGCCGAACGTCAGCCGGTCGCCGGGCGAGTAGACGCGCGCCTCGCCTTTCCCCTCGCGGAGCAGCCAGACGGCGTCGGGACTGCCCTCGCCGGCCTGCTCGGCGGTGATCCCGTACATGTCCATCAGGTCCTGCGCGGTGTCGGGCAACGGCGTGTAGACCGGCACACCCAGCCGCTCGACGAGGCTTTCCGCGTCGCGCTCGTGCCACGGCGCCGTGAGCACGATCGCAGTCTCACGCTCGCGGGCGCGCTCCTCCAGCTCGCTCGGCACGCCCAGCGGATCGAAGAGCAGCAGCCGCTCGCCCTCGTCGATCGCGTAGGACGACACGTCCTGGCTCCACGCCTCGGTGTCCCGCCACTCCGGGTGCGGTGCCTCCCAGTGCCAAAGTCCCGGACGCAGCTCGCGCACGGCGCAACGCTACTGGAACGCCGCGCGCTCGCGGTACCGCGGCCGCCGCCGCCGGTCGCTGAGAACCGGAGGCGTACAATCCGCGCGTGGAGGGTGTCGGTTGGATCAGCTCCCTCCCCGCCGACCTCGGCCGTCAGCAGGAGCTTCTGTTGCGGCTGCTCGAAGAGGTAGAGCAAGACGAACGGTTCCGCGCACTCGAAGTGCAGTGTTCGCTAGCGAGAGGCGCAGCCGATGAACTTTCCGACATCGACGGCGGTCTCTTCGTCGCCGACGACGCGTGGGACAGCGCCGTTCGCGAATTGCCGAACCGTCTGAAACGGCTCGGCGACGTCGTCGACATGCTCGTGCGCGACGGCGTCGAGACGCCGTACTTCTTCACGCAGTACGAGGACGGAACGCAGCTGGACTTGCTGGCGCAGAAGGCGTCCAAGGCGCGGGGTCGAGTGCCGAATTCAGTTGTCCTAATGGATCGTGACCACCTGCTGGAGGCACCGTGGCAACCCCGGTCGCTTCGCGCTCGAGCCGTCGAGCTACGCGAATGGTCGTTCTTCGCGTGGCTCGCGCTGTCGAACCTCAGCAAGTACCTGCGGCGGGGATCGCTGTGGGAGGCGTGGATGCAGCTCGAGGAAGCTCGCGGGCACCTCCTTCGCCTTCATGCAGCGAAAACGTCGGTGCATTACCCAGGATTCGGCCTGACCAGCCTGCTCGATGCACCCGGACGGCCGCTCCCCGATGGTCTCGAGTCGACGGTCGCGCGCCTTGACAGGAACGACCTGGCTCGCGCTGCCGCAGCTCTCGCCGACCTACTCGACGCATATCCACTGCCGGCGCTAGCGCCCTTCGTTCGCGCGCGACTTACGTCGCCGGACGCGCCTAGTTGACTGCTGCGGTCGTCCGCCGCGGCAGGACCCAACCCGGCCGCGGGAAGTGGCACGTGTACCCGTTCGGGTACCGCTCGAGGTAGTCCTGATGCTCCGGCTCCGCCTCCCAGAACGGGCCGGCCGGAGCGACCTCCGTCACGACCTTGCCCGGCCACAGACCCGAGGCCTCGACGTCTGCGATCGTGTCCTCAGCGACGCGGCGCTGCTCCTCGTCGACGTAGAAGATCGCCGAGCGGTAGCTCATCCCGATGTCGTTGCCCTGCCGGTTCAGCGTCGTCGGATCGTGGATCTGGAAGAAGAACTCGAGCAGGTCGCGGTACGAGGTCTGCTCCGGATCGAAGACGATCTCGATCGCCTCGGCGTGCGTGCCGTGGTCGCGGTACGTCGCGTTCGGGACGTCGCCGCCCGTGTAGCCGACGCGCGTCGATACGACGCCCGGCCGCTTCCGGATCAGGTCCTGCATCCCCCAGAAGCACCCGCCGGCGAGGATCGCCTTCTCGACGGAACCGTTCACTGCACTCAGGGTACCCGCGGCCCGTCGTCTGACCGCGCGGGACAACGCGAGCAGGTTCCGCAGAACACCCTGCTTTGCGCCGCGGCCCCCAGCCGCTAGTGCCGCGTGTGCAGCGCATTTCTCGCCGCGCGAGGTGCGGCGTTCGGCCGGGCAGGCTACGCTCGCGCACCGTGGACGGCGAGAGGCGGAGCGAGCTCGCTCGCTGGGCGGCGACGCTCATGGATTCGGAGGTGGCCGAGGTCCGCGCTGCGGGCCGCGCCATCCGGATGCTCTGCGCGGACAACGAAGAGCTCGAACGACGGCTGGCGGCGCTCGAGCACGCAGACGATGGCGACCGCGCCGATGACGGTACTGCCCCGCCACCGAGGAGGCCGCGGCGACGCACGCCGTTGCAGTGGGGGCGCATCGGCGATCGCGACGGCGCGCGTGTCCGTACTGCCGCGCCACCGCGTCGGCCGAGACCGCTTACGCCGTCGCAGCCGCCACGGCGTCGGCCGAGACGAAGCAGGCCGTTGCAGTGGCGGCGCATCCTTCTCGTCGCCGCCGTCGTGGCGCTCGTCGCCGCCGTCGTCACGCTCGCGGCTCGCGCTGCGCGTCCCGAGCTGGTCGTGACAGGCCCGTCCGGCGACGCGGCGATCGGGGCGAGCGCGCTGTCGAAGCTCCGCTTCGCCGCATCCGCACCTGACGCCGAATGGGTGCTGAACGGAAGGCGCCTGACGCCGCGTCGTGAGGCGGGACGCAGCGTGTGGCGTGCGAAGGACCTCGCGGACGGCTCGTACGTGCTCCTCGTCCGGCGGCCGGGACGATTCCTCTCTGCCGAGCGCGAGCTGCGATTCAGGATCGACACGCAAGCGCCGTCGCTGAAGCTCGCCGCTCCGGCAACCGCGCGCCGCGGCGCGCCGCTGGAGATGCGAGGAAGAGTCGAGAGCGGAGCGAAGCTCCGGCACGGGAGCGGAATCGTCGCGCTCGACGAAGACGGTCGTTTCCGACTCGTCCTCCGGCAGAGCCCGCGCCGCCTCGTCCTCACGGCTACGGATGCCGCCGGCAACAGCAGCCGCTGGCGCGTGCCCGTGACAGTCGTGCCGCGGCTCCCGGCGCGGTCGATTCGGGCCGTCCACGTCACGGCGTACGCGTGGGCGGACGACGACTTGCGTCGCGCCGTCCTCGACCTCGTCCGCGCGAAGAAGATCAACGCCGTCCAGCTCGACTTGAAGGACGAGTCCGGCGAGGTGGGCTGGCAGTCGGGCGTCCCGCTCGCGCGACGCATGGGCGCGCAACTCGACGTGTACGACCTCGGCCGCGCGGTCCGTCAGCTGCACGCGATGGGCGTACGCGTGATCGGTCGTCTCGTCTGCTTCCGCGACCCGATCCACGCGCGAGCGGCATGGCGTGCCGGGCGGAAGAACGAAGTCATCCAGGCGCCCGACGGAACGCCGTACGCGAAGTACGGCGGCTTCACGAACTTCGCCAACCCGACCGTCCGCAAGTACAACATCGACGTCGCAGTTGCCGCCGCGAAGCTCGGTGTCGACGAGATCCTCTACGACTACATCCGTCGTCCCGACGGACCGCTCGACTCGATGGTGTTCCCCGGCCTGCGGACGTCACCGGAACGCGCGATCGTCGACTTCCTCGCCGCAAGCCGCGCGGCGCTTGCACGGAGCCGCGTGTTCGTCGGCGCCTCGGTCTTCGGGATCGCGGCTACGCGGCCGGAAGAGGTAGCGCAAGACATCCCGCGGATGGCGCGCGAGGTCGACTACATCGCGCCGATGCTCTACCCGTCTCACTGGGGCCCGGGCGAGTACGACGTCGCCGATCCGAACGGCCAGCCGTACGAGATCGTCCGCCGTTCCACGGCCGACTTCGTGAAGCAGGTTCGCGGCACGGGCGCGCGCGTCGTCAGCTGGCTCCAGGACTTCTCGTACGGCCGCACCTACGGTCCCGCAGAAGTACGCGCTCAGATCCGCGCGTCCCGCGACGCCGGCGTGCCGGAGTTCATCTTGTGGGACGCCGCGGTCAGCTATACGGCCGACGCGCTCGAACAGAACGCGCGCACGCCCGCGCTCGGTGAGAGAGGCGCGCGCCCGCCGGTCGGCGCGCCGATGCCGACCCGGCTACCGGACCCGAAGCTGGAGCCCGCGGATCGTGCCTCCACCGTGTCGGCGCGGAAGAACACGTCGAAGCGACCGCTGCCGGGGCTCGAGCCGAACGAGCTGGGCCAGGTTCCCGTCGTGATGCACCACATGATCCGTGCCGATCGCGTCGGCGAGTACGACCAGACGCCCGCCGAGTTTCGGGCAGAGCTCGAGTACCTGTGGCGGCACGGGTACGTACCGGTCAACGTCGGCGATCTCGCCGCCGGCGATCTCGACGTTCCCGCCGGAACCACTCCCGTCGGGTTCACGTTCGACGACGCGACGATGTACCAGATCGACTTCACGGCGTCGGGCGAGGTGAAGCCGCAGACGGCGGTCGGGATGATGCTCGACTTCGCGCGCACGCACCCCGGCTTCGTTCCTCGCGGCACCTTCTACGTCAACCGGCTCCCGTTCGGCAGCGAGGCGGATGCCAAGCGGGCGCTGCGCTGGCTTACGCGCAACGGATTCGAGATCGGGAACCACACGCACGACCACGTTCCGCTGCGCGGTCTTGCCGAGGACGAAGTGCGGAAGCAACTCGCGACCGGCGCGGACGCGATCCACGAGATCCTGCCGAACTACCGGATCCGCACCGTGTCGCTACCGCTCGGATCGCTGCCCGACAACAGCCGTCTCGCGGTCAGCGGCAGCTGGCGGGGGAAGCGCTACGGGCCGTACGCGGTCCTGCTCGTCGGTGCGAATCCCGCACCGTCACCCTTCTCGAGAACGTTCGACCGTACGGCGATCCCGCGCATTCGCACCTCCCACGCCGGCTGGGACGGCGAAGCCGATTACGCGTTCACGTTCTGGATGCGGCACTTCGAGCGAAACCCGGGCGTGCGGTACGTCTCGGACGGCGACCCGCGGACGATCGCTGTTCCGCAGGGCAAGAGCGCGGAGGTCGCGCCGCGCTACGAAGACCGCGTTCGGACGGCGCCCTAGTCTCTACGGCTTCGCGCCGAGCAGCCGCCGCTCCGCCGCAAGGTGCGGCGCCCACCCGACGCGATTCGCCCGCGCGAAGCGTAGGTACGCACGGAGCGCGTCGCGCATCGCCTCCACGAAGCCGTCGACGCGGCGCGGCGTGAACCCTTCCTCCCACCAGAGGCCGATGACCTGCACCGTGCCGGCGGCGCGGTCGATGCGCGGCTCGATGCGGCCGACGAAGCGGTCGCGGAAGAGCATCGGCAGCACGTACCAGCCCCAGCGCCGCTTCGCCGGCGGGTGAAAGAGCTCCCAGACGTAGTCGAACTCGAACAGCGACGCGAGGAGGGCGCGATCCCAGACCAGCGGGTCGAACGGTGGCAGGAACGCAACGGACGGCGGTGGCTCCGGCGGCGCCTCGAGCAGCCCGACCTCTTCGCGCAGCACGAAGCGCTTGCCTTTCACCCCCTCGACCTCGACGGGAACGAGCTCCTCGTTCTCGACGAGCTCCTCGCGGAGCGCCGTTCGCCCCGGATGGCCCGGCCACTCCGGGATGGGCTTCGCGGGCCCGAGGTAGCCGAAGATGTCCCCGCCCGCACTGGCGCCGAGCACGCCGTGCGCGCGGTACCGCGAGTGCATCTTGTGTCGCAGCTGCTCGCGAAGCGGGACCTTCCGGCCGAGCAGCTCAGGCGGTAGCAGCCGCTCGAGGAGGTCGTAGTACCGGCGCTTGCCGTCGCGTCGTGCAAGGCCGAGCGCGCCCATGTAGGTGGACGCCTCGAGCACGGCCCGCACGGTGTTCGTCGGCACGCCGAACCAGTCGAGCGTCGTTCCGCGCTCGGGCTCGAAGTCGGCCGACGACAGCGGCCCCTCGGCGCGGATCCGCTCGAGCACCCGCTCGGCCACCTCGGGACTGTCGGCGAGCACGCGCGGAGGGCTCCCGCGCAACGGCGCGCGGAACCACGGGAACTCGCTCGCGAGCACGAACGAGAGCCCCTTGTTGTACGCCTCGAAGATCTCGCGCCGCTCGTAGAGCTCGTCGACCCACGCCGGGTCGTAGTCGGCGACGCGCGCGTGGAGCATCAGGTCGTGCGTCCGGCCGGCGACGTCGATCGGATCGAACTGGATCGAGCCCAGCCGGCGGAAGACGCCGAGCACCGCGTCGGGCCCGCCACGCAGGGACCGCGCCGGCGCGAGGAAGTGGCGCGCGACGAGGAATCGGCGCGCGGCTCCGGCGGCGACCCTCACGAACGTGACGCTTCCGCGGCGAACGCGTCGATCTCGCGACGCTACAGCGTCAGCCGAGGTCGAGCACGAAGTCGAACCGTGCGACGCGGCGGCCGCCGCTGAGCCGCCAGCCGCTCACGACCAGGTCGCTGCGAAACAGGCCGTCGCGCGCGTTCGCGGCGACGCCGGGAAAGTACAGCTGCGTCGTCAACACGGGGCGACGCGGCGCCTGCACCCTCACGTGGATGTGGCGGGTGCGCCCCGGGTACAGCCCCGGGACGATCGTCTCCAGCCGGTACCGTCCCCGCGCGTCGGTCAACTGGTGACCGCGCAGGCGGAATCCGTCGTTGTCGTACGCGCCGCTCGCGTCGGCCTGCCAGAACGAGAGGAGCGCGTTCGGGACCCGCCGGCACCGCGTCGAGAGCACGCGCCCCGTCAGCGTGAGCCGCGTGCCGCGCATGGCGCGCGTGACGAGCGAGCGGCGACGCGGCGTCCCGGGAGTGAAGAACGGACCCTCCGTCTGAGCCGGCGTCTCGTCCTCGTCACCGTCGTTGCAGGACGGCGTCGCCGCCAGAGCCGTCGGCACTCCGTCGAGTCCGACCGCGAGCGGCAGGGCGAGCCCGAGCTCCAGCAGGCGGCGACGGGTCAGCTCGTCCACACGTCCATGATGCCTATGCAAATCACGTGAATCTCCGGCGGGTTCAGAGATATGGTCGCGGGAGTGGCGGGAACGACATGAGCAAGCCGTTCCCGCTCCCGTCCGGCCGCTCGGTCACCGCCGTCGCGCCCGCCGGATCCGGTGCGGGCCACTGGGCCGGCTCGCCGACCGCGATCCAGGAGGACGACGACGGCAGCTTCGTCGTCGCCTACCGCACGCGCGGCGGCACCGGCCCCGAGGATCCCGCCGCGACCGTCATCGCGCGCTCCGACGACGGCGAGCGGCTCCACACGGTCGCGACGCTCGACAAGTCGCGCTTCGACGCGATGTCGATGGAGCGGCCGGCGCTCGTCCGCACCGACTCCGGCCGCTGGCGCCTCTACGTCTGCTGTGCGACGAAGGGCAGCAAGCACTGGTGGATAGACGTCCTCGAGGCCGACACGCCCGAGCGGATCGCCGAAGCCGATGCGCGCACCGTCTTCGCCGGCGACGACTCGCTCGCCGTGAAGGATCCGATCGTGCAGCGCGTCGACGGCGGGTGGCAGGCCTGGATCTGCTGCCACCCGCTCGATGAGCCCGACGAGGAGGACCGCTTCTGGTCGGCGCACGCAACGAGCGCCGACGGGCTCGAGTGGACGTGGCACGGGAACGTCCTCGAGCCGCGTCCGGGCCGCTGGGACGCGCGCGGCGCGCGGCTGACCGCGGTCCTAAGCGACGGTCGCGCCGCGTACGACGGCCGCGCGACGAAGGAGGAGAACTGGTTCGAGCGAACGGGCCTCGCGCGCCGCGTCGGCCCGCGGTTCGAGCAGGACGACGGCGCGCCCGTCTCGATCGCCCGCTACCTCGACGTCGCCCCGCTGCGCGAGGGCGGCTACCGCATCTACTACGAGTCGCCGCTGCCCGACGGGAGCCACGAGCTCCGCACGGAGCTCGTCTGCGCGTAGCGACCTACGCGACCGCGAACACCTGCCACGTCCCGGGGACGCCCTTCAGCTCGTGCTCCCCGCGCGGCTCGAAGACGAGCCCAGACCCCGAGGTCAGGTCGGTGACCGTCCGCGACACGAGCACCTCGCCCGGCGCCGCGAGCCCCGCGAGGCGCGCGCCCGTGTGGACCGCGATCCCTGCGACGCCGTCGCCACGGAGCTCGACCTCGCCGGTGTGCACGCCCGCGCGCACGTCGAGGCCGAGCGCCCGCACCGCGTCCCGAATCGCGCAAGCGCACCTCACCGCCCGTGCCGGGCCGTCGAAGGTCGCGAGGAAGCCGTCCCCGGCGGTGTCGACCTCCCGGCCGCGGTGACGAGCGAGCTCGCCTCGCACGAGCTCGTGGTGGCGGTCGAGCAGGTCGCGCCAAGCGCGGTCGCCGAGCGCGACCGCCCGATCAGTCGAGCCGACGATGTCCGTGAAGACGACGGTGGTGAGCACGCGGTCCGGCTCGGGCATCGGGCGCACCCCGGTCACGAACTCCTCGATCTCGTCCACCACGTCGTCGAGGTCGTCACCGACGATGACGTGGTCGTCACCGGGTAGCTCCACGAAGCGCGCGCCCGGGATGCGCGCTGCGAGATACCGCCCCTCCTCGACGTTCACGTCGCGATCGCCCGCGCGGTGGAGGACCATGGTCGGGACGCGCACCGTCGGCAGGACGTCGCGGACGTCGATCGCGCTGTTCATCCTCAGCAGCGCCGCGGCCGCGCGCGGGCTGGCGCCGTGGCGGAGGTACGCGCCGAGCCACCGCCGGAACTCCGCGTCATCGGCTCGACTCGGCGCGTAGTACGCGAAGTCGATCTCGCTCCACCCGCGCTCTGCGAGCGCCTCCGCGTCGGCCTCTCGCTCCTCGGCCGTCGGCGCCCACGGATAGTCGTCGCTTCGCAGGCGCTTCGCGTAGACGCCGACCGTGACGAGCGCGGAGACGCGCTCCGGGTACGTCGCGGCGAAGAGGACGCACATCGCGCCCCCCTCGGAGTGCCCGAACAGCGCTGCGCGCTCGGAGCCGACGGCGTCGAGCACCGCCCGCACGTCGTCCATCCGCTGCTCGAGCGTAGGCAGCTCGTTCGCCGGGACGTGGTCCGACAGCCCCGTGCCGCGCTTGTCGAAGAGGATCAGCCGCGAGAACGACGCGAGCCTGCGCAGGAAGTGCGCGAACGGCGGGTACGACCACATCACCTCGATGTTCGAGACCCAGCCGGGGACGTACACGAGGTCGAGCGGCCCCTCGCCCGCGACCTGGTAGGCGATGTTGACGTCGCCGCTGCGCGCGTACTTCGTCTCCGGCGCGTCCACCGGAGAGAGTTTCTCAGGCCGAACGCCGCTCTCGCGGCCGCGCGGAGATCCGGCTGAAAGCGGAGCTACGCGCCCCGCGGGCTAGGCGGTGAGCTGGCTCAGGTCGTCGGCGAGCGCGACCGTCTGCCGCCAGAGCTCCAGCCCGTGCTCGTCGCGTCGCTCGTGGTAGCGCAGCAGAGCGTCGGCTACCGACGCATCGCCCGCGAGTGCCGGCGCGAGCTCGTCGGCGAGGATCGCGGCGTGCACGGCGGCCATGTCGATGCCCCGTCCACTCCACGGATCCTGATGCATCCCTGCGTCGCCGACGAGCGCCCAGCCGTCGCCGTACGGGACGCGCACGTAGTATGTCCTCCGGCGCAGTCCCGAGCACCGACGGCTCGTGGCGCGCCGCGCGATAACGCTCCCCGATCTGCGGATGCGCGTCGAGGCGTGCGCCGAGCGCCGCGGCCGGATCCTGGCGGAAGTCCGGGAAGAGGTCCTTGTGGGAGCTCACGGCGATGCACGCCTTGCCGGCGTCGCTCGGGAAGACGTACGCGACCTCGTTGCCGCTCATCGAGAACTCCGCGCCCGCGCCGGTTTCCGGCGTCGCGAACTCGTCGACGTACCGATAGTAGAGCGTTCGTGCGCCCGCGTGCCGCTCCTGGTCGCGCGCGCCCACGAGCTTCGCGACGCGCGAGCGCCGCCCGTCGGCGCCGACGACGACGCGCGAGCGGACCGCACGGCGACCTCCGGGACCGTCGAGCACCGCGCCGACGACGCTGCCGTCGCGCGACAGCAGATCCTCGAGCCGCGTACGCTCGGCCAGCTCGACACCCGGGATCGTGGCGGCGTTGCGCGCCAGCACCTCGTCGAGCGGCTCGCGGCGGACGGAGAGCGAGTAGCCGACGTCGCCCGCGTCCTGAGCCGGCCCGACGCCGGCCGGCGTGCCGTTCACGTAGTAGTACTCGCTGCGAAGCGGCGGCGCCTCGAGCTCGAGCAGGCGGTCGAGCACGCCCAGCCGCTCGAACACGCCGACGGCGTGCCCGCCGCGGAAGAAGTGCGTCGAGAGCGTCGGGCTCGGAAAGGACGCGCGATCCACGAGCAGCACGCGCGCGCCACCGCGCCCGAGCAGCGCAGCCGCCGTCGCGCCGGCGACGCGTGCGCCGACGACCACGGCGTCGACGTCCTCGTGAGGAGTCACGTGCTCGGACACGAGCCTATGTTGTCACGCCGGATCCGAGCTCGAAGTTCGGCCGCGCGGAGCCGCTACGCGGCGCGCGCGTCGCGGCGGAAGAGCACGACGCTCGCGACCAGCACCCACAGGAACGACGCAAAGCTGGGCAGGCCGGTGAACACGGGGTCCTCCGTCGCGAGCGGCGCACCGACGATCAGCAGCACCCCGATCGCGATCGCCGCCAACGCGAGCCACTGCGGAAGAACCGCCGCGCCTAACGCTTGCGCGCCCACCGCGAGCAGCCACACGCCCAGGGACACGAACGCGAGCGCGATCAGCGTCGTCCGCAGGTCGAGGAACCCTGCGGCCGCGTCGCCCTCGCGGTTCAGCGCCGGCGCGAGCGCGGCGATCGCGGCGAGCGAGAGGCCGACGTACATCCCGGCCGCTGCGCGCGCCGTACCGAGCGACCAATCGCGGTCGCCGGCGCCGCGAGCGACCGACGCGAGGACGTACGCGCTGTCCTCGGACGCGTCAGCCGGATGCCGTAGCCGTCGCGACGCGACGCGCGCGCAGCGCGCGGAACGACCCGAGCGCAATCGCCAGCGGCTGTGCGACGATGCCGGCGAAACGCGAATGAACAGCTACTCCAAGGTCGGCGCGTTGACGTTTCTCCTAGCTGCTGTGGGAGCATGGTTCCTATACGAGGACCGAGACAGCTTTCCGTGGCCGTCAGTCATGGCGTTCGGTCTCTTCTTAGCCGTGCTGGTGGCCGCGATGCGATGGAGGCGGTGATTTTGTCGCCGTCCCGGAAGCGGTGACGAAGATCGACGCTTTGAAGTCGTCGCCGACGATGTCGGCAATCGTGTACGCCGCGAACTGGAGCAGCCAGACCACCCCGAGGACGAGCGAGACGACCAGGCCGCGCGCGACGGGCGGAACCGGAGCCACGCGCCGACGGCCACCGCGACCGCGGCGAAGACGACGGCGGGGCCGGCTTCTTCCTTGCCCTGATGACGAGCATCAGGATCGCGACGAGGACGACGAGGCTCCAGCCGATCAGCGCGAGGCGTCGAGGGTCTGCGGTCAAGCTCTACCTCCTGCGTTTGCGCGACGCGAGCCCTGCCCCCGGTCGCCGCGAAGGATCGGTCGCGGGCGCTCCTCCCCGCTGACCTGTCACGCGCAGACAGAAGGCTGTCCGGACGCGCATGCGACGCTTCTAGCGGCAACTTTGACATCCTCCTTACAAGCGACCGCGTATTCTGGAATGCCGCACCGGCCTCCGTCGTTGTGAAGATAGGCGGGGGCCCGCGTTCGCGCGCGGTCACCGCGACCGCAATTCACGGCTGAAGGAGCTGAGCACAACTGAACGTCGTCGACACACCGTTTCACGCGCTCGTCGAAGAGGCCGAGGAGCGCGGGCAGATCGACGAGAGCGCCCTCGACGCGTTCGCGCTCGAGCACGACCTCGAGGAGGAAGACCTCGGGGCGCTTCGCGCGGAGCTCGAAGCTCGCGACGTCGAGATCGTCGCACCCGAGCCCGAGCCCGCCGCACGCGAGGAGGAGCCGACGTACGAGGCCGGCCCCACGCCCGGCACCGCCGACGCGCTGACCCTGCTCATGAACCGCGCGGGTCACTACAAGCTGCTCACCGCGGCCGAGGAGGTGGCGCTCGCGAAGCGCGTCGAGCGCGGCGACCTCGCGGCGAAGGAGCGCATGATCAACTCGAACCTGCGCCTCGTGATCTCGATCGCGAAGCGCTACCAGGGCCACGGCCTCAGCCTGCTCGACCTCGTCCAGGAGGGGACGATCGGCCTCATCCGCGCGGTCGAGAAGTTCGACTGGCGCAAGGGGTTCAAGTTCTCCACCTACGCGACCTGGTGGATCCGCCAGGCGTGCCAGCGCGGGATCTCGGCGCAGTCGACGACGATCCGCGTCCCGGCTCACGTGCACGAACGGCGCGTGAAGCTCTCGCGCGCGGCGAACAAGCTCCAGGCGCGCCTCGGACGCGACGCGACGCGCGAGGAGCTCGCGGAGGAGACGCAGCTGCCGCTCCAGCACGTCGTGGAGGCGCTCGACGCCGCCGCCGCGAACGTGTCGCTGAACCAGCAGGTCGGGACCGACGGCGACGGCGAGCTCGGCGATCTCTACGCAGACACCACGGCGAGCGATCCCGCCGACGACGCGGCCGACTCGTACCGCCGAGACGCCGTCCGCCGCGCGCTGGCGAACCTGCCGGAGAGCGAGCGGCGCGTTCTCGAGCTGCGCTTCGGCGTCGGCACCGAGCCGCACTCGCTCGAGGCGATCGGCGACCAGCTGGGGCTCGCGCGCGAGCGCATCCGCCAGCTCGAGCGCTCCGCGCTCCAGAAGCTCGAGCGCGAGCTCGGCGGCATCGCGGCGTAGCGCGCCGCAGGCGCGTCGCCGGACGTTCCGGTAACTCGCCGGTACCGTCGCTGCGGTTGAAATGCGGCAGCGGGCGCGCGATGCTCGCGGCGGTGGCCGCGGCCGCACTACCCGCATCGATCGTCGTCTGGCTGGCGGAGCGCGCCATGCGCTTCCACCACTACCTCTGGCACTCCGCGCGGAACGGCTGGACTGCCTTCGGGGAGCCGGAGCGCGCCGCGTACCGCGCGCTCGGCTACGAGCCGCCGCGCCCCGCCGTCGAGGACGGGCAGCTCGCACTGGGAAACGGCTCCGGCGAGGACTTCCTCTACATGCACCGGCAGATGATCCAGCAGCTGAACGAGCGACTCGCGTCCCTCGCCGACCCTGGGTACCCGCGGATCGAGGGGTGGCCGGCGATCCCGGCGCCGGGCGACGCCGACTATCCCGTCCCGCCCGCCGGCGACGGCGACGCCGAGCTCAAGTCCGACGAGTTCTACCGCGAGCGCATCGTCCCGCTCGAGCAGCGATACCAGGACGCCGACTTCCTGCGCTCCGTCTCGCTGGGTGAGCTCGGCGCCCGGCTCGAGTTCACGCTCCACAACTGGATGCACATGCGCTGGGCGGAGCCGGTGGCCGAGGCGCGTCCCGACGCCGATCCGCGTAATCCGGCCGCGATCGACTCGCGGTGGGACGCGCCGAGCTACGACTGGCTCGGCGACTTCTACTCGAGCCATGTCCACTCGACGTTCTGGAAGCTCCACGGCTGGGTCGACGAGCGCATCGACGACTGGGCGCGCGCGAACGTCCACGGCGCGATCGAGTGGCAGGGGACGTGGACCGGGCCGGATCACGCGCACGTCCACCCGCCGCACCCGCATCCCGCGCCGCCTGCACCCGACGAGGCCGAGCGGCGCGACACACCGCGGGGACGCGACTTCGGGCGGCCGCTGCTCGACGTCACCGTGCCCGACTGACGGCCTCAGCCGCCGGTCGTCGAGAAGTGCTGGTAGTCGCGCGACTCGGTCCAGCGGCCGCCCCACCTCCAGCCGACCGACGCGAACGCGCGGACGAGCACGCCGCCCTCGACCGCGTAGCCGGGGCGGTAGCTCCCGCGGTCGAGGTGACGCCTGCCCGCGAGTGGCGAGACGCGCGTGCCGCGCACGTACGGGTTCTCGACGGGGTTCACGTCGATGGCGAGCCCGTGCGCGTGCAGCGACCAGCGACTCGTCCCGCTCACGTTCCGGCAGTTGAAGCCGGACGTGTTGTCGGCGGCCATGGACGCGTCGTCGCTGCCGCGGTACGCGGAGACGGGAACCATGCGCCTGATCGGGAACCCCGCCGCGTAGAGGCGGCGGAAGACCGCGACCACGTCACGTGCGACGCGCGCGTTCACGACCAGCTTCCCCTCGTGCGGGCGGCCGTCGAAGCCCCAGTGGCTCAGGCGGACCGTCCGTAGCCGCGCCGGCGGCACGGGGCAGCCCGCGCGGTACGAGAAGCGGAGCTCCGACCACGTCACGCGCGACACCGTGGCCGAGTAGCCGGGCGCCGGCGCTGCCGCAGGCGCTGCGCCGACGCCGACGGCGGCGGCGGCGGCGGCGATGACGACCGCGACGAGGCGCATCCGTCTCAGCGTACTCTGAGGCGCGATGCTGCTCGCCTCGCTCGCCGCCGCCGCGCTCGCGGCCGCGTGCCCGTCGAACCCCGCGAACGACCTCCGGCCGCAGCCCACGGGCTCGCAGCTGATCACGATCCAGACCGCCACCGCGCGCACGACCTACGCCACAGCGCGCGCGTGGCGCCGCTCGGGCCGCTGCTGGCGCGCGGTCGGCGGCCCGCTGCCCGCGCGCGTGGGGCGCAACGGCGTCTCCGCGAACCGCCGCGAAGGCGACGGCACGACGCCGATCGGCACGTTCCCGATCGGGCGCACGATGTACGGCAACGAGCCGAATCCCGGCGTGCGGTTCCGCTACGTGCGCCTGCGCTGCGGCGACTGGTGGGTCGAGGACCCGAGCTCGCCCTGGTACAACAATTTCCGCCGCGTCGGCTGCGAGCGCCGGCCGCCGTTCAGGACGACGACGCCCGATATGTCGCAGGAGCGGCGCGCGTTCCCCCACCTCGCCGTCGTCGAGTTCAACATGCGGCCGATCGTCCCCGGGCGAGGGTCGGGGATCTTCCTGCACGCGCAGACGGGCGGCCCGACGAACGGCTGCATCAGCCTCCGCCGCGCGGACCTGCGGCGCGTGCTGCGCTGGCTGCGCCCGCAGGCGAGTCCGCACATCGCGATCGTGACGCGCGGGTAGTGACGGTCCGGAACTACGCAGCGCGGCGCGCGCTACCGTCGACGAACGCGCGCAGGCGCTCACGGATCCCGCGCGAGTCCAGCCCCAGCGCGCGGTCGTGCTGCTCCCGACTGCCGTAGCGGCTGATCACCTGACGCGGGACGCCGATCGACAGGATGCGCGTCGGGCGGTGGACGAGCGCGGAGGCGACCTGCGCCGTCAGGGTGCCTTCGTAGAACGGCTCTACGACGATTACCTCCGGCGCCGCGGCCGACTCTGCGGCCAGCGTTGCGGCGTCGAGCGGCACGACCGTCGTCGCGTAGAGCACGGTCGCGTCTAGCCCGTCGAGAGCAGCGAGCGTCCGGTCGAGCATCGGCCCGACGGCGATCACCGTGACCTCGTCTCCGCGGCGCACGACGTCGAGGCCGCGGAGAGCGAGCGGCCGCGACGCGGAATTCTCCGCCACCGTCGTCCGGAGATACGTCGGGCGCCCGTTGGCGTACGTCGAGCGGACGAGTGCGTCCGCCTCGCCTGCCGTCCCGGGCACGACGACCTCGGCGCCCGGCACCGTCGCGAGCGCGGCGACGTCGCCGGGCCCGTGGTGCGTCATGCCCGACGTGCCGTAGTCGTAGGACGCGCCCGTGCTGACGAAGAGCCCCTCGAGCCGCTGGTAGCCGAAGTCGAGCTTGATCTGCTCGAGAGCCCTCTCCGTCAGGAACGGCGTGATCGTGTGCGCGACGGGCCGGAACCCTCGAGCGCGAAGCCGGCAGCGACGCCGACCATCGTCTGCTCCATGATCCCGACGTTGACGACGCGCCGCGGGTCGTGCCGACCGCCGGGCGAAGAGGTCGGCGCTGATCTCCGCGAGCGCGATCGCGACGCGTTCGTCGGCGGCGAAGACGTCGACGACGGCGTCGCAGGCCGCCCGCCGCATCGCCTCGCGGCTCATCCACGGTCCTCGTCGATCGTGGCGACGATGGCAACCGGCCGGTCGCCCACGCGCGCCAAGGCGACTTCGAGCGCATCGTGATCGCGACCGTCGACGGTGACGGCGTCCCAGCCGAACGCCTCGATCTTGTCCGCGATCGAGCCCATGCGGAGCGAGCCACTGCGGTTGTCGACCACTACCAGCGTGAGGTTCGAAAGCGCGCGCGAGCCGGCGTGCAGGATCGCCTCCCAGTTCGAGCCCTCGTTCAGCTCCGCGTCGCCCGTGAGGACGATGACCCGCCGCCGGTCGAGCCGCTTCGCGCGGAGCGCGTAGGCGACGCCGATCGCCATCGGGAGCCCGTGACCGAGCGATCCCGTCGAAACCTCCACGCCCGGAACCTGACGGCGATCCGGGTGGCCGCCGAGCCGCCCTTCCCACGTCAGGAAGCGCGGCAGCTCCTCGCGTGGCAGGAACCCTTTCCAGGCGAGGACCGCGTAGAACGCCATGGGGCCGTGGCCCTTGCTGAGGAGGAAGCGGTCACGCTCCTCCCACTCGGGATCGCGCGGATCGACGCGCAGCACGCGGTCGTACAGGACGTAGAGCACGTCGAGCGTCGACGTGGCGCTCGCCTCGTGCTTCTCGTCGCCCGACTGAAGCCTGATCAGCTCCTCGAGCTCGGTGAGCGCCGCCGCTCGTATCCGACCACGCGAGCGACGGCGGCGATCGGTTTGAGGGCTGACAGCCGACATGGCCATCGCGACCGTTACGCCGCCGCGCCGAGCGTCGCCAGGCCCGGCCGCCAGTTCACCGGACACCGCTCGCCCGTCTTCAACGCCTGGAGGACGCGTAGCGTCTCCGCCGGATTTCTACCGACGTCGAGATCCGAGACGCTGACGTGGCGAACAGTGCCCTCGGGATCGAGGATGAACGTCGCGCGAAGCGCTTCGCCGTTCTCGAGCAGGACGCCGTACGCGCGGCTGACGCTGTGCGAGGTGTCGGCGAGGACGGCGTAGTTGACGCCCGTGAGCCGCTGATCCGTCTCGAACCACGCCTTGTGGCTGTAGAAGCTGTCGGTGCTCGCGCCGACGAGGACGGCGTCCTCGGCTTCGAAGTCGCCGTGCAGCTCCGCGAACGTCGCGAGCTCGGTCGGGCAGATGAAGGTGAAGTCACGGGGGTAGAAGAACAGCACGACCCAGCGCCCGCGAAAGTCGTCGAGCGAGATCTGCGTCTCGCGCGCCGCTCCGCGCAGCCACGCCTCGCACTCGAGCGCGGGTGCTGGTTGGCCGACCATCAACGTCATCGCTTCCTCCTTCGTGGACACCGGTGGCACGCCACCGCTAAGTTTATTCGAAGATCCTTATATAAGTAATCTCTGGTACTCTGTCAAGCGTGAGCGACGTGAGACATGCGGCGGCACGGCTCAAAGCGCTCGGGCACCCCGTGCGGCTCGGCATCGCGCAGCGGCTCGCGGCAGAGCCGGAGACGTGCGCGTGCGACTTCGCCGAATTCTTCGAGATCAGCCAGCCGGCAGTGAGCCAGCATCTGAAGGTGTTGCGCGACGCCGGCTTGGTGAAGACGCGCAGGCAGGGAACGCAGATCTGCTACTCGCTCGACCCGGCGGCGGTCCGGGACCTCCAGGACATCGCGCGCGCTCTCGCGCCTCCGCGGGCGCGCCTCGCCGGCTAGGCCTCGCCGCCCGAGTGCGGCGGCGTTTCGCACACGCGCCGCCGGAGACGGACCTGCCGATGAGGATGCCGCTGGCTGCCAGCCGTCGCGCGCGGCGTCGCGGCTCGGAGGTCAACGTCCGTCCGCTGCAGCGCGCCGCGTCCGCGCTCGCGGGCGGCGTGCTCCTCGCGCTCGGGCTCCGCCGACGCTCCGTGGGCGGCGCGGCTCTTGTGCTCGCGGGCGGCGACCTCCTCTACCGCGGCGCCACCGGGTACTGCCACCTGCTCGGCGCGCTCCGCATCGACACCTCGAACGGCAGCGGCGCACCCGTCCAGATCCAGCGCTCGATCACCGTGCAGCTCCCGCGCCACGACGCGTATGCGCGCTGGCGCGACGCGGCGACGCAGCCGCTCGTCTGGGCGCACTTCGCGGAGCTCACGAACGCGACGGAGCGGGGCGCGCACTGGCTCGTCCGAGCCCCGCTCGGGCGGACGCTCGAGTGGGACGCGACGGTCGTCGAGGAGCGGTCGCCGGAGCTGATCCGATGGCAAACGACGGAGGCCGCGGACGTGCCGAACGAGGGCAGCGTCGAGTTCCGCGATGCCCCGGGGGAGCACGGAACCGAGCTGACGCTGCGTGTCCGCTTCGAGCCGCCTGCGGGCGCGATCGGCGAGGCGGGCGCGCGCGTCTTCGACGACGCGCCCAAGCTCGTCCTCGAGAAGGCGCTCCGGCGGTTCAAGCAGCTCGTGGAGACGGGCGAGATCGCCTCGAACGAGCACAACCCGACCGCTCGGACAACCTGATGCGCGCGCTCGTCTGGAACGGGATCAACGACCTCCGCGTCGAGACGGTCCCCGACCCGACGATCGTGAACCCGCACGACGCGATCCTCCGCGTGACGGCGACCACGACCTGCGGCTCCGACCTGCACTTCATCGACGGCTACATCCCCGGCATGCGCGAGGGCGACGTGATCGGGCACGAGTTCATGGGCGAGGTGGTCGAGGTCGGGGCGGAGGTGACGAAGGTGAAGCCGGGCGACCGCGTCGTCGTCCCGTCGTTCATCGGCTGCGGCAGCTGCTGGTTCTGCCGCCACGAGCTGTGGTCGCTCTGCGACAACACGAACCCGAACCCGGAGCTCCAGGAGCCGGTGCTCGGGTATCCGACGGCCGGCATCTACGGCTACACGCACGCCTTCGGCGGCTACGCCGGGTCGCACGCCGACTACATCCGCGTTCCGCACGCCGACAACGACTGCTTCCCCGTGCCGGCGGGGCTGGCGGACGAGCAGGTGCTCTTCTTCTCCGACGCGGGCCCCACGGGCTACATGGGCGCCGAGTTCTGCGACATCCAGGCGGGTGAGACGGTCGCGGTCTGGGGCTGCGGCGGCGTCGGGCTGATGGCGATCCACAGCGCGTACCTCATGGGCGCCGGGCGCGTGATCGCGATCGACCGATACCCGGAGCGGCTACGGATGGCGCGCGAGCGCGCGGGCGCCGAGACGATCGACTACACCGCGGTCGACAGCGTCGTCGAGGAGCTGCGGGAGCTGACCGGGGGGCGCGGCCCGGACTCGTGCATCGAGTGCGTCGGGATGGAGGCGCACGGCACGGGGCTGGACTACGCGTACGACCGCGTCAAACAGATCCTGCACCTGCACAGCGACCGGGCGACCCCCTGCGCGAGGCCGCCATCGCGTGCCGGAAGGGCGGCGTCCTCGCGGTGCTGGGCGTGTGGGGCGTGGTCGACAAGCTCCCGCTGGGCGTGATCATGAACAAGGGCCTTACGGTGCGAACGGCGCAGCAGCACGGGCAGCGCTACGTTCCGCGGCTGCTCCGGCACGCGCAACGCGGCGAGCTGGACGCGTCGTACCTCGTGGCGCACCGGATGTCGCTCGAGGACGCGCCGCGCGGGTACGAGATGTTCAAGAAGAAGCACGACGGCTGCGTGCGCGTCGTCTTCGCGCCCTAGCGAGCGGGCAGCCTTTACAACTCGCGTGTACGGTGCGGGAACCGGAGCGAGCACTCACGCGCGCCCCGCAACGAGAGGCGGCGGCGCATGCGCGGCAAGATGCTCTGGTTCAACGAGGCCAAGGATCTCGGGTACATCGCGACGGACGACGGCGACCGCGTCGCGGTCCGGGGCGCCGGATTCGCCTCGGGCGCCGGCCCGACCGGCCGCTGCAACGGCATCGAGGTCGACTTCCGCGTGTCGCACTCGGCGGGCGAACCCATGGCCGAGCGCGTGACGCTGGTACCCGAAGTCGCACCGCGGCGCGCGCGCCGCCGCACCCGGTAGAGCGAGCCGGCTCCGCACGCTACGTTCGGCGCGTGGAGTCGCTTTCACCCGAGTCGCTCGACGAGCTGCGCTCGTTCCTCCGGATCCCGAGCGTGAGCGCCGACCCCACGCGAGGCGCCGACGTGCGCGCGGCTGCCGACTGGGTCGCCGCCTTCGTCCGTCGGCTCGGAGGCGACGCCGACGTCCACGAGGACGGCCGGCTCGTCGTCGGGGAGCTCGCGGCCGCGCCCGGCGCGCCGACGATCCTCGTGTACGGACACTACGACGTGCAGCCGCCGGAGCCACTGGAGCCGTGGGAGTCCGAGCCGTTCGAGCTCGTCGAGCGCGATGGGTGGTACTACGCGCGCGGCGTCACGGACGACAAGGGGCAGCTGTGGATGCAGCTGAAGGCGCTCGAGTCGCTCGTGCGAGACGGCGCGCTCGCCGTGAACGTGCGCGTCGTGTGCGACGGCGAGGAGGAGACCGGCGGGAGCGCGATCCGCCGCTTCGTCGCGGCCGACGAGCGCAGCGCGGACGCGGCCGTGATCTTCGACGGCTGGATGAAGGAGCGCGGCGCGCCCGAGCTCGTGACCGCGTCGCGCGGGCTCGTCGCGCTCGACGTCGAGTGCCGCACCGGAGAGCGTGATCTCCACTCCGGCCACTACGGCGGGGCGGCGCTGAACGCGATCCACGCGCTCACCGAGGCGCTCGCGGCGCTGTACCCCCACGCGGGGCGGTTGCCGGAGGCACTTCGGCAAGGCGTGACGCAGCTCCAGGAATCCGAGCTGGCCGCACTCGGCGGGTTGCCGCCGGGCGAACGCGAGCTCGAGAAGGTGGGCGCGGCGCCGCTCGACGAGCACGCCGCCGCGGAGTTCTACGAGCGGACGTGGGTCGAGCCCTCCGTCGACGTCACCGGGATCGTCGGCGGCAAGCCGGGGCTTCGGAACACGACGATCTTCTCGACCGCGTCCGCGCAGGTGACGATTCGCGTCGCTCCGGGGCAGGACGCGGACGTCCTCGCGGACGCGGCCGAGCGGCTGCTGCGCGAGGCTGCGCCCGCGGGTGCGACGCTCGCGATCGAGCGCGAGGCGACGCCTTCGGCGATCGTCCCGGCCGACACGGAGGCGCTTCGTCTCGCCGGCGGCGCGTTCGAGCGCGTGTTCGGGCGGCGGCCGCTCCTGACGCGCGTCGGCGGGACTCTGCCGATCCTCGCGGCGCTCGCCGACCGCGGCATCCCGACGGTGATGACGGGGTTCGGGCTCCCCGAGTGCAACACGCACTCGCCGAACGAGCGGATGCCCGTCGCGCACTTCCCGCTCGGGATCGCGGCGGCGCGCGAGACGTACGTCGCGCTCGCGTCACTCGCGCGCGTGTAACCCGGGTCCCGACCCGCCCCCCTTCCACGCCGAGCGTAACGCGCAAGTTCGTACGCGTGGGTGGCGGGAGCGTGACGCGGGCGAAACTTCGCGTCGCGTGCGCGGCGCGCCGGTGGGCCGGCACCGGACGCTCGCGCGCCCCGCGCGTGGCCGATGTCCTAGACTCGCCCGGCACTGCGATCAACGGAGCGCACGCGCGCCCGCCGCCACGTCTTAAAGGAGGAAGCGTGGACACGACTCTCGTCATCATCCTCGTCGTCGTCGCGATCGTCGTCGTCGCAGGGCTCGTGCTGCTCAGCCGGAAGCGCAGCGAGCAGCGAGTGGAGGCACGGCGGACCGAAGCCGTGACGCATCGCGAGGAGGCGCAGTCCCGCACGCGCGAAGCGGAGCTCGCGCGAGCGGAGGCGGAGGAGCGTGCCGCGCGCGCGCGCCGCGAGAGCCTCGCCGCCGAGGAGCAGGCCGAGCGAGCCGAGCGCGAGCAGGCCGCCGCGCAGGAGCTGGAGACTCGAGCGCGCGAGGTCGACCCGGACCGGGACTAGCTCGCGCCGGCTCCAGAGAGGCCGATCCGACTACTCGCGCGAGCCGTAGCGTCGGCGCGAAGAGGTCGCCGGCGCGGTCGAGCGCTGGAGCACGTCGGGCGCGGTGACGTGGGGAGCTGCGGGAGCTCGAGCATCGGTGCAACGGGAGGCGCGAGCGCGGCGCTCGTCACGCGTCCACCGGCCCGAGCACCTTGCCGGGATTGAGGATGCCGTTCGGGTCGAAGAGCTGCTTCAGGCCGCGCATGAGCGGGAGCAGGTCGCCGTGCTCGCGCTCGAGGTACGCGAGCTTGCCGATCCCGATCCCGTGCTCGCCGCTGCACGTCCCGCCACGCGCGAGCGCATACTCCACGAGCTCGTCGTTCAGCCTGTCCGCGGCCTCGCGCTCGGCGGCGGCCGCGGGATCGAGCATGAAGAGCACGTGGAAGTTGCCGTCGGCCGCGTGCGCGACGAGGCCGGCGTCGAGGCCGAGCCGCTGCACGGTCCTGCGCGCGTGGCGCACGGCGCCGGCGAGCTCCGAGACCGGAACGCAGACGTCCGTCGACTTGTGCACCTTGCCCGGGGACGCGTGCAGGCGCGCGAAGAGGATCTGGTGGCGTGCCTCCCAGAGCCGCGCGCGCGCCGTCGGATCGCGCTCGTGCTCGACAGCGGCACATCCCGCGCCCTCGATCACGTCGACGGCGCTCACCAGCTCCGCCGCGACCGCGGGCTCCGCACCGCTGAGCTCCACGAAGAGGCTCGGCAACTCGGCGTAGCTCGTGCCCTTGTACGCGTTCACGACGGCGATCGTCTCGGCGTCCACGAGCTCCGCGCGCGTGACCGAGACGCCCGCCGCGACGAGGGCAGCTGCAGCGCCACACGCCGTCTCGACGTCCGGGAACGCGGCGCGCAGCGCGACCGCGGCCTCCGGGATCCCGTGCAGGCGCAGCGTGAGCTCCGTGATCACACCGAGCGTGCCCTCGCTGCCGACGAAGAGTCCGCGCAGGTCGTAGCCGGCGGACGTCTTTGGCGCGCGGCTGCCGGTGCGGATCACGCTGCCGTCCGCGAGTGCGACCTCGAGCTCGAGCACGTGCGTGCGCATCCCGCCGTAGCGGACGGTCGTCGTGCCGCTCGCGTTCGTCGCCGCCATCCCGCCGAGCGTCGCGTCGGCGCCGGGATCGACCGGGAACCACAGCCCGTGCTCGCCCGCGGCCGCGTTCAGCGCGCTGCGCGAGACGCCCGGCTGCACCGTCGCCTGGAGGTCACCGGGGCGGAGCGCGAGCACGCGGTCCATTCGCGTCAGGTCGAGCGAGATCCCGCCGCCGATCGGGATCACGTGCCCCTCGAGGCTCGTCGCCGCCCCGAACGGCGTCACCGCCACCCGCCGCTCGTTCGCCCACGCGAGCACGCGCGCGACCTCCTCCGTCGACTCCGCGTACACGACCGCGTCCGGCGGACGGTGCGGGTGGTAGGTCAAGTCCTGCCCGTGCTGCTCGAGGACGGACTCGCTCGTGCTGACGCGCCGCCCGTCGCCGAGCACGGAGCCGAGGTCGCTGAGCAGGCTGCCGTCCAGGCGCGAAGTGTGACAGGCGCGGGCCAAGAAGCTCTAACGAAAACGAAGGACGGGCCGCCGTCGCACGCTCGCCGGCACGATGCTGCGTCCTCAGTCGCGCCAATAGCGCTGCTATTGCCGCTCCCTGCGTCCTTGCCTCGCACTCGGCGATCACGCGCCGTCGACGCGTCATCATTCCGTTAGAGCTTCTAAGTCACTCGAGGGCGACGAGCGCCGCGAGATCCCCCGCCGACGGCTCCCATTCGCCCGCGGCCGCGTTCGCGCGCACCTGCTCCGGCTTCGTGGCGCCGGCGATCACCGACGCGACGGCCGGCTGTGCCGCGATGCCGGCGATCGCCACCTCGAGCAGCGTCCGCTCGCGCTCGCCCGCGTACTGCTCGAGCCTCTCGACGCGCGCGAGCTTCTCCTCGGTCACGTACTCGGCGCGACCCGAGAGCCTCGTCCCCTCCGGGATCGGCTGACCGCGCCGGTACTTGCCGGTCAAAAGCCCGTTCGCGAGCGGGAAGTACGGGAGGACGCCGATCCCGTGGCGCGCGCAGGCCGGCAGGAGCTCACGCTCGGCGTCGCGCTCGAGCAGGCTGTAGTGGTTCTGCGCGCTGACGAAGCGCTCGAAGCCGTGCTCGCGCGCCGTCCACTCGGCCTCGACGACTCGCCACGCCGGGAGGTTCGACGACCCGGCGTAGCGGACCTTGCCCTCGGCGACGAGCTCGTCGAGCGCGCCGAGCGTCTCCTCGATCGGCGTGACGCCGTCGGGCCGGTGGTACTGGTAGAGGTCGACGTAGTCGGTCTGGAGGCGGCGCAGGGAAGCGTCGATCGCGCGCCGCACGTAGCGCCGGGAACCGCGCGCGCCCCAGTCCTCCCCGTTCGCCCCCTTCATGTCGTGCCCGAACTTCGTCGCCAGAATAACGTCCTCGCGCCGCCCCTTCAGCGCCTCGCCGAGGAGCGTCTCGCTGCCGCCCCGCTCGCCGTAGACGTCGGCGGTGTCGATCAGCGTGATGCCGGCGTCGAGCGCTGCGTCGACGACGGCGCGCGTTCCGGCCTCGTCGACGCGGAAGCCGAAGTTGTTCGCGCCGAGGCCGACGACGGAGACGACGAGGCCGGAGGCGCCGAGAGGGCGGTAGCGCACCGTGTGAGACTAGTCGCGGCCGGCGGCGCGGCGGACGGCACCGAGCAGGGCGAGCGGCAGGCGCCGCCGGGACGTCCGCAAGGCCTCTCGCAGCGCGCGCGTCGCCTCCGGGCCGTGGACGCCGGGGCCGTGGCCACAGAGGACGCGCTCGGGCTCGAGCGCCGCGAGCGCGCGCGGCGGGAAGAGGCGCAGGAACGGGTGCACGCCGAGCCGCTCGCCCGGCGCGCGCAGATACCCGATCGTGCCCAGCGCATCCGCGACGGCGAGGACGCGCCCCTCGGGCCACCAGAGCGCCGCCTCGCGCCACCAGCGCGTGTCGACGATCCGGATCAGCTCGAACGGCGCGCCCTCGACACCGCCGAACGGCACCTCGTGGCGCGGCACGCCGAGCGTTTGCGCGAGCAGCTCCGCGTCGCGGTTGTGCCTGTCGAGGAGCTGGATCACGCCGCGGGGCTCGCCGAGCGCCCGGACCCGCTCCTCCACGCCGGGCCCGTCCACCGGGTCGATCAGCCAAACACCGCCGTCAGCGGCGAGCGCGTGCGACGTGCGTCCGAGCAGCTCGTCGGCGATCCAGCCGAGACCGCCTTCGAACTCGTCGACCCAGCGGATCTGCGTCATCGCCGGCGCCACCTGGCGACGAGGTCGAAGGCGAGGCGCTCCGGCATGTCCGCGGCGAGGATCGCGGCCACGACGCGCTCGCGGTCGAACGGGACGCGGCGGAACTCGACGCCGATGGAGCCGTGCGCGTACGACACGATCGCGTACTCCCCCCACGCGTCGAGAACGAACTTCTCCGCCGGCTGCTCGCGGCCGTACGCGAGCCCCGCGCTGCCGGCGCAGAGCCACAGCGCGCCGTCGATCCGGCGCAGCCACTGGAGGTGCACGTGGCCGCCCGCGAAGACGGCGGCCGACTCGCATCGGCGGAGTATCAAGGCGTGCCGTTGCGGGAGGCGATGATCGAGTCGATCAGCCCGTACTCGACGGCCTCCTCGGGCGTCATGAACCGGTCGCGGTCGATGTCGCGCATCACCTGCTCGATCGGCTTCGCGGAGTGGCGCGCGATGATCTCGCCCATCCGCCGCGTCATCTCGAGCACCTCGCGCGCGTGGATCTCGATGTCCGCCGGCGTGCCGCGGAAGCCGGCGGAGCCCTGGTGGATCATCAGCTTCGTGTTCGGCAGCGCGAACCGCTTTCCGGGCGCGCCGCCGCACAGGATCATCGCGGCCGCCGACATGCCCATCCCGATGCAGATCGTGCGCACATCGGGCTTGACGTACTGCATCGTGTCGTAGATCGCCATGCCTGCGTACGCCGACCCGCCGGGCGAGTTCACGTACAGGTCGATGTCCGCGTCCGGATCCTCCGCCTCGAGGAAGAGGAGCTGCGCGGCGATCACGTTCGCGACCTGGTCTTCGACCTCCGTCCCGAGGAACACGATCCGCTCCCTGAGCAGCCTCGAGTAGATGTCGAACGACCGCTCGTAGCGGCCGTCCGAGTCGATCACCATGGGGACGAGCTGGTTCCGCACGCCTGCTCCTTTCCTCTAACATGCAACACGCCGGTTGCACGTCACTATACGCAACCACAAGGTTGCGCTTCACGCGGGAGGGAGCATGGAGCCACAGGTGCGTCGCGAGGTCGTCTTCGCCGAGACGCCGGAGGAGGTCTGGCGCGCGCTGACCGAGCCGGCGCGGCTCGAGGAGTGGTTCGCGAACGACGTGGAGCTGACGCCGGAGCGCGGCGGCTGCGGAGTCTTCCGCTGGGACGACGGGTCGGTGCGCGTGGCGGCCGTCGAGGAGGTCGAGCCGGCGCGGCGGTTCGTCTTCCGCTGGCACGAGGAAGGGCGCGATCATGAGGCGACGCGGGTCGAGCTCGTGCTCGACGAGGCGCCGGCGGGGACGCGGCTGACGGTGGTCGAGACCGCGCCGGCGGGTCTGCGCGCGTCGGCCCTGGCGGGCGAGTGGAGCTGGGGCGTCGAGCTCCTCGCCGCGCTGCCGAGGATCCACCGCCTCGCCCGTGCCGCCGCCTGACGTCTTCGATGCGCTCGCGGATCCGCACCGCCGCGCGCTGATCGGCTTCCTCGCCGCGCACGAGACGGCGACCGCGGGCGAGCTGGCGCAACAGCTCCCGGTGACGCGCCAGGCGGCCGCGAAGCACCTGGAGACGCTCCACGCGGCGGGGCTGGTCGAGCGCCGCCGCGCCGGACGCGAGGTGCGCTACCAGCTGACGCCCGCCCCGCTCGCGGACGTGAGCGAGTGGATCAGCAAGGTCGGAGCCGAGTGGGACGACCGGCTCGACTCGCTGCGGCGCTACCTCGAGCGGTAGCCGTCAGTCGTCCGAGAGCTTCCGCGCGAGCGGGATCACGTACCAGAACGTCACGATGCACGCGGCGACGAGGCCGGCGACGAGCACCGGCACGGGGCTTCGGAACAGGAAGTCGCTGACGAAGAAGACCGCGCTCGTCATCGCGACCGCGACGCAGACGGTTCCCGCGATCGCCAGCCGGTTGCTCGTGACCAGCATCGCCTCCTTGTCGTGGCTGCGGAAGCGGAGGCGGTGGTACGGCGTCGGCGCGATCAGGAGCGCCGCGCCCACGCCGGTCGCGATCAGCGTCAGCAGGTACGCGTACTTCTGGAGATCGTTCACGCGCTCGAACTGCTGCGAGAACGGGACGATGAGCAGGAACGCGAAGAGCACCTGGACGCCGGGCAGCGTCACGCGGAGCTCGTTGAGGAGCTCGATCAGCTCCCGGTCCTGGCGAGTTTCCTCGGCCACGGCGGGACCCTAACGACGATAGTTCGGTCGTGGACCAGCCACCGCTGCTCGAGAGCGAGGCCGACGGCGACCCGCTTCGCCAGTTCGGCGCGTGGTTCGAGGAGGCGCGAGCGCGCGGCGAGCGCGTGGCCGAGGCGGTCGCGGCCGCGACGGCGTCTCGCGACGGGTTGCCCTCGGCGCGCATGGTCCTGCTGAAGCGGTTCGACGCCGACGGCTTCGTCTTCCACACGAACTACGAGAGCCGCAAGGCGCGCGAGCTCGAGGAGAACCCGCGCGCCGCGCTCCTCTTCCACTGGAGCGCGCTCGGCCGCCAGGTGCGGATCGAGGGAGCGGTCGAGCGCACGTCGCGGGACGAGTCGGAGGCGTACTTCCGTACGCGGCCGCGCGGTGGCCAGATCGCCGCGTGGGCGTCGCCGCAGAGCCGCCCGATCGCGAGCCGGGCCGAGCTCGACGACGCCGTCGCGGCCGCCGTCACGCAGTTCGTGGGGAGCGACGTGCCGCTCCCTCCCGGCTGGGGCGGCTACCGGCTGCGGCCCGAGAGCTACGAATTCTGGCAGCACCGGGACGACCGCCTTCACGACCGGCTCCGGTACGTCCGCGACGCCGGCGGGGCCTGGCGCGTCGAGCGGCTGGCGCCGTAGCTACGCGTTCTCGAGCAGCCGCCGCTCGGCGCGGCGGCGGCGCGCACGCTCCAGGGCGACGCCCGCCGCGGCGAGCGCGAGGAACGGCGCTGCGACGATGAGCGCCGCGAGGAGCCACGTGAGGATCGTGCCGAGAACGGAGACTGCGTCCCGGAGTGTCTGCTCGAGCTCGCCGCGCGGCTTCGGCGCGAGCTCCTCCGGGTTCCGAGTCGTCAGCGTCAGCGACACCGTTGCCAGCCGCGCGCGGCGCACCGTTTCGTCGCGCGCGGCGACGCGGGCGCGGAGCGTCTCGCGGGCGCTGAGCAGGCGCAGGCGGAGGCGCGCGCGCTCGTCCTGCGTCAGATCCGTGCGCGCGAGCTCGCGCTCGAGCGTCGCGACCGTGCGGCGCAGCGCCGCGATCTGCTCGTCCTGGCGGTTCACGCCCTGCTGCACGTCCTGGATGTCGATCCGCTGCGCGACGATCGTGCCGAGCTGCGAGAAGCGCGCGATCGCGTCCTGCACGCGGCCGACCGGAACGCGGACGACGAGCAGCGAGTCGCCGTCGTCGCCGCGCGGCGCGTCGTAGCGCGCGACGACGACGAAGCCGCCGAGCGAGCGCGTGGCGCGCATCGCGCGCGCCGTCGAGCTCGAGAGCGCGTCGAGGTCGCGCACGCGGACGTGGAGCTCCGCGCGGTAGTCCTGGAGGCGCCGGCTGGGGGCCGGCGCGGCGGCGCCGCGCGAACGCCCCTGGACGAAGTCGGGAGCCGCCCCGCGGTCCGAGCCGGACGCTGGCGGCGCCTTCTCGGCCGCCGGCCGTGGCGCGGCCGGAGCCCTCACCGCCTCCTCGCCTCCGCCTCCAACGACGCGGGAGTCGCGCGAGCCGACGCCGATCGCCGCGGCGGCGACCGCTGCGACTAGCAGCGCCGCCGCAAGAACGGGCACGGCGCGCCGCAGCTCGAACCGCGGCCGGCGGGGCGGCGCCGCGGTCGTCGCCAGCATCTGCACGCGCTCGCGTAGCTGCTCCGACGGCTGCGGCCGGGCGGCGCGCAGCATCCTCACGAGCTCGTCGTGGCGCTCGTTGATCGTCTCAGGCGGCGACGGCATCTCGCATCTTCTCCTCGAGTCGTTGCAGTGCGCGGTTGAGGCGGGTCGAGCAGGCGGTGGGGCTGATCCCGAGCAGCCGTGCCGCGGTTGACGAGTCGAGCTCCAGCAGCACGCGCAGCGCGATCACCTCGCGATCCGCGGCGGAGAGGCTTCGCAGCGCCGCGTCGAGCGCGGGCGAGAGATCGTCGGCGAGCGGCGCCGCGTGCTCGCGCGGCTCGAGCGCCGCGTACACGTCCTCACGGCGGCGCCTGCGTGCCTCGCCGCGGAGGTGGTCGAGCGCCGTGCTGCGCGCGACCTGGCACAGCCACGTGCGCGCGCTCCCGCGGCGGGGATCGAAGCGCCGCCACGAGCGGAGCGCGCGCTCGAACGTCGCCGCGGTCAGCTCCTCGGCAACGGCACGGTCACCCGTGAGGTACACGAGATACGCGTGCACGTCCGCGAGGTGCGCCTCGGCAGCCTCGGCGAACGTCGGCGCGCCCGTCCGGCCCCGCTCGAAGATGCTCGACGTGACGGCGTGCACGTTCCCTCTACGCCGCCGCACGCGCTCCCGTCACATCGCTACCGAAAGAGGTCGCGCTCGGGCGGCATGACGAGGTCGCGCGCCTTCCCCTCGCCCTCGAGCTGGAGACCGCGAACGACGGCCGCCGGGACGCCGTCGAGCTTTCCGAGCACGAGCTCCGCCGCGCTCGCGATCTCGTCGGCGACGGCGATCGTCGTCGCGTGCAGCTCGTATCCGGTGGGGTCCCGCCTCCCGTTCAGGTCCAGGAGCACGGGGATCCCGGCGGCGCCGATCGCGACGTCCGTCGTGCCGAGCCGCCACGGTCGGCCGAACGAGTCGCTCACAAGGACGCCGACTGCCGTCCCGGTCAGCTCGCGAAGGCGCTCCCGGAGCCGTGCGGCGGAGGCGTCGGGATCCAGCGGGAGGAGCACGAGCGTCCCCGCCTGCGGCGCATTCGACGCGTCCACGCCCGCGGAGCCGCACACGAACCCGTGCCGCGTTTCGGCGATCACCAACGACCCGCGAGTCCGCACGATCCGGACGGCCTCGCGGAGGACCGCCTCGAGCTGTCGCGGATCTGCGCCGTCCTGCGCGAGCTCGCGCGCGGCGGCGGAAGGCTCCAGCTCGTCGAGGCGCACGACCCGCCCCTCCGCCTTCGAGATCGCCTTCTGAGCGACGACGAGGACGTCGTGCCGCTCGAGCGGCGGCGCCGCTGCCGCGATCAGCGCCGCGAGATCGTCACCCTCCCGAACGTCTGGGACCCCGGCGACCGGGATCACCCGCACCTCGTTCATGGGAGGCCGGTTACGCGCACGCCCGCGTGCGCGCGGTACCGCTTGTTCACGTTCACGATCACGGCGGTGAGACCCTCGAGGGCACGGGCGCTCGCAAGTGGTCCGGCGTCGAGAGCGCGGCCGGACACGAGGCGGCCGGCGAGCTCGAGCGCGAGCTCCTTCGCACGCGCGTCGTCGCCGCAGACGAGCGCGTCCTCGTCCGGCTGCACCGCCGCGAGGTTCGCCGCCGCGAGCGTGTGGAGCCCTGCGGCGACGGGCGCGGCGACGACGTCGGCGACGCGCTCGGCGAGCGACCGCGACTCGTGCGACGGCCGGACGCCGTCCTTCGAGAACTCGAGCTCGGCGGCGACGCACAGGAGCGGCGTCGTCCCGATCGCAGCGGCGAGCTCGCCCGCCGTCGACAGCGCGGCGTCGGCCTGCACCGCGAGCACGGCGATGTCCGCGCCACGGACTGCAGCGTCGTTCGCGTCGCCGGCGACGCCGAGCTGCGACGCCCTCTCCGCCGCACGGGCGGCATCGCGCGAGCCGACGACGACCTCGTCCCCGGCCTCGCGCAGCCGGATCGCAAGCGCACGCCCGAACGTGCCGGTGCCGCCGACGATCGCGACCCTCATCGCAGCGCGAGCGCTCCTTGCAGCGTCGCCTGCGCCAGACGGGCGCGCGCCTCCGCGTCCGTCATCAGCGTCTGCGCGACGACGGGCCGGATCCCGAGCGACGCCACGGCGTCCGCGTCGGCAGCGTCGCGCTCGTCGATCACCAGCGCGTCGATCAACCCGAGGTAGCAGTCGGCGACGTGCGCCGCCGTCGTTCCGCCGCCGAGCCGCGCGAGCATGCGGTCGGCGGGACCCTTGACCGCACGGCCGCCGACGAGGGGGCTGACGGCGACCGCGGGGCAGCCGCGCAGCTCGAGCGCGTCGCGGATCTCGCGCACCGCGAGCGTCGGCCACACGCTGACGTACGGGTTGCTCGGCGCGATCAGGATGAGCTCCGCGCTCTCGATGGCGTCCAGGACTCCGGGCGCGGGCTCGGCCTCGGTCGCCCCCTCGAAGCGGACGCCGTCGACCTCGTCGCGGTGGCCGCGCGCGACGAACCACTCCTGGAACGGGAACGAGCCCGCGGGCGTCTCGATCCACGTGCGCAGGCGGTCGTCGGTCGCCGGAAGCAGGCCCGCGCGAATCCGGAGGCGCTGGGCGAGCCGGTGCGTCACCGTCGAGAGGTGCTCGCCGCTCCGGAGCGCCTGCGTCCGGACGAGGTGCAGGCCGAGGTCGCGGTCGCCGAGCCGGAACCAGGCCTCGCCGCCGAGCCGAGCGGCCGCCTCGAGCGCGTGCCACGTCTCGTCCGCCCGGCCCCACCCGCGCTCCTCGTCCGCGACGCCGGCGAGTGCGTACAGGATCGAGTCGAGGTCGGGCGAGACGTGGAGCCCGAGCACCTCCACGTCGTCGCCGACGTTCCCGACGATCGTGATGTCCTCGGCTGCGACGACGTCGACGAGCCCGCGGAGGAAGCGCGCGCCGCCGACGCCGCCCGAGAGGACGACGATGCTCACGCCGCCAGGGCCGCGCGCGTGCAGGCGCCGACGCGGGCGCGCACTCGCTCCAGGTCCTCGGGAGTGTCGACGTCGTCGGCCAGGTTCGGGACGTGGACCGCGCGCGCGCCGTTCGCGACGAATCGCGCGGCGCTCCCCGGGCCGTAGAGCGGCGCGTAGAGCTCCGGCCGCGCCAGCGAGAGCGCGTTCGTCGTGCCGTCGTCCGCGGGGGCGATCGCAGTGCCTCCCGCCGGTGTCGCGGCGACGAGCGTGCGCAGGTCGGCCGGCGTCGCGCACGGCACGTCGGCGTTGACGACGAGGACGTGCCCGTCGAGACGCTCGAGCGCGGCCGCGACCGCGACACCCTGGCCGCCGTCGCCGTTCGCGACGAGCACGCGCCCCACCTGCGCCGCGGCCGCGACGACGTCTGCGAGCATCGCCTGCGCCAGCTTCGAGCTCCCCAGACGGCTCTTCGCCGACGCGCCGCGGAACGGGACGACGACGGTGACCACGAGCAGAGAGTATCCCGCGATGCCCGAGCTCTCGAACGCGCAGATCGCCGACCGCCTGGAGGCCTTCGCGGCGCTGCTCGACCTCGCCGGCGCGAGCTACTACACGGCGCGCGCGTACCGGCGCGCGGCCGAGCTGATCCGGTCGACGCCGGCGCGCGTGGACCGGCTCGTCCGCGGCGGGCGCGCACGCGAGCTGCGCGGGATCGGGCCCGGGATCGAGGCGCGGCTCCGCGAGCTCGTCGACACGGGCGAGATCGCGGAGCTCGTCGAGCTCGAGCGGACCACGTCTCCGGAGCTCGTCGGCCTCGGCCGCTTCATCGGCGTCGGCCCGCAGCGAATGCTCGAGATCGCGCGGGCGCTCGGCGTCGAGACGGCGGCGCAGTTCCGAGACGCGGCGCGGACAGGGCGGCTCGCGAGCGTCCGCGGCATCGGCCCGAGAACCGAGCGCAAGCTCGTCGACGCGCTCGAGCGGGCAGAGCAGCCGCGACCGCGGCGCGGGCTCCTGCTCAACCGCGCGTGGGCGCTCGCCGAGGGAATCGCGGAGGCCGTCGGAGGCGAGGTCGCGGGCGATCCGCGGCGGTGCCGCGACTCCTGCGAGCAGTTCGTGGTGGTGTGCGCCGCGACGCGGCCGCGACCCATCGTGGACGCGTTCGAGAGCCTGCCGCAGATCGTCGCGCTCGTCGAGCGCGAGGAGCGGCGCGCCGTCGGCGTCACGGTCGAAGGCGTCCCCGTCGAGCTCGTCGTCGCCGTGCCGGAGCGGTTCGGGACGGAGCTCGTCCGCGCGACGGGATCGGCGGCGTACGTGGGCGCGCTCGAGCCGCTTCCGGACGCGAGCGACGAGGCCGGCGTCTACCGCGCCCTCGGCATCCCGTACTGCCCGCCGGAGCTGCGCGAAGCGCCGTTCCGGGGTGAGCCGCCGGGAAAGCTGCTGCGGCTGGAGGACGTGCGCGGCGACCTGCATTGCCACACGACGTGGTCCGACGGCAAGGCGAGCGTCCTCGAGATGGGCGTCGCCGCGCGCGCGCTCGGCTACGAGTACCTCGCGATCTGCGACCATACGCGCGCCGTCCGCGTCGTGCCGGGGCTAGGGCCCGACGAGCTGCGCCGGCAGGCGGACGAGGTCGCGGCCGCGAACGAGGAGCTCGCGCCGTTCCGGATCCTGCGCGGGAGCGAGTGCGACATGCTCGCCGACGGGTCGCTCGACCTCCCGGACGACGTCCTTTCGGAGCTCGAGTGGGTGCAGGTGAGCCTGCACGCCGGCCAGCGGGCGCGGCGGGCGGAGCTGACGAAGCGTGTCGTCGAAGCGATGCGCCATCCGGCCGTCACCTGCCTCAGCCACCCGACCGGGCGGCTCATCAACCACCGGCCGCCGAACGCGCTCGACCTCGAGCGCGTCTTCGAGGTCGCCCTCGAGACGGGAGTGGCGGTGGAGGTGAACGGGCTCCCGGATCGCCTCGACCTCCGCGACGAGCACGTGCGGCTCGCCATCGCCGCGCGCGTGCCGGTGGTCTGCTCGACGGACGCACACTCGACGCGCGGGCTGCTGAACATGCGGCTCTCGGTCGCGACCGCGCGCCGCGGCTGGGCCCCGGCGGGCGACGTCGTGAACACCAAGCCGCTCGCCGAGCTCGAGGCGTGGCTACGGCGCCGCCGCCGCGGCGGCGGCACGCCTTAGGCGCGCGTCGGCGCCCCGGGGCCGCTCGTCGCCCACTCGCGAAGCTCGAACCAGTGCGTCTCGGTCAGCGCCGCCGCGACCTTCTCCTCGGTGTGGTGCGCGTTGTAGACGTTGTGCTCGAGATCGCAGCAGATCGCGACGGCGCCGAGCGGGACGTCCGGCAGATGCACGAGCGCGTCCGCGGGCAGCCGCGCCTCGGCGACGGTGTAGTGCTTGAACTGGAGATCCGGGGCGAGCTCCATCAGCCGCGGCCAGTCCGGGCAGGTGCGCGAGGTCATCGCAACGGGAGTTCGGCGGCGGCTCCGATTTCCTGCCTCCTCCAGCGTCCCTCGAGCAGGACGGGCCCGCGCGCCTCACCGGCCGGATAGACGACGAACGAGGCGGCGTCGTCGAGCTGGTGGAGCAGTCGCCCGTCGTCGGCGGCGACGAGGCCGAGGCGGACGTGGAAGCGCCCGTCGGCGAGCGGGAGCCGCTCCACGTCGAAGCGCGCCTCGAGCTCCTCGACGCCGTTCGACCACCCGAGCTCAGCCGTGTCCTGGACGTCCGCCGCGATGAGGGCGCCGCCCTCGCCGCGGAGCTCGTAGGCGAGCCGCGGCGCGGGCTCGAGCGCGCGGCCGGCGACGATCCGCAGCCGCAACGACCACGGCTCGCCCGCGGCGAACTGGCGGCGCTCCTCGCCCTCGGAGTCGAGGAGCGCTACGTCCTGGATCCGCGCCTCCCCGCTTCCCCACTCGCGGAGACCTAGCTCGCGCTCGTCGGGGTCGCGCTCGGCGGCGAGCAGGCGCTGGTAGCGCGCGATCGCGTCGTGCGTCGGGCCGTCGAAGTCGACGCGCCCGCCGCTCAGCAGGACGGCGCGCTCGCACAGTCGCTCCACCGCGGACGCGTCGTGCGAGACGAACACGATCGTCCCGCCACGCTGCTTGAACTCGAAGATCTTGCCGAAGCACCTCCGCTGGAACTCCTCGTCGCCGACCGCGAAGACCTCGTCGAGCAGCAGCACGTCAGCCTCCATGTGCGAGGCGACGGCGAAGCCGAGGCGCATCGTCATCCCCGAGGAGTACGTGCGGACCGGCAGGTCGATGAAGCGTTCCAGCTGCGCGAAGGCGACCATCTCGTCGATGCGCGCGCGGACGTCGGCACGCGTCAAGCCGTGGATCGACCCGTTCAAGTAGACGTTGTCGCGCCCGGTGAAGTCGGGGTGGAAGCCCGCGCCGAGCTCGAGCAGGGCGCCGACGCGCCCCCCGACGCTGACGCGGCCGGAGGTCGGCTTGATGATCCCCGCGAGCAGCTTCAGGAGCGTCGTCTTCCCGGAGCCGTTGCGGCCGACGAGCCCGACCGACTCGCCACGTTCGACGGCGAACGAGACGTCGCGCAGCGCCCAGACGTCCGTCCCGCGCGCGCGCCGGCGCGCGACGACGAGCTCCTTCAACGTCCGCGCCTCTTGCGGGTAGACGCGGAAGCGGCGCGAGACGTGCTCGAGCCGGATCCCGGCCTCTGTCACGCCTGCGACGGTACCGAAAGGGCCCGCTGCACGAGCTCGGCGAGGACGCGCACGAACGCGGGGTCCGCGTTCGGCATCTCGATCCGCGCGAAGCGCATCCCGAGCTCGTCGGCGCGTGCCGTGGCCTCGGTGTCGAGGTCCCAGCGGATCTCGAGGTGGTCGGCCACGAAGCCGACGGGGCAGGCGAGGACGTCGCGAACGCCGCGCGAGCGCAGGTCAGCGAGGTGGTCGAGGATGTCCGGGCCGAGCCACGGCTCGCCCGTCTGCGACTCGCTCTGATACGAGAACGACCAGTCGGCGGCGCGCGCGCGCGCCGCAACAAGCCGCGCCGTCTCCAGCAGCTGCTCCTCGTACGGATCGCCGTCGTCGAGGATCCGCGCCGGGAGGCTGTGCGCAGTGAAGACGACGTGCGCTTCCGCGCCGCGGATCCGCTCCGCGAGCAACGCGACGAAGCCCGGGTGGCTGCCCCAGCTCTCGACGAACGCGATCTCGGCTCGCCGCGCGACGGCCTGCTCGAGCTGGCGGCGGTAGGCGCCGATCGACATGCGCGAGAAGTGCGGCGCGAGCACGAGGCCGACGATCCGGTGCGCCCCGCGGGAGAGCGCCGCTTCGGCGGCGTCCGCGATGCGCGGCGTCCAGTGGCGCATCCCGGTGAACACGGGTAGCCCGAGCTCCGTCTCGAGCGCGCCGCGCGTCTCCTCCGTGATCGCGTTCAGCGGGGAGCCGCGGTCGATACCGAGCCGGCGGTAGCGCTCGACGAGGTCGGCGAGCAACTCGGGCCGGATCGGGCGGCCGCCGCGGATGTCCGCGTAGTACGCGGGGACGTCCTCGAGGCGCTCGGGCGACCCGTACGCCATCAGCACGACGGCGGTGTCCGCGGCGGAAGTCACACTCTCGGCACGCGCGGACACTGGTGGCGCCGGGCCCCCGGAGTTACGCTCGCGCGTGAGCAGGGGGAGGGTCGGGACCCGAAGGTACTCGCGCGCGCGTCACCAGTCCTCAGACGCGCGCCTCCACCGTCGACTCCTGCACGAGCTCCGCGAGGCGGCGGAGGACCCCGGGATCCGTGTCCGGAAGGACCCCGTGCCCGAGGTTGAAGATGTGGCCGCGGCGTCCGCCGGCTCGGGCGAGGACGTCGCGCGCCGCCTCCTCGACGCGCGCCCACGGCCCGAGGAGGACGGCCGGGTCGAGGTTGCCCTGCACCCCGCGTCCCTCGCCCACCTGCGCCCAGCCGCGGTCGAGCGCGATCCGCCAGTCGAGGCCGATCACGTCGCCGCCCGCGTCGGCCATGTCCGAGAGGAGCGTCGCCGTCCCGGTCCCGAAGTGGATGGTCGGCGCGTCGACGGCGGCGAGGATGCGCGACGAGTACGGCGCGACGAACTCGTCGTAGTCCGCCGGCGAGAGCGCGCCGACCCACGAATCGAACACCTGGATCACGTCCGCTCCCGCGGCGACCTTGCCGGCGACGTAACGCGCGAAGGCGTCGGCGAGCTTGTCCATGAGCGCGTGCCAGGTCGCGGGCTCGCGGTACATCATCGTCTTCACCTTCACGAACTCGCGGGTCGGCTTCCCCTCGACCAGATACCCCGCGACGGTGAACGGGCCGCCGCAGAAGCCGACGACGGCCTGGTCGTCGCGAAGCTCGCCGCGCGTCAGCCGAACCGCCTCGAGGATGAACGGCACCGACTCCTCCGGCTCGGGAACGCGCAGCCGCTCGACGTCGGCTCGCGTCTCGATCGGCTGGTCGAGCACCGGCCCGACGTTCTCGACGAGCTCGACGTCGATCCCCATCCCGATGACCGGCAGCATGATGTCCGCGAACATCACCGCCGCGTCGACGTTGTGCCTGCGGACGGGCTGCAGCGTCACCTCCGCGCAGAGCTCCGGCCTGCGGCAGACGTCGAAGAGGCCGTACTGCTTCCGGATCTCGCGGTACTCGGGCAGCGAGCGACCCGCCTGCCGCATGAACCACACCGGCGTGTGCTCGACCGGCTCACGCCGCGCGGCGCGCACGAGGAGGGGCTCGGACACGGCTTCTAGACTAGTCGGGCGCTATGGCCGCGCCCGTCCCGAGAGGTCCGCTCGCGGTGCGCTGGCACGGGTGCGAGCTCGAGCCGCCGCGTGCGGGCGCGCTCACGGCCGCGACGCTCGAGCTGGAGAACGCGGGCACGGCGACGTGGCGCGCGCGACCGCACTACGACGGCGTCCACGTCGGCTATCACTGGCTGGACGAGCGCGGGAACCCGATCGTGTGGGACGGGTTGCGGACGCCGGTCGTGGGGCCGATCCAGCCCGGAGCGCGGATCCGGATGCACGCACGCGTTCGCGGACCGCTCCCGCCCGGTCGGTACCAGCTCGCGTTCGATCTGGTGGAGGAGGGGCGCTTCTGGCTCGCGGAGCTCGGCAACGCGCCGCTCGAGCTCGACGTGCACGTGGCGCCGCGGATCGAGCGGAGGCTCGCCGTTCGCGGCGGCCACGCAGCCGCGCTCGAGGGGCAGGAGGAGACGCTCGTCGGCGAGGCGGACGCCGCCGCGGTCGCGTACCTCGGCGACGGCGTCGCACCGCCACCGGACTGGTCGCGGCGCGTTCTCGACGCGCACCAGGAGGGCTACGCCGTGGTCGGCGGAGCGATCGCATTCGGACGCGGGCTCCTGCGCAAGCCGCCGAAGGCGCTTGCACCGTGGGCGCCTGGACCCGGCCGCGTCCCGACCTTCCCGCACCCGCTCCTCTGCCCGTCGGTCGTCCGCGGGGTGGAGCCGGAGTGGGCCGACGCCGTCGAGGGTCTGCCCGCCGTCCACGCACCCGCGGACGAGCCATGGCTCTACGACGGGCGGATCGTCGTCACAGCTCGACCGCGATCCGGTCGTCGACGCGGCTGAAGACCCAGGCGCCGAGCGCGAGCGCCGCCGCGGCCGCGACGCACAGGTACGCGACGTCGGCGACCCGCGGCGCGCGCCCCTCCCAGAGCGGCGCGCGAATCGCCTCGATCGGCGGCGTGATCGGGTTCCCCCAGCGCAGCACGCGCACGATCGCGTCGTGGCCCGACAGGAACTGCTCGAACCGGTACAGGACGGGCGTCAGGAAGAACCACGGCAGGAGGAGCGCCGTGAGCAGGTGCTCGACGTCGCGGAAGACGACGTTCGCGGCCGCGACGGCGACAGCCAGGCCGCCGACGAGCGCCACGAAGACGAGCGCGAGCGGAAGGGCGAGCAGCGCCGTGTCCCGGACCTCCGGGATCAGCGCCGAGTTCAACACGATCAGCACCGCCGTCATCACCGCGAACGTCACTAGTTGGGTTGCGACCGCGGACAGCGGGACGAGCTGGCGCGGGAAGCGCGTCTTGCGGATCAGATTCGCGTTTTCGAGCATGCTCCGCGCGGCCGCCTGCAGCGACGTCGAGAAGAAGATCCACGCGGCGAGTCCGGTCAGCAGGTAGAGCGGGTAGTGCGGCACGTCGTCCGTCACGCGCCAGAGCAGCGAGAAGACGAGCACGTAGATCGCCATCAGGAGGAGCGGGTTCGCCAGCGACCAGAGCACGCCCAGCGCCGAGCCTTTGTACCGCGCCTGGAAATCGCGCCGGAAGAGGTTCCCGAACAGGTCCCGGTAGCGCAGCAGGTCGGCGTAGATCGTCACCCTCGCGCTCTAGTCTATGAGCGGCGTCACGCGCCGCCGCGGCGCGCAAACATGCCTCTAACAGCGCTCACCTACGCTCTCCGTCCGTGACGATCGTCGCTGCCTTCGTCGCTCTGCCGGTGAGCGCGGCGGTGATCTGGGCGCTGCTGCGCACGGGGCTCGCGCGGCGCATCATGGCGGCGCCGCGCGGTGACCGCTGGCACACGACCGCGACCCCGACTCTCGGCGGCGTCGGCATCTTCGCCGGGATCCTCGCGGGAGTCGGCGGGGGCTTCGCGTCGGGAGCGATCGAGCCGCACCGCGACCTGCTCGCGATCGTCGGCGGATGCTCGATCCTCTTCGTCGCCGGGCTCCTCGACGACCTGATCTCCTTCGGCGCGCTCCCGAAGCTCGCCGCGCAGCTCGCGGCCGCGGCGCTCGTCGTCTGGGGTGGGATCTCGGTGCAGATCGTCGAGAGCGACGTCGTCGCGGCTGCGCTCGCGATCGTGTGGCTCGTCGGGATGACCAATGCGTTCAACCTGCTCGACAACATGGACGGGCTCGCGGCGACACTCGCCGCGATCGCCTGCCTCTTCTTCGCGGTCGACGCGTACGCGATCAACGAGAACGTCGCTGCTCTCGTGATCTCGATCAGCATCGGGCTCGCGTGCGCCGGCTTCCTCCCGTTCAACGTTCGCCCCGGCCGCTCTGCGCGGATCTTCATGGGCGACTCCGGGAGCCAGGTGCTCGGCTTCGCGCTCGGCGCGCTCGCGCTCTTCACGAGCTACAAGGTCGCCGGGACCACGGTGGCGACGCTCGCCGTCCCGATCCTGATCCTCGCCGTCCCGATCTTCGACACGGCGCTCGTGACCGTCGTGCGGCTGCTCGAAGGCCGTCCTGTCCACCAAGGCGGGCGCGACCACAGCTCGCACCGCCTCGTGTACCAGGGCCTCTCGGAGTTCCGCGCGCTCGTGCTGCTCGCGTCGATCGCGGCCGCGCTCGGCGTGACGAGCCTGGCGTACAACGTGCTGAACAACGGCCGCATCACGGCGATCGGCGTGCTGCTGACGTTCGCCGCGCTCGTCCAGTTCGCGAGCTTCCTCGGCGACGTCGACCGGCGTGGCCGACCGCCCGCAGAGAGGGCGCCGAAGCTGCTCCGGCTCTTCGTCGTCAACCTGCGCCGCCTCGTCGAGGTCGTCGTCGACGGCGCTCTCGTTGCGGCGTCGTTCCTCGCCGCGTACGCGATCGTCGTCGGCGGGAGCGGGACGGTCGGCCAGCGTACGGTGTTCCTGTTCGCGCTGCCCGTCGTGCTGTTCGCGCGCTACTGCGCGTTCATCCCGTTCGGGCTCTACCGCGGCGTGTGGCGCTACGCGGGCGCGCGCGACGCCGCCTCGATCGTCGCCGCGGTCCTCACGTCGAGCGTCGCGGCGTACGCGCTCGTGCACCTGACGCGCGAGTTCACCGGCTTCCCGCGCGCGATCTTCGTCCTCGACGCGATCATCTGCACGATCCTCGTCGGTGCGTCGCGCTTCGGCGAGCGCGGCCTCGAGGCGTTCCTCGAGTCGCTCCAGCAGCGCGGCGGCCGGCGGCGGACGTTGATCGTCGGCGCGGGGCGCGCGGGCCGCAGCCTGCTGCGCGAGCTCCGCGAGACGCCGGGTCAGCACGTCGTCGGCTTCCTCGACGACGACGCGCGCCTGCGCGGGCGCCGGATCCAGGGCGTACCGGTGCTGGGCCCGCTCGACGAGGCCGCGCGCGCGCTCGCCGCCGTCGAGCCGAACGTCGTCCTGGTCACGATCCCGGATGCCGACGGCGCGCGGCTGGACGCGGTCGTGCGCGCCTCCTCCGAGGCTGACGTCGCGTGCCGCTTCGTCCGGCGCGAGCTCGACCTCGATCCCGAGGCGGTCCTGAGCGCCGCTCGACGATGACGAGCGTCGCAGCGCGGTCGGGGCGGCGCGACGTCGCCGCGGCCGGCTGGCTCGAGCGCCTCGCCCGCGCGGTGCCGCTGCTGTCGGTCTTCAGCTGGCTCGCGCTCCTCTACGCGTGGCAGGCATGGCGCCTGGAGACGCCGTGGGTGTTCACCGACGAGCTCGAGTTCGCGCAGCTCTCGCGGTCGTTCGCCGAAGCGGGCGAGACGGCGCGCCGGGGCGACCCGCACGGCTTCGGCTCGCTGTACGTCTTACTGATCGCGCCCGCCTGGCTGCTCGACGACACGGCGGCCGCATACGAGACGGCGAAGTACATCGGGGTACTGGTGATGACGTCGTCCCTGTTCCCCGCATACGCGCTCGCGCGGATGCTCGTCTCGCCCCGGCCGGCGCTCTTCGCGGCCGCGGCGACGGCGGCGATCCCCGCGTTCATGTACTCGTCGCTCCTGCTCTCGGAGACGCTCGCCTACCCGTACGCGACGCTCTGCTTCTTCCTGATCGCCCGCGCACTGACCACGCAGCGGCCGCTGCCGATCGCGCTCGCAGTCGCCGCCGCCCTCGTGGCGCCGCTCGTGCGCGGACAGCTCGCCGTCATCCCAGCGCTCTTCGCGCTCGCCGCGCTCGGCGTCTTCTGGAGCGGCGAGCGCGCCCGGGGTTGGCGCGCGGGGTGGTCGCGTTGGGACTGGGCGGGCGCGGTACTGCTCGCGGTCGGCGCGGCGCTCTTCGTCAGCGAGGTGATCTCGAACCGCTCGGCGAGCTGGGACATCGCCACGCGTCTGTACAAGGACCGCATCGTCGAGCTCGGCGCCGCGGCCGGCGGTGCGTTCACGATCGGGCTCGGGGTGCTGCCGGTCCTCGTCGGCGTCGCCGTCCTCGCGCGGCTTCCGGGGGAGGAGCCGTCGCGAGCGCTCGTCGCGTTTCGGAGCCTCCTCGCCGCGAGCATCGCGGCGTTCTGGCTGTACGCCGGCATCAAGGCGGCCTACATCTCGACGGTCTTCGCCGAGCGCGTCTACGAGCGGAACCTGATCTACCTCGCGCCGCTCTTCTTCGTCGCGATGGCCGTGTGGTTGGAGCGGCGGGGGGTCCGGCTGTGGGCGCTGGCGCTCGCGACGACGGGCGTAGGGCTCTTGCTCGGGTCGACCGGGATCCAGCTCGACTACCCGTACTTCGAGGCACCCGGCTTCTCGATCCTCGCGGAGGCGAACCGGGACTTCGGCTGGTCGCAACAGCTCCTGCACGACCTGCTCTTCCCGGTCCTCGCGGTCGCGGCGGGGATCGTGCTCCTCGTCCACTTCGCACCGGCGCGCCGAGCCGTGCAGACGGCGCTCGTCGCGGTCGCCGCGGTGCTCGTCGTCGCGTGGAACCTGACCGGCCAGCTCGCGGCCGCGAACGGCTCCGAGATCCAGAGCGACCTTTTCCGCACGAACCTGCCGGGCGCTCTGGACTGGGTCGACGAGGCGAACGGCGGCGAGCCGACGCTCTACCTCGGGCAGCAGATCAGGGACCCGACGGGCCTGTGGCTGCTCGAGTTCTGGAACCGGTCGGTCGACCACGTGTGGAGCATCGACAGCACCGCGCCGGGACCGGGGCCGACGCTCACGCCGGATCTCTCGACCGCGGACGGCAGGCTCTCGCCCGATCCGCGCCTCTCGTACGTGGTCGTCGAGCCCGGGATCGACCTCGCGGGCGCCCTCGTCGCCGAGCAGGGCGCGCTCCGCCTGCTCCGGGTCACGCCGCCGCTGCGCCTGCGCAGCTCGCGCACCGGCGTCTACAGCGACCGCTGGATGGGGCCGAGCAGCGCCTACTCGCGCTTCTCGACGCCGGACGAGCGCGCCGGCACGATGCTCGTCTCGGTCTCGCGGCGCAACATCCCCGGCCGCAAGCCCCCGCCCCAGCGCGTCACGGTGCGTCTCGGCCCGCTCGTCGTCGGCGAAGACCGGCAACCCGCGCTCGCACGCGCCGTCTCGACGAGCTGCTGGCGCGGACGCGGGAAGCACGAGCACACGTTCCGGATCGCGACGCCGCCGCCGCCGTTCCGCGTCGAGGTGACGGTCGACAAGACGTTCCGGCCGGTCGACCTCGACCCGCGCATCCAGGACAGCCGCGACCTGAGCGTCCAGGTCGACTACGCGTTCGTTCCTAGACGAGCGCGCGCAGGCGCTCCGGGTGCTTCCGGACGAAGCGGAGCATCCCGCGCAGGTGCCACAGCGTGTGGCGCGTGAGGAAGCGCCGATCGACGACCGCCGCGTACTCATGCCGGACGAGGGCCGCCGGGACGTACCACCGCTCCCAGCCGGCCTTCGCCGCGCGGTAGCAGACGTCGATGTCCTCGCCGTAGTGGCGGAACCCGCCGTCCCAGCCGCCGATCTCCTCGAGCATCTCGCGGCGCATGAGGAGGAACGCGCCGAGCATCCAGTCGGCGGGCACGGGCACGTCCGGGCGCTCGTCGAGGCCGTAGTGGCGGCGCTGGCGCTCGAACGGCGGGAAGAGGAGGCGGAGCGGCGTCCGGCGGACGAGCGTCCCGCCGACCGTCGGGAAGCGACGGCGCGACGGCTGCGGTCGCCCGTCGGCGTAGAGCATCGCCGGCCCTGCGATCCCGCAGCGCGGGCGCTCGATCATGACGTCGCGGAGCGCGGCCACCGCACCCGCGTCGGGCACGGCATCGGGGTTCGCGACGAGGACGAGCTCGCCGCTCGTCGCCTCGATGCCACGGTTGACGTTCGCGGCGAACGTGCGCGGCCGCTCGTTCGGCAGCACGCGGACGCCGGCGGGAACTTCGGCCACGCTCCCCGGCAGGTTCGCGACCACGACGAGCTCGTCGACCTGCGGCACGAGCGCGGGCAACGAGCTCCGCAGCTCCTGGGCGTGCCCGTGCGAGACGACGACGGCCGAGACCCTCACTCCGCTGCGAGCGCCTCGCGGTAGACGCCGATCGTCCGCCGCGCCGTCTCGTTCCAGCTGAACGCACGCGCACGGGCGCGACCGGCCGCCACGAGGCGGTCGCGGTCGTCGAGCGCGCGGCGGATGCCGTCCGCGAGCCCGTCGCGCGGGACGAGCACGGCCGCACCGCCCGCCACCTCGGCGACTGCGGGCTCGTCGACCGCGACCACGGGCGTCCCGGACGCCATCGCCTCCACGACCGGAAGCCCGAAGCCCTCGAAGCGGGAGGGCAGGACGAGGCACGCGGCCTCGCGATAGAGCCGGGCGAGCTCCGCCTTCTCGACGTAGCCGCGCACGTCCGCGCCGCGGCGCGCGAGCTCCCGCGCGAGCCGCTCGTCCTTGGCTGGGCCCGCGACGACGAGCGGCAGCCCGAGCTCGTGCGCCGCATCCGCGGCGGCGAGCGGATCCTTCCGTGCCTGGATCGCGCCGACGAAGAGGACGTACGCGCCGCCGCCGTTGCGCTCCGCGGGCGCGAACGCCTCGTCGACGCCGTTCGGCGTGACGACGATCCGCTCCGGGTCGATTCCGTAGAGCTCGGTCAGGTCGCGCTTCGTCCGCTCCGAGACCGTCAGCACGCGCGCTGCGGCGCGCGCCGCGCGCGGGACGACGGCGCGGAAGATAACGCGGTCCCAGCGGCCCATCAGCTCGCGGTCGCGCTCGAAGGAGACGTCGTGGATCGTCACCACCGCGGGACACGGGCACGCGAGCGGAAGCGCGTGCTGGAAGTGCGCGAGGGCCGGGCGCAGCCGGCGCAGCAACCGCGGAAGCGACCACGCCATGCGCAGCTCCTGCGACCGCGCCCGGAGCTCCACCGGCTCGACCCCCGCCGGCACGAGCTCGGGCCGCCTCGTCACGGCCGCGAAGCGAAGATCCTCGGCGAGCGCGGGCAGGCGCCGGAGCACGTTCTCGACGTAGGTCTCGTCGCCCGTGCGCAGCCGGCCGAGGACGTCGGCGTCGACGACGACGAGCGGGCGCGTCACGCGGCGACCTCGGCGTAGACGGCAGTCGTCGCGGCCGCGGCCTCGCTCCAGCTGAAGCCGCGCGCGCGCGCGACGCCGAGCCGCGCGAGCTCGTCGCGACGCGCGATCGCCTGCTCCACCCCGGCCGCGATCGCGTCCGGCTGCTCGGGATCGACGAGCACGGCCGCTCCGCCCGCGACCTCTTCCATCGCCGTGCCGGCGCTCGTGACGACGGGCGCCCCGCACGCCATCGCCTCGAGCACGGGCAGGCCGAAGCCCTCGTAGAGCGACGGGTACGCGACGCAGAGCGCGCCCCGGTAGAGCCGCGCGAGCTCCTCGTCGGGCGGCTCGCCGAGCCAGCGGACGCCGTCCCCCTGCAAGCGCACGTCGCCCCACCCGCGCGCCCCTGCCACGCGGAGCTCGACACCGAGCCGCGCGACGGCGGCGGCGAGCCGCGGCAGGTTCTTGCGCGGCTCGAGCGTCCCGACCGCGAGCACGTAGTCGCCGTCGGCGGCGGCACCCTCGCTCGTGAACGTCTCGCCCACGCCGTGCGGGATCACGCGGATCTTCTCGGCGCGCGTCCCGAGCGTGTCGACGAGCTCGCGCTTCGTGAACTCCGACACCGCGATCACGCGCGCGGCCGCCTCGACGACGCGCGGGACGAAGACGCGCCCGTAACCCCGGCTCCAGCGGTTGAACGCGCGTGGGTGGCGCAGGACGGCGAGATCGTGCACCGTGACGACGAGCGGGACGCGCGAGCGCACCGGCGCGCGGAACGTCGGGCAGTGCAGGACGGCGACGCGCGCGCGCCGCGCCTGCACGGGGAGCACGCCGAGATACCACGCGACGTCGCGCGCGGCTGCGGCCGCGCGACCGCCGCCGCCGAAGGCGAAGCGGCGCAGCTCGAGCGCCTCGTCGCGCTCGAGGTGGGGAAGCAGCCCTTCGATGTAGCGCGCCGACCCCGCGCGCGTCTGCCGGAGCGGCGACACGTCGAGCCCGACGCGCACGTCAAGCCGCCTCCGCGTACCCGGCGAGGAACGCCTCGCCGACGCCGCGCCAGCTGAAGCGCGGCGCGTGCGCGAGGCCGCGGGCGACGAGGGCGTCGCGCTCCGCGAGCGCGCGCTCGATTCCTCGTGCGAACGCGCCGGCGTCCTCCGGGTCGGCGCGCACCGCCGCGTCTCCGGAGGCCTCGTCCAGCGACGGGTGCGACGAGGCGACGCACGGGGTCCCGCACGCCATCGCCTCGACGATCGGCATTCCGAAGCCCTCGAAGCGGGAGGGATAGACGACGACCGCGGCGCCGCGGTAGAGCCGAGCGAGCTCGTCGTCCGCGACGTAGCCGAGGCGGATCACGCCCTCGCGCTCGAGCCGCGGCTGCTTGCCCCACCCCGCAGCGCCGACGACCGCCAGCGCGAGCTCGCCGTCGAGCAGCGCGTGGGCGTCGAGGAGCGTCTCGAGGTTCTTGCGCGGCTCGAGCGTCGCGACCGTGAGCACGTACGGCCGGCCGAGATCGGCACGCGCACCGTCGGGCCGGAACCGCTCGTCGACGCCGGGGTGCGCGACGCGCAAGCGCGCCGGCTCCACGCCGAGCAGGTCCTGCGCCTCGGCCGCGGTGTAGCGCGAGTTCGCGAAGATGACGTCGCACGTGCGCGTCGCGTTGCGGTACTTCGCGGCGTGCATGCGCCGCGTGCGCCCCGTCGTCCACTCCGGAAAGCGGAGCGGGACGAGATCGTGGATCGTCGTCGCGCGCACGCCGCCGCGCTGCGGCGGGTACATCCAGTCCCAGAAGTGGAGCGCGTCGAAGCGGCCGAGGAAGCGCTCGAGCGGCGGCCACGCGAGCCTGCTCCACGCGGTCCGCCACGCGTGCGCGAACGGCAGCGTGACGACGCGCCGCTCGACCGGGACGCCGTCGAGCGAGCTCGCGAGGAAGCCCTTACCCCACGGGCTCGTCGGCGCGAACGCGACGATCTCGTGCGCGCCGCTCGCGGCCTCGGTGAGCCCGCGCAGCGAGCCGCGGATGTAGTTCCCGACGCCGGTACGGGGGTGCGACAGCGGGCTGACGTCGAAGGCGATCCTCATGGCGCGTAGTCGAAGCTGCGGAAGTGCACGCCCAGGCGGCGCGTGTCCTCGCTGCCGCGCTGCACCTGCGCCGGGACGGACGTCGGCGCGACCGCGAACGTCGTCTTGCAGCTGCCCGCGCCGCCTCGCCGGAGCGGGACGCGGAGCCGCGCCGAGCCGGTCGGTCGCACGCGTGCCCGCGCGACGATCCGGCCGTCGACGCGCGCGAGGACGGTCTGCGGCCGTGTGAACAGGTTCGGGTCGCTGTCCACGAGCACCGACAGCGTCCCGCCGCGGCAGCGGTAGCGCGTGTACGTCGCCCGTGGGCCGGACCAGTCGTCGTCGTACACGCCCGCGAGCAGGCGCGTCCCCCGCACCTCGCGGCCGCCGCGGCACGCGTCGTGCGTGCAGACGGGCGGCCGGACGAGCACGAGGCCCTTCTGCTCGTCGGCCGCGACGCGCGTCCCGTCGAGCTCGAGCCGCTCGTCCGCGAGCACGTACGACGCTTGCAGGATCTGGCCGGGCCAGGCGAAGTAGCGGCCCGTCGAGCGCTGCATCGCCGCGCGCGTCTCCGGCAACCCGCCCGGCAGGTACGCGCGCGTGACGTACACGGCCCCGACGCTGCGGTTGAAGAACTCGTTCTGCCAGATCGTGTTCGCGTCCTGACGGCCGGACCAGATCGCCGCGACGCTCGCATCCGGGCCTACGGCCGCGTCGATCCAGTCGCGGTCGCCCGTCGTGATCCCCTGGAAGAGCGCGCCGATCGACGCGCGGCGGATCCCGTGCTCGCCCGCCTCGATCGGGTACACGACGGCGACGAAGTAGGCGGCGACGATCGCAGGCAAGGCGAGTGCCGCCGGTGCGGGAACGCGCACGAAGAGCGCGCCGAGGGCGAGCCCGACTGCGGCCACGAAGAGCCACATGCGCTCGAGCGGCACGAACGCCTCGTGCACGCTCCAGAGCGGGAGCAGCGCGAGCGTGTCGGACTGCGCGGGCACGTCGATCAGCGCGGCGTACGGGAGGAGCGCGGGCAGCAGCGCCGCCGCGAGTGCGGCTCCGGCGGCGAGCACCGGCGGCCGCGGGAGCCCGCGCTCGATCCACACGAGCAGCGCGATCAGGAGCAGCGGCGCGACGTAGAAGGCGTTCCGCTCCTCCACCCGCGGCGGGATCGGGAACCGCGACGCGAACGCGGCAACCGTGAGCAGGAGCCAGAACGAGAGCGCGAGCGCCGCCGCGACGAACACGCGGTCGTGGCGCGGGAGGCGGCGCGCGAGCGCAACGAGGAGCAGGAGCGCGGCGAAGGGCAGGAAGCCGACGTAGAGGTCGAGCTCCGCGACGTGGTAGACGAGCCAGCGCGCGACGGCGCCGAGCTCGTAGTCCTGCTCGGCGGTCGAGCGGTAGGCACCGAGGAGCCCTGCCGGCGATCCTCCGCGCGCGGCCTCGACCGCGAGCACGCCGACCGCGGCGACGGCGACGGTCGCGTAGACGGAGCGGAAGTCGGCAAGGCGCCGCGCGCGGCCGCCGTCGAGCAGCGCGAGCAGGAGCGGCGCCGTGAGCAGCGCCGGCACGAGCACGGCCGCCTGAGCGCGCGTCGCGAACGCCACGGCGGCGACGGCGAGGAAGACGATCGTGCGGACCACGGTCGGGCGCTCGAGCACGAGCACGAGAGCCAGCGCGGCCGCGAGGAACAGCGGGTAGAACGCGTTCTCCGTCATCAGCGTCCCCGCGTACAGGACGGACGGAACGGAGACGGTGAGGGCGGCGGCAACGACGGCGAGGGCGGGCGAGACGACGCGCCGCGCGAGGAAGTACGCCGGCACGGCCGCGAGCGAGATCAGGACGGCGTTGATCGCCTTCGCGGCCGCGTACGCCGTCGGCACGGCGTCGAAGAGCCGGAACGCCGGGCTGAGCAGGATCGGGTAGACGACCCCGTACGCGCCCCCGGCGGGCTCGCCGCGGAGGGCGAACGAACCCGTCGCGGCGAAGCTCTTCGCGAGCTCGGAGTAGATGAGCTCGTCCACCATGATCCACGGCGCGACGATGCGGCGGGCGAACGCGTACCGGACGCCCGCCGAGACGACGACGAGCGCGACGAGCCACGCCCACGCCGGCACCGCCCGCACGCGCGTCAGCGGCCGTAGACGCACGCGCGCCGCCGTCACGCTAGTCACCGACGCGCGCCTCGCGCAGGAGCGCGCCGAGCTCCTCCGCCTCCGGCGAGCCGGGCGCGATGCCAACGTCGGCCGCGGCCGCCGCGACCTCGCCGACGACGTCGTCGCGGACGCGCGCCCCGCCCCCCGCCTCCTCCAGCGCGGCCGCGTACAGCTCCGCGACGTGGTCGACGTCGTGCTCTCGCTCGACGTGCTCGCGTGCCGCACGGCTCATCGCCGCACGCACCTCGTCGTCCGCGACCAGGGTCTCGAGCGCAGCCGCGAGCGTCCCGACCTCGTGCTCGTCGACAGGGACCTTGAAGACCGCGTCCGCCGGCAGCTCGGAGAACCAGCCGACGTCGCTGACGACGAGCGGCTTGCCGAGCGAGAGCGCGCGGATCGCGCTGCCGGACGTCTCGCCCATCGTCGGGGCGCGCAGGCTGACGCACGCGTCACACGCGGACATCAGCGCCCACAGGCGCTCCTCGCTGACGTGGTCCTCGCGGAGAACCGATCCGTCGCGCAACCCGGCGCGCTCCAGCCGACCCTCGAGGTCGAAGCGGGGAGCGACGGCGCCGACGAGCAGGAGGCGCGCGTTCGGGTGCCGCTCGTGGACGAACGCGAACGCCTCGAGCAGCTGCGGGATTCGCTTCGTCTCGTTCAGGTTCCCGAGGCAGCCGATGACCGGGCCGTCGCCGAGGTCTGCCGGCGCGACGTCCGGGCGCGGCCACGCCGGATGCGGGATCCGCCAGATCGGGCCCCCGTAGCCCGCCGCGCGCGCCCGCTCCTCGACGTAGTGCGAGTGGACGATCAGGCCTCTGTCCTCGGTCGCGTCGAGGACGAACCCCGCGAGCGCGAAGTCCTCGGGACGGTTCTCCCAGAGCGGCGGGATGCAGCCGTCGACGACGCCCAGCCCGAGCAACCGGCCGACGAGCCCGGCCTCGCGCTCCATCGCCGCCAGGTAGGTCGCGATGTCGCGCCGGCCGAGCGTCAGGCCCGCGACGAGGTGGTGCAGCACGTATTCGTGCAGGACGACGACGCCCGGCCACCCGCGCAGCGCCTCGACGATCCACCCGTGCGCGGACGGGTCGTTGCCGATGTGATAGAGCGAGACGTCGGTTCCGCGCGGCGGACGGCGGTGCCCGCGCTCGAGCGCCACCACGTCGAGACGGCGGCGGAGGGCGGGCACGAGGAGCGCGCTGTAGTCGGCGATTCCCGAGCGCTCCGGCGGGAGCGGCGAGTAGTACGCGACCTTCACGGCGTTCCGGCGGCGAGCAGCCGGTCGACGGCCTGCTCCCACGACACCCGCTGCGCGAGCGCCTTCCCCGCGCGTCCCCAGGCCGCGGCCTCGTCGCGGTGCGCGCGCAGCCACTCGCACGCCTCCGCCACCGCGCGCGGTTCCGGCTCGCACACGACACCCGTCTTCCTGTCGCTCACGACCTCGAGCGGCCCGCCCGCGTCCGTCGTCGTGATCACGGGCTTCTCGGACAGGAACGCCTCGTAGGGCACCATCCCGAAGTCCTCGTCGACCGGCGCGTAGAAGACGGCGAGGCAGCGCGCGTACAGCGCCGCGAGGTCGTCGTCGCCGACGCGGCCGGTGAAGCGGACGCGACCGTCGAGCCCGTGCCGGCCGGCGAGCTGCTCGAGGCGCTCGCGGTCCGGCCCGTCGCCCGCGATGACGCAGGTGAGGCCGGGCTGCTCGGCGACGGCGTCCAGCAGGAGGTCGATCCGCTTCGCACGGTCGAGGCGGTTCACGGAGAGGATGAAGTCGTCGTAGCTCTCGCAGCGGTACGCGAGCTCCTGCGGCGGGTGCGGCAGCACCTCCGCGTCGAGGCCGAGCGCGTCGCGCAGGCGCTCGGAGACGTTGCGCGAGGTGGCGAAGATCTTGCGCGCCTCGCCGAGCGCGACGCGGTCGAGGCGGTGGACGGCGCGGCGGCGCGCGCGATCCTCCGCGGACTCGCCGAACTGGGCGAGCTCCGTGCCGTCCAGGTCGTACGCCTGCCGGAACTGGTGCAGCAGCCACACGACCTTGTTCGGATGACGGACGACGTACGAGGGGAACTTCGTCGCGATCACGAGGTCGACGCGGCGGCCGTCGGACTCGTCCAGATCGAGCAGGCGCCAGAGGAACGCCTGCGTGAGCACGCGCGACGCCGGGTACCACTTGAACGGCACCGTCACGAGGTCCGTCTCGTGGCCGCGCGCGCGCAGCTCCGCGACGAGCTTGTCTGCGAAGATCTCCGCGCCGCCCCGCGTGAACGGGACCTGCGGCGCGCAGACCGCGATCCTCACGACCGCTCTCTCGCTGCGAGCTGCGCCTTCAGCCGATCGACCTCCTCCGTCAGGTCGTCGATCAGCTTCAGCACGGCGTCGTTGAACGCGCGCTGGTCGGCGAAGACGGGCTCGACGTACCAGCGCATCAGGCGACGGAGCGTGAGCTTGACCGGCTTGAGGAGCGCCCCCTGGACGCCGGTGCGGCCGCCCGGCGGGCGGTCGGCGGTGACGCGGTAGAGGCGCTCGGCCGCGGCTCGGGCGTTGAGGCGGACCGACGACGACGTCGCGCCCGCCGCGCGCGGGCCGGCGCGCCGGACCTCGTCGCTCAGCTGCGCGAACAGCGCGGCGATGTCGATGTCACGGCTCGAAATCCCTGCTTGTCGCCCGTTTTCGTCGGCCGGCGAGGGCATCGGCGCATTCTACCGCTGCACCCATGACGGCCCGGTAAAGGGCGCGCCACCCACCCCCCACCCTTTTTGGGTGGGGCAGAAGGTACGCGCGGCGGCGTCACGCGAGGCGCGCGGGTTCGTGCCGACTGTGCGCCGATCGTTCCACAGCCCCGATTAAGCTCGCCGCGGATGCTCGGGATCAGCCTGCTGACGCTCGTGCCGGGCGAGGTCGGCGGGACGGAGACGTACGCACGGGCGCTGACGCGCGCGCTCGCCGAGCGGGGCACGCTCGACTACCGCGTGCTCGCACCGCCGGTCGCGCCCGACGCGGGCGGCGGGCTGCCGACCGAGGTCGTCACCGAGTACCGCGCCGCGCGCACCATCCGCGAGCGCGCCGCGACGATGGCGCTCGCGGCGGCGCGCCCCGGACGGATCCGCCGCCGCACGGGCCGCCTCGACGCCGTCCACTACCCGCTGACGATCGCGCTGCCGGAGCTCGGCGCGCCGTACGCCGTGACGCTGCACGACGTCCTCCACGGGGACCGGCCCGCGCTCTACCCGCGGGTGGAGGGCGGGCTGCGCTAGCTCGCTTCCGACCGCTCCGCGCGCGGGGGGCGGATCGTGATGGTCCCGAGCGAGTTCGTGCGCGCCCGCGCCGGCGAGCGACTCCGGCTGCCCGGCGAGAAGATCCACGTCGTCCCGCACGGGATCGACCACGCCCGGTTCAACCCGTCCGAGGAGCCCCGGGAGCCGTTCCTGCTCTACCCGGCGCGCCCGTGGCCGCACAAGAACCACGCGCGGCTGCTCGAGGCCTTCCGGCTCGTGCGCGCCGAGCAGCCGGAGCTCCGGCTCGTGCTCACGGGCGGCGGGCACCGGAACGGGCCGGCCCCGCCGGGCGTCGAGATCCGCGGCCTCGTCTCCCCGGAGGAGCTCGTCTCGCTCCTCCGCCGCGCCGCGGCGCTCGTCTTCCCGAGCCTCTACGAGGGCTTCGGCGCGCCGCCGCTCGAGGCGATGGCGTGCGGCTGCCCCGTGGCCGCGTCGAACGCGGCGTCGCTCCCCGAGGTCTGCGGCGACGCCGCGGTCCTCTTCGACCCGCACTCGGGCGAGGCGATCGCAGACGGCATCCGCGAGGCTCTCGACCGCGCGCCGGAGCTCTCCCACGCGGGGCTCGCGCGCGCGCGCCTCTTCAGCTGGGACGCGTCGGCGGAGCGGCACGAGGTCGTGTACCGCGAGCTCCTAGGCGGCCGCGCCTGAAGTCCCGCCACGCGTCCGCGACGGCGCGGAGGCCGGCGATCCGGTTTCGGGAGAGGAGCGCCTGCGCGGCGTGAGCCGCGACGGCGACGCAGCGCCGTCGCCAGGTCCCGAGCCGGCCGAGCGGCGCGTGGCGCTCGCAGACCACGAGCACGTTGCGCAGGTCGTAGTAGATCGTCGCCGGCGAGGACTCGCCGCCGGACGCGAGCGACACCTTGTGCCACACGCGGCTCGCGGGGACGACGAGCAGCCGGAGTCCCAGCGCGCGCGCCCGCAGCGACCAGTCCACGTCCTCCGCGTAGGCGAACAGATCCTCGTCGAAGAGCCCGACGCGCTCGAGGGCGGCGCGCGGCACGAGCATCGCAGCCGCACAGGCGCGCTCGGTCTCCGCCACCGCCGCGAACTGCGGCCCGTCCCGCTCGCCGTAGCCGCGATGGCGGCCCTGGTACCCGCGCCGCGGGTCGAACGACGCGCCCGCGAACCACATCCGCTCGGGCGGATCCGCGAACAGGACCTTCGAGCAGAGCGCACCCGCGTCCGGACGCCGCTCCGCCTCCTCCACGAGCGCCGACACGAACCGCGCGTCGACCTCGGTGTCGTTGTTCAGCGTCACGACGTGCGCGGCGCCGAGCTCGAGAGCGCGGCGGAGCCCGACGTTCATCCCGCCCGCGAAGCCGAGGTTCTCCGAATTGCGGATCAGCTCGGCGTGCGGGAACTCCGCGGCGACGGCCTCCGCCGAGCCGTCGCTCGACGCGTTGTCGACGACGAGCACGCGGAGCTCCGGGTAGTCGACGCGCGCGAGCGAGCGCAGGCACGCGAGCGTGTCCTCGCGGCCGTTCCAGGACAGCACGACGACGACGACGAGCGGACGCGCGTTCAGGACGCGGCGCGCACGAACTGCGCGATCGAGCCTGCGCCGCGCTCGCGGCGGAAGTCGGGGTCGTCGCGCTCGATCTCGCGCGCGACACGCGCGACGCCCTCGTACGTGTTCCCGTAGCCGCCCGTGTCGACCGCGTCGTGGAAGAGGAGGCGGCCGCCGGGGCGGACGAGCTCGCGCCAGCGCAGGTAATCGGCGCGCGCCCCCTCGTACGTGTGGTCGCCGTCGACGAACACGAGGGCCGCCGGTTCGGGAGGTGGCTCCGCCGTCCGGGAGTCGCCGACGACGAGCTCGACCTTCTCCTCGAGCCCGTAGCGCCGGAGCGCGCCGAGGAGCGCTCGGTCGAGAGCGGCGCCCTGCATGTCGGGCCTGAGCGGGACGTGGAGGTCGTACGAGTAGAGGCGGCCGCCGTCGGCGAGCGCGGTCGCGAGCAGAAGCGTGCCGCCGCCCTTGAAGCGGCCGATCTCGACCACGGTGGCCGGCCCGAGGCCGCGCACGAGCCGGAAGAGCAGCGCGGCCTCGTCGAGCTGGAGCGATGCGATCCCGTGGTTCAGCTGGTTGCTCGAGAAGAGGAAGTCGAGGTCCTCGAAGTTCTCGACGCGCTCCGGCCACGCCGTCACGTGCTCGTAGCGCGCGAGCCCCGGATCGCGCAGGACCGCGGCGTGAATCGCCTCCTTACCGACGCGTGTCCGCCCCGCGCGCACGAGCGCCCGCTTCGCGGCCTCCCGCAGCATCGCGCGGGACACTAGTGCAGAGCGCGCACGTACCCCCACGCGTCCCGCAGGCCCCGCGGGCGCAGCGCAGCGAGAAGGACGACGTAGAGGCCGAAGCCGAGCGCGGCGGCCGGGACCGGGGCGAGCACGAGCGCGAGGACGGCGTACGACGCCGCGGCGAGCCCGCCGCTGACGAGCGCCGCCGAGGCGAGGCCGCCGGCGACACGCGCGACGGCGTCGCGCGAGAGCAGCGCGAGGAGCCCCGCGAGGACGACGACGGTCGAGGCCGCGAGCGCGGCGACGATCCCCGGCAGCCCGAGCAGCTCGAGCCCCGCCCACGCGAGCGCGACGTGCAGCGCGAGCGCGCCCGCGCCGAGGAGCGGCAGCCGCCGCGTCCGGTCGACGACGAAGAGGAGCGGGAACGTGATCGAGACCCCGGTCGAGGCGACGATCCACGGCGTGAGGTACACGACGAGCCGCCCGAGCTCACTGCCGGTCGCGCCCGCGTACGCGCTGCCGAGCACCGTCGACACGATGTCCTCGCCCGCGAGCGCGAAGACGCCCGCGGCGCCGGCCGCCACCGCGAGCGCGAGCCACGCGGTGCTGACGACGTGCTGTGCCGCGCGCGCTCCGTCGAGCCCTGACCGCGTCAACGGAACGCTGGAGACGAGGCCGAGCGACGACGCCGTGATCGCGACGAGCGCCGCGGCGATCAGGTACGCGAAGCTCAGGCTCGTGACGGCGCCCTCCCCGAGCTCGGCGGCGAAGCGGATGCAGACCAGGTACAGCCCCTGGAGTGCGAGCGGCAGCGCGACGCCGCGTGCGAACTCGCGCAGGCGCCGCGCGAGGCCGGCCTGCCGCAGGCGCACCGCGCCGGAGCCGCGCTGCAGCACGAGGGCCGCCGCGGGCACCGCAAGCGAGACGGCGCCGTTCAGCGCCATCCCGTGCGCGATCGCGACGATGCCGTCGGCGTCGATCCGCAGGAGGATGAGCGCGAGCCCGGCGACGCTCCCGAGCGCGTAGCCGAGCGCGGAGGTCGCGTAGTCGTCGCGCGCCGCGAGCGCGCTCGACGCGAGCCCCGCGTACAGGTGCGCCATCGCCGCGGGAACCATCCATACGAGGACGTCGCCGGCCGTCCGCCGGGCGGCCTCGGGCAGGTCGCCGGTGAGCTGCGCGCCCGCCCACTCGGAGCCGAAGGTCGAGAGCGCGATCGCGGGCAGCGCGAGCACGGCCAGCGCGAGCGCGTACGCCGCCGTCTCGGCCGCGAGCCTTTGCTCGACGCGCGCCCGCGCGAGCGGCGGGAGCACGACGAGCCGGAACGCCGTCGCGGCGAGCATGATCACGATGAAGATCCCGTACGCGGCGAAGAAGCCGTCCGTCTCCGCGCCCCGGCCGAAGTTGCGCGCGATCAGGAGCCCGACGACGGCCGCGAGGCCGGTCATCGTCGCGAGCGAGAGCGCCGTCAGGAGGCCGCTGTGCGCGACGCTCGTCCGGGGCGAGGCGCTAGCCTTGGGCACCCGCCGGAGCTTACGCATGGACAGCGACACCACCAGCGCAGCGCGACCGTGGCACGCCGCCCTGCGAAGGGGCGGCGTCACCCTCCCTGTCCCGGCCGCGCTCGTCGCGCTCGCCGCGGCGCAGTGGGCCGGCGTCGCGGCGTTCGCGCTCAACGTTCCGCACAACGGCTGGCTCTTCTACCACGGCGGCGACAGCACCTGGTACTACACGAGCTCGTGGCTGCTCGCGGAGGGGCACCTCCCGTACGCGCACATCGGCTACGTCTGGTCGCTCGTGTTCACGCCGGTCGCGCTCGTAGCCGGGCCGAGCCTGCTCGCCGGGCTGCCAGCAATCGTGCTGGTGCAGGTCGGCGTGCTGCTGCCGCTCGCGCTGATCTCCGTGTACGGCATCGTCTCCGGGATCGGCGGCCGAACGCTCGGGCTCGTGAGCGCCGCGGCGTGGGCCGCCGTCCCGTTCGTCGCTCTTCCGCTCTTCGTCGACTCCTACCGCGAGAAGCTTTCGGAGCTCTTCCTGCCACAGGCGCTCGGGCTCAGCTACCTGGGCGACTTCCCGTCGATGGTCTTCCTCCTCGGCGCGACCTTCTTCGCCTTCCGGGCGATCGACACGCGAGACTCTGGCGACGCGATCGCGGCCGGATTGCTCACCGGCCTCGCGGTCGGGCTCAAGCCGGCGAACGCGCTGTTTCTGGTGGCGCCCGCAGTCGCATTCCCACTCGCGCGGCGCTGGCGCGAGGCCGCGGGGTTCGCTGTTGCCCTCCTCCCGCCCTTGCTCACGCTCGCGCTCTGGAAGTACCGCGGCCTCGGCACCCTTCCCATCCTGACGCTCACCGGCGAGCGGCTCGCCGCTGACGTTGTGGCCGCAACGGTCGATCGCGGCGGGCTCTCGTACTACGTCCGCGTCGACCGCTCCGTGCTCGGCGAAAACGCGAGGGACTTCCGCGACGTCTTCTGGAGCATTCGCCTGCTCGAGTGGGCGGCGCTGGCGGGTGCGATCGCGCTCTGCCGGCACTCGCTCGCGAAAGCCGCCTTCCTCGTGTCGTGGCTGCTCGCGTTCGTCGTCTTCAAAGGCGCCGCCCCGCAGGCAAGTGTCGAGTCGGCGAGCTTCTTCCGGCTGCTCATGCCGGCGTTCCCCGCATTCGTCCTGCTCGCAGCCTCGATCCCGCTCGTCGTCCCGTTCGTCGGGCACCGACTGCGGCCGCTCACGCGGCGCCCACGCGAGCCGGCCTGGCGGCGGCGGGGGCTCCTCCTCACACTCGTCGCCGCTGCGCTCCTGCCGCTCGCGGTCGTCGCGACGGCGCGTCCGCTCCAGGGGGCGGCGGCGATGCTCTCGCCCCGGGACAACCTGTATCTCCCGGTGGAACACGACTTCCGCCTCCGCGGCGAGCCCACGAAGGACGGTTACAGCATCAGCTGGAGGAGACCCGAAACCGCGGCGACGAAAGTCTTCTACCGGATCTACCGCTCGCGCGCGGGCGCCGACGCTTCGTGCGAACGAGTCCCGAACGCGACGACGGAGTGTGTGCTCGAGACGCAAGCGATCGCCACGACGCGCGCGCTCGAGTTCTCCGATTCGCCCGTGCCGGGTCGCTACACGTACCGGGTGGGGATGGCAGCCGACCGGCGGGACGATCCGCGAACCGGCGACGTGCTGCTCCTCAGCCAGGCCATGACGCGCACGATTCCCTAGGCTCCTCGCGTCACGAGGCGCTGCGGCGAGCACGGTGCTGGCTGCGGGAGCTGGAGCGTTCTCTGTGCGTCACGACCGCTTTTCCCGTAGCTCGGCCTCGAGCAGCGCCAGCCGCTGCGCAAGCAGCGTGTTCTGGTCTGCGAGGCGCGAGATGACCGTCGAGTAGTGCAGCAGGACGAGCAGGATGAAGAGCGTCGCGATCGCGAACAGGATCGCCGGCGGGTACTCCGTGACGCCGAACCAGCCGGCGATCGTGTTCAGCCCGTCGCGCCAGAGCGCGAGCACGAGCAGGACGACGCCGGTGAGCAGCCAGAGCAGCGCGTAGCGCTCACGGAGGCGGCGGCTGCGGATCAGCTCGAAGACGACGAGGAGCAGCACGGCCGCGGCGACGGCCGCGGCGATCGAGACGCGAAGCGGGGTCACGTCACGTCACCTCTCGTCCAGCGGCACGGCGCGGCGGCGGAAGATCGCGACGAAGAGCGCGAGCAGCACCTTGACCATGTAGTAGACCGAGCGCAGCGCCGTGATCGACGACGTTCCACCTGCACGCTCGCGCATCGTCACGGGCACCTCGACGAGGCGCAGCCGGTGCTTGAAGAGCATCACGGTCGCCTCCACTTCGGGGTAGTCGTGCGGGTAGTCCGCGGCGAAGAGCACGATCGCGCGCCGGTTCAGCGCCTGAAACCCCGAGGTCGTGTCGGTGACGCGCTGGCGCACGAGCAGCGAGACGACGCGGGCGAAGAGACGGATCCCGAGGCGGCGCGCGAGCGGCGGACGGTAGCTCGCCGTGCCGGCGAAGCGCGAGCCGACGGCGATGTCCGCCTCCCCGCGCAGGACGGGCTCGAGGAGGCGGTCGAGCTGCGCCGGGTCGTGCTGGCCGTCGCCGTCGAGGCGCACCGCAAGCTCGAAGCCGTGCTCGAGCGCGTACTTGAAGCCCGTCTGGACGGCGCCGCCGATCCCGAGGTTGAACGGGAGCCGAACGACGTGCGCGCCGCGCGCGGCTGCGATCGCGCCTGTCCTGTCCGTCGACGCGTCGTCGACGACCACGATCTCGTAGCCGGGGTCGAACGCGCGGATCTCGTCGATGACGCCGCCCACCGCGTCGGCCTCGTTTCGCGCCGGCACGATCGCGACCCGGCGGAGGGCGACCGGCGGCGAGGCCGCGCGAGCCGGTGCGGGGACAACGGCCTCAGACACGCACGCCCGCCTCCGCGCCGACGAGCTCCAGCAGCCGCCGCGCCCGCTGCGCGTACGTGTGCTCGTCGAGGACGCGTTCGCGCGCGCGGCGCCCGAGCTCCTCGGCGGCTGCGGGATCGGCGAGCAGCTCGCGGTACGTCTCCACCGCCTCGTCCGCGCTCTCCACCACGAGGAGCTCGCGTCCGGGCTCGAACCAGCGCTCGATGCCGGCGTACGGGTTCGAGACGATCGTCGCGCCGGCCGACGCGAGCTCGAAGAGCCTGCTCGTCGACGAGGCGGGGACCGTCGCGTGCGGCCGCCGGCCGATGTTGAGGTTGATCCGGCAGGAGGAGATCACGCGCGACAGCAGGTTCACCGGGACCCAGCCGAGCTCGCGCGCCCGCCCGAGCTCGCCCTTGAAGTCGCCGCCCGCGAGCACGAAGGCCGCCTCCGGCATACGCTCGCTCGGCTCGGCCACCATCCTGCGCATCCAGTCGCGGCGGAACTTGTCGCCGTAGCCGTAGAAGATCACGTCGTGCTCCTTCGGCACGTCCAGCGGCCGGAAGAGCTCCGGGTCGGCGCCCCAGAAGAGGTGCTCCGCGCGCCTCGCTCCGAGCTCGAGCAGCCGCTCGAGCCCGCCCTCCGAGTTCGAGAGCACGAGGTCGTACTCGCCCGGATCGGCGCCGTGGTAGATGTTGAAGCCGGTGTCCATCCCGCCGTACTCGGGCAGGCTCATCGGCACGTCCGCGTCGTAGTACACGACGGGGACGCCGAAGCGCGACCGCACCGCCTCGGGGATCCCGCGCAGGTGACTCATCGGCACGGTGAAGACGACGACCGCGTCCACGTCGCGCTCCCGCTCGAGCACGCCCCCGCGGGGACGGCGCCAGCGCGGTAGGCGGTAGCCCTGGATGACCCCCCGCACGGCGCGGGCCCCGAGCGACTCGTCCGGGCTCTCCTCCCCACCCCGGAGGTGGGTGTCGCCCTTGATGCGGGCGACGGCGTCGCGGCCGGCCGCGAACAGCTCTCCCTCGCGATACGCCGGATTCTCGACCGTGCGCCACCACGGCGACTCGATCGCGCGCCCGCGGTACGGCGTCACGATCAGGTCGACGCCGGCCTCCGCGATCCCCTTCCACAGCTGCCACCACGCGGGCGTGCAGCCGTAGCGGAAGTTGAGGTCGACCGAGGAGACGAGGGCGAGGAGCTTCGGCGCGCGCATCGGCTTCCGGCCTAGTATGGCCGCCGGGATGGCCAGGACCGCCCTCGTCACCGGCTCCAGCGGCCTCATCGGCTCCGAGGCGGTGACCTTCCTCGACGAGCGCGGCTGGATCGTGCACGGCGTGGACAACAACATGCGCCGCGAGTTCTTCGGCGAGCACGGCGACACGACGTGGAACCTCGAGCGGCTGCTCCACTCGACGCGCCGCTTCACGCACCACGGCCTCGACGTGCGCGACCGCGACGGGATGATGCGCCTCTTCCAGGAGCACCGCCCCGACCTGATCTTCCACTGCGCGGCCCAGCCCTCGCACGACCTCGCCGCCGCCCGCCCGTTCGACGACTTCGAGGTGAACGCGCTCGCGACGCTGAACCTGCTCGAGGCCGCACGGCGGCACGCGCCCGACTCGCCGTTCGTCTTCATGTCGACGAACAAGGTGTACGGGGACGCGCCGAACGAGCTCGAGCTGATCGAGCTGGCGACGCGCTGGGACTACGCCGACCCCCGCTACCGCAACGGGATCGACGAGACGATGCGGATCGACGCGACGATGCACAGCGTCTTCGGCGCCTCGAAGGTGGCGGCGGACGTGCTCGTCCAGGAGTACGGGCGCTACTTCGGCCTACCCACCGTCTCCTTCCGGGGCGGCTGCCTCACCGGCCCGCACCACTCGGGCGCGGAGCTGCACGGCTTCCTCTCGTACGTCGCGCGCGCGATCCGCGAGGGCAGGACGTACCGGATCTTCGGCTACAAGGGCAAGCAGGTCCGCGACAACATCCACTCGTACGACGTCTGCACGGCGATGATGAGCTTCTACGAGTCGCCGCGCGCGGGCGCCGTCTACAACCTCGGCGGCGGGCGCGAGAACAGCGTCTCGGTGCTCGAGGCGATCGCGCGGCTCGAGGAGCTGTTCGGGCGCAATCTCGAGACGCAGTACGTCGAGGACGCGCGCCGCGGCGACCACATCTGCTACATCAGCGACCTCTCGCGGCTGCGCTCGGACTATCCGGACTGGGACGTGACGATCTCGCTGGACGAGATCCTCGACCAGCTGGTGAGGGTCGGCGCCCCCGCGCCCCGCCGTCGCGTAGGCGCGGGAGCGCCGAGCGACTAGCCGCCGACGCGGTCCCGGAGGCCGCGGCCGCCGCCGCCCCCGCCGTCCTCCCAGTACGGCTCGCGGCTGCCCGACTTCGCCCAGCCGCGACTGAGCATGTACCCGATCGTCAGCAGCACGACGTAGAGCCACGCCTTGTCGGCGCGGAAGAAGTCGCCGCCGCCGCCGTCGTCGTCGCCCTCGATCATCGCGGACGCGATGAGGACGCCGAGCACCGCGGCGAGGTAGGCGTAGAACTCCGTCGTCTGGATCGCGCGCCGGGTCTCGGTGCTGAGGCGGCGCGCGTACCCGCCGCGGCCGCCACCGCCTCCGGCCGCGCCCACGCCACCACCCGCGCTCCGGGTCGTGACGGTCGTCCTGTCGTCAGGGTCTAGAACCATTGCGCTTCCTCCCGGCTGGATGCCGAACGAACGAGCGTCTATGACCGCGCTCGTAGCGGGTGAAACGTTCCGTCAGTACGCTCCTCGTGCTGCGAGAACGGCGGGGATCGTCTTCGCGAGGATCGCGACGTCGAGCCAGATCGACCAGTTCTCCAGGTAGTAGAAGTCCAGCCGCACGAGGTCGTCGAACGACAGTGACGAGCGGCCGGAGATCTGCCACAGCCCCGTCATGCCGGGGAGGACGTGGTAGCGCTTGCGGTGCCACTCCTCGAGCTGCTCGAAGTCGCGGCGGGGCAGCGGCCGGGGCCCGACGAGGCTCATCTCGCCGCGCAGGACGTTCAGGAGCTGCGGAATCTCGTCGAGCGAGAGCCGCCGCAGCAGCGCGCCGACGCGAGTGACGCGCGGGTCGTCGCGGATCTTGAACAGCGCGCCGTCCGCCTCGTTCGCGGCCTCGAGCTCCGGCTGGTGCTCCGCCGCGTCGACGACCATCGTCCGGAACTTCAGCATCTCGAACTCGCGCTCGCCGAGGCCGACGCGGCGGTCGCGGTAGAGGACCGGCCCGGGTGACGTCAGCTTCACCGCGGCCGCGATCGCGATCCACAGCGGCAGGCCGGCGACGAGCACCGCGACGCTGACGACGAGGTCGAACGCGCGCTTCAGCATCCAGTCCGTCCCGGCGAACACCGGCGGCCGCAGCTCGAAGAGCGGCATGCCCTGCCCCGGCACGTACTCCGCGCGGTGCGTCAGCAGCTCGGTCGTCGTCGGCGCCACGCGCACCTTCACCCCCCGCCGGTGCGCCTGGTCGACGAGCTCCAGCAGCTCCCGCTCGTCGAAGTCGGCTTCGGTGACGACGAGCTCGTCGACGCGTTCCCTGTCGAGCACGCGCGGGAGGGCGTCCAGATCCCCGAGCACCGGCAGCGGCCCGCCGTCGCGCGAGCGCGTGATCGCGCCGACGAACTCGTAGCCGATCCCGCCGCGGCCTGGCCCCAGCATCCGGTGCAGCTCCCCGAGGTGCTCGCCGTTCGCGACGAGGATCGCGTGCCGGCGCACGCCCGCCGCCCGCAGGACGTCGCGCGTGAGGGCGGCGTAGCTCGCCCGCAGGAGCCCGATCAGGACCGCGGCGAGGAGGACCGCGGTCGGCGCGAAGCCGTACGTGTTGAACTCCTGGCCGGAGACGAGCGCGAAGACGACGGCGAGGAGGCCGACGAGCACGAGCGAGGAGAAGACCTTCCCGAGGCCGGCGCGCCGCTCGCGCTCCGCGTAGAGGCCCGCGCGCGCGAAGACGAGGACGGTCACGAGCACGAGGAACGGGAGCCACGGGCGCACCTCGTCCCAGAGGAGCGCCCAGAGCGGCGAGCGGCCGTAGTAGAGCTGCCGCAGCGCGACGGCGGCGTAGAGCCCGAGCACGAGCCCCGTGACGTCCAGGAGCGCGAGTGCGGAAACGCTCGCGGCGCGCCGGAGCAGCGACCGCAGCGGGTTGCGGGTGACGACGAACGGGCGCGCGCGGATGTCGTCCGCCGGCACGGCCTCCTCGGGCGCCCGTGCAGGGGCCTCGAGCTCGCTGCTCACGGGGCGGATTCTAGGCGGCGCCGGTCGCCCGCCCCGGTAGCGTTCAGCCGATGTGCGGGATCTGCGGGCTGCTCGCTCCCGAGGGCGCCGCGCCGCCCGAGCCGCGGCTCGCGGAGACCATGGCGGCTGCGCTCGCGCACCGGGGGCCCGATCACGGCTCGACCGAGGCGTTCGGCCGCTGCGTGCTCGGGTACAGGCGCCTGACGGTGATCGACCTCGCGTCGACGGGGTTCCAGCCGGTGACGAACGAGCGCGGCGACGTGTCCGCCGTCTTCAACGGCGAGATCTACAACTTCGAGGAGCTGCGCGCCGACCTCGCGGCGCGCGGCCACGACGTCCCCGGCACCGGCGACACGCAGACGCTCCCGCACCTCTACGAGGAGCACGGGCCGCGGTTCGTCGAGCGTCTCGACGGGATGTTCGCGCTCGCGCTCTGGGACGCTCGCCGCGAGCGGCTCGTCCTCGCCCGCGACCGGCTCGGCAAGAAGCCCCTCGTCTGGACGCGGCTCGCCGACGGCACGCTCGCCTTCGCTTCCGAGGCGAAGGCGCTCGTCCGTCTGCCCGGCTTCAGGCGCGACGTCGACCACGCGGCGCTCGACGCGTACCTCGCGCTCGGGTACGTCCCGGGCGGCGGGTCCGCGTTCCGGAGCGTGCGGCGCCTGCCGCCGGCACACGTGCTCGTCGTCGAGGGCGAGAGCGAGCGCCTGGAGCGGTACTGGGAGCCGCGGCTCGACCGGGCGCACCTGGCGGACGACGAGTGGCTCGAGCGCGTGCGGACCGAGCTGCGCGCGGCGGTGCGCAAGCGACTGATCTCCGACGTGCCGCTCGGCGCGCTCCTCTCCGGAGGCATCGACTCGTCGATCGTCGTCGCGCTGATGGCCGCCGAGGCGAGCGAGGCGGTGCGGACGTTCTCGATCGGCTTCGGCGACGCGCGCTACGACGAGCGCGAGTACGCACGCGCGGTCGCCGGCCGGTACGGCACGCGGCACGAGGAGCTCGTCGTCGAGCCGGACGCGGCCGCGCTCCTTCCGCGCCTCGCGTGGGCGTGGGACGAGCCGTTCGGCGACTCGTCCGCGCTGCCGACGCTGCTCGTGTGCGAGCTCGCGCGACAGCACGTGACGGTCGCGCTGACGGGCGACGGCGGCGACGAGGCGTTCGCCGGCTACGAGCGCTACGTCGCCGCGGGCGCGGCGGCGCGCATCCCTTCCGCGCCGGCGCGCGCCGGAGCTCGCCTGGTGCGCGCGCTGCCCGGCGGCAGGCGCGAGCCGCGTTCGCCGCTCTTCCGTGCGGCGCGGTTCCTCGAAGCGGCATCGGCCCCGCCGACGGAGCGCTACGGGCGCCTGATCGAGATCTTCCCGCAGGCGCTCCGCGCGCAGCTCTGGACGGACGAAGCTCGAGTGCGCATCGGCGAGTCGCGGGCGGCGGCGGCGCTCCTCGACGGCGGCGCGGCCGCGGACGACGTGACGGCGCTCCAGCTGCTCGACGCGCGCACCTACCTGCCGGGGGACCTGCTCGTGAAGGCGGACATCGCCTCGATGGCGACCTCGCTGGAGCTGCGCTCGCCGTTCCTCGACCCGCGCGTCCTCGAGCTCGGCCTGTCGCTCCCGCCGTCCCTGAAGACGCGCGGACGCACGGGCAAGATCGCGCTCCGCCGCGCGTTCGCCGCGCAGCTGCCGGCGGCGGTCGCCTCCCGCTCGAAGAAGGGGTTCGGCGTCCCGCTCGCGCGCTGGTTCCGCGGCGAGCTGCGCGAGTTCGCGCAGGACGTGCTTCTGGACGAAACGGCGCGGCGCCGCGGCGACCTCCGGCCGAACGTCGTCGAGCGGCTCCTCCGCGAGCACGTCGCCGGCCGCGCCGACCACGGCGCGCGCCTCTGGTCGCTCGTGATGCTCGAGCTCTGGCAGCGAAGCTACGTCGAGTCGCCGGCGGGCGTCGCGGCGGCGACGCCGGCCGGGGCTCGATGAGCAGACGCGGCGCGACGCTTCTCGTCCTCGCAGCGGCGGTCGTCCCGCGCCTCGCCGTCCTGCTCTACGAGCGGGGCGAGATCCTGACGGAGTTTACGGAGAAGAGCGACGACTTCGCCCGCACGTTCGTCGCGAGCGGAACGTACGGCCTCGTCCCCGGCGTCCCGAGCGCGTACACGCAGCCGCTCTACGGGTTCTTCCTCGTGCCGCTGTACGAGCTCCTCGGGCGCTCGTGGCCCGTCGTCGGCGTCGCGCAGATCGTGCTCGCGGCCGTCACGGCGCTGCTCGTGCACGAGATCGGGCGCCGCTGGATCTCGCCGCTCGCGGGCATTCTCGCGGCGGTCGCGGCGACGCTCAGCCCGTACCTCGTCTGGCACGACGTGCACGTCAACCGCGAGATCGTGGACCAGCCGCTGGCCGCCGCTGCCGTCCTGCTCGCGCTCCTCGCCGCCGAGCGGCGGTCGGTCGCGCTCGCGGGCGCGCTGGGCGTCGTCTGCGGGCTCGCGATCCTCGGCAACTCGCGGCTCGTCCTGCTGCCGCTGCTGCTCGCCGCGTACGTCGCGTGGCGGATCGCGCCGCGCCGGCGCGCGGCGCTCGCCGCGGTCGCGGTCGCCGTCGGCGCCGCGGTCGCCGTCGCGCCGTGGCTCGTCCGGAACGGCGCCGTGCTCGGCTGCTACGCGGTGACGACCGACGCGCGAGCGCTGTGGAAGGCGAACAACGAGCAGACGTACGGCATCCTCCGCCGCGGCGGCTGGATCGACGAGGTCGAGCCGCCTTCGGGCCGGAGGCTGACGCCCGAGTTCACGCGCGACATCTACCGCGACCGCGGCGAGATCGTGACGGTCGACGAGTGCGAGGACATGCGCTTCTTCCGCGCGCGCGTGCTCGAGTTCTGGCGCGACGAACCCGGCGAGAAGGCGCGGCTCGCCGGCCTCGGCGTGGCGATGCTGTGGGACCCGCGGGCGACGCGCGCCGAGGGGCAGCCCGGCGGCGGCACCTGGCTCGACGCCGCGCGCCGGTGGCTCGTGCCCGCGTACGTGCTCCCGCTCTACCTGCTCGCGGCCGTCGGGGTCGCCCGCGCTCCGCATGCGTTCTCGGCCCTGGCGTTGCTCCTGCTCGCGTACGGCACGCTCGCAGCGGCGGTCTTCATCGGCGCGACCCGGTATCGCGCGCCCTGGGACTTCCTGCTCGCGCTGCTCGCGGCCGCGGCCGTCGCGCAGGCTCTCGCGAGGCGGCGCGGGACGCAGCCGTGACGCGCGTCGCGCACGTCCACCGGATCAGCGGGATCGGTGGCTCCGAGCGCCACCTCCTGACGCTGCTGCCGGCGCTCGCCGCGCGCGGCGTCGAGCCGCTGCTCGTCGGCCTCGACGACCCAGGCGGTGAGCCCGACGCGTTCTACGCGGCGCTTACGGCGGCGGGCGTGCCCGCGCGCCGGCTCGCGTCGCCGCGCGACCTCGACCCGCCGCTGCCGGTCGCCCTCTCGCGCGTCCTGCGCTCGTGGCGGGCAGAGGTTGTCCACACGCACCTCGTCCACGCCGACGTCTACGGGACGCTCGCCGCGCGCGACGCACCGCTCGTCTCGACGAAGCACAACGACGACCCGTTCCGGCTCGGCCCGTTCCGGTACGTCGAGCGGGCGCTGGCGCGCCGGGTGCGGAGGATCGTCGCGATCACGCACGCGCTCGCGCGATTCAACGTCGAGCGCGTCGGGCTGCCGGCGGACAAGCTCAGCGTCATCCACTACGGCCTCGACGATCTCCCGCCGTCGTGGGGGCCGAATCCCGACGTGCGCCTGCCGCGCGGAGCGCGCGTGCTGCTGTCGGTGAGCCGACTCGTCGGGCAGAAGGGGCTCGACGTCGCCGTCGCGGCGCTCCCGCGTGTGCGCGAGCGGCACCCGTCCGCCGTGCTCGTCGTCTTCGGCGAGGGGCCGCTCCGCGCGGAGCTTCAGGAGCGCGCGCGCGCGCTCGGCGTCGCGGATGCGCTCTTCCTCCCGGGGCGCGCGGGCGACGTGGCGGAGTGGCTCCGGCGGGCCGACGTCTTCGTCCACCCGGCGCGCTGGGAGGGCTTCGGCCTCGTCCTGCTCGAGGCGATGCTCGCGTCGCTCCCGGTCGTCGCGTCGCACGTCAGTTCGATCCCGGAGATCGTCGTCCACGGCGAAACAGGCGCGCTCGTGCCGCCGGACGACGCGCGCGCGGTTGCCGACGCGATCGCGCGCCTGCTCGACGACGAGGCGCTCGCACGCCGGCTCGGGGCCGCCGGTCTGGACCGCGCGCGCGCGAGCTTCTCCGTCGCGCAGATGGCGGAGCGGACGCTCGCGGTCTACGAGCAGGCGCTCACAGAGCGGCCTCCTCGCGCGGCGCGGCTACGACCCCCGGCTCGCCGCGGCCGAGCGCGTTCCTGATCGCGCGCCGCTCGCCCGGCTCGAGGCCGACGCGCCACACGAGCGCGCCGAAGAGCGCGAGCCAGAGCGTCACGAGCGCCCCGAGCTCGACGAGCGAGTCCACGGGCAGCAGGCGGCCGACGAGGACGAGCGTGGGCAGCGCCGCCACCGCGGCGAGGGCGACGGGCCGCAGCCACGCGCCGGCGAGCGACGCGACGGAGATCCCGGACGCGTCGCGGACGAGCAGCGGCACGACGACGGCGGCCGCGAGGCCCTCGGTGACGAGCGTCGCGACGGCGACTCCCCAGAGGCCGACCGTCGCGACGAGGACGAGCGAGAGGACGAGGTTCGCGGCCACGGTGGCGATCCGGGCAACGGCGAGGCGTGCATGGCGCGCGCGGGCGACGAGGAACTGCCCGAGCGTGTTGCTCGGGTGGACGAAGAGCAGGCTCAGCATCAGCAGCACGAGCACGGGGACGCTGCGCGCGAATCCCTCCTCGTCGTACTCGCCCCCGAGCCACGCCTCGAGGAAGCGTTCCGGGAGCAGGATCAGCGGCACCGCGGCCGCGAGGACGACGGCCATCCCGACGCGGATTCCGGTCAGCGCGTAGCGCCGCTGCCGCTCGTGCTCCTCGGCGCCCTCGAGCTCGGAGAGGACCGGGAAGAGCAGTGTCGAGGCCGCGACGCCGATGCCGAAGACGAGCCCGAAGAGCTTCGACGGCAAGCCGTACCACGCGGCGGCGACGCTGCCGAGCAGCGCGCCGACGACGATCACGTCCGTCGAGAGGACGACCTTCGACGCGACGTGGATCAGGAAGTTGTGCGAGCTGAAGCGCAGCAGCCGGCCGATCGCGCGACGCGAGACGAGCGACGGCCGCACGCGCAGCGTCGGCAGCTCGCGGCGCAGCCACGCGAGCGGAAGCGACAGCCGCACGACCGTCGCGAGCAGCGTCACGGCCGCGACCGTGACGATGCCGCCGCCCCAGAGGAGGAGGATCGCGGCGACGAGGACCGCGTACAGGATCGCCGCGACGAGGCTCCCGAGGTTGACGACGTCGTAGCGCTGCTGGCCAGCGAGCAGGTTCGTGTAGAGACCGAGCGGGAAGCGTGCGACGTACGCGGCGAGCACGAGCAGCAGCGCGATCCGGCCGGGGCCGACGAGCCGGTCGGGGACGTCGATCAGCCACGGAAGGAGCCACGCGAGCAGCGCGCCGACCGCGGCCGTGGCCGTCGCGATCGGCGCGTAGACGGCGAGCCCGTTCGCCGCGAGCGCGCTCGTCTCCTCGACGGCGCCGCGCCCGCGCTGCTCGGCCGCGAAGCGGATGATCGTCGGGCCGACGCCGAAGTCGAGCAGCGCGAGGAAGACGACGATCGAGCTGATGAACGCCCAGAGGCCGTACCCGGCGGCGCCGAGCTCCCGCACGAGGATCGGCGTCACGACGAGCCCGGAGACGAGCGTGACGACGTAGACGCCGTACACGAGCAGGACGTTGCGGCGCAGGAACCGCATGCGCTAGCGCCGGATCTCGCGCACGGCGCGCACGACCGCCTCCGCCCACGTCTCCGCGGAGTGTCCGGCCTCGACGCGCCGCCGCAGCTCCCGGCCCACGGCCTCGCGCGTCTCGTCGCCGCTCTCGGCGAACGCGCGCAGCACGCGCGCGAGGTCGGCGGGATCCTCGCTCGCGAACCGGAGCTCGAGCGGCAGCCCGCCCAGGAACTCGTCGAAGTGCGGGTTGCACGCGATCACGGGAACCCCGCACGCGGCGGCCTCGTAGACGACCTTGTCGAGGGCGCCGCCGCTCGTCTGGCCGCGCGTCGGGTTCACGACGGCGTCGAAGCCGCGCACGAGATCCGGTACGTCGCCGCGGGGCACCGGCGGCTCGAGCCGCACGCGCCCGCGCAGCTGCGGCGACTCGATCAGCTGCTCGAGCCGGCGCCGGTGTGCGCGCTCCTCCTCCGTCGTCGACGGCCCGCGCAGCTCGAGCGCGGCCTCGACGCCCGCGTCGGCCGCGCGCTCCAGCCCGCGCAGGAGCGTCTCGAAGCCCTTCGACGGCGACGTCCGCCCGAGCGCGAGCAGCCGGAGCGCCCCGTCGCTCCGCGCCGGGAGCGAGTGGCGCGGCGGGAACTCCGCGGTGTCGATCCCATGCCCGATCCCGAGCACCTTGGGGGACTCCATCGGGAAGGACCGGGTGTCGACGCTGAGCGCGAGGTCGGACAGAGCCGTCGCGAGGCGCAGCGTGCGGCCGAGCGTCCAGTGCGTGTACCAGAGCACGAGCGGGACGCGCAGGGGCTTCGCGAGCGGCGCCGCGAGGACGAGGTAGATCGGGCACATGTGCGCGAGGAGCGCGTCCGGCCGGGGGCGTTGCGCGAGGAGGGGCGCGATCGCGCGGGTGTAGCGCAGCCCGCGGCCGAGCCGGGTCGGCGCGGCAAAGCTCCGGAACGAGACGTTCGGCGGCAGGTCGTGTCGTCCCACGCGCGCGCACACGACGTCGAGCGCATCGCAGCGCGCGGCGAGCGCGCGCAGCTTCGCCACCGTCGCCCCGAGGATCGGGTCGTCGACGTCGACCGTCTGCGTCACGAAGACGAGCCGCATGCTCTAGCGCGCCGGCCCGGCGAGCGTGCGGTCGACGAGCGAGCGGACGCGAGCCGCGTAGTCGTCGGGAGACCACTGGAGCTCGGTCGACGCCTCGTGCGCCGCGCGGCCCAGGCGCTCCGCCAGCTCGCGGTCGGACAGCAGCGCGATCATCGCGTCCGCGAAGGCGGCGCTGTCGCCGCTCTCGACGAGCAGGCCCGTGCGGCCGTTCGCGACGAGGTCCGGGATCCCTCCGACGCGCGTCGCAACGACCGCGCGGGCGCGCGCGAAGCTCTCCACGATCACGCGTCCGAACCCCTCACTGCGCGACGGCAGGACGAGGAACGTCGCGTCGTCGAGCCGCTCCACGACGCCGCTCGGCGGCAACTGCTCCACGTGCTCGACGCGGTCCGGGAAGTCGTCGCGGAGGCGCTCGACCAGGTCGACCAGCGCACCGCGCCCGACGACGACCAGGCGCGCGTCCGGCACCGCCGCGGCGACGCGCGGCCACGCCTCGACGAGCGCGCCGACGTCTTTCGAGCGCTCGAGCGCGCCGACGAAGAGCGCCGTCGGGATCTCGGGCAGGGGCGCCGGCGGCCGCTCCGTGAAGGTCGACAGGTCGATGTAGGCGGGAAACGCCTCGACCGGGGGGACGCCCGCCTCGCGCTCCGACAGCTTAGCGGTGAAGGGCGACAGGGCGCGCAAAGCGTCTGCGCGGCGGAGGGCGTAGCGCGCGGCCCAGTCGGCGAGCGGCGCGACCAGCACGCGCCAGCGCGAGCCGCCGATGCGGGAGGCGACGCGCCAGTCCCCGTGCGTCTCGACCACGAGCGAGGGGCGGTTCCGGCGCCGGAACACCAGCGCGAGCAGCACGAGGAAGCCGAGGTACGGGCTCTCCGCGATCACAACGGCGGGACGGAAGCGCCGGACGAGCGCGGCCACGCGGAACGGGAGCGTGCCGTAGAAGAACGGCGAGTCGAGGACGGGCAGGCGCCGCACGAGCTGGAGCGAGCCCGGCCCGACGGCGGCCGGGCGCGGGACCGTCCCGCGCTCGGCGCGTCCGAGCGCGCAGAAGTCGAGCTCCTCCCGCAGCGCCCGGAGCGCGGGGTCGGCGCCGCCGCCGTACTCGCGGTCGCCGACGATGAGGACGCGCGGCCGCTCGCCGGGGGCGACGCCGGCCTCGCGCAGCGACGCCTCCACGAGACCGCGCACGCGCGCCGCGTACTCGAGCGGCGTCGTGTGGAACGACTCGTACACCTCGTGGGCTGCCCGACCGAAGCGCTCCGCGAGCGTGCGGTCCGCGAGCACGCGCAGGAGCGCCGCGGCCAGCGCGTCGACGTCCTCGGGATCGACGAGCACGCCGGTGACGCCGTCGTGCACGAGCTCCGGGATGCCGCCCGCACGCGCGCCGATCGCGCCGCGGCCGCGCGCGAACGCCTCGAGGAGGATACGCGGAAGTCCCTCCGACCGCGACGGCAGCAGCAGGAACGACGCCCGGTCGAGCTGCTCCGCGACACCCTCGGGCGGCAGGCTCTCGATCCACTCCACCTGCTCGGGGAGCTCGCCCACCAGCTCCTCGACGAGCGCGCGCCGCGATCCCTTCCCGACGACGACGAGCTTCGCCTCGGGCAGCTGCGCCGTGACGCGGCGCCAGGCCGCGCAGATCCCGTCGATGTTCTTGTAGTACTCGAGCATCCCGACGAAGAGCGCGACAGGCCGGTCCGGGAGTCGCTCGGGCGGGCGGTCGGCGAACACGGCGAGATCCGTGTAGGCGGGGAAGGTCGCCGTGACGGGGATCCCGCGCACGTCCTCGACCAGCCCGCCCGTGTAGGGCGAGACCGCACGCACGGCGTCCCCGCGGCGGAGCACGAGCCGGCTGACGGCGTCCGCGAGCGGCGCGAGAGCTCGGCGCCGCGGCGATCCGTACAGCCGCGTGGCCGTCCGCCAGTCGCCGTGCACCTCGACGACGATCCGCGGCTTCGGCCCGCGAATCGTCGCCCGCGCCAGAAGCGCGGCCGCGCCGGTGTACGGGCTCTCGGCCATGATCGCCTCGGGCGCGAACTCGCGGATCTGACGCCGCACGTGGAACGGGAGCCGCAGGTAGAAGAGGACGCCGTCGAGCGCGCGCGGGCGTGCCGACGGCAGGAGGCGGAAGCGCCGCGTCTCGAGCGCACTGCCGTCCTCGGCCGAGGCGAGCACGCGGTAGTCGACGTGGCGCTCGAGCGCGTCGAACTTCTTCGCGAGCCACGGCGGCAGCGGCAGCCGGTAGCGCGTCCGGCCGACCATCAGCAGGCGCGGGCGCCGGGCGCCGCCGTTCTCGCCGCTCACGCGACGGCCTCGGCGAGGATCGTCTCGAGACGCCCGTAGACGCGGTCGCGCCCGAGCTCCGCGACCGAACGCCGCGCCGCCGCCTGGAGCCGCTCCCCCAGCTCGGGAGAGTCGAGCATCCGGCGAAGGGCCGCGGCGAGCGCATCGGGGGCGCCGGGAGGAACGAGGAGGCCGTTGACGCCGTCGCGCACGAGCTCCGGCACGCCGCCGACGGACGTCGCGACGACGGGCGTCCCGACCGCGAGCGCCTCCACGGCGGCGTGGGGGAAGTTCTCCCAGTCGCTCGACAGCACCGCCGCCTGCGCCCCCGCGAGGGCGCGCAGGACCTCCTCGCGCGGCTTCGAGCCAGCGAAGCGCACGCGGCCGTCGAGGCCGAGCGAGCGAGCGCGCGCCTCCAGCTCGGCTCGCTCCGGCCCGTCGCCGACGACGAGCAGGCGCGCCTCCGGCACGCGCGCCACGGCCTCGAGCGCCGTTCCGAGCGCCTTCTGGCGCGTCAGCCGTCCTGCGAAGACGAACCCGGCGCGCGGGACCCCGGCCTCGAGCTCGTCGGGCGTCTCGGGCGCCGCGTTCGGGATCACCTCGAGCGGGCGCGCGCCAAGCCCCCACCCGCGCGCCATCGCGGCCAGGTACTCGCTCGGGACGACGACGTGCCGCGCCGCGCGCAGCGCCAGGGAGCGGGCGCGCTTGAGCGTGACGACGGCCCCGCCGCCGGCACGCTGGAACTCCGCGAGCGTGCCGTCGAACACCCCGTAGCGGCGCGCCCGCTCGTACGCGGGGTCGGAGACGAGCTTCACGACGAGCGGACGCCGCGCGCTCGTCGCCGCCGCCGCAGCGGCCGCGTACGTGGCGGACGCGTAGACGACGTCGCCACTATGCGCGGCGCGAGCCGCCACGGCGGCGAGGCGCGAGTAGCGGATCGGGAACGGGTGGCGCCGCGAGATCGTCTCGACGCGACACGGACGCTCCGCGGGCTGTCCGTCCGCCATCGTCACCACGCGCACCTCGTGGCCGCGGCCGACGAGGAATCGCGCGAGCTCCGGACCGTGCGTCGCGGGGCCCCCGACGTCGGGCGGCCAGATACCGGGGAGGACGACGACGCGCATGTGATCCCGAGCGGCCCGAACGACCGGCGTGGCCCGTCTCGAAGGCGCTACGAAACTAGTATAAGCCAGCGGGATGACGCGCCTTCCGCGCCAAGACGTCTGGCGGTCGGCGCGCGATCTTCCGTTCGTCGTCCTCGCCGCGGCGCTCCTGCTCAGCCTCTTCAGGTCGATCGACCAGCCGCGCTTCGAGGTGGCACTTCTGGGCACGGAAGTCGCCTTCGTTCCGACCGACGCCGCGCTCGCGCTGCTCGCCGCGCTCGCGGTCGGCCGCCTCCTCGGCCGCGGGAGCCTCCCGCGCCCCGCGCGCACGGTCGCGCTCGCCGCGGCCGCGTTCTGCACCTGGCTGCTCGTCTCGTCCGCCGCGAACGGCGCGGACGCGCTGGTCTCGGCCGCGAAGCTGCTCGAGTACGGGTTGCTCGCGCTCGGGCTCGTGCTCTTCGTCCGCCGCCGCGTGCAGCTCTGGCTGCTGGCCGGGCTGCTCGTCGCGGTGACGGTCGCCGCCGCCGCGTGGGGGCTGCTCGCGTTCTTCGACCTCCCGCCGGCGCGCAGCGCGTTCCCGGGGCGCCGCCAGCCGTCGTTCCTCGGCGAGCACGACCTCGCTGCACTCGGCGTCATCAGCCTGGCGCTAGCGCTCGCGGCGCTGTACGCGCCGGCGCACCGGCTCGGAAGGTTGCCGCTCGTGGCCGGGCTGGCGGGGGCGGTCGGCGTGGTACTCGGCGCCGCGCTCGCCGGACTGCTCGCGCTCTACCTCGCGATCGCGGCGATCGTCGCGGCGGCGCTCGCGCGCGGGGCCGTGACGCGGCGAGCGCTCGCGACCACGGCCGCCGTCGCGCTCGTGGTCACGGGCGGCGTGCTCGTTCTCCGCTCCGGCGACCTCGGCGCCTTCCTGCGCTACCTCGGGGTCGTCGAACGCACCGAGGTGCAGGACGAGAGCGCGTCGAGCTTCAGCCAGCGCCTGATCTACGTCTACATCGGCGGCCGCGTGTTCCTGGCGAATCCGGTCGTCGGGACGGGCTGGCACGGCTCGTTGCCGCCCGAGGAGTTCGCCCGCTTCCTCCCGGACGCGCGCGCGCGGTTCCCGGACCAGCCGCCGCGCTACTTCCCGTCGCCGATCGAGGGGTTCATCCCGCAGCAAACGTACGACCAGGTCCTCTTCGAGCTCGGGCTCGTCGGTGCCGCGCTGTTCCTCGCGCTCGGGGTGGTGGCCGTGCGAGTGACCGCGCGCGTCGCACGACAGTGGCCGCGCGGCGACCCGGACGAAGTCCTCGCGTACCTGCCCGCGGCGTGGCTCGCGGCGCTCGCCGGCCAGCTCGCGGGAGCGGCGCTCTTCGGCGGGATCCCGCTCGCGGCGCTGTTCTGGTTCACACTGGGCGTCGCGGCGCTCGCGCCGTCGCTCGTCCCCGTCCAGGCGACCCTCGCCGCGCGCGTTGCGCCGCGGCGCCTGTCACCGGCCGCGCGATGAGCGAGTGGCCGGGCGCCGACCGCCGCGAGACTCCCGCGAGCTCGCCGACATACGCGGTGCGGGCGCCGCTCGCGGTGTGGTTGCGGGAGGAGGCGGCACGCGCGGGCCGCGGGTACCGCGTGCTCGACGTCGGCTGCGGCGTCAAGCCGTACTACCCGTTCTTCGAGCCGTTCGCGTCGCAGTACGTGGGGGTCGACGTGGTCGAGAACCCGGCCGCGGACCTGCGGGGGCCGGTGGAGGCGCTGCCGGTCGGCGACGCGGGCTTCGACGTCGTCCTCTGCAACCAGGTGCTCGAGCACTGCGCCGACCCGGCGCAGGCGGTGCGGGAGCTGCGCCGCGTGGTCTCGCCGGGCGGGCGCGTGCTCGCGTCCACCCACGGGGTGCAGGTGTACCATCCCTCGCCCGATGACCTGTGGCGCTGGACGCACGCGGGCCTCGAGCGGCTCTTCACGGCGAACGGCGACTGGGCCTCGGTGACCGTGACGCCGTCGAGCGGCACGGCCGCGTGCCTCGCGATGCTCCTCGGGACGTACCTCGAGCTCGCCGCGCGCCGGGCGCGCCTCGCGCCGGCCGCCCGCGTCCTCGTGTCCGGGCTCAACCGTGGAGCGGCCGCCGTCGACGCGCGCGCCCCGGTGCTGCGCGAACCGCGCCCGGGGACGCTGTTCGCGAACTACCACGTCGTCGCGGTGGCGCCCGCGTGAGCGCCGCGAGAGCGCTCGTCACGGGCGGCGGCGGCTTCATCGGCTCGAACCTCGTGCGCGGGCTCCTCGAGCGCGGCGACGAGGTGCGTGTGCTCGACAACTTCTCCACCGGGAGCCGTGGGAACCTCAGCGGCCTCGAGCGCGACGTCGAGGTCGTCGAGGGCGAGCTACGCAGCTACGAGCGCGTGCACGCGGCGATCCGCGGCGTCGACGTCGTCTTCCACCAGGGCGCGCTCCCCTCGGTGCCGCGCTCGGTGCAGGATCCGCTGACGACGAGCGCGGTGAACGTGGAGGGGACGCTGAACGTCCTGCTCGCCGCGCGCGACGAGCGCGTCCGGCGCGTCGTCTTCGCGTCCTCGTCGTCGGTGTACGGGAACAGCGGCGAGCTCCCGCGCGTCGAGACCGCGCCGCCCGACCCGATCTCGCCGTACGCCGTCGCCAAGCTCGCCGCGGAGCGCTACTGCGTCAGCTTCAGCCGCGTCTACGGCGGCCTCGAGACGGTGTGCCTGCGCTACTTCAACGTCTTCGGGCCGCACCAGGACCCGACGTCGCAGTACGCGGCCGTCGTCCCGCTGTTCATCGCCGCGATCTCTGCCGGCGAGCCGGTGACGATCTACGGCGACGGGACGCAGTCGCGCGACTTCACGTACGTCGCGAACGTCGTCGAGGCGAACGTGCTCGCCGCCGACGCCGCAGCCGTGAACGGCCGCATCGTCAACGTCGCCACCGGCAGCCCGGCGAGCGTGAACGAGCTCGCCGACACGATCGGCGCGCTGCTCGACCGTCCGGTCGAGAAGCGGTACCTGCCGCCGCGCCCGGGCGACGTACGCGACTCCTGGGCCGACGTCGACGCCGCGCGCCACCTCCTCGGCTACGAGCCGCGTGTCGGGCTCGACGAGGGCCTCCGGCTGACGGCGGATTCGCTGCGCGACGCGGCGCTCGTGCGTGCCGACTGACGCGGAGCCGATCCGCGTCCTGCGCGTGATCGCCCGCCTGAACATGGGCGGGCCCGCGCTCCACGTCGCGTACCTCACCGCGGGGCTCGAGCCGCGCGGCTACCGCACGACGCTCGTCGCGGGTGAGCTCGCGCGGGGCGAGGGCTCGATGTCGTTCGTGGCCGAGGAGCGCGGTGTCGGCGTCGTCTCGCTGCCCCAGCTCCGCCGCGACATCTCACCGCTGCGCGACGCGGTCGCGGTCGTCCGGCTCGCGCAGCTGATCCGGCGCGTGAGGCCGCACATCGTCCACACGCACACCGCGAAGGCGGGCACCGTCGGGCGCGTTGCGGCGCTGCTCGCGGGGGAGCCGAGGCCGATCGTGGTGCACACGTTCCACGGGCACGTGCTGCGCGGGTACTTCGGACCGCTGACCGCCAACGGGTTCCGCTTGCTCGAGCGCTGGCTCGCGCGCGTCACCGACGCGCTCGTGGCCGTCAGCCCGCAGGTCCGCGACGACCTCGTGGAGCTCGGCGTCGCGCCTCCGGAGAAGTTCGCGGTCCTACGGCTGGGAATCGAGCTCGAGCAGCGGGTCGACGTGCCGAACGGGACGCGTGCCGACGCGCGGCGGCTCCTCGGCCTGCGCGACGAGCGCTTCGTCGTCGGCTGGATCGGCCGGATGACCGGCGTCAAGCGGACGGACGACGTCCTGCTCGCACTCCGGCTGCTCCGCGAGCGCGGCGTCGACGCCGCGCTGTGCATGGTCGGAGACGGTCCGGAGCGGGACCAGGTCGAGGCACGCGCGCACGAGCTCGGCGTCGCGCGCGACTGCCTCTATCTCGGCTACCAGGAGGAGGTCGCGCCGTGGTACGCCGCGATGGACGCCGTGATCCTCCCGTCGAGCAACGAGGGCACGCCCGTGAGCGCGATCGAGGCGCTCGCGGCGGGGCGTCCCGTGGTGGCCACGCGCGTCGGCGGCGTTCCCGACGTCGTGCGCGACGCGGAGGACGGTTTCCTCGTCGACGCGGGCGACATCGACGCGCTCGCGGACCGCCTCGCGCGCCTCGCGGAGCGGCCCGACGAGCGCGAGCGCATGGGCGCGGCCGGCCGTGAGCGCGTCCTCGCCCGCTACGCCGTCGAGCGCCTGACCGACGACGTCGACCGGCTCTACCGCTCGCTGCTGGCGGCGCGCGAGGCTAGGGGAGCGCGCGGAACGCGTTGAACGACGGCTTTCGCTGGCCCGAGGCCGTGATGAAGCCCGACTGCCAGCCGTTCGGGACCCGCGGCTCGTCCTTCAGGAGGAACCAGAGGAACATGTCGATCTTCGGGTTCCGGCGCGCGATCGAGTACGCCTGGCGCAGGTAGAGCGCCTGGAGGAACGGCGTCACGCCGAAGACGCGGTCCGGGGGGTTCGTCTGGTAGCCGTACTCGGTGATCCAGAGCGGCGTGCGGCGGCCGAAGTTCCGCGTCAGCTCCTTGATCAGCGTCCCGATGTTCCCGAGCGTCACGGCCGACGGCACGGCACCGCGGCGCGTCGGCGGCGCCTTCGACGGGCCCTCGCCCGGGAAGCCGTAGTACGGGTGGTGCGCGTAGGCGTCGAAGCCGCGCGCGCCGGCGGCCCTCATCGCGCGCATGAACAAGAGCGGCGAGACCGACGGGCGGCTCGAGCGCGGCGCGTTGTTCCCGCGCGGAGCCGTCACGCCGCACGCGACGCGCTGGCCCGTCCGGTTGAACGGGATCTGGATGTCCGCGTTGCCGATGCCGCGCACGATCGCGTTGCACATCTTCGCGTAGTCGATGGCGCTCTGGACGACCCAACGGCCGCCGACGCGACGGTACTGCTGCCGCAGGAAGACTGGGTTGTTCGGCTCGTTCCACGCGAGCCAGAGCCGGACGGCCGGGAGGAAGCGGCCCTCGTTGCTCGTGTACTTGCCGCTGTAGCGCGTCGCCGCGGCGTAGGCGAAGCGCTCGAGGTCGACCATGTTCGTCGGCGGGACGTTCAGGCCGCGTCCGCCGTTCGCCCAGCGGGGCGTGCCGTAGATCGAGAAGATGACGCGGATCCGATACTGCTGCGCGTAGTGGACGAGGCGGTCGTACAGCCGCCAGTCGTACGCGGGCTCGTCGGGATCGCCCCAGCGGACCGGCCGCCGGTTCGCCACGCCGAACTTGCCGCCCCAGTAGAGATTCACGCGGATCGCCTTGGTGCGCAGCGTGCGCAGGATCGGGAACGTGAAGTCCGGGTTCCCGTAGAGCGTCATCGGCTCGTCGTAGATCCCCTTGATCATCCGCGACGACGGCGTCGCGGTGGGTGCGAGCGCTGCCAGCGCGACAGCGAGGAGCGTTGCGAGTACGGCGATTCGGCGCGAAAGCAAGGCAGTTCCTCCCTGGGCCGGCGGACTTCGAGCGATCGTAGCCACGCCCCCGGACTGCTAAGCCAATCCTTACCAAGCCCGAACCTCACACCCGCTCGAGCTCCTGCGGAGTGCGAGCCGGAAGAAGCGTCGAGAGCACAAGCAGGCGGCACAGCCACCTGCTTGTGCTCTTCCACTTTCGGCGAGCTCGCCATGAAGAGCATCAGGAGTGCCCAGTTCGGCACTCCTGATGCTGTGGACCTTGGAAGCGACTTCTTCCCGCCACCGAGGCCGACCTGGCCGCGCCAGCGGCCACGCGGCCGCCGCAGCTCCTCGCGGCCCACGCAACAAACTGAAAAGCGCGAGGTGGTGGCTTTGCCGCCGCCTCGCGCTGTGGACCCTTCTCAGCCGTGAACTCGGAACGAGTTCTCGGCTCAGCGCAAGTCCTTATTGGATTCCATGTCGAACCACATCGCGAAGAGCGTGAACTGCGAGCCCGAGATCAGGAGCAGCGCGATCAGGACCACTGTCGGCGTCGTCAGCTCGTTGCCGAGGAAGCGGAGGACGGTCTCGACGATCCCGAGCACGAGCCCGGCGGCCGTCATCAGCAGCCCGAGCGCGTAGAAGAAGACGAGCGGGTGGAAGTCGCGGATCACGTACTTCTCGCGCATCCGCCAGAAGAAGCCCTTCACGATCAGCCACGAGATGCGCGGGATCACGCTCCGCAGCTTGATGCCGGACTGCTCGCCGACTCCGTAGATCGGCCGCGAGGGGAAGTCGCGGACGCGCGCGTTCCAGACGTTCAGGTGCACGAGCATGTCGTTCGGGAAGCCGTAGCCGTGGTAGATCCCTTCGAGGTCGAGCCGCTCGAGCGTGCGCAGCCCGATCGCCGTGAAACCGGACTGGGAGTCCGCGACGTGCCAGTAGCCGGACGCGATCTTCGTCAGCAGCGACAGGATCGCGTTCCCGAGGTAGCGCGAGCGCGGCATCAGGCGCCAGGCCTCGCCCGTGATCAGGCGGTTCGCCTTCGCGTAGTCGACCTCCCCGCGCGCCACTGCGCCGGCAAGCGTCGCGAGATCGCCGGGATCCATCTGGTTGTCGGCCGCCATGACCGCGGTCACGTCGATGCGCTCCGCGAGCGCACGCTTGTACCCCGTGAGGATCGCGGCGCCGACGCCCACGTTTCGGTCGTGCGCGAGCAGCTCCACGCGCGGGTCCCCGGCCGCGCGCGCCCGGTCGGCAGTGCCGTCGGTGGACGCGTCGTCGACGACGAAGATGCGGTCGACGAACGCCGGGATGCCCGCCAGCGTCTCGCCGAGCAGCATCTCCTCGTTGTGCGCAGGAACGACCACCGCGACGGTCTTCCCGTCGAGCACCGGGGCGTCAGGCCGCGCGCGCCGGGAGCCGCCGCGCGAGCGACTCCCACGCGAGCGCGGCGGCGAGCCCGGCGAGGAGGCCGAGCGCGCCGGCGACGATGACGGAGTTGCGCCGGCTCTGCGCGGTCGTCTTGCGGGCGACCGCGCGTTCGAGCACGCGCGGGCGCTCGACGTCGCGCGCGAGCGAGAGGAGCGCCTGCCGCTCGAGCATGCCCTGCTGGATGACGCTGCGCCGCTGCTGGTTCTGCGCGGCGAGCGTCAACAGGACGAGCCGGTCGGACGTGCCGAGCCCCCCTTGCCGCAGCGCGCGCCGTGCCGACTCGAGCTGCGCGTCGACCGCGGCGAGCTCGGCGCGCGTCTGGCGGAGCTGCGTCTCGAGGCCCGCGATCTTCGAGATCGCGTAGTCGTCGAGGCGGGCGACGACGAGCCGCGCCAGCGTGTTCGCAGCCGCGGCGACCCGCCCGGGTCCGTCGCCGACGACGCCCACGTTCACGAGCGTCTGCTGCGTCGGCCGCGCGGTCTTACCGGCGGCGACGGGCCGCATGAAGATCCCGCCGCGGAGCTCGCTCGGGCGCATTCCCACCTCGCTCGCGACGCGCCGGACGACGCCCTCGGACACGACGGTCTCGCGGAGGAACGCCGGGTTCGCTCCGGGCCCCTGCACCTGCGCGTCTCCGCCCGGCGCGAGCGGGACGCCGAGGTAGACGAGCGCCTCCGCCCGGTAGACGTCCCTCCCCCCGAGCGAGAGCGCGTAGCCGACGACGAGCCCCGCAAGCAGGCCGAGCAGCGGAAGCCACCACCGCGCCGCGAGCGCGCTGCCGTAGCGCCGCAGGTCGACCTCGGCCTCGGCGTCTGGATCGGGGAGGACGGGCTCCGGACGGCGCCGCAGCTCGTGCGCCTCGTCGCGGCTCATCGGGCGCCGACTCTACTCGACGCCCACCGCCACTGCGCCTCGAGCCCTTCCTCGAGCCCCACGCGCGGCTCCCAGCGCAGCTCGCTCCGGACGCGCGCCGTGTCGGCGGCGGTCCGCCGCGGGTCGCCGCCCGCCGGCTCGCCGCGCACGATCTCGAGCTCGCGCCCCGAGACGCGCTCCGCGAGGGCGATCACCTCGCGCATCGTCGCCTCCGTCGCGCCGCCGACGTTGTAGACGCCGCCCGCGCGCCCGCGCGCCATGGCGGCGATCGTCGCGTCGACGACGTCGTCGACGTACGTGAAGCCGCGCGAGACGGAGCCGTCGCCGAAGAGCTCGAATGTCCCGCCGTCGGCCAGCGCCCCGAGCAGCCGCGCGAACGCCATGTCCGGACGCTGACGCGGGCCGTAGACGGTGAAGTAGCGCAGGACGACCGCGTCGAGCCCGTCGCGCTGGGCGTACGCGCGCGCGAGCTGCTCGCACGCGAGCTTCGTGATCCCGTAGGGCGAGATCGGATGCGGCTCGACGTCCTCCGGCGTCGGATACCGCTCCGCGTCACCGTAGATCGACGACGACGAGGCGAAGACGACGCGCACGCCGGCGGCCGCCGCGGCCTCGAACACCCGCTGCGACGCGAGCACGTTCCGGCTCAAATACTGCGGGAAGTCGTCGCCGAAGCTCGCGCGCACGCCGGGCTGCCCGGCGAGGTGGAACACGCCGTCCGTGCCGCCGACGAGCGCGGCGACGTCGTCCTCCGCGAGGTCGGCGCGCACGACGTCCAGGCCGGCCGCGTTCTCCTCCTTCAGCGCCGGGTCGTAGTAGTCGGTGAACGAGTCGACGCCGCCGACCTCGTGGCCGGCGGCGTCGAGTGCCTCGCACAGATGCGACCCGATGAAACCGGCGGCTCCGGTGACGAGGTATCTCACGCGACGGATTGTCGCCCAGACGTCCGGCGGATGTAGACCTGCCGGGCGCGCCAGACGGGGCTGCGGCGCGCGACGACGAGCGCCGCGTCCCACGACAGGATCCGCGCGTTCAGCGCCGCGCGCTCGGCGGCGGCCCGCGCCCGCGCCGCCCGCGAGGGCGCCGGAAACGCGCGCTCGTACCCGTACTCGGCGAGCACGCCGCCGGCGATCGCCTCGAACCGCTCCACGTCCGCCGGGCGCATCTGCTCGCGCCAGCGGCGCACGTCCTTCGTCGGCGGCTGCGCGAGGCGCGGGTGGTCCTGGAGCTGCCGCGGGTCGAAGTCGCGGTGGTACTCGAGCATCGCCGGCTCGTAGTCGAGGCCGAGGAAGGCGCACAGCTCGCGCAGCCTCCCCTCGGGGCCGGCGACCAGGTCCTCGTAGCGCAGCTCGCGGTAGCGCCCGGCTGCCGTACCCGCCCCGAAGCGCTGGGCGCGGCGGATCTCGAGCGCCCACTGGACCGCGAACGAGGCGAGCCCGCGCGGGCGAGCCCAGTTGAAGCGGGGCTTGCGGCGCATGGCGACGAACGAGAGCGCCGCGTCGCGCCCGTCGCGGACGAGGTGGACGTACTGCGCGCCCGGAAACGCCCGCTCGAGCAGCTCGAGCCGCTGCATGTAGGCCGGCGTCTTGTCGCCGAAGCGGCTCTTCCCGCGGGCGTCCGCGTACGCACGGTAGATGGCCTGGATCGCCTCCGCGAACGACGGCTCGGCGGGGAGCCGCGCGCTCATGTCCTCGACGCTCACGCCCCACTCGCGGACGCGCGCGAGGCGGCCCACGTCGGCGAGGAACGCAGCGCGGTCCGGCCGCGCGCGATGCCGGTCCCAGAGCTGCGGGATGAAGTACGACTCGCTCGGGATCGCGATCTGCGAGTGTCGGCTCAGCATCTCCTTGAGGAGCGTCGTCCCGCTCCGCGAGACGCCGAGGACGACGACGGGCGCCTCGCTCACCGCTTCTCCTCGAGCCCGTACACCCGCGCGTGCCCGACGAGGTACAGCCGGTCGGTGTCCGCGACGACAGGCGTGTACTTCCCGTCCGGGAACGTCCAGAGGACGCGCCCCGTGCGCGCGTCGAGCGCGTACGAGCGCTCCTTCAGCGTCGCGAAGTAGACGACGCCGTTCACGACGGTCGGAGAGCCGAGGATCGGGCCGTTCGCGCGGAAGCGCCAGCGCACGTCGCCCGTCGCGGCGTCGAGCGCGTAGAAGCGGCCGCTGTACGAACCGACGTAGACGCGCCGGCGCCACACGGCCGGGGAGGAGTAGACGTAGCCCCCGGTGCTCTGCGACCAGCGCAGCTTCCCGCTCGCCGCCCCGAACGAGTAGATCTTCCCGTCCGTCCCGCCGATGTAGACGCGCCCGTACGCGGCCGCCGGCGTGGAGTAGAAGTTCGCGCGCCTGCCCAGGCGCCGCTGCGCGCCGGCACGCCAGATCAGCTTCCCCGTGCGCGCGTGCAGCGCGTACACGTGGTGGTCGTACGACCCGACGTACAGGCGCCGCCCGGCGACCGCGACCGCGCCCTTGACCTTCCCGCGCGTGCGGAACGACCAGCGCGTCCGCCCGGTCCGCTCGTCGAGCGCGTAGACGAACCCGCGCCAGTCGCCGACGTAGACGAGGCCGTCGCGGACGAGCGGCGAGCTCTCGCTCGGGCCGATCCGCCTCCGCCAGCGGATGTGCCCGAAGCCGGCCGCGAACGCGATCACCTCGCCGGAGAGCCCCTTGACCGTGCCGCGGTTGCACGGGTGGCGGTTGAGGAACGTCTGGAACACGACGTGGTTCGAGACCGCGGGCGACGCGGCGACGCAGCGGCCAGAGCGGTACTTCCACGCGCGCTTCCCGGTGCGCGTGTTCACGCCGTAGAAGACGCCGCCGTTGTTCGCGAAGTAGAGGCGGCCGTACGCGACGGCGGGCGGGAACTCGACCAGCTGGCGCGCCCTGAACGTCCACGCGCGGCGGAAGGGCGGCCGGTGCGGGAACGCGACCGCGCGAAGGCGGTCGGTGCCGAATCCGAAGGTCGGCCACGCGACGCCCGGGACCTTCGGCTTGCGCGGCGCCGCGACCTCCGTCGCCACGAACTCGACCGTCGAGGAGCCGCGGACGTCACGGCTCGCACGCTGGAGGGAGATCAGCTGCGCCGCGGCCGCACCGGCCGCGACGACGAGGAGCGTCGCGGCCGCGGGGAGGATCCAGTCCCTCACCGGCGCCTCGGCTCGACGGCGTAGAGGCGCGAGAAGCCGTGCATGAGCAGCCGCCGGCCGTTCCCGGAGACGGGCACGTACTGCCCGTGCGGGAAGCGGAGGCGCACGCGGCCGGTGCGCGCGTCGGCGCCGACGATCTGCTCGCCCAGGCTGCCCGCGTAGACGATCCCCGCGACGACGACGGGCGCGCCCGAGACCGCGCCACCCGCGCGGACCGACCAGAGGACGCGGCCGCTGCGCGCGCCGACGGCGTAGAGGCGACCGTTGTACGAGCCGAAGAAGACGCGTCCTCCCCAGACCGCGGGCGACGAGTAGACGTAGCCGCGGGTCTCCACGCGCCAAAGCTTGCGGCCGCCGATCGTGAAGGCCGTCAGGGAACGGCCGGTGGAGGAGGGGACGAAGACGCGGCGGCCCGCGACCGCGGGCGTGCCGTAGACGCGCCCGTCGACGCGGCGCGCCCAGCGCAGGCGGCCGGTGCGCGCGTCCAGCGCGAGCACGCGCCGGCCGTAGTCCCCGAGATAGAGCGTCCGTCCGGCGAGCGCGGCGCTAGACGTGATCTTGTGGCGGCCGCGGTACGTCCAGCGCACTCGCCGCTTGCGCAGGTCGAGCGCGTAGACGGCACCGCGCGCCGTGCCGAAGTAGTCGACTCCGTCGCGGATCACCGGCGAGGACTCGATCGGCGAGCCGAACGAGCGCTGCCAACGCAGGCGCCCGTTGCGCCGGTCGAGCACCCGCACGTAGCCGTCCATCCCGTGCACGACGAGCTCGCGCCCGCGCACGGTCGGCGACGACGCCATCTTCCCGCCGGGCGGATCGTACTTCCACGCGATCTTCCCGCTGCGCATCTCGAGTGCGTAGATCGTCCCGCGTGTGTTGCCTATATAGGCAACACCCTCCGAGACGACGGCGGGGAACTCGAGCAGGGACCCGAGCCCGCGCGACCAGACTCTGCGGAACGGCGGCCGCAGCCGGATCCGCGGGTGCGCCTGCGTCCGCGTCGCCGTCGCGCCGAACATCCGCCACTGGAGCTCCGGCCGGTAGACACGGACCGTCACCTGCCGGCGGCGCTGGAACGGCATCCGCAGCGCCCGCGCGATGTAGCCGCGCGCCCTGACGGTGACGACGAGCGGCGCGCGGCGGCGGACCCGGATCTTCGCCTCCCCGCGAGGGCTCGTCGCGTCCACGCGGCGGCCGATCGCGACGCGAGCCCGACGGATCCGCGCGTGCGTGTCTCCGTCGACGACCGTGACCACGACGGTCGCGGGGCCGCGCGGCTTCGGCTTCGGTCGCCGCGGCGCGACGTGCGGCTTCGGCTCGGCTCGCGGCTCGACCCGCAGCTTCGGGTTCGCGGCCGGCTTCACTGGCGGCGGCGCGCCTGCCTCCGGCGCGACTCGCTCGCGCCGCGGCGGCTCCACGAGGAGCGCCGAGCAGCCTGCCACGACTCCGGCGAGGACGACGAGCGCGAGCGACCGCGTGAACATCAGGAGGGCAGGATCAGGAAGCGCAGGTTCAGGTACTCGAGGTCGAGGAGCAGGAGCAGTAGCGCGGCAAGCACGAGCTTCCCCGCGCGCCGCGCGGCAGCGAGCGCGTACCCGCCGCACACCGCGAGCGGCACCGCCGCGTTCAGCAGGTAGAGCGCCTTGATGTTGTCGCCGTCGAGCTTCGGGTACTGCACGAGGAAGTAGACGAACGACGCGACGAGGAGGACGACGCTGCTCACCACCGCGAGGGCAGCGCTATCGCGCTCGCGCACGGCGCGCCACGCCAGCGCGACGAACCCGACGAGGATCAGCGCGGACGGGAGCAGCCCCACGAACGACTGCAGGACGCGCGGGTCGTGGTACTCGCCCGGAAGCCGCTCCGGCTCGTGGACGAGCTCGAACGGCACCTCGTAGTAGCGCCAGTAGTCGCCCCACCAGTCGCTGTAGACCGTGGGCAGCAGCAGGTTCCGGTAGCGCGGCGCGTAGGGCTGCGAGAAGACGTCGTCGAGCGCGAGCGAGGTGTAGAACGCCCCCGGCCGCCCCTCGAGCACCCACTGCTGCGGGTTCGGCTGGCTGAACGCGAGCGGGCTTCCGTGGCGGACGGCCTTGAACGCGAGCCACGGCGTCACGAGGACGAGCGCGCTCGCCGTGAAGCCGGCGGCCATGAGCAGGACGCGCCGGTCACGGTCGCGCAGCCACCGCAGCGCGAGCGCGACGGCTGCCGCGGCGAGCGCCGCAAGCGCCCACGTCCGCGTCAGGTTCGCGAGCCCGAGCAGGGCGCCGGCCGCGACGCCGGCGCCCACGCCGACGCGTCCGCGCGCGAACGCCCGGACGAGCACGTAGACGCCGGCCGTCGTGAGCAGCGCGGCGAGCGGCTCGGGGTGGTACAGCACGGAGCCGCGAACGAGGACGGGCGTCGAGGCCGCGAACGCAAACGCAGCGAGCTGCGCGAAGCGCGATTCCGGCCACAGCTCACGCGTCGTGGCGAGCGCGAGCAACGCCAGCCCGACGCCGGCGAGCACGCTCAGCAGCTGGACCGCCTTGTGGGGGTCGGCCGGCCATCCGAGCCGCTCGGCGAGCGCCTGCGTCTCACCTGCGAGCGCGAAGAAGAGCGGCGGGCTGTGCCAGACGGTCGTGTCGTCCTGCGTCGGCAGGCGCCGCTCCTCGTGCAGCACCTGCGCGTAGAGCGAGTTCGCCTCGGCGTCGTACCCGCGGAGCCAGTCGTACTGGAAGGCGTTCCAGACGAGCAGAGCGGCGAATGCCGCGCCCGCGGCGGCGACGAGCGCCGCGTACGCGAGGCGGGGCGACGCGCGCGGGAGTCGACGTGGCTGGGCGGCGGCGGCGGCTTCGGTCACACCTCTCCTGGCTCGCCCACGAGCGGCTCCGGCAGCTCCTCGGCGAATGGCTCGAGGCTACCGTCGCCCGCGGCGGTCAGGCAGAGGTCGGAGAAGAAGCGGGTCATCACGACGCCGTCGCGGAACTCGCCCAGGCGCGGCTCCGGCCTCTCGCCAGCCGCGAGCGCGAGCGCGAGCTCCGGATAGCGGCTGCCGGCCGCGAGCGGGAGCGGGAACGCCCCCCCGAAGCGCGGGTTCACGTCCGTGACGAGGAAGTGGCCGCCGGGCTCGCGGAAGCACTGCACGTTCGCCGGGCCCCAGATCGGGAGCTCCTCGGCGACGAAGCGGCCGAACTCGATCAGGTCCGGGTCCTTCAGCGACATGCCCTTGATCGACTCGCCGCCCTTGGACTGGATCATCGTGCGCGGGATAGCGTTCAGGCAGCGTCCGTCGAGGTCGCAGAGAACGTCGATCGAGTACTCGTCGCCGCGGCAGCACGCCTGCACCATCGACTCCGCCGAGGTGTGCACGAGGAAGAACTCGAGCTCGTGCCGGTCGGCGGCGCGGTAGATGTGCCGCGAGCCGAAGCCCTCACGCGCCTTCACCAGCACGGGGAACGGGATCTCCGGCGGCAGGTCCGCGGGGAGCCACGTGTCGGGCGACGGGATGCGCCGGCGCTCGAAGTACAGGTGCGCGAGGTACTTGTCCGCCATCGCCTCGACCACAAAGCCCGGCGAGAGCAGGAGCAGCGCGCCGAGCTCGTTCCGCCGCTGCGCGAGGACGCGCTGGTCGAGGTCGGTCAGCGGGACGACCAGGTCGACGTCGTGCTCGGCGACGAGCGCCGCGAGTGCCGGGACGTACTCCTCGGCGTTCACGCGGGGGACGAGCGCGCGGCGGTGCGCGTGGTAGAGCGCGGGCGCGAGCGGGTCGACGTCGGCCGCGACGGTCGTCGCGCCGGCGCGCGCGAACGCGGAGACGATGTCGACGCGCTGGCCCGCGCACGTGAAGAGGACGGCCGGCACGCGCGCCAGCTTAGAGAAGCCCTGCGAGCGGGCTCCCGTAGACGAGGAAGCGGAGGTCGATTGCGACGACGGCGGCCGCGAGCGCGAGCGCGGCGAGCTGCACGGAGCGTGGCCGATCGCGCAGGAGGTGGTCGGCGGCGAACCCGAAGGCCAGCGCCCACGCCGGCGCGGTCGTCAGCATGTACGTCGCCTTCAGGACGTCCCCGTCCGGCGTCGGGTAGCTGACGGTGAAGTACAGGTAGCCGAGGATGCCTAGCCCCGGAAGGAGCGCGACGAGGAGGCGTGCCGGCTCGCGGCGGCGCAGGGCGAGGACGAGCAGCGCGATCCAACCGGCGACGGCGAGCAGCGTCGGGACGAGGCCGACGGCGTGCTGGAAGGCGAGGTCGCGCTCGGTGCGCGCGTCGGGCGTCTCCTCCGCCGAGTTCCACGCGAAGACGCCGTACCAGTCGCCCCAGAGCTCGGCGTACGTCTCGGGGAGGGCCAGGTTCGCGAACGCCGGGCGATACGGGTGCGTGAAGAGCTCGGGCAGCCCCGGGTCGGCGTAGAAGGAGACCGGCCGACGCTCCCACAGCGGCGCCGCGACCGTCGGCCGGTCGAAGATCGGGTTCGTGTACCGCGTCGCCTGCCGCACGTACCACGGCCCCGCGACGAGCGCCGTGGCGAGCACCGCGACGCCCGCGGCCACGACGACCTCGCGCCGCAGCGCCCGCTCGAGGAGCGCCACGAGCCCGAACGCGAGCAGGACGGCCGCGAACGTCCAGAGCGCGAAGGCGCGCACCAGTTGCCCGGCGCCGAGGACGACGCCGAGGAGGGCGGCCTCGCGCCACCCGTAGCTCCGGCGCAGGATCATGCGTGCGGCGAGGTAGAGCGCCGCGGTCGAGAGGAGCATGCTGAGCGGCTCGGGGTGGAACATCGCGGTCGCCTTCGCGACGACCGGGACGAACGCGAAGAAGCCGAGCGCGGCGAGATGGAGGAGCGGCCGGTCCGGCCAGAGCAGCCGCGCGAGGGCGAGCACGAGCAGTCCGGTGACGAGGGCGACGAGGGCGTTCACGGCCTGTGCGACGCGCCGCGGCTCGCCGAGGCCGAGCTGCTCTCCGACCAGGGTCGCCGTGCCCGAGACGGCATAGAAGAGCGGCGGGGTGTAGTACTCGCTCCGCTTCTCCGGGCCGGGAATGCGGCCCTCGTGGACGAGCAGCTCCGCGTAGTCGACGTGCTGCTCCGCGTCGTAGCCCATCCCGGGCGGGTACGTCGCGGCATTCCAGAGCGTGATCGCGGCGAGGACGACGAGGATCGCCGCGGCGGCCGCGCGGTACGCGCTCACGTCTGCTTCCACCCTCCGGTCGCGCCCTTGTACGTCCCGGTGAACAGCGCGAGCGGCGTGCGGAGCAGGATCTGGAGGTCGACCCACGGCGACCGGTGCTCGACGTACCAGACGTCGAGCTCGATCCGCTCCTCCCACGGGAGCGCGGCGCGGCCGTGGATCTGCGCCCACCCGGTGAGCCCGGGCTTGATCTCGAGCCGGCGGCGCTGGCGCGGCGTGTAGCGCTCGACCTGGTACGCGAGCGTCGGGCGCGGGCCGATCAGGCTCATGTCGCCGCGGAGCACGTTCCAGAGCTGCGGCAGCTCGTCGAGCGAGAGCCGCCGGAGCACGCGCCCGGTGCGCGTGATCCGCGGATCGCCCGCGTCGACGGCGTACCCGGCGCCTTCGCGCTCGGCGCCGACCGTCATCGTGCGCAGCTTGAGCAGCTCGAACTCCTCGCCGTGGCAGCCGACGCGGCGCTGGCGGAAGAGGATCGGGCCGCCGTCCTCGAGCCTGATCGCCGCCGCCGCCGCGGCGAGGAGCGGCGAGGCGAGCGCGAGCCCCAGCGACGCGCCGGCGACGTCGAGCGCGCGGTTCAGCGCGTCCCCTCCGGCTTCTCCCACACAGCCGGCACGCCGTGGCGCAGGTAGTTGACGAGCGCGACGACCGTCGCCCACGTGACGAGCGTGTAGTAGCGCGGCAGGCCCGGGCGCGCGGCCGCGAGCGCGAGGAACGCGAGCTGCGCCGCGAGCGCGGCGCGATAGACGGGCGCGCGCGGCGAGAGCGCGGCGCTCGAGCCGAGGAGCGCGAGGTGCAGCAGCCCGCTCGCGTAGCGGAGCAGCCGGTGCGAGACGATCTCGCCGAGATAGAGCGGGTCAAGACCGCGGAACATCCCGCCGCGGAGCGTGATCAGCCAGCAGTGCTCGAACATCCGGACCTTGCGGCGGTACTCGCTCTCGATCGTCGGCGTCGGCTTCTCGAACGCGACGGCCTCCGGCTCGTACACGGCGCGCCGGCCCCGCTGCACCATCAGGTACGGGAACGCGAGGTCGTGCCCGAACCGCGGGTCGACCTCGACGTAGTCGGAGCGGCGGACCGCGTAGATCGAGCCGTAGCCGCCGGTCGTCGACCCGATGAGCGACTCCTGCGCGCGCAGCCAGACCTCGTAACGCCAATACGCGCCCTCGCGGTTCGTCCCCGCAGCAGGCTCCAGCCGCAGTCGACCGAAGACGTACGCGACGTCCCGGTCGGCGAAGCTGCGGACGAGCTTCCGCAGCGCGTCGGGAGCCCACGTTGCGTTCGCGTCCGAGAACGCGACGATCTCGCCGACGCTCAGCCGCACCGCGAGGTTCTGCGCCGCCACCTTGCCGCCGCGCGGCGCCCGGACGAGGCGCACGCGCGGCTCGCGCGCGGCGACGGCCTCGACGAGCTCGTCCGTGCGGTCGTCGGCCGCGGCCGACGCGGCGAGGATCGCGAGCTGCTCGGGCGGGTACTCCAGCGCGAGCAGCTTATCGAGCCGCCCCGCGATCACCACCACCTCGGTCCACGCCGCGCCGCCCACCCACACCCTCGGCGGGAGCTCCGCCATCCGCACCCGCCGGGCCCCCCCCCGCGCGGGGGGCGCCCCCG
>JAUJMY010000008.1 GCA_030446625.1 Gaiellaceae bacterium
CCCCCCCCCCCCCCCCCCCCCCCCCCCCGCTCAAGCGGAGAGGGCGGGATTTGAACCCGCGAGGCACCTTTCGGTACCTACGCGATTTCCAGTCGCGCTCCTTCGGCCGCTCGGACACCTCTCCGCGCGGACGCCCAGCCTAGCGTCGGAGGAAAGAGCGGAGGGGGAGGGATTTGAACCCTCGACCGACGGAACCGCCGGTAACGGTTTTCGAGACCGCCGCATTCGACCGCTCTGCCACCCCTCCGCGCGCTGCGTAACAAGGCTACGCGTCTCGCGTTCCTGACCGGCACCCCCGGGGCGATTCCGCCGGCCGCAGGGGCGCCGCTCAGGGCGCGAGAGCGGAGAAGGAGGGATTCGAACCCTCGTTCCCCGCCCCTCAGCCTACCAAGCCGGAAAACCGCGAACATCGCGAGGAGAGCCTCGACGAAGCGCTGAGCGAGCGGCTCCCGAAGCCCGAGCGGGAGCGCGCGTGAGTCTCGGGCCCATCCGAGAGTCAGACGAACGCGTGCCGGCGGTCGAGCCCAATCTCGTGACGTGGTTCCGTGGACGCGCAGACCGCCGAGCGAGCGCGCTCAACGCTCGACGCTTGCCGCTCCATGCTCGCTGACACACAAGAGGAGCCACCGGAGAGCGTTCGGCGGGCAGCGGAGGCACTATCCGAGCGCGAGGCTGCTCGAATCTTTGCACCGCTCGCTGACACACAAGAGGAGCCGGGAGCGCCGCACGACGAGAACTGCTGGATTGCGTGCCCGCACGTTCCGGGGTACTCGCGCCCAGGCTCGCGCGTGGCCGACACACAAGAGGAGCCGGGGTGAGCGGCTGCGTCTACTGGCGGTGCCGTGCGGACGGAGCCGTGTGGATTGGTGACGGCGACGGGGTGGCCGCATACGTCTGCGAGCGACACCTTCAAAACACGGCCGAAACCGACGACGGCACGATTCTCTTCCGCTCGGTTGAAGAGGCGCGCGCCGCGCAGCAGAAGTGGGAGGAGCCGGCGTGAGCGTCGACCCGAAGTCTCTGAACGGCGCCGTCGTCAAGGAAGTCGTCAGCGTCATCGTCGGCGGCAACGTCGTGCAGCTCCGCCTCTTCCTCGCAGACGGCCGTCGGTTCGACATCGGCAGCGCGCTGGCGCGTGGCGAGTACGGCGGACTGTGCGCCCGGCTGAGGCTGGAGGCGGCGTGAGCGTGATCACGAGCGATTACGTGGAGGTCGCGGAAGGCGTCATGGTTCGCGACATGCTCACGATCTCGAAGGCCATAGACCTGTACCTCGGCGACCTCGCGCGCCGGCGGTACGCACAGCGGACGCTGAACACCTACCGGGGCCACCTGGACAAGTTCTGCGACCGCTACCCGCGAGAGACCGACGTCGCCGAGATCCGCACGGACGACTGCCTCGCCTTCTTCCAGCGCTGGTCGCACCGGGAGCCGGGGACGATGGCGAGCGTCGACGCGGCGCTGCGCGGCTTCCTGCGCTGGCTCTACCTCGACGGCCGGATCAAGCGCGACCCGCTCGACAAGGTGCTGCCGCCGCGGCGCAGGCGCGCGGAGGACCTGAACGTGCTGACGATCAGCTCCTACGACGTGCCGAAGCTCCTCGCCGCCGCGCAGGACTGGACCGAGCGGCTGTCGATCGCGATCCCCGCCTACCTCGGCCCGCGTCGCCGCGCGACCGCCCACCTGCGCCTGCGCGACTACGACCAGGAGCGCAAGCTGCTCCGCTTCCGCGAGAAGGGCGGGAAGACGATCTGGAAGCCCGCGCCCGACGAGCTCGCGGAGCTGCTCGACGCCGCGATCGCAGACGGAGCGGTGCGCGAGCCTGACGACTACCTGATCCCGCCGCTCGCGCCGCAGCGTCGCAAGGGCGAGCGCGACGACCGGATCGTCTGGAAGGCCGTGCGGCGCGTGGCCGGCCGGATCGGGATCCACGCTCACGTCCACGCGCTGCGCGCCGCCTTCGCCGTCTTCTACCTGGAGCAGAACCGCGGCGACACCGAAGCGCTCCAGGCGCTGATGGGCCACCGCTCGATCTCGACGACCGAGGTCTACCTGCGCAAACTCGACCGCGCGACCGCGATGGAGCGCGTGCGCGGCCTTTCCTGGGCTGACAACAGCGAGAGCAGCGAAAACCCGCAAACTGCGGCGATCGCGTTCGAGTCATTCGCTGAAGCGGAGAAGGAGGGATTCGAACCCTCGATGGAGGAGTTCACCCCCATAACGCCTTAGCAGGGCGCCGCCTTCAGCCACTCGGCCACTTCTCCGTGCCCGCGGATGGTACCGCACGTCTCCGCTGCAAATCCCCCGCGTAGTCATGCCGCGCGGCGACCGCGGGCGAAGAATGAGCGCGCCGGACCTCCCCCTCTTCCTCCGGCGAATTGGAAGCCCGTCTGCGGCAACGTCGGCGGGCTTTCGCGTTATGGGCTATGCGCCTTGATCGAGTAGGTCGAGCCTTGCGATGCCGCTATCCTCTCGCGCATGACGTTGCTGCGGCCTCGCGTTGACGCGCTTCTGCCGGTTCCGGCGGTCGCTCCGCGGCCGCCGCTCGTGCACGTCCCGGCGTAGGCGCTCCCGCCGCATCGGCCTGGAGCGCCGGGAACTCGTTCCACCCAACGCCGGTCAGACGCCTACGAAGGAGCCCTCGATGTTGTTCGCGGCACGTCTGCTCGCGGGAGCGCCCCGATGAGCACGAACGCATTACCCACGCAGTCGACCGACTTCCCCGGCTGGTACGGCGAGGTAGTTCGCCGGGCCGATCTCGCCGAGAACTCGGCTGTCCGCGGCGCAATGGTGATCAAGCCGTACGGATACGCGATCTGGGAGGCGATCCAGCGCGCGCTCGATCACCGGATCAAGGCGACCGGACACGAAAACTTTTACTTCCCGCTGTTCGTGCCCGCGTCGTTGCTTGCCCAGGAGGGCGAGCTCGTCGAAGGGTTTGCGCCCGAGGTCGCGGTCGTCACCGAGGCGGGCGGGAAGCGGCTCGAAGAGCCGCTGGCGGTGCGTCCGACCTCGGAGGCGCTGATCTGGTCGACGTATGCCCGTTGGGTGCAGTCCTACCGCGACCTGCCGCTGCTCTACAACCAGTGGGCGAACGTCGTCCGCTGGGAGCTCAGGCCCCGCCTGTTCCTGCGCACGAGCGAGTTCCTGTGGCAGGAAGGCCACACGGCGCACGAGACCGAGGCAGAGGCGGTCGCCGAGACGCTGACGATCCTCCACGACGTCTACGCCGACACGCTCGAGAACGTCCTTGCCATTCCCGTGCTCCGCGGGCGGAAGAGCGAGAGCGAGCGGTTTCCGGGCGCCGTCGAGACCTACACGTTGGAGGCGCTGATGCGCGACGGCAAGGCGCTCCAGGCTGCCACCTCGCACTACCTCGGCCAGGGTTTCGCCCGCACGTTCGACGTGCACTTCACCGGCCGGGATGGTGTTGAGCAGCATCCCTACGCCACCTCCTGGGGAGCGAGCACACGGCTCGTCGGCGCGCTAGTGATGGCGCACGGCGACGACCGCGGGCTGCGCCTGCCGCCGCTCGTCGCCCCGCAGCAGGTGATGATCGTCCCGATCTACCACGAGACCGACCAGGCCGATGTCCTCCACGCGGCGGCAGCGATCCGCGACGAGCTGGGCGCTGCCGGTGTGCGTGTCCGGCTCGACGACCGCGCCGACTACCGGCCGGGCTTCAAGTTCAACGAGTGGGAGCTGAAGGGCGCCCCCGTCCGGATCGAGCTCGGCAGCCGCGACCTCGCCGCCGGGACGGTCACCGTCGCTCGCCGCGACACTGGTGAGAAGCACCAGATCCCGCTCCCGAGGGTCGGAACCGAGATCGGCGAGCTCCTGAGCGACATCCAGACGTCACTGTTCCGTGTAGCCCTCCACGATCAGGAACGGCGGACACTCAGCAACCCTGACGGCTACCAGGAGATGATCGAGTACCTCCGCGAGGCTGGCGGGTTCGTCGCCGCCTCGTGGTGCGGCAGCGGGGAATGCGAGGCGCGTGTCAAGGACGAGTGCTCGGCCACGATCCGGTGCCTGCCGCTTGTAGAGCAGCCGGAGCGCTCGAACACGTGCATCTGCTGTGGCCGGGAGGCCGCGCAGTCGGCGGTGTGGGCACAGGCGTACTAGCGGGGCAGCGTGGTAGTAACGCGCGCGCGGGTTCGCGGGGCGGCGGCGCCCCGTGGGGTCTCGCCGCGACGCGGCGCCTTGACCCGAAGTGCGCAGCGCATTTCTCCCCTTTCCGGGGCCATACTTGCGCCTCGTGAGGGTCGGAAGGCACGACGTCGCGATCTCGAATCCCGACCGGGTCGTGTTTCCGCGCATCGGCGTCACGAAAGGCGACCTCGTCGAGTACTACGTCGATGTCGCCGACTGCGCGCTCCCGCATCTCCGCCGCCGCCCGTTCCACATGGTCCGCTACCGGTCCGGCGTCGAGGGCGACCTCTTCCACCAGAAGCGCGTCCCGCCGAAGCACCCGGAGTACGTCGCGGAGCAGGTCGTCCGCTTCCCCAGCGGGCACTCGACGGTGTTCGCGGTCGTGGACAACGCGGCCGCGCTCGCGTGGGTGATCAACCTCGGCTGCATCGAGCTCCACACGTGGCACTCCCGCGTCGAGGACATCGAGCGGCCCGACTACCTGCTCATCGACCTCGACCCGACAACCGACGGGCAGTGGCCGTACGTGCGCGAGATCGCGCTCGTCGTGCGCGACGTCCTCGACGAGCTCGGGCTCGCGAGCTACCCGAAGACCTCCGGCTCGACGGGTCTGCACGTCCTAGCGCCGATCAAGCCGGAGCTCGGCTTCCCGGAGGTGCGCCGGCTGGCGAAGGCGATCGCGCAGGAGGTCGAGCGGCGCGTGGGAGACCAGCGGATCGCGACGACGACGTGGCGCGTCGCGGACAGGGTCGGAGTCTTCGTCGACTACGGCCAGAACGCGCGCGACCGAACGATCGCCGCGGCGTACTCGATCCGGCCGAAGCGAGACGCGCGCGCGTCGGCGCCGCTGCGCTGGGACGAGGTCGCCGATGCGGAGCCGGAGCGGTTCACGCTCTTGACGATGCGCGAGCGCGTCGCCGAGGTCGGGGACCTGACCGCCGGGATGTGGCGCCGCCGGCGGAGCCTCGCGCCGCTGTTCGAGCAGCTCGGCCTCGACCCGCCCGACCCGGACCGGCTCGACACGCGCAGCTGGCACAGCGCGCTCGAGCCGTGGGTTTAGCCCGTCGCCGCGAGGAACGCGCGCACGAGGCGCGCGAGGTCGTCCGGTGAGTTGTAGTTGACCGCGTGCGCGGCGCCTGGGACGACGGCGAGCCGGCCGTGCGGGAGGAGTCGCGTCACCCGCTCCGCCCACGCCTGCGGGGCGATGAGGTCGCGGCTGCCGCGGACGACGAGCGTGGGCGCGCCGAGGAGGGGGAGCCGCTCCTCGAGGCGGTGCGCGAGCGCGGCGCGCGCCGTCGCGAGCGTCCGCAGCGGCCCGGCGACGAGGAGGTACTCGGCGGCGACGATCAGGTTGAGCCCCGGCGGCTCGAACAGCCCCGTCGCGAGGAGCCGTGCCGTCTGCCGGAGGAGCGAGGGCGCCGCCGGATCCATCGTCGGGCCGACGAGAACGGCGCGCTCGACGCGCTCCGGTCGGCGCGCCGCGAGCTCGGCGATCACCTGGCACCCCATCGAGTTGCCGACCAGGACGGCGCGCTCCAGCCGCGCTGCGTCCAGCCACGCCGCGAGCACCTCCACGTGTTCGCCGACGTCGAGCGGGCGCGGCGGCTTCGCGCTGCGCCCGAAGCCGGGCAGGTCGGGCAGATAGACGCGGCGCTCGCCGGCGAGCCGCGCCGCCGTCGGCATCAGGTAGCGGCTCGAGACGCCCAGCCCGTGCACGAAGACGAGCGGCGTCGCACCCGCTCTCGCGTCGTCCCGGTAGCGCTCGTGCAGGCGCATTCCGCCGACGACGCGCCAGCGCCGGCCGAGCCGGAGGGGCGCGCCGCGGTAGAGCAGCCGCTCGCGGACCGACGCTATCGCCGCAGCCAGAGCGCGGTGCCCACGGCGGGAACGAGCGCCGCAGCGCTCACGAGCGCGACGCGCCGCGCCGCTCGAGGGACGCTCTGCCAGCCTCCGCTCGCGCCCGTCCACCCCTCGAGTGGCTCGAACGCGTTGCCCGGCGTCGGCGGCGACTCTCCGTCCTGCCACTGGTCGTGCTCGAGCTGTGCCGCGAAGACGCGCTCCGTGAGCGCGGGCGCGATCCGGTGCTGGAGCGCCACGAGCTTGCCCGCGCCGCCGACGACGACCTCGCGCCTCGGCCGCTGCGCGAGCGCGACGATCGCGCGCGCCACCTTCTCGGGCTCGTACGTCGGCGTGATCGCCTTCAGCGGCCGGCCGCTGTAGTTCGCTGCCTGATGGAAGAGCGGCGTGTCGATCGACGCCGGCGAGACGACGGCGACGTCGATGTGCGGCGTGTCCCGCAGCTCCTGGCGGAGCGAGTGCGAGAAGCCGACGACTGCCCACTTCGAAGACGCGTACGCGGTGTGGTAGGGCACGCCGAGATGCGCGTCGAGCGACGCGTTGTTGATCAAGACGCCGCTGCCCTGCCGCCGGAACTGGGCTAGCGCCGCGCGCGACCCGTGCACGTAGCCGAGGAAGTTCGTCTCGACGACGCGCTCGAAGACCTCCGGCGGCGTGTCCTCGAAGCGGCCGACGAGGTAGACGCCCGCGTTGTTCACCCAGACGTCGACGCGGCCGTGGGCAGCGACGGCGTGCCGAGCGAGCGCGTCCACTGCTGCCGCGTCCGCGGCGTCCGTCCGAACTGCGACCGCCGCGACGCCGAGCCGCCTGCACTCCTCCGCGACCTCCTCGAGCGCGTGCTCGCGCCGCGCCGCGAGGACGAGCGAAGTTCCACGTCGCGCGAACTCGAGCGCTGTCGCGCGCCCGATGCCGCTCGACGCGCCGGTGATCACGGTGACCGCTCCTCTGAGCTGCCTGCGCACGAGCCGGAGCTACCCGTCGTTCGCCACGGGTAAAACGGCGTCGTGGAGGAGCACGCAGCGCGCGTCGAGGGCGGCACCGTCCGCTATCGCGTCGGGGGAGCGGGTGAACCGCTCGTGCTCGTGCACGGGCTCGCCGGCTCGCGCCGCTGGTGGAGCGCGAACCTCGACGCGCTCGCGAGTCGGTTCCGCGTCCACGCCGTCGACCTGCCGCGTGGGACGCCGCTCGCGGACGCGCCCGACCGGCTGAAGAGCTGGCTCGACGCGGTCGGGATCGAGTGCGCGCACCTCGTTGGGCACTCGCTCGGCGGCCTCGTCTGCGCGCGCCTCGCCGCGGCCGCTCCCGACCGCGTCCGTCGCCTCGTCCTCGTCGCTCCGGTAGGCGTCCGCACCGACCGGACGCTCCTCGCGCACGTCCCCGCGCTCGCGGCGAGCACGCTCCGCGTCTCTCCCGCGTTCCTCCGCCTGCTCGCCGCCGATGCGCTGCGCTTGGGGCCACACCGCGTGCTCCGCGCCGCGCGCGACCTGCTCGCGCACGACGTGACGGAGGAGCTGCGGCGCGTCGAGGCGCCGACGCTGCTCGTCTGGGGCGAGCGCGACGTGCTCGTGCCCGTCGCCTCCTGCGACGTCTGGCGTCAGGAGATCGCGGATGCCCGGCTCGTCTCGATGCCGCACGTCGGCCACGTGCCGATGGTCGAGCGGCCGCGCGAGTTCGTGGAGCTGGTGCTGGATTTTCTCGCGGAAGACGGAAAGCAGTCGTGACTTCCGGTCCGTGGCCGTCGCCTACGCACGCGCAGCGAGCAGGCCGTCGACCGTGAGGTCGTCGGCGCGGCGCGGCGGACGCACCTCGCGCCACGTGCACTGACGCGGATCCTTGTCGGGGCGGAAGCGCATGAACTTCGTCCCGTGGCGGAAGCGGTTCTGCTCGAGCTTGTCGAAGCGGACCTCGCACACGAGCTCCGGCCGGACAGGGTTCCAGTCGAGCTCCTTCCCGCGCGACCAGCGGCTCTGCCCGCCGGGCACGCGGTCGCCGCTGATGTGGCCTTCCTCGCGCAGCGGCGGCAGTAGCTCGTGCAGCTGCTTGCGCACGGCCGCGGGGAACCCGGACGCGTGGCCCACGAAGTCGAGGCCGCCGTCGTCGCGGTAGAGGCCGAGGAGGAGCGTCGAGATCTGCCCCTCGACCTTGTCGCTCCAGCGGAAGCCCACGATCACGCAGTCGGCCGTGCGGTGCGGCTTCACCTTGACGACGCCGTCGCGCGACCCGGGGAGGTAGGGGAGGCCGAGCCGCTTCGCGATGACGCCGTCCAGCCCCGCGGCCTCGAGTCGCGCGAGCCACGCCGTCGCCGCCTCCACGTCCGACGAGACCGGCGAGAGGCGGAACGCAGCCGCGCGCCGCTCGAGCTCGGCGCGCCGCTCCTCGAGCGGCCTCCGGTGCACCGGCTCGCCGTCCCAGAGGAGCAGGTCGAAGGCGACGAACTGCGCCGGGATCTCGGCGGAGAGCTTGCGGATGCGGCTCTCGGCCGGGTGCATCCGCATCTGCATGGCGTCGAAGTCGAGCTTGCCGTCGCGCGCGATCACGATCTCGCCGTCGAGCGCGGAGCGGGGCGGCAGCAGCTCGCCGAGCGGGCGCAGCTCGGGGAAGTAGCGCAGCAGCGGCCGGCCGTTGCGGCTCCACAGCGCGAGCTCGCCGCCGTCGTTCTCCAGGACGCCGCGGAAGCCGTCCCACTTCGGCTCGTACTGCCAGCCGCCGCTCGCCGGCAGCTCGTCGACGAGCTGCGCCTCCATCGGCGGGAAGGGAACGTTTGGCCCTGGCACTGGGTGGAACGCTACTCCTCGTGGCGGAGCTGGACGGCGTCTGGAACGTAGAGCGCGTGGGCGGCGCACTGCCGCCGATGTACGGCGTGCGCAAGCGGATCGCCGGCAGCCGGGGAGAGACGAAGGCCGGGAACCTCCCCGGGTTGAAGTTCGACGTCGCCGGGCTCTCGCTCCACTACCGCTTCCCGTTCGTCGGTCTCGTCGACCACCTGGTCCGGGACGGCGACGTGTACCGCGGCCGCGCGACCTACTTCGGGCGCGAGCTCGGCCGGTTCGTGATGCGACCCGTAACGACACAAGGAGGCTCGATGGGATCGGACGAGCTGAAGGGACAGCTGGTCAAGCACATCGACGACGGCATCGCGATGGAGCAGAACGTGCTCCGGATGATCGACTCGATGATCGAGACGACCGAGGACGACGAGGTCAGGCAGCGCCTGCGCGAGCACAGGCTCCAGACTGAGCAGCAGTCCGACCGCCTGATGCGGCGGCTCGAGGCGCACGGCGCGACCCCGTCCGGGATCAAGGAGGCCGGGGGCGTCGCCGGCGCGCTCATGAAGAGCGTCGTCGACATGGTTCGCGGCGAGAAGGCCGGGCGCAACGCGCGCGACGGCTACGCCACCGAGCACATGGAGATCGCGAGCTACCAGCTGCTCGAGCGCGTGGCGCAGCGCGCCGGCGACGAGGAGACCGCGGAGGTCGCGCGCGAGAACCGCGGCGAGGAGGAGCAGATGGCCGCCTTCTACGAGGCGAACTGGGACAAGCTCGCCGACCTCTCGCTGCGCGAGCAGGGGATCGTCGCCTAGCGACTCCGCGCAGAGGAGCGGGCGCTCCGGTGCCCGCTCCTCGCGTTCGGAGCTAGTTCAGCCAGGGCGCGAGGAAGCGCTCGATCTCGCGGCACCCGCGCGGCCGCTCGAGTGTCGCCTGCACCTGCTTGCGCTCGACGACGACGAGCGTCGGGAACGTCTCGACGCCGAAGCGCTCGACGAGATCCGGCCGATCGTCCCGGTCGACGCGATAGAGCTTGAACGTCCCGTGGTTGCGCCGGCGCTGGAGCACCTGTGCGAGGAAGCCTTCCACGCGCCGGCAGTGCCCTGACAACGCCGAGTGGAAGAAGACGAGACCGGGTTGCGCGGTGGTGACGCTCGGGGCGGCCGAGGCCATTCTTTGCCGTTCCTCCTGAGTGAGTTGTCCGGGAGGGCGGGGGCACGGCCCAGGGTTGGACAACTCTTACCCAACCACAGCGGATTCGAACCGGCGAAGCGAGGTTAAGCTGCGCCGGTGCGGCGGGTCGTCGTCACCGGGCTCGGTGCGGTGACGCCGCTCGGGAACGACGTCGCTTCGACGTGGCGCGCTGCGCTAGCCGGCGAAAGCGGCGTCGACTTCATCCGCGCGTTCGACGCGAGCGAGTACCCCGTGCGGATCGCGGCCGAGGTCAAGGACTTCGACGCCAACTCGGTCGCCTCGCCGAAGGAGGTGCGGAAGCTCGACCGCAACGTCCTGCTCGCGCTCGCCGCGGCTCGCGAGGCGGTGGACGACGCGGCGCTGAACGGCTTCGACCCGGCGCGCGTCGGCATCGTCTTCGGCTCGGCGATCGGCGGCTTCCTCGGGATCATGGAGCAGAGCGAGGTGCTGCGGGAGCGCGGCCCGGACCGGATCTCGCCGAACTTCCTCCCGAACGTGCTCGTCGACTCCGCGAGTGGCCAGCTCGCGATCTCGCTCGGGATCCGCGGCCCCAATTACGCCGTCGTGTCAGCGTGCGCGACCGGCTCGCACGCCGTCGGGGAGGCGGCGGAGCTGATCAGGCGCGGCGACGCCGACGCCGTCCTGGCGGGCGGGACCGAGGCGTGCATGCACCCGCTGATCCTGGCGGGGTTCTGCGCGATGCGCGGGCTCGTGGCCGAGGAGGAGGATCCGGCGCGCGCTTCCCGCCCGTTCGACGCGACGCGCGCGGGGTTCGTGATGGGAGAGGGGGCGTGCGTGCTCGTGCTGGAAGAGCTCGACGCCGCACGGGCGCGGGGCGCCGAGATCTACGCGGAGGTGCTCGGGTACGGGGCCTCGAACGACGCGCACCACATGGCGCAGCCGGATCCCGAGTCGGTCGGAGTCTCCGAGATGATGCGCGCGGCGCTGCGCCGCGCGGGCGTCGAACCGGAGCGCGTGGGCTACATCAACGCGCACGGCACGTCGACGCCGCTCGGCGACGCCGCCGAGACGAAGGCGATCAAGGACGTCTTCGGCGACCACGCCTACGAGCTCGCGGTCTCCTCGACGAAGTCGATGATGGGCCACACCTTCGGCGCCGCGGGCGCGATCGAGGCGGCGATGTGCGTGCTCGCCCTGCGCCACGGAATGCTCCCGCCGACGATCAACTACCGCGAGCCCGACCCCGCGTGCGACCTCGACTACGTCCCGAACGCGGCGCGCCCGGCGCAGGTCGACGTCGCGTTGTCGAACGCTATGGGCCTCGGCGGCCACAACGGCTGCGTCCTCGTCGGCCGCTTCGACGACGCCAAGTAACACGTTGTTACTTGGGGTCGACGGCGTCCGGTGTGAGCTCGGCGAGCGAGCGCAGCACGACGTCCGCCTGGGCGAGCGCCGCGTCGTCGGGCGGGAAGGACGCGTTCGGGATCGCGAGCACTCGCATGCCAGCGGCCTTCGCGCTCCGGATCCCGCTGTGGGAATCCTCCACCGCGGCGCAGCGGTCGGGAGGGACGCCGAGCCTTCTCGCGGCCTCGAGGTACACGTGCGGAGACGGCTTCCCCCGCGCCACCTCCTCCGAGGACACCGTCGCGCGGAAGTACCGCTCGAGTCCCGACAGCGAGAGCGCCGCGTCGATCAGCGCCCTGTTCGAGGACGACGCGACACCGAGTGGCCATCGCTCCGCAAGCCCCTCGACCGCCTGCGCGGCGCCGTCGATCAGCGGCAGCCGGGCGCGGTAGCGAGCGTCCATCCGGCGCACCACCTCCGCCGAGATCTCCTCCGGCGCGTCTGCGACGCCGAGCTCCTCGTGGATGTACCGCGACCACTCGAGGGAGCTCATGCCCATCATCGCCCGCTGCGCGGCGGCGTTGTAGCGGCCGCCGCGCTCCCGCACGAGCCGCTCGCGGACGTCGTCCCAGATCTCCTCCGTCTGGACGAGGACGCCGTCGAGATCGAAGACGACCGCGTCGATCACACCACGCGGTACTCGCCGCCGACGTAGACGAGCGCCCGCTCGTCGCGCCCCAGTTCCGTCCAGAGCACCTCACCGACGAAGATCGTGTGGTCGCCTGCGTCGTACTCGGCCCACGTGCGGCACTCGAGCCACGCGACGGCGCCGGCGAGGAGCGGCTCGGGCAGCTCGCTCTCGCGGAGCTCGATGCCGCTCCAGAGCGCGAGCGGCGGCACCCCGCTGCGCGCGAAGTGCTGCGCGTGCCTCTCCTGGTCGCCCGCGAGCAGGCTCGCGGCGAAGCGACGCGCCTCCCGGAGCGGCTCGTGCAGGGACGACGCGATCCCGATCGAGACGGAGACGAGCGGCGGCTCGAGCGAGAGCGAGACGAGCGACCCGGCTGTGATCCCGAGGCGCTGGCCGTCGACCGCGACGGTGACGACGCAGACGCCCGCGGCGAAGCGGCGCATCGCGGCGCGAAGCTCGTCGCCGGCGATCACCGGCCCGATCTTATGGCGGCCGCGCTAGTTCGGCTTGCAGAGATCGCTGCCGAGGCCGCGGATCTCCTCGTTCGCGACCCGGTCGAGCTCGCGGTCGTACGCGCCCGGAGCCTCGGCCTGCCAGAACATGTCCGGCGTCACGCCCGGCCCGATGATCGTCGCCCGGTAGCGCTTGCCGGCGCCGACGGGGCGCGAGCCGTGGCGGAAGAAGCCGTAGCAGAACGCGCCGCTCCCGTTGTGCATCAGGAAGCTGTTCTCGCGCTTCCAGCCGTTCCCGTAGACCGAGTCGAACGTGTCGACGTACAGGTTGCGGCCGAAGGTGTCGAGGGGCACGCCCGTCGGGTTCACGCGGAAGCCGTGCACGGGGTTGCCGAGGTACGTGAAGCGGCCGTACATGTGGTGGTACTGGCGGTAGGCCCAGTTCAGCTTGATCTCGAGCACCGGCAGCGGGCCCGTCCAGTGCGCAAGCCGCAGCTCCCAGACCGCCTGCTTCGGCGTCGGCGCGAGCCCGTAGTTCGGCAGCATCCGCTGCCAGCGCTGGAGCGCCCAGTACGAGCCGTCCGGCGCCTTGCACGCGGTAACGAGCCACTGGAGCGGCGGGCCGTCGTACGCCGAGCACCTGTTCTCGAAGCTCTTCGAGAGGTCACGGCGGAAGGCGCCCCAGCCGCCGGAGTAGTCGAGGCGGAACTTCACCTGCGGCCGGCTCTGCGTCGGCGCGACCGCGTTCACGGCGCCCCAGGCGAGGACGTTGCGCACGCGCCCGGCGGCGCGGTAGCTGACGAGCGCCTGTCCCTGCGCGTTGACGGCGAGACGAACGCCGGTCGCGTTCCTGTCGATGAGCTCCGACGCGGTTGCGACTGCCGGAACGAGCGCGGAGACGACGAGAATGGCGGCGGTGGCGACGACCTGGCGGGTCACCCTCCATTGATCGGCCTCGGCGCGCGCCGCTCATGGGCCGCGCGGCTCATTTAGCGCGGGGATCGGACCCACCTCGTCGAACGAGAAACAAGAACGGGGAGCCGAAGCTCCCCGTTCTCAGACCAGACGCGTGCCGGCGCGCTAGGTGGCGCCGGCGGTGCCGCGGTCGCCCACGCGGTCGTCCGCGCGCTTGCTCGCGAAGTACGACCCGAGCAGCCCGGCCGCGAGGATCGCGTGGAGGACGTCGTCGGCGTTGTTCATCGGGACGAAGTTCGCCGAGTCGTCGTCGCCGACGAAGAGCCCGTACAGGAAAAGGATCGCGTACAGCACGCCGCCCCACAGCAGGTAGTTCTTCGCGCTCTCGTGAGTCCTCGCCATGAGGATCCCGACGCCGAACAGCATGTGGACGATGTTGTGCAGGATGCTGACCTCGAAGATCCCGAGCAGCTTCGCGTCCGAGCCCTCGCCCGCGAACGCCATGTCGCCGTAGTCCGACGTGATGCCCGGGATGAACCCGAGGATTCCGACGAGCAGGAACGTGGCGCCGAACAGCAGCGCGAGCTTCTGCGCCAGCGTTCGGTCCCGATCCATTGCGCGTTCCGCCATGTCTTCCCTCCTGGAGCCGTAGGTTTTTTCGTGTCGTGTCCGGGCGCTCCCGCACGCTCGGGGAGGTCTTCCGCGTGGCCGCCGAGTCTCCTCCGCCGCACGTGATCTTCTCGCTCCGGCGGGGCCAGCGCAACACATTCGTCGCGCGACCCGCGCCGGTTCGCGGCTCCACCCCCGCTGGGCGTCATACTCGGCCGGGCGTGGAGGCGACCATCGTCGTGCTGCTCGCGGCGCTCGCGCTCGGCGGCGCGCTCGTGCGGAGTTGGTGGTACCTCCTCGCGCCGCTCGTCGCGTGGCCACTCTTCTACCTCGGCCTGAGCGAGGACTGGTGGGGCGACGGGCTCGGCGACGGCTGGCCTGCCGCTGCCGCTGCGGTCACGCTCGTCAGCGTGGCGCTGACGGCGCTTGTGATCGTCGCCGCGTCGCGTCTCGCGGCTCGGCAGTAGCGCCGACGAGCGGCGGGGGTGGGATTCGAACCCACGGGACGCTCTCGCGCCCAACGGTTTTCAAGACCGCCCCGTTCGACCGCTCCGGCACCCCGCCGGCCGCAATTGTGACCTACGGCCGAACGTGCTCGGGGGCGCCGTACGCGCGCAGGACGTCCGGCACCTCGCCCTGGAAGTTCTCGAGGAGCGCGAGCGCCATCCGGTCGACGACCGCCGTCCCGTTCAGCGTGTGCACGAGCTCCGTCCCGCGCTCCGCGCGGTAGCGGGTGCCGAGCCGGCGCGCCTGGAAGTCGGTCGCGTTCGAGACGGACGCGGTCTCGCGGTAGCGGTCCTGGCTCGGGAACCAGATCTCGACGTCGTAGGTCTTTGCCATCGCGGTCGACATGTCGCCGGCCGGGAGGACGACGACGCGGTACGCGAGCCCGAGCTCCCGCACGATCTCCTCCGTGTTCGCGAGCAGCCGCTCGAGCTCGTCCCACGACTCCTCGGCGCGCACGAACGCGAACTGCTCGACCTTGTTGAACTGGTGGACGCGGATCATCCCGCGGGTGTCGCGGCCGGCCGCGCCGGCCTCCCTGCGAAACGAGGGCGAGAAGCCGACGTAGCGGAGCGGGAGCTCGCTCTCCTCGAGGATCTCGCCCGTGTGCAGCCCGCCCAGGGGGATCTCCGCGGTGCCGGCGAGATAGAGGCGGTCCCCGGGCAGCTCGTACACGTTCTGCTCCAGGCTCGGGAACTGGCCGGTGCCGATCAGCGCCTCCTCGCGCACGAGCACCGGTGGCAGGACGGGGACGAACCCCTTTGCTGCGAGACGGTCGATCGCGAGGCGGTACAGCGCCAGCGCGAGCAGGGCGGTGTCACCGATCCAGTAGCCGAACCGGGAGCCGGAGACGCGCGCCGCGCGCTCCATGTCGAAGCGGCCGATCTCGGTGTGCTCGCGCGCGTCGCGGAGCTGCGGCGGCTCTCCGACGCGACGGATCTCCTCCGCGTCTTCGTCGGTCGCACCGTCCGGCACCGATTCGTGCGGCGGGTTCGGGACACGCAGCGCGAGCTCGTCGCGCTCCCGCTCGGCCGCGGCGAGCTCGTCCTCGAGCGCCTTCAGGCGCTCCTTCACCGACCGCAGCTCGGCGACCTGCTCGGGCGTCGGCTTCCCGTCCAGCTTTTGGCGCCCGCGCAGCTCGTCCACCTGCGGGACGAGCGCGCGCCACCGCTCGTCCACCGCCAGCAGGTGGTCGAAGGCGTCCGCCGCGCCGCGCCGCGCGAGGGCCGCGCGGATACGCTCCGGCTCCGCCCTCGCGGCGCGCAGGTCGATCATCGACGTGAGTCTAGAAACGCTTCCAGGACCTGCGCGACGCCCTCCTCCTCCGCCGGCGGGCAGACCCAGTCCGCGACGGCCAGCACGCGCGGATGCGCGTTCTCGACGGCGATACCGAAGCCCGCCCAGGCGAGCAGCTCGACGTCGTTCTCGCCGTCCCCGAACGCGAGCGTCCCGGCTGCGGAGAAGCCGAGGTGCTCGGCGAGGAAGGCGAGGCCGCTCGCCTTCGTCACCTCGGGGCTCGCGAACTCCAGGAAGTACGGGAGCGACTTCGAGATGTAGAGGCGACCGTCGAAGCGCGCCTTCATCTCCGCCTCGAGCACGTCGAGCGCGGCCGGATCGCCGACCGAGACGAGCTTCGTCGGCGGCCGGTCGAGCCACGCGGCCAGATCGCCGACGGGATGGATCGCGAGGTGCTGGAAGTCGGCGTACGCTCGCGCCTCGGGCGTCACCTCGGCGACGTAGAGCTCGTCGTCGACGTAGCAGTTCAGGTGGTGCCCGGTCGCGTCGACGGCGGCGATCGTCTCCTTCGCGAGCTCGAGGGGGATCGGCTCGTGGCGCAGGAACTCGCCGCTCGCCGGGTCGGCGACGACCGCGCCCTGGTAGCAGACGACCGGCGCCGTGAGCCCCGCGTCGTCGAGGTAGCGGCGCACGGACTGGAGCATGCGTCCCGTCACGACGACGACGTGCAGCCCCGAGCGCTGCGCGGCGCGGAGGGCGGCGCGCGTTCGCGGGCGTAGCACCGCGTCCGCGGCGATCAGCGTCCGGTCGAGGTCGCAGGCGAGCGTCTCGACGGTGCGCGGGAACCCCGGCGGAAGGATCAGCCGTCTGTCGAATCGACGACGAACGCGGCGACGTCGTTGATCTGCTTCTCGCTCAGCTCGCCCTTGTACGCCGGCATCGGCGACTTCCCATTCGCGATGCGCGTGACGGCGAGCTCGAAGTCCGGCTTTGACTCGTCGAGGTTCGGGCCAACCGTGCCCGTCGAGCCGGCCTCCTCGAGCGTGTGGCAGTTCCCGCAGCCCTGCGCGTCGTAGATCGCCCTTCCAGCTTCGGCGTTCCCCGTCGGCGCCGCGCTCTCGCCGGTGTCGCCCGCCGTGTCGGTCTCGCCCTCCGTCGCGCCGCCCGCGTTGTCGGTCTCGGCCTGCCCCTGCGTCTCCGTCTGTACCTCCTCCGCCGTCGGTGCGACCTCTTGCCCACCGCCGCAGCCGGCGAGCGTGAGTGCTGCGACGACGAAGAGGAGTACGGTGCGGGTCACGGCGCGCGACCTATACCCGGCCGCGCGGCCGCCTAACATCGCGGCTCCGCCGGCAATACGATCTTGCGGAGCAGGGTCGCTGGGCGCTCCGGGAGCACGAGGTGGAACGCGCCGCCGCGGCGCACGACGAGCCGCGTCATCCGGTCGTCGGCGGCCGCGAGGCAGACGCGGCCGGCCGCAACGTCCCAGTACGGCGTGTACCGGACACGCAGCGTGTACGTGCCGGGGCGCTCGACGCGGCCCGAGATGACGTCGTGCCCGAGCCGGTCGATCCGCGCGGGCGCAGGCCCCGTCAGGATCCGCGGCGCGTCCGGAAGCTCATAGATCGTCCAGTCCCGGCTGCGGAAGACCTGCACCAGGCCCGCGCGGCCGGATCGCAGCAGCTCCGCTTCGCGCTCCGCGCCCATCGGCCCGAGTCGCGCCTCCGGGAGCAGCACGAAACGCACGCCGAGTCGTCGCAGCCACCGCACGTACTCCTCGGCGTCGAGCGGCCGGCGGTAGAGCTCCGGGTTCTCGGCGAGGTCGATCTGGCGGTACCAGCCGCGCGCGAGCGCCAGCCCCGCGCGCGGGACCCAGTAGGCCTCCCAGTGGCCGAACGTCGGCACGACCTCGACCCGGTGCTCGCCGTTCGAGCGCGCCCGGACGAAGTCGAGCGCCGGCGCCCAGAACGCAGCCTCGGCGGTCTTCGTGTCCGCCGTCCGCTTCGGCAGCGCGGACACGTCGGGCGCGAGGTTGTAGAAGAGCGCGAACGCGAGCGCGCCGCCCGCGAGCCACCCGGGGCGGAAGCGGGCGACGGCGGCCGAGAGCAGGACGAGCGCGAAGACGACGCCGCGCAGGCGCGTCAGGTTGTCCCCGAACGGGGAGGGGACGAAGAACGCGACGAGGTTGACGAGCCCCCACAGAGCGAAGAAGGCGACGAGGACGCGACCCTGCTCGCTGCGCGACGCGACGAGCGCCCCGAGCGCGCTGACGGTGAGCACCGCGGCGAGGGAGAGCGGGTTGAACGGGTAGCGGCCCTCGGTCGGGAAAACCAGGATGGCGAGCAGCTGCAGGCCCGCGAGCACGGCGAGCGCGACGGCGACTCGGCTTCCGCTCGCGCCGAGCCGTCGGCGCGCGACGACGATGGCGCCCAGCGCGACGCAGAGGAAGGCGAAGGCGAGCGGGCTGAAGCCGAGCGCGAGCGCCGCACAGCCGACGGTGAGCCAGGTGCGGCCGCGCTGGAGGAGCACCAGCGCGCCGAGCCCGGCGGCGACTCCGAGCGCGTAGGTGTACGTGCCGGTGAAGAGCGGCCCGGCCGCCAGCACCGCGAAGACGCGCGCGGGCCAGCGCGCGGCGTCGCCCCACTCGCGCAGGACGAGAGCGGCGAAGAGCGCGGCCGAGGCCACCGTCGCCGCGACGACGAGCGGCACGTTGCCGACGACCGAGGCGGGGAGGTAGTAGAGGAGGCTGTACGAGGCGAGCGGGTACTGGCCGCCGTACCAGAGGTTGTCCCAGACGTGGACGCCGTCGCGGACGAGCATCGTCCTGTAGAGGTGCGCGGCGGAGTCGCCGCCCGGCGGCGCGAGCACGGCCACGAGCAGCGCAGCGCCCGCGCCGAGGAGCGCCGCGCGCACGACCTCCCGGCGCGTTGCCGCGAACTCCATGCGGGGCGCAAGCCTACGCTGTGCCGGCGATGCGCAGGGCGCTTCTCCTTCTCCCGCTCGCGCTCGTCTCGCCGCCCGCTGCGGCGGCCGCCGAGGGGCAGCGGTTCGCGGTCGTCGCAGTACCGGGATTCGACCTCGCGGACGCTCGGTCGCTCCCGCGGCCGGCGGCAGTCGGGCTCGTCGTTCCCGACGCCGGCCCACGCACGAGCGAGGAGCGCGCGCGGGCGGCGCTCCTCCGCGGCAGCGTGCGCAACTCCCTGCGCGACGGGTTCCCGGAGGGGCCGGAGCTGATCGAGCTCGCCGGTCGCGCGCAGCGGCCGCTGATCGTCGTCGGAACCCCGCGCGGCGGAACGCAGCCGAACGACCGGCGCTACCTCATCGCCGTCGTCGGGCGCGGCTACCGCGGGCTGCTGACGTCCGAGTCGACGCGGATCCCGGGGCTGGTCTCGGTCGTCGACGTTGCTCCGACGGCGCTCGGCCGAACCGGCCGTTTGCGCAGCGAGCCGCACGGCGACGCCGTCGCCCACCTCCGGGAGATCGACGCCCGCATCGGCGCCAACAACCGCTGGCGGCTACCGGTCGCGATGACGTCGCTCGCGATCGCCGGCGCGCTCGCCTTCGTCGCGCCGGTCGTGGCCGCGGGCGCGTTCGCCGCGATCCTGCTCGGCAACCTCGTCCTCGGCGTCGTCGGCCTCTCCGGCGCCTGGGCGCTGCTCCTGCTCGCCGCGCCGGCGCTCGCGCTGCGACGCCGCGTCTTCCTGCTCAGCGTCGGAGCCGTCGCCGCCTACGCGCTCGCGCTCGCGCTGGACGAGACGTGGGTCGCGCTCTCGCCGCTCGGCCCGTCCCAGAACGGCCGCTTCTACGGCGTCTCGAACCTGCTCGAGACGCTGCTCCTCGTCCCCGCGCTGGCCGGGGCCGAGCTCGCGCGCAGACGCTTCGGCTGGCCCGGCTTCGGTGCCGTCGCCGCTCTGTCGCTCGCGACCGTCGCGAGCAGCCGCCTCGGCGCGGACGGCGGCGGCGCGATCGTGCTCGCCGTCGGCTACGCCGTGCTTGCGGCCCGGATCGCGCCACGGCGCCGCGCGCTCGTCGCCGCCGTCGCGGTGGCCGCGGTCGGGCTGCTCGTCGCGGCCGATCTGGTCTTCGGGCCGTCGACGCACGTGACGGAGTCGCTCGCGGGCGGCCCGGGCGAAGTCGCGCGCGACGTCGCCGAGCGCGCCGAGCTCTCGTTCCTGCGCGCGACGGCGAACCCGGTCACGGCCGTCGTGGTCGCCGCCTCCGTGCTCGTGCTCGTGTTCGTGGTCGCCCGCGGGCGACGCGCGCCGCTCCCGCTCGCGGTCGCGGCTTCGGTGGTCGCGTCGCTACTCGTGAACGACTCGCCGCGCGAGGTCGCGGTCGGCGGCCTCGCCGCGTATCTCGCGGTAGAGCGTTTCACTCGCGTCCGGGAGCAAGAGTCGCGTCCGTACAATGGAGGCACCCCTCTCGAAGGAGCTGGAACACCGTGAAACGTAAGGCTTTCGGTCGCGATCTAGGTCTGTCCGTGCGCATGCTCGCCACGAGCGGCATGCTCGGGATGCTCTACGTCGGCTTCGCGCTCGTCCTCTTCAACGTCCTCGACGCGGGGCTCGTCCCGATGCTCGTGATCGTCGTCGGGATGGCGCTCTTCCAGTACTTCACCTCCGACAAGCTCGCGCTCGCCGCGTCCGGTGCGAAGACGGTGACGCGCGAGGAGGCGCCGCAGCTGCACGAGATGGTCGAGCGCCTCTGCGCGATGTCCGACCTGCCCAAGCCGAAGATCGCGGTGATCGACACGGACGTCCCGAACGCGTTCGCGACGGGGCGCAGCCCGAAACACTCCGCGGTCGCGATCACGACCGGTCTGTGGCACCGGCTCACGCCGCGCGAGGTCGAGGGCGTCCTCGCGCACGAGCTCGCGCACATCGCGCACCGAGACGTGCTCGTGATGACGCTCGCGAGCTTCTTCGCGATGCTCGCGGGGCTCCTGACGAGGCTCGGCCTCTACGGCGGGATGTTCGGCGGCGGGGGCGGCGACCGGGACAACAACGGCGGCGGCGCGGCCGTGTGGCTGATCGTGTTCCTCGTCTCGATGGTGACCTACGCGCTGAGCTTCATCCTGATCCGGACGATCTCGCGCTACCGCGAGTACTCCGCCGACCGCGGCGCGGCGCTCGTCACCGGCGCTCCCGAGTATCTGATGAGCGCGCTCCAGAAGATCGCGAGCCAGATGTCGCTGATCCCGCAGCGCGACCTGCGCCAGGTCGAGTCGATGAACGCCTTCTTCATCATCCCGACGAACGTGAAGTCGTCCCTCGGTGAGCTCTTCGCGACGCACCCGCCGCTCGACAAGCGGCTCGCGAACCTCGCGCGCGTCGCGCAGGAGATAGGCCGCCCGGTCGCGTAGGCGCGAACGTCCGCACGACATGGCGCGCAGGATCCGGAAGGTCGGCTAGGTGGGCCTCGGTGACGTCCTCTTCGGGCGCAAGAAGCTGAAGGAGGCCTCCGGGGAGAAGCTGTTCGCTCTGTCGACGGCGCAGGTGACGCTGGAGATGGAGCTCGGGCTTCGTCCGGGCGGGTCGGCGGCCGTCTGCTTCAAGCCGCTCTCCGCCGGGACATTCGACCGCGTCGAGGAGGAGCTCCAGGAGCTCGTCGACGTGGCCGCGCGCAGCTCGCAGTCCAAGATCCGGCGGCACGCGGACGAGCTCGGCTTCCAGTGGATCGTCGTCGAGGACCCCGACTTCGAGGACCTGGTCACGACAGTCCACCTCGTCGGCTCCGAGCTCCAGGCGCGCGGGTTCGGGCCGCAGCTGCTCGCCTCGATGTTCCGCTTCGAGGGCAAGCGCGGCGCCGTCTACTGGATCTACGGGTACAAGCGCGCCGCGTTCTGGCCGTTCGTGCCCGCGGGCAAGGATCAAGAGCGCGACAACGCGCTCGAGCTCGAGCTGAAGGCGAAGCTGGAGCGGGAGCTGCCGGTCGAGCAGGATCTCTCGCGCTGGTTCGGGCTCTTCGGAGCGCCTCTCTAGTTGCTGCTCGACGACGTCCTGCCGCGCGCGGACTTCGCGGAGCGGCACGAGGTCGCCGTCGCGGCGCCGCCGGAGCGCGCGCTCGCGGCTGCTCGGGAGGTGACGCTCGCGGAGATGCCGCTCGCCGGCGTCCTCTTCGCGCTCCGCGGGATGCCGGGACGCTCGGGCAGCGTCTACGACGCGATGCGGCGGACGTCGTTCGCGCACCTCGCCGAGGAGCCGGCGCGGGAGTTCGTCCTCGGCGCGGTCGGGCAGCCCTGGCGCCCGCGCGGCGGCATGCTGCGCGACGTCGACTTCGGACGCTTCGACACGCCGGGGTTCGCGAAGATGGCGATCAACTTCGTCGCGGACGGCTCGACGCTGTCGACGGAGACGCGCGTGCTCCTGACCGACGACGCCTCGCGGCGGAGGTTCCGCCGCTACTGGCTCGCGATCCGCCCGTTCAGCGGCCTGATCCGCAGGTTGTGGCTGCGTGCGGCGAAGCGGCGGGCCGAGCGCGGCTCAGCGGCGGGTGACGCGGACGATCCGCGGCGGCCCTAGCCTCCGCTCGACGGGCACGAGCGTCAGGTACGCGTGCTGCTCGGAGAGCGCGGTCGTCCAGAACGACAACGTCCCGCGCGGCTGCGCCCGCGGCGTGCGCGTGCGGCGGCTGTAGCCGTGCTGGAAGCCGTCGTCGCGGCGCACGGTCGCCGGCGCCGTGTGGAGGACGCGGTTGGGGACGTTCGGACGGCGTGGCCCGATCAGCAGGAGCTGGTGCGTGTTCGACCGCCGCACGTAGAGGAGCGCGCCGCCGACGATCGACGGGTTCGAGAGCTCGTACAAGCGACTCGTCCGCAGCACGCGCCGCCTCGACGTCGCGAGGTTGACCTGGAGGATCGAGCTCGTCCGCGGCCGCGCGACGTGGAAGACGATGACCTCGCCGGCGAGCGCCGGCCGCCCGAGCTGCGCAGGCGCCGTGACGGTCGCGACGACGCGCTCGGCACCGGTGTCGTGACGGCGCGCGACGAGCTCCTCGCGCCCTCTGCCGCGCCGGCGGTAGACCAGCCACGTGTCCGAGACCGCGAGGGCGTCGGCCCCGGGCAGCGAGAGGGACGTGACGGCCGCGAAGTCCGCGACGGGCGCGATCTGCACCGTCTCGCCTCGGCGCCACGCGAACAGCGACCCGCCGAGCGCTGGATCGGCGCCTGGCAGCACGACCTGCCCCTCCGGGCGCACGACGACGACGTCGCTCGCGCGCTGCCACGCGACGAGTAGTCCCGCGACGGTCGGGTTGCGCGCGTCGGCCGCGAAGGGCGTGGCGGCCGACGCGCTCGCGGCGCCGAGCGCAACCGCACACGTGGCGAGCGAGAGCGCGGCGACGGCGCGGCAGCCCCGCAGGATGCCCGGTCGCTCCGCCATCAGCTCGGTCGCCCGACTCCCCGCGTCGGTGTGCGCGAGCGGGACGAGGACGACGACCGGCAGCGCGCGCGCGACGCCGAACGCGAGCCCTGCGGTCACGCCCAGCCGGACGTCGGCCGCAGCCACGACGATCGCGGCGAGCGCCCACGACGCAAACGTGAGCACGAAGGTCGTGAAGCCGAGCCCGAGCAGGATCCCGTAGAGCCCGGCCGCGACGGGAAGGCGTAGCACGCGGCGCCATGGCTCGGGAACCTGGCGGCGGACCTGCGGCACGACACGCGCGCCGCCTGCGTCCGCGATCGCCGCCGCGCCCGCGACCGCAGCGGCCGCGGCGAGCGCGAGCGCACCGCCGCCTCCCGCGAGAGCGCCGAGCGCGCCGAGCGCGGCGAAGGTCGTCACGCCTCCGACCGCCGCTCCGCCCGCGAAGGCGGCGAGCGCAGAGGCGCGCGAGCGCACGCCGTCGGCACCGCGCGCGATCGTGTCGACGAGCGAGAACCCGCACGGCGACCATGTCCCGGCGATCCCCGCGGTCACGGCGACTGCGACGACCGCGAGCTCTAGCACCGCACGTTCGTGTCGTAGTACATGACGCAGAACACGGTGCGACCGCGGTAGCAGTAGCCGGTGAGGCCGCGGTCGCCGTTGATCCGGCGGGGGCCGGCCGTGCAGCAGTCGATCAGCTTGCGCACGCGGCCGCCGCAACAGCGGTACCACCCGCCGTCGACGTGCGTGCGCACGCGAAAGCGCGTGCGGACGGCGTCGAGGCAGAGCCGCGTGCGCGGCGCCGGCGGGAGCGGCCGCCCGTCAGGGTCGGTCAGGAGCGTCCCGGCCTCGTCGACGGGACGCCCGGCACCGTCTACGAGGCGCCCCAGGTTGTCGATCGGCTTCCCGTCCGCGGCGCGAAGCGGGAAGCCGCGCGCGTCGATGCGCGGGAGCCCGGTCGGGTGCGGGCACGAATCCGTCGTGTAGATGTGCCCGCAGAAGTGGAAGCCGCTCGCCTCCTCGGCGGCGAAGGACGCGGCGACCGCACTCCCACCCGCAGCCACGAACAGCATCCGCGCCACGCGTGCGAGGAACCCGCGCCGCGACGTCCCCGCGGCGAGCGCGTCAGCGAGGGCGCCTGCGTCAGGCAAGCGCCACCTCGGCGCTTCGGCGCTCGGCGGCGGCGAGGATCCCCTCGAGCTCGTCGAGCGTGTTGAACGTCCCCTTCGCGCGCACGGTGCCGTCGAGCTCGAGTGCGACGGCGAACGGGCTCCCCGGGACGTTCGCCTCCTCCCAGACCCGAGCGTCGCGCTCCTCGTCGAAGACCTCGACGGTCACGAGCGGGTCGCGTGCGAGGCCCGCGACCGCCGGGCGCAGCGTCCGGCAGACGCGACAGCCCTCCGAGGCGAAGACGGCGAGCGCGAAGCGCGCGGCCGGCTTCGGCGAGAAGCGTGCGATCAGCCCGCTCCGCTCGCCCACCGGCGGTCCCTCGTGCGGCACCTCGAGTGCCGCGCCGGGCGTGAGACGCAGGCGCAGGAGGCCGACCTCGCGTGCCAGGGCGGCCGTCACGACTGCGAGCAGGACGAGCCCCCCGAGCGCGACGGCGAGCCCGACGGCGAGCCACGTCTCGGTGCGGAGCTGGACCTCCGGAATGCTGGGCACGGCGGCGAACCCGGCCGCCAGGGCGACGTTCCGCACGACGGCGCCGCGCCCGACCCGAGAGTCGGGTCCGAAGCACGCGCACGGCGCGCCGGCGTAGCCACGGCGCAGCGCGACGACGAGTGCGGCCGCGAACACGGCGAGGAGACCGGACGCGGCGTACGCGGCGCCGCTCGAGCCGAGCGCGACGCTCGCGGCGAGGCCGAGCTCGGCAGCCGCGACCCCGACGTGCGCGACGACGCCTGCGGCGCCCGCGGGAAGGCCGAACGCGTCGAGGCCCGCGGCGCTGGCACGCGGCCGCGCGAGCTTGAGGACCGCGGCGACCGCGAGAACTGCCGCGAGCGCGAGTCGGACGGCGGCCTCCAAGCCGCCGATGATCGCAGCTCCCTCCGACGCCTCCGCGGGGGAGGGGCCGGGCTACCCGGGCAGGTCCGGGATCAGGCCCTCGCCCGCGAAGAGCTCCCGCGCCTCCTCGAGCGTCAGGTCCGTCGGCGGCACGATTGCGTCCGACATCGACAGGTCGGCGTCGTCGAGCCGCTCGCCGCGCTCGCGCACGGTCGACGCGATGCGCTCGAGCAGCTGCGCGAGGTTGTCGCCGTCGCCCTGCTCGACTGCCTGCCCCGCCTCGTCGTCGAGCCGGTTCAGCTCCTCGACGAGCCCGTCGTCGACGCGCCACTGCCCCTCGCCCATGATCCGCACGATCATCGGGGCCCCCGCGGAATACGCAGTATTTCGTGGGGCAGGGTCACTGCTGGAGCTCCTTCCGCTCCTCGCCGGCGCCGAGCTCCGCCTTCATCCGCTCGAGCTCCGAGTCGACGGTCGACGTCGCCGAGAGTTGCGCGAGCTCGCGGTCGAGCTGCGTCTGGTCGGACGTGAAGTCCTCGAGGGTCCCGCCCGCGACGAGCTCCTCGACCGCGGCGGCGCGCGCCTGCATCTGCTCGGTCTTGTCCTGGGCCCGCTGGATCGCGAGGCCCGTGTCCGCCATCTGCTCGCCGATCCCGGTCGCGGCCTCGGAGATCCGCACCTGCGCCTCGGCGGCCGAGTACTGCGCCTTGATGACCTCTTTCTGCGAGCGGAACGCCTCGATCTTCGCGGAGAGCTGCTTCTCGCTCGCGACGAGCTTCTCCTGCTGCGCCTCGAGCCCCTGCACCTGCTGGTCGAGCCCCTGGAGCTGCTGCTGGACGAGCGTCTTCCGCTCGAGCGCCTGCCGCGCCAGGTCCTCGCGCCCCGCGGCGAGCGCCTGTCGCGCCTGCGTCTCGAGCTTGACGAGGCTCTGCTCGAGCTTGTCCGTCTGGAGCTGGAGCCGCTTCTTCGAGGTGACGACGTCCGCGACGCCGCGCTTCACGTTCTGGAGCAGCTGGAGCTGCTGCTCGTAGGAGTAGTCGAGCGTCTCGTTCGGATCCTCGGCGCGATCGAGCAGCTTTGCGAACTTCGCTCTGATCACCGCCGAGGCGCGTGACATCAAGCCGGGCATGCGTCCTCCTCGTCGGAAACTGCCGAGTACCGTACCCGGTGCGCCACCTGGCGACTCCTCACGGCTTCTGACGCGCGATCAGCGGCGCCCTCCGTCGTCCTCGGTCGCGCCCATATCGCCGATATGAGCGCTCCCTGCGTCCTAGGATGTCTTGCTGCTCACGCGCCAGAATTCCGCGAAAGTCACCAGGAGACGCACAGTGCTGATCGAGCGAACCATGCACCCGGCCTGGCTCTCCAACGCGTACCTCGTCGCGGACGAGCCGGGCGGCGCCGCCGTCTTCGTCGACAGCGGCGCACCCCTCGAGGCGCTCCTCCAGGTGGTCGAGCGCGAGCGCCTGACCCCGACGCATCTGCTGATCACGCACGGGCACGGAGATCACGTGGCGGGGAACGACGAGCTTGCGCGCCGGTTCGGGCTCGAGATCACGAACGGGCGCGTCGAGAGCGGCGGGCTGACCGTCGCGGTGCTGCCGACGCCGGGCCATTCGGACGACGGCGTCGCCTTCGTCGTGAACGAGATCGTGTGCTTCACGGGCGACACGCTGTTCAAGGACTCCGTCGGCGGCGGCGACTTCGCGCAGGTGCGCGCGTCGGTGATGGACGTCCTGATGGCGCTCCCGCCCGAGACGCGCGTCCTCCCGGGGCACACCGACGAGACGACGATCGGCCGCGAGCTCGAGCACAACCCGTTCGTACGCGTCTGGAGCGGCGCCCAGCCGGAGGGGACGGAGCGGTGCCGCGTCGGCGGAGAGGAGGCGACGCTGATCGCGTGGTCGCCGGACTACGACGGCAAGGGCAAGGCGTGGATCCGCTTCCGCGACGGCCGCGACGCGATCGTCGGCGGGTCACGCGTGGAACGCGGCTAGGGCCTTCGCCTCCTCTTCCAGCTCACGCCGCGCCGCGCGCGGGAGCGGCTCGAACGGCCGGAGCTCGACGCGCCCGTTCTCGTACCTCCACGCGCCACGGACGACGCCGTCGACGAGGAAGGTCGGCAGCGACGGCGGCGTGTGGACGTCGAAGACGACGTCGCGGTACTCCTCCGGCAGCACGCCCGTCCGCCGCGCGTGCACGAGCAGCACGGAGTCCCACGTCGGCAGGAAGCGAACCGGCGCGGGCGTGTCCGGCGGAGGAAGCGGCGCGCGTGGCACGTCGAGCAGCTCCCGCCCCTCCTCGTCGCGAAAGCGGCGCAGCCGGAGGCGCTCGAGTGCGGGCGCGAGCTGCGTGCGCGGGACGCCGGTGTAGGCCGAGACGTCCTTCCGCGTCGCCGGCCCGAAGCCGCCTAGGTAGCTGCGCACGAGGTGCTGGAGCCCTTCCTCCGCCGTGACGCGCGGCGGCCCGAGCCACTTCTCGGCGGCGGCATAGAGATCGGCGCGGCGGCGCTCCCACGTCCCCGAGGGCGGCGCGCGCACGAGGTCGTACCAGAGGTCGCCGCCGTGCCACGTGCGTCCGATCACCTTGTCGACGTCCTTGCGCGGCCGCGGCCCGTCGGCCATCAGCGCACGGAGTCGTTTCGCCGCTGCGACCGCCTCGCCCTCCTCCTTCTTGTGCGTTCGCAGCCACCACTCCTGCCGCGCGCGCCGCACGCCGAGCGCGAACGGCCAGAAGTCGGGCGCCGAGACGAGGTGGATCGTGACCCGCATCAACGTGGCGTGGACGACCGTCCGCCGCTCGAGTGCGCGCGTGAGGTCGTCACGGCGGAAGCCGTCGAGACACGTCCAGAGCCGGATGTACGCGTTCGGCGCGTACTGGTTCTGGATCCCCCCGATGCGCGCGAGCGCGCGCGGGATCGGCAGCCGTACGCGCTCGAGGAGGAGCTGGCGGGCGAGCAGCGCGCGGTTGAGCTGGCGCTGCGTGAGGACGCGCTCGGTCATTCGTGGAAGCGAGCGAGCTCGGCGCCCTCCTCCTCGAGCTCCTTCCGCACCCGCGCCGGGAGCGGGGTGAACGGCTCGAGCTCGGCGCGCCCCTTGTGGATGCGCCACGTGCCCGCGACGACGCCGTCGACGAGGAACGTCTGCTGCACGTCGCCGTTCTTGTGGATCACCGTTTTCTGGTACTCGCGCGGGAGGATCCGCGTGCGCGTGTCGTACGCGAGCAGCGTGCTGTCCCACTTCGGCAGGAAGCGGACCGGCGCGGGCGTGTCCGCGGGCGGGAGCGGCGCGCCTTCGAGGTCGAGCAGCACGCGCCCGTCGTCGCTCCGGTAGCGCACGAGTTGCGAGGCGAGGGCGTCGAGGCCGGGCTTCACGTCCTTGACGCGCAGGTTCGCGAAGCGGAGGAGGTCAGCCTGGGACGCCGGCCCGAACGCCGCCAGGTAGCGCTCGACGAGCAGCTTCGCTCCCTCTGCGGGCTCGCCGAGCGGCTTCTCCAGCCAGCTCTCCGCCTCGGTGAGGTGCGTCGGTCCGTGGTAGCGCCACGTTCCGCTCGGCGGGAGGTGAACGAGCGCGAGCAGCGAGCGCGCCCGCCAGTCGTAGACGCCCGGGAAGAGCTCGTACAGCTCAGCGTGCGTTCGCGGCCGCTCCGCGAGCACGTTCCGGATCATCGCCTCGACCGCGTCGGCGTCGCCGCCGCGGCGGGCGTACTCCTCGCGCCGGTGCTGCTTCCAGATCGGCGCGAGCGCGAGGAAGTCGCGCGCGGTCACGACGTGGAGCGTGATCCGCATCAGCGTCGCCTTCACGACCTGCTTTTGCTCGAACGCGCGCGTCAGCTCGTCCCGCCGGAAGCCGACGAGGCGCGACCAGAGGCCGATGTACGGCGACGGCGACCACTGCCCCTGGATCGCGCACAGCCGCTCCACCGCGCGCGGAACCGGGTGCCGTTCCCGCTCGAGCAGCATCTGGCGCGCGAGCAGCGCGCGGTTCAGCTCGCGGAGCGAGAGGACGCGCTCGGGTGCAGCGACGTTGGGCATCGAAGAGAATGCTCGCATGGCCGGGATCGTCGAGCCGGAGATCGAGCGCTACGCCGAGGAGCACACGACGCCGCCGGTCGAGCTGCTCGCGCGGCTCGCGGAGGAGACGCGGGCGACGCTCGACGCGCCGCAGATGCTGACCGGCCCGGTCGAAGGGCGCTTCCTCGAGCTCCTCGTGCACGCGAGCGGCGCGCGTCGCATCCTCGAGATCGGCACCTACAGCGGCTTCTCCGCGCTGTCGATGGGCGCCGCGCTGCCCGCGGACGGCAGCATCGACACCTGCGACGTCGAGCCTCGGCACGCCCAGGTCGCGCAGCGCTACTTCGACGAGAGCCCGTACCGCGACCGCATCCGGTTCCACCTCGGGCCGGCGCTCGAGACGATCGCGCGGCTCGACGGGCCGTTCGACCTCGTCTTCGTCGACGCGGACAAGCCGAACTACGTGAACTACTACGAGGCAGTCGTTCCGAAGCTCGCGGACCGAGGCCTGATCGTCGCGGACAACACGCTCTGGAGCGGCCGAGTGCTCGACCCGGACGACGACTCGGAGGGCACGCAGGCGATCCGGCGGTTCAACGACCACGTTGCGGCCGACCCGCGCGTGACCTGCGTCATGCTCACGATCCGCGACGGCGTCACGCTGATCCGCCGGAACGACTAGGGCACGACTGCGGCTTTCAGCAGGTCGGGCGGCGGGTCTGCGAAGAGCGCCGGGAGCTGCTCGAGCGGCACGCGGTGCGTGATCAGGCGCTCCCACGGGTACGCGCCGCTCGCGAGGAACGCGAGCGCGGCCCGGAAGTGCCGCGGCGTATGGTGGAACGCGCCCTGGAGGGTCAGCTCCTCGTAGTGGAGGCGGTACGCGTCGACCGCCAGCTGCGCGCCCTCCTCGCGCCCGCCGAAGAAGACGACGCGGCCGCCCGGGCGCACGAGCTTGAGCGCGGTGCGCCAGCTCTCGTCCGTCCCTGCGGCCTCGATGAGGACGTCCGCACCGCGACCGTCACCGGGCTCGGCGCCGAATTCGCGCGCCAGCTCGCGCCGCTCGGGCCGCCGGGCGACGCCGACGGGCCACCCGCCGGCGTCGGCGACGCAAGCGCAGAGCAGCAGCCCGATCGAGCCGAGCCCGACGATTGCGACGGTCTCTCCCGCCTCGACCGCGGCCACGTCCACGCCGTGCAGGCAGCACGCGAGCGGCTCGGCGAGCGCGGCCACGCGCGCAGGCAGCCGATCCGGCACGGGCAGGACGTTGACGCGTGCGATGCGCGCGGGGACGAGCACGAACTCGGCGTACGCGCCGTTCAGGAACTCGAGGCTCTCGCAGAGCGTCTCCTGCTTCCGCTCGCACGCGGGGCACGCGCCGCACGGGGCCGAGTTCGCGACGACGACGCGGCGCCCGCTCGCGACGTCGTAGCCGCAGAGCTCGTGCCCGAACGCGCTCGGCAGCTCGCCCAGCAGTCGCGGGTGCCCGCGGCGGAACGTCTTCAGGTCGGTCCCGTCCGTCAGGGCGGTCTCCACCTGGACGAGCAGCTCGCCGTCGCCCGGCTCCGGCCGCGGCACCTCCTCCACCCGCAGGTCGCCGGGGCCGTGGAACCTGATCGCTCTCACGAAGCCGTGGCTGCGTCGACGCTGTCGCGGAAGGCGGCCGGGTCGATTGCGGGGAAGCGGTATAGCCGAGGCTCGATCTCTTCGAAGAAGCGGCGCAGACGATCTGGCGCGACGAGCCCCCGGTCGATCAGCGCTCCGACGTCCTCGAGGTCCTGCGCGTGGCGGCGCTCGAGCTTCGCCAGCGCCTGCGAGTACGGATCGAAGTGCCGGAACGTCAGCAGTCCCTCGCGGGCGGCGAACGGGCTCCGCTCCTCCCACCCCGCGGGCAGCGGGACGAAGTCGGCCGGTGACGCGAGCTCGACGTTGATCCGCAGCTCGTCCTTGAGCGCGGGAATCGCGCGCAGCAGCTCGTCCTGCTCCGGATCGAGCGCGACGTCGACGTCGATCGTCGTCGTGCGCCAGCCCCACAGGACTGCCGTCGCGCCGCCGGTCAGGTAACAGACGCCGTCGCGCGGAGCGGCGCGCCCGAGCCGCGACATGAACCCCCGTATGCGCTCGGCGTCCGCCCGCTCACGCACGCGGACGGGATCCTCGGGCCGCGCGCTCGAAGCTGACGAGCCGCCGCACCAGCGCGTTGTACCGCGAATGAGCTGCGTCGCCGTGCTCGTTCCGCAGCAGCTCGTACAGCCGGTGCTCGGGCGACGGCAGCGGCTCCGACAGCTCGACGCCGAGACGCCTGAGCCGCGGCGCGCCGATCGAGACGAGCAGCGACTCGACCGACTCGACGCCGCGTGCGAGGTCGGCGGTGCCGCGAGCGACGAGATCTGCCCCCGGCAGAAGCCCTGTCTGCTCCTCGTCCACAGCCTGACGGTACCGCCTCAGGGCGTGAAGACGACCTTCAGCGCGCGCCGGCTGCGATAGCGCTCGAGCCCCTCCGCGAAGCGCTCGAGCGGCAGGACGTCGATCGGCGGCAGGTCGAGCGTGGGGAGGAGGTCGATGGCGGCGCGCATGTGCCGCGGGGTCGCGGAGCGCGAGCCGACGACGTGCAACTCGCGCCGGTAGACGTCGTCGAGGTCGAGCGGGCCCGCGGGCGCGAAGACGAGGACCGTGCCGCCGGGCGCGACATGACGGGCCGCGTCCGCTCCTCCGCCGGGCGCGCACGCGACGGCGGCGTCGACCTCTCTGTTAGGCGTTCGTCCGCCGCGCGCCGGGTCGGCGTCGAGCGCGTAGACGTGGTCGCCTCGCCGCCGCAGCACCTCCTCGAAGAGCCTCCCGACGAACCCGTGCCCGACGATCAGCACTCGCCCCCGCGGCACCCGCTCCGCCCCGCGCAGCACGCACGCGAGCGGCTCCGCGAGCGTCGCTGTCGCGTCGTCGACGCCGTCCGGCAGCTCGAGCGTCTCCCGCGCCCGCGCGCGCTCGGCGAAGCCGCCGGGGACGATGGTCGCGGCGCGGAATGCCTCGCAGGTCGACTCGTGCCCCGCGCGGCAGCGGTCGCACTCGCCGCACGGCAGGTGGTGGACGAGCGCGACGCGGCGACCGTCCTCGGCCACGGCGACCACCTCGTGGCCGAGCACCGTCCCCGCCGGCGCGCGGCCGAGCTTCTCGACGTCCGACCCGCAGAGCCCGCAGGCGAGGACGCGCACGAGCTCGCCGTCGCCGTCGGGTTCCGGGACGTCCGTCAGCGCGGGCTGCCCTGCGGCGTCCAGAACGATCGCGCGCACGCGCTAGACTCTAGGCCGCACGGGGCTATAGCTCAGCTGGGAGAGCGCCTGGATCGCACCCAGGAGGTCGGCGGTTCGAGTCCGCCTAGCTCCACCTACCAACCCCTGCTAAAGCGGGGGTTTTCTTTGGGGGCGCCCGCTCCGGTGGTGGTTCGTTCTACCGTCCTCATACCACCCGCGCCGCATCCTACGGCGCGTCGGAAGCCGGGCATTCAACGCCCGGGTTTTAGGGGGGGTCGCTCGGGCAGCTTTCGGCGCGTCCGGCTCCGGATTGTCTGCTGTGGAGCCAAAGCGCGCGATCGGACGCGGGCTGTCCGGAGCAGACCGTAACGTCGTCTACCTGGTCAATGATTTCGAGAAAAACATAAGCGTGGGCGGGCTTGGTTCAGGTCGGCCGCCGTCGAGCGACAGGCCGTTCGTGGAGGAACTCGCCAGGGTGTCTGTAACGGCTGTGTACGGCCGCGGCCGGCGAGGAGATGCGCCTGTTGTCCTAGTGGCCGACGCGCTCGGGCGGCCGGTGGTGACGATCGAGTTCGCGCCGAGGAAGAGGTTTTTTCTTGCGGCCGTTGTCGTGGCGCGCGAGGACCGAGATGTGGTGCGAGCATCGCTGCCAAGCGTGTCGGTTTCGTCGACGAGCCTCCACCGTGGCGGGCGACGTTTGTGGTTTCACTGCACTCGCGCCGACTGTTCTCGCCGCTCGGGGGTGTTGTACTTCGACGGCGAACGCCTCGTCTGCGGACGGTGCGTACGGATCCGCTATGCGAGTCAGTACCCACACGCGCGAGCTCGGGCACGGAATCAGTCCGGGTCTGCGCCTACCGTTCGCGGTGTGGAGGATCTCCGAAAGGAAGCGTGGGAGTACTGGTACCGGCGCGGACGCGCCGCGCTGCGTGAAGGTATGCATGAGGAGGCGCTGCGCCACTTCAACCGGATGCCGCTCACGGGAGACGGCCGCGATCACTTGCGAGACTTAGAGATCGCGCGAGCTTTCGCCGCGGACGAGGAGCGCGAGGCGGAGTCGATCACGCTGATCAAGCACGTGCTCCGGGAGTGCGATGACGGCGCCGTCCGCCGTGCGGCATCGCTGCAGCTCGCGCGCGTCTACGAAGGCAGCGCAGGAGAACTTCACTCCGGAACGCGTTACGCGTCGGCGATCGCCGTCCTCGAGGACTACCTCGCTAGAGCGGGATGTCACGATGCGGCGGTCGAGTACGCGCTCGAACGGCTGGAGCACAAGCGAAGGCGGCCGCTCGCGCGCGCAGGCGAGGAGCTCGACCTCGAGCTTGCGGCGCTGAACGCGGACGGCCGCGGCGGGCGCGGCTGGAGCATGCGCCGGTAGAGCGCGGAGCCGCTCCGGCGCATTGGCCCTCCGGCCGCGCGATCAAAATGCAAGCCCGACAAGAGCAGATCGCGGGGCGCTGCGCTAACAGCCCGGGCCGCGGCGCGTGCTCGCTACCGGAGCCAGGTCGACGGTCCGCTCGACCGGGTCCGCCGGACGTACACGCGCGGCGAGTTCGGGGACACCGGGTGTAGCCGCCAGCAGCGCGAACGCCCGCGAGACCGCTGTCGAATTCAATCCCGCGCTCGGGCCGTCACAGAGGATGTGCGCAGGCCCGACATCCGCGTGGACGACGGCGACGCCGACGTTCGTCGAGCGCCGTTGCCGTGGCTCGTCGTACAGACCGAACCGGCAGCGGCTCCGAATACGGGACACTGCGGCGACGTCGTCGGCGTTAGTCGTTCACGCCCCGCCGTCGACGAACCTCGGTGGCGTCTCTGCAAGCTCGGCGGCTTTGACGCACCGTAAGTGAGCGAACGCGCCTGTCGGTTTGACCTCGACGACCTTGTCGACGATCACGGCGTTCGCCCACCCTGAGACCTGGCGTGTCGTCGTGGGCGCGTCAGGGTCGACCGGTTGGTTGCAGAACGGACACGTGTGCTCGTCACTTGTCATCTTCAGCTCCTCCCGTCGTCGCCGCCAAGCTTCTCACGTAGCGTCGCGAGCGGCACGCTGATCCTGGCGAAGTCGTTCCGCCCACCTCGACGCTGTTGGTACGTGGGTGTCGAGTTCGTCAACATGCAGGCGGAGCGTCCCTGGCACTACGTTCGCCCACTTCACACGGGCATCATGCCGCAGGTCGTCGTGGCCGTTTGCGATCATCGAACGGACCGACGCCCTGAACTGGCAGGGCGACGCGCTCTGCGACCTGGCCGAGGTGCTGCACGCCGCCGGCCGCAGCGACGAAGCCGCCGCCACGCTCGAGCAGGCGCTCGAGCGCTACGAGCGCAAGAAGAACCTCCCCATGGCCGCGCAGGTGCGAGAGCGGCTGGCGGCGCGGCGGAAAGAAGAGCCCGTTTGATTTACGGGCGAGGGATGCCCCCGGCCGTCCTCGCGGTGCGCGCCAGTAATTGCGCCAGCACGCCGCTAGGTCGATCGGATTGGTCGCCTGTCTTCGAGCTGCTCGAGCAAACTCCGGCGCTCACTCTCTGGACGCGCGCAAGCCGTGCCCTCCTCGCGGGTGACTACGCCGCGGCGGCCGACACGTTTTAGGAGATCGGCGACCTCAACGCCGAGGCGGAAGCACGGCTGCTCGCAGGCGAGCAGCTCGTGGCCGAAGGGCGGCGCCCAGAGGCCGACGAGCAGCTGGAGAAGGCATTCGCTTTCTTCCGCCCCCGCTGGCGCGACGCGCTACGTCCGGGAGGCCGAGGCGCTGCTCTCGAGACGGGTCGGGGGCCGCACGTCCGCCGGTCGGCAGGCGTTCTCCCGGTCACGTCGCCAGGCCCGCCCCGAACTGCTGGCATCTTCGAAGGCGCTTCCGCTGCTGCTGTCAGCTCCGACCGACAACACCGCGGTCGCGACGCCGGGCTTTCGACGTAGCACGTCGTATCCCCCGACGCGGCGGCGGCGAGCAGGAGCACGAGCCGACCACGGTTCGCCGAGCGCGGCGACGGACAGCTTTAGACGGTGGTCCCGGCCAGCTCCGGCATCATGCCGAGCTGCGTCGCGATCGTCATCCCGTCGTAGTAGTCGCGACTTTCGACAATCTTGCCGTCCTGCACCTTGACGACGGTGCAGAAGTGAAGCTCCATTTGGCGCCCTGTAGGCGGTACGTCGCCACCCGGAGTCTTCAGCGGCCCCGAGTGAGTGCCACGTCCGACTGCCTCGGCAAATCCCCAGTCTCCCGACGACACGACGTTGAGCACTTCGAGGTTGGCGTCGGGAAAAGCTGTCAGCCAGCCCTCGGCGTTCTTCCTCGCACCCTCGGGGCCACGGAACTTCTCGCCCGAGGCGACGTCGGTCAGCTCGAAATTGTCGGCAGTGAGCGCCTCGATCGCGTCGTAGTCCTTGCTGTTGAGCGCTTCGAACAGCTTCCGAATGATGCTGCTGCTGTCTTCGGCCATTTGCCCTCCTCTTTCACGGTCATGGCGCCGCGCTCGGCCGGCCGACCCTACGCCTCCGATCGAGCGCAAGCAAGCGTACGGGCGACCCCATCAGCATCCGGATCGGCACAAAACCCTTCCTCACGCTCACAAGCCGGGTGGCGGGGGGTAGTACTCGCCCGGCGGCGTGGCCTCCACGGCGGCCCGGAACTGCTCGGCGGCGTCGGTGGGTTGCTCGAGCGCGAGCGCCTGACGGCGGAAGTTCCAGCTCCTCGGCCGCAGGCGCACTGCCTCCGCAAAGTGCCGGTGCGCGTCGAGACCACGGTCGTGGAGGTAGACGCCCAGGCGGAAGTGGGCCGCAGCGAGACTCTCGCCGGCCTCCGGCAGCGGCAGGTTCAGTGCGTGCTCCCCCGCAAGCACCCATGCACGGATCGCATCGAGATAGGCGGCACGTGTGCGCCGCTGCTGGGCGCGGCCCGTCTCGGTCAGTGTGCGTGTCTCGGGGTCGATCTCCGTCCGCCACGCCTCGCTCGCCCCCGCCGTCTCGGTCGGTCGGACAACAGCGCCGTGCTCATCGATCCAGACGGCGCTCGGGACGTTGACCATCCCGTAGAGCTCCGCGACGAGGTGCCGTGTGTCGATCAGGCACGGGTACGTCGGCTCGGCCTGGCGGATCCACTCCTCCGTTGCCTCCGCACCGCTCGCGTCCAGCGCGACTGCGATCGGGGTGAACGCCTCTTTCTCGAGCTCGCGGTGGAGTGCCTGCCACACGGGCAGGTCATGGCGGCATCCTCACCAGGACGCCCAGCTGACGAGCAGCACTTTCATGCCGCGGTAGTCGGTCAGCGAGTGCAGGTGGCCGTCGAGATCGGGCAGCGTGAAGTCGGGAGCGTCCATCGAGCCGGTAGCACGCTGCGGTTCGCCGAACGCCCATATGTCTCCCTCGCGCGCTACGGGCTGGCCGAGGCGCTTCGCGAAGGCGGCGAGATCGACGCGGCCATTTGCGAGCGGGAACGGGACACACAACTCGCCGCGGCAGAGGCCCTCGGGCTTGGCGACCCAGCCGATCCCCTCCGGCTCGACGAGAAGGCTCGGCGACTCGAACGGTTCGCCTACGCCGTAGATGATCGTGGCCACGCGACCAAGCCTGCCAGACGACGGTCGTTGGTGGCGGAATCGTTCGCCGGCGTCGATCCAGGCGGCTTCGCGCGCCTGTCTCGGTTGTCTGAATGACGATGATCGCGATCCCGGCCACGGCCGCCACTCCACCCGCGCCCACGTCGAACTCAGGCCCCCGTGATCGCGACCAGGATTCGGCGGTTCGAGTCCGCCTAGCTCCACCTAAAACCGCTGCGCAGGACGGGTTCGCATCGCGAGCTCGCGTCGCGCCTACGTCCGGTCTACCGTCGTTCTACCGGCACGGCGGCGAGGATTCGCCGCGGCTCCTCAACCCGCGACCGCAGCCGTCACGCTGATGGCCGCGCGGACGGGCTACGTGCTCGAAAAGGTGGGCATTCAAGGGCCGGGTTTGGGGGGGTCGGACCATCGAGCGGACGCTCCGTTCGGAGGGTGTCGCGGACGTGGAGATCGAGGTGCGCGCGTGGGACGAACATCACCGCCGGACGGCTCGGCTTGGTCGCCGCTTCCCGGGACGGGAGAGCGTATCGTTGTCTCAATTGACAACAAGGGCGTGCCTGCTTCTGCTTACTCGGCCGGTGGGCACCCGCGCGGCGCGAGCACTGTCGTTAGAGCCTCTGGCGGAGCGATCCGGACAGAGCCCGGGGCCCGCGTCGAGAGCGCGACAGCTTCCCGTGCGCCCGGCTTCAGTCGCCCCCGAACAGCAGGACGTGCTCTGTGACTTCGTCGTCCACACGGGGTTGGCTGCCAGCGTCGACCTCGCGATGCGGGGTGGCGCAAAGCGTGACGATGCCGCCGTAGCCGCGTGGCCGGCGTCGACGGACGACGCGTTTCCTGATGGACGCGAGGAGGTGGCGTCCGAGGCGTGGGGTTGCGAGCAGGAAGGAAACGATACGCGCGTCGTCGTCCAGTCGAGTCACGAGCGGTCAGTTGATGATCGAGATGAAGGAGCAACCTGCGTGTCGTCGCGATCGCAGAATGCGATGACTCCTGCGCGTCCGCAGAGGTTCTGCCAGGTCCACGGCGGACTGGAAAAGTAGAACCACGACAGGTTCTCGCCTCGCACACCGCACGTCGGGCAGGCAGGTGGCACAGCCGGGGGAGGAACCGGGACGCTAGGTCGGCCGGGCGGCCGCGGGAGGTTTACATTCCGGGGATCGGCGAAGCCTCTGACTGCAGGGCCGCCGCGCGGTTCGCCAACCACACGACCGCCGACTCAAGTGCCGGCGGATCGCCGCGGGCGTGATCGCTCAACCACCGTCGGGCGGTCTCGAGGTCTCCGGTCGGCTCCGACAACCACGAACAAACGTTCATCCCGCCCAAGCTCTGGGCGATCACGAGCCTGCCGCGCTCGAACGCATCAACGCCCGCGGCCGCCTCGAGCACCTCGCCGCACTTGGCGAAGGTTTCCGCAATCGTCTGCGCTCGCTCTCCCTGATCCATGTAGATACCGCCCCAGCCGAGTTGGACGAACAGCGCGACTCGACCGTAGACGAGGTGGTAGTTGATCGCGTACGAGTTCACCCCGTGGCCTGCATGGCTGACCGCGACGTAGTTGTCGATTCGGCCAGCGACGGCCTCACCGAGGTAACGATGGAACCCGTACATCTGCATCGCATCGATCTCTCGCGTGGCGTAACACCACTCCGAGACCCGACGAAACCGATCGCGCAATGCAGCCGGTATCGGGGGAAGGACGAGGCCAGAACGCTCGAACAGCTCCCGCGCTTCCTCGATCGCAGTCATATAGGGCGATTTTAGTCGCGCGGGATCGAGTGCGCGGACGCGCGCGGCTACTCCTCGACGCCGATCAGCGGGGTCTTCGATCTCGGCGCCGCGCGGTCGTTGCTCACGATGGCGACGCGACGCCGAACTCCCGCGCCGCGCATCTGCCGCAGTACCACGCGAGTTCGTCGAGATCGGCGTCGGCGACGCGTTCGGCCAGCTCCTCGGCCTCGTCGATGCCGCCGCGCGGCGCTAGCACGAGGGTTGGAGCCTCAGCGCGGAGCTAAGCGGCGCCGTGGCGTGACCCCGGAGCAGGCCGCCGGTCGTCGGGGGAGGGTCGGTTCGCGAGCGCGTCAGTGGCGGACGACGACCTGTGCCTCAGCAACGGGAAGGAAGCAGGCAGCCTGCTCGGGGGCCAGACTGTCTATCGCCCCGAGGCTGCCGCCTTGCACACAACCAGGAGAGCCAACCAGGAGGTGCCGGCACTGTTCGTGCCGTTCCTCGTCAGTGGGAGCTGCAGCCGGCCTAGAGGAGCGACCGAACGGACGCGGCGACGTCATCCGTCGTTGCGTCGCCGCCGACGTCGGGTGACGACGCCCGCCGTCACCGTCGCGTCGACTGCGGATTGGCGCGGCGATCCGCACGCGCGTGTGGGGGCGCGCCTCAGTTGCGACGCGAGCCCGTGCCCACGACGGCCCCGAAGAGCAGGTGGTCGAGCACAAGCGCGAGGCGCTCGCCGGCGGGGCGCTCCCGCGGCTCCGCGGGGCCGAACAGGACAGGCGCGACCGCGGCCTCGAACGCGACCCACATCGCGACCCCGTACGCCGGCCCGGCCCATGGCCGGCGCCGTACCCCGGCCGGCAGGGCGCCGTAGACACCTCCGGCGACCGCGCCGTACGCCCAGTGCGCGAGCTCGATCGCTTCGTCGCGCCGACTCGCCGGGACGCGCGCGAAGAGCTGTGGCACCCCCTTTCGCGCGACCCGCTCCGGGGGCGACTCGCGCATCAACCCCAGGCCCTTCGTCACCCGTCGGACCCCCGTCATCGCCATCGCCGCGACCACGCCGCGCACAGCACCGTCCACGGGACGCTGCCTTGAGTACGACGTCGCCATGAAATACCGATCCCCGCCCGGGTCGGCGGGAAACGCTGTCGAGCGTTAACACGGAGAGCGGCACCGCCCTCACCATGCTGAGCCGCTCTGCCAAGCCGGCGCGCGCAGTACTACACGGCGGCGAACTCCAGACATCAACCTCCTGGGAGGCAACCACGGGGACCACTCGCGCGCCGGGGCTCGTCCGTTCCCAGTAGCCGCGCGCCGCGTATTGTGCCGCCGACTATCAGCGGCGCCGGCGAAGAGCGCCGGCCTTGCCGACAGCGGAACGGGAGTGACGGAGGCGACAGCAGCGTGATCGAGGGCGCTAGACCGGACCCACTTGTGTCGCGCGCCCAGTACCGGCCCGGCGACGACGACGCTCTGGTGCTCGCGCGCGACCGCACCGTGTTGCTCGTCATCGACCCGGTCAACGACTTTCTCGCCGAAGGCGGCGCCGCCTGGGATCTGACGAAGGCGACGGTGGAGAAGCACGACGTCGTCCGGAACCTCGAGCGCGCGATTGACGGCGCGCGTGCACGCGGCATCGCCGTGTTGTTCGCTCCCATGGCGTACACGGAGGCCGATTACGCCGACGCACAACTGCAGCGGCGCAGCGGCATCAACCGCCTGATGTTCGAGCGCAAGATGTTCCTCGCGGGCAGCTGGGGCGCAGACTTCCACCCGGATCTGCGACCACGCGACGACGAGGTGGTCCTCCTTCCGCACAAGGGCATCGACGTCTTCGAGACGGATCTGCCCGAGCATCTCGAGCGGCTCGGCACGACGCACCTCGTGATCGCGGGAATGACGGCGAGCCTCTGCTGCGAATCGACCGGGCGCCGCGCGATGGAGCGCGGCTACGACGTCACGTTCCTCTCGAACGCGATCGGCGCCGACAATCCCGCGTCGTACGAGGCGGCGATCCACCTCAACTACCCGCTGATCGCGAACGCGGTGCTCGAGGTCGAAGAGTTCCTTGCCGGCCTCGACGACCAAGCCGGCGCGCCTCCCGCGGCCGGCGATCGCGTCCTCGGGTCTGACCACGGCGAGATCGGCGAGGTCAAGGAAGTCGTCGAGCCGGCGGAGGACGTAGCCGCCCACCTGGTCGTGGCGCGGGGCGCCATCTTCGAGCGCGAGACGTACATCCCGCTCGACGCGGTCGTGAGGAGGGTCGGACGCGACGTGTTCGTGAACATCCCGAAGCTGGTCGTTCAGAAGATGCCGTGGGACGCTCCACCGTCGGCGGCCGAGGACGAGGCGAAGCGAGGGCCGCGGGCGCCCGAGGTGGACCGCCTCTACGGTTCGCGCGACCCGTCGGCGTGGGACGCCGGCCGCCGTTGAGCGCCCGCGCCTGAGCGTGCAGCACGTGACGCGTTTCCGGGCGCGGTTGCGAATCGGTGCTTCGCGGTGAGAAAGAGGGAGAGATGCGGACGCCTCGCCTGAGGAAGCGATGAGGCTGCTCCTCGTCGTCGCGGCAGTCGCGGCACTCGCCGTCCCTGCGGGCGCATCCGCGGCCACACCGCCCCGGGTCCTCGTGGTCGAGTTCGCGAACGACGTGAACCCGGTGACTCGCGACTACCTGGTCGGCGAGATCGAGCGGGCCGGCGAGGACGGGTTCGCGGCCATCGTCGTCCTCCTCGATACGCCGGGCGGGCTCGCCTCGTCGATGACGGACATCGTCAAGGCGGAGCTCGCCTCGCGGATCCCGGTGATCGTCTACGTGTCGCCCGAGGGGGCGCGTGCCGCGTCGGCGGGCGTGTGGATCGGGCAGGCGGCGGACATCCTCGCGATGGCGCCGCAGACCAACATCGGGTCGTCGACGCCGATCGACGTCAGTGGCGGCGACATCCAGAAGGACCGCCGGCGCAAGGCGGTGAACGACGCGGCCGCATCCCTGCGAGCGCTCGCGAAGAGCCACGGCCGGAACGTCCGCTGGGCCGATCGCGCCGTGCGGCAGGCGTCGAACGTGACGGCGAGCGAGGCCCTCGAGCAGAACGTCATCGACGTGGTCGTATCGACGCTGCCGCGTCTGCTCGAGACGGTCGACGGGCGGAAGACCGTCCCCAAGGGGCTCGTGCTCCAGACCGCCGGCGCTCGCATCGAGCGAGTCGAGATGTCGGCGTGGAAGAAGGCGCTCGACCTGCTGATCGACCCCAACATCATCGCGCTCATGCTCTCGATCGGGCTCCTCGGGATCGTCGTCGAGCTCTGGAACCCGGGCCTGATCTTCCCCGGCGCCGTCGGCGGCATCTCGCTGATCCTCGGCCTCTTCGGCCTGCAGGTACTGCCGGTGAGCGTGGCGGGTGTCCTGATGATGCTGCTCGCGGCAGCGTTCTTCGTGACCGAGCTGTTCGTTCCGAGCCACGGCGCGCTCACCGCCGCCGGCGCCGTCACCTTCGTGATCGGCGCTCTGCTCCTCTTCGATCCGGCGGGACCCACGTATCAGGTCTCGCTCGCCGTCGCGCTCGCGATCGCGGGCACGATCTCCGCGTTCATGCTCGGCGCGATGGCGAAGGTCGTACAGGTGCGACGGCGGCCGGTGGAGGTGGGACTGCACGACCTCGTCGGCCGGCGAGGCCACGCGCGGAGCGGCGGGATGGTCTTCGTAAACGGCGAGCTCTGGCAGGCGCGCGCGGCCTCGGGCGCCGAGCTGGAGCCGGGCGACGAGGTCGAGGTCGAGTCGGTCGACGGCCTATCGCTGATTGTGCGGCGCGTCTAGGATCGTCCGATGGCCGGCTTCTTCGTCATCGCGGCAGTCGCCGTCATCGTCCTGTTGTTCGTCGCGTCGGCGCTCAAGATCGCACGCGAGTACGAACGGGGCGTCGTCTTCCGGCTCGGCCGCCTGCTCGACCCGCCGAAGGGACCGGGGCTCTTCGTCCTCATTCCGATCGTCGACCGGATGGTGAGGGTCGACCTGCGGACGATCACGCTCAACGTGCCGCCGCAGGAGGTGATCACGAGGGACAACGTCCCCGTGCGCGTGAACGCCGTCGCCTACTTCCGGATCGTCGAGCCGAAGGCGGCGATCGTGCAGGTCGAGAACTTCATGGTCGCCACGTCGCAGATCGCGCAGACGACGCTGCGGTCGGTCCTCGGTCAGCACCTCCTCGACGAGCTCCTCTCGGAGCGCGACAAGATCAACGCGATCCTGCAGCGGATCATCGACGAGGCGACCTCGCCGTGGGGGATCAAGGTGTCGATCGTCGAGGTGAAGGACGTGGAGATTCCTTCGGGGATGCAACGCGCGATGGCGCGACAGGCCGAGGCCGAGCGCGAGCGGCGCGCCAAGGTGATCTCCGCGGAAGGTGAGTTTCAGGCGTCCGAGCGCCTGAAGGACGCGGCGAACGTTATGGCGCAGGCGCCGATGGCGCTCCAGCTGCGCTACCTGCAGACGTTGCTCGAGATCGGAGCGACGAACGCGACGACGATCGTCTTCCCGGCCCCGATCGACCTCATGAAGGAGTTCCTCTCGCGGGGGGACGGCGTCGGGAGGTGACCGCGCTCAGTCGCGTCGTTCAGCCGCGATCGACGAGCCGCGCGAGGATGTTGAGAACGATGATCAGCAGGAAGAGGAGCGGGAGCAGCCGCGCGAACCACGACGCCGCTGCGCCGGGTTCCTCGGTCTCTTCCTCGGCGTAGCCGACAGCCGAGTCATCCGCGTCGGTGCGCCGGTCCAGCTGCTCCGGGAGCACGCCGACCTCGATCGCCTCCCCCTCCTCGGAACTGCGGCGAATCGCCTCGAGGAGCCGCTCCGCCTCCTGTCGTTCGCCCGCGTCTCCACCGTCGCGAATCGCCGTCGCGAGCCGTTGCAGCTCCCGCAGCCTCTCGCTCCCCTCGAGCCGCGCCGGCTCGAGCACGTTCCACAGATAGACGAGCGCCTCGTCCGCTCGGCCGCGCGCGAGGCTCTTCCGAGCTCGCGTCAACTCGGCTCTCGCCGTCATCGGTCCGTCACCGTAGCGCCCGGCCGACCGTAGCCTCTCTCATCGTCATGAAAGGCAACTTCACCGGCTACTTCACGCATCCGCCAGCCGGCAACGACTTTCCGTCCGGCAGGATTTTCACCGTGACCGTAGACCCCGCTTCTTGGCGAGTCAGCGACTGGTCGATCCAGCGCGTAGAGCCGATCCGTCTCGACTAGGCAGGCTCGACTCCGCTCCACCTCGACCGCTAGAGACGCTCGGTACGCGACGAGCGCCGAGGCGCCTGCCACACCCGATTGTCCGCCGGAGCTCGATCGAGCGCGCGGCGGCTCCTGCGCGTCGCGGGCGTGCCGGCCACGGCGCGTCGCGTTCGCCTCCGATCTAGCTGGCGCCCGCCCTAGCCGCGCGTTCTCGCCGCCCTGCGCTCGGCTTCGCTCGCGACCGCGTCAAGCGAGGCGCGAACGGCGCGGTCCCATGCACGCGCGACACGTTCGCCCCACCATTCGCCTAGGCTCCAGAAGTCCGTGCCGAGCTCGCCTTCCCAGGTCAGCTCGGTGCCGTCCTCCAGCGCGCGCAGGGTGAACGCCTCGCTGACGTGTGGCACCGGCCCCCGCACGAGTCGGAAGGTCACTCGCTCGGGGCGCTCGAACACGACCGTCTCGACGGTCGTCGCGACGCCCGACTTGATGGGGGTGAAGTGTGCGGCCAGCGCCATGTCCGCGCCCCGCTCCCACACGTGCAGCTTTTCCTGCAGCGCCCGCGTCGCGCGGCCCAGATACGGCTCCGCGATAACGTCGAACACCGTCTCGCGCGGCGCACCGATGCGCCACGTCAACGGGCCGAGCGCGCGCGTCCGTCGCCCGCGTCCGACGTCGAGCGTCAGCGCGCCGCTTGCGACGATCCGATACACGCCCCGTGCGGCGAGCGTGAGTCCGACGCTGACGAGAAGCCGCCGCATGCCGTGAAGGTTAGGGCCGAATCCCGCGGCGAAGATCTGCGTCTTCCCCTGCAGGCGTCGTCGAAGCCGTGCTGCCGCGGAGGACGAGCGTCGTGCGCAAGACCCCAACCCTCGACGAGCGCCGCTACGGGTCGGCCTCTGACGCGCCGGCGAGGAGCTCGTCGCTGACGCCGTCGCGCTCGCTCTGATGCTCCTGCGCGTCCTCGCTCGGCTCGCACTGCTCCGGCGGTCGCCGCCACGGCAAGTCCGCCGCCCGTTGTGCGAGCAGCCAGCGGTACAGCTCGAGCGTCGACGCGCATCGGCACATCGTGCGACGCTCTTAATCTCGACGGCGCCAACATCGTGTACGTCACGGCAGCTCGAACGCGCCCCCGAAGGCGCGGCAGCAGGTGGCTTACCGAGCGGCCGGACTGGACAAGGGAGAGGAGACCGAAGCGACGACGAGGAGGCAACGATGGCTGAGGAGACGGCGGCAACACGGGTGACAAGCCGAGGAAGCGGCGGGGACGGCGGCAAGGAGTCGCCTCTCGCCAGCCAGCGTGGAACGACGACGATCAACGATCTGGTGGTGACGAAGGTGGCCGCGATCGCCGCGCGGGAGACCAGCGGCGTATACGACCTCGGAGGCGGCGCGGCCCGCGCGCTCGGTGCGATGACCGAGCGCGTCGGCGTCTCGATGTCCGACGACCGCTCACGTGGGGTCTCCGTCGAAGTCGGCGAGCGCGAGGCAGCGGTGGATCTCACGATCGTCGTCGAGTACGGCGAGTCGATCCCGAAGGTGTCGGACGCGGTGCGCGAGAACGTGATCAAGCGTATCGAGGGGATCACGGGGCTCTCGGTCCCGGAGGTCAACATCGTCGTGAACGACCTTCACTTCCCGGGTGACGCCCAGCCCGAGGAGTCGCGCGTCAGCTAGGGGCGGAGCCGATGACGGCGCCTCTGACCGGTTCCCAACCACCGCGGCCGGACTCGGCCGCTCCCTCGGAGCGGGTGCTGCTCGCCCGGCTCGCACTGGACGCGGCGCGGGACGTCCCTGGCGTCATCTCCGCGGATGCGGGACGGTTTGGGACGCGGGTGACGGCGGACCGCGAGGAGCGGCTTCCCGGTGTGCTGGCGACGGCTCTCGCCGACGGCGGCTACGCCGTCGAGCTTTATCTCGTCTGCGAGGCCGTCCCGCTGCACCCGCTCGCCGAGCGGATCCGCGAGCGGGTCGAACGTGCCGCCGCGTCCGCGGGTCTGGCCGCCGCACTCAGGTACGTCGACGTCGCGATCGAGGACGTCGTGACGCCGGACGAAACGGGCATCAGATGACGCTCCTGCTGCGCGTGCTCGCACGCATCGTCGTGCTGGTGCTGCTCGTCGCGCTCTCCCTCGTCGGGCTCGCGGTCGCCGTCTTCTCGATCCAGGGCGGCGACAGGCCACTGAGCCTGCCGGGGCTCGCCGAGCAGGTGCTCCTGCCGGAGGCCGAGGACGACGTCGGCGACTACCTCGGCCGAGTCGAGGCGCCGGGGCCGCTCGCGAAGCGCTCCGCTCTCGCCGGGGCCGGTGCCGTGCTCGCCGGCGCGCTGCTCCTGCTCGGCGTGCTCGCGCCGCGCCGTGAGCGCCTGGTGGTCTTCGGCAAGGGGACACGCGGCAGGCTCGCAGCGCGTCGGCGGCCGCTCGCGCGTGCGGCGGAGGCGCTCGCGGCGCAGGTGCGCGGGGTCACCGAGGCGAAGGTGCGCGTACGGCCGCCGGGCCGCGTGCGGGGCGGGCAGCTGCGGGTGAGGGTTTCGCACCCAAGGAACCAGCAGGGCCGCGAGGTCGAGCAGCGCGTGCACGGTGCGCTGGCGCCGCTCGTCGAGTCCGCCGCGGTGAAGCCGCGGGTGGAGGCGCGGCCGCGCAAGCGGGGGGCGAGGGTCGAGTGACGATCCGGCAGCGCCTACGCCGCCGCGACTCGCCGCTCGCCACCCTCGGGCTGCTGCTGCTCGTGCCGGTCGCCCTCGCGCTGATCTGGTACGGCGCAATGCTGGTGGCGCTCGCGTTCAAGACGGATCCGGGAACGGTGAACACGATCAGCGGCTATCGCGACGCCTACGACTTCCTGGCGGGCCTCGTGCCCGCCGACTTCACGAGCACGGTGCGCCTGATCACCGGGCTCGGCGGCCTGGCTGCGTTCCTGCTCTTCGGCCTCCTCGCCCTGAAGCAGGTGCCGCGGCCGTATCTCGCGCGCGGCCCGCTGACGCTCGCCGAGGACGAGCGCGGGACGTCGACGGTGGAGCCGAGGGCGATCGAGCGGGCGGCGGAGGTCGCTGCCTGCGCCCATCTGTCCGTCACCGACGCCACCGGCCGGTACGTCGAGAACGGCATCGAGCTGGAGATCGACGTGAAACTAGCAGGTGACCTGCCGGACACCCTGCGCGAGGTTCAGCAGCGTGTCGAGGAGGCTCTGCGGCAGCACGACCTGCCCGATGGTCCGGTCAGCGTGACGCTCGCCGGTTTCGACAGCGGACGAAGGGAGCTCGAATGATGACGTCAAGCCAGTTCGCAGCAGCACTCGGATTCGCCTTCGTGGCGGTCTGGATCGCCATGGGCTTCGGTTCGGCGGTGCTCTGCCTCGTCGGCGCCGCCGTCTTCTATGCCGTCGTGCTCCTCGTGCGCGGCGACGTCGACCTCGCCGAGGTGCAGAGTCGGCTCGGCGGCCGCGGCGGGAGAGCGTCCACGCAACGCTGAGGACGCGCCGAGATGACCGGCGCGGGAGTCGCCGCACCGGACGATCCGGACGTCGGGCCGGCGCTCGCGGACGAGCCGCCCTCCATCGAGGCGGTGACGCGACACCGATTGCAAAGTGCCAGAGTCGGCCGCGCGCGAGCTCGCCATCTAGCTCCCGGCGCCGCTGCGCGAGGAGGCGAGTCACTCCTTGCCGGCGAGCGTCGGCTTCCCCAGGAGGCGGTGGGGTTGGAGCGGCTGGCGGGCGATCTGCCTGGTCCAGGTCTTCCGTTAAAGCCTTGGCGGACTCGAACCGCCGATCCCTCCTCACGATGGAGCTAGTCGCGCGCCGCGGATGTACCTCCTGGATACGTGCCAGGAAGCACGCTACGCGCGGCCACGCTGAACGGGCTGCTCTAGCGGAAAGTCAACCGCCCTCGGTAGCTACGCGAGCCCGTGCGACCGCGACGCGGTGTGGCACTCGCGTCCGCCGACTAGACTTCCTAGCGCCTCCTGTCACCGCTGGCGGCAGGGAGGCGCCGCCGTCACGACCGAGTCGGGGAACCCGTTATCGCTGGAGTGACCGATCCGTCCGGTAACAGGAACATCTGAAACTGGTCTCCCCGGTGGGGCCAGTCGTCACGACAACGCCGTGTGGGATCAGCAGAAAGCGTTCGCATAGGGCGGTTCTACCGTCCGTTGTACCAACCTGAGCTAAACGAGCCGAACCAGCAGCACCTCGTATGGCTTGAGCAGGGCGGTTGAGCCCACACCGACCGCCTCGCGTCGTGATCGCACCCAGGAGGTCGGCGGTTCGAGTCCGCCTAGCTCCATCACAATCACGCGCGGAACAGCGCATCGGAGGCATCTTCCGATGTGATTGGACGTGGCGTTGCCGAGCCCTCATGATCCGTCTCGTCCCCGTCCTTGGATGTCGTCGCGACAGGGGTTAAGGGCAACTGTGCGAGGAGGCTGAAGGGCATGGCGAACGTCCTGTGTGTGCTTTACGACGATCCCGCTGACATGTATCCGCCGTCGTACGCGCGCGACGACATTCCGAAGATCGAGCGCTACCCCGACGGACAAGCCACACCGACGCCGGAGGCGATCGACTTCAGGCCGGGCGAACTCCTCGGCAGCGTGTCGGGTGAGCTCGGGCTGCGCAAATTCCTTGAGGAAAATGGACATCGGTTCGTCGTCACGTCTGACAAGGACGGGCCAGACTCGACCTTCGAGCGCGAACTCCCCGAGGCGGAGATCGTGATCTCGCAGCCCTTCTGGCCCGCCTATCTGACCGCGGAGCGGATCGCCAAGGCGCCGAACCTCAAGCTGGCGGTGACGGCAGGGATCGGCTCGGATCATGTCGATCTGGAGGCGGCGATCGAGCGCCGCATCACCGTCACCGAGGTGACGTACTGCAACAGCATCAGCGTCGCCGAGCACGTCGTCATGGCAATCCTCGCCCTCGTCCGGAACTACATCCCGTCGCACCAGTGGGTGCTGAAGGGCGGCTGGAATATCGCCGACTGCGTCTCTCGTTCGTACGACCTCGAGGGGATGCAGGTCGGGACGTTCGCCGCTGGCCGGATCGGCTTGGGGGTGCTGCGGCGGCTGAAGCCGTTCGAGGTCGGCCTCCACTACACAGATCGCCACCGCCTTCCGGCCGAGGTCGAGGAAGAGCTCGGCGTAACGTTCCACGCGGATGCCGAGTCGCTCGTGTCGGTCTGCGACGTCGTGACGATCAACGCCCCGCTGCACCCGGAGACGGAGCATCTATTCGACGACGAGCTGATCGGCAAGATGAAGCGCGGCGCGTATCTCGTGAATACCGCCCGCGGCAAGATCTGCGACCGCGACGCCATCGTGCGGGCGCTTGAGAGCGGCCAGCTCGCCGGTTACGCCGGCGACGTCTGGTTCCCGCAGCCGGCGCCGAGGGATCATCCGTGGCGGACGATGCCGAACCATGGGATGACGCCGCACATCTCCGGCTCGAGCCTGTCGGCCCAGGCCCGCTACGCGGCCGGCGTCCGCGAGATCCTGGAGTGCTGGTTCGACCGGCGGCCGATTCGTGAGGAGTACCTGGTCGTGGACCGCGGTCAGTTGGCCGGCGTGGGCGCGCACTCCTACAGCACCGGCGATGCCAGGGCCGGTTCGGACGAGGCTGCGCGTTTCGGGGCGGTCTGACGAACCGACGCGTGCTGGACAGCCCGCGTGCGCCGCAGCTGGGTGAAGCTACGTCGTCGGGTCGCGAGCCGGCCGACCACGGTCCTCACGGCCCGAGTCGGCGCGCGGTCCTGCCCCTCGCTGAACCCGCCGCCGTTCGGCGCGGCGACGGTCGTCCGCGCCGCTCGCTGCGTTTGCGCGCGCTCGGTTACGAATCGATCGCGCGGTGCTACAGCTTCGCGGCGTACTCCTTGTACTGGTCCTTGACGCGCTGGTCGGTGCCGAGGAATGCGTGCTTCGACATGTCCGGCGAGTACCGGCTCGCCGGCGGCGTCCTTCCGAGCCCCTCGGCGAGGCTGCGGATGTGGTGCGGCCCCGCACCGCAGCAGACACCGAGGTAGGTGACGCCCAGCGCGTGCGCCTTGCGCGCGAAGTCCTCGAGCTCGTAGCGGTTGCACGTGAACGGGTCGAGCGCCGTCGGGAACGGCCGCCCGTCCTCGCCGTGGTCCCAGTGCGGGTCCCGCAGCGACTGGAAGCTCGGCTGCTCGTCGGTCGTCCGGTACGGGACGGGCAGCGCGGCCACGTGGCCGGAGACGGTCGCGCGCACGCGCTCGAGCAGGGGGAGCATCGTCTGCGGACCGCGGATGCAGTTGAGACCGACGACGTCCGCGCCGGCGTCCTCGAGCCGCTTGCACGCCTCCGCGGGCGTCCAGCCCTCGCGCGTGTTCGGCTCCTGGTGGATCGCGAGCGTGATCACCGCCGGGAGCCCCGTCTGCTTGATCGCCTCGAGGGCGATCAGCGCCTCCTCGCCCCACGAGAAGGTCTCGCCGATGACGAAGTCGACGCCGGCGTCCGCAGCCCAGACGACCTGCTCGTCGAACATCTCGCGCACGTTGCGCCGCGACTCGTCGTCGGCGACGAAGACGTTCGTGTTGCAGATGTCGCCGGCGAGCAGCGCGCCGGTCTCGCTCGCGACCTCCTTCGCGATCGAGAGCGCGCCGCGGTTCATCTCCTCGAGCAGGTGCTCCTTGCCGATCACGCGCAGCTTCTCGCGGTGCGCGTAGTAGGTGAACGCCTCGACGACGTCGGAGCCGGCGTGGACGAACTCGCGATGGAGCTGCGCGACGAGCTCGGGGTGCTCGAGCACGATCTCCGGGACGAAGGCGCCCGCCTGGAGATAACCGCGCCGCTCGAACTCGAACAGGTAGCCCTCCGCGCAGATCACCGGCCCCTGCTCGAGCCGCTCGAGCAGGCCGAGCTTCGCCGCAACGGGATCGTCAGACATCGGTCCTCCTCGCACTCGGGGCTGGTTGCTTCATCAGCAACACGAGTTGCGATTATCGTGTGCGCAGGCGAGGAGCGCAACATGGCGAGCGGCAGCGCGATTCGAGCACGACCCTCCGCGACGTACGAGCGGATCGCACGGCTGCTCGCGGGCGACGAGCCCGTCATCCTCGACGGCGGCAACGCGACGGAGCTCGAGCGCGAGCAGGCCGGTGCGGGCGACCTCCGCAACGCCGATCGCGGACTCTGGGGAACGGGTGCGCTCTACCAGGCGCCGTATGCGGTGCGCGACGTTCACCGCCGCTACGTCCACGCCGGCTGCGACGTGATCTCGACGAACACCTGGGCGATTCTCGCAGTCGCCGAGCTCGAAGCCGGCGGACTGGTGCAGCGAAGCGGGATGACGCACTGGATGGACGTCGCGCGGCTCGGCATCGCCCTGGCGCGCGACGCGATCCGCGACGGCGGCCGCGAGGGCTCGTGCGCCGTCGCCTTCAGCGTCAACGGCGACGTCGACAGCGACGAGCGCCTGCGCACGCTGCGCCTGCTGATGCGCGTCTTCGAGGAAGACCCGCCGGACCTGCTGCTGCTGGAGACGATGTCGCTGATTCGCGACGGCCTCACCTTTCCAGCAATCGAGGTCGCGGTCGACACGGGGCTACCCGTCTGGGTGAGCTTCCGGCGCTGCCGCCACGGAGTGTGCGGCGTCTACGGCCAGCACTGGGGCGGCCCCGAAGGCGATCGCTTCGGCCGTGCGGCGCGCGAACTCGAGGGCCTCGGCGTGTCGGCGCTCCTGATCAACTGCCTCCCGCCGGAGCATGTCGACGGGATGCTGCCGTGGCTGCGCGACTTCACGGACCTCCCGCTCGGCGTGTATCCGAACCTCGGCTACTTCTCCGATTCGGGGTGGCGCTTCGACGGGCGGATCGGCCCGGACGAGTACGCAGAGCTGGCGCTGCGGTGGCGAGCGGAGGGCGCGCAGATCGTCGGCGGCTGCTGCGGCACGTCTCCGGCGCACATCAGCGCTGCCGCCGCGAAGCTCACCGGAACGAAGCCCGGCCGGCCGCGCAGCGGTCCGCGGCCGCGCGAGCCGGCCCCGGCGGCAGAGGCGCGTCCGCACGTTCCACGGCCCTGGCTCGACGAGGAAGGGCGAAGCATCTATCCGCTCCCCGTCCCGGAGCTGTCGTTCGATCCGGACGTCTTCGTTCCCACCCTCGGAAGCCTGCTCGCCTGGAAGTACGTGTTCCAGAACCGGCTCGGCGCGGGCAAGCATTGCCTCGACGTCGGCTGCGGCAGCGGGCTGCTCGCGGTGCAGCTCGCCCTCAACGGCGCCGACCACGTGCACGCGATCGACATCCAGCGCGAGGCCGTCGCCAACACGCTCGCGAACGCGTTTCGGAACGGCGTCTCCGAGCGCGTGACCGGCGCGGAGGTCGACCTCTACATGGTGGAGCCGCGCGAGCGCTACGACGTCGTCGTCGCGAGCCTGTACCAGATGCCCGTCGACCCGTTCGAGCAGTTCACCGGGCACCGGCCGCTCGACTACTGGGGTCGCAACCTCGTCGACCACCTGATCGGACTGCTGCCGCGCTTGCTGGCCGACGGCGGCAAGGCCTACGTGATGCAGCTCTCGATCCTGAGCCAGCTCCAGACGGCCGAGCTGCTCGAGGAAACAGGTCTCACCGGGCGCGTCGTCGACATCGGCTTCTTCCCGCTCACGCCGATCTTCGAGCGGAATCGCGAGCAAATCGAGCGGGTGGAGCGCCTCTCCGACGCCTTTCACCTGAGACTCGGCCGCGAGGAGACCATGGTCGCCTACCTGCTCGAGCTCGCGCGCGACGGCTCGCGCTTGCAATCCGCCGCCCAAGAGTCGTAACTTTCGCAACGGTGGTTGCTGAGACAGCAACGAGCCTGCGCAGGGGTCTGTCGATCTTGCTCGCTCTCGAGCGCGCGAACGGCACCGGCCTGAGCGTTACGCGCATCTCGGAGCTCGTGGGCCGCGAGAAGACCCAGGTCTCGCGGACGCTCAAGATCCTCAACGAGTACGGCTTCGTCGACCGCGATCGGGATACGCGCGCGTACCGCATCGGCCGGCGGCTCTTCGCGCTCGCGGGATCCGCGGGTCACAGTCAGCTTCTCGCGCACGCCGCGCCGGTGTTGACGCGGCTTGTGCGCGAGCTCGGCGAGACCGCGCACCTGTCGCTGCTCAGCGGAAACGAGGTCCTCACGTTGCTGTCGGAGTCGCCGAACCGCGCGGTCCAGGCCGCCGGGTGGGTGGGTCGCACCGTCCCGGCCCACTGCACGTCCTCGGGACGCGCGCTGCTGGTCGACCACGATCTCCCGGATCTCGCCCTGCTGTTCGACGGTGTCGGCTTCGGCGACGGGGGACCCAACGCACCGCGAACGACCGAGGAGCTGTTCGAGCGCGTCCGGACAGCGCGCGATCGCGGCGTGGCGATCGTCGACGAGGAGTTCGAGCCGGGGCTCGTCGCGGCCGGCGCACCGGTACGAGACTTCCGGGGCCGCGTCGTCGCGGCCGTCAACGTCTCGGCGCCGAAGTTCCGGTTCGGTACGCGTCTCGACGCTGCGGGAAGCGCCGTGAAGGCCGCGGCTCAGGAGCTGTCGCGACGGCTCGGCTGGCGTCCGAGCAGTGACGGCGGGAGCGGATGAGCGACTTCCGCGAGTACCTGTCCTACCGGCGCGACCACCTGCTCGAGCAGACGCTCGAGCACGCCCAGCTCGTGCTGTACGCGATCGCGACGGCGACGGTCGTCTCGGTCTTGATCGCGGTTCTCGTCTATCGCCGCGAGCGGGTTGCAGCCGTCGCGCTCGCGGCCGTCGGCGCGTTGTTCACGGTGCCGTCGCTCGCTCTCTTCGCGCTCATGATCCCGATCTTCGGACTCGGCTTCCGGCCGGCGTTCATCGCGCTCACGGTCTACGCGCTGCTCCCGATCCTGCGGAACACGATCGTCGGCCTGCGGAGCGTCGACAGCGCCGTCATCGAGTCAGCGCAGGGAATGGGCATGAACCGGTTGCGGCGGCTCGTCAAGATCGAACTGCCGCTCGCGTGGCCCGTGATCATCACCGGGATGCGCGTCTCGACCGTGATGACGGTCGGGATCGCGGCGATCGCGGCATACATCAACGGCCCCGGCCTCGGCGGCGACATGCTGGAGGGCCTCGCGCGCATCGGCGCTCCGGTCGCGCTCCACATGGTCCTCGCGAGCATCCTCCTCGTCGTAGCGCTCGCGCTGCTCTTCGACCTCGTCTACCTCGCGCTCGGAAAGCTCACGACTCCGAAAGGGATCACATGACCGCTGGCGCGACATCGAACGGCGACAGCCGCGCGCTCATCCGGCTCGAGAACCTGAGCAAGCGGTTCCCGGGCCAGAAGCAGAACGCGATCGACAACCTCAGCCTCGACATCCCGGAGGGCGAGATCGTGATCCTCGTCGGACCGTCCGGCTCGGGGAAGACGACGACGCTGCGGATGATCAACCGTTTGATCGAGCCCACGTCCGGCCGGATCTTCCTCGAGGGAGAGGACGTGACGAGCGTGAACGGCGACAAGCTCAGACGCCGCATGGGCTACGTCATCCAGCAGATCGGCCTGTTCCCCCACATGACGATCGAGACGAACATCGCGACGGTGCCCCGGATGCTCGGCTGGGACACGAAGAGGATCCGCACGCGGGTACGCGAGCTGCTCGACCTGGTCGGGATGGACCCGGAGGTGTACGCGAAGCGGTATCCGAAGGAGCTGTCGGGTGGGCAGCGCCAGCGCGTCGGTGTCGCGCGCGCACTTGCGGCCGATCCGCCCGTGCTCTTGATGGACGAGCCGTTCAGCGCGATCGACCCGATCACGCGCGCGCGTCTCCAGAACGAGTTCCTCCAGCTGCAGACGAAGATCCGCAAGACGATCGTGTTCGTGACGCACGACATCGACGAGGCGATCAAGATGGGCGACCGCATCGCGATCCTCGACGAGAGCTCGCACGTCGCTCAGTACGACACGCCGTCGACGATTCTCGCAGCGCCCGCGAATGCGTTCGTCGAGGACTTCATCGGCGCGGGAGCGTCGCTGAAGCGGCTCAACCTGACGCACGTTGCGGACGTCCACCTCCTCGACTGGCCGACGATGCCCGTGTCAGCCGAGCGCGACTCGGTCCGCGCCGCGCTATTGCGCTCGGACAAAGGATCCGTGCTGCTCGTCGACGACGCGCGCCGGCCGCAGCGGTGGGTGAACGCGATGGACCTCGAGCACGGGAGCATTCCCCTCGCCGAGTCCGGCCTCGAGGCACCGGTGATGCAGCGGACGGCGACGCTCTACGACGCGCTCAACGAGATGCTGAACTCGCTCCAGGGTGCGACGGCAGTCGTCGACGAGAACGGTGCGTTCTGCGGCGTGATCGACATCGAGACGGTCGCCGCCGCGATCAGGAAGATGCGGGAAGAGGCCAGACTCGTGTACCGCGGCGAGGGCGGCTCGCCCCGGGAGCCGGCTCTCGCGGGCGCGGAGCGAGGCGGAGACGGTGACGTCCGCGGCGGGAGTGACTTCGGCGGCGCCGCGCCGGGCGGTGGCGACGACTTCGGCGCCGCCGCGGCGGGCGGCGGCGACGCGTAGATGACGGCGATCGCTCCATCGCGCGACGTCGCTCCGGGGGTGCCGGCGCGTTCGCTCGCCGCTGAGCTCGAGGGGCGGACGCGGTTCGCGGCGGTCCTTCGCTACGCCACGATGCCGCTCCTCCTGACCGGCGTCTCGATCTGGCTCTACCTGTACGTGAAGGGCCACGAGCTCGACTCGATCGAAGCGCGCCTGCTCAACCAGGACTTCCTCGTCGACAAGCTCCTCGAGCACGTCAGGCTCGCGGGCTTCGCGACGCTCGCGGTCGTCGCGATCGCGGTGCCGCTCGGGACGCTGCTGACGCGTCCGCTGCTCAGGCGGCTCACACCGATCGCCGTCACGGTGGCGAACATCGGGCAGGCGATCCCGTCGCTCGGGCTCATCGCCTTCTTCCCGGTCGTGATGGCGCAGGTCGGGTTCAGGCCGGCGCTCTACGCCCTCGTGCTCCATACGGCGCTCGGCGTGCTGCGCAACACGATGGTCGGTCTCGACCAGGTCGACGAGGCCGTCATCGAGGCCGGGCGGGGGATGGGGATGACGAAGCTCGGCGTGCTCTTCCGCATCGAGCTGCCGCTCGCGGTTCCGATCATCCTCGCGGGGATCAGGACGGCCGTCGTCCTCAACGTCGGCAGTGCCACGCTCGGCACGTTCATCAGCGCCGGCACGCTCGGTGACTTCATCAGCATCGGCCACGCGCTCAACCGCGAGGCCGTGCTGATCACGGGCGCGACGCTGACCGCGGTGCTCGCGCTCGGGATCGACTGGATTGCCGGGATCGCGGAGCGGGTTCTGCGGCCGAGGGGCCTTTAGGGCGGCATGAGGTTGACTTCAACCAGGCAGGTCAAAGGAGTGGAAGGAGGTTCGTGCAGATGGGAGCGATGAACAGACGGCTGGCGCTTCTCGCGGCGCTGGCGACGGCGTTGGTGGCGGTGACCGCGGCGACGCTCGCGGCCGCGAGCCCGGTCCAGCGCGGGTGCACGATCAAGGGGACGGCCAAGAACGACGTCCTCAGGGGCACGGCCAAGGCCGACGTCATCTGCGGGCTCGCCGGGAACGACGTCATCCACGGCCGCGGGGGTTCGGACCTCCTCGTCGGCGGGCGGGGGAATGACTCGTTCTTCGCCGGCGACGCGAAGCTCGACCGGATCTCCGGCGGCCCGGGCAAGGACCGAGCGGTCGCAGACTGGCCGGACCGCTTGCTCGGCGTCGAGCGGATAATCCGAGTGGGAGTCTTCCTCTCCCAGTTCAACTTGCGCGGCGCGACGTTCACGGTCGGGTCGAAGCAGTTCACCGAGCAGATCATCCTCGGCCACATCACGAAGCAGGCGCTCGAGTTCACCGGCGCGAGGGTCAACGACCAGATCAGGCTCGGTGGCACGTCCGTCAACCGCCAAGCGCTCGTGTCGGGACGGATCGACATGTACTGGGAGTACACGGGTACCGGTTGGATCACGCATCTGAACAAGACCCAGCCGATCGACAACGCGCGGCAGCAGTGGCTCGCGGTGAAGCGCGAGGATGCCGGGAACGGGATCACGTGGCTCGACCGCGCGCCGTTCGACAACACGTACGCGTTCGCCGTGCGTCAGGAAGCCGTGTCGCGGTTCAACGTCCGCAAGATCTCCGACTTCGGGGCGCTCATCCGGACGAGGTCGAGGGACGCGACGCTCTGCGTGACGAACGAGTTCCTGGTGCGCGACGACGGGCTGCCCGGCGTCGAGCGGCACTACGGCTTCAGGTGGCCACGCGACCAAGTCGCCGTCCTCGACGCCGGCGTCATCTACCAGGCGACGGACCAGGGCCGGGTGTGCAACTTCGGGATCGTCTTCGCGACGGACGGCCGGATCGAGGGCCTGGGGCTCACTGTCCTCAACGACGACAAGAAGTTCTTCCCGATCTACAACCCGGCACTGAACGTGCGCACCTCGGTGTTCCAGCGATACCCGAAGCTCGCGCCGATGTTCGGCGGGATCGCGAGGGCGCTGACGAACGCGCGCATGCAGAGGATGAACGCGGACGTCGACATGCGGGGCAGGACGCCCGAGGACGTGGCGCGCAACTTCCTCAGGCAGAACAAGCTCATCAGGTAGTAGCTGCTGCGGGCGGGCGGTGCGCACTCGGCGCGCCGCCCGCCCGCCTCCCATGGCCGTACTGCTGATTCTCACCGAGCACTCGAGCTACCTCGACCCTGCGGCCGTCGGGCGGTACGACGAGATCCGGCGTCGCCTGGAGGACGCGGCCGGGACGCCCGTCACGGCCAGGCACTACGAGGACGTCGTCGGCACCGGTCACGCGGCCGCGATCGTCCTCAGCGGCTCGCTTGCACCCTGGGCCGTGCACGACCCGGATGCGATCGAGCGGCTCGGCGACACGATCGGCGGCTACGCCGGTCCCGTGCTCGGCATCTGCGCCGGGATGCAGCTCCAGGTGACATTCGCGGGCGGCTCCGTGCGAACGACGCGCGAGGCGGCGGAGTCCAGCTTCCGTGCCGTCGAGGTCGTCGAGGACGCGGGCCTTCTCCAGGGAGTTCCGTCTCGCGCTACGTTCTACGAGCGGCACACGGACGAGGTCGTCGACCTCCCCCACGGCTTCACGCTGCTCGCGCGCAGCGCGGAATGCGGAGTCGAGGCGATCGCGGACGAGGAGCGGCGTTGGTGGGGCACGCAGTTTCACCCGGAGCACTACTCCTCGCAGCACCCACACGGCGAGCGGGTGCTGCGGAACTTCTTCGAGCTTGCGCGTTAGCGCGCGATCCGGCCGCCGAGCTCGCTCGAGATCGCCTCCGCCGCCGCGCGCAACGGCTCGAGCGCGTCTCGCATCGCCTTCGCGCCGAAGCGCGCCGCTGGTCCCTGAACGCTCACGATCGCGACGAGATCGTTCCGGCTGTCCCAGATCGGCGCGGCGACGGCGTTCAGATCTTCCTCCCGCTCGCCCACCGACTGCGCGAAGCCGCCCGTCCGCACGCGATCGAGCTCCTTCGCGAGCTGGGCGCCTGTCGTGATCGTGCGCCGCGTGTACGACGTGAGCACAGCGGGGAGCTCGCCGGCGCGGAAGGCGAGCATGACCTTTCCCGTCGCGGTCGCGTGGGCCGCGCTCGGGCGCCCGATCTGCGCGACGCTCTGCACGGAGTGGGGACCTGCAACGAAGTCGATCGTGATCGCGTGGTCGCCGCCGGGCACCGACAGCGTGGGCGTCTCCCGGGTCACCGCGACCAGCGCTTCGAGGTGCGGACGGGCGATCTGCCGGAGGTCGAGCCGCTCGAGGACCGCGTTGCCGAGCTCGACGAGGCGCAGCCCGAGGCGATAGCGGCCCGTCTCCGCCACATGCTCCACGAGCCTCGCCGCCGCGAGCGTCGCCAGGAGCCGCGAGACGGTGCTCGGGTTGATGCCCGTGCGCCGAGCGATCTCGTTGGTGCCGAGCTCGTCGCGGCCGTCAGACAGCGCGTCGAGGACGCTCAGCGCGCGCGTGACCGCGTCGACGTGCCGGTGTGCTGGTCGGCCGGTGCGAGGCATGGTAGGCTCGCACCGATTTTGACACGCTATCGCCGATAGGGCAATAAACGTGGAACTGCCCCGATCAGGGCCCTACGTCGTCGTCGGCGCGGGAGTGCACGGCCTTTCGTCGGCATACCATCTGGCGCTGGAACTCGAGCAGCGCGGCGCTGGCTCGGGCGCGGACGTGATCGTTCTCGAGAAGAGCCGCATCGGCGCCGGCGCCTCCGGCATCGCCTGCGGCGTCGTGCGCAACTTCTACTTCTCGCCCGGGATCGCGGAGGTGATCCGCGCGTCGGTCGAGCTCTTCGAGACGGACCCGGAGGGCTTCGGCTACCACCCGGTCGGCTACATCGCAGCGGTTCCCGAGCTCCAGGCGGAGGAGTGTGTAGCGATCCAGCGCCGCCAGGCCGAGATCGGCTACCGCTCCGACGTCCTGCTGGGGGAGCGGCGGTGCCAGGAGTACATGGACGCGATCTTCCCCGACTGGGACGGCCGTGGCATCGAGGCGGTCCTGCACGAGCATCAGGGCGGCTGGGCGGTGACACGGCAGACCGTCGAGAACCTCGCGCGGCTCGCGCGGGAGCGCGGCGTGCGGATCTACGAGGGCGTCGAGGTCACCGGGTTCGACCTGCACGAAGGCGTCGTCCAGGCTGTCGAAACGAGCGCCGGGAGCGTGCGCACGGACCTGGTCGTCGCGGGGCCGGGGCCCTGGGGTGGGCACCTGTGGCGCATGCTCGACCTCCCGCCGGAGGTGCGCGTCCGCAACAACGGGGACTTCGAGACGAAGCCGATCGTGACGTACTGGAAGCTCCAGGAAGGCGACTACTGGCTCGACGACGTCGAGCTCACGGACGCGCATGGAAACGAGCCGCCGGTGATCCACCTCGACCACGTCGAGCCGCTCGTCTCCGACCGCGACGGGCGCGAGCTCTACAGTGGCCACTGGGGGATCTACTACAAGACCGGCCGGCGCGGCTTCGGCGTCCAGGGGGGCGGCGTGCCGATCCCGCTCGGGACGGACGTCGAACTCGAGCCGTACGGGCCCGAGAATCCCGAGCACGTCGTCGGGGACGAATTCAGCGACGTGTTCACGTCCGGGCTCGCGCGCGCCCACGAGCGCTTCCGCGGCAAGGGTCGAGAGTGGCATGTGGACCCGCACGGCGGGATCGGCGCGTTCACGCCGGACAACTACCCGATCGTCGATCTCGTGCGGCCGAACGCGTACCTGATCATGGACTCCAACCACGGCTTCAAGATGATCGGGATGGGCAAGCTCGTCGCGAACGACATCCTCGGCGGCGGCGAGCCGCGGCTGGAGCCGTTCCGGCTCTCGCGCTACGAGGCCGGCGTGACGCACGCCGCCTCGCGGTCGCCGTACCCGTGGAACTAGGCGGGCCGGCGCCGAGGCAGCCGCAAGGTGCATGTCTCTGCGGCGCGGTTCGCTATCGCGTCGGCGGCTCGCTCAGGGACGTCGTCTTTTGCCACTGCACACGCTGCCGCCGGACGCACGGACACTTCGCCGCATACACGGCCTGCGCGCGCGCCGACCTCGAGTTGCTCGAGCGGCGGGGACTGCGGTGGTTCGAGCGCGACGGGACGAGGCGCGGGTTCTGCTCCGAGTGCGGCGCGAGCCTCTTCTGGGAGCGTGAGGGAAAGCAGGCGATCAGCATCGCCGCGGGTACGCTGACGGAGCCGACCGGCCTGCGGCCGAGCCGTCACATCTTCACGGCCGACGCCGGCGACTACTACGTCATCGGTGACGACGCGCTCGAACAGCGTCCGGCCTCGTGAGACGCGCGCGCGAGCTGCGGTAGGGTCGCACGGATGGCGTCGCCGCAGCGTGGCCCGGAGCGCGACTTCGTGGGCTACGGGCGCCGCACGCCGAAGGTCGTGTGGCCTGGCGGCGCGCTCGTCGCGGTCAATCTCGTCCTCGTCTACGAGGAGGGCGCGGAGTACTCGCTCCCGGACGGGGACGCTCGAAACGACGCCTGGGGCGAGACGGCGACCGAAGTGGACGCGAGCGTCCGCGACCTCGGCACCGAGACGCACTACGAGTACGGCAGCCGCGCGGGCATCTGGCGCCTCGCGCGCCTCGCGGACCGCTTCGGCATCCCGGTCACGGTGTCCGCGTGCGCCGTCGCGCTCGAGCGGAATCCCGAGGTGGCGGAATGGATCGCCGAACGCGCGCACGACGTGCTCGGGCACGGCTGGCGCTGGACGGAGCCGTGGACGCTGACGCGGGAGGAGGAGCGCGAGGAGATCCGCCGTGCCGCCGACCTGCTGGAGCGGCTCGTCGGCGAGCGGCCGCTCGGCTGGAACGCGCGCACGTTCCCGAGCGTGCACACGCGCGATCTCGTCGTCGAGGAGGGCGGCTTCGTCTACTACTCGGATCCCTGCAACGACGACCTCCCGTACTTCGTGCAGGTGGACGAGACGCCGCTCCTCGTCGTGCCGTATTCGAAGGTGTTGAACGACGCGCGCTATCTGATGGCGCCCTACTACTCGAGCCCGTCGGACTTCTTCGAGCAGTGCCGCCTCGCGCTCGACTACCTGCTCGAGGAGGCCGAGGAGCACGGCGGCAGGATGATGACGGTCTGCGCCCACGCGCGGTGGAGCGGGCAGCCGGCTCGCGCCGCGGCCGTGCGCGACTTCGTCGCGTACGCGCGCGAGCAGCCGCGCGCGCGGTTCATGCGAAGGGTCGACATCGCGCGCTGGTGGCTCGACCACCACGCCGAGCTCGCCGGCTGACGCCGTCGCTCAGACGCGCGCGGGTTCGGCGACGCTCGCGCGCACGAGGCGTGCGAACGGCTCACTCGCGAGCGCCGTGGCGACGTCGGCGACCTTCGCCTCGACGATCTCCTCCCACCGCGCAGGGTCGTCGTCGGCGGGTGAATCGGCGCCGTCGGCAGCGACGGAGCTTCCGTCCCGCAGCTCCACCGTGACGTGCGCCAGCCGCCGTGCGGGGAACGGCTCGTCCATCGCCGCGTCGACCTCGACCTCCACACGCGTCGCGAGTCCGCGCGCGAGCGGGTCGTGCAGTCCAGGCTCGACGATGCTGGCGACCGTGTACTCCCCGTGCGCGAGCGCGTACGCCACCGGCCAGACCAGGCTGTACTGTGCTTCCTCCGTCCTCTCCGGCACTCCCCTCGCAAGAGCCGCGGCCGCCGCGAACGTGCGGACGCGGACACGGGCGATGCCGTCGGGCCGGAAGTCGTGGGCTCGGCGGAGCCGGAGCGCGGCCGCGAGCGCGGCATCCGTCCACTTGCAGCACGGGAACTCCTTCACGTAGACCTCGAGCACGCGCCACGTGCGCGCAAGGGAGCTCACGTCGGCGTGATCCAAGAAGCTCCCCGCGAGCGCCGTGAAGCCGCCGTGTGCGAGCAGCGCGGACGAGACGCCGACGTATGCGCCCCACCCGCACGCATCCTTCGTCATCGCCGGGTCCGCGACCGACCGCATGATCGGGGCGATCGGCGCGTGGTACTCCGCGAGGCCGAGCGCGTGGCGAGTCTGAGCCGGGTCGAGGTCGAGCAGCCGCGCCGCGGCGGCCGCCGCTGCGATCCCACCCCAGGCGCCGGACGCGTGGTACTCGGCGGCGCGCGCATGGAGATCGAGCCCCGCGCGGACGCCGATCTCGTACCCGACGGCGACGGCAGCGAGAAAGTCGTCGTCGCTCGCGTCCACGCGTTCGGCGACGGCGAGCGCGCCGGGAATCACGACCGCTCCCGGATGACCCTTCACGAGTCGGTGTCCATCGTCGAAGTCGAGCGCGTTGGCGAGCACGCCGTTCGCGAACGCCGCACCCGCCGCGGCTGCGCGGCGACCGTCGCAGAGGAGCGTCGCCTCGTCTCCGCCGTGCTCGGCCGCGTATGCAGCTGCCACGCGCGCCGACGGCGTCGGGGCGGCTGCGGCCGAGACAGCCGCTAGGTCGCGGAGCAGCAACCTCACGTGCCTCTGCACGCCCTCCGGAACGTCGTTCCACGCGAGTCCGCGGATGAAGTCGATCGCTGCGAACCCGCCCGCTTCGTCCGGCCGCGTCATGTTGCTCCGCCTCCGCCGGGGGCGTTCGCGCGGATGAGCTCCTCCGCGCTCCGGCGAACCGCAGCGGTGAGTTCGAGCGCGGTCCGAACATCCGCGCGGAGCGCCGGCTTCGCGCGCTCGAGCAGCGAAGACGCGACGCGCTGCGTGTCGGCGGCGGCGTCATCGACGTCGCGCAGCACCTCCGAGGCGCGTGCGAGCGCCGCGGTACGCTCCTCTCCCTCCGAGGCGAGGACAAGGGCGTATGCGTCGGCGTCGGCGTCCGCCAGGGGGAGTGCGCGGCGCCTCAGCCCAGCCGCCGCCGCGGCGATCTCGGTCGCGCCCGAGCGCCTCGCCGCGAGCTCCGTGAGCGCCGCCGCCATCGCGACCGTGACGGCGAGGGCGGACCCGCCCGCGGGCCCGGGAGGATCCGCGGCGAGATCGTCGACGAACGCTGCGACCGGCGCCGACCCGGTCAAAAGAGCCCGACGGTCCGACCGTTTGCGTCGATGTCGACGGTGAACGCCGCGGGGCGCTCAGCGAGGCCGGGCATCGTCTGCATGTCGCCGCACAGCGGGACGAGCCAGCCGGCGCCCGTGTACGCGCGGATGTCCCGGACGGTGACCGTGAAGTCCGTCGGTGCGTTGAGGAGCGCGGCATCGTGCGAGAGCGAGAGGTGCGTCTTCGCCATGCAGATCGGAAAGGGGCCGAGGCCCGCGGCCGCGTGCGCCTCCGCCTTCTCCTTCGCCGTCTTCAACAGGAAGATCCCCTCGGCGCCGTAGACGCGCGTCGCGATCGCTTCGATCTTCGTCTCGATCGGCGCATCGTCGGAATAGGTGTAGTCGAACGACGGGGCCTCGCGCGTCGCGTCCACTACCGCCTCCGCGAGTGCCGCCGCGCCGGCGCCGCCGCGTTCGAACGCCTCGTTCACCTCCGCGGCGTAGGCCCCGTAGTCGAGTGCGAGCCGGCGGACGAGCTCGATCTCCTCCTCGGAATCGCCGGGGAAGCGGTTGACCGCGACGACGGCGTTGAGGCCGAACCGCCTCACGTTCTCCAGGTGGCGGTGCATGTTCGCCGCCCCAAGCTCGATCGCGTCGAGGCCGCCGTACGGGTCGCCGCCGTGGTGCTTCAGCGCGCGGACGGTGGCCACGAGCACGATGCCGCTCGGCGCCAGACCGCCGAGCCGGCAGACGATGTTCAGAAACTTCTCCATCCCCATGTCCGAGCCGAAGCCGCTCTCGGTCACGACGTAGTCGCCGAGCTTCAGGCCGACGAGATCGGCGACGAGCGAGTTGTTGCCGTGAGCGATGTTGGCGAACGGGCCTGTATGCACGATCGCGGGTTGACCCTCGATCGTCTGGACGAGGTTCGGCTTCAGCGCGTCCTTCAGGAGCACTGCCATCGCGCCGGCCGCGCTCAGCTGCTCGGCCGTGACCGACTCGCCTGCGAACGTGTGGCCGACGGTGATCGCGCCGAGCCGGCGGCGGAGATCGAACAGGTCGCGCGAGATCGCGACGACCGCCATCACCTCCGAGGCCGCGGTGATGTCGAAGCCGGTCTCGCGCACGTAGCCGTTCGCGCGCCCGCCGAGCCCGATCACAATCTGACGGAGGGCACGGTCGTTCATGTCGACGCAGCGCCGCCACGTGATCGACAGGGGATCGATTCCGAGCTCGTTCCCGTGGAGGATGTGGGCGTCGAGCATCGCTGCGAGCAGGTTGTTCGCGGCTCCGATCGCGTGGATGTCGCCGGTCAGGTGCAGGTTGAGGTCCTCCATCGGGAGCACCTGCGCGTACCCGCCGCCCGCGGCGCCGCCCTTGATCCCGAACACGGGGCCTACGGAAGCCTCGCGCAGGCAGAGCACCGGCCGCTTCCCGATCGCGCCGAGGCCCTGCGTCAGCGAGACCGACGTCGTCGTCTTGCCCTCGCCAGCCTTCGTGGGCGTGATCGCCGTGACGCAGATCAGCTTCCCGTCCGAGGCGGAGCGCAGCCGGTCGATGACCGAGAGCTCGATCTTGGCCTTGTGCCGGCCGTAGAGCTCGTACTCGTCCGGCTGGAGGCCAGCCTCCTCGGCGATCGCGCCGATCGGACGCAAGCGTGCCGCCTGCGCGATCTCGAGACTCGACGGGATCTCCGTTCGCATCAGTGCGAGACGGCCGCGGCCGCGAGCTCCGACACGAGCGTGTCGGTGTAGAAGCGCTCGAGGGTGAATGGTGCGATCAGCTCCGGCGTCCGCCCGGTCGAGATCAGCTCGGCGAGCGTCGTGCCCACGATCGGCGCGGCCTTGAAGCCGTACGTCCCCCACCCGGCCGAGACCACGAAGCCGTCCACCTCGGTCACCCCGAGGATCGGGCTGTAGTCGGGACTGAGGTCGCAGAGCCCTGTCCACTGGCGGAGGACGGAGACGTTCTCCAGCTGCGGGAAGAGCTCCAGCACGTGCCTGGCCGAGTATTCGAGGAAAGGGAAGGTGCTGGTGCCGCGGTAGGTCGTGTAGGGCTCGATCTCGGCGCCGATCAGGATCTCGCCGCGGTCCGTCTGCGAGACGTACACGTGCATCTGCGACGAGACGACGATCACGTCGAGGAACGGCTTCAGCGGCTCCGTAACGAACGCCTGGAGGATGTGCGTCGTGATTGGGAGCCGGACGTCCGCGAGGTCGGCGACGAGCGTCGACCAGCCGGCCGTGGCGCTCACGATGGTGTCGCACTCGATGTCGCCGCGCGTCGTCCGAACCCCTGTCACGCGGCCGTTCGAGCGCTCGATCCCGGTGACCTCCGTGTACGGATGGATCTCCACACCGCCGCGATCGGCGCCGCGGGCGAGCCCCCAGACGACGGCGTCGTGGCGGATGATCCCGCCGCGCGGGTGGTAGAGAGCGCCGAGGATCGGCCACGTCACGTCGTGCGACAGGTCGAGCTCCGGGCAGAGACGCGCGACCTCGGGCGGCCCGACGACTCGGCTGTCGATCCCGAGCAGCTGGTTGACCTCCGCGCGCTCGGTCATCGTGATCAGGGCCCGGTCGCTGTGCGCCAGGGTCAGGTGGCCCTGCTGTGAGAAGAGCAGGTTGAAGTCGAGCTCGCGCGAGAGGCGCTCGTAGAGCTCGACGCTCCGCTGGTAGAAGCGCGCGCCCTCGGGCGTCCGGTAGTTCGAGCGGACGATCGTCGTGTTGCGCCCGGCGGCTCCCGAGCCGATGTAGCTCTGCTCCAGCACCGCGACGTTCGTGATCCCGTGGTTCTTCGCGAGGTAGTACGCCGTCGCCAGGCCGTGCGAGCCGCCGCCCACGATCACGACGTCGTAGCGGTCCTTGAGCTCGCCGCGCGGCCGCCACATGCGTCGCGTGCGGAAGATGTCCCTCACGCGAGCCCTGCCGCCGCGTCGAGGACGACCGCACCGACATGATCGGCGTACTCCTGCGGAAAGAAGATCCGGAACGCATCGCCGTCCCGCAGCACGGTCGCTGGTACGTGCGCGACCGCGCCGGCCGCGGGCAGCGCGTCGAGGTCGAGGTCGGCCAGCCTGCGCATCAGCCGCTCGCCGCGTACCTCGAGCCCCGCAAGGGCGGCGCTCATGTCGACGACTCGCTCGCCGAGCTCGCCGCGCACGCGCTCCACGTCGGCCGCCGCGCAAAGCACGAGTGCCCGATCCGGGGCGACGCGGACGACCTCCACGCCGGGGGGCGCGCCCACGTCGCCGTGGACGTGGAGCTTCCCCGTGCGGGAGAGATCGCGGATGCCGGGCGGCGCGTCCCGCAGAGCGCGTTCGAGCGGTGAGCGCCAACGGGGCTCGAACCCGTCCGCAGGAGCGAGCTCGACGGCGAGAAAGTCCCTGCTCACGCGCGGAGCCGCTCGTCATCGGGGTCGAAGAACGGGCGCAGCCGGACGAGCGCGGGCTCGAGCCGGCCGTCGACGCGAATCTCGATCCGGCTGTCCTCGTCCGCGAGCGCCGGCGGCACCCACGCGAGCCCGATCGCCTTGCCGACCGCGTCGCTCCAGCGCGCGCTCGTGACGCGGCCGGCCGGCAACCCGTCGACCACGATCTGCCCGCCCTCGGGCGGAACGGTGCCGTTCGCCATTTCGAAGCCGACGAGCCGCTCGCGCGGGCCGCGCTCGCGCACGTGCTCGAGCGCCCACTTGCCGACGAAGTCGTCCTTGTCGAACTTGACGAGCCACGACATGTTCGCGTCGAGCGCATTCGATTCGGAGTCGGTGTCCTGACCCACGATGACGTGCGCCTTCTCGAGGCGCAGGATGCGCTGCGGCTCGAGCCCGAACGGGCGGATGCCGGCGTCGGCCCCGCGCTCGAGCAACGTGTCCCACAGGTACTCCGCGTACGGGCTCGGGAAGTGGAGCTCGTAGCCCAGCTCGCCGACGAAGCCGATCCGCAGGAGAAGGCACGGAACGCCCGCGACGCGCGCCTCCCTGGCGTCGAGATACCCGAACCCGTCGGGCGAGACGTCGAGCTCGGTCAGGCGAGCGAGGAGCGCGCGCGACCGCGGCCCCGCGACGTTGAGCGCCGCGAGCGCGCCCGTGACGTTGTCGACGCTGACGTCGTACCCCCAGACCGCGTTCCACCACTCGAACCAGGCGAGCACCGTCTCGGCGCCGGTGGACGTCGTCGTGACGTAGAAGTCGCGCTCGCTCAGCCGGCCGATCGTGCCGTCGTCCATGATTCGCCCGGCGTCGGTGCCGAGGACGGCGTAGCGAATGCGCCCGGGCTTCAGGTCGCCGAAGCGGTTCGGGTAGAGGCGCTCGAGGAACGAGACCGCGTCGGGCCCGGAGACGAGGAGCTTCCCGAGCGTCGAGACGTCGATCACGCCGACCCCTTCGTGTACCGCGCGCACCTCGGCCGCGACGTCGCCGTAGGAGTGCGGGCGGCGCCACTCGCCCGTCCACATCATCTGCGCGCCGAGCTCCTTGTGCCGGTGGTGGAGGCTCGTCCGCTTTGCGGGCTCGTGTCCGCGGCCCGCGAGCAGGCCCAGCCGCACGGGCGCCCACGGGGGCCGCGCCGTCGTCGTGCCGATCGTCGCCTCCTCCGCACGGGTCTCGCGCGCGTAGAGCCGGATCGAGGGCAGGTGACAGAGCCTCCCCTGGCAAGGGCCCATCGTCACGGTGGTGTAGCGCTTCGCGAGCTCGATCGAGTCGAAGCCCTCGGCGATCGCGCGCTTCACGTCCTTGTCCGTGACGTCCTCGCAGATGCACACGAAGCAGCGGCCGCCGCTCTCGGTGCCGCGGTAGCTCGCTGCCGGAACGGCGGCAGCGCCGCGCGCGCCCTCCCCGGCTGCGCTGCCCACGGCCTCGACGTGGGGCGGCAGGTCCCGCGGCACGAAGATCCCGCGCGTCCCGTCGTACTCGACGCGCGCGCCCGCCTGCGCGAGCAGCGAGTACGCGGGCTGGGAGCCGCCGGACATCACGAGGACGTCGCAGTCGACCGAGTCGCCGTCGACGGACACGGAGCGGACGCGCCCGTGCGAGCCGCGCGCGGCCATCTGCGCGGGCTGCGTGGTGCGGAGGTCGACGACGCGCGCCACCGACGTGCCGGCTCGCCGCAGATCCTCCGCGGCCGCGAGACCGCGGTCGTCGGCCGTGATCACGACCGCGCGCTCTCCCGGGCGCAGCGACCAGAGGCGCGTCAGCCGCCGAACTGCCGAGGGGAGGAGGACGCCGACGAGGTCGTTGCCGGGAAACAGCAGCGGCTGCTCGATCGCGCCGCTCGCGACGACGACGCGCTCCGCGCGGAAGCGCAGGAGCACGTCGCCCGCGTCGACGGGCACGAGGCCGCCTTCGTAGATCCCGATCGCGCGCGCGGGGGCGATCGTCTCGAAGCCGTCTTCCCGCGGAAGCTGGGCGTCGAGCGCGAGCCCCTCGTCCACGAGGACGACACGGCGTCCGTCGCGCGCGGCTGCGCGGGCTGCGTCCAGGCCCGACGGCCCGCCGCCGATCACGAGCACTTCGGCCCGGCGGTGCTCGGTGTCGAACCGGCTCGAGCGACGCGCGTGCTTGTCGATCGTCCCGAGGCCGGCCACGCGGCGCAGGAACCGCTCGTAGTACGGCCAGGCGCGGCGCGGCCTGATCATCGTTCGGTAGTAGAAGCCGACGGGCGTGAACGGACCCCCGACCTTGTCCACGACGGCGAGCAGGTCGCGGTCGAGCGAGCCGAGCACGTTCTGGCTTCGCACCCGCGTCCCCTCGCGCACCGGGGCGGTGCACACACGGACGCTCGGCGCGCCGTCGACCTGCATCAGGCAGTTCGGGCAGTGGCCGCTACAGCAGAGGAGGCCGCGCGGGCGGTGGTACTTGAAGCTGCGCGAGAAGACTCGGCGTCCCGCCGCGAACAGCGCGGAACCGATGGTGTCTCCTGCGTACGCCTCTATCGGCTCGCCCTCGAAGAAGAACGTGACCGTGCGGCTGCGGTCGATCCGCTCCTCCGGCGAAGGCGGGAGGCGCATCAGACGGCGGGCACGTCGGGAACTGCCGCTTCCGCTGGGGCCGCCTGGCCGTCAGGCTCGGCGTGGGCGGCCTCGGTGGCGAGGACCGCGTTCGTCCTGGTGTCCCGCTCGGCCCGGAACCATGTCTCGCAGCCGAAGCGGTGGAACCACCATTCCTGCTGCACGCCGGCGACGTTGCGTCGGAAGTGAACGTAAGTCGCCAGCTCGCGCACCGAGGGACGCTCGGCCGGCCGGCTCGTCACCTCACCGGCGTACGCGAACTCGTTGACGTCGCGGGGCCCGCAGTTGGGGCAGGACAGCAGGAACGACACGGTATCTCCAAGAGGGAAACGCTATTGCCATTCTCGCAGCGGCGGGTGGCCTTTGCAAGCGCGCCCTCGCGTCCACGCGATCGAGTTCGGCGGGCAGCCGGCCTAGCGCGGTGCGCGCTTGCTGGGGCCACGACGGCGATCGTTTGCTCGTGCGGGCTGGCCGTAGAATCGTCGCTCGCGGGGCTATAGCTCAGTTGGGAGAGCGGCTGGATCGCACCCAGGAGGTCGGCGGTTCGAGTCCGCCTAGCTCCACTCGGAAAGCCGCTGCACCAGCGGCTTTCCGTCAAGCCGCTGGAGCGCGCGACCGATCGCTGCTACGTCGGAGACGGTGCCGTCACGGCGACCGTCTCTGACGCGTCGGCCGGGTGCTGCCATCGCCATCGTCCCTCGAGCTCGAGCGTGAAGCTCAGGAAGGTCCTAATGGCGACGATGATCGCGAGCACGCCGACACTGCGGAACGTCGGCGACAACGCGACGGTCCGGATGATGTCGGCCGCCACGAGGAACTCGAGGCCGAGAAGGATCGCTCGACCGATGCTTTGACGGTACTGCCGGAGGCGATCCACCCCGTGGCGCTCGTACCGCCGTAGTCCGAAGACGATCGACGTGTAGGCGACGCCGCCGGCGATCGCGACCACACCGATCGCATCAAGCGCCTTCGCTGAAAGTTCCACGGTGTCCGCAAACGTCATCGCGGCTTCCGCCTTCCTCGCCGCCGGCCGTTCCGGCACGTCCGGGAGCTCGGCGGCCGCCGTGGTTTCATCGGTTCGTCTGGCCGGGTTTCAGCGGCGCGGCCCGCTCGTCAGGAGGCGTTGACCACCTCGTGCTTGTGGGCGACGATCGCGCCGAGGACTTCCTGCTGTTCGCGCTCCGGCACGTTGAAGTGGGCGAGAGCGCGCTGAATCTCTGCACCCACCTCGTCGAACTCCTCGGACGTGATCCGAAGGTGCTCGTGCGCCTGATCCAGCGGCTTCCCCGTGTACTCGAACGGGCCGCCGGCCACCGCGCAGACCCACAGCGTCCGCATGAACTTGAGGCCGGGCAGGTTGCCGTTCTCGTTGAACTCCTTCAGCGCCGGGTTCACGTTGAGCTTCGGATTGGTGACGATGTGATCGCTGAAGCGGTCGACGACTGCGGCGATCGCGTCGACGCCTCCCAACCGTTCGTACAGTGTCTGCTCCTCCAAGGCCCCTCCTTTGTGCAACTGCCGTTGGTGGCAGCGGTGGTCGCAACGACCCTACGCGGCAATGCCGCGCACACGAAGTGAGAGTTGTCACGTTCCGTCAGGCGCGAGCGGCGCATCTCATGAAAACAGCGTCTCGGGCGACACGAGCAACCGGTACGACCGGCCGTCGCGGCGGATGAAGCCCTCGCGCTCCAGCACGTCGAGCGCGCGCGTCACCGTCTCCCGCGCGGAGCCGACCATCTCTGCGAGCAGCTCGTGCGTCAGTGGGAACTCGATGCGAATGCCGTCCGGTGCGACGCGCCCGTGGTCGCCGGCGAGCTGGATGAGCTTCCGGCGCACTCGATCGGTGTGGTTGCTACCGGCGAGGGCGAGGATCGTCGCGGTCTGCTGGCGGAGCGTCGACTCGAACCGATCCGCCACGACCTGCGCTCCCTCTGGCACCTCGAGCAAGCGACGCCGGACGGAGTCGGGGACGCATGTGACGAGCGAACCGATGAGCGCCACCAGCGTCTCGGCCGGTGCGAGCCCCGGCAGCACGGTTCCCGCCGCTCCGTAGCAGCTCACGACGCCGCGTCCGGACGCCCCGGCTATGCGCACGACGACGAAGCCGTGCTCGACCACGATGAAGCCGCCGTCCGGCAACGACGTGCGTGTGAGCGAGGCGCCGGCGGCAAGCTCGCGCGTCGCGCACTCCGCGAGGAGCTTCTCGGCCGTCGCCCTCGCCTCGTCGCTCTGGAAGTCGGCGAGCAGCGCGCGCATATGCGTGGAGTCGCGCGTGCGCGTTCGACCGGGAACGTTCGGAAAGCACTGCGACATGTGTGGATGAGTGCAGGGCGTCGGCGGTCTCTTACCGTCCCGCGCTGACGGACGTGTCTTGCCCGAGCGGGGGGGAAGGGAGCCTTCCGCGCGGACACGAACGAGTCCGACAGCGCACCGCCCGTCGAGCGAGGAGACGCAATGCCATCGAATCAGAGCTTTGTCATCGTCGGCGCGAGCGTCGCCGGCGCGCGAGCGGATCGAGCAGGGCGGGCGGGGGCTCTTCATCGGCGCCGGCTGGATCGGGACCGAGGTGGCGGCCGTGGCGAGGCAGAGAGCCGTCGAGGTCACGATCGTCGACCGGGCTTCCGTTCCCCTCGAGCGCGTCCTCGGACGAGAGGTCGGCGCGGTCTTCGCGAACCTCCATCGCGAGCACGGCGTCGACCTCCGGTCGGGGATCGGGCTCGAGGGCATCGACGGGAACGACTCAGTAGAGCGGGTGCGGACGACCGACGGGAGGCGGATCGACGTAGAGCAGTCTCGGTCGCGGCCACGCCACAAGCCCCGTGAGCTTCGTCACGCGCGTCCACGTGCCCCCCGAGTCGCGCGAGAGCAGAAGACCATCGGGCCGCGTTGCGGCGAACACGTACGGGCGGTGCGGATCGACCGCCAAGTCGAACAGTGGGGCTCGGAGCCGTTTCGCGCGCCAGCGACGACCACCGTCGCGGCTGATCATCAGCCGCTGGTGCGGCGCGTCGTAACCGACGATCCGCGCGCCGCGCGCGCGGAGGACGTGAAAGTCCGCCTGCCCCAGCAGCGCCACCGGCGTCCAGCTGCGGCCGCCGTCCTTGGACTCGATCAGCCCGAGTAGCGGCGGCAGGTTCGCGCTGGCGTCCGGATGACCGGAGCCGAGAAAACGATTGGGGCCGAGGACCGTGAACCCCATCGTGTCCTGATGGCTTTCGCTTACCCGTTCCGGGACCGCGCTCTCGCCGGCGAGCCGGTAGAGGCCCGTGTGGCTTGCGATGAAGAGCGCTCCGTCAGCTGGGTTGACGCCGAGAGCGTGTCGCTACGGGCGAAGGCCACGTCTGGGTGAGCGCCGAGCGTGGAAGCAGCTGGCGTCGCCGCGGTGCGATCCGCGGCGTAGCGACGGCGCTTCTCGCCGTCGCTGGGAACCGGTTGTACGCCGCGCTCCACGGCGGTGTTATCAAAACCTCGATGGACGGGGGCAGCTCGTGGCGGCTGCTCGCCCGCCCCGCATGAACTTGCCGAGAGATCGTTCTAGCGAACACACCAGGGAGGTCCGAAGTGACAATTTTGCGCGTCTTCGTCATCGGGTCGCTACTTCTTCTCAGTGCGGCAGCCTGTGGGGGCGCCGACGAGGCCGGACAGACACAGGAGCCGCGAGCGTCGAGCGAAGTCCCTTTTGATCGCGCATTCATCGATGCGATGATTCCGCACCACCGCGAAGCTATCGACATGGCGCGCGCCGCAAAGGCGCGCGGCCTCAGCCAGCCGGAGCTCGCGAAGATCGCGGACGACATCATCGTCTCGCAACAGCACGAGATCGAACAAATGCTCGACTGGCGGGCGAAGTGGTATGAGTCGCGTGCCCTCGGGCCGGTGCTGCCGGAGGTTCTGGGAGTCCCCGAAGACGAGCTCGGTATGGAGCACGGCAGTGGCGATGCCGTCGCGGGAGCCGTCGACGTCGATGCGAAAATTCGCGCAGATGATGATCCCGCACCACGAAGGAGCCGTCGCGATGGCGGAAGCCGCGCGCGAGCGCGCCGAGCACGACGAGATCAAGGAGCTCGCGGAAGCGATCATCGCGGCGCAGGAGCGCGAGATCGAGATCATGCGCCCACACGCGGGCGGCCAGCACCACTCGCCGTAGGCCGCGCGAGCGCCTTTGTCCGCATGTACGCGCGGAGCCGATGCCGATCGGCTCCGCGCGGAGGATGCGTCCCTACTTGGCGGCGCAGCCGCAGCCGCAGCCGCAGCTACCTGCAGCCGGCTTCACTACCGGCAGGCTCTTCTTGCTGCTCTTGCTCTTCATCGCTACCTCCCGCGAGTCGATCGGTGTCACTTCTTCTTGGAACATTCGGGACACGGGCAGTTCTCGCACCCGCAGCCTGTGCACGCATTACGCGCCATTCGTCCCCTCCTTCGTCTCTGCCGCACGTATGAACTCCGCCTCGCACCGCCACCGGTCGGCCGCGCGCATGTCACGGGTGGCAAGCCCGTCCAGCACGCGCACGAGCTCACGCTCGAGGGCGCGGAGCTGCGCCATCTCACGATCGATCTCGGCCACGCGCTGACGCAGCAGGCGCTCCGTGTGCCCGCACGGACAATGCCCGCCGTCGAGCACGTCGAGAAGCTCGCGGATCTCGCGCAGCCGCAGCCCGAGCCGCTGCGCGCCCTTGATGAACCGAAGCCGGTCTGCGATCTCGTCCGGGTAGAGCCGGTAGCCAGACGCCGTTCGTTTCGCCGGGGGGAGCAGCGCTGCGCGCTCGTAGTAGCGGATCGTGTCTGCGGACACTCCGGCGCGCGCGGCGAGCTTCGAGACCGTCAGATCCGTCACTGACGGACAGGGTAGACCTTGGAGCACGGTCGAAGGTCAAGGTCGAGGCTCGGCCGTCGGCGCCGCTCGGGGGGGCGTCAGCGCGAGGGGCGCAACCCCGCCAAGGTGACCGCGACGAGCCTACGCACAGCCGCGGCGGAACGAAGACCCACGGCTGCGCCCAGCGCATGGAGGCAGTAGGCGGCGAGTTCCTCCGGCGCTACGTCGTCGCGAACGTCGCCCTTCGCCGCCGCTTCCGCCACCAGGTCGCGGATCAAGTGCGCCAGTTGCTGTTCTGCGCGCGCAACGTGCGCGCCCCGGTGCAGGAGTGCTGCCAGTGCGGCGTCGTGGCGTCCCCGACGGTGCGAGATGAGCGCGTACGCCTCGAGGACGGCGTGAAGCCGCTCCCGCGCATCGCCCGCGCCGTGCCGGAGCTCGTCGAGGTGCTCCAGGTGCGGTGACATGCCGTTCGTGCCACGCGTCCAGGACCGCTTCGACGTCGGGGAAGTACCTATACAGCGTCGCGCGTGCTACCCCTGCCGTGTCGGCGGCGGCGAAGCTCGCTAGCGCTCGCCTAGGGTTGCCGGCTGTGATGGTGGAACGGCCGGCTGCGGAGGCGGGCGTCGGGGCTGTGAGTGAAGCACCGACCGAGGCGCAGGCTTTTCGTTTCTGGCTGAAGCTGGGGATGATCAGCTTCGGCGGGCCGGCCGGGCAGATCGCGATCATGCATGACGAGCTGGTCGACCGGCGGCGCTGGATTTCGGAGCGCCGCTTCCTCCATGCGCTGAACTTCTGCATGGCGCTGCCCGGGCCGGAGGCACAACAGCTCGCGTCCTACATCGGCTACTCGATGTACGGGGTCCGGGGAGCGATCACAGCCGGGGGGCTGTTCGTGTTGCCGTCGTTCGTACTTCTCTGCGCCATGAGCGCCGTCTATGCCACGTACGGCGAAGTAGCGGCGATCGCAGGCGTCGTTCGCGGATTGGGTGCCGCCGTGATCGCTCTAATCGCGGCAGCCGTCCTCCGCATCGGCGGACGGGTGATCAAGACTCCCGCGGCGGTGGCGATGGCGGCTGTCGCGTTCGGCCTACTGCTCGCGGGCGTTCCGTTTCCCGCGATCGTCGCTGCGGCGGCGCTCACGGGCTACGTCGTGGGACGCACGAGGCCGGCCCTGCTCGGCAAGGGCTCGAGTCACGGAGACGGCGGGCCCGAGGACGTGCGAGCCGAGAGCGGACGGTGGCGGCAATTCGTGAAGACGATCCTTATCTGGCTCGTCCCTGTCGCGCTGTTGCTCTTGGTCGGTGGGCTCGTGGCGGAGCTCGCCGGATTCTTCACACTCGCGGCGCTCGTCACCTTCGGCGGCGCGTACGCGGTCCTTCCCTTTGTCGCGGAAGCGGCGGTGGAACGGTTCTGCTGGCTCTCCGCCGAGGACATGGTCGCGGGTTTGGCGCTAGGGGAATCAACGCCGGGGCCGCTGATAATGGTGAACACGTTCGTCGGTTTCCTTGCCGGCTACAACGTCGAGGGCGGACTCTTGTGGGGACTGGCAGGCGCGTCGATCGCGACGCTTTGTACGTTCGTCCCCTCGTTCGTCTTCATCCTCAGCGGGGCGCCGCTTATCGACCGCATCCGCACAACAGGCGCGTTCTCCGCGGCGCTCAACGGCATCACCATCGCGGTGGTCGGCGTGATCGGCGCGCTGGCAGTCTTCGTCGCCCGCCACGCCGCCTTCAGCGGGGGCGAGCCGGATTGGCTAGTCATCGCGGTCACGGCGGCGGCATTCGTCGCGGTGGTGCGGTATCGGGTCGGCGTCGTGAGCATCGTCGCCTCGTGCGCGGCGGTGGGGCTCGTCGCCGGCTTGCTGAGTTAGACCGGCGTTATCGGGGCGGCCAGCTCGGTGCCCCGGCGCCATGCCTTCAGCGACCTGTAGGTCGTTCAGGTACGAGTCGTAGAGGTCGGCGACCTCGTCGCGCGCAACCGCCCGCGCCTCCTCGACGACCGCGGCAAGCTTCCCACTCTCGTCGTAGACGATTCGAGCGTGCGCGAGCGCGGGCGTGAACCAGCGCGTCGGATGCCGCACCGCCTCGAGCGTCGTCGGGATCAGGTCGACGCGGCCGTGCCGCTCTTTCGCGCGCGTCGGCAGGTCGCGAAAAACGTAGAGCACGTCGAGGTCGGACTCCTCGTCAGCTGTGTCCGAGGCGTGAGAGCCGATGACGACCACGCCTACGACGGCTGGATCGGCTCGCGCCTCGGCAACGAGCTCCTCGAGCTCACGGTGCACGTTGCATATCTACCGCTTTGACGTTCCCGCGTTCGTCTGCCTGCGTTGACCGGCTGCACGAGCGGACGTACCATCGGCGGGCGATGCCTACGGTGATCTTCCGTGGCCGGACACCGCGCGCGATGCGCGCGGCCCGGCCGGCCGCGTAGCCAGCACTTCCTTCGATCCGAACGCCTCGCCTCGGCGCTCGTCCGCGACGCGCGGATCTCCTCGGACGACCTCGTACTCGACCTCGGCGCCGGGAGCGGCAGACTCACGGATGCTCTCGCGCGCTCCGCGGCGCGCGTCGTCGCTGTAGAGCTCGACCCTCGGTGGGCGGCACACCTCCGAGGACGATGGCCGAACGTAACGGTCGTCGAAGGAGACGCGGCGCAAATGGTGCTGCCGCCCGAGCCGTTTCGAGTCGTCGCGAACCTGCCGTTCGACCGCACGACGGACATCCTCCGCCATCTCCTCGACGACCCGCGAACGCGGCTCGCCCGCGCCGACGTCGTCGTGGAATGGGACGTCGCCGTCAAGCGGGCGGTGCCGTGGCCGAGCACGCTGAACAGCGTCCTGTGGAGCGCGTGGTACCGCTTCGCGCTCGTCCGTCGTCTGCCGGCGAGCGCCTTCGAGCCGCGGCCGCGAGTCGATGCTGGCGTCCTCGCGATCGAGCGGCGGAGCGTCGCGCTCGTCGATGATGCGCAGTGGCAGTCGTACCGCGCGTTCGTCGCGTCGGGGTTCCGGCGGGGCGTGAAGTTCGTCGCGTCTCCGGCTGTGCTGCGAAGCCTTCGGCTCTGCAGCGCGTTGCCGCGCGATCTCGACGCCTACCAGTGGGCCGAGCTCTTCAACGCCCGTGGGCGGCCGATGTAGCCGGCGCACGGCGGTAGCGCGCCCGCGGCTCCTGCGCCGACGAGCGTCGGCCGGTTCTCACGGCCGCAGGAGGACCTTGATCATGCCGTCCTCTTTCTTCTGGAAGCGCTCGTAGGCCGACGGCGCGTCGTCGAGCGGCAGCGTGTGCGTCGCGAGGTCGCGCGTCCCGAGCGGGTCGTCGTCGCCGAGGAGCGGCATGATCTCGTCGATCCAGTGCTTCACGTGCGCCTGGCCCATGCGGATGGCGATCCCTTTGTCGAACGCCTTCATCATCGGCATCGGGTCCGCCGCGCCGCTGTAGACGCCGGTGATCGAGACGGTGCCGCCCCGCCGGACGGTGCTGATCGCCTCGTGGAGCGCCGAGAGACGGTCGACGCCGGCGCGCTCGGAGAGCCACGCCGCCACGCGGTCCGGCAGCAGTCCCGTCAGCTTCTGCATCGCCTCCGGCACGGGTGCTCCGTGCGCCTCCATCCCCACCGCGTCGATCACCGAGTCGGGGCCTCGGCCGTCGGTCAGCTCCTGGACGGTCGCTGCGACGTCCTCGACCTCCTCGAGGTTCACCGTCTCGATCCCGTGCCGCTGCGCCATCTCCAGCCGCTCCGGCACGAGGTCGGTCGCGATCACGCGTCCGGCGCCGCGGTGCTTGGCGATGCGCGCGCACATCTGGCCGATCGGTCCGAGGCCGAAGACGGCGACGGAGCCGCCCTCGGGAATCTCGGCGAACTCGACTGCCTGCCACGACGTCGGCAGCACGTCGGAGAGGTAGACGAACCGCTCGTCGGGCAGTCCTTCCGGGACCTTGATCGGCCCGAAGTGCGCCTGCGGCACGCGCAGGTACTCGGCCTGGCCGCCGGGCACCCGTCCGTAGAGCTTCGTGTAGCCGAAGAGCGCGGCGCCCTTGTCGTGCTCGCGCACCTGCGTCGTCTCGCACTGCGCGTAGAGGCCGCGGTCGCACATCCAGCAGCGGCCGCACACGATGTTGAAGGGCACCACGACGCGGTCGCCCGGCGCGATCTGCTTCACCTCAGGACCGACCTCCTCCACGATCCCGATCGGCTCGTGGCCGAGGATGTCGCCCTCCTCCATGTACATCCCGAGCACGCCGTACAGGTGGAGGTCCGAGCCGCAGATGCCGCTGGAGGTGACGCGGATGATCGCGTCGGTCGGCTCCCGCATCGACGGGTCCGGGACCTGCTCGACGCGCACGTCTTCCTTGCCGTGCCACACGACGGCCTTCACTCCCGCGCTCCCTCCACTCGCATCGCCGCGGGGCTCCCGGCTGCAAGCGGGCTACCCGTGATCCGCGGCGGCAAACACAGACGTGCGGCGGTCGGTAGGTGAGCCGCGGAGCGAACGCGAACGGATCTCGGGCCGCGCAGCGCGGCTCGCTGGCGGCACACGCAGCCGAGGCTGCGACAGCAGCGCCGCTGCGGGTGGCGCGCGCGCGTACACTTCAAAAAATGAAGCCGATCGGGATCCTGTACGAGCACCCGCAGTGGTTCGTGCCGCTCTTCGACGAGCTGAGCAGCCGCGGCGTCCCATACGAGCCGATCGACGCCGCGCGTCATTCCTTCGACCCGGGCGCGCGCCACAGCCCGTACTCGCTCGTCGTCAACCGGATGAGCCCGTCGGCGTGGACGCGCGGCCACGGCGGCGCCATCTTTCACTCGCTGCACTACCTCGCGTGGCTCGACCGCATCGGCGCGAACGTCCTCAACGGGTACGAGGCCTACCGCCTCGAGCTCTCGAAGGCCGCGCAGTGCGCGCTGTTCGCGTCGCTCGACGTCCGCTTTCCGCGCACCCGCGTCGTCAACTCGGCGGGCGCCGCGGCGGCGGCCGGCACCGACCTGCGCTTCCCCGTGCTCGTCAAGCCGAACATCGGCGGGAGCGGCGCGGGCATCCGGTCCTTCGGAACGCCGGACGAGCTCGCTGCCGCCGAGCTCGTGCCGGGTCTCGACGGGACGATGCTCGTCCAGGAGCAGCTGCCGGCAGCAGGCGGCGCCGTCGTGCGCGTCGAGATCCTCGGCGGCGAGCTCCTGTATGCGATCCGTCTTCTGCTCGCCCCGGACAGCTTCAACCTCTGCCCCGCCGACTACTGCGAGTTGCCCGGCGTCGCCGCCGGGTTCGCGGGGCGCGGGGCGCCGATCGAGGCCTACGAGCCGCCCGACGAGATCGTCGAGCAGGCAAAGCGCATCGTCGCCGCGGCCGGCATCGACGTCGGCGGCGTCGAGTATCTCGTGAACGCGGACGACAGCGAGGCGTACTTCTACGACGTGAACGTCCTCTCGAACTTCGTCGCGAACGCGCCCGAGGTCGTCGGGCTCGACCCGTTCGTCGACCTCGCCGATCTGATTCTCGCCCGAGCCGGCGCGCAGACGGTCGCCGCGTAGACCGGACGAATCACCGGGGCGCCGCGTCCCTCCGCGCAGCCGTCGCGTCACCGCGTCGCGCGGCGTCTCTGTGCCAGAACTGAGGCACCGAGCGCCGCAGTGAGCAAGAGTCGCTTGCGCACGGGGTGCTGTTCGATGTGACGCGTGTAGAGGCTTCTCGAAAACGCGGCGCGCCCGTAGCTGCCGGTTGTGGAGCCGTTCGCGGGGCCGGATGTCCAGAGGTTGCCGGTGCCGGTGTCCGGGCGACTGCTGCGCTGGCGCTTGAACGCTTGCCCGCCCGCCAGGAGGAGGCGCTCCGTCAGCGCCGGCGCGAGGCGCTCCGACACGGTCAGTGCCTTGCCCCCGCCACCGACGACGATCTCCCGCACGGTGTGCTCGGCGGCGTGGACGATCGCCTCCGCCACGGCATGCGGACGATAGATCGGCGGGATGGGCGCAGGGCGAACGCCGAGCCGCGACGTCGCGTTGTCGAACAGGGGCGTGTCGACCGACGAGGGCAAGATCGTCGTGACGCCGATCCCTGCTCGCTCGCCCTCGAGCTCCATCCGGAGGGAGTCCATAAGGCCGACGACCCCGTACTTCGCGGCGCAATACGGGCCCTGGAGGGGAACGGCGCGTCGGCCCTGCACCGACGCGATCGCGATGATCGCCCCCGAACCGCGTCGCCGGAGGTGCGGCAGCGCGGCCTTGATCCCGTGTACGTGCCCGATCAGGTCGATCTCGATCGTTCGCGTGATCTCCTCGACCGACAGCTCCTCGATCAACCCATAGGCCGACACGGCAGCGCCGTTGATCCACGTGTCGATGCGACCGAACGTGGCGATCGCCTGTGCGGCAAGCGTCTGCACCTGCTCCCAGTCAGTGACGTCCGTCGGCACCGCGAGCGCGCGTCCACCGAGACTCTCGACCTCGCGCGCTGCCTTCTCGAGCGCGTCGGCGCCACGCGCCGCCAGGACGGCGCTGCCGCCGCGCCGCCCCACCTCGAGGGCGGTCTTGAGGCCGATGCCCGAGGAACCGCCGGTGATCACGAGGACTTGCTCCGCGATCGGCCTCCGCCCGGCTGTCATGTTACGCCCTCGGCCGGTGCCTCGGCGGTCACCGGGTTGTGACATTCGAGGAACGGAACAACGGCGGCGACGAACTCATCCGGCCGCTCGACGTGCGAATCAGGGATCACGACGAGCGGTTCTCCGTTAGTGCCTGCACGTCGTCACCGTCATCCATCCACTCGCGGGCGTGCGCGCGTGTCGGTCGCAACAGCCGCGGCGTGACGGTTGCCACTTCGAGCGCGCTCACTCCGCCCCCGCTCTAGAAGACGACGTTCGAGCCCCCGCCGGAGTGCAACAGCCCGTAGAGAACGCCCGTCACCGCCCCGAAGGCGAGGTGCCCGACGAGCGAGGTCGCGACGTCGAGCCCGCCGTAGTTCTTGTACGCGAATCCCTGGCGACGCTCCTCACCCGTGTCCGGGTCCTGCGACGGGAGCATCGCAACGATCGGGCCGGCGAGCGTGTAGTGCACGAGCGCGCCGACGAGCCCCCAGACGAGCAGGTTGCCGTCGATCCCGAGCAGGTCGAAGCCAAGCGCGTACACGACCGCGATCGCCGCAGCGAGCAGCTGGTGGAAGACCATTCCGACGAGGTACGTGCCGGTGCCGTTGTTCCGCAGCCCGAACATCCGCCCCCAGGTCCGAAAGATGTTCTGCTTGACCGGCAACCCGAGCGCCTTCTGGAGGTACACCGGCCCCTCCATGATCGCTCCGGCGATGAAACCGGCGAGGATGGCAGGCCAAAGCTCGAACTCCATGCTCCCCCTTGATCGTTAAGCGAGCCCGCAGCGTTGCTGGAGGCTCTTGCTTTGACTCGCGGACGCCGGATTCGTTACAGGGCGCCGCGCCGTTCGGCGCCTGCGGCGACCTCGCGTGGCGCGACAGCACATCGTTCCTTGCGCGTCGAGGGCCGCGCGACGCGGAGTCGTCACCGCGTATGAACGACGATCGCCGCACCGAGTCTCCTTCGGCCGGCGACGCGCGAAAAGCGCGACCGCGCGCGGAGATTGCTGCCAAGGGCGAACGTGCAGTTCCTGCTGGCTCGGCGGCGAGCTCGTCGAGCGGCTCGGCGCCGGCGTCCGCGACGGCGCGAACCTCGAACGCGCCGAGTTCGCTCACGCAGCCGTCGCTCGACGGCGCACCCGACGGCACGGGATCCTGCGCCGACGCGGAGGCCTAGCCGCCCCGGGAGGCGCTCACACGGCCGCGGGACGCTCAGCGAGGATCGCCGTGTAGCGCAGGAACCCGGCGTCGTACGCGGCCTTGATGTAGAGCGCCGCCGCGAACTGCTCCTTGACCATCCGCGGCGCGCCGGCGCCGACCTGCTTCGCCTTCCAGAGCATCCGCGCCGCCTCCTCGTACGTGAGGTCACTCACCGCGGCAATCGCGCGCTCGTAGCCGAGCTCCCAGTTCGGGCGCACGCGGTCGTTCAGGTCGTCGGCGGCCAGCACGCGGAGGCCGCTCCCCTCGAGGTACGACGCGTAGTTGCCGGCCGTCTCAAGGCTCGGCACCGCCCAGAACTGCATGAACGGCCGCAGCACGAGCTCCTCCTGGAGCAGGTTCAGCCCGTCCTGCCTGCACCAGTCGATCAGCAGGAGCCGCCCTCCAGGGGCAACCACCTGTGCGAGCTGCTCGGTTGCACGTCGCTTGTCCGGGAAGTAGCAGGCCGCGTCCATGCAGGCGACGGCGTCGAACGTCTCGCCGAGCTCGTCCAGCCGCATCACGTCGTGGTGGAGGAAGCGCAGGTTCGGGCGGCGCCGCTTTCGTGCGTGCGCGAGCTGCGCACGCGAGAGATCCACCCCGAGCACGTCGCCCTCGGTCGCCACGGCCAGGATTTCGGCGAAGCCGCCGCGGCCGCAGGCGACCTCGAGCACGCGCGTCGCGCGGTCGACCCGGAGCGCCTCGACGTACCGCGCGTGCGTGCGCGCGAATGCCTCGTCCCACGTCTCGCCCTCGTGCTCGAACACCGCGAAGTGGAAGAAGTCGTGCCAGTGCTCCGCGTACAGGTCGGTGACAGCCGCGAACATCGTCTCGACGCTGTCGCGGTAGGCGTCGCGGAAGCGCCGAAGCTCGCGGCCGCCCCGGTCGGGCACGAGGCCGCGGAGGGATGCGGGTAGAGTCGGCTTCGGCACTGCGCGGGACAGGTACCCGCCGCCGCGCGCGCGAATCCGGCTACGGCGCGATCGCCGAGGCCGCGCCGCGCGCGACCGCGGCCGCAGCGAGCGCGGCGACCGTCTCCGCCGCGACGCCCACCGCTCGGGCGACGCGAGGTGAGAGCCCCTCGACGAAGTCGTCGACGACCTCGGGCTGGCACGCAACGAGAGAGACGTGATCTGGAAGCACGCCGAGCGCCCGCGAGAGGAGGAACACGCGCGACGGCTCGGCGAGGTGGAGGTTCGAGAAGAGCGCCTGGCGGTCCTCGACCGTGAGTGCATCGGGCTGCGGCACCGACGGCTCGACCACGCAGACGGTTCCGGCGGGACGCTCGAGCTCGGCAGCGTCGACGACGATGAGGACGTCGTAGTCGTTAATCAGCTCGTAGACGATCGCGAGCCCGCCGGTTCCGGTCTCGATCAGGCGTGTTCCGTCGGGGAGCGCGCCGCTCGACGCAAGGTGCTCGGCGACGGCGACGCCGAAGCCATCATCTCCGCGAAGGACGTTCCCGACGCACGCGACGAGGACCGTCGGCTTCACGCGGCGTCGACGACGCCGACGCGTACTTCGCCGTCGGCGACGGCCACCGGCATCGTCTCGAGCGCAGGACCGTCGCGATCGAGCCGCCGGCCGCCGCGCAGCGAGAAGCGGCAGCCGTGCCACGGGCAGACGAGCACGTCGCCGTCGACAGTCGCAGCGTCGAGCGGCATCGGCGTCCCGGGACAGGCGCTTCGGTACGCGTAGACCTCGCCGCCGACGTCGGCGAGCAGGACCGCGGCGCTGTCGACCTCGATCGTCCGCAGCTCGCCCTCCCCGAGCTCGGCGACCGCGAGGACGGGTCGCCACCCGAGCCGCGGACGCGCCACCCGTTCGATCTTGTTCACCGGGATCAGGTTCGGAGTCGGCCGGGGAGGCTCGACCACCTCCAGCCGGACGAAATCGTCCAGCTCCGCCCGCAGCGCCTCCTCCACGACGTGCCGCAGGGTGGCCGTCGACCCCTGGCAGCCGGAGCAGGCCCCGGAGAGGCGGACGCTGACGACGCCGCCCTGTGCGTCGACCACGTCGAGTTGCCCGCCGTGCGATTCGATGTACGGGCGGACGTGGTCGAGCACGCGATCCGCTCGTCTCCGGTCGCCGCCCTCGCCGAGGTCGTACAGCTGGAAGAGCAGCGCGACGTGCGGGTCGGCGAGCGCGCGCCCGGTCAGTCCCGCCCCCTGCAGCAGGGCGCCTAGCGCGCGCAGTGGCTGCCGGTGCACGACGTCCACCGCACGCAGCAGCTCGTGGACCGCGTCGCGGACGTTCGGGTCGGGGTGCTCGTCGAACGCCTCGACGAGGTCGTCGATGACGTCGAGCGCGTCCGCGGTCGCGGGCGCGAGCGCCGCGCGGTCGAGCGCGTCGCCCGCGGAGGCGTCGACGCTCACGGCGCCTCTCCCGAACCATGCGACCACCACGCCCATCCCACCGTGTCCGCCGGCGAGATCCCGCGTGCCATCGCCCCGACGAGCGCAAGCGCGAGCGAGTACGCGACGATCGTCGCGAGCAGCCATGCGGAGCCGACGGCGAGGTCGCCGACGCCGGCCCCCGCCGGATGCGTCAACTCGTTGCCGTCGAGCTGGCCAAGCAGCGCGAGCAGCGGCAGCAGCAGCGCGGAGGCGACCGCCACCCCCACCGCCAGCAGGAGGCCCTTGATCGTCGCCCCGGTGAAGGAGACGTCCTCGCCCGGCAGGTACCGCCACGCCATCGCGAACGCGAGCGGGAGCACGAGCACGCCGGCCCCCACGAAGAGTGCATAGCCGATGACCTCGGCCGACGCGGGCTTCGCGCTGAAGACGCCGCCGATGATCCGCGCGACGTCGATCTGCGGCAGGCCGACGGCGGGCGCGAGCGCGATCAGCGCCGCCTGCAGGAGCGACGCCACAATTCCGGCGAAGAACGCCGTGGGGAAGACGGCGGGGCGATAACGGTAGATCGTCGGCGTGTCCACCGGTGACGGTCCTACGACCCCGCCGCGATCGGCGCCAGGACCTCGTCGCGGACGAGCGCGACCGCCTCGGCGAGCAAGTCGCGGCCGGTGGCGCTCAGGGCGTCGGCGCCCGTCGTGTCGGTCGGGTCGATCTCGATCGTGACGACGTCCGGCGGCAGCGCCTGGAAGTGCCCCGCGATGACGAGCAGGTGGTCCAGGTCGACGATGCCCGCGCCGGCCTCGAGCATGCGCTCGTGGATCTCCTCGGCGTCCGGCAGCAGGCCGTCCCAACGGCTTCGGTAGAGGCGCCCCGGCTCTCGCCCTCGCTCGACCGCCGCGAGCAGGATCACGCGCTCGTAGGGCGGGTCGGCGTCGCGGATGTCCATCGCGACGTAGAACGCGCCGTAGTCGAGATCGAGCACGTCGACGCCCGCCGGCCACTCCATCCGCGCGAGCTCGGCTGCGGCGACGAGACCGAACGACGCGTCGCCGAACCAGTGGTACCCAACGCCTCCGATGAGGACGCGCGCGGGCGGCGCAGACCGATTCGCGTCCAACGCCGCGACCGCCCCGCCGCGAGCCACGATCAGTCGCTCCCGCACACGCACGTCGTCACGTCGCGGGTGATGACGCGATCGCCGGCGGCGAGGTGCGTGACGCACGGCATGCACGGATCGAACGAGCGGATCGCACGGTAGATGTCGATCCCGGTGTAATCCTCGTCCCGGTCGTACTCCTCGATGATCGGCGTGTTCACGACCGCCTGCTCGTACGGCCCGCCTCGCCCCCAGGGGTCCTTCGGCGACGCGTTGAACGTCGACGGCGTCACGACCTGGTAGTTCACGATCGACCCCTTGTCGAGCACGAGGTGGTGCGTGATGTACCCGCGCCCCGCGCCCCAGAAGCCGACGCCGACGCGCTCGTCCTTCGGGACCTCGTAGGGCACCGCCACCTTGGTCTCGCCGGTGCGCATCAGCTCGAACGCGTTGAGCACGTTCTCGTACGCCACGAGCGTCGCGTAGACGATGTGGTAGGCGCGGGCGCGGTTGCGCTCGAACGCGTTCCAGAGCTGGGGGATCTTCCACTCGAACTCCATCTCCGGCAGGAGCGACTGCGGCGCGCGCATCCTGAGGCTCGTTCCGGTGGCCTCTAGGAAGCGGTTGTGCGGGAGCTTCTTCGCAGCGGCGGTGATCCACATCCGCGCGTACGGGCCGGCCTCCATGACGTGACGGTCCCACCGCGGCGCCGTCGACCACGTGTAGCGATCCTTCCAGCTCCGCCGGTGGACCGGCTTCGGCTTCGTCTCCTTGTTCCACGGGTGGTGCGGCGAGATCGGGTTCCCCGCCGGATCGACGGCGTACCGCGTCGGCTCGTTGTCCCAGTCCTCGTAGAACGAGTGCTCGACGAACTCCTCGAGCCCGATGTTGAGGTGGTGGAGGTTCGTCGTCCGCAGCTCGCCGTCGAGCACGATCCCCGGCGTCCCCCACCGCCGCTCGCCCCACTCGGGCGCGCCGTCGTAGGTGCCGTCGTACGCGCGCGGGTCGTCCCAGACGCCCGTGTCGATGAAGTTCTTGTCGCTCGTACCGACGTCCTTGTAGCGCGGGTCCGCGTCGTAGAAGAACTCGACGATGTCCTCCCAGATGAAGACGCCGCGCTTGGCGAAGTCGAGCGTCCGGACGACGCGCGTGTGCGTCTCGTTGAGGACCTGCATCGAGACGGTGGTCGAGAGGCCGCCGGGCACGGTCGTCTGGGGGTGCGGGTACTTGCCGAACAGGATTGCGTACGCCTCCTTCGCGGGGCGCGACATCTGCAGCCCCTCGAGGTACAGCTGCCCGGTCAGCGGGTTCAGCGCCTCCATGATGTCCGCGATCGTCTTGAACCCGTGGACGTCGGTGTGGCGGGCCTCCGTGTTCTTCGCCCGCTCCCACAGCGACGGGTTCGTCCGCTGGACGACGACCTGCGAGTAGTCGGGGCCGCCGAGCAGGTACAGGTGGACCGGGTTGTCGAGCATGAACTCGAGGCTCTGCTGGACGTTGCGGAGCGCGATCGCCATCGGCGGCGGCGAGAGCCCGAACGCCATCTCGATCGCGAGCGACGACGTGACGGAGTGCGTGCTGCCGCAGACGCCGCAGACGCGGCTCGAGATGTAGATCGCGTCGCGCGGGTCGCGCCCCTTGAGGATCACCTCGTAGCCGCGGAAGAGCGTCGCGACGGAGTGGGCCTCGTGGATCTCGCGCTTCTCGAGGTCGACGACCGCGTGGAAGGCGAGCGCCCCCGCCACCCGCGTCACGGGGTCGGAGTTGAACTCCTTAACGTGCTCGTTGCGGCGGATGATCTCCTCGATCTGCGACCGGTCGACCTCGCGCGCCGTGTACGCGAACGCGTCGCCGTCGCCGTTCAGGCGCGCGCGCCCGTGCTGGTCGAACTCGATCGGCAGGTTCTGGAAGCACATCTCTAGATCTCCTCCAGCGGCGTCTCGAAGCCGTCGGCCTGCGGACTGAGGCCCGCACGCTGCCGCGTCCCACGCTTGAGCGCGATCTCCTTGCGCTTCTTCGGCAGGAACTGGTAGTCCTCACCGTAGGCCTCCTCGGCCGGCGTGACGTAGCCGCTCGCCCATCGCTCCTCGCGCTTCTGCCGCCCTGGGTGGTCGGAGAACGCGTATTGGATGCGCGTGTAGAGCGTCTCCATCGCGCGGTGCATCAGCGTCGTCCGGTTGTACTCCGGCGCCCAGCCACTCGGAACCTCGTCGCGCCAGCGGAGCTCGCGATTGCGCTCGAGCTGGCTAACCCGCCGCACGGGCCGCACGAACGTCCCGTGCAGTCGCGAGAGCGTCGAGGGCGGCGTCGTCAGCGGCGGGCGCTTGTAGAACGGCGTGAACTTGTCGGGGAAGCCCGGCATCGTGCAGCCGATGCACGGGCCGCCTGCGTTCATGCAGCCGCCCTTGTGGTCGACGGCGCCCCGCTCGGTGATGTTGCAGTTGACGACGGGGCCCCAGCAGCCGATCTCGGCGAGACACTCCTTACCGCCGTACTCGCGCGCAAACTGCCCTTCCTCGTACCAGGAGCCGCGAACGCAGTGCAGGTGCACCGTCTCGTTCCACTGCCACGACGGACGCCCGAGCTCGTCGAAGTCGGGGAGCGGCGACTGCCCGTTCAGGAACAGGAGCAACAGCGCGATCGTCTCCGTGAAGTTGTCGCCGATCGGCGCACAGCCGGGAACGTTGACGACCGGAATCCCGGCGGTGCTGCGGTAGTCCTTGCCGAGGAAGTCCATCAGACTCATCGACGCGGTCGGGTTCCCGTTCGCGGCGGGGATCCCGCCCCAGGTCGCGCACGTGCCGATCGCCACGCATGCGGCGGCGTTCGGCGCGAGCCGCCGCACCCACTCGGTCGTCGGGATCCGCCGGCGCTCGTCGAGCGGCGCCCAGAGCGGCAGCGCGCCCTCGGCCGCCCACGGCTCGCCTTCCATCGTCAGGTTCTCGTCGGCGATCGAGCCCTCGTAGACGATGATGTAGGGATCCATCTCGCCCTGCTCGGCCCTCACCATCGCCTCGGTGAAGAAGTCGCCTGCCTCGAGCGTGTAGCTGTAGTGATGGAGGGCGACCGACGGGATCCCCGGCAGCGACCCTGTCAGCAGCTCCTCGAGCGACGGGTCGGTCGCACCGAGGGTCGCGTACGTGCACCCGTCGCAGCTCATCCCGCCGAGCCAGAAGATCGTCGCCTTCTTCACCGGCCCTTCGGTCGCGTTGCGTCCGCCGGTGTGGATGTAGCGGTCGACCATCTCGTGGACCGTCATCCCCGCGACGTTGCCGTACTGGTTCGGCTTCGTCCGGCTCGTCTCGTGCTCGAGCGGCTGGTCGATCCGCGCCTTCGTCTTGATCGTCACCATCTGCGTCGTCATCGCGCTCCTCCGTGGTACCGCGGCGGCGCCGCGACTTGGCCGAGGTCGTCGCTCACGCTCGAGATCCCGCGCTCGGCCGCACCGACGGCGTCCACCGCGTCGCCGAGCGAGGCGCAGAGGACGCCGACGTGCGTGCCCAGCGACGCCGTATGATGCTCGACCGCGCGGAGGCCGACGACGATCTGCTCGTTCCAGCGCCGGATGCTCTGCAACGCTTTGACGAGCACGAGCAGGCCGATCCCGACCACCGCAAGGAACGACCAGGCGGCGAGCACGCTGAACACCGTCAGCAGAGCGGGCACTAGCGCACGCTCCCGGCGCGGACGCCCGGAAGCGACTCCACCGTCTCCTCGAGTCCCCTCAGCGCCGCCACGAGCCCGACGATGCGACCTCCGAGTTCAGTCGCCGAACGATCGACGGCGGGGAGCTCCGAGACGGCGCGCATGCTGACGCTGATCGAGCGAGCGGTGTCGCGCGTCATGCGCGCGACGACGCAGATGTGCCCCAGGATCCTGTGCGCGACCAGCACGAGCTTAAGAAGCACGAGCCAGCCGACGACGGCGCCGGCGAGGCCTATCCACCAAAGAGTCTCGATACCCATTCTCTCGCTCGCGCTCCGCGCGTCGGGCCGTTCGCGCGACCGACTCTGAGCCGCCCCTCGCGTCCCCCCGCGGCAACGGCGAGCGTTCGCTCGACGCGCGCGAGGCGCGGACGCGCGACGCCGAGCTGCTCGGCCCAGTCAGCGGACGCGCCCGCTAGCCGCCGCAGGTGCTCCTCCAGCGGCGCCGTCTCCACCACGATCTCGTCGAGCGCGGCACGCGCGTCGGCGAGCGCGACGCCGATCCGCCGCAGGTACACCGCCATCATCACGAGGCCGCCCGCGAGCGTCGCCGCGAGGGCGGCGCCGTAGACGGCCGTCACCGTTCGCAGCAGCTCCACGTCAGCCAGGTGCCTCTGTCGACGCGACCGCCGCGCGGAGCCGCTCGTCGATCGACTCTGCGCGCCGCTCCAGCGATCGCGCCCCCTTCACGACCTCGGCGAGGTGCTCGTTCGTCCGCTCGAGCATCCAGATCGAGACCGTGTTGCCAGCGATCTGCCTCGCCGCGATCCATGTCCCGTCGACGCTGCTGTCGATCTTGTTCGCGAACGCGATCAGGAGCCCGAGCAGAACGGCCACGACGACTGTCGCCGCCGCCAGCACTGCGATCGCCAGCCACCAAAGCTCTGTCTCGGTCACCGCTCGCTCCTCGGCCGTTGCCCCTGCGCCGGCTGCGCGCCGCTCCCAGCGTACCCGGACACCTCGCTACCGCTCATCGGACGATCCACGTCTGCGCAGGAGGACGCCGTACAGCGTCAGCCCCGGACCGAACGCGAGCATCACGACGTGGCCGCCCGTCGGCACGCGCTCCTCGGCGAGCATCCGCTCGAGGATCAGCAGCACGGTCGCGGACGAGCAGTTGCCGTAATCGCGCAGGATCTCGCGTGACGTGCCGAGGTCGCCCGGCGACAGCCCCAGGCGCTGAGCCACCACGTCGAGGATCCGCGGCCCGCCGGGATGCACTGCCCACCCCGACACATCGGCCCGCGAGAGCGCGTTCCCGCGGAGCAGGTCGTCGACGAGCCGCTCCACGTGCCGCTCGAGCACCGCCGGCACCTCCGGCGAGAGCCCCATCCGGAACCCGGCGTCGGTCACGTCCCACGTCATCAATCCGGCACGGTCCGCATCGGTGCGCGCGGCCACGTCGACGACCTCGAGTCCCGGACGTCCAGGCGCGATCGCGACCGCCGCTGCCGCGTCGGAGAACAGCGCGTGCGCGACGATCTGCCCGACATCGTCCGTCGGCGGCTGGAGGTGAAGCGTCGTCAGCTCGACGGCGAGCAGCGCCGCTATTTTCCCGCGCGCTGCGACCGCGTCCGCCGCCGCCGCGAGGCCCGGGAGCGCTGCGTAGCAGCCCATGTGCCCTACGTGGAGACGCTGCACCGAGGTGTCGAACCCGAGCTCCTGCGCGAGCAGGATGTCGAGACCCGGCGTCGCGTAGCCCGTGCACGAGACGACCGCGAGCAGCCCCACGTCTTCCCGGCGGACGCCGCCGTTGTCGAGCGCGCGCTCGAGCGCGTCCCGTCCGAGCGGTACTGCCTCCTCGACGAACCGGCGCATCCGCTCGCCGGTCCCCCACTCGCTGACGTTCTCCTCCGACGGGTCGACGACGCCGTAGCGCCGTTCGACGCCCGACCGCCGGAAGATCCCGCGCGCGAGACGACTGTTCGAGAAGTGGTCGCGAAAGTAGTCGTCCCACGCTTGCGCCTGCGACGCCGAACGTCGCGGCAGCGCCTTGCCGATTCCGGTAATCGCGGCGCTCATGGGCGGAGCAGCGCGGCGAGGTAGCGGGGGCGGAGTGCTAGGCGCGCGGGGGCGCAGTCGCCGAGAACGTCCGAGAACAAGGCCGCGAGCGGCGGCGGCGGCGCGAGCCGCCGCAGCGGGTAGTCGAACAGTGGTCCGGACGCGAGAAACGTCTGCACGAGAACGCACACGCGCTCCTTCTCTTCAAAAGCCGCGGCGCGCTCGGCGGCATAACCCACCGGGAGCGCGTCGCGCCGCTCGAGCGCCCGCTCCGTCGCATCGGCCGCGAGCTCGGCGCCGCGAAGGGCGCGGAACAGTCCCTCGCCGGTGAACGGGTCCAGGAATCCGGCCGCATCGCCTACGAGGAGGTATCCCGGTCCCGCGACCGAGCGGACGCGGCGGGCGAGCGGCGCGACGCCGCGGAAGCCGGTGACCCGCTTCATCCCCGCGAGCGCCTCGGCCGCGCGCGGGATCGTCGCGAGCTGCCGTTCGAAGAAAGCCGCAGTCGATTCGCCACGGCGCTTCGCGCGGAGGGGCGTGACGAGGCCCGCGGCTACCACCCTTTCGCCGACCGGCGCGATCCCGCAGTAGCCGTGCTTCCCCACCTCCATCACTCCGTGATCCGCGTCGCGCGACGTCGCCGCGTAGTGCGCGACGATCCCGAGGCGACGCGGCCACCGCACCGGCGCGTCAAGCCGAAGCGAACGCGCGACGGGTGACCGAGCACCATCTGCGGCGACGGTGACGTGTGCCCGAACGAGCGAGACGCGGTCGCCGTCGCGGACGTGAACGCCGACGACACGCTCTCCCTCCAGCGCGGCGCCCCGCACGTGAACGCGCTCGGCGACGCGCGCGCCCGCGCGTTGCGCGTGCTCCACGAGCAGCGCGTCGAGTACCGCCCGCCTGATCCCCAGCGCCGGCCGCCGCTCGGCGCGACCGTAGTTGATCAGAAAGCTCGCGCGAGCAGTCGAGACTTGCATCCCCGCAAGCCACGCGGCGTCGGCTGCGCTGATCGCCGGCAGGGCTCCGAGGCGCTCGAGCGCGTCGACGGCGCCCGGACTCAGGTACTCGCCGCAGGCCTTGTCGCGCGGGAACGCGGCGCGGTCTGCGAGCACGACATGGTGCCCTCGCTGCGCGAGGAGCGCTGCGGTCGCCGCTCCGGCTGGTCCCGCCCCGACAACGACGACGTCTGCCGTCGCGGTCACACGCGCTCCGCTGCGACAGCAACGCGCACCCCGAGCAGGCCGAACGCGGCAAGCCGCCGTAGCCCCGCGTGTGCGAGCAACACGTCGAGCTCGCTTCGCGTGTATGCGCGCCGGACCGAAAGCGGCGCATCGTGCCGTGTGACCGGGTTTCGCGTCGCGAGGCGGCTCAGGACGAGCGCGCCCGCGTACCCGTGCCACGATCGAATGAGGTCGTTGACGACGATCCCAAACCTCACGACGCGCGCCAGCTCGCGCAGCACCGCAACGGCGTCGTCGGGCTCGAAATGGTGCAACGCGAGTGAGCACGTCGCCGCGTCGAAAGCCTCGTCCGTGAAGGGGAGCGAGCGCGCGTCGGCGCGCACGAACTCGATCGCCGTCGTCTCGACGCCGGCTTCCGCGACTCCGACGATCACGGGGTTCAGATCGACAGCCACCACGCGCCCGACGGCATTCCGCCGCGCCAACGCGACCGGGATGTCCGCTCCGCCCGAAGCGATGTCGACGACGGAGCGGCGCTCACCCGGCGGCAGCGGCAGCGCGGCGAGCTTTTGGCTGTCAGCGACACGCCGCCAAGCCAGCGGTTGACGCGCCGGAGATCGCGCAGGTTCTCCTTCAGCGCCTGCACGTCGTCACCGTCATCCATCCACTCGCGGGCGTGCGCGCGTGTCGGTCGCAACAGCCGCGGCGTGACGGTCGCCACTTCGAGCGCGCTCACTCCCGCCCCCGCTCTAGAAGACGACGTTCGAGCCCCCGCCGGAGTGCAACAGCCCGTAGAGAACGCCCGTCACCGCCCCGAAGGCGAGGTTGCCCGACGAGCGAGGTCGCGACGTCGAGCCCGCCGTAGTTCTTGTACGCGAATCCCTGGCGACGCTCCTCACCCGTCTCCGGGTCCTGCGACGGGAGCATCGCAACGATCGGGCCGGCGAGCGTGTAGTGCACGAGCGCGCCCACGAGCCCCCAGACGAGCAGGTTGCCGTCGATCCCGAGCAGGTCGAAGCCAAGCGCGTACACGACCGCGATCGCCGCAGCGAGGAGCTGGTGGAAGACCATTCCGACGAGGTACGTGCCGGTGCCGTTGTTCCGCAGCCCGAACATCCGCCCCCAAGTCCGAAAGATGTTCTGCTTGACCGGCAACCCGAGCGCCTTCTGGAGGTACACCGGCCCCTCCATGATCGCTCCGGCGATGAGACCGGCCAGGATGGCAGGCCAAAGCTCGAACTCCATGCTCCCCTTGATCGTTAAGCGAGCCCGCAGCGTTGCTGGAGGCTCTTGCTTTGACTCGCGGACGCCGGATTCGTTACAGGCGCCTCGCGGTTCGGTGCGCTGCGGCGACCTCGCGGCGTGTGAGCGACGATCGCCGCACGGAGTCTCGTTCGGCCGGTGAACGCATAAAGCAGCGGAGGGTTGGGCATACGAAGCGTGTGGAGCGTAAGGCTGCCCGGCCCGCGACAGCGCCAGGCGCGGACGACGGCGACGTCATCGAGGGGCTCCGCCGACGCGACGAGCATGCGTTCCGCGAGCTCGTCGACACGCATTCAAAGCTCATGCTTCACGTCGCGCGCGAGTACGTCGGCGACTCGGCCGTCGCCGAAGAGGTGGTTCAGGAGACCTGGATTGCCGTCATACGCAACATCGACGAGTTCGAGCAGCGGTCGTCGCTGAAGACGTGGATCTTCCGCATCCTCACGAATACCGCAGTAACACGCGCGGCGCGGGAGCGGCGCACGGTTCCGATGTCCGCGCTGGCACGCGACGCAGCCGTTGCGCGATCGCGGTTTCTCCCGCGGGAGCATCCGACGCACGCCGGGTGGTGGGTCTCGTTCCCGCGCGTCTGGCCGATGGCTGATCCGGAGGCGCTCGTGCGGACGCGTGAAATTCGCACGCGGCTCGAGCATGCGCTCGCGGCGCTCCCGGAACAGCAGCGCGTGGTTCTCGTTCTGCGCGACATCGAGGGTTGGTCGGCTGAAGAGGTCTCGACCGCTCTGGATCTCAGTGCGGCGAACCAGCGCGTTCTTCTCCACCGGGCTCGCGCGAAAGTGCGACGCGAGCTGGAGCGTCACTTCGGGGAGGAACAGCGATAGCTAAAAACGCGGAACTCTCCTGTGCCGAACTCGTCGAGCTCGTTACCGACTACCTCGAGGACGCGCTCGATCCCGCGGATCGGGAGCGATTCGAGCAGCACCTCGCCGTGTGCGAGGGCTGCCGCATCTACCTCGACCAGATGCGGACGACGGTCGCTGTCCTCGGTCGGTTCGAGCTCGACGCCCTGGCGCCAGACATCCGAAACGGGTTTCTCGACGCGTTTCGCGATTGGCAACGGAGCGACGACCGGCAGCGCGGCCGCTATCGCGCCGCCGGCGACGCGACGCGGTCGTTCCCGCGGAGTCAGACGGCGCTGCTCGTCATCGACCCGGTCAACGACTTCCTCTCCGACGGCGGGGCCGCGTGGGACCTCACGAAGACGACCGTGGAGAAGCACGACGTCGTCGGCAATCTCAAGCGCGCGATCGAGGGCGCGCGCGGGCGCGGCGTGCCCGTCCTGTTCGCTCCGATGGCGTACACCGAGGAGGACTACGACGACGAGCAGCTCCAGCGGCGCAGCGGCATCAACCGCCTGATGTTCGAGCGCAAGATGTTCCTCGCCGGCAGCTGGGGCGCCGACTTCCACCCGGATCTGCGACCGCTCGACGACGAGGTCGTGCTTCTTCCGCACAAGGGCATGGACGTCTTCGAGACGGATCTGCCGGACCACCTCGAGCGGCTCGGCACGACTCACCTCGTGATCGCGGGGATGACTGCCAGCCTCTGCTGCGAATCGACGGGGCGCCGCGCGATGGAGCGCGGCTACGACGTCACGTTCCTCTCGGACGCGATCGGCGCAGACAATCCCGCGGCCTACGAGGCGGCGATCCACCTGGACTACCCGCTGATCGCGAACGCGGTGCTCGAGGTCGAAGAGTTCCTTGCCGGCCTCGACGACCAAGCCGGCGCGCCCGCCGCGGCCGGCGATCGTGTGCTCGGGTCGGACCACGGCGAGATCGGCGAGGTCAAGGAGGTCGTCGAGCGGGCAGAGGACGTACCCGCCCACCTGGTCGTGGCGCGGGGCGCCATATTCGAGCGAGAGACGTACATCCCGCTCGACGCGGTCGTGAGGAGAGTCGGCCGCGATGTGTTCGTGAACATCCCGAAGCTGGTCGTTGCGAAGATGCCGTGGGACGCTCCACCGTCGGCGGTCGACGACGAGGCGAAGCGCGGCCCGCGGGCACCCGAGGTGGAGCGCCTGTACCGCTCGCGGGACCCCTCGGCGTGGGACGCTCGGCGGTTGACGGCGCGCACCTGAGCGTCGGGACCGGCGCGTGGTGGCGTCGGCCGCCAGACCGGCGGGGACGCCGCGCAGTGGCCCCTACGCGTGCCGGTCGCTGAGCCGCAGCGCGACGGCGGCGCCTAGCGCCCCACCGCTGCGCCGGCGGCGACATCGCTCGGGTGGTGGACGCCAACGCGGACGCGAGAGGCGGCGACGGCTGCCGCCGCGGTGACGAGAAGCGGCCGAAGCCGAGGCGCGAAATGGGCGAGCGTCAGCGCGCCCGCCGCGGCGCTCGCGGCGTGGTTCGACGGCAGCGAGGGGGAGTCGGGGCAGCCGACCGATGCGGGGCGGCCTCTCGCGCAAGGGCGCGGACCCCGATCAGACGACTGGCGAGCACGCGCTGCGGCGTTGCGGCCCACGTCGCCCCGCAGTCACGACGAGCGGCGTCAGTTGACGCTCGCAGCGCGCGAGCTCGGCCGCGGCGAGGACCGGCGCGAAACCGCCGCGACTGATGCCACTGATGCCGACGGCGACGGGGCGGCGCATCGTCGCCTACTCGACGCAGAGCACGACGACCGTACCGTCGTCCTCGAGCGGCTCGCGCCAGCAGTCGGTGACAGCCTGGAGGATCGTCATCGCGGTGGCCGCGGCCGTGGGCGCTTCGAGCTCGGCGATCGCGCCGCGAATCCCCTCGATCCCGAACCGCCCGCCGCCCTCGATCTTTCGCTCGGTGATTCCGTCGGTGACGAGGATCAGCCGCTCCTCGGGGTCCAACTGCCGCGTCGAGGCGCGCGAAAGTGCGCTCGTCCTCGCCCGTTCCGAGCGGCGGGTGGATCGGCCCCTCGAGCTCCGTCACGTTGCCGTTGAGGTCCGCGAGGAACGCGTGGGGATGGCCGCAGTTGACCCACGTGAACGTTCGCGTCGGGGCGACCCAGCGGGCGACGAGCGCGGTCACGTTGTAGTCCGGGTTCCCCGGTCGCCGCACCGTCTCGTGCATGGCCTGCAGTGACTGCTCGAGGTTTCGCCCGGCCCTCCGCGCGGCGCGGAGCGCGCCGAGCGCGGCCGCGCCGAGACCGGCGGCCGTCGGACCGGTGCCGGTCGCGTCGGCGATCGCGAGCCACGCGCCGTCCCGATTCTCGACGAAGTCGAACCAGTCCCCGCCGACCTCGTAGGTAGGGAGGAGGCCGCCCGCGAGCTGGGCGCCGGCGATGCGGGCGATCCGCGGCGGGAAGAGGTTCTGCTGGATCTCGGCCGCGGGTGTCGTGTCCTTGCGCCGTCGCGCGGCCTCGATGAAGTCCGTGTAGTCGTTCGCGAGCTCGAGCGCCGCTGCGCCCTGCTTCGCAAGAGCTCGCGGCCGGGAAGCGCCAGACCGAGGCAGGTCGGTGCGCCTGCGCAAGTGGGTCGAGACCGAGCCGGTCCAGGAGGACGTCGAGCTCAGGCGTGAGACGGCACGGGTCGAGCGCGAGCCGATCAACGAGCCCGTCGGCGGCGATGCGATCGGCGAGGAGGAGATCGAGGTCCGGCTGCGCGAGGAGGAGGTCGTGGCCCAGAAGCGCGTCGTCGCGAAGGAGCGGGTCGGGATCGAGAAGGACGGCGAGACCGGCCGCGAGACCGTCACCGACGAGCTGCGCAAGGAGCGGGTCGAGGTCGAGGCCGACGAGGTAGAGGAGCGCTAGGCACGGGCGCGCTCTGAGCAACGGACGACCGACCGCGTGGGCGGGCGATCCGCCCCGCGCGGGTCGAACTCCGGCGCGGCCCGCGCGCGTTCGCGTTCCCCGCGGCACGCGAGGAGTCTTCAGCGAGCCGAGCGAGGGGACCGAGCCGGTCTTTCGGCTCAGGGCCCGTTCGCGGACGAGCTCGTCGCGATTCGGATACGCGCGAGAACCGTCGCGCACACCGGTACCGTCAATCTCCGTGCCGACCGTTCGTGCCGCAGCCGTCCAGCACGCGCCCGTCGTCCTCGATCGTGACGCCAGCGTCGAGAAGGGAGTGGCGCTGATCGACGAGGCGGCGCGCGGCGGCGCCGATCTCATCGTCTTTCCCGAGACGTGGCTCCCGGCCTACCCGTTCTGGATCTACGGCGCGGGCTTCCACGCGCCGGGGATGAGAGACGTCTACGCGCGGCTGCTCGGGAACAGCGTGCGCGTCCCGAGCGAAAGCACGGAGCTGATCTGTGAAGCGGCCCGGCGCAACGCAGTCCACGTCGTGATGGGGCTCAACGAGCTGGGCGAGTCGCCGGGGACGATCTACAACTCGCTCCTCTACGTCTCGCGCGACGGCGAGATCCTCGGCGTCCACCGCAAGCTGACCCCGACGAGCGCCGAGCGGACGGTCTGGGGCGTCGGCGACGGGAGCACGCTGCACGTCTTCGAAACGGACGTCGGCAGGGTCGGCGGGCTGATCTGCTGGGAGCACTGGATGCCGCTCGCGCGGTTCGCGATGCACGCGCTCGCAGAGCAGATCCACGTCGCGGCGTGGCCGGAGCTGCCCGAGATCCACCAGCTCGCAGCCCGGACCTACGCGTTCGAAGGCCGTTGTTTCGTCGTCTGCGCGGGGATGTACCTGCCGGAGACGGCGATGCCGGCCGACTTCAACGCGCCCGATGCGGTGCGCGCGCTCGCCGACACGTATTCGACGGAGCCGGGCGTGCTGCTGCCTGGCGGCTCCGGCGTCATCGGCCCCGACGGCAACTGGATCGCGGGGCCCGCCGGGAACGAGGAGACGATCGTCTACGGCGACATCGACCTCGACGCCATCGCGTCAGCGTTCCAGGCGCTCGACGTCGTCGGCCACTACAACCGACCGGACGTCTTCCAGCTGACGGTCGACGTGCGACCTCGCTCTGCTCTCGTCTGGCGCGCCGGTGCGGGTTCAGACGCTGTCGCCAGCGAAGACGCCTGACTATCAGGAGCCTGACGCCACGGGGGAAGGGCTAGGTGTCCACAGCTGGCAGCAGAACCCCGCCGAGCAAGTGGTGGCGCGCGCGCCGCCGCCGCTGGAGCCGCGCACGCCACGCGCCGACGGCACGCAGCCTGCTCGCAGGGGCCGCGATCAAAGGCCGCTCCGCTCCACCCGAACGCTACCGGCGTTCGCCGCTTCGACGCTTCGCTCCTACCGCTCGAGGTCTATGGTCGCGGCGGGGCTTGCTGCTCGCCGGTGGGGTGCGTTCGCGCGCTCGCCGGTGATCAGCCGCCGCTCGGGGCTCGTCAGGCAACGGCTACCCCGCGCCCCGCCCGTCGAACCGGCTGATGTCCGTTTCCTGACACGCCGTCGCCTACGCCTTGTGCAGTGGTATCACGTGCCGGTAGACCGGGAACGGCAGTCGCGTGGCGGGGGATCAATCGGAGCCGAACGTCGTCGTGGTCACCGGCGCGTCCGCTGGCGTCGGCCGTGCGGCCGCGGTCGAGTTCGCGCGCCAAGGCGCGCAGAAGGTGGCATTGATCGCGCGCGATCGTCAGCGGCTCGAGGCGGCGCAGAGGGAGGTCGAGGACGCCGGCGCGGCTGCGCTCGTCGTCGAAGCCGACGTTGCCGACGCGGAAGCTGTCGAAGGCGCGGCGGCGACGGTCGAAGAGCAGCTCGGGCCGATCGACGTCTGGGTCAACGATGCGATGGCGACCGTTTTCGCGCGCTTCCTCGACACGACACCCGACGAGTTTCGCCGCGCGACGGAGGTCACGTACCTCGGTTACGTCTACGGGACCCAGGCGGCACTGCGGCGCATGGCGCCGCGTAACCGCGGCGTCATCGTCCAAGTCGGCTCTGCGCTCGCCTACCGCGGGATCCCGCTGCAGACACCGTACTGCGGCGCGAAACACGCGATCCAGGGGTTCACGGAGTCGCTGCGCTCCGAGCTGATCCACGACGGCATCGACGTCCACCTGACGATGGTTCAGCTGCCGGCGTTGAACACACCGCAGTTCGAGTGGTCACGCGCGAAGCTGCCGCACAAGCCGCAGCCGGTGCCGCCGATCTACGCCCCGGAGGTCGCGGCGCGGGCGATCGTCTGGGCCGCGCGCCACCGCCGCCGCGAGCTCTACGTCGGGGTGCCGACGGTGGTCACGATCTGGGGCGACAAGGTCGCGTCGTGGCTGGGCGACCTCTATCTTGCGAAGACGGCGTTTGAGTCGCAGCAGACGGATGAGCGGCTCGACGGCGAGCGCTCCGGGAACCTGTTTGCCCCGGTTCCGGGCGACTACGCGGCTGCTGGTCCTTTCAGCGGGCGTGCCCACCGCCGCAGCGTCCAACTGTGGTTGGCGATGCACCGCGACGCGGTCGTGACCGGCGCGGCGGCGCTGCTTGTCGGGATGGGGCTCTGGCGTCGCTGAAGGATCAGGCCGCGAGCGCGACGAAGCCGCCGACGATCGCGCCGTAGACGATGTGCGCGGCGACGGCGACGACCGGTGTCTGCCGCCCGTAGTTCAGCAGCATGAACCCCGGCGTCTCGAGCAGCGGTGTCGATTGCGCGGCCGTCAGGTCGTGGGCCATGCGCGGGTGCACGGCCGGAAGGAGGATGCCGACGAGCGCCGTCCCGGCGAACAGAGCGTGGGCCACGCCGAACAGGCCGCCGAGGATGAAGCCGGCGTGGTCGATGGCGGCGAAGACGGTCCAGTAGATGAGCGAGAACGCGAGGCCGAACGAGAAGTGGAGGACGTAGCCGACGACTTTCGCCTTGCGGCGGTCGGTGGTGAAGGCGGTGCCGAGTAGAAACGGCAGATCCATCCTCGTCAGCTGGAGCGCCGTCGCGGCACGCATCGTGCTCGTCAGCACGACGGTGCCGACGAAACCGCCGGCGAGGGCCGCCCACGCGCTCAACGCCGCGCCTCCTCGATAGCGAAGGCGGCGTTCACGAGCGCGAGATGAGACAGGCCCTGCGGGAAGTTGCCGAGGAACTCGCCGCTCGCCGGGTCGATCTGCTCGGCGAACAGGCCGACGTCGTTTCCGGCGGCGAGCATCTCCTCCATCAGTTCGCTCGCCTCGTCCACGCGGCCGGCGCGTGCGAGGGCGCTGACCATCCAGAACGAGCAGGCGACGAACGCGCCCTCCTCGGCCTCGGCGCCCGAATACCGGTAGACGAACGCGCCCGCGCCGAGCTCGCGCCGGATGACGTCGATCGTCGCGCTCAGCCGCTCGTCGCGTTCTGCCGAGTAGCGGTTTTGGCCCGCGAGCAGCACGCTCGCGTCGAGGTCGTCGGCGTCGGCCGAGCGTGTGTAGGCACGACGAGGCTCGGACCAGCAGCGCGTCTCGACGAACTCGCGGACCTTCTCGGCTTCGCTCTGCCAGCGCGTACGGTGCTCGTCGGGGACGAGCCCGCGCTCGGCGAGCGAGCAAGCGCGCTCGAGCGCGATCGCGCACTTCATCTTGCCCTCGGTGAAGTGGCGTGTCTCGCCTCGGATCTCCCAGATGCCGGAGTCCTCGCTGCTCCACGTCTCGCAGACGAAGTCCGCAATCCCTGCGAGGCGCGCGCCGATCTCAGCGTCGAGGCCGTCGGCGGCGTAGATCCAGGCCGCGTCGAGGAGGTCGCCGTACGCATCGAGCTGCAGCTGGCCGGCCGCGCCGTTCCCGACACGGACCGGCGCCGACGAGCGATACCCCTCGAGCGGCAGTTCACGCTCCGCTGCCTCCTCGCGGCCGTTCAGCTGGTAGAGGACGCGCAGCTCCGGGTGCGTCAGCTGCGAGGCGTGCATGAGCCACGAGAGGAACGCGTCGGCCTCGCGCGAGCAGCCAAGCTCGACGAAAGCGTTCATCGTGAAGGCGGCGTCGCGGATCCACGAGTAGCGGTAGTCGTAGTTCTTGTCGCCACCGAGCCGCTCCGGGAGCGACGTCGTCGCCGCCGCGGCGATCGCGCCCGTCGGCGCGAAGACGAGCAGCTTGAGAGCAAGCGCGCTTCGGATCACGTGCTCGCGCCAGGGGCCGTCGTAGCTGCGCCCGCGCGCCCACTCGCGCCAGAAGCGCATTGTTTCGTCGAGGCGCCGGTCGACGTCGGTCCGCGCCGGGACAACGACCGGCTCTTCGTGGGCGTGGGCGAGCGCGATGGTGGCCGTCCGGCCGGCCTCGACGGCGAAAGACCCGCTGATCTCGCCGCCGCCGCACTGCACGACGTCCGCGTCCCAGGCGGCTACCGCGATCGCGTCGCCACGCGCGCTGGCGAAGGCGATCGACCCGCGACGCTCGATGCGGGGGCGCTCGCCGTAGGCGAAGCGCGGCTCGATCGACCAAGCGAAGTCGACGCTACCGGAGAGGCCGTCGATGCGCCGCACGAGCTCGCGCGTCGGCGCGAGCCCCGGCAGCGGCAGCGTGATCGCGTCCGTCACGCGAGCGACTCCGCCCGCAGTCGTGTACGTCGTCTCGAGCACGTTCGTGTCGGGCAGGTAGCGCCGCTCAACGCCATGCGCGTCCGTCGGCGCCAGCCGGAAGGCGCCGCCGCGGTCGCGGTCGAGCACGCGCGCGAACACGCTCGGCGAGTCGATGTCCGGCAGGCAGAGCCAGTCGATCGCCCCGTCCGAACCGACCAGCGCGACCGTTCGACCGTCGCCGATCGCTGCGTACTCGCGGAGGGCAAGCCATCCATCAGTGCGCTTCACGCCGTCCATCCTCGCAGCAGGCGAGGTGTGTACAGCGCGCGCCGCCGTCACTACAGTCGCTCCACGTGCGGACGCATCAGGAACTGGCGCACGTTCTCCGCGAGGATGCCGATCTGGCGCGCGATCTCGGGCCGGTCGACGCGGCGGCGGGAAGCGCGACGCAACCGCACACGGCGGCCACCTCTTCCGCGCGCACGTTCGTCCGACGCTCGAGGCAATTCTCGAGGACACGCCGGCGCATCTACGCAAGCGCCACGACGAGGAGACGGGGCTTGCGCTGATCGACCTGGAGGCGCGATGATCGCGAAGGTCGCTCGGGGTATCGTCGTCGGCCTCGTCGGCACATCCTGGATGACGGCGGCGCAGGAGCTCGTCGGCGGCTCGGAGTCCGCGTCGGACGAGGAGCCGTCGTGGGACAAGGCATCGAGTCCTGCGCAGGTCGCGCGGAAGGCGCTGCTGGCAGTCGGCGTCGACCCGCCGCCGTCGTGGATCCCGTTTCTCACCCACGCCGTGCACTGGGGCTACGGGACGACGTGGGGCGTGCTCTACACCCTTGTTCGCGGCGACTCCGGCCGCGGCACGTTCCGCGAAGGCGTCGCATTCGGCACGCTCGTCTGGGGCTCCGGGTACGTGCAGCTCGTTCCGCTCGGGATCTTCGAGCCGCCGTGGAAGTACGACGCAAAGACGATCGCCACGGACCTCGGCTACCACCTCGCGTTCGGCATCGGCGTGGCGACCGCCGCCGATGCGACGAGGTCGTGACCTGGCGTCACGGCCGGTACGTCAACGGGCGCTCGCGCCCGTCTTTGCCATTGCCGGCCGTCGCGAGTGTCAGGAACCGGACACGACCAGCGCGTCCGCTTTTGCGGCCGTGCACCGAAGGACACGAAGACGGCAGTCGGTAATCGAAGCGCCGAGGAGGCACCATGAGCAGCGACAGCGCTGGGCGGGCGAGCGGCCCGCACCCGAAGCAGTACCGTCCGCGCAACGAGGACGCAACCGGGTTCCCGCGCGAACGCACCGCGCTGCTCGTCATCGACCCGGTCAACGACTTCCTCTCCGAGGGCGGCGCTGCCTGGGAGATGACGAAGTCCACCGTCGAGAAGAACGACGTCGTGACGACGCTCAGGCGCGCGATCGACGCGGCGCGCGCGGTCGGCTCCGACCGCGGCGAGACCGGTGAGGTGAAGGAGGTCGTCGAGGCAAGCGCCGGTGCGCCCGGCTACGTGCTCGTGCCGCGAGGTCTGTTCAACGGCGACACGCACATCCCGCTCGACGCTGTCGTTCGGAAGGTCGGACGCGACGTCGTCGTCGTGAGCGCGCTCCGGAGCAGCCAAGGGCTCCTGGCGGAGGAGGAGAGGTCGTGAGCGCAGCGCGCGCCGCCGGCCCGCCGGCGGCATCTGTCCGGCGCAGCGGTGGGATCGGCCGCGCATCGACGCCCGCAGGTGAGCACCTCAGCGACTACCTCCGCCGCGGAAGCGGTGAGCTGCTCGCCCGCCGCCGGCGAACGGCCGCGCTGAGCCTCGGAGGCGCCGCCGCGCTCGGCGCTGTCGCCCTGTACCGGTTCGGCGTCATCAAGCATCTGCCTGATCCGCCGCTTCCGCTCTTCGCCTCCGACGAGGTCGACGCCGCCGGTGAGGCGTACTCGTTCCTGGCGACGCCCGATGCCCCGGTTGGAATCGCCAGCTACGCGGTCACGGCCGTCCTCGCCGGCATCGGTGGCGAGCATCGCGCACGCGACCGGCCGTGGATCCCGCTGCGCACGCCGCGAAGGTGGCGCTCGACGCCGCGAGCGCGTTCTGGCTGACGCTCGAGCAGGCGACGCGGCACAAGAAGTTCTGCTCCTACTGCCTCGCCGCCGCCGCGGCGTCTCTCGCGACGGTGCCGCAGGTCGTCCCCGAGGCGCGGCTCGCTTGGCGCGAGTTGCGGCGCCGAGTCACCTGATCAGGGATTCGGCGCCGCGCCCCGCTAGTCGGGCGAAGGCGCACGCGCGGTGTCGCCGCGCTGCCACGGCCATCGTCCCTCGAGCTCGACCTCGAGCGCGAAGCTGAGGAAGGTCCGGATCAGAACGATCAGTGCGAGGATCCCGACGCCGCGAAACGTCGGCGCGATCGCGACCAGCCGGATGATGTCGGCCGCGACGAGAAACTCGAGGCCGAGCAGAATCGAACGGCCGATCCGGCGGCGGCACGTGCGATAGGCGTCTTCGGGAGCGTCGCGGCGGAGAATGACGGCCGCGCGTGCCGTCGCGACCGAGACCCCGCCGACGACCGCGACGATTCCCGCGACGTCGAACGCCTTAGCAACGAGTTCGACCGCTTCGGCGAACGACACCCTCCGCCCTCCTTCCGGACCGCCACCTCTGGCTGCGACATCTCGCACCGCCGAAGTCGCGACGCCGGACATTCAACCGAAGCGCGCCGGCACCTCGCCGGCTCGCACCGCGCAGCCAAGAATCGTTCGCGGCGCGGCGCGGCGCGGCGCGGCTCGGCATCGGTTGGACTGGATGGATCGGTAGGACGCATCGCAGCTTTGGCGCGGCCGAGACCGGAGGAAGCGAATGTTCGAGTGGGGGCAAGCTCTATCGCGGGCGCCGCGGCGAGGGTGGTCATGACTGCGCGGATGCAGATGGGTAGGGGGATCGGGATGACGAGCATGGAGATGCCGCTGATGCTCGGGTCGATGTTCCGGCGCAACGCGGCTGCAGCGCGTCCGCTCGGGTGGAGTGCACGCGATGCACGGGCTCGTGTTCGCCTGCGTGCAACGGCACGCCAGAATGGGAACTGGCTGGAGTCAGCGACCGCCCGCGACCACTCGATCTCACCGGTGGCGCGCAGCTCGGCTAGCAATCGCGGGGCTCGCCTTCATCCGCACGCTTGCCCTCGTGCGGGTAGTCCGGCGCCACTGGCGCGCCGTCAGCGTCGCTTCCGGCTCATCGCTCGTCCTCCTCGCGACCGGTGAGCTGTTTGGCTGACGACACAGCTCGCCTGCTTCGCCGGCTTCCCGATCTCAGAATCGCTCTTGGCCGTGGATGCATCGAACGGGCCATACGACACAAAGGAGGATCCGATGAGCGTTCAAGCTCGCGAGCGTGACACTGCAGTCACCGCGCACAGTGGCGAGAGCCGCCTCGAGGAGGGCGCACAAGCCGTAGGCGAGCTCTTCTCGCGAGGATCGGTCGCCGGTTTCGTGGGCGGGGTTGGTTTCCTGCTCGCGAACATGGCGTTCGCAACGACTCAGGGGCTGCCGGCCGTCGCGCCGATGATCGACATCTCGACCATCTTCCACGGCACGGACACCCCGACACCGAGCCCCGAGAACATCGTCGTCGGCCTTGTCACACACACAGGGCTGTCGATCCTCTTCGGAATTGGCTTCGCGCTACTCGTGGCAGCGGTACCCAGGCTCCGCGCGGTGCCGCTCCTCGTGACAGCCGCCATCGCGTACGGCCTGCTCCTCTACGTCGTCAATTTCCAGATCCTCGGCCGGACGCTCTTCCCCTGGTTCACCAATCCGGACGGACCGAACCAGGGATTCGAGGTCTTCATCCACGCGGTTTACGGTCTGATGCTCGTTCCGTTTTTCTTGGCGCTGCGGAGGCGCGTCCGCGGGCGCGTATGAGTTCCATCGCGCCGATCCGCAGCGCGTCGAGATCCTCATCTTCGACGGCGACGGGTGGTGGGTCGGGCTCATCCTCGGCGCGGTGCACGGGACTATGGTGCTGTTTGTCATGCCGATGATGAGCGCGATGCACCCGCGCGTCCGCTCCGGTGCAGTCTCGTCGGTCCCGTCCAGCGAAGTAAGCCTGCCACCGTTCGGGTTTGGCGGCGTCGGCTTGGGCCGCGGCACACCGTCGGGATCATCATGGGCCACGTCGTCTTTGGGCTCGTCTGGCCCCTCGTCTTCGTCTGGCTGATCTAGTCGCGTCTCCAACGAGTCACGACGCCGCCGGCCGCGACGACGAGTACGGCGGCAGAGAAGCGGCAGAACCGGCGGCGTCGGCCGCGACGGCTCACGACGACGCGACGAGACGTGCGAAGACCGACGGGGAACAGTGGGTCGAGCAGGTTCTCGGAGAACTTCGTGCCGCGCGCTTTGCGCCGCGGGCGTGGGTCCGGTTCTTGGCGGCGTCGTTCGTGCAGGCGCGGCGCACGCGGCGCGAGCGGCGGCGAGAGCACCGAACCGTTGTGCTCCTCGCTCTCGGAGGCGTGGCGCTCTGGGGCGCTGTTGCGGCGTTTGGGCGGCCGAGCCTGGCGGCCACCGGGGCTGGATGGTGGCTGCTCGTCCTCTTGATGCTCGACTGGCACCTCGGGATGCTCGAGCGTCCCGACGGCCGGCCGCTCCGCCGGCTGGGCGTCGCCAACGTGCTGTCGCTAGTCCGCGCGAGCGTCGTACCCGTACTGCCGGCGCTCCCACCGCTGGCGCTCGGGACGGTCCTGCTTATGGCGAGTGCCACCGACGTGGCCGACGGCTATCTGGCGCGCCGGCGCGACGAATGCACACGCCTGGGCGTCTGGCTCGACGCCGCGGTCGACGGGTTCGTGCTGACGGTCGCCGCCGTGGCTGTGGCACGCCACGATCGGCTGGCGCCATGGCTCGCCGCTGTTGTCGTCGTGCGCTACCTGCTCCCGTGGGTCGTCATCGCTGCTGCGTACTTCGCGAAGGCGGCGGCGCCGTCGGGCTACGGGTACGTGTCGGGGCGCGTGCCGGGCATCGTCCTGGTCATCGGCTTATCCGGTGCCGCGTTCGCGCTCCCCGGCGCCGAGCTGCTCGTCGTGGCTGGCGTCGCCGGTGGGTTAGCGACCTTCGCAGCGACCGTCGCCCGGTCTCTCCGCAGTCGTGACTGACGTCCCTCTGGAAGCGGGATACGCCGCCGTGTTCGTGCTCGTCGCGGCGCAGACAGCCGGCGCGGTCGTTCCCGGTATGACTTCGCTGATCGCTGCGGCGGTACTCGCGTCGCATGGCCATCTGGCGCTCGCGGGTGTCGTCGCGGCCGGTGCCGCCGGAGCAGTCGTCGGTGGCCACGTCGGCTATTCGATCGGCGCGCGCGGGCTCCGCCGGCTCCTGACGCGGCGCGGGCGCCTGGCGCGAGGGCGTCAGCGGTTCGTCGCGTACGGCGAGGCGTTCTTCGCCCGCCACGGCGCACGCGCCGTCTTCTTCGCGCGGTGGATGCCTGGGCTGCGGGTGTGGGGTGGTTGGTTTGCGGGCGCGTCGAAGATGCGCCCCGCGACGTTCGCGTTCTGGAACGCCGTCGGCGGCGTAGCCTGGGCGGCGTCGATCGCCGGCGGCGCCTACGTCCTCGGCTCTGCCGCCGCCGGTGCGTTCGGTGCGCTCGGCGTCGTTTTGTCGGCGCTGCTCGCCGGAGCGTTTGCGTTCGGCGCACTTCGGCGGCGAAGAGAGGCGGCCGACCCCTGAGCCCGTCCGCCGCGGTTGCGGCCGCTACTGGTCGTTCTCGACGAGCTGACGACCGAGTGGGAACAGCTGCGCGCCCGCTTGCTCGACGGCCATGCTCATCGCGGGATAGGCGTGGATCGTCTGCGTCAGCCGCCCGGCGAAGCAGCGGGTCTGCATCGCGAGCGCGCACTCGTGGATCAGCTCGCCCACGCGCGGGGCGACTGTCCGAGCGCCGACGAGCTCGCCGCCGCCGACGCGGCCGAGTACCCGCCGCCGTGCCGTCACGAGCTTTACGAAGCCGACGGTCCGCTCTTCGATCCGCGCGCGGTCGACGCGGCTCATTGGCGTCGCGTTCGGTCAGGCCGACGTGCGCGACCTCCGGATCGGTGAACGTGACCCAGGGTGCGACGCGCTCGTCGATCTTCGCCCGTTTGCCCGCGGCGTTGAGGCCGGCCACACGCCCTTCGTGCGCAGCGACGTGCGTGAACTGCACGCCGCCGGTGACGTCGCCGGCGGCGAAGACGTGGTCGACGCTCGTCCGCGCGCGCTCGTCGACGACCACGTAGCCGCGCTCCGTCTCCACGCCGATCGCTTCGACGCCCAGCTCGGCGACGGTTCCGCGGCGGCTGGCGGCGACGAGAAGCGCATCGCCGCGTACCTCGCGGCCGTCGAGCGACGACGATCTCGCCGTTGCGCCGCCGCCTCCGCGCGCGCGCCGAGCCGGATGTCGACGCCTTCGCCGGTGAGGACGTCGCGGATCAGGCGCCCCGCCTCCGGCTCCTCGCGGGGCAGCAGGCAGTCGAGCATCTCGATCACCGTGACGCGGCTGCCAAAGCGCCGGAACGCCTGTGCGAGCTCGAGCCCGATCGCGCCGCCGCCGAGGACGATCAGGTGCCCAGGCAGGCGCTCGAGGCCGAAGATCGTGCGATTCGTCAGGTACGGCGTCTCCGACAGCCCTTCGACCGGCGGACCGCCGGCTCGCTCCCGGTCGCGATCACGAACCGCTCCGCGCGCAGCCGCTCGCCGTCGACGGCGAGCTCGTGCGGCCCGACGAAGCGCGCGCGACCGTGGAGGACGCGGACGCCCGCCTGCTCGAACCGCTCGTCGCGCTCGTCGTGGGCGACCCGCTCGACGACGCGTTTCTGCTGCGCGACGACGCTCGCGACGACCGCCCCTGTCGAACGGGCGGCGAGCGCGGCCGTGATGCCTGCAGTGCCGCCGCCGATGACGACGACGTCGAACCGCACGCCTCAGACCCGCCGCGCGACGACGACGCCGTAGCCGAGCGTGCCGGCCGCAACTGCGTCGCGAGCGGCGCTGCCCACGTCTCGGCCTGCGGCGACGGCTGTTGCAGACTCTGTCACCACGCCCGCCAGGCTGAGCCGCGCGTCGACCCGCTCGAGCAGTCGCTCGAGCGCCTCGTCGTGCCGCTCGACCCTCTCGACGGTGAAGCCGGCACGACCGATCAGCGCCGCGAGCTCGGCCAACGGCCGCGCGTCGGCGATGCAGGCGACCCACGCGTGCAAGCTCTTCAGCTCGAGTGGCAGGCGCTCTGTGTCCGCGGTCATGTCCGACAGCGCCAGGCGCGCGCCAGGTCGGAGGACGCGTGCTATCTCGGCGGCTGCGGTGCCCTTGTCCGGGAACGTGCAGAGCGCGCACTCGCACAGCGCGCCGTCCATGCTCGCGTCGTCGAACGGCAGCGCCTCCGCGTCCCCGACGGTGAAGCGGACGCGGTCGCCGTAGCCGGCCGCCTCTGCCGCCTCGGTGGCGGCGGCCACGGAGTCGGCGGAGAGGTCGACGCCCACGACGTCGCAGCCGCACTCGCGGGCGAGCTCTAGCGCGCTCGTGCCAGGCCCGCTGGCGACGTCGACGACAGTTGCGCCCGGCCCAACCTGCAACTCGGCGCCCAGCCGTGCAGTCAGCGCCGCGCCGCCGGGGTGGAACGACTCGCCGAGCAGGAACCGCGCGGCCGCGGTCGAGTAGGCGGCGGCGCAGCACAGCTTGATGTCATCCGGCACGACGGTCATCGCTCCAGCCGCCCGCCGATGTTCGTCGCCGACAGAGGCTTGCGGGCCGCGCCGTTGGCGCTCATCTTCGAGCCGTACGGCGTCGGCTGGAGAAGCGGCTGAAGCGGCGTGGCGTTGGGGACGACGGGAGCGACGCGAACACCCGACATCTGCTCACGAACCTGCTCGCGATAGCCGACGGAGTTGTACGCACAAAACGGGATCAGCCGCCCGTCGGGCGTGATCTGCTCGACGCAGCACTTCATCAGCTGCCGCACGTTCAGCGTGTAGGCGTCCTGGAAGTCCTGGACGACGAGCATGAAGAAGTGCTGCTCGATGTTCCGGAGTGCTTCCGGCAGGTCGATCCCGCACGACTCGCAGGCCAGTAGCGCGCGCTCGGCGCCGGCGGTCGCCGACGACGAGAACATCTTCTCGAGCGCGTGCCGGACGTCGGGGTGGGGGTTGATCCGATTGGCGACGTAGTCGAGGTGGTCCTCGATGTCGAGGAGGCGCGAGAACGGGATCACGCTCTCGTCGTCGACGAGCATGTAGCTCATCGAGCGGCACGTCGGGAAGCAACACGGCACCGGCGTGAAGTCGTCCATCACGAACCACTCCGGGATCTGCTCGCAGATGAGGCGCATCACGTCGGCGTTCGTCAGCCGCGACAGCGGGTCGAACTCGACGTGGCGGCCGGAGTGGGTCACCGGCTGGAACACGATCGAGTTCACGGCCGGATGGCTGACGCCGAAGCGGACGATGTCGCCGACCTCGCCCTCGTTCAGCCCCTGCTCGACCGCGGCGACGAGCGTCACCTTCAGGCCGACCTCGGCGCAGGCGCTGAGAGCGCCGTCCTTGACGTCGCGCAGGTCCTTGCCGCGGATGGCGAGGTGCGTCTCGCGGGTGAACCCGTCGAACTGGAGGTAGATGTGTGGCTTGAGCCGCGCCAGCTCGGCAACGAAGCGCGCGTCCTTGGCAAGACGGATCCCGTTGGTGTTGATCATCACCGTGCCGATCCCACGCTCCTGCGCCATCGCCACGAACTCGGCGATGTCGGGGTGGATCGTCGGCTCGCCGCCGGAGAACTGGATCACCTCGGGATCTCCTTCGGCGGCGACGAACGTGTCGAGCATGAATGCCACCTGCTCACGAGTGAGCGAGTACCCGTGCGGCTGGTGGCCCGAGTCGGCGAAGCAGATCGGGCAGTCGAGGTTGCAGGCGGTGTTGACCTCGATGATGCCGAGACAGGAGTGCTGCTTGTGCTCGGGGCACATGCCGCAGTCGAGCGGGCAGCCGTCCTTGACCTCGGTCTGGAACTCGAGCGGCAGCGTGCCGGGCTTGTTGAAGCGCAGCTGGCGCATGTAGAGCTCGGCGTCGGAGTAGACGAGCGCCTCGAACTGCCCGTGCTCGGCGCAGCGCTTGCGGAGGAAGACTCGGTTGTCGCGGATGTTCACCTCGGCGTCGACCACCGTCTTGCAGACGGGGCAGATCGACTTCGTGTACTCGAGGAAGATCTCGTCGCGGTCGACCTTCTCGAGGTTCGGGCGCATCTGGTGAAGGCGCATCGCACTCCTTCCCGTTCGGGCGGAACGCCGTTTCGATCGACGAGCGGCGAGTAACGCTTCTGATGTGGCGGCGGCGCGCTGCGCGCTGCAACCCTATCCGTGCTGGGCTCGCAGTCGTCCCTGCTTCGCCGCCATTCGCACCGGTACGAGGAGGAAGAGCGCGCCGAGCAGGATGACTGCCGCAGCCGGCAATGCGCCACCGATCGGCACCCCTGGCGGCTTTCCGCTGATCACGGAGCGCTCGCCGACGATGAATGCGAACACGCCTGCGAAGTAGAGAAGCTCCCTCACGACCGCTTGTGCGACGCCCCTCTGGTTTCGCACCGCGAATTTGAAGCCTCCTCGCACGACGACGAGGAAGAGGGCGGCCGCGATCCAGAGCGCGAGCCCGTCCTCGTTGCCCTTGAATCCGGTGCGGAATCCGTTCGCCCCGAGGACGAGATTGTTCAGCGCGCCGTACATCATCACGGCAAGGCCGCCGACGAGCAGGAGCTCCGTCGCGACCGGACCGAGGAAACGGAACGCGGTGCTGTCCCGTCGATCTCCGCCGACCGCGGCCTTCAGCGCCCCGCGCAGCACGACCAGCACGAGCATGCCCGTGATTGTCAGACCGAGGAAGCTGACCCAGTTCCACTTTGGCGTCATCAGGCGTTCGTTGCCGATCTGTCCGAGCCCGATCCCGAGCAAGATCGTGCCGACGACGAGAATCACGCCGTCCGGGACGAAGTGGTTCATCCGCCCGGTTCTCCGCGCCTCCGGCGTGAGTGCGAAGGCGATCCCGCCGAGCACCAAGCCGATCGGGACGGTCACGAACTGAGCGACCGCGATCGAGTATCCGACACCGCCTTCGTGGAACTCCGTGTTCGTCACCGCGAGATACACGAGCGAGGCCAGCAGCGTGAGCGCTCCCGCCGCCATCGCTGCGTGCGCGCCTCTCGCGAGCAGCAACGTCCCGCCGATTGCCGCCAGCGCTCCGGCGACCGCCTCTGCGGCTCGCGGGCCCGCGTCGACGGGCGCGATGAACGCCATCACCGCCATGGCGCCCCCCAGCGCGAGGACGCCGAACCCCAGCGCTTTCGCGCTGCCTGTCACTGATTCCGTAAACGTGGTCTCGGCCGTGGTCATTCAGGCTCCTCGCCGAAGTTGACAATGTCGTCTCTTGAGATTAGGGATACCAAAATCCTGAGTCAAGGAGGCTGGCTGGTGCCGACCCGCGTGCGCGTACGGGTTGTCGCCGTAGGCGCGCGTGAAGCCGGTCTCGCGCGGCCGGTTGCGCTTCTGCGTCCGGCCGTGGGAGTGCGGCGGCAACGCGAGCACTCGCGCGGTGCCCGGTTCCGCATCGCTCGCTGAGGCGTTCGCGCGTGCGGCGCGCTAGTTGCTCGTCCCAGAGAGGTTGTTGACGCGCTGAAGCGGCGTTGGCCCGCCAAGGGCGCGGTGTCGGCCGCGACGACTTCGACTCCACCCAGAACGCGACGCGGCCGGCGACGTGCTCCGCGCCCCGCTTCGGCGCCGGGTAGTACCACGCGGCGTCTTCGTTGCGCCGCCCGTCCACCTCGAGGCTGTAATAACTTACGACGCCTTTCCACGGGCAGACGCTGTGCGTGTCGCTCTCGACGACGTACCTCCGGTCGACCGCCTCCGCGGGGAAGTAGTGGTTGCCTTCGACGACGATCGTGTCGTCGCTGCGGGTTGTCGCCAGATCGCTTGACGCGGGCGCGATTCGCCGCCGGCACGCGCCGGGCACGCGCGGTGCACGACGGGGCGGCCGGGAACGATGGAGCGAAGCCAGCGGACGCGACGCAGCCTCTTCGGGCGACTTAGGTTCGTCGCGCTCCGGCGCATGCGCGCGCGGCCGGTGGACGTTCTGCTCTTCACGGTTCCGAGCGAGAGGCCGAGCGAGCTCGCCAGGTCGCTCTGGGTATAGCCGCCGTAGTACGCGAGCTCGATCAGCTGGCGCTCACGGTCGGGCAGGCGCCGCAGCGCGCCTTGCACGAGCTCACGCTCGCCGCGGAGCTCCGCGGTTTGCTCGGCTGTGGGGCCGTGGGCCTCGCTCTGCTCGATGTGCTCGGACGTGCGGTGGCGATTCGCGCGCCAAACGAGATCGACGGCTCGGCGATGGACGATTGTGAGGATCCACGTGCGGGCGCTCCCACGCCGAGGGTCGAACGATCGAGCCGTTCGCCGATCCGCCGGCGGCAGGACGAGGACGAGCGGGTCGATGTGCACCATCCTCGCGTCCGGTTCGACCGCGCGGATCGCATGCACGCCAGCGATCGCCGCGCGGCAGAGCGCGAGCCGAATCCGCTCGCGGTTCTCCTCCCCTTCGAGGAACGCCGCCATCCAGCCCCAGTCGCCCGCCGCGAAGGAGAAAACGTGATCTCTTGATCGGCGTGAAGAAGTGGGGCCGCGGACGCCCGGGACGACGTACTCCGCCGCGCGGGCCCGAGCGCCGCCGCCGCAGCGCCGCGCGCGAGAGCTCGCTCAGCCGCGACGCGACTCAGACGCTGATGACGACCTTCCCGCGTGCGTGCCCCTCCCCGAAGTACGACAGGGCCTCGCGGACCCGAGTCAGCTCGTAGCGCCTGTCGATGACGGACTTCACCTTGCCGGACGCGAGCAGCCCTGCCATGACCGCGAGGTCCTCCGGCGTGATCTTGGCCAAGAAGAACTCGACGGACTGGCTCCGAGCGGCTGCGGCTGCACGGGTCGCGGCGAGGTGAGGCAGAGGGCCGAGGCGCGCGTTCATGGGTCCGCCGACCAGGACGACCGTCGCGTCGCGCTTGAGCACGCGGGCGAACTGCCTCATCGGGCGGCTGCCGGCGATGTCGAGCATCGCGTCGTGGCGCTCGCTGCGCCGCGTGAAGTCCTCCCGCGTGTAATCGACGACACGGTCTGCCCCGAGCGACCGGACGAGCTCGACGTTCCTCGTGCTGCACACGGCGGTCACGTCTGCGCCGAATGCCTTCGCGATTTGGACCGCGTAGGTGCCGACGCCGCCGGACGCGCCGTTGATCAGCACCTTCTGCCCCGGCTCGACGCGCGCTCTGTCGCGGAGCCCCTGCAGCGCCGTGAGCGCCGCGATCGGTGCGGCCGCGGCCTCCTCGAACGAGATCTCCGGCGGCTTCCGCACCACGCGAACCTCGCGCGCGGGCGCGTATTCCGCCCAGGACGCCCCCGAGGTTCCGAAGACTTCGTCACCTGGTTTCAGCTCCGCGACGTTCTTGCCGACCACCTCGACGCGTCCCGCGAGATCGGCGCCCAGGGCCGGCTTCTTCGGAGCGAACACCCCGTTGCTGACCCGTGCGAACACGGGTCCCGCCACGCGGTACCACTCGACGGGGTTGACCGAAGATGCGCGCACGCGTACCAGCACCTGGTGATCCTCGATCGGCGGCGTCGGCAGCTCGCGCAGCTCGACTCCGTCAGGCAGGCCGTACCCGGTCTGGACGATCGCCTTCATCGTGCTCGGCGCGGCTGTGGTCGGGACGATGCGCCGCGCTCGACGCTCGTTCGTGACTCCACGGGATCTCTCTCCTTCCGGACGGTGACGAAGGGGCTGGCTACGCCGCGCGTGGCGCGAGCGCGCTCGGCTCGAGCCGGTCGGCCACGCGCCGCAGCGACGCGGCGAGCGCCCGGCGCGGCCCGGGCCGCCCGCGACCGCGCTCACCGGCGGCGTCCGCGCGGAGGTTCGCGGCGTGTTCGTCGGCTACGAGTAGGGCGCTGCGGCCGTCGCTGGTGAAGAACATGCGTGACCTCCTTGATCTGGCGGTGCGCCTACACCGTAAGCGTACGCTGTAAGGTACAACGTACGGCGTAAGTGTGTCAAACCCGGCGTTCGCGCAGGCTCAGCCGCCGTCGCGGACGCGCTCGAGACCCTCGAGGATGAGATCGAGGCCGAGCTCGAACCCACTCTCGCCCTTGTGGTTCGGATCCATGTGCTGGTGCACGTGCTCGACCAGATAGGGGAACGTGTCGGCGGGGATCTCCCGGACGAAGCGCGCGGCCAGCGCCGCGAGCTCGTCCCTCGTGAGCGGGAGGTTCAGCTCCTGGCGCGTGAAGCCGAAGATGTGGCCCTGGAGCGTGTGGTACGCGCTGTAGGTGAGATCGGCGGAGAAGCCGCCCTCACGGAGGCTCCGCAGGAGGGACTCCGCGAAGCTCAGCCGGGGCACGCTCACCTGCGGGCGCATCCAGAGGCCGCCAGCCCACGGATGTCGCACGAGCGCGTCGTGTGTCGACAGCGCGATCTGACGGATCGCCGCCTTCCAGTCGGTGCCGGGCGCCGGCAGTTCGACCTCCGCGGCCACGAGGTCGACGATGCCGTCGAGGATCTCGTCCTTGTTCGCGACGTGGTTGTAGAGGGACATCGCTTCGACCCCGAGCTCCTGCGCGAGCTTGCGCATGCTCAGCGCGTCGACGCCGCGCTCATCCGCGAACTCGATCGCGGCGCGCAGGACGCGCTCCTTGCTCAGGGGCGTACGCGGTGCGGCGGGCGCCCCGGTCTCGGCGAGTCGCTCGTTGCGGCTTGACAAGCTGACGGCCTACGGTAGCGTACGGCGTATGCTTACAGTGTATACACGAGGTGCGGGACGGTGAGGGCGGTCGTCCACGACAGGTACGGCGCGCCGCACGTCCTCCGCGTCGAAGAGGTCGAGCGGCCCGTCCCGCAGGCGGACGAGGTTCTGGTCCGAGTCCGCGCCGCGACGGTCAGCCGGACGGACTGCGGGTTTCGCAGCGGCGTCCCGTTCGCGATGCGCCTGTTCACCGGCCTCGGCGGTCCAAAGCGGCGGATCCTCGGCAGCGACTGGGCAGGAGAGGTCGAAGCGTGCGGTGCAGCCGTCACGGAGTTCGCCGGCGGCGACCACGTCTTCGGAACCAGGGGGTTCGGCGGGCACGCCGAGTTCATCTGCGTCCGGGAGAGCGGCCGGACTGCCCACATGCCGACCGGCGCCACCTTCGAGGAGGCTGCGGCGGTGTGCGACGGAGGCCTCAAGGCCCTGGCCGCCCTGCGGCGCGCCGACCTGCGGGAAGGGCAGAGGATCGTCGTCTACGGCGCGTCCGGCGCGATCGGCACGGCAGCGGTGCAGCTCGCGAAGCACTTCGGAGCCGACGTCACCGCCGTCTGCGACACGAGGAACCTCGAGCTCGCGCGTGCGCTCGGAGCCGACGCGGTGGTCGACTACTTGCAGGACGACTTCACGAAGAACGGCGAGACGTACGACGTGGTCTTCGACGCGGTCGGGAAGCACTCGTTCAGGCGGTGCAGGGGCTCGCTGGCGCGACGCGGGACGTACGTCGCGACGGACGGGCTCGAGAACCTGGCCCTCGGGGTCTGGACGGCCTGCGTCGGCGAGAAGAGGGTGCTCTTCGCGATGGCGAGCGCGACGAAGAGCGACGTGCTCTTCCTCAAGGAGCTGATCGAGAAGGGGAAGTACCGCGCCGTCGTCGATCGCTCCTACCCCCTGGAGGCCGTGGTCGAGGCGACCCGGTACGTCGAGACGGGCGAGAAGACCGGGAACGTCGTGCTCTCGCTCGCCGGCGATCGAGCGGGCTGACGCGACACGCAGCCGCGCTCGCCGGCGCCGTTGACCGGCCGCGCGGCACGTGCGATTGTCGCGCCCGACGGGAGCGGGGAGGCGAATGGCCGTCCGGAAGTCGGTGCTGCGGCAAGCGCCTGACTCGTCGGCTCGCGGGTTCGTCTACCGCGCCGCCGGCCGGCGCTCGCCCACGCTCGCCGCGCCTCATCGTTCATCGACGCGACCAGACGGGAGGGTGATGGCATGAGCCGACGCAGACGTGACGAGACGGAGGCCGGTTGCCTCTACGACGGGACCTACGAGGTCCAGGAGTTCACGCCGGAGGAGCTCGCGGCCGTCGAGGCCGCGGCGGCCCCGGACGACCCCATGGAGCTGGTGTCTGACGCTTCCGCGTCATCACCTCGATCCGGAGTCAGAACTTCAACCTGACGGCGAAGCGGCGGATGCGGACCCCGATCGGTCTCGTCCTCCACCACACCGGCGGGAGCTTCGCCGGCGACCTCGCGACGCTGACGAAGCCCGCGAAGAATCCCGCGAACTCGGTCTCGTCGAACGACTACATCACGAAGGACGGCCGCATCTTCGAGCTCTGCGAGTACCCGAAGCGCGCGTGGCACGCCGGAACGACGAAGGCGCTCCACGGCCTCAAGGACTGGAACGCGCACGGGTGGGGGATCGAGATCGAGAATCGCGGGAGGAGCTCGGATCCGTACCCGCGGGTCCAGATCGAGGCCGTCGTCTGGCGGTGTCGCGAGCGGCGCCGGCGGTTCGGGATCACGGATCCCAAGATGCTCACCCGTCACCGCGACCTCTCGCTCGAGGGGAAGAACGACCCGTGGAACAACTTCCCCTACGACGAGGTTCGACGCCGGGTCTTCGCGGCCCAAGACCCGACCGACTCTCCGTCGACTCCGCACACGCCGACCGGCGAGAACGTCACGGTCTCGTCGCTCATCGTCGCGCGGCCGCGTGCCGAGCAGCGTCAGGCGGCGCGTTTCCTCGCCGCCCGCCCCCATGGGTCCTATTCGGACGCGGCGGTACGGCACATCGTGCGCCTGTACTACGCCGAGGCGTCGGCGGTCGGCGCCGATCCGCTACTCGCCGTCGCCCAGATGTTCCTCGAGACGGGTGGACTGAGCTCCACGTGGTCTCAGCCGCCGCGGCGGAACCCGGCGGGCATCGGCGTCACGGGCGAGACGGGCAAGGGCATCTCGTTCCCCAACTGGCGCGTGGCAGTGCGCGCGCACGTCGGCCGGCTCGTGGCATATGCCGTTCGCGAGCGCGACGAGACGCCGGCCCAGGAGGCGCTGATCGACGAGGCGCTCGCGTGGCGGCCGCTTCCCGACGCGTACCGCGGCGTCGCGCCGCGCCTGCGCGGGCTCGCCGGCACGTGGGCTGCCGATCGCGAGTACGCGCAGAAGATCGCGCGGATCGCGAACGAGATCCGCTCAGGCGGGTGAGCGCAGCGTCCGCGCGCGATCAGGCGCCGTGCTCGAGCATCCGGCGGAACGCCGCGTACTCGCCGGCTTTCCCGACGGTGACGAGCGTGTCACCGCGCTGCACGACGTCGTGCGGCTGCGCGCCGGTGACCGGCTCGGGGTCGCGCAGCATCGCGATGATCGTGATCCCCGTCTTCTGCCGGAAGCCGAGCTCGGCGAGCGTGCGCCCGATCGCGGGGCTGTCGTCGGGGACGGGGATCCACTCGATGAGGAGGTCGCCGAGCGCCATCTCGAGGTCCTCGACGATCTTCGGCCGCTCGTACGCGCCGCCCAGGACCGCGCCGAGCTGCCGGGCCTCGTCGTCGTCGAGCCGGATCACCGCGCGCGGCTCGTCGTCGCCGCGGCGGAACCAGTAGATCTCGCGCTGGCCGTCGTTGTGCAGGATCACGGTCACACGGCCGCCGCCGTCCAGCGGCAGCGTGTACTTCATCCCGACTCCCGGAAGCCGCGTCTCGCGGATGTCGGTCGTCATTCCGCGACCAGTGTAGGCCGCGCGAAGAGTCGGCGCCCGAGCGCCTTCGACTCCTTCATCAGGACGATCCCGACGACCGCCGTGGCGAGCACGTACAGCCCGGCGAAGGCGACGAGATCCGCGCGGTCCTCCCGGCTGATCTGCGCGTTCGACGCCGCGAGCTGCGCGATGATGATCGTGAACTCGCCGTGCGCGACGAGCGCGGCGCCGGCGTTCAGGCTCTGGCGGGGCGAGAGCGCGCCGAGGCGGCCGGCCACCTGCGCGCCGGCCAGCTTCGCGGCGACCGTGAGCACCACCGCGAGCGCGAGGAGCCACCACACGTCGGCGATCGCGCCGAGGTCGATCGAGAGCCCGAACGCAAAGAAGAAGAGCGCCCCGAAGAGGTCGCGGAAGCTGAAGAAGCGATCCTCGATCAGTTCCCGCACCGACGTATCCGACAGCACGACGCCGGCCATGAGCGCGCCGACCGCCTCGGACAACCCGAGCGCGCCCGCGAGCGCGGCGGCGCCGGCGACGAAGGCGACGATCGCGAGCAGGAAGAACTCGCGCGGCAGGCGGTCGAGCGCGCGGTCGATCGGACGCGACAGCCACCGCGCCGCCGCGAGCGCGGCCGCGATGAAGAGCAGCACCTTCGCGGCGATGGCGGCAGTGCCCGCGCCCTCGCCGCCCCCTTCGGCGATGAACCCGAGGACGAAGGCGATCGCGAGGTCCTCGAACAGCAGGATCGCGAGCACCAGGTCCGTCTCGTCGTCGGCGAGGCGACGGAAGTCGATCAAGCCCTTCACCGCGATCGCGCTCGACGAGACGTAGACGGCAGCGGCGACGACGACGGCGGCGAGGCTGAGCCCGAATGCCGCGATCCCGAGCGCGAGGCCGACGGTCCCGGCGAGGAGCAGGTCGAACGCGCCGCCGAGCGCGAGGTGGCGCCCGCTGCGCAGGAGCCGGTTCAACGTGAACTCGAGGCCAAGGAAGAAGAGCAGGAACACGAGCCCGACCTCCGCGACGAACTCCGTCACGTCGGATGGGCGGATCAGCGACAGCTGCTTCGGCTCGTTCGGCCCGAGCAGGAGTCCCGCGGTGATGTAGGCGGGGATCGCGGAGAGGCCGAAGCGACTCGCGACCAACCCGAGACCGGCGAGCAGCGCCACCGTGATCGCCAGCTGCGCGAGCGTCACCGCCGCCGATCGTACTGACGCGCCCCGCGCCGACCGCGGCGCCGCTAGGCGTGCGGCGGACCGAGCGTCAGGAGCACGGCGACGTACAGCGCGTAGATCGCGACGAAGAGGACGCCGAGGCGACGCCCGAGCGTCCCGCGCGCGTTCAGCACGAGCGCGATCAGCGCGAGGCCGAAGCCGATCGCGGCGCCAACCTCGCGGAAGCTGAACGCGATCGGGTGGATCAGCGCCGCGAGCGCGATGACGAAGCCGCCGTTGTAGATGTTGCTGCCGACGACGGTGCCGAGGCCGACCTCGCTGTGACCGCGGACGCGCGCCACGAGCGTCGTCGCCAGCTCGGGCGTCGACGTGGCGATGGCGACGAGCGTCGCGCCGATCACGAACGTGTTCAGGCCGAGCTCCACCCCGAGACCCTGCGCGCCGAACACGATCAGCCTGCCGGCCGCGACGAGAAAGGCGAGCCCGAACACGATCTCGAGGACCGACCGGACGTGCGAGCGCTCCGCGAGGACCTCCGCCGCGGCGCTGCGCTCGCGGCGCGCCGCGAGCGTCGTGAGGAGGAGCCACGCGCCGAAGACCCCCATCAGTACGGCACCGTCGAGGCGAGAGAGCTCGCCGTCGAGCGCGAGCACGATCGTCACCAGCGGCACGACGACTGCGAAGGGAACGTCGCGGCGGGTGCTGTCACGGGGTGCGACGATCGGGCCGATCAGCAGCGCGAGCCCGAGAACGAGCGCGACGTTGACGACGTTCGACCCGAGGCCGTCGCCGAGCGCGATCTCGGGCTCTCCTTCGACGGCGGCCCCGATCGCGACCGAGATCTCCGGGCTCGACGTGGCGAACGCGGCGACCGTCGCCCCGATCACGCCGGGCGGCACGCGCGCCCACGCCGCGATTCCGACCGCGGCCCGAACGAACAGCTCGCCGCCGGCCGCGGCGAACACGAGCCCGCCGAGCAGCGCGAGCGCTTCCTCGATCAAGACGGCGCCTCCATCGCTCGGCGCAGGAGGGCGCCGATTGCCTGCTCGTCGAGCACGACGTGGTCCACGGGGAAAGACCGTAGTGATGCGTCTGCCGCACCACGTCCCGCCGTCGTTACGCCGCGCGCGCTCGCAACCAGGCGCGACAGGCTACGTCGAGGGGGGCACGCCGTCTTCGCCCCTGACGCGATCCGCGAGCGCCTCGGCTTCGGCGACGAGGTCCTCGATCGCGTCGATGCCGCGGCTCCAGAAGCCGGGATCGGCGAGGTCGAAGCCGAGCCGGCGCACGAGCTCTTCCGGTGAGGCCGACGAACCTGCGCGGAGCACGTCGAGGATCGGCTCCGCGAGCGCGTGGCCCTCGTCGCGCCAGCGGCGGTAGATCGAGAACGAGAGCAGGACGCCGAACGAGTACGGGTACATGTAGCCGGGCCACATCGCGAAGTGCGGGTACATGCTCCACCACGACGCGCGCGCCTCCGGCGCCTCGACGGCGTCGCCCCAGTACTCGCGGAACTGCTCCACCCACAGGTCGTTGATGCGCGAGACGGGGAGGTCGCCCTCCGCGCGGCGCGTCGTGTGCAGGGCGTGCTCGAACCGGTTCCCGGCGATCGGCATGAACGACGTGCGGACGAGCGTGTCGATCTGGGACACGAGAAGTGAGAGCTGCGCGCGGTCGTCGCCGGCGCGCGTCCGGAGCGCATCGTAGGTGAGCGACTCGCCGAAGACGGACGCGGTCTCCGCGATCGTCAGCGGGTAGGCAACGTTGAGGAAGCCGAGCGGCTCGGAGAGCATCCCGTGCAGGCCGTGGCCGAGCTCGTGAGCGAGCGTGGTCACGCCGCGCCGGTCGGGCGTGTAGTTCAGGAGCACGTACGCGTGACCGCCGGGGAAAGCGCGCATGCAGTACGCGCCCGGCGTCTTGCCCTCCCGCGGCGGCGCGTCGATCCAGCGCTCGTCGAAGAAGCGGGCGAGGACGTCGCGCGCCTCGGCGGCGAACGACCCGTACGCGCCGAGCACGATCTCGCGCGCCTCGTCCCAGGGGACAGGCTCGTCTCTCTCGCTCACGGGCGCGTAGATGTCGTACGACGCGAGTCGGTCGAGGCCGAGGAGGCGCGCGCGCAACC
>JAUJMY010000009.1:0-59610 GCA_030446625.1 Gaiellaceae bacterium
AGCGTCGAAGAGCTTCGCGACGTCGAGCTGCGCCTGCGCGAGACGGCGAGCGAGCTGCGCTCGGTCCTCGCGTCGCTCGAGGCGGAGCCGGGAAGGCTCGAGCAGATCGAGGCGGAGCTCGACCGGATCGCCGAGACGAAGAGGCGGTTCCGCTGCGCGAGCTACGAGGAGCTGCTCGCGCGCGCGGGCGACGCGCGCGCCGAGCTGGACGCCCTAGAGCAGGGATTCGATCCGGCCGCGGCCGCGGCCGCCGCGCTCGCGGCGGGCGAGACGCGCGTGCGCGAGCTCGCCGGAGAGCTCCGTGCGGCCCGGCAGGCTGCGGCCGAGCCGTTCGCGGCGGCGGTCGCCGCCGAGCTGCACGGGATCGGGATGGGCGACGGCGAGTTCCTCGCGCAGCTCTCGGAGCGCGGGGCGGACTCGGCGAGCGGAGCGGACGAGGCGTCGTTCCTGATCCGGCCGAACGCGGGTCTCCCGTTCGTGCCGGTCGCCGAGACCGCGTCGGGGGGCGAGCTCTCGCGCGTCGCGCTCGCGATCGCGGCTGTCGCGAACCCGCAGGGGAGGACGATGATCTTCGACGAGATCGACGCCGGCATCGGCGGCCGCACCGCCAACGCCGTCGGCCGGGCGCTCCAGCGGCTCGCCGGGCGCGCGCAGGTGATCACGATCACCCACCTGCCGCAGATCGCGTCGCTCGCCGACGGGCACTTCCGGGTCGAGAAGGTGCCCGGCGACCCGACACACACGACGATCGCGCGGCTCGGCGACGACGAGCGGCGCGAGGAGATCGAGCGGATGCTGGGCGGCCAGGAGTTCCTCTCGACGGTGCAGTGAGCACGCTCATCGAGTTCACGGGGCGAGCGCGGCTCGACAAGCGCACGAAGCACCTCGTTCGCCGCCTGTCGCCGGACGACATCGCGATCATCGACCACGTGGATCTCGATCGCGTCTCGGCCGAGGAGCTCTTCGAGTCCGGCGTTCGCGTGGTCGTGAACGTCGCCGAGTCCCAGACCGGGCGCTTCCCGAACCCGGGGCCGCTCGAGCTCGTCAGACGCGGCGTGCGCCTGATCGACGCGCCGGGCGCGCCGCTCTTCGACGAGCTCAGCGAGGGGGAGGTGCTGACGGTGCGCGGCGGCGGCGTCTTCCGCAACGGGACCTGCGTCGCGACGGGCCGCGTTCTCGCCGCGAACGAGCTCGCGCGCGCGCTCGTCGAACAGCGAACGCGCGTCACGGCCGCGCTGGAGGCGTTCGCGGACAACACGATGCGCTACCTCCGCGAGGAGGGGCGACTCCTCTCGGAGGGGATCGACTTCCCGGCGCTCCGCACGCGCTTCCGCGACCGCCACGCCGTCGTCGTCGCGCGCGGCGAGGGCAACAAGCGCGACCTGCGGATCGTCCGTCCGTACATTCGCGAGTTCAAGCCGGTGCTCGTCGCCGTGGACGGCGGCGCGGACGACCTGCTGGAGGAGGGACTGCGCCCCGACGTCATCGTGGGCGACATGGACTCGGTCTCCGAGCGCGCGCTCCGGTCCGGCGCGGAGATTCTCGTCCACGCGTACCGCGGCGGCGACGCTCCCGGCGCGGAGCGGCTCGACCGCCTCGGCCTCGCGCATCAGGCCGTCGCCGCGCCCGGGATCAGCGAGGACGTGGCGCTGCTGCTCGCGGACGAGAAGGGTTCGGAGCTGATCGTGGCCGTCGGCACGCACTTCAACCTGACGGAGTTCCTGGAGCGGAACCGGGCCGGAATGTCGTCGACGTTCGTGACACGGCTGAAGGTGGGCGACAAGCTCGTCGACGCCAAGGGCGTCTCGCGGCTCGTCAGCCGGAAGGTCGGGATCTGGCCGCTCGCGACCGTCGTACTCGCCGGACTCGCCGCCATCGTCGTCGCCGTTGCGGCGTCCCCGGCACTGCGGAACGTGATCGAGATCCTCGCGCTGCGCGTCCTCGACGCGCTCGGCCTCCGCTGATGTTCGACCTGCGCTACCACGTCGCGTCACTCGCGGCCGTGTTTCTCGCGTTCGGGCTCGGGACGATCGTCGGCTACGCGCTCTCGGACCCGCAGCTCGTCGACCGAACCGAGAACCAGGAGCTGCGCGCCGAGGTCGAGAGGTTGAGCCAGGCGCTCGAGGCGGCCGAGACGCGGAGCGACGAGCTGCGCGCGGCTGACGCGTTCGTCACCGCCGCGTACCCGGCGGTCATGGAGCGGAGGCTGCAGGGGCGGCGGATCGCGATCGTCTTCGTCGGCCCCGTGGACGAGCGGCTCGAGGCGGAGATCGACGGAGCCCTGCGAGCCGCGGGCGCGCGCGTCGCGCGGCTGCGGGCGCTCGCCGTGCCCCTGCGCGAGGAGGAGATCGAGGCGGTGCTCGAGCAGGAGCCGCGGCTCGCCGGGTACCGCGGCGACACGCGCCTCGCCGACCTCGGGCGTGACGCGGGCCGCGAGCTCGTCGCGGGGGAGCGCACGCCGCTGTGGGACACGTTGACGCGCCAGCTCGTGCAGGAGCAGCGCGGTGCCCTCGACGACGCGGCCGACGGCGTCGTCGTCGTCCGCTCGGTCGGCGCCCAGGCCGGCGCGACCGCGCGCTTCCTGACGGGCTTCTACTCTGGGTTGGAGGGCGGGGCGCCGGTGGTCGGCGTCGAGTCCGCCGACGCCGAGCGCTCAGCCGTGCCCGCGTTCCGGCGCGCCGGGTTCTCGATCGTCGACTTCGTCGACGTCCGCCCCGGCAAGGTCGCGCTCGCGGTCCTGCTCGAGGGGCGCACGAGTGGGCACTACGGGATCAAGCCGGGCGCCGTCCGGATCCTGCCGCCGATCGAGCCCGTTCCTCCGGAGCCGCCCCCGGGTGGTTGAGCCGCTGACGATCCTCGTCGCGGCGCGGGACGAGGAGGATCGGATCGCGGGCACCGTCGCGGCACTGCGAGAGCGCTTCCCCGACGCGGAGGTGCTGGTCGCCGACGACGGGTCGACGGACGCGACGGCCGAGCGGGCGGAGACCGCCGGCGCGGTCGTCTTCCGGCTGCCCGCGCGCGGCAAGGGCCAGGCGCTGTCGGCTGCCGAGCGCGCGGCCCCGCCCGGCCGGCTCCTCCTGTGCGACGCCGATCTCACGGGCGACCTCCGGCGGCTCGTCGAGTGTCCCCGTGGCGACGTCGTGGTCGCGCGCTTCGCCGCGCGCGCGGGCGGCGGCTTCGGCGTCGCGAAGGCCGCCGCGCGTGCCCTGATCCGGCTCCGCTCGGGGTTCGACGCGCGCGAGCCGCTCTCGGGGCAGCGCGCGCTCTCGCCGCGGGCGCGCGCGGCGTGCTTCCCGCTCGCGCCCGGCTTCGGTTGCGAGGCTCGGATGACCATCGACGCCACGCGCGCCGGCCTCGAGGTCGTGGAGCTCGAGCTCGAGCTCGGCCACCGCGCGACGCGCCGCGACGTCGCCGGCTTCCTCCATCGCGGCCGGCAGCTCGCGCACACGCTGCTCGCCGCGGGCCCGCTCGGCGTCAACTTCCGCGGGCTGCGCCTCCCGCTCGTCGGGTGGTGCGCCGGCGTCGGGCGCGATCCGGCTGTCGCCGCCGTGGCCGCGTTCGGTCTCGCGGACGATCTCTGGAGCGGCCCCGAGCGGGGCTTCCGGGCGCACCTCCGCGCGGGAGCGACGACCGGCGTGCTCAAGCTCGTCGGGATACCGACCGTCGGCCTCATCGTGACGCGCAAGCTCTCCGGAGCGCTGCTCGTAGGCCTCGCGGCCAACGTGCTGAACCAGCTCGACACGCGCCCCGGCCGCGCGCTGAAGGCGTACCTCGCGGCCGCCCTCGCGCTCGACGCGCCGGTCGCCCGCGCCGTCCTTCTCCTTCCCTACGATCTTCGCGAGATGGCGATGCTCGGCGACGCGGGGTCGAACGCTTTGGGCGCGCTGCTAGGCTTGAAGTCCGTGGAGCGATTCACGGGACGCGGCCGCTGGGCGGCGATCGGGATCCTCGCCTGCGTCACGCTCGCGGGCGAGCGGCGGTCCCTCGGGCGGCTGATCGAGCAGACGCCGGGCCTCTCGCACCTCGACGGGCTCGGCAGGCTCTCCTGAGCACGACGCCCACGAAGTACGTCTTCGTAACCGGCGGCGTGGTCTCGGCGCTCGGAAAGGGGATCGTCGCCGCGTCGCTCGGGCGCCTCCTGAAGGCGCGCGGGCTGCGCGTCCAGGCGCAGAAGTTCGACCCGTACCTCAACGTCGACCCCGGCACGATGAGCCCGTTCCAGCACGGCGAGGTGTTCGTGACCGAGGACGGCGCCGAGACGGACCTCGACATCGGCCACTACGAGCGCTTCGTGGACGAGAACCTGTCTCGGAACGCGAGCCACACCGCGGGATCGATCTGGAACGCGGTCCTCCGCAAGGAGCGGAAGGGCGAGTACCTCGGAGCGACGGTCCAGGTCATCCCGCACATCACGAACGAGATCAAGGAGCGGATCCGCCGCGTGACCGAGGCGACGCCCGCGGACGTCGTGATCAGCGAGATCGGCGGCACAGTCGGCGACATCGAGTCGCTCCCGTTCCTCGAGGCGATCCGGCAGTTCCGCCGCGAGGCCGGTCCCGAGAACGTCCTCTACCTGCACGTCACGCTCGTGCCGTTCGTGGAGGCCGCCGGCGAGCTGAAGACGAAGCCGACGCAGCACTCGGTGAACGAGCTCCGCCGGATCGGCATCCACCCGGACATCGTCGTCTGCCGCTCGCGCGAGGAGCTCTCGCCCGACATCCGGGACAAGATCGCGCTCTTCGCCGACGTCGACCTGCGCGCGGTCGTCGCCTGCCGCGACGTCCCCGACGTCTACCTCGTCCCTTCCGCGCTCCAGGCCGAGGGCCTCGACGACCTCGTCTGCGCGAAGCTCGACCTTCCGCCCGGGCAGGCGGAGCTCGGCGACTGGCTGCGCCTGAGCGAGCGCATCCAGCGTCGCGACGAGGAAGTCGAGATCGCGCTCGTCGGCAAGTACGTGAAGCTGCACGACGCGTACCTCTCGGTGCACGAGGCGCTGAAGCACGCCGGCGTTCACCACGGGTCGCGCGTCCGCGTACGGTGGGTCGACGCCGAGGGGATGTCGCTCGAGGAGGCGACCGAGACGCTCGAGCAGGTGGACGGCGTCCTCGTGCCCGGCGGCTTCGGGTCGCGCGGCTGGGAGGGAAAGATTCTCGCCTGCCGCGTCGCGCGCGAGCGCCGGATCCCGTACCTGGGGATCTGTCTCGGGATGCACGTCGCGGTGTCGGAGTTCGCGCGCCACGTGGCGGGTCTGGACGGCTCAAACTCGACCGAGATGGACCCCGAGACCCCCTACGCCGTCATCGACCTGCTCCCGGAGCAGAAGGAGATCGAGGATCTCGGCGGGACGATGCGGCTCGGCGCGCAGGCGGTGGAGCTCGCGGAAGGCACGCGCGCGCGGCGCGCCTACGGGGAGGCGGTGATCCACGAGCGGCACCGGCACCGCTACGAGGTCAACAACCATTACCGCCCGCGCCTCGTGGACGCCGGCCTCGTCGTCTCCGGGACCTTCCAGGAGGGGCGCCTCGTCGAGGTCGTCGAGCTGCCGGACCACCCGTGGTTCGTCGCGAGCCAGTTCCACCCCGAGTTCAAGTCGCGACCGACGCGGCCGGCGCCGCTCTTCCGCGGCTTCGTCGGCGCGGCACTCGAGCGCTCGCAGCGCCGGAGCGAGCTCGGTCTCGCGACCGCCCGCTAGGCCGCGCCCGTAGGATCGGCGCGTGGCGCCGGACGTCGTCGCTCTCTTCACGGAGCTTGCTGCGATCGCGAGCCCGCCCGGTGCCGAGCGCCCGGTCGCCGACCGCGTCCGCGCGTATCTGGAGCAGCTCGGCCTGGTGGTGACGGAGGACGACGCCGGAGCTCGGATCGACGCGAGCGCGGGCAACCTGCTCTGCAAGCTCCCGCCGGCGAACGGCGGCGGCGGCGGCGTGCCGATCTTCCTCTGCGCGCACCTCGACACGGTCCCGCCGCAGGCGGCGATCGAGCCAGTGATCGAGGACGGCGTCGTGCGGAACGCCGGCGGGACGATCCTCGGCGCCGACAACAAGGCGGCCGTCGTGGCGATGCTGGAGGGCGCGCGGCGCATCGTCGCGGAGGGGAGGCCGCATGCCGGGATCGAGCTGCTCTTCACGCCGAAGGAGGAGGTCGGGCTGCTCGGCGCGAAGGCGTTCGACCACACGCGGCTCGACGCGCGTCTCGGGTTCGTCTACGACCAGGCCGCCCCGATCGGCGAGATCATTCTGGGCGCGCCGACGTCCCGCTCGCTCGACGTGCGCTTCCACGGACGCCCGGCGCACGCCGGGATGGTCCCGGAGGAGGGGCGATCGGCGATCGCCGCCGCGGCACGGGCCGTCGCCGATCTGAGGCTCGGGCGGCTCGACGAGGAGACGACGGCGAACGTCGGCCTGATCTCGGGCGGGACGGCGCGGAACATCGTGCCCGAGTGGTGCTCCTTCCTCGTCGACACGCGGTCGCACGACGAGCGCAAGCTCGCCGACCTCGTGCAGGAGATCGTCGACGCGTGCACGTTCGCGGCCGGCGTCGCGGAGTGCGAGGTCGAGACGAAGATCGAGGAGAGCTACCGCGGGTACCGGTTCGGGCGCGACGACGCGATCGTCCGCCTCGCGGCGCTGGCGCTCGAGCGCTCCGGCTTCACGCCGACCTACGCGCTCACGGGCGGCGGCGCGGACGCGAACGTCTTCAACGAGCGGGGGATCCCGTGCCTGAATCTCGCGAACGGGATGGCCGAGATCCACACGTCGGACGAGCACATCGCCGTCGCCGACCTGGAGCGGATGGTCGACGTGACGCTCGCGCTCGTCGACGCGGCTCGGGATGCTTAGCCTCCGGCGCGGGACGGTCACGGCGGTCGTCGACCGCCTCGATGGACTCGCGCGGGTGGAGGTGGACGGGACGCCGTGCGTCGTTTACCCGCGGCTCACGGGCCCGGTCGCGCTGGGCGACGAGGTGATCGTGAACGTTCAGGCGCGCGAGCTCGCTCTCGGGTCGGGCGGCTTCGACGTGCTCCACGTGAACCTCACGCGGGGACTCGACTTGGCCCGGGAGCCCGGGGCGCACGTGATGAAGCTTCCGTACACGTCGCTGCAGCACGCGGTGCGGCACGCGGAGGAGGACGGGCCGCTCGCGGAGTCGCTGCGTGGCGTGCCCGTCGTCTGTTGCACGCTGCACAGCCAGCTCGCGCCCGTCTGCGCGGGGGTCGGCGCAGAGCTCCGCGTCGCGTACGTGCAGGTGGAGGGCGCCGCGCTGCCGGTGTCGCTGTCCGACACCGTGCGGACGCTGAAGCAGCGGGGCCTCGTCGACACCGCGATCGCGGCCGGCCCGTCCGTCGACGGCGACGTGCAGTGCGTGGGCGTAGCGTCGGCGCTCGCCTGGGCGGTCGCAGCGGGCCACGACGTCGTCGTCTGCTCCGTCGGCCCCGGCATCGTCGGCACCGGAACGAGGCTCGGACACGGCGCGCTAGGCGCGGCGCAGGCGGCGAACGCGGCGAGTGCGCTCGACGGCGCGCCGATCCTGGTCGCGCGCGTGTCGGCCGGCGACCCGCGAGAGCGCCATCATGGCGTCTCGCACCACACCGAGGCGGCGCTCGACTTCTGCCTCGGTCGCGTCGCCGTCGCGTGGCCGCAGGGGCTGGAACGCCCGGCGTGGCTCGAGCCCGTGGACGAGGTGGAGGTCGACGGGTGGCGCGACGCGTGCGCCGATCTGCCGCTCGAGTACATGGGGCGTGGCGCAGACGAGGAGCCGTGGTTCTTCGCGGCGGCGTACGCGGCGGGCGCGCTCGCGCGGCGGCTCGCGCTGCGGTGAAGCCCGACGCCGCGGAAACCGTGTACGACGGGGAGCTGATCAGCGTCACGCTCGAGCGCTGGGGGGAGCACGCGCGCGAAATCGTCGAGCACCCCGGCGCCGTAGCCGTCGTCGCGATCGACCACGACGGGTGCGTGACGCTCGTCCTCCAGCGACGGGAGGCGGCGCGGCGCACTCTGCTCGAGCTGCCGGCCGGTGCGCTCGAGTACGGCGAGGACCCGCTCGCGTGCGGGCGCCGCGAGCTGCGAGAGGAGACCGGACTCCACGGCGGCCGCTGGCGCGAGCTCGCGCGCTTCTACACGACGCCGGGCTTCTGCCGCGAGCTGATGCACGTCGTCGTCGCGGAGGACGTCGAGCGCGGCGACGCGGCGCCCGAAAGCGCCGAGCAGATCGAGGTCGTCCGCTGGCACGTCAGCGAGCTGCCGGACCGGATCGGCGAGCTCGAGGACGCGAAGACGCTCACCGGGCTGCTCCTCTACGTCAACGATTCCCGCAAATAGCGGGCTTTCGCCGGGGCCGGCCGCAGGCCTCCCTCCGCTGCGATCCTATCGCCGCCCTCCGCGCGGGTCTGTGACGCGGGGCGGCCGAAAGCGTGACTCCTGCAGGCGGTTCGGCGCTCGCGGCGCTGTATCGTTGCGCCGCCGTGCGGATCGGGGTCGCCAAGGAGATCAAGACCGACGAGTACCGCGTCGCCCTCACGCCGGCGGGCGCGCGCGAGCTCATCCAGCGCGGCCACGAGATCCTCGTCGAGCACAGCGCCGGCGAGGGCAGTGCGTTCCCGGACGCGGCCTACGAGGCGGTCGGCGCACGGATCGCATCCGTGGACGACGTCTGGGGCTCGGCGGAGCTGCTGCTGAAGGTGAAGGAGCCGATCCGCTCCGACTACGGGCGCCTCCGCGAGGGCCTCGTCCTCTTCACGTATCTCCACATCGCGGCCGACGAGCCGCTGACGCATGCGCTCGCCGACAGCGGGATCGCCGCCGTCGCGTACGAGACCGTCGAGACGGACAACCGCGCGCTCCCGCTGCTCGCGCCGATGAGCGAGGTCGCGGGCAGGCTCGCAGCGCAGGCGGGCGCGTACTTCCTCGAGAAGCCGCTCGGCGGGCGCGGGCTGCTCCTCGGCGGCGTCGCGGGCGTCGCGCCGGGGCGCGTCGTGATCATCGGGGGCGGGATCGTCGGCTACAACGCGGCCGTCATCGCGATCGGGCTCGGCGCGCAGGTGACGATCCTCGAGCGCTCGATCGACCGCATGCGTCACCTCGAGGAGGTGCTGTCTGGGCGCGTGACGCTGCTCATGTCGTCGAGCCTCCAGATCGAGGAGTCGGTCGCCGAGGCGGACGTCGTGATCGGCGCGGTGCTCATTCCGGGCGCGGTCGCCCCGAAGCTCGTCACGCGCGAGATGATCCGCGGGATGAAGACCGGGGCCGTGCTCTGCGACGTCGCGATCGACCAGGGCGGGTGCGCGGAGACCTCGCGACCGACGACGCACACGGAGCCCGTCTACGCCGTCGACGGCGTGACCCACTACTGCGTCGCGAACATGCCCGGCGCGGTTCCGATCACCTCGACGAAAGCGCTGACGAACGCCACGCTGCCGTACGTCGAGGCGGTCGCCGACTACGGGCTCGCGGAGGCGGTCGCGCGCGACCCGGCACTCGCGCGCGGCGTGAACGTCCTGGACGGCAAGATCACGTACGAGGCCGTCGCGGACGCGCACAACCTCGACTTCGCGCCGCTCGAGGACGTCCTGCCGCTCTCGCGGGTCTGACCCTCAGCTCTTCTCGGGAGCCGCGTCGCGCCGACGGCTCGGCGTCAGCTTCACGACCGTGAACGTGATCGCGGCGGCGAGCGCGATCACGCCCGCGATGACGAGCAGCAGACCGACCAGGCCGAGAGCCGTCTTCATCGCCGTCTTAGGATAGCCCCGTGCCCCGCGCCTGCGTGATCGTCCTCGACGCCGTCGGAGCCGGCGCGCTTCCGGATGCCGCCGAGTACGGCGACGAGGGCTCGGACACGCTCGGCAACGTCGCCCGCGCCGTCGGCGGCCTGGACCTGCCGAACCTCGAAGCGCTCGGGCTGGGAAACGTCGAGCCGCTCGAAGGGTGCCGGCCTCAGCCGGGGGCGCCGGCCGTCGCGGGACGTCTGTTCGAGCGGTCGAAAGGCAAGGACACGACGACGGGGCACTGGGAGCTCATGGGCGTCGTCACGCCGCAGGCGATGCCGACCTACACGCACGGGTTTCCGCACGACGTGATCGACCCGTTCATGCACCGCACGGCGCGCGGCGTGCTCGGGAACAAACCGGCCTCGGGCACCGAGATCATCCACGAGCTGGGCGAGGAGCACCAGCGGACCGGGAAGTGGATCGTCTACACGTCGGCGGACTCCGTCTTCCAGGTCGCCGCGCACGAGGAGACGATCCCGCTCGAGGAGCTCTACGAGGCCTGCCGGACCGCGCGCGAGCTCCTCACCGGCAAGCACGCGGTCGGCCGCGTGATCGCGCGGCCGTTCGTCGGCGAGCCCGGGAACTACGCCCGCACCGGCAACCGCCACGACTTCTCGCTCGAGCCGCGGCGCCCGAACTACCTGACGCTGCTCGGCGACGCGGGCATCCCCGTGCACGGCGTGGGCAAGATCGACGACATCTTCGCGGGCGTCGGCGTCGACGAGTCGCACCCGACGAAATCGAACGTGGACGGGATCGCGAAGACCGAGCAGCTGCTGCGCGAGCTCGACCAGGGCTTCGTCTTCACGAACCTCGTCGAGACGGACATGCTCTGGGGCCACCGCAACGACCCCGAGAACTTCCACCGCTGCCTGCAGGACTTCGACCGGCGGCTCTTCGACCTCCTCGACGCGCTGCGGCCCGGCGACCTCTTCGTCCTCACGTCGGATCACGGCTGCGACCCGACGACGCCGTCGACGGACCACTCGCGGGAGCACGCGCTCTTGCTCGCGTACGTCGAAGGCCGGAACGCGGCCGGGCGCATCCACGAAGGCGAGTTCGCCGACGTGGGGGCGACCGTCAACGCGTGGCTCGGCGGCAAGGCTCCGGGTCGAGCGCTGGCGGGGCAGCCGATCGTGACGCCGTGAGGCTCAACGATCCCGCGCTCGTCCGGGCGGAGTATGCGTCTGAGGTCGGACTTGCGGGGCGTCGCGCGGCGTACTTCAACCACCCGACAACCGGCCCGCAGTCGCTCGACATCGCGCTTGCCGCGTTGGCCGAGGTCGCGCCGCGGCGCGTGCTCGAGGTCGGTTCCGGTTTTGGCGAGTTCGCGGCGCGAGTCGCGCGCGAGCTGCAAGTCGACGTGATAGCCGTGGACCTCTCTCCCAGAATGGTCGAGCTCGCGCGCGAGCGTGGCGTCGACGCCCGTCTCGCTGATGTGCAGCAGCTGCCGTTTGCAGACAACGCGTTCGACTCCGCCGTCGCTGCGTGGATGCTCTACCACGTCCCCGACGTCGAGCGGGCCGTGGCGGAGCTCGCGCGCGTCCTGCGGCCGAGCGGCCGGCTCGTTGCGATCACCAACGCGCTCGACCACCTTCATGAGCTGCGCGCGCTCGTGGGTCTTCCGCCGCGTGACGCGACGCCGTTCAGCGCCGAGAACGGCGAGAAGCTCCTCCGGACTTCCTTCAGCCGCGTCGCGACGTACGACGCTGGAGGAACGATCGTGTTCCCCGATCGCGAGGCTGTTCTCGACTACGTTCGCGCTTCGCGGAGCCTGTCGGGTGCAGAAGGCGAGGTGGCTCGCTTCGACGGCGCCTTCGTTGCGACGCGGCACCCGGTCGTCTTCGTCGCAGACAAGGCGTGATCCGCGCGGCGGAGCTGATCCAGCGGAAACGCGACGGCGCGGAGCTGCGTGCGGAGGAGCTGGCGGAACTCGTGCTCGCGTACGCGCGCGACGAGGTGCCGGACTACCAGATGGCGGCGTTCCTGATGGCGGTCTACTTCCGCGGGCTCAGCAGCGCCGAGACGTTCGCGCTCACGGACGCCATGATCCGCAGCGGCGAGACGATCGACCTCCGCGCGGAGCTCGGGCGGAAGGTGGTCGACAAGCACTCCACGGGCGGCGTCGGCGACAAAACGTCGCTCGCCGTCGCGCCGCTCGTCGCAGCGTGCGGCGTGCCGGTGGGGAAGATGAGCGGCCGCGGACTCGGGCACACGGGCGGCACGCTCGACAAGCTCGAGTCGATCCCGGGGCTCCGCGTCGAGCTCTCGCACGAGGAGTTCGTCGCGCAGGTGAAGGAGGTCGGCTGCGCGATCATCGGGCAGACTGCAGACCTCGTTCCGGCCGACAAGCGGCTCTACGGGCTGCGCGACGTGACGGCGACGGTCGACGAGCTGTCGCTGATCGCCGCGAGCATCATGTCGAAGAAGCTCGCGGCCGGAGCCGACGCGATCGTGCTCGACGTGAAGGTGGGGGACGGCGCGTTCATGAAGTCGCTCGACGACGCACGCGAGCTCGCCGAGACGATGCTCGAGCTCGGCAAGCGCGCCGGGCGCGAGGTCGTCTGCGTCCTGACGGACATGGACCAGCCGCTCGGGCACGCGGTCGGCAACGCGCTCGAGGTGCGCGAGGCCGTGGCGACGCTCCGCGGCGAAGGACCCGGTGACTTCCACGAGCTCGTCCTGTCGTCCGCCGCGCACCTGCTCGCCCTTTCGGACCTCGACGTGGACGAGGCGGAGGGGCGCCGTCGCGCCGAAACCGCGATCGGGGACGGCTCGGCGCTGGCGACGTACGAGCGGTGGATCCGCGCGCAGGGCGGCGATCCTGACGAGGACGCGCTGCCGGCCGCCGCCACCGTCCGCGCCGTTGCCGCACCGCGCGACGGGTACGTGACGGCGATCGGCGCCGTTCGCGTCGGTGTCGCTGCGTTGCGCCTGGGCGCGGGCCGGGCGACGAAAGACGACCTCCTCGACCACGGCGTGGGCGTCGTCTGCCGCGCGAAGCGCGGCGATCGCGTTTCGACGGGGGAGCTGCTCGCAGAGGTGCACGCCGGCAGCGACGAGGACGCCGCCGCCGCGGGCGAAGCCGTGACCGCGGCTTACACGATCGGAGACGAGCCGCCGCCACCGCGGCCGATCGTCCTCGACGTCCTCGCCTAGGACGCGACAGCGCGCAGCTGGGGCTCGACCGTCGCGGCGAGCTCGACATCCGCGGCCTCTCGCAGGAGCACGTCGACGGCCGCTGCCAGCGCGCGCCGCAGCTCGTCCGCCTCGAGCGTGCCGACCAGAGCGGCGGCCCCCCGCGAACGGACGTCCTCGGGAAGCTCATCGAAGCCTCTTCCGTACGCCGTCCGCAGGTCACGACGCAGGCACGCGAGCGTCAGCGCCGTGTCGCGCAGCCCGCTGATCATGTGCTCGGCCTCCCACCAGCGGCGGCGCTCGATCGAGACGTATGCGTGGCGCGCGTACACGACGCCCCAGCCGAAGAGATCGGCCGCGGAGGGCGGTGCCGGATAATCGACCTTGCGCGTGCCGAAGAGGAGCTTGAACCGCGGGCTTCCCTGACGGAAGTTCTCGAGTGCGGAGAACGACAGGTCGACCTGCAGCAAGCGCGGGAGCAGGAAGACGCGGTACGTCGTGCCGCGCACGACGAGGTCGAGCAGCGTCACGGCGTCGAACTGCTCGGCCATCGCGCGAGTCCAGTCGTCGAGCACCTCCGTCACGGTCACGCCGTCCACGACGCCGAATGTGAAGTCCAAGTCGGACCAGCGGTCGCCGGCCCCGAGCGCGAGCGAGCCGACGATCGCGGCAGCCCCAATTCGCTCGTCCGCCTCCGCCAGCTCGACGAGCCGGTCGCCGACGCGGTCCCGCTCCTCGACCGTGAACATGCCGGAATTATCCGTGGCTAGGCTGGCCGCATGCCCGAGCTGCCCGAGGTCGAGACGGTGCGGCGGCGCCTCGAGCCCGCGCTCGTCGGCCGCAGCTTCGCCCGCGTCGAGATCCGCGACGCACGTCTCGTCCGCCCGCTCGAGCCCGCGCAGGTGGCCGGCGAGCTCGAGGGGGAGCGAGTCGCGAGCGTCGACAGGCGCGGCAAGTACCTGATCTTTCGGTTCGAGAGCGGTCGTGTTCTCCTGGTTCACCTCCGGATGACGGGGAGCTTCCGCCACGCGCCGCGCGCCGACGCCGTGACGGACGCGCACGAGCGCGCTGTTGTCAAACTAGACGACGGATCGGACGTCGCCTACCGCGACGTCCGCCGCTTCGGCACCTGGCTTCTCCTCGAGCCCGAGGAGGTCGACGGCTACCTCGCCGAGCGCCTCGGTGACGAGCCGCTCGAGCGACGGTTCACGGCTCGCAGCCTCGCGGAGCGGCTTGCCGGGCGGCGCGCGCCCGTCAAGGCGGCGCTGCTCGACCAGCGCGCGCTCGCCGGGCTCGGGAACATCTACGTCGACGAGGCGCTCTGGCGTGCGCGGATCCACCCGCTCCGGCCGGCACGCCAGCTCGGCGACGACGAGCTGCGCCGCCTCCACCGCGCGATTCGGGACGTCCTGCGCGCGGGCATCGCGCGACAGGGCGCGACGCTGCGCGACTACCGCACGCCGGACGGCGGCCGAGGACGCATGCAGCGGGCGTTCAGGGTGTACGGGCGGACGGACGCGCCGTGCGACCGCTGCGGGACGCCGATCGAGAAGACGCGCGCGGGCGGCCGCGGCACGTGGTACTGCCCGACGTGCCAGCCGATCTTCCCTCGCGATTGAGCTAGGCGGCCAGCCGCTCGTCGAGCTGGCCACTGCGGTCGAGCTTCCAGAGCTCCGTGTACCCGCCGATGGGATCGCCGTCGATGACGATCTGCGGGACGGTCCAGCCGCCCGTCAACTCGTGCAGCTTCTGCCGGAAGGCAGAATCCTCGTCGAGCCGGATCTCGTCGTACGGGATCCCTTTTGCGTCGAGCAGCGCCTTCGCGCGGACGCAGAAGCCGCACCAGCGCGTCGAGTACACCTGGATCTTGGACATACCCGAGTTGTAACGCATAAGGCGGCCGACCGGTTCCCGGCTGACGCCGAAACTAGACTCGGCGCAGTGGCCGGCAGGAGCTACAAGACCCAGGCCGTCGTCCTTCGCTCGATGCGGCTCGGCGAGGCGGACCGCGTGCTTCACCTCTACACGCTCGACCGCGGGCGCGTCGGCGCCGTGGCCAAGGGGATCCGCCGCACGAAGTCGCGCTTCGGCGCGCGGCTCGAGCCGCTCTCGCACGTCGAGCTCCTGCTCCACCAGGGCGGCGGCGAGCTCCAGACGGTGACCGGCGTCGACCTCGTGCGCCCGCACAGCGCGGCCCGCGACGACCCGTACCGGCTCGGCGTGGGGCTCGTCGGGCTCGAGGCGATGCTGCGCCTCTTCAGCGAGCAGGAGGCGAATCCACGCGGGTTCGAGGCGCTGACGCGCTTCCTCGACCTCGTCGACGAGCTCCCGACGCGCGCGCCGGCGCGGCCGGCGCTCGACCCGCTCGCGCTCGCGTTCCAGCTCAAGCTCCTGTGGCTCGCCGGGTACCTGCCACACCTGGGCGCGTGCGCCGAGTGCGGCGAGCGGGAGCCGCTCGTCGCCTACCTGCCGCGCGCGGGCGGCGGCGTCTGCCGCGGCTGCGCCTCCGGAGGTCTCGCGGTGTCGCCCGGCGGCTTCGCAGCGATCGACGCGCTGCTGCGGAGCCCGCTCGCGGACGCGGGCGCACTCGGACTCACAGAGCGCGACGCGCGCGAGACGCTCCAGGTGATCGCCTCATCGTACGAGTACCACGGAGGCTTCCGCCTCCGCACGCTCTCCGCCTGAGCCTTTACGCGGCCTTCGGCGTCCGCCACGGCCGTGCGAGCGCGTCGCCGAGGTACGACGCGACCTGCGGCAGCGAGACGCGCTCCTGCGCGAGGGAGTCGCGGTCGCGGATCGTCACCGTGTCGTCCTCCAGCGTCTGCTCGTCGATCGTGAACGCGAACGGCGTTCCGATCTCGTCCTGCCGCCGGTAGCGCCGGCCGATCGCGCCGCTGTCGTCGTACTCGACGCTGAAGCTCCGCCGCAGGTCCTCGTAGAGCCGCCTCGCGCGGGTCACCATCCCGTCGTCCTTGCCGATCAGCGGCAGGACGGCCGCCTTGACCGGCGCGACCTGCGGATGGAGACGCAGCACGGTGCGGTCGCGCTCGCCCACCACCTCCTCGTCGTACGCGTCGACGAGCAGCGCGACGACGATGCGCTCCACGCTCACCGCCGGCTCGATCACGTGCGGGACGTAGCGCTCCCCATCCGGGCCGACGTACTCGAGCTTCGTCGTCGAGTACTCGGTGTGCCGCGTGAGGTCGAAGTCTCCCCGGTTCGCGACGCCCTCGAGCTCGGACCAGCCGATCGGGTACAGGTACTCGATGTCGCTCGTGCCGCGCGAGTAGTGCGAGCGCTCCTCGGGACCGTGCTCGCGCACGCGCAGGTGGCTCTCACGGAGGCCGTGCTCGAGGTACCAGCGCAGCCGCTCGTCGATCCAGTAGCGGTACCACCGCTCGGCGTCGTCCGGCGGGACGAAGAACTCCATCTCCATCTGCTCGAACTCGCGCACGCGGAAGAGGAAGTTGCCGGGCGTGATCTCGTTCCGGAACGACTTGCCGATCTGCGCGATGCCGAACGGCGGGCGCCGGCGCGCGATCTGGAGCACGTTCTTGAAGTTGACGAAGATGCCCTGCGCGGTCTCCGGACGGAGGTACGCGCGCGCTCCCTCGTTTTGAACCGGCCCGACGGTCGTCTCGAACATCAGGTTGAACTGGCGCGGCTCGGTGAGGTCACAGTCGCTCGTCTCGCCGGGCTTCTTGCTCGGCTTCCGACCGCACTGCGCGTCCTCGAGCTTGTCGGCGCGGAAGCGCAGCTTGCACGTCCGGCAGTCGACGAGCGGGTCGCTGAACCCCTCGACGTGCCCCGACGCCTCCCACACGCGCGGGTGGAGGATCACCGCGGAGTCGATGGCGACGATGTCTTCGCGCTGCTGGACCAGCGCGTCGAACCAGCGGCTCTTGACGTTGTTCTTCAGCAGGACGCCGTAGTGCCCGTAGTCGTACGTCGAGCCGAGGCCGCCGTAGATCTCGGACGACGGGAAGACGAACCCCCGGCGACGGCAGAGCGAGACGATCTTGTCCATCGTCACGGTCTCCGGCTGCGCGCGGTCTGCCACGGGTCGAGACGTTATCGCCTGCGTCTGCGGTGCTTCGGACGGCGCGCAACACGAGGACCAACGACGCTTAACCCGCGCGAAACGCGCGCGTCGGCACTCTGTCCGGTGTGAGACGCGTACTCGCTTCGGCCGCCGCGCTCTTCGTTGCCGCAGTGCTCGGAGGTGTCGCGGCCGTCGGCATCTGGGAAGCCGCGGACGATCGTGACGCCGCGCCTGCGGCTCCCGGCAGCCCCGTCGGCTCCGCTGAGGCGGGCTCGATCGCGGCGGTGTACCGCGAGACGGTGGACGCGGTCGTCGAGGTGAGCGCGCGGCAGGCGCCGACCGAGGAGGAGGACGACGACGAACGGCCCGCGCCGCAGCCGTTCCCCTTCGGCTCGCCGCCCGACGCGCGCGCGAGCGGCAGCGGGTTCGTCATCGGCGAGCGCCACGTCGTCACGAACCAGCACGTCGTCGGTGACGCGGAGCGGGCGGAGGTCACGCTCCACGACGGAAGCAAGCTCGACGCGCGCGTCGTCGGCGTCGACGCGTCGACGGACGTCGCTCTCCTGGAGGTGGAGGAAGTTCCGGACGGCGTCGAGCCGCTCGAGTTGCGCTCGTCGCGGACGCTGGAGATCGGCGACCCCGTGCTCGCGATCGGCAGCCCCTTCGGGCTCCAGGGGACGGTGACCTCGGGGATCGTCAGCGGCCTCGACCGGACGATCGAGGCACCCGACGGCTACGCGATCGACGGCGTGATCCAGACGGACGCGGCGCTCAACCGCGGCAACTCGGGCGGGCCGCTGCTCGACGGCGCGGGACGCGTCGTCGGCATGAACACGCAGATCGCGAGCGAGAGCGGCGGCAACAACGGGGTCGGCTATGCGGTGCCCGCGGAGACGATCCGCGACGTCGTGGAGCAGCTGCGCGAGGACGGCGAGGTCCGGCGCGCCTTCCTCGGCGTGCGGATCGACGATGCCGAGGACGGCGGCGCGCGGATCGCCAGCGTCTCCAACGGCAGCCCTGCCGCGAGAGCGGGAGTCCGCACCGGCGACGTCGTGACTCGTGCCGGCGAAGAGACGGTGCGAGCCGCTGCAGATCTGCGCCGCGCCGTCACGAGCCGCGAGCCCGGCGACGAGCTCGAGCTCGAGCTCCGGCGCGGCGGCGAGTCGCGCACCGTGACCGTCGAGCTCGGCGCGCGCCCGGCAGCCTCCGACTAGGGCACGGGCTTCGTCACAATGGGCGCGTGGCCGTCCATGCCGTCGAGCTCCACGTCGTCTCCGACTCGACGGGCGAGACGGCGGCCCGGCTCGTAGCGGCGCTCGAGGCTCAGTTCCCGGATCAGCCGTTCGTCGAGGTCCGGCACCCGCGAATCGAAGCCGAGGCCGACCTCGCGCAGGCGGTGGCACGGGCACGCGGCCGGCCGGCAGTGATCGTCTACACGCTCGTGAAGCCGGAGTGGCGCGACGCGATGCGCTCCCTGTGCCGGCGCGCGCGCGTGCACTACGTCGACCTCCTCGGCCAGCCGATCGAGTCGGTGCGGCGCGTGTCGGGGATGGCGGCCAGCATGACGCCCGGCGCGCGGCCGGCCCTGAACGAGACGTACTTCCGCCGCATGGAGGCGATCGAGTTCGCGGTGAAGTTCGACGACGGCCTCGGCAGCGGGCTCGAGGAGGCGGACATCGTCCTCGTGGGTGTCTCCCGCACGTCGAAGACGCCGCTCTCGATCTACCTCGGCTACCTCGGGTACAAGACGGCGAACGTCCCGATCGTGAAGGGGATCGAGGCGCCGCCGGAGCTCTTCGCGCTCGACCAGACGAAGGTCGTCGGGCTCACGATCGACGCCGCCCGGCTCGCGGAGATCCGGCAGGCGCGCGTCCGGAACCTCGGCGCGCCGAACCGCAACTACGCGGAGCTGCTCCAGATCTACGAGGAGCTCGACGAGGCCGCGGCCGTGCACAGGCGCCTCGGCTGCCCCGTGATTGAGGTCTCGGAGCTCTCGATCGAGGAGACGGCACACCGGATCGTCCGCCTCGTCGAGCAGCGGCGCGAGGCTGCCGCCGCCGCCGCGTCATGAGCGCGCTGAGCGAGAAGGGCCCTGTGCCGGCGCGCCATTGGGTGCTGTGGTCGACGATCCACGGCGCGGCGCTGCTCGTCTTCTACGTGCTCCTCACGCCGATCTGGCTCGGCATCCGCGCCGCGGCGTGGCTCGCCGAGCTACGCGCTCGCGCAGCGCGCGAGTGAGGCGCGTCGCCGTCACCGCGGCGCTCGCGGTCGCCGTGTTCCTCGTCGCGGCCGCACTCACCCTTGACCGTGGATTCGGCGTGTTCGTGCTCTTCTGGCTGGTCTTATCGCTCCTGGTCGCGGCGCTGCTCGCGGCGGCGACGTGGGCGGCGACGTGGCGGCGGCGATGGTTCGACCGGCTCACGCTCGTGGCCGTCTCCTGGCTCGCGCTCGTGCTCACGGCCGTCACCGTCGCGGTGCCGCAGACCGCGGCGGGTCGTGCCGAGGCGCGCAGCCTCGGCTTCGGGTACCCGCTGCACTTCGCTCAGTCGGACATGTCCTTCTTCACGCCGCCCTCGTATCCGCAGGCGTATCGGTTCAACCCGTGGGAGAACCCGACTCACTTCGACGGCGTCCGCTTCGCGCTCTCGACGCTCCTCGTGTACGGGGCGCTCCTCGCGTTCCTCGCGCTCGGCGCGCGGGTCGCACACACGGCCTACGCCGCCCGCAGCGTTCGCAGCGCCGGCCCGAGCGCCTGACCGCCGCGGAGGACGGGCTCGAAGAGGTCGCCGTCCCGCGCGACGCGCTCGAGGACGACCGGCATCGTCAGCGCGCCGAAGTCCAGGTCGGGCATCAGCTCCTCCCAGCGCAGCGGAGTCGACACCGGCGCGCCCGGCTTCGGCCGCACTGAGTACGCGGAGGCGATCGTCTTCCCGGCGCCGTTCTGGTGGTAGTCGACGAAGACGCCGCGGCGCTTCGCCTTCAGCCACTCCGTCGTCAGCACCCCGGGGTGGCGCTCCTCGAGCAGCTTCGAAAGCCGCTCCGCGAACTCGTGCGTGTCCGCGAACGTCGAGCGCCGCGTGATCGGCACGAGGACGTGGATCCCGCCCGCGCCGCTCGTCTTCACGTACCCCTCCAGCGCGAGCTCTCGCAACCCGCCGCGCACGATGTGCGCGACCTGCACAGCCTGTGCGAACCCGTCCGCAGTCTCCGGCGGATCGAGGTCGAAGAGGACGAAGTCCGGCCGCTCCGGCTTGTCGACGCGCGAGTACCACGCGTTCATGTCGATGCAGTTCATCTGCACCATCCACTGCACCGCCTCGCGGGAGTTGAGCAGCGGGAAGTCGACGAGCCTCGAGGCAGGCGCTTGCGCCTGCCGTAAAGAGGACGTGCCGGGTTCGCCGGCGCGTCCGCCTGTAGCACCCTTGCGCGGGTGCGTCGTGAACCGCCGCGTCGGGATCCAGTCCGGCATGCCTCGCGGCGCCTGCTTCTGGAAGAAGACCTCGCCGTGGATGCCGTGCGGGTAGCGCTTCATCGTGAACGGCCGGTCGCGGAGGTGGGGGACCAGCGCGGGCGCGACGGCGGCGTAGTACTCGAAGAGGTCGCCCTTCGTGATCCGCTCCTCCGGCCACAGGACGCGCTCGGGGCTCGTCAGCCGTACCTCGCGCGTCATCACGCCCCGCGGGTCTCGACTTTGCGGCTCTGAGCCACTTTCTCCAGGAACTGCTCGACCTCGCGCTCCGTCCTCAGCCGGACGACGTTGTACGGCGCCAACCGCGACGGATACCTGAGCCGCCGCCGGAAGTGCATCCGGACTGCAAAGACGAACAGCGACTCGCGGCCGACGAGCGCCGTGCGCCAGCTCTCCTTGTTGTCGTTCCAGAGCTTCTCGTCGCCGCAGATCCGCCGGCGCGTGCGCCGCCACAGCCGCGGCAGCCAGACGCGCATCGGCAGGTCGAGCCAGACGACCGTATCCGCGCTGCCGAGAACGAGGTCGCCGAGCTTGCTGGTGTAGCCGCCGTCGATCACCCACGCGTCCTGCGCGACGATCGGCTCCACCTTCGCGCGCAGCTCCTCGGGCGTCGCCTCGGTCCAGTTCGGTCCGTGGTTCAGTGCGTCCAGCTCCACGAACGGCACGGCGAGCCGCTCCGCAAGCGCGCGGCCGACCGTCGTCTTGCCGTTCCCGCTCGCGCTCGCGATCACTGCGACCTTCCTCACGGCTTCACCGCGCGCAGGTCGAGGAAGAGCGGCAGGCGCTGCCAGCGCTGCCACGCGGGGTTCCGCTCGACGAACGAGTCGGGGGCGGCGAGCTCGCGGACGCGGTCGATCAGCATGCCCGCGCGCTCCAGCGCGAGCGCGTACGCCTCGAGCGGCCGCCGGATGTCGTCGAAGTGGAACGCGACGCCTTCGCGCTCGACGTGCATCACCCACCGGCCCTCATGGAGGTACGACCCGCGGATCACGAAGGGTGCGTCGGGGCCTTCGCCCTCGAACGTGCCGGCGGCGGCGACGGGGTGGAGGATCCCGATGCACAACCGCCCGCCGCGCGCGAGCGCGCGCGCCGCGTCTCGGATCGCCCCGTCGAGGTCGTCGACGTTCATCAGCGACATGAAGAAGACGACCAAATCGGCGGCGCCGTCGGCGACGGGCAAGCTCGACGCGTCGGCGACGGCGTAATCGCCGTCGGGATCCGACGCGCGCGCGAGCCGGATCATCGTCGGCGCGGCATCCACGGCGAGCACCCGGTAACCGCGCTCGCGCAGCCGCCGTGTGAGGCGACCTTCGCCGCAGCCGACGTCGACCGTCAGGCGACCGGGAGGCGGGAGCAGCTCGAGGAACGCGTCGCCGTGCCAGCCGAAGATCCGCTGCTCGTGTTCGGTCCGCGCCCACGCCGCCCAACGCTCCGCCTCTCGCTCCCAGTGCGCAAGCTGGGTCACGGCTTCACGTATCGCAGGTGGAGGAACGCCGGCAGCCGCTGCCAGCGCGCCTCCGCCGGATCCCGCTCGACCTCGTCGTCCGGGACGCGCGGCTCGCGCAGCGCCTCCAGCAGCAGCCCCGCGTCCTCGAACGCGCGCGCGTACGCCTGGAGAGGGTGGACGTAGCCGTGGAAGGTGATCGTGAGATCGTCGCGCGAGAACGTCCCCTCGAAGCGGCTGCTCTCGAGGTACGAGCCTGAGATCACGAACGGCGCGTCCGCCTCGCGGCTCTCGAACCGGCCCGCGTCCGCGATCGGGTGCGTCACCGACGCGCAGAGGCGCCCGCCCGGCTCGAGCACCCGCGCGGCCTCGCGCACCGCGCCCGGGAGGTCGTCGAAGTCCATCAGCGAGTTGTAGGCGACGACGACGTCGAAGCTCGCCTCCGCGAACGGGAGCGCCGCCGCGTCGGCGACGAGGTACGCGCCGCCTGTGTCCGCCTCCTGCGCCAGCCGGACGAGCGTCGGCGCGGCGTCGAGGCCCGTCGTCTCGTACCCGCGCGCGTGCAGGTCGCGCGTGACGCGGCCCTCGCCGCAGCCCACCTCGAGCGCGGTGCGCGGCGGCGGCAGCAACTCGAAGAAGCGGTCGCGGACGCGCCAGTACGAGTCGAGGCCAGGCGTGCGCGCCCACGGGATCAACTGCTCGGCCCACGGCTCCCAGCCCTCCGTCACCCGCCGATTATGGCCTCGGCTGTGGGAAGATCCGCGTCGATGGCCGTGGCGACGCGATACGTCTACGACTTCGACGAGCCGTCCGGCGGCGGCCGCGAGCTCCTCGGCGGGAAGGGCGTCGGGCTCGCGGAGATGACGGCGCTCGGCGTACCCGTGCCGGCCGGCTTCACGATCACGACGGACGCGTGCCGCGCGTACGCGGCGAGCGGGAGGGAGCTCCCGGACGGCCTCCACGAGGAGATCGAGGAGCACGTCGCGGCGCTCCAGGAGAGGACGGGGAAGCGGTTCGGCGACCCCAACGACCCGCTGCTCGTCTCGGTTCGCTCCGGCGCGGCGATCTCGATGCCGGGGATGATGGACACGATCCTCAACCTCGGCCTCAGCGACGAGGCGGTGGAGGGCCTCGCGCGCACGTGCGACAACCCGCGCTTCTCGTACGACTCGTACCGGCGCCTGATCCAGATGTACGGGGAAGTCGTGGACGGGATCGACGGACACCGCTTCGAACACGCGCTCTCCGACCTCAAGGCCGGGCGCGGCGTCTCGCACGACACTGGGCTCGACGCGGACGACCTCGCGGAGCTCATCCAGACGTACAAGCGGATCTACCGCGAGGGGACGGGGCGCGAGTTCGCACAGGACGCGCGCGAGCAGCTCGCTCGCGCCGTTCGCGCCGTGTTCGACTCGTGGGAAACGCCGCGCGCGAAGGTCTACCGCCGCGCCCACGACATCCCGGACGACCTCGGAACGGCGGTCAACGTCGTCCAGATGGTGTTCGGGAACAAGGGCGACGACTCGGGGACCGGCGTCTGCTTCACCCGCGATCCGGGGACCGGCGAACGCGGCCTCTACGGCGAGTTCCTCGCGAACGCGCAGGGCGAGGACGTCGTCGCCGGGATCCGGACACCCGAGCCGCTCGCGCGCATGCAGGAGCGCCTGCCGCAGGCGTTCGAGCAGCTCCTCGAGACGATGGAGCGGCTCGAGCGGCACTACCGCGACATGCAGGACATCGAGTTCACGGTCGAGGACGAGCAGCTCTACCTGCTCCAGACGCGGAGCGCGAAGCGGACCGCCGCCGCCGCGCTCAGGTGCGCCGCCGACATGGTCGACGAGGGGCTGATCTCGCGCGAGGAGGCGGTCGCGCGCATCGATCCCGCGCAGCTCGACCAGCTGCTGCACCCGATGCTCGATCCCGACGCCGAGTACGAGGTCGCCGCGAAGGGGCTCAACGCGTCTCCAGGCGCGGCGCGCGGCAAGATCGCGTTCGACGCGGACTCCGCCGCCGATCGCGCCGCCGCCGGCGAGAAGGTGATCCTCGTCCGCTGGGAGACGACGCCCGACGACATCCACGGGATGATCGCGGCCGAAGGGATCCTGACCGTGCACGGCGGGATGACCTCGCACGCAGCCGTCGTCGCCCGCGGGATGGGGAAGCCGTGCGTCGCCGGATGCGAGGGCGTCTCGCTCGACGTGTCGGCGCGGAGGGCTCTGATCGGCGACCACGCGCTCGGCGAGGACGACGTGATCACGATCGACGGCGGGACCGGCTCGGTGATCGTCGGGCACGTGAACCTCGTGCCGCCGCAGATCAACGAGGACTTCGAGACGGTGCTCGGCTGGGCCGACGAGCTACGGCGCCTGAAGGTGCGCGCGAACGCGGACACGCCCGAGGACGCCGCGAAGGCGCGGGAGTTCGGCGCGCAGGGGATCGGCCTCTGCCGCACGGAGCACATGTTCTTCGGCGACGAGCGGCTCCCGATCGTGCAGCAGATGATCATCGCCGAGAACGAGCGCGGGCGGCGCGAGGCGCTCGAGCAGCTGCTGCCGATGCAGCAGTCCGACTTCGAGGGGATCTTCGAGGCGATGGCCGGCCTGCCTGTGACGATCCGGCTGCTCGACCCGCCGCTGCACGAGTTCCTGCCATCGCTGGAGGAGGCGACGGACGAGCGCATGCGGCAGCGGATCCGGGCGCTCCAGGAGGCGAACCCGATGCTCGGCACGCGCGGCTGCCGGCTCGGGCTCCAGTGGCCCGAGGTCTACGAGATGCAGGTGCGCGCGATCGTGCGCGCGGCGCGGGCCGTGCAGGAGCGGACAGGGGAGGCGCCGCTCGTCGAGATCATGCACCCGCTCGTCGGCTTCGCCGAGGAGCTGCGCCGGCTGCGCGAGCTCACGGTGCGCACGGCGGCCGAGGAGGCGGAGGAGGTCGAGTACCTGTGCGGGACGATGATCGAGCTCCCGCGCGCGTGCATCCGCGCGGACGAGATCGCCGAGCACGCCGACTTCTTCTCCTTCGGGACGAACGACCTGACGCAGACGGCGCTCGGGTTCTCGCGCGACGACGCAGAGGGGAAGTTCCTGACCTGGTACCTCGAGGACGGCGTGCTGGAGCGGAACCCCTTCGAGACGCTGGATCAGAGCGGCGTCGGCGACCTGATGAAGATCGCCGTCGAGCGCGGCCGCTCGGTGAAGGACGAGCTCAAGCTCGGCATCTGCGGCGAGCACGGCGGCGAGCCGAAGTCGGTCGCCTTCTGCCACGAGCTGGGGCTGGAGTACGTCAGCTGCTCGCCTTACCGCGTCCCGCTGGCGCGGCTAGCCGCGGCGCAGGCGGCGCTGAAGGAAGCCGGCGCGGCGCAGTACGTGGCTGCCGGCGGCTAGCCAATCCGTCCGAGCACCGCCGTACGCTGGAGTGCTCGATGACTTCACACCAGCGAGACATGGCCCGCGCCGATGCGCCACTCCGTTCGAAAAAGACGGCGCGAACCGCGCGCGGAGTTTCGACAAACGACCTGATCTTCTCGGCGCACGTTGAAACGAACGATGTCGTGTTCGCAGACATCCTGCGCCTGTACGTGCCGGAGGGAAGCAAGGTCGCCGACGTCACGTATGGCCGTGGCGTTTTCTGGAGGCGCGTCCCCACTGGCGCGTACGACGTCTACCCCACCGACCTCGTCGACGGCGTGGACGCTCGCGACCTGCCGTACGAGGATTGGTCGTTTGACGCGCTCGTGTTCGACCCGCCTTATATGCACACGCCCGGCGGCACGGCTCACAACGGCCACCAAAACTTTGAGAACTACTACAACAACAACGGCATTCGGCACTCGGAGAAAAAGTACCACGAGGCTGTTCTGGATCTTTACCTGCGGGCGGCCGATGAAGCGTGGCGCGTCCTGCGCGACGGCGGGATCTATATCGTCAAGTGCCAGGACGAAGTCTGCGCCAATCGGCAGCGCTTAACGCACGTCGAGATCATTAACCATCTCGTCCAGATCGGCTTCTGCGTCGAGGATCTATTCGTAGTCGTACGGAAGAACAGGCCGGGCGTCAGCCGGCTGTTGAGACAAGTTCACGCGCGAAAAAATCATTCGTACTTCCTCGTTTTCCGTCGACCTATGCCACGAGGTCGTCGACTTCGAGGAAGAACTGGCCAAATGGCGCTACGTGTAGTGGAGGAAACACGTCGTTGAGGCGCGCGTACGCCGCTGGGACATCGAGGTAGTACACGCGACGCAGCTGCGCGATGTGCATCTGATAGATCCGCCATTGCTCGGGTAGGCAAATCTCTACGACGCTACGCGACTGCTGATCCGTTTTCGTCTCAGTCAGGATGACCGGCGTCCCGAGAAACCGGCCGGTTCCGTAGACGCCGTCCAACACGCGCTGATGTGCCCAGACCTGAATGACGCGTTCGCGTGTCGATGTCTTCACGGGCAAGTGGAATTTCGGCCGGCCCTCGCCGAGGTCGAAGATGAAGTCCGTCGGAAGCGTGGTGGTCAGGTCCAGGTTGAGCACAGGTAGACGCTTCGTCGGGTTCGTCGCGAGCCGGACCGCAAACAGGTGGCCGATGAGCCACTCAAAGAACGTCCCTGGCGTCTTCTGGTCACCGCGACGTGTGAGGTCGATCACGGCGCAGAAACTGATCGCGAGCGAATAGACACGCCGCGTGATGACCTCGGACGTGAGGCCGCTGTAGTCATTGGCATAGATGCCATCCAGAAACGCGCGCCAGTCCTGCACCGACCGCTCGAACAGGACCGTGTTCACAGCGCGGCTGCGGCGGCCGTCGAGCTCGAAGGACACGTACTGCTTGTTCGGGATTTGCGTGGCGAGCGGAACCGCTGTCGCGCGGGTGAGGACGTCGCCGCAGGCGTCGTATAGGTCGCTGAACGCCTCTCCGAGAGCTGGAGCGCTGAGGTCGCGGACGTTGCGCTGGATTTCCCGGTAGACGCGCTCGACGGGATCACGAGGCACAGGAGGCATCGGCCGGAGTATTAACGCTCCGCGCGCCGCTCGGAGGTTGCGCCCAGCAGCCACGTCGAACGCTAATCCACATCTCGCGCAGCCGTCGCGCCGTTCGCGCGCGACGTCGAGCATGCGCGAGAATCGGGCGCATGAGCAACTACACGATCAAGAACCTGAAGGAGATCGAGGACGCGGCGGAGCGCTTCGGCCTCGCACCGAATCGAGGCGCGGTTCGGGCGCGACGCGCTCGAGGGCGAGAGCGGCGGGCTCTCGTACCAGCGCTCGCGCCGAACTTCCGGCAGCCGTTCGGGCACCGGCACGAGCAGCAGGAGGAGGTGTACGTCCTCGTGGGATGCAACGCCCGCGTGAAGATCGACGACGAGGTGCAGGAGCTGAAGCCGTGGGACGCGCTCCGCGTCGCGCCGGGGACGATGCGCTGCTTCGAGGGCGGCCCCGATGGTGCCGAGATCATCGTCTTCGGCGCCGGCGTGCGCGACCAGGCGGAGGCCGTCCCCGGGTGGTGGACGGACTAGCCGCTCCCGTCGCGATCGACCTCGACAAGTGGGACGCGTGGCGTCCCGACGAGGTGGCGCGAATCCTCGTAGGCGTGCGTGCGCCGTGGTACGTCGCAGCCGGCTGGGCGATCGACCTCTTCCTCGGCGAGGGGCAGCGGCGGGAGCACGGCGACCTCGAGATCGCGGTGCCGCGGGACCGCTTCGCCGAGGTCGCGGCTGCGCTCGCCGACTACGACCTGTTCGTCCCGGACGGCGACCTCGGCGTCCAGCTCCTCTGGCCCTATGCGTGGGCCGAGGAGGCGCTGAAGGAGCACCATCAGACGTGGGTGCGCGAGCGCGGCGGCGGCGCGTGGCGGCTCGACGTCTTCCGCGAGCCGCACGACGGTGACACGTGGATCTGCCGCCGCGACGAGAGCATCCGGCTCCCGTACGACGAGGTCGTCGCCCATACGGTCGACGGGATCCCGTACGCGCGGCCGGACATCAATCTCCTCTTCAAGGCGAAGCACGCACACCAGGAGAAGGACGCCGGCGACTTCGACGCGGTGCTGCCGCGCCTCGAGCCGTCGCGCCGCCGGTGGCTCGCCGACGCGCTCGCGCGCGTGCACCCTGGGCACGCATGGATCGAGCGGCTCGGCTAGCCGGAGGCGTACCTATCATCGCCGCGTGCCGAGGGAGAGGAACGCGCGCCGCCTCGTCCTCGCGTCGCTCGCGCTGTTCGCGTACTGGCTCGTCGCCGCGGTGATCGCGATCACGCAGGACTGGCCGGCGGAGTTCGACACGACGGCTGCCGACGATCCCACGACGCTGCCGCAGTGGATCGTCCGCGGGAGCCTGATCCACGCGCCGCTGTTGCCGATCGTCGTGCAGGTGTTCTTCACTTCGCTCGCGTTCCTGCGTCGGCGGGGGTGGATCATCGCGGCTGCGGTCGGGCTCTTCCTCGTGGGCTGCATGTATCTGATCGGGTACGCCGGCGAGCCGCTCGGCCAGCCCGAGCGCTCGGACCCGCCGGTCGTTATCTACAACGCGATTCGGCTTCTCGGCCTCGGCCTCACCGTGACGCTCGTCGTCGTCGCTGCTCTCGCGGCCGTGCGCCCGATCCGGCGCTAGCTGCCGCCTTCCCAGCACCCGCCGCGGACGAGCCGCAGCTCGCGAAGCGGGACGGTGACGGTGCGGGAACGTCCCGCGGGCTCTTCCCCGCAGCTCGCGAAGCGGGACGGTGACGGTGCGGGAACGTCCCGCGGGCTCTTCCAGGAACGGGTTCCATCGCTGCCGCCTGTAGATCAATCGCTTGCTGTCCGCGGAGAAGTACGGCCCCCAGCTCGTCGAGTTCTTCGGATCCTCCGGCCGCCGGCAGGCACCGCCCTCGACGGGAACGACTCGATCCGGTCAGGCGCGCTGGGACTGAACGCGTAGCCGGCGACCCACCGGTTGTCCGGCGAGACGGCGATGTCGAACCAGCCCGCGAGTCGCCGCTCCTGTCGCAACGCTTCACACGGCCCGGCAACCGTACCGAGTCGCATACATGCGGCTATTGCCAGCAGGTGACGTGCGGCGCTACGTTGAGCGTGTAGGCACGCTCGTCCCACCCCGAGAAAGGCAGTGACATGGGTTCGCTGATCGTCGCCGGCGTCGTCCTCCTCTTCGTCCTGATCGTCGTCACGCGGGCGGTACGGATCGTCCCGCAGGCGAACGCCGGCATCGTGGAGCGCCTCGGCCGCTACAGCCGCACGCTCGATCCGGGCCTGCACTTCCTCTTCCCGTTCATCGACAAGCTGCGCAAGCCGCTCGTCGACCTCCGGGAGCAGGTGGTGACCTTCCCGCCGCAGCCGGTGATCACGCAGGACAACGTCACGATCTCGATCGACACCGTCTTCTACTTCACGATCACAGACCCGTTCCGCGCGACGTACGAGGTCGCGAACCTGCTCCTCGCCGTCGAGCAGCTGACGATCACGACCCTGCGCAACGTGATCGGCTCGCTGTCCCTCGAGGAGGCGCTGACCTCGCGCGACAAGATCAACAGCGACCTGCGCATCGTCCTCGACGAGGCGACCGAGCGCTGGGGCATCCGCGTCAACCGAATCGAGCTGAAGTCGATCGATCCGCCCGGCTCGATCCAGGAGGCGATGGAGAAGCAGATGCGCGCCGAGCGCGACAAGCGCGCCGCGATCCTGAACGCGGAAGGCACGAAGCAGTCGCAGATCCTCCGCGCCGAAGGCGAGCGGCAGGCGGCGATCCTGTCCGCGGAGGGCGAGCGGGAGTCGAAGATCCTGCGGGCGCAGGGGGAGGCCGAGGCGACGCGTCAGATCTTCCATGCGATCCACGAGGGCAACCCGACGCCGGACCTGCTCACGTACCAGTACCTCCAGGCCCTGCCGAAGGTCGCGGACGGGGCCGGGATGACGCTGATGATGGTGCCGTCGGACGCGCTGCCGGCGATGGGTGCCGTCTCCGCGCTCGGCGCCGGGTTCCAGGCGGGGCAGGACGTGACGCGCTCGCAGCCCGCGGACGGGCGGCGCCTCCCGCCCGGCGAGACGGAGCCGCGCGAGCCGGGTGGATAACGAGACCGTCGCGATCGTCGTGTGGATCGTGGCGGCGGTCGCGCTCTTCGCGATCGAGGCGACGACGCTCGTCTTCGTCGCGCTCTACTTCGGCGTCGCCGCGCTCGTCGCCGCGCTCGCGGCCGCGCTCGGGGTCGGGCTCGCGGGCCAGCTCGCGATCTTCGCGGTCGTCTCGGTGCTCACGCTCGTCCTGACACGCGGGATGATCACGCGGGCGCTCTCGCGCACGCCGATCACGCGCAGCAACGTCCACTCGCTCGTCGGCCGGCGCGGCGTCGTCACCGTGCCGATCACGGAGGCCGCAGGGCGCGGCCAGATCCGGATCGGCAGCGAGTACTGGACGGCGCGGCCCTACATGGAGGATTCGGGCGACATCGAGAGCGGCACGCAGGTGGAGGTGCTCGCCGTGGAGGGCGTGACCGCGCTCGTCCTGCCGCTCGACCGCGCGCTCACGGAGTAGCCGCGCGGCGGCGCGCTCAGGTGTAGCGCCCGACCTGGAGGTACGCGACGGCGACGCTGAGGGCGCCGACGGCGAGGATGCCGGCGATCCCGACGACGCCCGCGCGCCCGTAGATCGCGTGCCGGCGGCCGAAGCGCGAGAGCGCGAGCATGCTGAGCGCCCCGCCCGCGAGGCCGCCGAGGTGTCCCCCGATCGAGATCCCCGGGATGGCGAACGTGAAGATCAGGTTCAGCACGATCACGCCGAGCGCCTGGCCGCCGAACGCGTTGTGCTGGCGGTCGAGCACGAACGCGGCGCCGAAGAGGCCCCAGATCGCGCCCGACGCGCCGACCGTGACGCCCAGCGGCGCGAAGAGGATCGCGCCCGCCGAGCCCGCGAGTCCCGAGACGAGGTACACGAGCAGGAACCGCGCGCGGCCGAGCATCTGCTCGAGCGCCGAGCCGAAGATCCAGAGCACGAGCATGTTCATCGCCAGGTGGATCGGCCCGCTGTGCAGGAATGCCGAGGTCAGGAGGCGCCACCACTCGCCGAAGTAGAGGCCGTCGATGCGTAGCGCGCCCTCCTCGTAGATCCGCCCCGAGCGGGTGCCGAGGTCGGCGCCGAGCGCGAGCTGGAGCAGGAAGATGCCGACGTTCAGGCCGACCAGCAGCTTCGTCAGGTGCGCACCCGTGCCCTCCGAGCTCGCGCGTCGCACGCCCTGCGTCACGCGCTGCACGCCCTGCGGCTTCCCGGAGTGGATCGGGCAGCGGATGCCGACGGCGGCCGGCGTCATGCACTCGTAGCAGATGGGGCGCTCGCACTCCGAGCACGAGAGCCCCGTCTCACGGTCGGGGTGCCGATAGCAGTACGAAACGTCGGCCGCCGACATGCCGAAGTAGCGTATCGACGGTGAGGGTGCACGTCGCTTTCACCCCGGCGGAGGCGGCCGCCGCGGCCGTCGGCGTCGTCGTCGACCCGCGCCACGTCGGCGTCGTCGACGTCCTTCGAGCGACGTCGCGCTCCCAGGCGCCGACGTCGGGGGTCGCGCGCGTGCGCGACTCGGATCGCGCAGGCGCTCACGTCGGGGGTCGCGCGCGTCCTCTGTTGCGCCGACGTGGAGGAGGCGCGCGCGCTGCGCGACTCGGTCCCGGACGCGCTCCTCGGCGGGGAGCGCGACGCCGTGCGGATCGAGGGGTTCGACGTCGGCGCGTCACCGCGCGAGTTCGTCGAGGCGCGCGCGGAGACGCTCATCCTCTCGACGACGAACGGGACGCGCGCGATCCTGACCGCCGCGGAGTCGTGCGAAGAGGTGCTGCTCGGCAGCCTGCTCAACCTCGACGCGGTCGCCGCGGCCGTCGCCGCCCGCGGCGCGGACGTCGCGATCCTCTGCGCGGGCTTCAAGGGCGCCTTCGCGCTCGACGACGCGTACTGCGCCGGGCGCATCGTCGCGCTCCTCGACGGCCAGCGCTCGGACGCCGCAGTCGCGGCGGATCGCCTCGCAGCCTCGTTCGCGAGTGCGAGCGAGGGGCTGAACGCGCGGACGTACGGCCCGCGCGGGCTGGAGGAGGACATCGCGTGGTGCGCGCGCGAGAGCGTGCTCGACGTCGTCCCGCGCCTCTCGGCGCGGAGCGCGACGGCGGCCGAGGTGACGCGCGCGCCGTAGCGGTGCGTTCGCTGAGCAACCAATCGACGGCCGCAGGCGTTTCCCCTGCACGAAACGGCACTGGGGGCAGACATGCACTGGCTGACTCGCCGCGGCGCCACGACCTGGCGCACCATCGCAATCGCACTCTTCGCGGTCGCGCTTACGATCGCGCTCGTCGGACTTTCGCGGGGCGAGAGCCTCGCGGACGCTCTCGACGACCTCGTGCTCCCGATCCTCGCGGCGAGCGCGGTCGCCGCCGTCCTCGGTCTGACGGCTGCGCGCTGGGAGCAGGACGCGGCGGAGCGGGCGCGCCGGCGCTCGGAGGCAGAGCGGGAGGAGAGCGAGGAGCGGCTGCGCGAGGCGCAGGAGCGGCTCGAGGCCGAGGCCGCGGAGGCGGAGGCGCAGCGCGAGGCGCGCGGGTGGCTCGAGCAGCGCGAGCGCGAGCTGGAGCAGGAGCAGCGGGAGCTCGAGGCGCGACTCGAGCGGCGCGACGACGAGCTCGACCAGGAGCGCGCGCTCCGCGAGCGCGTCGAGACCTGGCGGCAGCTCGAGCGGCAGTGGAACGAGGAGCTGCGCACGCAGATCGCGCAGTTCCACGAGGCGCAGGGCGCGACCTGCGACGCCGACGACGAGCGCGATCTCGTGCTCCGGATCGCGGTCAAGCTCGTCGGCGCCGAGAAGGGGCTCCTGCTCTCGCGCTTCGACGAGGACCACGACGGAGACCTCGACCTCGTCGCGTCGCACGGGTTCGGGAACGACCCGGAGGGGAGCGCCGTCACGCAGTACTTCGCGAAGAAGGTGCTCGCGCAGGACGAGACGCTGCGCGCCGACGACACGAGCGAGCTCGAGCTCCAGGACCGCACGCCGGCGGACGCCGAGATCGAGAACCTGCTCGCGATCCCGATCTACATGCGCGACCGCTTCAGCGGCGCGGTGATCTGCGCGAACAAGCCCGGCGGCTTCCACGAGTACGACGACGACGTGCTGCTCACGCTCGGCGACCACGCCGCAGCGCTGCTCAGCAACGCGCGGCTGCGCGGCGACGTCCGCGGCGCGTACCTCGCGACGGTGCGGGTGCTGGCGGACGCGATCGAGGCCAAGGACCGCTTCCTGCGCGGCCACTCCAACGAGGTCTCCGCGTACGTCAGCGGCGTCGCGGGCCGCCTCGGCCTCGAGCCGGCTCAGCGCGAGGAGCTCATCTTCGCGTCGCTGCTCCACGACGTCGGCAAGATCGGCATCACCGAGCGGATCCTGCTCAAGCCGGCCGCGCTCACGCCGGAGGAGCAGGCCGTCGTGGAGCTCCATCCCCGCATCGGGGCGCGGCTGATCGAGCAGGTGCCGGCGCTGCGCGCGATCGTCCCGCCGATCCTGCACCACCACGAGCGTTGGGACGGGGAGGGCTACCCCGCACGGCTGAGGGGGGAGGCGATCCCGCTCGAAGCGCGCGTGATCGGAGTCGCGGACGCGTTCAGCGCGATGACGGCCGAGCGCCCGTACAGCAGGCGGCTGACCGTCGACGAGGCGTGCGAGGAGCTGAAGCGCTGCGCCGGCACGCAATTCGACCCGACGATCGTCCGGCACTTCGTCGAGGAGATCAGGCGGCGGCCGCCGCAGGAGGCGCAGAACGGCGCCTTCCCGACCGCGCTCGCCGATCCCGAGCTCGCCTCGAGCCGCGACGGGCACGAGTCGCTGCTCGGCTTCGGCGCGTTCTCCGCCGTCGACAACCTGACGCTGCTCTACAGCCACCGCTACCTGCACGAGGTCGCGCACGCCGAGGCGCAGCGCGCCGTCGTCCAGGGTCGCCCGTTCGCAGTCGTCGTGGTCGAGCTGACGGATCTCGCCAGGATCAATCGCGAGCGCGGCTACGCGGCCGGGGACGAGGAGATCCGCGCGGTCGCGGCCGCCGTCCAGAAGGTCGCGGCGCGCTGCGGCGGAACCGCCGCGCGCGAGAGCGGCCGCCGGATGTGCCTCCTCGTGCCCGGGGCGCACGAGCGGATCGCGGAGCGGCTCGCGGACGAGATCACCTCGGAGCTCGGTGACGGGCACAGCGTCCGCGTCCGCGTCGCGGCATGGCACGACGGCGACGCGGGGGAGGACGTCGTCGCGCGGGCGAAGCTGGCGCTCGCGCCGGTCGAGGCCGCGACGTAGGGCACGAGTAGCGGGATCGAGTCGCCTTGACGGCGAACGTGTGTTCGTGTAGAACGTACGTTCCCGTGATCGCGTGTCTCGTCATCCCCGGCTTCGAGCTCCGCGCGGCTCTCCGAACGCGCCCGGGCCTCGCGACGCGGCCCGCCGCGCTGGCGCCGGCCGCCCGTGCGGAGCCGCTGCTCGGCGCCGTGACCGTGGCAGCCGAGGCGAAGGGCATTCGGCCGGGGATGCGGATGGGCGAGGCGCTCGCGACGTGTCCGGAGCTCGTCCTCGTCGACGCGGATCCGGCCGGCGCGGAGCGCGAGTGGGAGGACGTCCTGCGCCGCCTGGAGGACGCGGGCATCGCCGTCGAGCCTGCAGAGGTCGGCTGCGTCTACTTCGAGACGCGCGGGGTCGAGCGGCTCTACGGCGGACTCGAGGCGGCGCTGCGGCGCGCGCTCGCGGCCGTCGGCTCTGGCTGGGATCCTCGCGCGGGCGCTGCCGGGCGCCGGTTCGCCGCCCTCGCGGCCGCGAACGTCGCGCGCCCCGGCCAGGTTCTCGTGGTCTCGGACGAGCACACGGGCGAGTTCCTCGCCCCGCTGCCGCTCGACCTGCTGCCGCTCGGCGCGCGGGCGCAGGGTGAGCTGAGGGAGCTCGGCGTGCGTCGTCTGGGCGAGCTTGCCGGGCTACCGGGCGCTGCCGTGGCCGAACGACTGGGGCCGGACGGCCGGCGCGCCTGGAGCCTGGCGAGAGGAGGCAAGCGAGGCGGTGTACGCGGTCGCCGGCCGCCGGCGGAGCTCGTCGAGGCACTCGAGTTCCCGGAGGCCGTCGGCAACGAGATCACGCTGCGGCGCGCCCTCGCGGCGCTCGTCGAGCGCGCGCTCGCGCGACCGGAGCGGGAAGGCCGCTTCGTGCGGAAGCTCGCGCTCGCGGCGCGGCTCGTCGGCGGCGGCTCGTGGCGCCGGACGCTGACGCTGCGCGAGCCCGCGGCCGAGCCCGACCGGATCAGGATCGCGCTCGGCCCGAAGCTCGCCGAGCTGCCGGCGCCCGTGCTCGAGTTGCGGCTCGAGCTCCTCGAGCTGACCGACGAGGTGGGGCGTCAGCTCGAGCTCGTCCAGCCGGCGGGGGCGGAGCTGCACGGCCGGCTGAGGGAGGGCCTGCGCCAGGTGCGCGCGAGCACGGGCGGAGGGTCGGTGTGCACCGTCGTCGAGGTGGCGCCCTGGTCGCGCATACCCGAGGCTCGAGCGCTCTTCGTTCCGCGCGACGAGTGAGACCGTGGGGGAACCCAGGTTTCCCCCACGAACTCCCTCCTTCGCAATTCTCGCGCTCCGTCAGTTGCGCGGCCTCCTGGCGGGCAAAGCCCGGCTCCGGCCACCGGGCCATAGCTCGGAGTCCAACGGCGGGAACGTCCATAGCTGTGCCCGCACGAGGCCTGCGGCGTCGCGCGACCACTTCGTGTCAGTTGCTCGTGGTGCGGCGTGGGACACCGCAATCTGCGGTTGCGGCGTCGAAGCTGCGAGCTCAGCCTCGGTCGACGGCGTGACGCTGATCACCGTCGCAAACCGACCGCGGCCGGCGCTCGTCGAAGCGCGCTTCGACGGGACACCGCAGCTCGTGAACCGGCAGTCGGTGGCGCTCGTGCGGGAGGAGTGGCGCGTCTCGTCCGCTGGTGGACGGAGGAACCCGTCAGCCGGCGCTACTTCGACGTCGTGCTCGAGAGCGGGCAGAACGCAGTCGTCTTCCGCGACGAGGACCGCGGCTGCTGGTTCAGCCAGCGCGGCGCCTAGTAGGCGGCGTGGAAGTCGTAGCGCGACGCGATCTCCGCCATCGTGTGCGGGTCGGGGCGCCCGCCGTCGGGCGGCAACGCGTGCGCGACGTCCTTCAGGTACTGCTCGAAGCCTCCGGGCGCCATCACGTTCAGAAGGCGCACGGGCTCGTTGCCTGGGTTCGAGAACGTGTGGACGTTGCCCGGCGGCACGAACGCGTAGGAGCCTGCGGGCGCCTCGACCGTTCGGTCGCCGAGGCGAACCGCGACGTTCCCTTCGAGCACGTAGAAGCTGTCGACGAACGTCTCGTGGTGGTGCCGGACGGGCCCCGTGAAGCCGGGCGCGAGCGTCACCTCCGTGAGCGAGAACGTCCCGTCGCCGTCGCCGCCTTCGGCCTTGAAGAGCGCACGGCTCCCGCCGAGCTCGACCGCGTCGCCCTCCCCGGACCCGCGCAGGATCGCATCGGCTGCAGGTCGTCCGCCGTCCTCGGGAGGTCCGAAGCTGTCGAAGCGCGAAGGGTCGTAGGTCGACGGGTCCCGCCGTGCCCGCAGGGACTCCGCAAACGCCATTGCCGGCGCGTGGATGTTGAGCGCCCGCGCGTCGTACGCTCCCTCGTTGTCGAAGCCGTGGACGACGCCGGCGGGCGCGATCATCAGCGTCCCGGCAGGTGCGTGGACGCGCTCTCGCTCGGCGCCGAGCGCGAAGACGAGCTCCCCCTCGAGCACGTAGAACGCGTCCGCGTGCCGCCGGTGCACGTGCGGCCGCGGCCCCGTCTCTCCGGGCGCGTACGCCGTGTGGAACACGTCGAGGAGCTCGTGCTCCGCCTTGACGACGGTGCGCGGGCTCACCTCCTCGCCCTCGTCCGGCCGTAGGAGCACGGGTTGGGCTACGTCGAGCTCCACTGCCACTCAGCCTATTCGTTCCTCGACGGTGCGTCCTTGCCGGAGGAGCTCGCGGCGCGCGCGGCCGAGCTCGGGTACAGCGCGCTCGCCCTGACGGACCACGACGGGGTTTACGGCTCGCTCGAGTTCGCGCACGCGGCGAAGGCGTTCGGGATCCATCCGATCACCGGCGCGGAGGTCACCCTGGCGGGCGGCGCGCACGTCACGCTGCTCGTCGAGAGCCCGCAGGGGTACGCGAACCTCTGCCGCCTGCTCACCACGGCGCACAAGGACACGCGGCTGCCGGGGCGCGAGTCGGAGCTGCGCGAGCCGGCGCTCGACGTCGCGCTCCTGCGGGAGCTGAACGACGGCCTCGTCTGCCTCTCCGGCTGTGCGCGCCACGGCCTCGCGATCGGCGCGCCGAACGAGGCCGCGCAGCTCGCGCGCGCGTTCGGTCGCGAGCGCTTCTACGTCGAGCTCCAGCGCCCGTACGAGCGCGGCGACGTGCGCCGGAACGCGGGGCTGCGCGATCTCGCGGCGGCGCTGCGCGTCCGGACTGTGGCGACGGGTGACGTGCACGCGCACCACCTCCGGCGCACGCCGCTCCAGGACGCGCTCGTCGCGATCCGCCACCGCACGTCGCTCGACGGCTGCGAGCGGGAACGGCGCGGCAACCGCGAGAGCGTCCTCGTGGCACCGGAGGAGATGTACGAGCGGTTCCCCGACGATCGCGACGCCGTCGATCGATCCGCTGAGCTGGCGGAGCGGCTGGAGTTCGACCTGACGCACGAGCTCGGCTACCGGTATCCCGACTTCTCCGACGGGCGCGAGCCGGCGATCCGGCGCCTTGCAGCAATCTGTTACGAGGCGTTCGCCGCGCGCTACCGCGACGCGAACGGGCACAAGCGGCGCGCTCGCCAGCGCCTCGACGAGGAGCTCGCGCTCGTCGACCGGCTCGGCCTCGCCGGCTTCTTCCTCCTGCACTGGGAGGTGCTCGAGCTAGCGCGCGAGTGCGCCGTCGAGGTTCGGGGGCGGGACTCGCCGCGCCACGCGCTGCCTCCGGGACGCGGGCGCGGGAGCAGCGTCGGGTCGATCGTCTGCTATCTGACCGGCCTCTCGCACGTCGACCCGGTCGCCGCCGGGCTCTCGCTCGGCCGCTTCATCAACGACGAGCTGAGCGGCGTCCCCGACATCGACCTCGACTTCCCGCGCGACATCCGCGAGAAGCTGATTGTCGCGGTCACCGAGCGCTACGGCCGCGAGCACGCCGCCCTCGTCGCGAGCTTCGCCACGTACCGCTCGCGCGGCGCGATCCGCGACGTCGGAAAGGCGCTGGGGCTCCCGTTCGCGGAGCTGGAGCGGCTCGCGCGCGTGACCGACGGCTGGAACGCGCGGCGCGTGGGCGATGAGCTCCGTCTGCTCCCGGACGTCGAGCGCAAGCTCGCGTCGCCGCGCTGGCGCGCGTTCGCCGAGCTGACGGCGGAGATCGCGGGGCTCCCGCGCCACGTCTCGCAGCACCCCGGCGGGATGGTCATCTCGTCGCGCCCGCTCGTCGAGCTCGTGCCGGTCATGCCCGCGGCGATGGCGGGGCGGCAGCTTTGCCAGTGGGACAAGGACTCGTGCTCGGACGCGGGCTTCCTGAAGATCGACCTGCTCGGGCTCGGGATGCTCTCCGCGGTCGAGGACTGCGTCGAGAGGATCGCTCGTGCCCGCGACACGACGATCGACCTCTCGCGGATCCCGCTGGACGACGCGGCCGTCTACGCCGACATCCAGGCCGCGGAAACGATCGGCGACTTCCAGATCGAGAGCCGCGCGCAGATGCAGAGCCTGTTGCGAACGCGACCGGAGAACCTCGACGACCTCACGGTGCAGGTCGCGCTCGTGCGGCCGGGGCCGATCCAGGGGAAGGCAGTGCACCCGTACATCGAGCACCGACAGCGCCTGCGCGAGGACCCGGCGTTCGTCCCGCCGGTCGACCACCCGCTCCTGCGCGAGCCGCTCGAGTACACGCACGGTGTCGTCGTCTTCCAGGAGCAGGTCCTCGACGTGGCGATCGCCGTCGCGGGCTTCAGTGTCGGCGAGGCGGAGGGGCTCCGCCGCGCGATGAGCCGGAAGCGAAGCCACGACGCGCTCGAGGCGTATCGCGGCCGCTTCGTCGACGGCGCCCGTGCGAACTGCGTGGACGACGAGACCGCGAACCGGGTCTACGACAAGCTCGTCGGCTTCTCCGGCTTCGGCTTTCCGAAGTCGCACGCGGCGGCGTTCGGGCTGCTCGCCTACCAGTCGGCGTGGCTGCGCCACCACTACCCGGCCGAGTTCCTCTGCGCGCTCCTGAACGCGCAGCCGATGGGCTTCTACCCGCCCGCAACACTCGTGCGCGACGCGCAGCGGCGCGGGGTGGAGGTCCGCCCGCCGGACGTGAACCGCAGCGAGGCGTTGTGCTCGTTGGAGGACGGCGCCGTCCGCATCGGCATCTCGTACCTCGCGCAGGTCAGCGAGGACGAGGCGAAGGCGCTGGTGGCGGAGCGAGAGCGGGCCGGGCCGTTCGGCGGCGTCCGCGACCTCGCGCAGCGCGCGCCGCTGCCGGAGCGCGGACTCGAGGCGCTGATCTCGAGCGGCGCCTGCGACGCGTTCGGGACGCCCCGGCGCGCCCTGCTCTGGGAGCTCGGCCTCGTGCCGCGCTCGGCGGCGGTGCCGGGCTCGGGAGGTGAGGCGCGTCAGCTCGCGCTCCCGCTCGACCCGACCGCGGAGACGCCGCAGCTCCCCGAGCAGACGGTGTGGGAGCGGATGCTCGCGGACTACCGGACGGTGAAGCTGACCGTCGGCGTCCACCCGCTCGAGCTGCTGCGGCCGCACCTTCCCCAGAGCGTTCTCTCGACGGAGCGTCTCGCGTCGACGCCATCCGGACGCGGCGTGTCGGTCGCGGGCATGGCGGTCGCGCGCCAGCGCCCGGCGACGGCGAACGGCGTCGTCTTCATGCTGCTCGAGGACGAGTTCGGGCTCTGCAACCTGATCGTCGCGCCGCCGGTGTACGAGCGCTTCCGGCCGCTCGTCCGCGGCGAGCCGCTCCTGCTCGCCCACGGGACGTTCGAGCGTGTCGGGCGCAACACGAACGTCGTCGTGCGGCGGCTCGAGACGTTGGGCCCGCTCGCGCGCCGGATCTCTCGAGAGGACGAGGTGGTGAGCGCCCTACCGGACGCCCACCACTTCGGTCACCGCTGAGGCGGTCTAGTACCCGCCGACGTACTCGCGAATGATCGCGCGGCCGTCCTTGCTCGTCGTGCCGGTCGCCGTCGCGCTGCTCTTCAACGAGCTCTCGACGATCGCCGGGCTATCCGACGCACGCGTCGGCGACGAGAGGTAGAGCGCGCCGCCGCCCGCACCGTGCGGCGAGGCCATCGAGGTGCCCGACATCGTCGTCGTGCCGCCGCCCTTTTTGGTCGAGAGGATGCTCAGGCCGGGCGCCCAGATGTCGACGCACGGGCCGTAGTTCGACCAGGAGGTCTCCTTGTCGGCGGAGTCGGTCGCGGCGACCGTCATCACGCCGTTGTTCGTCCCCGCTCCGGCCGATGCCGGCGACGAGTTGCACGCGTCCGCGCCGTCGTTCCCGGCGGCGAGCGCGTAGAAGACGCCGCTGTTCGCGGACTTGAGCACGGCGTCGTTCAGCGCCTGGCTGTAGCTGCCGCCGAGGCTCATGTTCGCGACGGCCGGCTTCTTCGCGTTCGCGGTCACCCAGTCGACGCCCTTGATCACACCGGAGGTCGTGCCGCTGCCGCCGCAGCCGAGCACCTTGACGCCCGTCTGCGGCAGGCCAGGCGCGACGCCGACGACGTCGGTCGTGTTGTCCTTCGCACCCACGGTGCCGGCGACGTGCGTGCCGTGCCCGTGGCAGTCGGTGTTCGGTCCGCTCGCGAAGTTCACGTGGTTCACGACGTAGAGATCCGCGTGCGCCTTGTCGATGCCGGTGTCGATCACGTAGGAGTTCACGTTCGTGATCGCGCCGCTGCCATTCCCGGCGAGTGTCGAGCTGATGTCCGCGTCGATCTTGTCGATCCCCCACGGAAGCGTCTGCGCGACGACGTGCATCGTTCCGTCGGCCTCGACGTACGCGACGTTCTGGTCCGTGCGCAGCGCCTCGAGGCGGTTGCTCGGTACGACGGCCGAGTAGCCCGCGAGCGCGTGCTCGTACACGAACCCGACGGCGACGCCAAATCGCTGAGCGTGCAGCGCGGCGACCGCGTTCGAGTCGACGCCTGCCTTCAGCACGACGATGTAGCGATCGGCGCCTGCCTGCTCGACGCGCGACTGCGCCGGAAGCGCCAGGAGAAGCGCGGTCAGCGCGGCGAGCGCGGCGATCACGGACACCCGTCTCATATACCCCTCCAGAAGTAGTTGACGGCTGACGGATCGTAGGACGGGGCGCGGATGACTGCAAGCGCGCGGCTACAGCTCGATCTCGAGCGCGAAGCGCGGGAGCCGCTTCGCGACCGCCCGGTTGAACTCGAGCTCGTACTGCTCGGCCGCGTGCGCGTCGAGCGATGCAGCGAAGTTGTCCCGGAGCGCCGCGAGCAGTTCGGTGCCCGTGTCGACCAGGTCCATGTAGTCGCCGTAGCGCTCCTCGGCCTCGTCACGGTCGGCGCGGTCGTATGCCTCCTCCGCGGCGTCGCAGTCCCGGATGAGGCCCGCGTGCTCGCGCTCGAAGAGGTCGACCTGTCGCGAGACGACGTCGCCGAAGCGCGCGCGCCGGCGGAAGATCACACGAGCTCGCGGTAGAGCTCGAGGTGTGCCGCCGCCGCCGCGTCCCACGTGAGCGTCTCTCGCGCGCGCTCCGCGCCCGCGCGCGCCTCCGCGAGCGCGGCCGGATCGCCGAGCAGGTCACGGACCGCATCGGCGAGCGCGCCCACGTCCCCTGGGGCGACGACCCGACCCGCGCCGAAGGCGCGCACCGTCTCGCCGAGACCGCCCACGTCGTACACGACGGCCGGAACGCCCGCGCCGAGCGCGCGCAGCAATGAGCCGCTCTGGTCGATCTGCGGCCGATACGGGAAGACGCCGACCGTCGCCTCGGCGTGCGCCCGCTCGACCTCGGCGTCCGAGAGGTACCCGAGCCGCCACTCGACGCGCCCGCCGTCCTCGCGCCGCACCGCGTCGACGTTCATCACCGGGTCCCCGGCGACGATCAAGCGCGCGCCGTCGACACGACGTACCGCCTCGATCGCGTCCGGAAGGCCGCGGTACGGCCGGATCACGCCGAAGAAGAGGACCGTGCGGCCGTCGTCGCGCCGCTCCGCCTCGCTCCGGAAGACGGGGTGCGGGATCACGCGCAGCGTCTCCTCGGGAACGCCGAGCTCGGCCAGCGCCGCACGCCCGCGCTCGCTGTGGACGACGACCCGCGCGAAGCGGCGGTAGAGCGTGCGCCAGAGCTCCTGCCGCGACGCCGTGCGCCGCGGGAGCAGGTCGTGCGCCGTGAACACTGCCGGAGCGCGCAGGCGGAGGAGGTAGCGGTCGAGCGGCGGCACCGCGAGCCACTGCAGATGGACGACGTCGGCTCCGGCCGCAGCGAGTCGTCCCATCCCGACGGGGTGCTCGAGGAGCTTCAGCGGCAGCCGCGCGGCGGACCGCCGGAAGAGCCGCGACGACAGCGGGTAGAAGACCTCGCGACGCCGGTAGCCGGCCGGTGGCGGCGTGCTGCCGAAGCGGAAGCGCGACGTGAGCAGCTCGACGTCCGCTCCGCCGCGTGCCAGCGCCGCGGCGAGCTCGTGGTCGTACGGAGGCGTGTACGCGGGCGGGTCGGCGAGGAGGACGCGCACGCCGACCTAGACTAGTGCGGCCGTTGAGCATCCTCGTCCGCACCTGGAACGTCTTCCACGGGAACACGAGCCCGCCGAGACGCGAAGACCGGCTGGAGGAGATGATCCGGCTGGCGACCGCCGACGCACCCGACGTGCTCTGCCTCCAGGAGCTCCCCGTGTGGTCGCTGGAGCGCCTCGGCGACTGGAGCGGGATGACGGTCTACGCGGAGGTGGCGGCGCGCCCCTCCGTTGGTCCCTTTCCGTCGACGGCGCGCGTCGGGAGAGCGCTGACCGAGCTCCACCACGGGCTGCTCCGGTCGGCGTTCACGGGACAGGCGAACGCGATCCTCGTCGCGCCGCACCTGCGCGTGCTCGGGCGCGCGTCCCTCGTCCTGAACCCGTTCGGGTTCCGGCGGCGGCAGGCGCGGTGGCTCCGGGTCCCGGCCCTTGCCCGGCTCGCGTGGGCGAGCGAGCGCCGCGTCTGCCACGCCGTGCGCCTCCGGATGCCCGGTGCGGATGCGGTGGTGGCGAACCTGCACGCGACGGCGTACCGGCCCGACGAGCGTCTCGCGGACGCCGAGCTCCTACGTGCTGCAGTCTTCGCCGACGCGTACGCGCGCCCGGACGACGTCTGCGTCCTCGCCGGCGACTTCAACGTGCGCCGGTCGCGCTCGTGGACGCTCGAGGAGCTGACGGGCCCGGAGTGGGGGTTCCGCGGCGGCGGCCCCGGGATCGACCACATCCTCGTTCGTGGCGCGGCCGTCGGTGGCGCCATCCGGTGGCCCGACGAGCGGCGCCGGAGCGGCGGGGCGCTCCTCTCCGACCACGCGCCGCTCGACGTCCGCGCCGGATGACCTTCGAGGAGGCGCGCGCGCAGTTCCCCGTGCTCGAGCGGTACGCGTACCTGAACGCGGGCACGAACGGCCCGCTCGCCCGCACGAGCATCGAGGCGATGGCAGCCGAGCAGCAGCGGATGCTCGAACACGGGCGCGGCGCGCTCCCGTACCTGCTCGGGATGCTCGAAGCCCGGGAGGAGCTGCGGCGGCGCCTCGCGGCGGTGCTGGGCGTCGATCCGGAGCTCGTCGCGCTCGTCGGCTCGACGACGGAGGCCTGCAACATCGTCCTCGCCGGCCTCGACCTCGCCCCGGAGGACGAGGTCGTGACGACCGACGTCGAGCACTTCGGGCTGCTCGGGCCGGTCGGCGCGTCGGGCGCACGCGTCCGCGTCGCGGCCGTCCGCGACCGCCGGCCGGACGAGGCGTTCGACGCGATCCTGGCGGAGGTCGGGCCGCGTACGCGTCTCGTCGCGATCTCGCACGTGGCGTGGACGACCGGCAACTGCCTGCCGATCCTCGAGCTGAAGCAGTCTCTCGACGCGCCCCTGCTCGTCGACGGCGCGCAGTCCGCGGGCGCGATACCGGTCGATGCGCGGCCGTTCGACTTCTACACCGTCTCCTGCCAGAAGTGGCTCTGCGGTCCGGAGGCGACGGGTGCGCTCTACGTCGCCGACCCCGAGGCCCTCCGCGTCGCCGCGCCGACGTATGCGTCGCAGAGCACGTACGAGCCCGACGGCAGCTTCGTCCCCCGCGACGGCGCCGCGCGCTTCGACTCGGGCTGGATTCCGACGCCGGCGCTCGCGGCGCTCGCCGCCGCTCTCGACGCGCATCCGAAGTGGCGGTACGAAGGCGCGGCCGCTGCTGCCCGCCGCTGCCGGGAGCTGCTCGCGGCGCACGCAGACGTGGTCACGGCTCCTGACCAGGCGACGCTCGTGTCGTTCCGGGCCGAGCGTGACGCGGCGGAGCTCTCCGCGAGGCTCCACGAGACGGGCGTCGTCGTCCGCGACCTGCCGAATACGGGGCTCGTGCGCGTCTCGTGCGGGTACTGGACGAGTGACGACGACCTGGAGCGTCTCGTCGAGGCACTCGCGTGAGCGAGCTCGAGCACGTCGAGGCGCGCTGGCGCGCGGGGCGCATCCGCAGCGGCGAGCTGCCCGGCGTGGCGGAGCGGCTGCTGGCGTCCGGCTTCGACGTGCCGGCGCTGCGGCAGCTCGCGGCGATCCCCGCGGATGCCGCCGACGAGCTGCGCTCGGACGGCCGCCTCGCGTTCGAGCGCGCCCTGCGCGAGCTCGGCGTCGGCGGCATGAGCGGGAGCGACGCCGCGCTCGTGCTCGCGCGCGAGTGGTGCGAGCAGCTGCTCGGCGGAACCCTCGAGCCGCGGCGCACCGCGAAGGCGATCGCCCGCCTCCGCTGGACGGGGGGGCCGCGCGGCGGCGAGGCGACTCGACCCGTTCGAAGCACTCGACGCCGAGTACGAAGCGGTGGAGCGGCGGGGGATCGGCGCGCTCTTCGCCCGCCGGAGGATCGACCGCGCCGTGCGCGATGCGGCGCGCCGGCTGCTCGGGCGCTAGCTGTCCTACCCACGGACGTTGTGAACGCGGCTGATCGGTGGTCGGTCGCCGATCGAGCTGTGTGGTCGCCGGTGGTTGTAGTGCTCGAGCCAGTGTGGCAGTGCTGTGGCGCGTTCGCGGTGGGTGGGGTAGATGAGGCCGTAGGCCCATTCGCGCGCCATCGTCTGGTGGAAGCGCTCGACCTTGCCGTTGGTGCGCGGTCGGTAGGGCTGTGTGGTGAGGTGGCGGATGCCGCGCGCGTTGAGCAGCTCGCGCAGTGAGCGGTTGCGCACGTAGGCGAAGGCGTTGTCGGTCATCAACCGCTTCGCGCCGACGCCGTGGCGCTCAAGCGCGCGAGCGCGCGCTCGACGAAGGCGGTGACGGTTGCTGCGCGATCGTTGTCGTGGAGCTCGACGTAGGCCAGCCGTGAGTGGTCGTCGACGATCGCGTGCGCGTAATCGAAGCCGACGCGGGTCTCGGGTCGCATCCAGTGGCGTCCGGCCTGGGAGCGCTCGCCGGTGAGGGCCCAGCCGGGACGCGCGAACCGCGCGTAGCGGCTGACGTCCATGTGCAGCAGGTCGCCGGGACACGGCCACTCGTAGCTGTTCGCGGGCTCCTTCGCCGCCACCCGGCGGCGCGAGAGGCCTGCCCGGTTGAGCACCTTCCACACAGTCGAGTGCGCGAAGCCGGTCGCGCCGGCGACCAGCCGCGGCCCCCAGCCGGTCTTGCGGCGGCAGTCGCAGATCCGCTCCTGCAGCTCGGGCGCGAGCAGCCGCGGCGAGCGGCGCGGCCTGCTCGAGCGGTCGAGCAACGAGCTTGCCTGGTGGCCGCCCTCGAGCCAGCGATGCCACCAGCGATGAGCGGTCGCCGCCGAGACGCTGAAGGCGGCCGCGGCCGCCTTCAGCGTAAGACCATCCTCGATCGCGCGGACCAGCGCGAGCCGGCCAGCCAGTCCGAGCTTGGCGTTAGCGTGCAGGTACATCCGCGCCCTCCTTTGAGCGTGAGTCCGGGAAGACCCACAGCCTCGAAGGAGGGCCGGACGTTTCTCTCAGCCGTTCACAACCTCTGTAGGCGGGACAGCTAGCTACCGCGCGTCGAGCGGCGCGAAGAGGTCGACGACGTTGCCGTCCGGGTCGTGCAGCTGCGCGTAGCGCTGCCCCCAGAACGCGTCCCACGGCTCCTTGTGCCCGTGGTAGCCGGCCGCGACGAGCTCCGCATAGGTCGTGTCCACGTCGTCCGGCGAGGCGACGAGGAATGCGAGTCCCATCCGCGGCGAGCCGACGGGCTCCGTCCAGGTCGGGTCGAAGCTCTTGACGACGTCCACGCTGTCGAGGGCGAGCCGCAGCCCGCCGGCGAGCGTCGTCTCCACGTGCTGCTCCGCCTCGCTGCCCTCGGGGAACCGGAGCCCGAGCCGGCGGTAGAACGCCACCGCCTGCCGCATGTCGCGGACGACGATCCCGATCATGTCGAGCCGGGGCGTCATCCCGTCCGGAGCCCGAGGTCGGCGGCGATCGGGCGCAGCGCGTCCGTCACGAACGCGATGTGCTCGTCGAGGTCGACGCCGAGCTCCTCCGCGCCGCGGTAGACGTCGTCGCGGTTGACGCCCGCGGCGAACGACGGCTGCTTCAGCTTCTTGCGAACCGACTTCGGCTCGAGCGTCTCGATCCCGTCGGGGCGCACGAGGCCGCAGGCGTGGACGAAGCCCGACAGCTCGTCGCACGCGAACAGCGTCTTCTTGAGAGGGGTGTCGCGCGGGAGGTGCAGGTGCTCCGCGTGCGAGAGGATCGCCTCGATCACGTCCTCCGGGTAGCCCTCGTCGCGCAGGATCGGCGCGCCGTCCTGCGGGTGCTCGTCGAGCGTCGGGTGGATCTCGTAGTCGAAGTCGTGCAGGAGCGCCGTCACGGCCCAGAGCGTCTCGTCCGCGTCGAAGCGCCGCGCATAGGCGCGTGTCGACGCTTCCACGGCCAGCGCGTGCCGGCGGAGCGCCTCGCTCTGCGTGTAGCGCGTCAGCGTCGCCCACGCCTGCTCGCGCGTCGGGTTCACGGGCCGGTAGGGTACCGGCGCCCGTGTCGACCGTCGTCGGAGAATCCGTGGCCGAGTCGTTCGTCATCGAGGGCGGGCGGCCGCTCGGGGGCCGCGTCACCGCGGCCGGCAACAAGAACGCCGCGCTGCCGATCCTCGCCGCATGCCTGCTGACGGACGAGCCGATCACGCTCTCGAACGTGCCGCGGATCCGCGACGCCGAGATCATGGTCGAGCTGATCGCCGCGCTGGGAGTGGACGCCGGCTGGATCGGCCCGAACGAGGTCCGCGTGCACGCCGCCGAGATCGATTCCGTCGAGCTCGACGAGGCGCTCGCGCGGCGGATCCGGACGTCGCTGCTGGTCGCGGGGCCGCTCCTCGCGCGCGAGGGCCGCGCGCTCGTGCCCCCGCCCGGGGGCGACGTGATCGGGAGGCGACGGATCGACACGCACGTCCACGCACTCGAGGCGCTCGGCGCCCGGGCGACGATCGACCAGCGCTACGAGTTCTCGACCGACGGGCTGCGCGGCGCCGCGATCCTCCTCGACGAGGCGAGCGTGACGGGCACGGAGAACGCGGTCATGGCCGCGGTCACCGCTTCCGGCACGACGACCCTCTACAACGCGGCCTGCGAGCCGCACGTCCAGGACCTCTGCCGCTTCCTCGTCTCGCTCGGGGCGGAGATCGACGGCATCGGCTCGAACCGGCTCGTGATCGACGGCGTCGACCGGTTGCGCGGGGGAGAGTGGAGGATCGGGCCCGACCACATCGAGGTCGCGAGCTTCATCGGCCTCGCCGCCGTCACGCACGGCGACGTGACGATCGCCGGCGTGCGCTCCGCCGACCTGATCCCGATCCTCCCCGGCTTCGCGAAGCTCGGCGTCACCTGCGAGGTCGGCGACGACTGGGTGCACGTGCCCGCGGAGCAGGCCCTGATCGTGCAGAACGACATCGGCGAGCAGGTGCCGAAGATCGAGGACGGGCCGTGGCCGCTCTTCCCGGCCGACCTGACGTCGATCGCGCTCACGGTCGCGACGCAGGCGCACGGCACGATCCTGATCTTCGAGAAGATGTTCGAGAGCCGGCTGTTCTTCGTCGACAAGCTCGTCAGCATGGGCGCGCGGATCATCCTCTGCGACCCGCACCGCGCGATCGTCGCCGGCCCCTCCAGGCTCTACGGGCAGCGGATGGAGAGCCCCGACATCCGCGCCGGCTGGGCGCTGCTGATCGCGAGCCTCTGCGCCGAGGGCACCTCGACGATCGGGAACATCGGGCAGATCGTGCGCGGCTACGAGCGGATCGACGAGCGTCTGCGGGCGCTCGGAGCGCAGATCGAGCGCGTCTACTAGGGCCGCGCGTGGCTGCGGCGGGACACACAGGGGCGGCGCCCCGGACGCACGTCCAGGTTGCGACCCACGGGACGGGGAGCGCGAAGGCCGAGACGGGGCTCCCGGTGCTCGACCACCTGCTCGGCCGCCTCGCGCAGTTCGCCGCGTTCGACCTTGCGCTCGAGGTGTCGCCCGGTGCTCCCCTCGAGGCGGTCGCCGCAGCCGGGCGTGCGCTCGGGGAGGGGCTGAGCGGTCCGCTGCGCGTCGGCGGAGCGCGCGGCCACGGATCCGCCGTCGTGCCGGCGGATGAGGCGCTGGCGCACGTCGCGCTCGAGGCGTCGGGCCGGCCGCTCGTCGTCTCGAACGTCGATCTGTCGGCGGCGCACGTGGGCGGCCTCGACACCGACCTCGTCGCGCGCTTCCTGCGCGAGCTCGCAGAGGGCGCCGCGCTGACGCTGCACGTGCGGCTGATCGAAGGCGAGGACACGCAGCACGTGCTCGAGGCGATCTTCAAGGCGCTCGGCGTCGCGCTCGCGCAGGCGTGCCGGCCGCGTGTCCCGAAGGAGGACTAAGTGGCGGAGAAGGACGTGGTGCGGACGGAGGAGGCGCCGGCGCCGTTCCAGGGCGCTCCCTACTCGCAGGCGATCCGCGCGGGCGGGTTCGTCTTCGTGTCCGGGCAGCTCGGTTTGCGGCCCGGCGAGACGGAGCTCGTGGGGGAGTCGATCGCCGAGCAGACGGAGCAGGTGTTCGCGAACCTCGGCGCGATCCTCGAGGCGGCGGGGAGCAGCCTCGGCCAGGTCGTCAAGACGACGGTCTTCCTCGTCGACCTCGGCGACTTTGCGGCGATGAACGAGGTCTACGCCCGCCACGTCGGCGCGAGCCCGCCCGCCCGCTCGACGTTCCAGGTCGCGGCGCTCCCGTCCGGCGCCCGGGTCGAGATCGAGGCGATCGCCCACCTCTAGCGTCCGGCGGCGACAATGGCCGCGTGTGGGCGACCGCGGCGGACTACGTGCGCTCCCTCGACGTCGACGCCTGGATGGTGGGCGGCGCCGTGCGAGACGCGATCCTCGGTCGTGGCGTCAAGGACACCGACTTCGTCGTGCCGGGCGTGGGCCAGGCGGAGCTGCGCGCCCTGCTCGAGCCGCACGGTCGGGTCGAGGATCTGGTGGTCGCCGGCCAACGCGTCGGCGTTCGCCTCTTCCCGCGCGAGGCGGCCGCGCGCGCGCTAGCACCCGCGGGCATCGAGTTCGCGCCGCCGCGCGTCGAGCGCAGCACCGGGCCGGGCCGGCACGACTTCGAGATCGTCGCCGACGGCGAGATCTCGCTCGAGCAGGACATGCGCCGCCGCGACTTCACGATCAACGCGATCGCGCAGCGGTTGTCGACGGGCGAGATCCTCGATCCGCTCGACGGTCGACGCGACCTCGCGCGCGGCGTCCTGCGCACGGTCTCCGCGAACAGTTTCCGCGAGGATCCGCTCCGGATCGTCCGCGGGCTGCGGTTCGTGTCGCAGCTCCGCGTCGAGCCGGACGACAAGACGGTGCGCCAGATGCTCGAGCACGCGCCACAGGTCCGTCTCGTCTCGGCGGAGCGCATCGGCGGTGGGCTCAGCGCGGACGGCATGGGGGAGCTCTCGAAGCTCCTGCTCGGCCAGAACCCGCTCACCGCGCTGCGGCTGGCGCGCGACACCGGCGTCCTCGTCGAGATCGTCCCCGAGTACGAGCGCGCGATCGGGTACGACCTCGGGAGTGCGCGCCAGGCGGGGCCGCTGGAGGAGCACATGTTCGCGGTCGTCCAGGCAGCCGCCGACGCGGACGCGCCGCTGCCCGTGAGGCTCGCCGCGCTGCTGCACGACCTCGGCAAGTCCGACACGCAGCCCGGTGTCGCGAGACATGCCGGCGCCGGCGCGCGGATCGCCGCGGCCGCGCTCCGTCGCCTGCGCTACCCGACGGCGCTGCGGGAATACGTCACGCGGCTGTGCCGCGAGCACGCGTTCTGCCTCGACGAGCCCGTCGACGAGCGCTTCGCGCGACGCTTCCTCCGCGCGCACGGGGACGGGCTCGCGTTCGACCTCGTCGCGCACAAGGAGGCCGACCTGCGGGCGAAGATCGGCACGGACGGCGAGCTGGAGCGGGCAGCTCGCCTCCGGACGCTGCTCGAGCGGGAGCGCGGCCGCCCGCACCGCCTGCGCGACCTCGTCGTCGACGGCGGTGACCTGCTCGAGCTCGGCGACGAGGCCGGGCCGCAGCTCGGGCGCACGCTCGACGTCCTCCTCGACGAGGTGGTCGACGATCCGTCCAAGAACGAGCGCGAGTTCCTGCTCGCGCGTGCGCGGGAGCTGCTCTGAGCGTCCCGCTGATCCACTGGGAGCGCACGGGCCCGTACGCAGTCGCGTTCTCGACTCGCGCCGGCGGCGTGAGCGCGGGGCCGTACGAGTCGCTGAACCTCGGCCGCACCGACGACGCGCCCGCGAACGTGGCCGAGAACCGCCGGCGGCTGTGCGAGGCGCTCGGGGTCGAGCGCTCGAAGCTGACCCTCAACCGGCAAACGCACTCGCCGGTGGTCAACCGCGCGCACGCCGGCCGCACCGGGGAGGCGGGAGACGGCTTGTGGAGCGACGAGCCGAGCGTTCCGATGCTGAAGCTGACGGCTGACTGCGTTCCCGTGGCCGTCGCGCGCGCGAACGAGGCGGCGCCGGCGCTCGCGCTCCTGCACGCGGGCTGGCGCGGCCTGCTCGAGGGCATCGTCGCCGCGGGTGTCGCGGCGCTCGGCGGCGGCCGCCTCGCAGCGATCGTCGGGCCCGCGATCGGCCCCTGCTGCTACGAAGTCGGCGCTGACGTGGGGGAGCCGTTCGCCGCGCGCTTCGGCGCGGACGTGGTGCGCGACCGCCGGCTCGACCTGTGGACCGCGTGCGAGCGCGCCCTCCGCGCGGCCGGCTGCGCGTCGGTCGAGCGCGTCGACCTCTGCACCGCCTGCCACCCCGGACTGTTCTTCTCTCACCGCCGCGACGGCGGCAGGACGGGCCGCCAGGGCGTCATCGGCTATGTCGCCGGCTGAGGAGGTGCGCGCGCGCTACGCGCGGATTCGCGCCGAGGTCGGCGCGGGCGTGACGGTGGTCGCGGCGACGAAGTACGTCTCCGTCGCCGAGATGGCCGTGCTGGCGGAGGCCGGCGTGGAGGTCGTGGGCGAGAACCGGGCGCAGGACCTCGAGGCCAAGCACGCCGCGTACGGCGACGCGTTCCGGTGGCACTTCATCGGCCACCTCCAGAGCCGCAAGGCGAAGCTCGTGAACCGGATCTGCGAGCTCGTGCACTCGCTCGACTCCGACTCGGCGGCGCGGCGGCTCGCGATCCCCGCGCTCGTCGAGGTCAACCTCTCGGGCGAGCCGTCGAAGTCGGGAGTTCGACCGGACGAGCTCCCCGCGTTCCTGACGCGCTACGAGGGCGTGCTGGGGTTGATGACGATGCCGCCGCCGACGGACGACCCCGAGGCGTCGCGGCCGTACTTCACAGCGCTGCGCGAGCTGGCGCAGGAGCACGGGCTGCGCGAGCTCTCGATGGGGACGAGCCAGGACTTCCGCGTCGCCGCGGAGGAGGGCGCGACCCTCGTCCGCGTGGGCAGCGTCCTGTACCGAGGCTGAGCCGCGCGGAAGGAAATCGCCCTGCGCGGGCTAAGATTCGGCGCGCGATGGGCTTCGCCGACGTCTGGAACCGCACGCTCGTCTACTTCGGGATCGCCGAGGAGGACGACGACGAGTGGGACGAGGACGGCTACGCGACGAACGAGGAGCTGGAGCGCAGCTACCGCGACCGCCCGAACGTGCGTCGCCTCGCGCCGCGGCGCCGAGACCGGGAGTTCGACGACTGGACAGACGGTGGGGAGGCGACCGCGACCGAGCGCACGGCGGTGATGCGCCCGCCGACGCGTTTGAGGAGCCTGGAGCCCGCCCCGTCGCCTGCGTCCGTGCGCGTCCACCTCGTCGTCCCGCGCAGCTTCAACGACGCGCAGCAGATCGCGGACAAGTTCAAGGACGGCGTCCCCGTGATCCTCAATCTCCAGGCGTCGGATGCGGAGCTCTCGAAGCGCCTGATCGACTTCGGGAGCGGCCTGACGTACGCGCTCGACGGCGGGATGCAGCGGGTCGCGGACAAGGTGTTCCTGCTGACGCCGCGGAACGTCGAGGTCTCGGCCGAGGAGCGCGCGCGGATGCTCGAGCGCGGCGGCTTCTTCAACCAGGCGTAGGAAGCGCCCCCGGAGTGGCGAAGTCTCTCGCGATGGGCGAACCCGCCACCTTCATGCTGCTGGGCGACACGGTCAAGTCCATCCAGAGCTTCGTGAACGTCTTCATCACGGTCTACATCCTCCTGATCCTGGCGTACATCCTCACGTCGTGGATCCGGCTGCCCTACTCACCGTGGCTCAACCGGATCCAGCGCTTCCTCTACGACGTCTGCGAGCCGTACCTGCGCCTCTTCCGGCGCTTCGTGCCGCCCCTCGGGCCGCTCGACCTGTCGCCGATGGTCGCCGTGCTCGCGCTCGTGCTCGTCCGAGGCCTCTTCAACAATCTGATCGAACGCGCGTAGAGAGGAGGCGCCGATGTCGTTGACCCCCGTCGAACTGCGCCACGTCCACCTCGGCAGGAAGCTGTTCGGGTACGCCCGCACGTCCGTCGACCGCCTGCTCGTCGAGGTGACGGACAGCTTCGAGGACGTCTGGCGCGACCGGGCGGACCTGCGCGACAAGGTGGAGCAGCTCGAAGGCGACCTCGTGCGCTACCGCGAGCTCGAGACGCTCCTGCGGACGACGCTGGTCTCCGCCGAGCGCGCGGCGCACGAGCTGAAGGACGCGGCGAAGCGCGAGGCCGAGCTGATCGTGAACGAGGCGCACGCCGAGGGTCGGCGGATCACGTACGCCGCCGCCGCCGAGCGGGAGCGCCTACTCGCCGACAGCCGGCGGCTCCGCGCTCAGCTCGAAGCCGCTCTCGAGACGCTGTCCGAGGACGCGGAACCGGCGGCGGAGCCCCGGCGCGAGGCTGCGTAGCGACGCGAACTACACTCGCCTCCGTGGCGACCCGGTTGGGCATCACCCTCGTCGCGGACCGGGCCGGGCGTGTCAAGATTGCGGAGTTCGCAGGAATTACCCGCGCGGAGATCGAGCGCCGACTCGCCGCCGCCGAGAGAAAGGAAGCGGGATGAGCACGATCGAGACCGACCGGTTCCGTCAGATGCTGCTCGAGGAACGCGCGCGTGTGCAGCACGCGATCGACAACCTCCACAGCGAGAACCCGGGGTCCCTCATCGACGAAACCGGCGAGCTGACGTCGTCGAGCATCGACAACCACCTCGGAGACATGGCAACGGAGACGTTCGACCGCGAGATGGGCTACACGCTCGAGGACAACGCGGAAGCCGTTCTGACCGCGATCGACGCGGCGCTCCGGCGCATCGACGACGGCACGTACGGCACGTGCCAGCGCTGCGGCAAGCCGATCGCGCCCGAGCGTCTCGAGGCGCTTCCGTACGCGGAGCTGTGCATCGACTGCAAGCGCGAAAGCGAGCGTTGACCGAGCCGGCCCGACACGTCGACGTGCGCGTCGGCTCGTCCACGGACGCGCTCACGCCCGTATCAGTCGCCGAGCGGTCCCTCGCCGCCGGCGCGAGGCAGTGGGCCGGGCTCGTCGCGGTCGCGGCGGCCGCGGTCGCGGCCGACCAGCTGACGAAGCAGCTCGTCGCGAGCCGCCTGCCGCTCGGCGACGAGGTGGACGTGGCGGGGCCGGTCTCGATCCACCACGTCCAGAACTCCGGCATCGCGTTCGGCCTCTTCGCGAGCGCGACCTCGCTCGTGATCGTCCTGACGGCATGCGCCGTCGCGTGGATGGTCGTCTTCTTCGCCCGCTCCGGCTCCCGCCACCCGATTCTGCCCGTCGGGTTGGGACTCGTGATCGGCGGCAGCCTCTCGAACCTCGTCGACCGGATCCGGCTCGGCCACGTCACCGACTTCCTCGACGTCCGCTTCTGGCCCGCGTTCAACCTCGCCGACTCGTTCATCGTCGTCGGAGTCGCCGTCCTGCTCGGCGCGCTCCTCGTCGCGGAGCGCGACCCGCGGCGGCGCTCGCGCGACTCTCGCTGACGACGCGGGTCGTCGTTCCGGCCTCCGCCGCGGGTGAGCGGCTCGACCGCTTCCTCGCCGGGCTGCACGTCGTCGGCTCGCGCGCGGAGGCGGAGAGGCTGCTGGCCGCGGGCGCGGTCCGGATCGGCGGCGAGGTGCGCCCGAAGAGCTTCCGGCTCGGGGGCGGCGAGGAGCTGGAGCTCGAGCGAGCGGTGCCGGCCGCGGACGAGGGAGACGCTGCCGTTCCGCAACTCCGCGTCGCCCACGAGGACGAGCACGTGCTCGTCGTCGACAAGGACGCAGGCGTGGTCGTGCATCCCGGCGCCGGTCACGCCGGCGGGACGCTCGCGCAGGCCCTCGCGGGTCGGGCGGCCGGCGGCGACGATCCTGCGCGCGCGGGCATCGTGCACCGACTCGACCGCGACACGTCCGGCCTGATCGTCGTCGCGCGCTCCGAGCACGCGTACCGGCGCCTCCAGGCGCTGATTCGACGGCGGGAGGTCGAGCGCGGGTACGTCGCGCTCGTCCGCGGCCGGCCGCAGTCGCGCGCGGGGCGGATCGACGCCGCGATCGGCCGCGACCGCTCCGACCCGACGCGCCACTCGCTCGACACGGAGAACCCTCGCGAAGCCGTCACGCACTTCGACGTCGGGGAGCTCCTGCCGCAGCACGCCCTGCTCGCGGTTCGGCTCGAGACGGGGCGGACGCACCAGATCCGGGTCCACCTGGCGGCGATCGACCTGCCGCTCTCCGGGGACCCGGTCTACGGGGTCGCGGGAGACCTCGGCCTCGAGCGGCAGTTCCTGCACGCGGCGCGCCTCGCTTTCGCGCACCCCGTCACCGGCGAGCGGCTCGAGCTCGCCTCGCCGCTGCCGCCGGACCTCGAGCGCGCCCTCGAGCGAGCGCGCGGCGGGGGGGACTAGCCCGCCGAGCGCGTCCGCTTCTGCTCGTACATCCGCCGGTCGGCGATGCGGAAGAGGGCATCTGCGGTCGTGCCCTCGCTCGGGAACTCCGCGACGCCGGGGCTGACCGAGAAGCCGGAGGGGAGCTCGCCACGCGCGACGCGCTCGTCGAGGCGATCGACGAGGCGCTCGAGGAACCCGGCGGCCGCCTCCGCGTCGCTCTCGACGAGCGCCACGGCGAACTCGTCGCCGCCCATCCGGCCCGCGATGTCCGACCCGCGCATGCCGTCCGCGAGCAGGGTCGCGATGCACCGCAGCAGCCGATCGCCCTCGGGGTGGCCGTGCGTGTCGTTGATCTCCTTGAAGCGGTCGACGTCGAAGAAGACGAGAGCGACGCGGTGCTCGTAGCGCTTCGCGCGCTCCACCTCCACCTCGAGCTCGCTCGTGAACGCCTGGTGGTTCAGCAGCCCGGTCAGCGGGTCGAGGCGAGCGCGCAGCGCGAGCTCGGAGGTCGCGCGGTCGAAGTACGCGACGACGCACTCGGTGACGAGCTGGTCGATCGTGTCGTTGAGCCGGCGCTCGACGAGCAGCACCTCCCCCGTCTCGTGCAGCACGTTCGAGCGCGACACGAACCGCCACAGGACGCGGCGCAGGAGCAGGAACTCCGTGACGATCTCGCGCGGCGCGAAGCCCAGCGCCTCGCGCTCGCCGGCATGGTCGCGGACGAGCGTGGCGAGCGGGCTGCCGCGACGGACGCGGCCGGGCTGCGGGTCCGAGAGCTCCTTGCCGAGCTCGGTGATGAACGTCGGCATGTCGCCGAGCTGGCCGAGTCGCCCCAGGCGCGCGAGAGAGGGGATCGCGTCGTCTCGTAGGGCCTCGTCGAGGAAGTCCTGCGCGAGCTCCCACGCCGAGTCGCGGATCTCGGCGCCGAGCCGGTCCAGCGCAGCGCGCTCGCTCGTGGTGACGCTCATCGCAGCTACAACGCGCGCGTCCGGTCAACGGTCACGCTGCTAGCATGCAGCGGTTTTTCCGTCTCCTACCCGGCGGGCAGGAACGGGTGGCGGTGCCGGTCGCGAGGCCGGTTCCACTCGCGGCTCGCCGGCGCACCGCACCGTAACCAGGAAGGGAGCAGAGCAGTGTCCGTCGTCTCCATGCGAGAACTCCTGGAGGCTGGGGTCCACTTCGGCCACCAGACCCGCCGCTGGAACCCGAAGATGAAGCGCTTCATCTTCACCGAGCGCGGGGGCATCTACATCATCGACCTCCAGCAGACGCTCGAGCTGCTCCACGAGGCACACGACTTCGCGCGCAACGTCGCCGACCGCGGCGGCTCGATCCTCTTCGTAGGCACGAAGAAGCAGAGCCAGGACGCGATCGCCGAGCAGGCCGGGCGTGTCGGCATGCCGTACGTGAACCACCGGTGGCTCGGCGGGCTGCTGACGAACTGGCGCACGATGGCCGACCGGATCGACCGGCTGCACGAGCTGCGTCGGCTGAAGGAGGAGGGCCAGCTCGACCTGCTGCCGGCGAAGGAGCGGATCTCGATGCTCGGCGAGCTCGAGAAGCTCGAGGCGAACCTGGGCGGCGTGGCGGAGATGCGCCGCCAGCCGGACGCCGTCTTCATCGTCGACCTGCGCAAGGAGCAGCTCGCCGTCCGCGAGGCGCGGCGGCTCGGGATGCCCGTCGTCGCGCTCGTGGACACGAACTGCGATCCGGACGAGGCCGACTACGTGATTCCGGGCAACGACGACGCGATCCGGTCCTGCAGCCTGATCGTGCGGGCGATCGCGGACGGGATCGCCGCGGGGCAGTCGAAGGCGACCGTCGCGGACTTCACGCCTCCCGAGACGAACGGCGCCGAGGCAGCGGGCGACGAGACGGAGATCGCCCAGCCCGGGGTCGCCGTCGACGCACCCGCCGAGTACGAGCAGGTCGGGCAGGGTGAGCGCACCGTCGAGGCGCCGGATCCCTTCGTCGAGGCGGCGGGCGAGGACGCGGCGGGCACGACACCTGCGGCCGGAGCGGAGGGCGCGTGACCGCGATCTCCGCAAGCCTCGTGAAGGAGCTCCGCGACCAGACGGGCGCGGGGATGATGGACGCGAAGCGCGCGCTCGAGGAGACGAGCGGCGACCTCGAGGCCGCGCGCCGCATCCTGCGCGAGCGCGGGATGGCGCAGGCTGGGAAGCGCGCGGGGCGCGAGACGACCGAGGGCGTCGTGCTCGTCTCCATCTCGGGCAACGTCGGCACGATCGTCGCCGTCGGCTGCGAGACGGAGCCGGTGTCGAAGAACGAGCAGTTCCTCGCCTACGCGGAGCGCGTGCGCGACGTCGTCGCCGAACGCGGCGCCGACGCCGTCCACGACGTCGAGGAGGAGCGACAGGAGCTCGTAGGCAAGATCAACGAGAACATCGTCGTCGTCGGCGCCGCTCGTGTCGAGGCGGAGGAAGGCGAGTCGCTGGCGGAGTACGTGCATCCGCCCGCGAACAAGATCGGCGTCCTCGTGCGCGTGCGCGGCGAGAATGCGGCCGCGGCGCGGCGGCTCGCGATGCACATCACCTCCGCGGCGCCGTCGTGGCTCCGCCGCGAAGACGTGCCGCAGGAGCTCGTCGCGGCAGAGCGTGACGTGTACCGCGCGTCCGACGAGCTTCAGGGCAAGCCGGAGCAGGCGCGGGAGAAGATCGTCGAAGGCATGCTGAACAAGCGCTTCTTCGCCGCGTACCCGGGCGGAGCGCTGCTCGAGCAGCCCTGGATCCACGACACGTCGCTGACCGTCGCGAAGGCGCTCGCGGAGGAGGGGCTCGAAGTCGGCGCGTTCGAGCGGTTCGCGCTCGGAGGATGAGCACGCTCCGCGTCTGGCTCGCCCGGCGAGACACGAGACCCGCCGCCGCACTCGCGCCGCCCGAGCGACGGGAGTCCCTGTAGTGGAGGTCCGGCCGAAAGACGCGCCGGCGCCGGCCGCGGGCGCGGCGCCGGTGTTCTCGCGCATCCTGCTCAAGCTGTCCGGCGAGGCGCTCCTCGGCGCGCGCGAGTACGGCATCGACCTCGCGACGGTCGAGACGATCGCGGCCGAGGTCGCGGGGATCCGGTCATCCGGCGTCGAGACGGCGATCGTCGTCGGGGGCGGGAACATCTACCGCGGCATGGCTGCCGCCGCCGAGGGAATGGACCGGGCGACCGCCGACTACGCGGGAATGCTCGCCACCGTCCTGAACGCGCTCGCCCTGCAGGACGCGCTCGAGCGGCAGGGCGCCGACACGCGCGTCATGTCGGCGATCGAGGTCTCGGAGGTCGCCGAGCCGTACATCCGACGGCGCGCGATCCGCCACCTGGAGAAGGGGCGCGTCGTCATCTTCGCCGCGGGTACGGGCAACCCGTTCTTCACCACCGACACGGCGGCGGCGCTGCGTGCGCTGGAGATCAACGCGGACGCGATGCTGATGGCGAAGCACGGCGTCGAAGGCGTCTACGACGGCGACCCGAACCGCGAGTCGCGGGCGGAGTTCCTCCCCGAGCTCACGCATCTCGAGGCGATCGAGCGCGGCCTGCGCGTGATGGACACGACCGCGCTGTCCCTCTGCATGGACAACGAGCTTCCGATCCACGTGTTCGCGCTCGCGCCCGGAAACATCCAGCGCCTCGTGCGCGGCGAGCGCGTCGGCACGATCATCTCCAACGGGAAGGGAGACGGCTGATGGCCACGATCGACGAGTTCCTCCAGGACGCGACGCGGCGGATGGACCGCTCGATCGAGGCCGCTCGCGAGCACTTCAACAGCGTCCGCACGGGGCGCGCATCCCCGGCGCTGCTCGACCGCGTCCAGATCGACTACTACGGCCAGCCGACGCCGCTGAAGCAGCTCGCGGCGATCAACGCGCCGGAGGCCCGCCTGTTGACGGTGCAGCCGTTCGATCCGGGCTCGATCAAGGCGATCGAGCGCGCGATCCAGGAGTCGGATCTCGGCCTGACGCCATCGAACGACGGCAAGGTGATCCGGCTCCCGGTGCCGCAGCTGACCGAGGAGCGGCGTAAGGAGCTCGTGAAGCTCGTACGCGGCATGGCGGAGGAGAGCCGCGTCGCCGTCCGCAACGTCCGCCGCGACGTGATGCACCATCTGCAGGAGCTCGTCCGCAACGGGGACGTCGGCGACGACGAGGAGCGACGCGCAGAGGATCGCGTCCAGAAGCTCACGGACGAGCACGTAAAGAAGATCGACGAGCTCCTGAAGCACAAGGAAGCGGAGATCATGGAAGTGTGACGTGGGGGGGGGGGGGGGGGGGGGGGGGGGGGGGGGGGGGGGGGGGGGGGGGGG